>SDWH01000016.1 GCA_019550975.1 Bacteroidales bacterium SW299 | reverse complement strand
GACAGTCATTATTTATTTTATATAATATATCTGGATTGTAAGATTCTAAACTTCCATGATGTGGAACTTGAATTAATCCTATATTATTTATGTGCTTTGGGGGTATAATATTTAATTCATTAAGAATATTTCTTTTATTTAGATTTACATCTCCAGTATAAAGACATGAAGATAATCTTCTGTACTGATTAATATCGTAGGGTCCAGAATACAAGACTAATGAATAAGTATTAACATCTTTAAAAACTTTTTCATAGCATTTTTTAAACTTACTTGCAATACCCTTTTTGATATTTTTTAAACTCTCTATAGTCAAACCGTTATCATCCAAAAGTTCTTTAAACTCTATTATTGTTTCTTCTGCTGTTGGACAATTAATAGGTATATATAGCCAATTTATATTTTTATATTTAATTGGGGAACCACTTGGTATTTTTTCTTTATTACTTAAACTTTCTAAATCTGTAATTCCTTCATTATCATTATTTGTATTTTCATCTGCTTTTGATATATAGATTATTTTTGTGCCTTCATCATGATTGGGGTTAAAAAAAGATTCAGGATCTGTAATTAAAGATTGAATGTATTTATCTTCTTTACGAATTTTAGAAATAGCAGATAATATTATTTTTTCTTCTTCTGATAGTTCAGGGATAATGACATATGATATTTTATTTACAGACTCTTTTAATGTCAATATTCCATTAACATGATCTGCATCAAAATGTGATATAAATAAAATGTCAATAGTGTCTTTCTTTTCTAATTTGAATGATTTCTTTATTAATTCTTTTGCTCTTAAAGGAATATTTCTTTCACACCCACAATCATAAACAATATTAGCTATATTATTGTTTTCATCATTGTAAAACTTTTCTGTATAAAAGGCTCCTTGTCCTATATTATGGATATTTCTTATTAATTTCATGCTAATCAAATTAAAGTTATTACTAATATTTGACATAAAGATAATTAATTATATATCAATATTCAACTATTGTACTTTTTTATTTTAATATTCTTTTTTCTCCTATTTTACCCACTTTTCCCTCACTTGCACTATCCGCATAAGTAAGCTATATATTTGGTGTTCAAACCCATTAAATTTAGAATTATGGATACGAACACCAATGACTACATCCTCGTACTGGAGGATAAGGAATCGAAAAAGCTATCAGTAGTTTCATCAGTTGATGCAGAAGGTAAGGTACAGACAGTCGAGCCACTTGATGCACATTCAGGACAGTTCATGAAATTCAGTGAAAATGACAGTATTTTCAAGAACTTCATGGAGAACTTTACCAGACAGTTTAATGATCCTTCAAGAACCGGACTGTACAGACTGGTTGCAGATAAAGTGGAAAGTTCTGTAATGATTCTCCAGGAAATGCTTCAGCAACCGCAAGAGAATGAAGAACAGCTGAAACTGATGCGTGTGAATTTGGAGGACTATGTTCCAAAAGAACATCTTGGCCGGGTAAACGAAGAACGTATTGACTGGAATGAGCTTACGGCAATTGGCATCACTCGTGAACACTTGAAGGCTTCGGGTAATCTTGAAAAGATGCTTGGATGGGGAAAAAGTAATCTGATGCCTATTGCAGTTCCTTTTGGCGATAAGACTATCTATACGGAAGCCAGACTTGCTTTCCGTGAAGATACTGACGGTAATCTTGCACTGGCTATTCATACAATCAGAAAAGAGCCACGGTTAGACTTTCCTTTCATGGGTGTTGAGTTTTCAGAGGAAGACAAGAAGATGCTCCGTGAAACTGGTAATCTTGGAAGACTGGCTGACGTTACTCCTAAAAACGGAGAACCGTTCAAGGCTTTTATATCCGTTGATCCGCAAACAAATGAACTGATTGCTTTGAGAGCTGACCGTGTACGTGTCCCTGATGAAATTAAGGGTGTTAAGCTTTCCGAACAACAGAAGACAGATCTTGCTATGGGTAAGGCTGTTGCCGTAGAGAATATGATTTCCAAAGCCGGTAAGCCTTTCAATGCTCAGATTCAGATTAATGCAGATAAGAAGGGTATCGAATTCAAGTTTGACAATACTTCAAAGCAGAGTGTGACTCAGCATGTAAATCAGGAACAGCAGAAAGGTGTTTCAAGGAAAATTTGCGGAGTGGAACTTACAGAAAAGCAGCAGGCTGCACTTAATGAAGGACGTACACTCTACATCAAGAATATGGTTGATAAAGCCGGACAGCCTTTCAATGCATACGTTAAGTTTGACAAGGAAGAAAATCGACCGAGGTTTTACAGATGGAATCCGGACAGGAAACAGGAACAGGGTGAAGCGAAGGTTATTGCTGTAGCTGAAGAAAACAAAACTCAGGTTGCCGTGAACAATGAAGGCAAGACCAATGAGGCAACTAAATATGTAAAAGAACCTCTGAAAAAGGAACAGACAGAGCCGACTGAAAAACAGAAGAAAGAGGTTCAGAAGAAAAAAGGTCGTAAAATCTAATCTGCAGTACTATGGGTATGACTTGTATTATTGCAGAAAAGCCGTCAGTTGCCAGAGAACTGGCGGCTATTGTTGGTGCAGATAGCCGTGAGAACGGATATATGGAAGGAAACAATTATATTGTTACCTGGGCTATAGGTCACCTCGTTACTCTTGCTATGCCACAACAGTATGGTGTGGAGGGATTCAGAAAAGAGGATCTTCCATTGCTTCCGGAACCGTTCCGTCTTATTGTCCGTCAAATAAGAAAGGACGGAGAGTATATCAATGATCCGGCTGCAGTCAAGCAGCTTGGAATTATCAAGAATTGTTTCAATCGTTCTGAAAAGATTATCGTGGCTACTGATGCCGGTCGTGAGGGTGAACTCATTTTCAGATATATTTATTCCTATCTTAATTCAGACAAGCCTTATGTGAGATTATGGATAAGTAGTCTTACAGATAAGGCTATCAGGGAGGGACTTTCAAAGCTTCGCCCGGGCAATGAATTTGACAATCTTTATAGTGCAGGTAAGGCACGCAGTGAAGCTGATTGGTTGGTTGGCATAAATGCCAGCCGTGCCTTGTCTATCTCTGCAGGTAAAAACGGATTCTCACTTGGAAGGGTTCAGACTCCTACACTTTCTATTATATGCAGAAGGTATATCGAGAACAAAGAGTTTAAGAGTGTTCCTTATTGGAAACTTGAAGCGATGCTGGATAAAGATGGTATTCTATGGAAAGCTGTATCAGAGACTACTTTCGAGAGAAGGGAAACAGCCCAGTCCGCAGTGAAAGCTATCCTTGCGGATAACATCACCACTGACGGACACGGCTGTCTTTCCGTGTTGAAAGTCGAAAGAAAGGCAGTCCGTACCGAACCACCTCTCTTATACGACCTTACCACCTTGCAGAAAGATGCAAACAGAAAATACAGCTTTTCAGCGGATACAACGCTGTCACTTGCTCAAAGTCTGTATGAGAAGAAGCTTATAACTTATCCGAGAACGGGTAGCAGATATATAGGTGATGATGTGTTTGATGAAATCAGTGGACTGATAGAGTTCTCAAAGGATGGTTTCGGTTTTGAAAATATTGTTCCCGAGATTCTAAACCATGAACTGAACAGACGTTCTGTAGATGCTTCAAAAGTAACTGACCATCATGCGCTACTGATTACAGGCAATAAGCCTGAACAATTGAGTACCAATGAGGATAAGATTCACCGTATGATAATGGCGAGAATGCTCGAAGCATTTTCTGAAACTTCACAAAAGGATGTATTGACTGTTACATTACATGGTGCTGATGTGGATTTTGTTCTGAAAGCGGAAAAGGTAACTTATCCGGGGTGGAAAGCTGTGCTTAATGAAAAAGAAGAGGATGAAGATAAGGAAGTTGAATTTTTGCCTGATTTTAAAGAGGGTGAAAACATTAGAATATCTTCATTAAAAGAGACGGAACATAAGACAAAACCAAAACCTTTGTTTACTGAAGCGACTCTTCTTTCTGCAATGGAGAATGCAGGAAGAGAAATTGAGGATGGCGAGGTAAGAAAAGCTATGGACGGTTGTGGTATAGGAACTCCGGCTACAAGAGCCAATATTATAGAAACTCTGCTTCTGAGAGAATATATCAGACGTGAGAAGAAAACACTTGTTCCTACTGATAAAGGTATGGCAGTCTATGATATTGTTAAGGATAAGCGAATCGCCAATGCTGAAATGACGGGTATGTGGGAACTTGCCTTGGCAAAGATTGAGAATGGAGAGAATGATGCAGTCAGATTCAATCAGGAAATAAAGGATTATACCGGACAGATATGTACGGAACTTCTGGAATCGTCAATTATCTCAAAGGATAATACTGAACTGCTTACTTGTCCGGTTTGCAAGAATAATTCTGTAAAGATTTATCCCAAAGTTACCAAATGTACTTTTGAGGGTTGTGAGTTCCGAATTTTCAGGGAGGTATGTGGTAAAATGCTCACTGATAAGGACGTGAGAAGCCTTATCACTCAAGGTCATACTTCTACGCTGAAAGGGCTTATTAGCAAAGCCGGCAAGAAGTTCAATGCCGTACTGATATTAAAGGAGGACGGTTCTACATCATTCGAATTCAAGAACAATAAATAAAATGTATAGCCTATGTCATATAACAAGAAGGTTGTTCTCCGCAACAACATTGAGGCTATACGTACAGTATTGCTTCTTGAAGCGGAAAAAAGAATACCGAGTAAGGAGGAAAGGGAGATTCTTGGCAGATATAATGGATTTGGCGGATTGAAGTGTGTCCTGAATCCGGCAAATACCTTGGCAGACCGTTCCAGATGGGCTAAATCGGAACTTGAACTTTTTCCGATGGTTCAGGAGTTACAACAGGTAATCAAGGAAGGTGCTGCAAATCCGGTACAGGCTAAACTGCTCATGGATAGTATCAAATCAAGTGTGCTTACTTCTTTCTATACTGATACGAGGGTAACTGATACCATAGCATCAAGCTTTGTCGATAACGGTATCAGGTTTGAAACTTTTTTGGATCCTTCGGTCGGTATGGGTTCTTTTATCAACTCATTCGGGAAAAATGCAGAGGAAAGATTCTGTTTTGAAAAGGATCTGCTCACGGGAATAATAATGAAAGCTTTGAACAGTACCGGAAAGGTCTTTCTGCACAATCGTGGTTTTGAGGAAATATCACCTGAGCTGATGAATCATTTCGACTGTATTTCCAGTAATATTCCTTTTGGCAATTATGTGGTATATGACCGTGCATATTCCAAATCAAAGGAGGAAGCAAAAGTCTTGTCAACTCGTGCCATTCATAACTATTTCTTTGTAAAAGGTCTTGATACTCTTCGGGAAGGTGGAATACTTGCTTTTATTACTTCACAGGGTTTGTTGGATTCACCCTCCAACAAACCTATTAGGGAGTATCTGATGAATAATTCAAGTCTTGTTTCTGCTATCCGTTTACCGGAAAATTTATTTACAGAAAATGCCGGAACGGAGGTTGGCAGTGACTTGATTGTTTTGCAGAAAAATACGGGTAAAGGTATTGTTTCCGAACAGGAACGCTTGTTTATAGAAACGGTTGATGTTCCCGATCCTGATAATCCTGATAAGGTATTGTTTACTCATAATGCCATGTTTGCAACGGAAAGCATGGAGAATTGTGTGGCTACATCAAGAAAACTTTCGACTAATCCTTATGGCAAGAAATGTATGGTATATAACCATGAAAGTGGAATTGAAGGTATATGTAGTGACTTGAAATTAAAGCTGGACAGGGATATATCAAATGAGTTGTCAAAAGGACTGTTCTATGGAGATGATGACTATGTGGAGAAACTTCAAGGTGAAATGGAAACTAAACAGGCTTTTACCTATATGCCGAAGGAGGTTGCTGATAAGATTCCTGCACTGTATGAAACGGATGGTGGACTGATTGGTGATAAGGTAGCTTATATAAGATATTTCATGCCATTTGGTGCATATACTTGTTATGTGCTTGAAGCGGATAGGAAAACAGGAGATTTGTTTACACTGACCACAATGGGCTATGGATGGGAACTTGGATATGCTTCTCTTCATGAGATTGAGGAAGTTGAAGTAAGAGGTGTAAGGATAGAACGTGATATTCATTTTGAACCGGCTAAGCTTCATGAAATCCAGGAGTTGAAAGAATATGTAAGCAACCGTTATACTCCTGAAGTGGTGGATGCTGTAGCAGAAGAGATAAAAGAGCCTGTTCAACTTTCTGTTAAGGCTATAGGCGATGCTTTGAGAGCTTATGAGTCTATGGCTAAGGTTGATGGGAATACAGAGGCTATTCTTCAGGAAGCTGCCAAACACGGATATATTACTATTTTATCCGGTTCTCAGGCTCACTGGCTTGATGAAGGTCTTGAACGGGCATGTAGAGAACTGGAGGGAATGAGTTTACGGGAATGGAGGAAGGAGAATATGGATCCTTCCGTTTATGCCTATATGTATAAGAAGGAGATTGAGGAAGAGGAACGTCAGAAGAGTACGGAAGTAGAGAAAGCTCCCGAAGGTGTGCCGGTTCTTACTCTGTTTGATCTGTATGAAAGTGCAAGAACGGATATAGAGTCTCCACGTAAAATGGACGGTCAGACTGTGTACTTTGATGACGAGCATCATCCCATTTCTGTTATGGTAGAGGATGAAGATTATAATCTTCCGGATAAGGCTATACAGGCATGGGCTGAAGAAGTGGAACGGTTCAATCAGGAAATAAAGGCTTCTACTCCTAAAGTTACTCCGGCTCCATCTGAAAAGAAACGTACTGGCAAGCAGCAAACGGGTAAGCAGAAAACCGGACAAACAAAAGGTAACAACCGTTCAGGCAGAACAAAGAAAGTTCAGACTAACAACGTGCAGCTTGACTTGTTTTCTGAACTGCTTATAGATGATGGCAAGCGTAACATTATACCACCAAAGGTAGAGTCGAAACCGATAATAGATACTACTCCACGACCTTATACTACAATGATGTCTTCGCATCTGAAGGACGGTTCTATAGTAAGGCAAGGTACACAGCTTGGATTTCTGTCGAATACTTCTTTCGGTAATCCGACTTTCAATCCGCTTGATCTTCCAATCAGTCAATTGACAAAATTAGGCAAGTACATTGATTTAAGGGATTGCTATCATCGTTTGTATGACAACGAGAGTGAGACAAGAACGGAAGACAAGGAGGAACGCAGTAAACTGAATCGGCTTTATGATGATTTTGTAGGTTTCTATGGTTTTCTGAATACGAAAAAGAATCTGGATGTGTTGAAAATGGATCCTGGTTCTACTGAGATACTTTTTCTTGAACGTTCACGTGAAGGACAGTTTATAAAAGCTGATATTTTCGACCATCCTGTTTCGTTTCAAGTGAATGAGGTCAAGACTGTTACGACTTCACTTGAAGGACTTGCTGCTTCTTTGAACAAGTACGGTGATGTGAATTTGCCTTATATATGTTCGCTTCTTCCTGATAAGGAGGAAGATGAGATAATTTCTGATTTGGACGGACGAATCTATTATAATCCTCTTGAAGGAGGTTATGAGATTGCAGACAGATTCATATCCGGCAATGTAGTGGAAAAGGCAGAGCAGGTGGAATGGTGGCTAGAGAATCATCCTGGCAATGAAGAGGCAAAAAAGAGTCTTGAAGCATTGAAGGCTGCTGTACCTACACCTATATCTTTCGGAGAGCTTGACTTTAATTTTGGCGAAAGATGGATTCCTGCAAAAGTATATGAAAAGTTTGCGTGTGAGTTTTTTGAAACAGATGTAAGTGTGCGCTTTGCTGCAAGTGCAGATGAATATTCAGTGAAGTGTAGCAGTAAAAACGGTAATATCAATCATAAGTATGCCGTTAAGGGTGAGTTCAAGACTTATGACGGTATTAACCTGATGAAACATGCCTTGCATAATACGATACCTGACATAACAAAAAGCAAGACGGTTGTTGATTTTAATGGTAATGAAACTGAAATTAAGGTAAGGGATGGTGCAGCCATTCAGTTGGCCAATACAAAGATTGAAGAAATCCGGAATGGGTTTACAGATTGGCTACAGTCGCAGCCGGATGGATTCAAGAACAAGTTGGCAGAAAAATACAACAGGTTGTTTAACTGTTTTGTACGTCCTAATTATGATGGAAGTCATCAGGAGTTTCCGCAGCTTGATTTGAAAGGTTTGGGCTTTCCTGATTTGTATAAGAGTCAGAAAGATGCTATCTGGATGCTGAAGGTGAATAATGGTGGTATATGCGACCATCAGGTGGGAGCAGGAAAGACTGTTATCATGTGTTGTGCTGCATACGAGATGAAACGTCTTGGTATTGTAAACAAGCCTATGATTATCGGACTGAAGGCAAATGTGTTTGATATTGCAAATACTTTTAGAAAGGCTTATCCGAATGCCAGAGTATTATATCCCGGCAAGAATGATTTTACACCGCAGAACAGGCAGCGTATCTTTAATGACATAAAAAACAATGACTGGGATTGTATTATCCTTACGCATGAGCAGTTTGGAATGATACCTCAGTCTTTGGATATTCAGCAGGCAATTCTTCAGAAGGAACTTGACAGTGTGGAAGAAAACCTGCAGGTTCTTATCGAGCAGGGTAAGGAGATTTCACGTGCTATGCTGAAAGGTGTGGAGAAGAGAAAGATGAATCTTGAAGCTAAATTGAAAAGTATTGCAGACGATATAGCTTCAAGAAAGGATGATGTGGTGGATTTTAAACGAATGGGTATAGATCATCTGTTTGTAGATGAAAGCCATAAATTTAAAAATCTGATGTTCAACACACGTCATGACCGTGTAGCCGGACTTGGAAACTCCAATGGAAGTTTGAGGGCACTTAATATGCTGTTTGCTATCCGTACCATTCAGGAGAGGACCGGAAAAGATCTTGGTGCTACTTTCCTAAGTGGTACAACTATCAGCAATTCACTTACGGAACTTTATCTGCTATTTAAATATCTAAGACCTCAGGCACTTGAAAAACAGAATATAAATAGTTTTGATGCCTGGGCAGCCGTGTTTGCGAAGAAGACTACTGACTATGAGTTTTCTGTAACTAATGAAATTGTGCAGAAGGAACGATTCCGTCACTTTATCAAAGTCCCGGAACTGGCTGCTTTCTATGCTGAAATCTGCGATTATCGTACAGCGAAGGATATAGGTATAGACCGACCGGAGAAGAATGAGATTCTCCATAATATCCCACCTACACCAGTTCAGGAGGAATTTATAAAGAAGCTGGTGGAATTTGCCCGTACAGGTGATGCTACTTTGTTGGGCAGAGAGCCATTGTCACAAAAAGAAGAAAATGCAAAGATGCTTATTGCAACTGACTATGCACGAAAGATGTCACTTGATATGCGAATGATAGATCCGTCATACGAGGATCATGTGGACAATAAAGCTTCACATTGTGCTAAAATGATTTCGGAATATTACAAGAAATTTGATTTTGTAAAGGGTACACAGTTTGTATTTTCCGATCTTGGTACTTATAAGCCTGGAGAATGGAGTGTATATTCTGAAATCAAACGAAAACTGGTAGAAGATTATGGTATCCCTTCCTCTGAGGTTCGTTTTATTCAGGAATGTAAGACTGAACAGGCAAAGAAAGCCATGATAGAGGGAATGAATAAAGGAACAATCAGAGTGCTGTTCGGCTCGACTGAAATGTTGGGTACTGGAGTTAATGCTCAGGAACGTGCGGTTGCGGTGCATCATCTTGATACGCCCTGGGTTCCTTCTGCTTTGGAGCAACGTGATGGTCGTGCTGTTCGTAAAGGTAACTGGGTAGCCAAACAACATGCAGACAATAAAGTTGATGTGATTGTATATGCTGTAGAGAAGTCCCTTGATTCATATAAATTCAATCTGTTACATAACAAGCAGTTGTTTATTAATCAACTAAAGACTAACAGCTTGGGTAAGAGAACCATTGATGAAGGTGGGATGGATGAACAGAATGGACTTAACTTCAGTGAATATGTGGCTATTCTTTCTGGCAACACGGATTTGTTGGAGAAAGCCAAGTTGGAAAAGAAGATTACGGCACTTGAAAGTGAACGTAAGAGCTTTGCCAAGGAACGTGATGAAGCAAAATTCCGTTTGAATACTATTGACAAATCTATTGACTTTCATACAAGGCAAGTGAATGAAGCTAAAGCAGATATGGAGCAGTTTAACCGTCTTGCACGTAAAGATAGTGACGGTAATTTGCTTAATGACTTAAAGTTGAATGGAATAGAAAGTCAGGATGTCAAAGTCCTTGCAGCAAAGCTACAGGAGATTTCTAATAAAGCCAGAACCAATGGTGAATACCATCAGATAGGTGAGATTTATAGCTTTCAGGTGGTAGTAAAGAGTGAAGCATCCCAAAAGGATATGTTCGATTTTGTGGATAACCGTTTTATGGTTAAGGGTATGGGAAACATATACTATACTCATAATAACGGTCATTTGGCAAATGATCCCAAATTGGCTTGCATGAACTTTCTGTCCGCTTTGGAAAAAATTCTCAAGGTAATAGAAAACCATGAACGTGAGCTTGAAAAAGTAAAACGTGACGTTGAGACTTATAAAGCCATAGCTTCAGGTGAATGGAAAAAGGAAGGTGAGCTTAGAAAACTGAAATCTGAACTTTCCGAGCTGGATCGCAAAATTAGTCTTACTATTAATAAGAATAAGGATGATGGTGATAAGGAGCAGGGAGTTAAAGTTGATACCTCAGGAGAGGTTCATAATAGGATTGATAAGGGAAATGATGGGGTTAAGGTGAAATTGAGATAGAAAAATAAAATGGATTTAGTTTACCATATACTCTCGGGAAAACTGATATATTGGGCGTTATTCCCGAGAGGCATTTAATAAAACTTTATTTCCTGTTTTGGATACTGGTAAAAATTCTACCACCATAATTGTAATATTCGAACCATTGTCTTTTAGATATAGAACTATTAATATCCTGTTTTGCTTTAAGTATCAGTGCCTTAAGAATAGGTTTGTTACGTTTTAATTGATGTAAAATTTCTTTTGATTCACAAATTGCAGCAGATTTAATAATATAACTCCAGTAATTTCCATAAGACCTTTTACCTGTATAAAAGAACTTCTTTGTTTTCTTATCACGTTTACGGATTTTATGGCATTTGCTACCAATAGGAGTATATTTTTTAAGTATTTGATTAACAAATAAATGTCCTAACGTATTATCTTTTTTGTAAATAGCATATTTCTTTTTACGGTCAATACTTTTGCGCATTTTAAGATAGTAATGATTTATTCCTTTATTTTTGATTCTAATAGACTTACCATCAAACGCAAATCCTAAATATTCAATACTTGAGTATTTCTCCTGGTTTCTGACGCAGGTTTCAAGCTTACAGTTTTTGTAAACTTGGTATATTTTAGTCTTATCTTCAGAAATTGTTAGTTTGACATTTTTTATTTCTGTATTTAATTTATTAATACAACCATGAGTATTACAACTTGGACAAACAATCATAATATCATCGGAATATCTACGATAAAAACCACCTAATGATTCAACATATTTTGAAAGCTGCCAGTCAAACCTATACATATAAATATTAGCAAGGATTGCGCTGATAGGCAATCCTTGAGGAATACCAACATTGGGTTGGTTTAATCTTATTAGACCTTTAGAACGAATAAATGATATTTTATCTTTGTTACAGAAGGCTATAACATTTTTATTTCGAAAATACTTCATGTTCTTTACCTTCCTTTCTATGTATTTATTACTTTGGGGTTTTGAACAAATCATTTTGTCTTTAAACAACTCAAATAATTCCTGATTGTTTATATAAGAAAAACGAGTAACATGTTTAAAAATGTTATATTCGTCAATGCCTAAACTCATCTCTCCACAAATGAATTTCCACGCTCTTTTTAATAATGTATGGTTTATGTTATCAAAAAAAGAATTTATGTCTGTAACAATGACAGATAGAGAGGTATGTACAGATTGCTCTTTTATAAAATTGAATGCTTCTTTAGCAAAATCAATATTACATTTACTTCCTTTTGGTTCTTTTGGTACAGAACGATATGCAATAACATTGTTTCCTAAATTGTTGTTTTTCAGAAATATTTCATATTTCTTACTTAATTGTTGAGCATAGTAAGAGTATATTAATGAATCAAAATGTGAAGCATAACTAATATGACGTATTTTGGTTTTCTTTCTAAATTTACCGTCTGGGCAAAGTTTATATTTGAATGTTCTATGTTCCCTTCTAATCAACGGTAAAAAAGCATAATGTGATATTTTGATTTTATTATGAATAAATTTTTCAATATCATTTCTTTGATTAGGTGATATGGGAAGACCAATATGTGGATATCGTTTAAGCTTAAACCAGCTTTTATTTGCTTTCATTTTTGTGTATTTAGAAATAATTCCTTATCTGTTTATATAGAAAGTATATATTTCTTTATGAGAATTCATTCTAATGGCCACATAAAAATGATGTATCAATTAAATCTTCTCCAAATAGAAATACCATACCTCAGAATATAAAGTATAGAGCGAGTAAGAACGGAGTTTAACGTAAAATATTACGTAGCCTTCGATGAGTAAACAAGAGGCCATGTTAAAGACCTCACCCCTAAGATATTTAGAATAATATCCTTAACTTTGTTTATAAATATAATCATAACCATAACAGCCATGAATACAGATAAACTCGGTAAATTACTATCTAATCTTAGCAATATTATCACAATATTATCTTTCCTTTCAGAAATTATATCGTTAAATATTTGCTACTTTAGAAGTATTATCCTTTTGCACCAATTTGCAAAAGCTGATGAAAGTTCACTTTAAAGATAAGCTTCAGAAATCTCACTCGCTCTAAATGTATTCAAAGTTAATAATATTTTTTATTTTATAGAGCTTTTGACAACCCAAAAAGTAAAATAAAATCCTTTAGCTGTCACATTCTTAAAATAAGGTCTGTTAAATTTACAGATCTTTATTTGATGAGAAAAATACTTCTAATACCTGCTCAAAAATCGGCATATACTTTCGTGGAGTTAATGGACTTTTTGAAAAAGCATAAATCAAATTTATGTATTCTTCATCCGAGAGAACTCCTACAACCTCGGCAGACTCAAATGACTTTAGAAGATTTTCCTGTTCACCTTCTCGAAAACAATAATCAAACGGGATGGTAGTTACCAGTGGAAAAGAGAAATCCTCGTCAGAACCATATTTCTTTCCAATGCACCTGTTGGCTTCAAATACGTACGATACAATATCCTGTCCTCTGTAGTTCTTGCCGTGTTTCGGTGATAAGCTACCGGAACGTTTTTTTGAAGTAGGAAATACGGCAACTACATTCAGTGTTTCACTTCTATAGAGGGAAATCAAATACTTGTTTTTGGGAGGATTTGTAAAGGTGCAAAAACCGTAGATAATATTCTTAGCCTTTAACATACCGATGTCGCATTACAGAACTGCATATATTCCAGTGCATCCTCAAAAACTTCTTCTTTTTCTTCATCACCTTCAATAAGACGGTTCAGATGAATTTCACAGTCAGAACGACCTGAATCTGAAAAAGTAAGATTGTTTTCATTCACTACTTTACTCCACAAGGTATCATCAAGATGGGTAATGTCGGTAAGCTCATCTGCAGACATGAATCCGTATGTAGAAATGATTTTATCGATCATATCCATTTCATACTGACTGTAGAGGTTTAGCTTTTCTTGTGTGAGAATACCACTAACCGGAGATACTTCACATTTGTCTTCGTTGTTACGATGGCACTGTACATACTCTGAAAATGATCCGTTCTTTACATCATATACTTCAGGTGCAACAGGGCCTTTTTTCCATGCAAAGTAACTGAACCAGGTTAGAGGGAATCCTCTTTCGATAGTGAATTTTTCGTCTGTAAGATACACCAGCTTCAATAGCTTCCTAAGGGTTATGTTAGGAATTCTTTCTGCGAGGTATGCTAATAAAACCCCATTCTTTTCTTTATTTACTGTATATCCAAAGCTCATAATGCTGTTTTTAAAGTTGTAATATTCTAATAAATAACTGTTTGAAGATATTATTAGCGTTTGCAAAATTACAATTATTATTGTATTTCGCAAAACGTTAATACTTATATTCTTATCGTCTTTCCTTTTGATGTGCAAGAACGTCTTTTGCATAAAACAATCGTCTGCCACCAATCTTTACCGAGGTTACTTTTCTTTCGTAAGCCCAGCGGTAAACGGACTTGGGAGCAATCTTGACTATTTTGGAAACATCTACTACATCGAGAAGAGTATCTGGACCAACCAGCAGTTGACTCTTCTCCAGATTGCTCAATGTAGTTTCTATGGCTTTAAGTCGGGTAAGGATTTCTTTTATCCATACATCCATTTCTTCATCATTATTCATAGGCTGATATTCCCGATTATATAATAGTTACTGGAATCTTGCAACAACATTTCGTTTTCTTTCATGTATCGGATATAGCTTTTGGCTGTACGTTCTTTTACGTCAAGCATATCCATTATTAATTCTGTCAAGTCATTGTAAGATACCTTTTTCCGTGACTTGAATATCTCTTTGGTAATATTGGAAAGTTCTGTACGTTTTCGTTTTTCTTTATCTTCAATGGATTTTTCTCCGGCATAGACGTGCATATCCTTTGTTTTGTCCCAGGTAAAGAGTAACATGGGAACATCAAGAGGGCTACCATCTCTTACTTTGATAGCTTTTACAACTGAGTAGGCTGGATTTTCATCTTTCTCAATGGAGAGGATAGCGGCAGCTTTTCTTTGAAGTTCTGAACCGATATGGCCTCTAAGTTTGATACCATTGGGTACGAAATGCAGAACACATATTATACATGTTTTGTATATGCCTGCAAGTCTGTATAGTTCGTCAACAATGGCTATACTTTCGGTTTCATCATTTGCAGAGCGGATTAAGTCTGCTATTCCGTCTATAACCACAAGGTGTATTCCTCCTTGACGATGATAATACAGGTCCATGCTGTCCCTTATAATCTGTAGCCTTTCTTTCCTGGACATGGATGCCAGATAAAATGTGTGATATGTTTCTGGAACAGAATCAATGCCGACTCGTTTTAATGTCTTTGAAAGATTCTTGTAAAGCTGATACTCTGATTGTTCTGTATCATAATGAAGTATTGCTTTTTGATTATAGTTTGGGCAAATATCCAATCCTAATGTATCAACAGAAGAATTATTTGTTTCATCTATCAATGTTCCGGCTATGATGGCTGAAATAAAGTTGCTTTTGCCAGTACCTTCGCCTCCGGTTATACAAAACAGGTTATCGTATGTTCCTAATGGTACATCATTGACCGATACGACTGTTTTAGAAATCTCAGGTGGATTGTTATAGTCCATTTCGCATGATTTGAGTAACATGAGTGTATGAGAATATAGTTTTTCCAATGAATTTGTGATAAGTTCCCGTAAATCTGATGCACTTTTACCAAGGGCAAAGAAATCCGATATATCCTTTTCCTTTTTGCTTCCTGACAATGGCAGCTCCAGACGTATGACATTGTGGTCTGACAAGGCATTGTAATGGCGTAGAGATTCCCTTTTACCGGTCTCATCAGAATCGTATAATATGATGATGTGTCTGAACTTCCTTTCTAGCATTTCTATCATGGTTGTTGGAATGGATGCTGTTTCACTGTTGAAGCAGACAGCAAAAAATCCTTTTGAATAGAGTGACATCACGTCTTTTTCTCCGCCTGTTATGAAAACAATATCTCCTTTGTTTGGGAGTTGTTCTAATCCGAAGCAATATACTTCAGGCATTTCACCACCATACAGAAAGCGCATTTTGTTATTCAATGGTCTATAAAGTTTTACATATCCATTTCCGTTATAGGCAAAAATGGGATCTAAATCTGATGATTCTATTTTGAATGGCTCATTATTCCTGTTTATGCTTTCATACGATTTTACTGATGTTACATGATAAAGCTTTAAAGTGGAGAGTTTTATGCCATATTTTTGCCAATATCCAAGTTCGGTAGATGTGAATTGTTTTGATTCGACTTTGAAAGAACTTGTATTCTTTTCTACTGCTATATTTGGAGATATATTTTCTTTGGATACTGTTGTCGTTTTTGCTGTAGTAGTGGTGTATGTTCCTGTTGTACTTGGTGCAAGATTAAGATTCAAGTCCGAGTTTATAAGACTGACTATATTGGAAAAGTCTGATTTGACATTCCAGCCTTTTATTGTGGCAACGAACCAGAAACAATCACCGGAATAACTTTCGTCACCAAAGTCCTTCATCTTGAAGGTGCGTGAATGTCTGTCAAAGTAGATGTTACATGAGGCATTTTTATCATCATATAACGGATTCTTGAAGTTTTTCCCAGGTCGGAAATCTATCCGAAGATAATATTTGAAAACATCAAGTCCCCGGTTAGTACGGTCCAGTATTTCTTCCTTGTTTATCATTTCGTCTGTCTTTACTCATGTAACTGTTTAGAATTATGTTGTCCTTGAACTCGCTAAGTCTTCTTAAAGCTTCTTCCTTTGGCATTGCCGGTACTTTAATCTGATAACATTTAATTCCCACAAAAAGTGAATTGTAGAAATATCTCACGTCGCCGGATTCAGCATATCTGTATCTGATTATGCCTTTCTTTCTCCACCTGTATAATGTGGACTCAGATATGGCAAGTGCTTCCATTACATCCTTTGAACTCAGTTCCAGGGCATCATCAATCTCTTTACTTAGGGTAGTTGAACGCTCGATATAACTTTCAATACGGTTCAGCTGCTCTTTCAGACTTTGAAAGGCTTCACTATCAATGGTAATTACTTCCATACTTTACTATTATTGGTGACCTAATATTTTAAATGCTTCATAAACTCTGTTCAAGTCTTCTTTGGAATCTACATTAAGAGAAATGCTAAGTGAAATCTTCCTTTCTTTTGATTCACTTGCATCACATGCAAACAGCTCACCAAGAGTGATGTCTAAAATATCGCAATATGCCTGTAATTGCTCTACTCTTGCTGAACTACAGTCTGTTTCAATTCTGGATACTGTTGATGGTGAAACTCCCATATTTTCAGCAATATACTCTTGTGAATAACCCTTTGCATCCCTTAATTTCCTAAGTTTCTGACTTATCGTTTTCATATAATGTAAATTTAGGAAGGACATCCAATAGGTTATGTTTCGCTATATGCAAAAAACTGCATCGTTTGCAACATATAATTCGTCATATGCATAATGATGTCGTTAATCAATATAATATTCAATGAGGATGTGAGTATAGTAGGGTATAAACTCAATTCAGTTTTTGCATGTAGCTTAAATATTGTTGTATCCATATTGCAGACTAATTGTTTTCGCAAAAGTCGGAATATGTGAATGATAAAAAGTCATGGTTTATACCATCATGGTAAAAATAAAATAAAGGCTTATTTCTTTTATTTTGGCTTATAAAGTGGAGTAATTCTATGTACAGTAAATACAAATAAAAAAATACCATGTTGGTATAAACACGGTATTTTATCATACGAAATCTATGAGGTCTTATCTTCTATCATCCTCATCCATTCTTTTAGAAAGATTTTCTATCAGTTTATTTAAATAGGAGGTACGATCTTTACGTTCTTTCATAGCTATATAAGCATCATAGTAACCTCCTAGATCTATATTGAACATGGTGCTAAGATAATTCATGAACTCTTTTATTTCAATATTTCCGTGGTTTATATCCCCGGAAGAAACTAATGCATAGCCAAGTTCTATTAATGCTGCTTTTTTTCCTGTGAAACGAATAGGTATTTTAGTGCTGATGCTTTGGTACTGTTTTTCTATATAGCTTTCGTTTTCGAGCTTCTGCAGTTTTTTGTTAAGATAAATACGTAGCATTTCATTGGCGAGTATTTTCGCTACTTTATAGTCGTACCCTGTTGAAAAATTAGGATCCTTATCTAACAGTGTACTATCTGTATAAAGGCGGATATCTGTATTACCACGTAAAAAATAATACTCGTCATAAATTGTTGAATGTGAACGATAATATTGATAGAAATCCAAGTTACGATTGAAGAAATATGTCAAGTTGTCCAGCTCTTTATTGATATATAACTTCATAACCTCATTACTGCCTGTTGGACATTGCGCTTCAATACGATATATTTTGTGAAAATATAGTAATCGACTTAATAATTCTGGTTTCTGGTTTTTGAAAAAGAATATTTCTTCTTCTTTAGTAGAGAATGTATAAGTTTGTAATTTTATTCGTAAATCATTTAATGCTTTATGTAAACGGCGTACTATTGAAAGTGAAGTTTCTATAATATCATAGCCATAGAGGTCGATATCATCTAATTCGACCTCTATTTGTGCTAAAATATTATTTACTAATTCTTTCATTATGTAGATTGAGCAGTTTTTTAAATTTTGAGTCTGTACATATACTCATGTCTGTTGTAATAAATTCTCCATTTAAGAAAAGAGAAAATATTGTAGCAGGTGTTGGAGAACATTGTGCTTGCTCTTGCGATTCAAATTTTATAACTTTTAATGGAATATTATTTTCTTCAGCAAGGACACGTAACATTCCATTCACATAATATTCAGTATAAGGACATCTGTTTGAATAATAAGCAACCATACCATCTTTATATTGGAAGCTATCCTTTTTCGTACAGTCGTTGAAAAAAGGATTCTTATCATTCTTGTTAAATTTTAAAGCTAATAATGAGAATCCGTTTGGAAGTTTATCTATTTCTTCAAAGCCATGTTTTAGAAACCATTTTGTGTCACCCATAAAATGGAATTTTTTTGTTCCAACAATAGTGATGATTCCGCTTTTTTGTTGCTTTTTTGCATCTTCTATAACAGATTGTAGTAAGTTATATCCATGTCCCAAACCTTTATATTGCCCAGATACCCAGAAACAGTTTATCATAATATAGTTTGGTGCCGTAACGGGAGCCCAGGCATGTTCAGCAGGTACATATTCTATAAAAACCTTTGCACGTGCGTCTAATCTTTTAAAAACATATTCATTTTCAAATTCCTTGTTTAACCATCTTTTTTTTAATTCATAACCTTCTGAGCATTTTTTATCAGAAAAAGCACAACAAATATGCTCTTTATTTATATTCTCTTTGGATAGAGTAATGTATTTAAAAGATTCCTTTTCCATAATAATGTGTTATTTTATTGGTATGTATATTTTTGTAATGTAATTTTCAATGTTTTCATCTGAAAAATTTATATACTCTTCAAAAGACATTCCGTGTCTTAATTTTTCTTCATTGTTTACCCAAATTGTATTGTACCAGTCTTGTAAATTTTCATAATAACCTTTTATGGTATAAACTGCATATTTACCTGGTAATAATTTAAAGGTACCGAATTCACAATTTGGTACTATTGTTTTTGGTACTGACGCACAAGCATAGAACCTACATTTATCAGGAGATGTAACATTTGGATCATCAAAACTTAAACCTATAAATTTAGTGTTAGATGTCAATAAATCGTTATTCTTTAAATAACGTATTAAATTACTCCAAGCTATTTTATATGGTTCTTCTTCTCCATATTTACCCCAGACTCGAATATAGACTAAATTCAATCCTTCAAAAAATAATATTTCAGGTGATAAACTGTTTATTTTACTATTATATGTTGATTCTTTTAATTGAATCTTTAATTTATCAGTATATACTTTAGGAGATATTCCAAACTGTTTTTTAAAAGCTTTAGAAAATGATTGTGGATTATCATAACCCACCAAATCTGCCAATTCTTTCTGGCTTATTTGTTCTGTTTGCATATATTGTATGGCTCGTTCCATACGTTGCCTAGTAATATATGAATATAATGGTTCTTTTAATATAGAACTCATAATGCGCAACAATTGTCGTTGGGACATATTAATTCTGTCAGCGATGACATTTAACTGTAATGGCCGATGTAAATTAGAATTAATGTAATCAATAACTTGATTACTTTTCTGCTTATATGTATTCTCGGTACAATTTTTCATTGTTAACAATATAATACACAAAGATATTGTATTCTTATATAAATTAGATTGTCCAATCTTGCCAATTTTATATTATGATTGTATTTCACATCATATAATATCATTTTACGTATTATATGTAACTTTGATAGTATCACTGAAAAGGCTAAAACTCATAAATTATATCTTGAATAAACAATACCACATTCCAAAGAATTACTTTCCATAAATTTCAGGTTTAACTCTGGAGTTTCTTGAAAAAGTTTTATACCCTTTCCTAAAAGCTTGGGGATTGTATATATTGTAATATTGTCAATAAGCTTTGCTTTTATTAAGGTTGTTATTAAAATACCTCCACCTACGACTAATAAATCTGTTTTATGTTTCAGCTTATTAATCTCTTCAAATTGTCCGTTTATTAAGAATCTAACATTACAATTTGGTGTAACATTGGTATTATGATGTGAAACTACAAAGGTTTGTTTATTTGTATATGGCCACCCTCCCCAGTGATCAAATATATAGTGGTAGGTGTTAGCTCCCATAAGTAGTGAATCAGCTATGGCGTATTGATTATTAAGAATTGATTTAATTTCATTGGGAAGCCATTCTAATTCATTGTCTGAAGTAGCAATAAATCCATCAAGAGATACGGCAATGTGTGCTTTAATCTGTTTCATGTTACTTGTAATTAAACAGTTAAACAATATGTTTTACTGTTCACCAGTATCCAAAAAAGAAGCGTGGCTCTTACACTGCTTCAATGCGAGGTACTGGCATACCTAAACGAGGAACAGGCAAGACCACGCTATGACAAAGCATAGCATATCCTGCGCTGAATATCCCCTCGTTTTGAAAAGTGCCAGTTTTCGCATTGGGACGTTCGGCGAACGTATATGTTATATATAAAGACGACTTTAATGTAAATTTATCATTAAAGCGCCGTTATTCTCTTATGTAAGTTCTGCAAAGTTAATAAAATACGATAATATATCATACTTTGAAATAATAAATATCGTTTTGTTTCACATTATAGGAGTCAAAGTATTCTTAGTGCAAGGTGCAAGCCTCCTTATATATTAAGGGGCTTGCACCTTGCACTAAAAGTGTAGCAGAGAGCCTTGGAAAATATTTATTATCAATCATTTGGCGTTTAGTTCGAAAAAGATTATCTTTGAACCATGAATTAGTGATGACGGAGGTTGTCAACAAGGGTTCATTAGAGATTTGGCAGTTTTGCTACAAAAATGCTACAGAAAGAAGTCTTGACAAGTGTAAAACTAATTGATATACAGAGTTGAAGCTGAAAGGTTCGAGTTCCCCAGCTTCCGCAGGGACACCTCACAGGCGCAAAGCCTGTGGGGCGTTTTTGTTTTCGTTTGGATGCATCTTCCGGAAAAATTTTGTATCTTTATCCCGTAATCTTTTAATGTCATGGAATTGTCCGATTGGTTCAAGGGATTTGAGGATGGAGTGTCCCGCTTGTCGCCCGAACAGCGGGAGGTTTTCTTTTCAGCGTGCGGCGAGCACTGCGTAAAAAGCGGAACGCTTCAGGTTTATAGGGAATTGCATGCGAAGGCGGGCGGTGACCTGGATGTCTTTTTCCTGCAGGCCAATGAGCTTCCGGGAGTAAAGGCTGAAATTGTGGAGAAAGATTCCCTTTATCATTTGTATTTCATGGAATGTACTTGCGGCTTGTTCCGCCGGGGATACGTTTCAACGCCTTTGCTTTGCGAGTGTTCCAGGCAGAGCATTCTTTATGTGCTGCATTCGTTGTGGAAGGACCGGAGATTCCGGGTGACAATTTGCGGCTCCATTTTGCGGGGAAGTCCTTGTTGCAAGATGAAGATTGAAGCAGGGATGTCCGGGCAAAAGGCCGTATGATTTCAATTAGCAATGTTTTTCCGATGGCAATAGTAAGGTCTGTGTTCATATGGATTTGTTTTGTTCCGGCGGCCATTCTCAATGGGGGACTGCGCGAACATGTGCTGAATGGCATTTTAGGCGAGCGGCTGGCATTGCCCTTGAGCGGAATCCTGCTGAGCGGATTTATCTTTCTGATCACGTGGTTCCTGTTTCCGCGGATGGGCGCTTTCAGCAAGAAAGACTGCTTCAAGACGGGGCTGCTATGGATGTTTATGACTGTTCTGTTCGAGTTTGCGTCGGGGCTGGCGCAAGGCTGTGCTTTTGCTGAGCTGCTTGCGGCTTACAATCCGGCGACGGGCAATCTGTGGATACTTGTTGTGCTTTCTACGCTGCTTTCACCGGTGATTGCGGGCATGAAAAAAGGCAGAAAGGCTGGAGTGTAAGCCACAGGCACCGGTAGGGTTGTTTGCCGGGAAGCAATGCCCTGCAATCCTATTGCATCCTTTCTGTCTGTCCGGAAGATTTGGAGATCCTTTTCTGCCTTTCCTTTGGAATAAGAAACGGGATGCCTGTTCAGACATGGCCGTTCTCGATTTTAGAACGTTCTTGCCTGTATGCGATATTCGTTCGGCGTGCATCCCGCCACTTTCTTGAACAGCCGGCTGAGGTGATGCGGGTACTGAAATCCTACTTCATAAGCTATTTCGCTGACCGTCTTGTCGGTTTCCAGCAGCCGGTCTTTTACCTTGTTGATAACGGCCAGGTGGATATGTTCGATAGCGGATTTGCCTGTCTGCTTCTTTACGAGATCGCCGAAATAATTGGCGGAGAAGTGGAGCTGGTCGGCGCACCACGCAACGGAAGGAAGTCCCAGCTGCTCTGGTTTCGGCGATTCAAAGTAGTCTGAGAGCAATGCTTCGAAACGTGCAAGCACATCGGTGTTGATAGCTTCGCGGGTAGTGAACTGCCGGTCGTAGAAACGGAGGCAATGATTCAGCAGGACTTCGATGTTTGAAATGATGATGCTGCGGCTGTGCTTGTCGATGGCATGCTGGAGCTCTTCTTCTATCTCGCTGAAGCAGTTGAAGATGGTTTGCCGTTCGCGTTCAGACATGTGCAGGGCCTCGTTCACTTCGTATGAGAAGAACGTGTAGTCTTTCATCCTGTGTGCGAAAGACGTGCCGCGTATCAGGTCGGGATGGAAGAGCAGGGCATAGCCTTGCGGATGCGGCGTTTCTCCGTCATCGTCAATTCCGCCGATTTGTCCGGGGGCGATGAACACGAGCGTGCCTTCCTTGTAGTCATATTTGCTGCGTCCGTAAGTCAGAGGCCCGTGAATTTTCTCTTTCAAGAAAATGGCATAGAAGCCGAAACACTTGCAGCGGTGCTTCAATACCGCCACTTTCGAGAAGTCCACAAAGCTGACCAATGGATTCAGTGTTTCCAGTCCGAGAAACTCATTGTAGTCATGTATCGTCTTCAAGTTCAATATTTCGCTCATATCTTCGTGCTTTTGCGGTTAGACTATTCCAAAGATATTGATTTTATTTCGGTTGGATGAGCAGCAGTGTGCTTTTCCGTAGAATTGGTATGAGATTCTGTAAAATGGGTTTGCCGTGCCTCCGCCGTCGCTTCCTCCGTCAGGCTTGGCGGTGCAGCCGGGCAATGCTGGAAAGAACACTTGCCCGAAAATTCAGCGAGTCTGTAAAATAGGTGTTATTTTCTGTAATTTGTGTATGGACGCGCTTGTTGGCACGGCTTATTTTTGCATTGTCAGAATACCAGCCAGAAACAAGCATGAGTATGGAAACATTCGATTTGAGAAACAGGCGGCTGTGCCGGTGCCGGGCGATGGAGCTTGTCGGGCATTTCCGCCGGAGTGCAGACATACGGCTGGGACGGACGGAGCAAAAAATGTTTAGTCAATATAAAAGAGCTGATGATGAAAACGGAAAATGGCAATAGAATCTCCCGGCGTTCCGCTCTCAAGCGCATGGGGCTGCTTGTGGCAGGGGCGGCAGCGTTAGGGATGCCCGCATTGACATCGTGCGGTGAGGAAACCCGAAAACGCATTATCCTTTACTTTACAGGAACGGGAAACTGTCTTTATGTGGCGCGCGAACTGGCGGATGAGCATACCGAACTGCTCAGTATCCCGCAACTGGTGAAGCAGGGGCGTTATGCGTTGGAGGCAGACGAGATCGGCATCGTTTATCCCGTCTACGGGCACATGCCGCCCAACATGGTGCGTGAGTTTATCAAGAAAGCCCAACTGAAGGCGAAGTATAAGTTTGCCGTACTGACATACGGCAACCGTAAGTGCAGTTCTGTTGAGATATGGGACGAGGTGTCCCGGAAGGCCGGATGTCCTTTCGATTACATCACGACCATGATTATGGTGGACAATTGGCTGCCTAATTTCGACATGAACGAGCAGGTGAAGATAGACAAGCACATTCCGGAAAGCCTTGAACGCATCCGAGCCGACCTTGCAGAGCGGAAACGCTGGCACGAATCGGTGACGGAGCTTGAACGTCAGCAGCATGCCGGTTTCCTGCAGGCCTCAGGAGTGGATCCGGAAACGGGTTTCCTGCTGCATAGCCAGGATGCCTTTGCGATAACGGACGACTGCATCGATTGCGGCATTTGCACGGAAGTTTGTCCGCGCGGAAACTATTCCCTGACCTCTGAAGGCGTGAAGACGGAAGGTGATTGTGAGTTCTGTTTTGCCTGCATCCACAATTGTCCGCAGAAAGCGATTCGCTTTAAGCAAATGAAAGAGGTGAACCCCAACGCCCGCTACCGCAACGAGCATGTGTCGTTGTGGAGCATTAAAGAATCGAACAGGCAATAATCGGCGGGAAAGCAGAAAGCCGGCCTTGGGGGATTTGCCGTGAGATCGGCAAGCCCCCGGGGAGGCCTGTTGTTGTCCGGACGTTCGTCTTCGTGGGGGAGGAAGTTCTCTTTCGTTTTGTTGAAAACATCATTTCTTTTCCGGAACAGGCTGGAATTTGTATATTTGTACATCGTATTAAAACATAATCTTCTGTTTATTAGCTATTTGTTGTTTGCATATGTCTATGTATGACATGCTCTTGTTTGTCGGCTATTGGTTAACTTTGCAATCAAAAATAGTGCATTTATGGAAAGAAAAAGTTTTACATGCCGTTTGGCCGGGCCAGTCTTGTGTGCCGTTATTCTTCTTATGGCTTCGTGTACTGACGATATGGACCAGCCACGCTTGTCGGACCGTATATTGTTTACCTCAGAAATTCAGAATGCCTGGTCTTCTTCTGCAGCCTCCGGAGCAGCCAAGTCGCGCTCGTCTGTTTCCGTAATGCAGGCAGAAGGGATTTCTCCTCTTTATTTGCATACCCTTTGCGCCGACAGTATAAAGATGGTGTCTTTGAGTGACACGCTTCCTGCCACCCGTTTCACGCCGGTGAATCAGAATAACATGTACGACACGTTCGGAGTATTCGCTTATGCGTATATCACCTCATGGGACAGTTCCCAAAGCCCGAACTACATGTATGATGTATCTGTTAGCAGAACAGGCAAGTCATGGATGCCGTCTTCTGCTCATTACTGGCCGGGAAGCGCTTACAAGATGAAGTTTTTTGCCTATGCTCCCAAAGGTGTTGCCGCCTATCAGTTGTCGGAACAGGACGCCGGGGTTCCTGCGATAACCTGCATGGTTCCGGAAAGTGTGGCCGACCAGCAGGATCTGTTGGTGGCTGCCTCGGACGAGGTGAGCGGAAATTCCGGCAGCGCGGTGAATCTGACTTTCCGCCATGCACTGACAGCGGTAAGGTTTGTGTGCGGCCGCGATATGAAGGCAGGAACGGTAAAGAGCGTGGCACTCAAAGGAGTAAACTCCACAGGTACTTACAGTTTAGGTTCGGATAGCTGGAGCCGTATCGGTTCTCCCAAAGATTTCGTCCAGACATTGAACAAGACTGCTGACGGAACCGACAGCCAGGAAATCACGGCCGGTGCACAGACCTTTATGATGATTCCTCAAACCCTTCCCGATGACGCTTTCATTGAAGTGGTGTTTAACGACGGAAAGGCTGACCATACCTTGACGAGCAGCCTGAAAGGTACCTCATGGCCTATGGGAAAGACGATAACCTATAAGATTTCCACCACGTCAATCAACTGGGAATACACACTGTCTGTCTTTCCTCCGGGGACTTACAGCTTCAAGGGAGGAAGTTCAGCGTACAGCATAACCAGCTACAGGGAAAATTCCGTAACGAAAGAACCGGTCAGCTGGCAGGCTGAATTTTCTACTGACAGTGGGAAGACATGGAAACCGACAAAGCCCGACTGGTTGTCTGCTTTTTCTTCCGGAAATACCGGAGAAGGCAGCCTGACAGCCGTTGCTTATGCGGCGACTGTAGCCCCTCAGACTGGAAGCAGCGAAAGCTCCCATACCGATGAGCTAAGGAGGCGTCCGAGCAAAGGAAGCAAAGGCGTGCCCTACAATCTTTCAAATGATAGAGGGGAGGCGGCCATACAGAATACGGCCAACTGTTACGTTGTCAGTGCTCCGGGAGATTACTGTTTCCCGCTGGTTTATGGGAATGCAATCAAAGGGGGCGCGGATAACAGATCGGCGTATTTCTATGATTTTGACGCTGAATTCGTGCTCAAGAATTTTATAAACCATCTGGGCGCTCCCGTCCGTTTTCCCAAGATTTACGAAAATGCGGGATGTGAAGCCCGGTCATGCAAGCTGTTGTGGCAGGATGCTCCGGGACTGGTATCGGATGTTGCCCTGTATGATAACGGACATTCAGTCCGATTCACTGTAGGCAAGGCCACCATCCAGCAGGGAAATGCGGTTGTTGCTGTTTTTGATGCCGGCGGAAACATCATGTGGAGCTGGCATATCTGGGTGACGGACACCGATGTGCAGGCAACCAAAAAGGTGGTGAACGCGGACGGCATTCCTTGCCAGATGATGGCAGTAAACCTGGGATGGTGCGATGGAGAGCATGTCACTTTCGCAAGGAGGGAATGCCGGGTTCGCATCAAGGCGGACGAAGAGGTCCGGACATTTGCCATCGTTCAAGATCCTTTCGAACTGAATTATGGCGGCAACAGTCCTTATTTCCAGTGGGGGCGAAAAGATCCTCTCTATCCGGGAGATATCGGTACGCTGGAAACGAAATATTGGTATGACGGAAACGGCCGGATTTCTAACGACAATCCCCTTACGTCCGTTAGTCAGGACGGAAAAGACTGTATTGTCTGGGGCATCCTGAACCCCCAGAAACTGAACAGAAACCAGGGTATGGACAATACGTATGTCAACCTGTGGGATACCGAAAGCAATGTGCCTTATATGGACGGGGAAACGCCGACCAAGAGCATATACGATCCGTGTCCCGTAGGCTTCCGTTTGCCGAGGGGAATGGAGTTTACCGGATTCTCGAAAACCGGCAACACGGCAGAGGAGGAAGACATGAATGTGTCCGGCTCGTATGCAAAGGGATGGAACTTCTATACCGGACCGGACGGGACGGGAGAAACGATTTTCTTCCCGGCTACAGGTTCCCGGTATGGTTCGGAAAATCCGGGCAAACTCAACCGCATCGGACTGGATATCCTGGTGTATGTTGCGGCTTCTTTCGGAATAAGCAACGGCTATTATTTATGGGCGACGAATGTCGGCATATGGCTGAACACCTACACAAGCCGTCAGGGTGCTTTTTCCATACGTCCCGTTCATGATTGAAGGCGCGGGTATAGAAGCTGGCTCTTGTGTCTTATCCCGCAGAGAATGCCGGATTCAATTTGTTTAAAGTGTAATGATAAAGACAGGGAGAAATGTGGCAAGCCGGAGGTATCGCATCTTGCCTGTGATGGCGGAGTGGATATGATTCGGAAGCCAGGACTGGCGGGCGGGCCATGAATCACAGTCTTTAGCCTGAGGATATGTATCTTTAGCTTGAAGATATGTATCTTCAGACTGAGGATGTATATCTCCAGCCTGGAGATAGAGCATATTCCCTTTGGTCTGGTAAATTGCAACGCTTCAAGTCTGTCGGCGGAAGGGATGCGCTTTTGCGTTTCACGGGACCGCTGCCGTAAAAATAAGCATGATATTGTTGTGTTTCGCCATGTAAAAAGTGTACTTTTGCGGCTGAAAGGTCCTTTTTGTTTTTTTTTACAGGAAAATTATGGCAAACTATACATTTGAAATTTGTGCCAATTCGGCTGAAAGCTGTGTGGCGGCGCAGCAAGGCGGAGCGCAGCGAGTGGAGCTGTGCGCTTCGATGCCGGAAGGAGGGACGACCCCTTCGTATGGCGAGATCCGCATGGCAAGAAAACTGATTGACATCCGTCTGCATGTGATTGTCCGCCCGCGCGGAGGTGATTTTCTGTATTCTCCGATGGAACTTGACATTATGGAAGAAGATATCAGAATGGCCCGTGAGGCCGGAGCGGACGGAGTTGTGTTCGGCTGCCTTACTCCGGAGGGAGATGTGGACAGGGAGGCTATGCAGAAACTGCTGAAGGTTTCAGAAGGCCTTTCCGTGACTTTCCACCGCGCGTTCGACTATGTAAGGAATCCGGAGTCGGTTCTTGAAGAGCTGATTGAGATGGGAGTAGACCGTGTGCTGACTTCCGGACAGCAGCCGACAGCTCTGCAGGGGGTGGATCTGTTGCGGAAATTGGTGAAGAGAGCTGCCAATCGGATAATTGTGATGCCCGGATGCGGGGTGAACGAAACCAATATCGCCGAGCTTGCCACCCGGACGGGAGCGGAGGAGTTTCATTTTTCCGCGCGCGAAAACAGGCAAAGCCGGATGCTGTTGCGCAATCCGGCTTTGTCGATGGGAGGGACGGTGAGTGTGGATGAATATTCGCATCCCGTCACCACCCCTGAAAGGGTGAGGAATACAATCAGGGCACTCACAGGCCGTGGATGACACGGAGAAGCTGCTCGCCCAGTCCGATTGTATATCCGTGCGATTCGAATACAACCCGGTTGAATGTATCGGCAACGATGAAAATCGGGAGCTGGTTCGGGTTGGAGAGTTTCATGCTCTCTGCAATGGTGCGCTGGATCTGCTTTCCGTTGTCGATGCCGAATACCACGTTGGATGGCAGATTGGGAAACTCTTTCTTGTCGAACTTGTTGTATGATGACTCGTCCGGGAAGAGGAGCACGAATGTCCGTCCCCATTTTTCCAGCGCATCCTTTCGTGCTTCCAGGTCTTTCAGCGCATGATTCGTAGGTTCTTCCCCTGCGCCCAATATGCCTATCACGAAATATCCTCTGCCTGTAGTTTTCAGCACGGAGGTCTGTTCGCCTGTTTCCGGAAGAGTGAACAGGCTTTCGGAATTGAAGTTTCCGATTACGCGGATATCTTCCGGATTGTCACGCATGGTCAGTGTGGCGGCTGTAGTCTTTCCCTTTTCTACATTGAAGAAAGCGATTTCACCCAGCACGCTTCCGCTTGCCATCCGGCTTCCGCTCACCATCATGTAGTATCCGGTTTCTACATCTGTCCCGTTCTTCAGCAATGACATCCATGTGGTGCTTTCGGGGTAGTTTTGCAGGATGAATCTTCCGTCTGCATATCTTGAGATGGTGAAATGGCTGTAATACTTGGGATTGTCAAGCCGGGGAATCTGCCTGTAGTCTGCCTTCACCTTTCCTTTTTCCGGATGTCTGCTGGCTGCGGCTTCAAAGTCTGCAATACGTATTTCTCCTTTTTGCCTGAAACATACGTTGCCGGTAATCTCGTCTATCCAGGCCGGGATGCCCAAACTTCGGGCCGAGGCTACGAAGAATATGTTTCTTGATGCGGAATCGGTGACGCGGCTTTTCCATACTCCTTCAGGCGATGTGGTGGTGAAAAGCGTATTCAGATCGTTGCGTATCGTAAGGCTGTCCCTGCACCAGTTGACAAGCTGCTGCGGATCGTTGCGGAATGTTTCGGCAAGAGAAGCCTGGATGTGCTTCTGCAGATAGCTGCGGTAAGGAGTCAGCATTTCGGATGCTATGCGTGGCGCAAGGATTTCAGTCACGTCAGCCTGCGGATCCGTGGCATAAAGGTGGTCTTCCAATACGCTGCACGGAGTGTCGCGCAAGTCTTTTTCCGACAATGTGCCCAGCATGTCGAACGCACGGGTGGCCGAATTTCTTTCTGCGGCATGCGAAAGGAACCGCATGATTTCTTCGTAGTTTCCTCTTGCTCCGGTAATGTATTTTAGTGCTTCTTCTGTATTCAGTCCGCTGTCTTTGGCGAATCCTTCAATCATCTTCCTGTTCGGAAAAGTCTGTACATAGGCGTTGCGGATGGAATCTTCTGTTTGCATTCTCCTTGCATTTCGGGCGACTTGCTCTTCTGTCGTTTGGGGATAAACGGCCTTTTCTGCCGGCGGTACGATCAGGATGCTGTCGCTGAACCGGTCGCCGACTTTGTGGTTTAGCGTGACAGTCACGTCCCTGTCTTTTCCGAAAGAGATTTTGCGATAGCCGAACAGGTTGCCGGCCGAGGCAAAGACCAGCAAGTCGCCGAGTCCGGCAGATAGCTGTGCCTGTCCGTTCTTGTCGCTTGTCTGGCGCGACACGGTATAAAACTCTGCATAGTTGTATAGCTTGAACTCCACGTTGGCATCGGGTACGGGTCTGCCTTCCGTGTCTTTTACCGTAACCGTAGTGTGCGCGCTCGTTCCGTAATTGTCGATGATGTTGATTTCCGTATAGTTGGCGGTGCGTTTCATTACTTCTTCAGGGCCGTTGTAGCTTCCGAATACTTTTGTGTGCATCAGCATGCTGCGGCTTGCCGGAGCATTGAACCATCCCAGATTCAATACGGGTTCAGGTTCGCATGCACCGAGGAAATACCATTTCCCGTCTACCCATGCTTCTACCCATGCGTGGTTGTCGTCGGTATGTGCCCATCTTGGCGTATAGACCTGGCGTGCCGGAATGCCTACCGAACGGAGAGCTGCTACGAGCAGTGTCGATTCTTCTCCGCAGCGTCCGTATGCTGTCTTTATGGTTGCCAGCGGAGAGCTGGTTCGGCTGTCGGTCGGTGCATAGACGGCTTTTTCGTGACACCAGTGGTTAACCTCCAGCACGGCATCATACATGGAGAGTCCTTTGATACGCGGTGTCAGTTCTTTGAGAAACACCTCTCTTGAATTGTCCATGTTTTCATTGTTTATACGCACCGGAAGTACAAAATGCCGGAAAACGATGTCGGGAATGCTGGGCCCCCATGGCATGGACTCCCGTGTACCGAATGCAAGTCTGACGTTTTTCAGATAGAATTCGCCCGGATAGTCTGTGATGTCACCTGGGGTCATGTAGGCATAAAGGAAGGTCATGGCCTCGCGTTCTTCTGTGCTCATTTCCTGGCTGAACACGTTGAAAAGATTGCCGTACGGCAATGCTGTCTGTTTGGCCTTGAAGTCATTCTCCACCCTTGTCCGGTATTCTTCGTCTTTCAGAAAGTGACGGGAAGTGCAGGAGAATAGACTGATGCACAATGCGAAGCAGACAGTCTGCAAAAGATTCTTTTTCATGCGGATGGAAATAATAAAAAATGTCATTCCGGTAAAGGGCTGAACATACAGCCTGATTCCGGAATGACATTATCAGTTAGAATTAGTATTGTCAGATGGGTTTGTATTCAACAAAAGCTTCCATCGCTTCGTAGCTTGCAAGTCCAAGCTGGTCGTAGAGCGAAGCGGTTCCGCGGTTGCGGTCTTCGCTTCTCTGCCAGAACAGACGTTCGTCGTTTCCTAAGAAAGGAGCGCTTTCCATTTGCGACTGGTGCTTGAGGATGGAGTTGCGTTTCGCTCTCAGTTCTTCAGGACTGAGCGGGACGCACATTTCGATGTTTTCGATTTCCCATTCGGCCCATGCGCCGCGATACATCCAGATACGGCAGTCGTTCAGCCATTCGGCTCCGGCATTCTTCTCTTCATCGATGGCAGCGAATACGGCGTCCGTACATACGCGGTGCGTGCCATGCGGGTCAGCAAGGTCGCCGGCCACATAAATCTGATGCGGCTTGACTTCACGCAGCAGATTCAGTACGACTTCGATATCCTTTTCGCTGATCGGATTCTTTTCGATTTTTCCGGTTTCATAGAAAGGCAAGTCGAGGAAATGGCATCTGCTCAACGGAATCTTGTTGTAGGTGCAGGCGGTGCGGGCTTCGCCGCGGCGGATCAGTCCTTTGATGGTCAGAATGTCGCGTGTGTCCATGTCGCCTTCTTTCTTGTTTGCGAAGAAGTTCTTGATTTCAGCATATTTTTCGCTGATAACCTTATCCTCACTGTTGGCAAACAGCTGGTTGAATCCGTTGATGAAGTGCATAAAGCGTACCACTTCTTCATCGCCTACGGCAATGTTGCCTGATGTTTCGTAAGCGACATGCACTTCGTGTCCCTGCTGTACCAGACGTCTTAAAGTTCCTCCCATTGAGATTACGTCATCGTCAGGATGCGGAGAGAACACGATGACACGCTTCGGGAACGGTTTGGCGCGCTCCGGACGGTACGTATCGTCTGCGTTTGGCTTTCCTCCCGGCCATCCTGTAATGGTGTGCTGCAAATCGTTGAACACTTTGATGTTGGCATTGTATGCAGAACCGTAAAGAGCCAGCAGTTCGCTGAGTCCGTTTTCGTTATAGTCCTTGTTTGTCAGCTTAAGAATGGGCTTCTTGAGCTTCAGGCAAAGCCATACGATGGCACTGCGCACCAGTTTGTCGTTCCACTCACAGCTTGTTACCAGCCAGGGACGCTGAATACGGGTCAGATGGGCAGCGGCAGCCAGGTCGACGCATATCGTAGCGTTTGAGTGCAGCTGGAGATACGAAGCCGGCAAAGTGTCGCTCATCTTGTCTTCAACGGTCTGTCTGATGATGTCAGCCTTGTTTTCACCCCATGCCATTACATATACTTTCCGTGCGCTGAGAATCGTGCCGATTCCCATTGTAATGGAGCAGGGAGGCAGGTTGTCTACGCCGATGTTGTGCGATGCTTCTGCGCGTGAAGTTGAGTCTATCAGAATCAGACGGGTCATCGAATTGGCGTAAGAGCCCGGTTCATTCATTCCGATATTGCCTTCCCGTCCGATGCCCATGACTGCGATGTCAAGGCCTCCAAATGTTTGTATGCGCTGTTCATAAAGGCGGCAGTGCTCGGTTATTGCATCCTGAGGGATTGTTCCGTCAAGTGTGAATACGTTTTGCCGGTCAATGTCTATTTGCGAAAGGAACAGCTTGTTCAGATGATTGAAGCTGCTTCCGGCCTCTTCTGTCAGCGGATAGTATTCATACAGGTTGAAGAACACTACGTTGCGGAAACTTACTCCTTCGTCCTTATGCTTGCGTATAAGAGCTGTGAAGAGGTAACGCAGCGAAGCTCCCGTGCCGATGGCGATGGTGCAGAACTTGCCTTCTCGTTGGCGGTCCTGGATTTTAGCGACGATTTCGTTGGCGATCTGTTCCGTTCCCTCTTCTATGCTTTCATAGATATTGGTTGGAATTTTTTCCAAACGGGTCAGCACAGAACGTTCAATCGCATTTTCCGGCCTGTAGTAGCGGGGAGATACGCGGTTCAATGAAATTTGTGAACTAAGATTGGTTCTCATGAGTAGGGGTGTTAGTGGAGGCTTTGCAGCCTCGGTTTTTAATTACAAATTGTTCTTTTCAATGTCCTTGAAATATTTGTATGTGCCGACTTTCAGTTCGTCTGTAGCTGCTTCGTCACATACGATAATGCCGTGTTGGTGCATCTGAAGGGCACTGATTGTCCACATTTGAGTGATTCCGCCTTCAACTGCATGCTGCAGGGCACGTGCCTTGTTGTGTCCGTTGCAGATAATCAGCACTTCCTTTGCAGAAAGGACTGTACCTACACCCACAGTCAAAGCCGTTTTGGGGACTTTGTTCACATCGTTGTCAAAGAAGCGTGAGTTGGCGATGATCGTATCGGTGGTCAGCGTCTTTACACGTGTGCGTGATGAAAGAGAAGATCCCGGTTCATTGAAAGCGATGTGTCCGTCGGGGCCTATTCCGCCAAGGAACAAATCGATTCCGCCGAATTTCTCGATCTCTTTTTCGTAGTTGGCACATTCGGCTTCCAAATCAGCAGCATTGCCATTCAGAATATGGATGTTTTCTTTGCAGATATCAATGTGGTTGAAGAAATTGTTGAACATGAAAGAATGGTAGCTTTCAGGATGAGATTCCGGCAACCCTACATATTCGTCCATATTGAATGTGACTACATTCTTAAACGATACAACACCTTTTTTGTTCAGTTCAATCAGAGCTTTATACATACCCAATGGCGAAGAACCGGTAGGAAGACCCAGAACAAATGGCTTTTCTTGTGTCGGATTTGCTGAGTTGATTTTGTTTGCTACATAGTTTGCAGCCCATTGCGAAAGGGCTTGATAGTCGGGTTCAATTATAAGTCTCATGATAGGTTAGAATTTTGAAAGTTAAATATAAATGTTTGTTTTATTGTTCAAAATTTGCAGTTCAAAGTCCGCTTGCTGAACTTAATGCAAATATATCAAAGCTAAATCAGAAAGACAAATAAAAAAAAAGATTTTTCTTGCTTGATTTATTAAATAAAAAACTTATTTTTGTAAGCGTTTCTATAAAAAATAAGAATTATTATGGGACAGACTTTATTGGCTGAAATACAAAAGGGGGTGAAGAGCGCGCTGATCAAGCGGCGCATCATCTCTCATTTCATTTATGCAGGGTGTACTACAATAACTGACTTGTCGAAGGCGGTGGGACTCAGCGTGCCTACCGTGACAAAGTTTGTTGATGAAATGTTGAAGGAAGGTTATGTGAATGATTACGGCAAACTTGAAACGAGCGGTGGAAGGCATCCCAGTTTGTATGGGCTGAACTCTGAGTCCGGATATTTTGTAGGAGTTGCCGTTGCAGTCAATTCATTGCGTTTCGCTCTTATTAATTTTAAGGGCGATGTCTTGCAGGTGAAGCAGAATGCTGGTTTCCGTCTTGAAAACAAGATGGAGTGTGTAGACCGGATATGCGGTGAGGTGAAAGACTTTATTTCCGGTCTTGAAGTGGATACGGATAAAATTCTGAATATATGTGTGGGAATTACCGGACGGGTCAATCCTGAAACGGGATGCAGCTTCACGAAGCTGACCTGCACAGACAAGCCTTTGGCTGAAACTTTGTCCGAAAAAATCGGAATCAATGTCTGCATCGACAACGACAGCCGTGCGATGGCATACGGCGAGTATATTATGCGTGAGGATAAATGCGCCAAGAATCTTATATTCGTCAATGTGAATTGGGGATTGGGGCTGGCTATCATCATCAACGGCAAGCTTTATTCGGGCATGTCGGGATTTGCAGGCGAGCTTGGCCATAATTACGGTTATGACAACCAGCAGATTTGCGACTGCGGCAAGAGGGGGTGCATAGAAACAGAAGTTTCTTGTTCTGCCCTTTACCGGAAGTTCATCGAGCGTCTTCGCAAAGGCGAAAACTCGATTCTGCTGATGGAGAAAAACATCGATGAGATTACGCTGGACGATGTGATTTCTGCCGTAAAGCGTGAAGATGTCCTTGCCATCGAACTTGTTGAAGATATTGGAGCGAAATTAGGACGCCACATCGGCGAGATGATGAACATTTTCAATCCGGAGCAGGTGATTATCGGCGGTGAGTTTTCCAGAGTGGGAGAGTATTTGCTGCCTCCGGTGATTTCTGCGATACGCCGTTACACATTGAATCTTATGTATCGTGATTCGGACATTGTACTTTCTGAGCTGAAGGAAAAAGCGAATGCTATCGGTTCAGCCCTGTTGGCGCGAAGCAAGTTTTTTGCATTGGATTAGTCTTTCTTTCGTGCCGCAGGCGGGGACTGGTTTCTGTTTTGAGCACAAAGGCACAGAGATGCGGGACTTCATGCCGGTTGATTTTCAAAGTGTCCTCTCTGTGACTTCGTGTCTTGTTCTTGATCTATAGGGTCGTATTGTAAAACGTTTCCCAACTTTCGTTGAATGCCTGCATGGAAGGAAACAGCAGGTCGGCTCCTTCGTCCAGCAATGCTTTGTCGGGCAACGGTCCTGTATTGAGCGCTACGGTGAATATGCCTGCGGCAACGCCGGCATGTACTCCAAGCGGTGCATTTTCCACTACAATCGCCTCGTTTGCTGCTATTCCGGCCTTTTGCAGCGCCATCAGATACGGTTCAGGGTTTGGCTTTCCGTATTTCACGTCAAAGGCAGTGACCATCAGTTCCCGTTTGAATACATCCGGGTAATAGTGGTTCAGTTTGTCTAAAAGCGACAGTTGGCCTGAACCGGTCACTACCATCGGAATGAGTCCGCCGGCCTTTATTTTTTGCAGCAGTCCGTATGCGCCGGGCATCGGTTCAGCTTTGGGCAGACTGTTGAATATGTCACTTTTTGTCTGATAGATTTCCTTTACTTCCTGTTCGGTTGCCTGATATCCTCTTTCGCGCTGGCTGACGATGTTTATCGTTCCCGCCCCGGTTCTTCCTTCGTGCAGGTAGGCTTCCTCGCGTGACATGTTCATTCCGTATCTTTTCATGGCCTCCTGCCAGGCAGCCGCATGGTTTTTCATAGAGTCGAACAATACTCCGTCCATGTCGAACAGTACGGCTTTCAGATTGATTTCGGGATAGTTGTGTCTGTTCAGATAGTTCTTGATAGCTTCTTGAAACATTTTAGAGTAATTACGTTAGCATTAAAAAAATCAGGCACGAGTTTCACGATGAAAAGATTCCGTGAAGCCCGTGCCTTGACTCTCATTTCAGATCCGGTTATTTCTTCAAGCGAGCTTGAATTGCTTCAGATTCTTTTTCGTATCCCGGTTTGTTCAGCAGGGCGAACATATTTTTCTTGTATGCTTCTACGCCCGGCTGGTTGAACGGATTCACTTCGAGCAGATAGCCGCTGATGCCGCAAGCCTTTTCGAAGAAATAAATCAGTTCGCCGAGATAGTATTCGTTCAGTGTCGGGACGCTTACATGGAGATTGGGGACACCGCCGTCCACGTGAGCCAGCTGTGTGCCGAGTTCCGCCATTTTGTTTACTTCATCAATCCGTTTGCCGGCAAGGAAGTTCAGTCCGTCGAGGTTTTCCTCATCGCTCGGGAAGTGCAGTTCGTGGTTCGGAGTTTCAATTGAAACAACTGTTTCGAAAATGCTCCGTTCGCCCTGCTGGATCCACTGGCCCATTGAATGGAGGTCGGTGGTGAAGTCTACGGAACTCGGGTAAATGCCCTTGTGGTCTTTTCCTTCTGATTCACCGAACAGCTGTTTCCACCATTCCATGAAGTAGTGGAGTTTCGGGTGGAAGTTCACCAGAATCTCGATTTTCTTTCCTTCGCGGTAGAGTTCGTTGCGGGTTGCCGCATACAGTGCGGAAGGATTTTCATACAGATTTCCGTTGGCGCATACCTTTTCCATTTCGCAGGCTCCTGCCACCAGCTTTTCGATATCATATCCGGCCACGGCAATCGGAAGCAGGCCTACCGGAGTCAGTACGGAGAATCGTCCGCCCACGTTGTCGGGGATAATGAACGATGTGTATCCTTCCTTGTCGGCAGTAGTGCGGGCTGCGCCCTTCTTTGCATCAGTAACGGCTACGATTACCTTGCGTGCCGTTTCCTTTCCGCGCTGCTCTTCGCACTGTTTTTTCAGCAGGCGGAAAGCCAGAGCCGTTTCGGTGGTGGTTCCTGACTTGGAAATATTGATTACGCCGAACTTTTTGTCTTTCAGGAAAGTGGTCAGTTCATAAAGATAGTCTTCGCTGATGTTATGTCCGGCAAAGATGATAGTCGGGTTTCCGGCTTTCTTTTCCTTCAGCCATGCGAAACTGTCTGAGAGCGCTTCGATGACGGCACGTGCTCCCAGATAGCTGCCGCCGATACCTGCCACGACAACCACTTCGCAGTTTTCGCGCAGCGTCTGTGCGGCTGCTTTCAGATCCGCCAGATGCTCTTTCGTTATGGAAGAAGGCAAATGCAGCCATCCCAGGAAGTCATTTCCCAGTCCGGTTCCTTTTTCCAGCGTTTCCATACAAGCTCTTACTTTTTCTTCGTAAGAAGCCAATTTGTCTTTAGCGATGAAGTCTAAAGTTTTTTCGATGTTCAGTTTGATGTTTTCCATAACTGTAAATTTTATCTGAATGAATCAGTTAGTAGTTTTATTTCAATCATGGGTGATATGCGTTCATAGAGAATGTTGTATACAGCATCCACAATCGGCATGTTCACGTGCAAGTGTTTGTTGAGCTCTTTGATGCATTTTGTGCCGTAGTACCCTTCCGCTATCATTTCCATTTCGATCTGCGCGCTTTTCACTGAATATCCCTTTCCGATCATTGTTCCGAACACGCGGTTGCGGCTGAAGTTGGAGTAGGAGGTGACCAGCAGGTCGCCCAGATACGCCGAATCGTTCGTGCAGCGGTCCAGGGGGTGCACTGTATCGAGGAATCGGTTCATTTCCTGCAAGGCGTTTGATACCAGCACGGCCTGGAAGTTGTCGCCGTACTTCAGTCCGCTGCAGATGCCTGCCGCTATGGCATAGACATTTTTCAGCACCGAGGCGTATTCGATTCCCGCCACGTCCGTGTTGACCGATGTCTTCACGTAATGTCCTGCAAGCTGCCGCGCAAACATTTTGGCCTTTTCGATGTCCTTGCATCCCACCGTGAGGTAGGAAAGCCGTTCGAGCGCAATTTCTTCCGCGTGGCACGGCCCTGCCAGAACGGCGATGTTTTCTTCCGGCACATCATACACTTGATGGAAATAGTCGGAGATGATCATGTTCTCGTCAGGGACGATTCCTTTGATGGCGGTAACTATGAACTTATCCTTGAGCTTGACCTTTAGCTTTTTGAGGTGGCTTTTCAGGTAGGGCGAGGGAGTGACGAATATCAGCGTATCCGATTCCCTCACGATCTTGTTGATGTCCGATGAAAAGTTGATGCACTTGATGTTGAAGCGCACGCTGGTAAGATAAGCCGGATTATGGCCCAGACGCTTGAAATCCTCAATACGGTCGTCACGGCGCATATACCAGTTTATCGATTCGGCTTGGGTCAGTATGATTTTGGCGATTGCCGTGGCCCAGCTTCCTCCCCCCATAATCGCTATTTTCCCGGGCAGTTTCATACTATTCCTTTAATCCAACTGGCTACTTCGTCCACACTGGGGTTCTTCAGTTCGAGTTTGTATTTCTTGTTGATTCCGCAGATGTCCATGTGCACCTTCTGCGGGTTCACGTCTTTCATGTCAGACACCAGGTTGTATCCGGCTTTCTGAATCACCGGCACCCATTCTTCGGGCACTCCCAGTGCCGTGTATTTTGCCGCATTGTCTTTCGGCGTCACCTTTTCGGGGCGCATTTGCGGGAAGAACAGCACTTCCTGAATGAACGTCTTGCCCGTCATGAGCATAACCAGGCGGTCGATTCCTATTCCGATGCCGCTTGTCGGGGGCATGCCGTACTGCAGTGCGCGCAAGAAGTCCTGATCGATGATCATTGCTTCGTCATCTCCCTTGTCGGCAAGGCGCATCTGCTCCTTGAAGCGTTCTTCCTGGTCTATCGGGTCGTTCAGCTCAGAGTAGGCGTTGGCCAGCTCTTTTCCGTTGACCATCAGTTCGAAGCGTTCTGTCAGTCCCGGCTTCGAGCGGTGCATTTTGGTGAGCGGCGACATCTCTACGGGATAGTCGGTGATGAACGTCGGCTGGATGAACGTGCCTTCGCAGAATTCGCCGAATATTTCGTCGATCAGCTTGCCCTTGCCCATCGTGTCGTCGATTTCCATGTTCAGTTTCCGGCACACTTCGCGTATCTGCGCTTCGTCCATGCCGTTGAGGTCATAGCCTGTCTTCTCTTTGATGGCTTCAAGTATCGGCAGCCGGCGGTAGGGAGCCTTGAAGCTGATGATGTTTCCGTCGATTTCCCGTTCGGGCTTGCCGTTGACGGCGATGCACACCGTTTCGAGCAGCTTTTCGGTGAACGACATCATCCAGTTGTAGTCCTTGTACTGCACGTAGAGTTCCATGCAGGTAAATTCCGGATTGTGGTTGCGGTCCATGCCTTCGTTGCGGAAGTTCTTGCCGATTTCGTACACGCCTTCAAATCCGCCCACGATGAGCCGTTTCAGATAAAGCTCTGTGGCTATGCGCAGATACATGTCGGTATCCAGGGCGTTGAAATGCGTGATAAACGGTTTTGCGCTTGCTCCGCCGGCTATGTTCTGCAGCGTGGGCGTTTCCACTTCCGTATAGCCCGCCTCGTCAAGCACACGGCGGATGGTGCGTATCACTGTTGCGCGCTGCAGGAAAATGTCCTTTACGCCGTCGTTCACAATCAGGTCGACATAGCGCTGGCGGTACCGCAGTTCGGGGTCTTCAAACTTGTCGTATGCCACGCCGTCCTTGTACTTCACGATCGGAAGCGGGCGGAGTGACTTCGACAATACGGTCAGCTTCCGGGCGTGGACGGAGATTTCTCCCGTCTGGGTGCGGAACACGAAGCCTTCGATTCCGATGAAGTCGCCCAAGTCCAGCAGGCGTTTGAATACCACATTATACAGATCTTTATTTTCTTCCGGGCAGATATCGTCCCGTGTGATATATACTTGGATGCGTCCTTTTGAGTCCTGCAGTTCAACGAACGATGCTTTTCCCATCACGCGGCGTGACATGATACGTCCGGCTATGGATACCTTGCGCGGTTCGGCATCGTCTTTGAACTCGGCTTTGATGTCTGTTGAAAAAGCGTCGGTTACATACTCGGCGGCGGGGTACGGATCGATTCCCATCGCTCTCAATTCGTTCAGACTGTTGCGTCTGATAATCTCCTGTTCGCTCAGTTCTAATACGTTCATTTGTCAGTATATTAACTCATTTTCGGGACAAAAATAACAAACATTTTGCAATTTATCCCTATCCGTATGCTTCTTTTATGCAAAAACTTTATTTTGAAGGAGAAACCGGAGGGGATGCAGGCCCTGCCTGTCTGTTCTGCGGTATAAAAACCGGAACGGCCTTGCGCAAACTTCAAACGGCATCGTCGTTTATGCAAACCACAGTGTGGTTTATACAAACCGCATCGTGGTTTATACAAACGGCAATGTGGTTTGAAGAATCTTTCCTCTCGTTTCGCTTTTCTGCTGCCGGCAGGAGAAAAGACGGTGCCGCATGGTGTCGGCCTGCGCCGGATGCAGTGATAAATAGGGAGAGAAAAGATGGCAAAGTGAATATTTTGCTTCATATATTGGGTTATAATTATTATTTTGTTACCTTTGGGCGTTTCTAAAATATGAAAAGCATGAAAGTAATCATACTGCAAACTGATATTTGCTGGGCCGATCCGGAGGAGAATCTGAAGCGGGCGGACAAGATGATGGACGCTTGTCCGGGGGCTGACCTGTATGTTCTGCCCGAAATGTTTTCGACAGGGTTCTGCACCCGGCCCGAAGGCGTGGCCGAGCCGGCGGGGCATGGAAGCCTCGAATGGATGAAGCGGAAGGCGGCTGCCGGAAACTGTGCCGTTGCCGGAAGCATCGCCACGGAAGATGGCGGAAAATACTACAACCGTTTTTATTTTGTCTGTCCTGACGGGACGGTGACATGGTACGACAAGAAGCATCTGTTCACTTATGGCGGAGAGCATAAGCGCTATACGCCGGGCAATAAGCGGGTGATTGTCGCTTTCCGGGGCGTGCGCTTCCTTCTGCAGGTGTGCTACGACTTGCGCTTTCCCGTCTGGTCGCGCAACCGGAAGGATTATGATGCCATCCTTTATGTGGCAAGCTGGCCTGCTCCTCGGGTGGATGCGTGGAAAGCTTTGCTTCGCGCCCGCGCCATCGAAAACCAATGTTACGTAGTTGCGGTGAACCGGGTCGGAAAGGATCCCGAGTGCGACTATTGCGGAGGAAGTGCCGTAATTGACCCGTATGGCCGTACGCTGGCGGCCTGTGAGGACGGAAAGGCGGAATGTGCCGGGGCGGAGATCGATATGGAACAGCTTGAGGCGTTCCGCAAGAAGTTCCCCGTGCTGGATGATGCCGACGTGTAGGGAAGCTGTGTCAAAATGAAAGGCCGTTTTTATTTTCATTCCGAGCAAATATGGGATGATGTTCATTATATATAGTCTGCATCCGGGTGAGGAATTGCCTGCCCCTGCAATGGGGGGATTGCGGATTTTCAAGTAAATTTAAATATGAAGTTTAACTCGGGAAGCCTTCTTTCGGAGGAGGTTTGGAGGAGCTAAAATATGGAAAACAACGATAAACTTTTGTTATTGGGCGACCAGGCGATAGCCTTGGGAGCCATTCATGCAGGGATTTCCGGTGTCTACGCTTATCCGGGAACTCCCTCTACCGAGATTACCGAATATATACAGGATTCACCCTTGGCGAAGTCGAGAGGCCTGCACAGCAGTTGGTGTACGAACGAGAAAACGGCAATGGAGGCCGCATTGGGCGTTTCGTATGTGGGAAAACGTGCGCTGGTATGCATGAAGCATGTGGGCATGAACGTGTGTGCCGATGCCTTTGTCAATTCAGGCATTACGGGTGTTAACGGAGGAATTGTGGTATTGGCGGCAGACGACCCCAGCATGCATTCTTCGCAGAATGAACAGGATTCGCGCTTCTACGGCAAGTTTGCGATGATTCCTGTCCTTGAACCTTCGTCGCAGCAGGAGGCGTATGACATGATGGAGTACGCATACAGTCTGTCGGAAGAAGAAAGGCTGCCTGTGCTGATGCGTATCACAACCCGTATGGCCCATTCGAGAGCCGCCGTAAAGGTGAAGGAAAAGTTTTTGGACGTAACCTGCACGGGCAAAGAATCCGTGCCTTCCGACTGGGTCTTGTTGCCGGGCAATGCACGCCGCCGTTATCTTGAGGTGATTGCAGAGCAGTCCCGCCTGCTGGACCTTTCGGAAACTTCGCCTTTCAATGAAGCCGCATTCAAGGAAGGCATGTCTGAAAAAGGGATTGTGGCTTGCGGCATAGGATATAATTATGTAATGGAGAATTATCCGGACGGATGTCCCTATCCGGTTATCAAGATTTCGCAGTATCCTCTTCCGGCAGATCTGCTTACACGTCTGGCAGGCTCTTGCCGGGAGATGCTGGTGGTTGAAGACGGTCAGCCGTTCGTAGAGGAACAGTCGAAGGGGCTGCTTCCTTCGCAGTATGTTGTGAAAGGGCGCTTGAGCGGCGATCTGCCCCGGACGGGCGAACTGACCCCCGACAATGTGAAGGCTGCGCTGGGCATTCCGGGAGGCCAGGTCTATCCGAAGGCGCAGCATGTTGTTCCCCGTCCGCCTGCCTTGTGTGTGGGATGCGGACACCGCGACGTGTATGACGCGCTGAATCGGGTGGCTGCGGAGTATCCCGGAGCGAAGATCTTCGGCGATATCGGTTGCTATACGCTGGGCGCTCTGCCTCCTTTCCGGGCATTGAGCAGTTGCGTGGATATGGGAGCGTCCATCACGATGGCGAAAGGAGCCGCCGATGCCGGCCAGTTTCCTTCCATTGCGGTTATCGGGGATTCCACCTTTACGCATTCGGGCATGACCGGCCTGCTGGATGCCGTGAACGACAAGGCGAACATAACGGTGATTATCTCGGACAATCTGACAACGGCTATGACGGGAGGGCAGGATTCTGCCGGAACCAACAAGTTCGAAGCCATTTGTCTGGGGCTGGGCGTAGAGCCGGAACATGTGCGTGTGGTGGTTCCGCTGCCTAAAAACATGGAAGAAATTACCCGTGTCATCCGCGAGGAAATTGAATACGACGGAGTGTCCGTCATCATTCCTCGCCGCGAGTGTATACAGACATTGAACCGTAAGTTGAAAAAGAAAAGAGCTGAGAAAAAATGAAAACAGACATTATACTTTCTGGAGTAGGAGGACAGGGAATCTTGTCTATCGCTACCATAATCGGTGAGGCCGCCACCCGTATGGGACTGGCGCTGAAGCAGGCCGAGGTGCACGGGATGAGCCAGCGGGGCGGGGACGTGCAGTCGAATCTTCGTTTGTCGGACAGGCCCATCGCTTCCGACCTGATCGCACTCGGAACAGCCGACATGATCATTTCGCTGGAGCCGATGGAGGCTTTGCGCTATTTGCCTTATCTTTCCGAAAGCGGATGGATCATCACTTCGTCTGCTCCGTTCAAGAATATCCCCAACTATCCCGATGAACAGGCGTTGGCGGAAGAGCTGAAGGCCCAGCCTCACATTGTGTCGCTTGACGTGGAACAGCTTGCCCGGGAGAACCAGATGCAGAAGTCGGCCAATGTGATTCTGCTGGGTGCGGCAGCTTCTTTCCTGAAGATTCTTGATGCGGCCACCTTGCGCGAAAGCGTGGGGCGGATATTTGCTTCGAAAGGAGAAGAAGTGGTCAGCATGAACTGTCGCGCTTTTGATATCGGTCACGAATACGTGAAAAATCTAAAACTTTGAGCTTATGAGTCGGGTGTTCAGTGAAGAACTGGTGTCGCAGGTGGCGCGCGAGATGAAAGTAGCCGACTTGCAGAATGCCACCATCGGCGATGTGCTGCTGGTGGCTTCCCGGCTGGAAGAATTGACGGGAATCCCTTTTATCCGCATGGATCAGGGCTCGCCCGGCCTTCCTGCAAACAAAGTGGGGATTGAAGCCGAAAAGAAAGCCCTCGATGCAGGCTTGGGCGCCCAGTATCCGGCTGCGGCCGGAGTGCCTGAGCTGAAGGATGCCGCTTCGCGCTTTATCAAGGCTTTTATCGATATCGACATATCCCCGCGGGCGTGTGTGCCTACAACGGGGTCGGTGGCAGCTTCGTTCGGAGCGTTCATTGCATGCACCCAGCGCTTGCCGGGAAAGAACAAAGTGCTTTTCATTGATCCGGGCTTTCCCATCCAGAAATCGCAGTTGCGCATATTGGGCGTAGAGTGGGAGTTTTTTGACATCCACGATTTCCGGGGAAAGCCTCTTCGGGAGAAGCTGGAGAGCTATTTGTCGAAAGGCGATATCGCCGCCGTTGTGTATTCCAATCCCAACAATCCGGCATGGATTTGTCTGGAAGAAGAGGAACTGGAGATTATCGGCGAGCTTGCAACCCGGTATGATGTCGTGGTGCTGGAGGATCAGGCTTATTTCTGCATGGACTTCCGTCACCGTTATGGCCGTCCTTTCCAGCCGCCTTTTGTGCCGACCGTGGCCCGTTATACCGACAATTACATTTTGATGCTTTCCGCCTCGAAGATATTCAGCTACGCCGGACAGCGCATCGCTTTGGCATGTATATCCGACAAGCTTTTCGACAGGCAGTATCCTGCACTTGCCAGGAGGTATGAAGACTCAGGCGTATTCGGCCCTACGTTTATCGCTTCCATTATGTATATGATCACTTCCGGCTGTACGGCAACCACGCAGTATGGAATGGCGGAAATGCTGAACCGTTCGGTATCGGGTGAAATCAATTTTGTGGAGGATGTGCGCGAATACGAACGCCGTGCCCGCCGCATGAAGCGGATTTTTACGGACAACGGCTTCACTATCGTGTACGACCGTGACGTTACACGGGAAGTAGGCGACGGTTTCTTCTTTACGCTCGGCTATTCCGGCATGACGGGCGGACAGCTGCTGCTTGAACTGATGTATTATGGAGTGAGCAGCATTTCCCTGTCTACAACCGGAAGCGATCAGGAAGGTGTGCGTGCCTGCACTTCACGTATGCGCGAAGAGCTTTATCCTGTGCTGGAAGAACGCATGAAAGCTTTCCGTGAAGACCATAAAGCCATTGGAAAAGAATGACGGATAATGATATGAAAAAAGTGTCGGCTCTGAGAGCCTTAACCGATTAATGACTCTTTCAGATGATTTGGAATCCTACAAAAGAATGCATGCCGCGCGAACAGTTGCGCGAGCTGCAAGGCAAACGGTTGCAGAAACTTGTTGCATACGTTTACCATAATGTGCCGTTCTATCGGCACAAGATGCAGGAAATGGATTTGATGCCCGAGGATATCCGGGGCATTGATGATATAGTGAAACTTCCTTTTACTACCAAGCAGGACCTGCGTGACAACTATCCTTACGGACTGATGGCCGCTCCGAAATCAGAAGTGGTCAGAGTTCATGCTTCATCGGGAACAACCGGCAATCCGACCATTGTCGGTTATACGCGGAAAGACCTTGCCGTGTGGTCGGAGGTGATGTCGCGCTGCCTGTCAGCATACGGCGTGACGCGCGACGATACGTTTTCTGTCAGTTACGGATACGGACTCTTCACCGGCGGCTTGGGGGCCCATTATGGAGTGGAGAACCTGGGAGCGACGGTGATACCGGCTTCTACGGGAAATACTGAAAAGCATGTCCGCCTGATACGCGACTTGAGAATAACCGGCATTGCCTGTACTCCTTCATACGCGCTGTATCTGGCTGAGGTGGTGGAGCGTATGGGAATAAAGAAAGAAGAACTTGGACTGAGAATAGGCGCGTTCGGCGCAGAGCCGTGGACGGAGCACATGCGTCAGGAAATACAGGAACGGCTGGGCCTGAAAGGATACAATATCTACGGCCTGAGCGAGATCATGGGGCCGGGCGTGTCGTTCGAGTGTCAGGAGCAGCATGGCTCGCATATCAATGAAGACCATTTTTATCCTGAGATCATCGATCCGGTCACTTTGGAACCGTTGCCGGCGGGACAGCAGGGAGAACTGGTTTTCACAACCCTTACAAAAGAAGGCATGCCTCTGCTCCGTTACCGTACCAAAGACTTGACTTCGCTTATGCCGGGCGAATGTCCTTGCGGCCGCACCAGCGTGCGTATGACTCCGATTATGGGACGGAGCGACGATATGTTGATTATCCGCGGAATCAATGTGTTCCCGTCACAGGTGGAAAGCGTGATACTGAGCATGAAGGAATTTGAACCGCGGTATATGCTGGTGGTCGACCGTGTAAACAATCTGGATACGCTGCAGGTCCAGGTAGAGGTCCGCCGCGATTATTTCAATGACGACATCGGGGCTATGCTGAACCTGAAGAAGGCTTTGTATGACAAACTGAAAAGCGTGCTGTCCATCAGCGCGGACGTGAAGCTGATGGAGCCCAACAGCATTGCCCGAAGCCAGGGAAAGTCGCAGCGTGTCATTGACAAGCGTGTATTAATGTAAAATTAAAAAAGAGGAATCATGACGATAAAGCAATTGTCGGTCTTTCTTGAAAACAAGACCGGAAGAATAAATGAAGTGGTAAGGACATTGGGCGCGAACGGAATCAACATGCATGCGTTCAGTATGGCGGAAACAGCCGATTTCGGGATTCTCCGACTGATTGTATCTGATGTGGAGAAAGCTGTAGAAGTGCTTCGGGCTCATGATTTTGCGGTAATGTCGACTGATGTCGTTTGTTTGAGTTGTGAGAACGAACCCGGATCGCTTGCCGTCATTCTGGAATATTTGGCCAAGGAGCAGATATTCATTGAATATATGTATGCGTTTGCCCAGGACAGCAAGGCGCATGTGGTGATCAAGCCTAACGATTTGAAACGTTGCATGGAAGTGCTTGAGGCACATCAGTGCCATATTCTTGTCCAGGGAGAATTGTAGGTTTCATTCATCTGTCCTGCCGGTAGAAACAGGCGGCTGCTTCAGTCAGGGCAGCCGCCTGTTTCCGTTTGGTGCGGCTTGTTTTTGTTTCACTTTTCAACATCAGTGAAAGATCTTTCAACACAGATAAAGCCGGAAACGGTGTTTCTTCTTTAGTTTTGCGACCGGAAGAAACACCGTTTCCGACTTTTATTTATGTATAATTAATATAAGAATGCCATGAAAAGTAAATTGATCTTGTGTGCTGCCGTTGGGTTTGCACTTGTTTCTTGCCGGCAGGCAGTAAAAGAAAACAGTCCGTGGATTGATCATGCGCTGGATGTTGCATTGTATCAGGCGAAAGAAATGTCTGCGTTGATGACCGATTCGCTGGACAGAATGCCCCGTACGCTTTATACGGGTTATAATATGGACTTTCTGGTGGAACAGATGGAATGTGACTCCACAGTGTTTATGGATTCGCTGGTGGCGAACCCGCCTGCAAGTGAAATAGGCAAGTTGCGTACGTGCAACTTGTATGACTGGACAAGCGGATTTTTTCCCGGCACATTGTGGTACCTTTACGAGCTGACGGGGAATGACACCATCAGACAGGAAGCTGTCCGCTATACCAACCGCATGTATCCCATCCGCAAGGTAAATGACAATCATGACATCGGTTTCATGATGAACTGCAGTTATGGCAATGCACTCCGTTTGGATGCGAACGACACGATCAAAGCGGTTCTGATTGAAACGGCCGACAATCTCTGTTCGCGTTTCAATGCCCGTATCGGATGTATCCGTTCGTGGGATTTCGGTCCTTGGAACTATCCGGTAATTATCGACAACATGATGAATCTGGAACTGCTTTTTAATGTAGGGAAGTTGACTGGCGATCCGAAATATAAGCAGATAGCTGTGCAGCATGCAAAGACTACAATGAAGAATCATTTCCGTCCTGATTTCACATCATGGCATGTGGTGAGCTACAACAATGACGGTTCGGTAGAGAAGAAGCAGACGCACCAGGGAAAGAATGATGATTCGTCGTGGTCAAGAGGGCAAAGCTGGGCTGTATATGGATATACGCTCTGCTATCGGGAAACCCGGGACAGTCTGTTCCTTCGTCATGCGGTCAATGTTGCTGATATGATTATGAAGCGCAATGTGGCGGCAGACAAGATACCTTATTGGGATTTTGACGCTCCGGTGAAGGAAGACACGCCGCGTGACGCTTCGGCCGTTGCGGTTATAGCTTCCGCTTTTCTGGAATTGAGCACGTTTGTTCCGGATGGACAGAAATATTTTGACTATGCGGAATCGATTCTGAAAACACTTTCGAGCGACGCTTATCTGGCAGGAAAGGGAAAGAACGGATTCTTTATTCTTATGCATTCTACCGGTTCGTTGCCGCACGGTTCTGAAATTGACGCTCCGTTGAATTATGCGGATTATTACTATCTGGAAGGTCTGAAACGCTATGTTGACCTGAAAAAGCAATCCAACTGAAAGAAGATAAAACAGAATCGAAAGAAGATAAGACAGATTTGAAAGCCTGTCCTTTCAAATCTGCCTATCTTCGCTATCGGTAACAAATGACTGAGAATGATATATTATGAAAAATGTGAAGTTTCTATTAGCACTTTTGATCTGCTTTTTCGGATGCTCGGCAGTTTCGGCACAGACGCTGACGGTGACCGGTAAGGTTCTCGACAATGACGGACTGGAAGCAATCGGAGCGACTGTCCGCATCAAGGGCAATCCGAAAGTGGGCACGATTACTGACCTTGATGGAAAGTACTCCATCCAGGCAAAACCGAAGGACATACTGGTTTTCTCTTATATAGGAATGGCTACGCAGGAGGTTCCGGTAAAAGGGAAAAAGGTAATAGATGTGCAGTTGAAGCAGGATAACAAGGTGTTGGATGAAGTGGTGGTTGTCGGATACGGTACAACCCGAAGAGGGGACTTGACTGGTTCTGTCGTTTCTGTCAGGAGCGACGACCTGATGAAGACCCCGACATCCAACGTAGCCTCTGCCCTTGCCGGACGTGTGGCTGGTGTGCAGGTCACGCAGGCTGAAGGCGGTCCCGGTGCCGGCATCTCCATCCGTGTGCGTGGAGGTATGTCCATCACGCAGAGCAACGAGCCTCTTTACATCATCGACGGTTTTCCGAGCGAAGACGGTATTTCAGATCTCGACCCGGGTGAAATCGCTTCCATCGACATTTTGAAGGATGCTTCCGCTACCGCCATTTACGGTGCGCGCGGTGCGAACGGTGTTGTGGTGGTCACGACCAAGGGAGGTGAGAAGAAGGACACGAAGATGTCTGTCAGCTTCGATGCCTATGTAGGCGTGTCCAAGATAGCGAGCAAGCTTCCGGTGTTGTCTTCTGAAGAATACGCCCTGCTTGACTACGAGCGGAATGTTTACCTTTACGGTGATGAGGGGATAACTCGTTTTCAGAATACTTACGGTTCGTTTCATGAGATCCATCAGAATTATGCGAATCGCGGAATCGACTGGCAGGATGAAACGTTGGGACGCACCACAACCAGCCAGAACTACCGTGTGAACATATCTGGAGGCGGACGTGAACTGAACTACAACTTGAATTATGCCTACTATAAGGAATTGGGTGCAATGGTGTACAGCGGAACTGACCGCCATAACATTTCCTTGAGCTTCTCTCAGCGGGGGGACAAGCGCCTTTCAGTGAACGGGCGTGTCACCTTCTCCCAAACAAATGTAAGCGGCATGGGAACGTCTGACGGGAATACTCGCTTCAACAAGATGGAGAGCATTCTCCAGTACCCTCCCATCGCCGGAATCTATTCGACGGAAGACGAACTGATAGCAGGCGAGAATCCGCTTTATGAGGATGACGCGTCAAACACGATGCAGAATCCGCTGATTGAGGCGGCGCAGAGCAGGGACGACCGCACGACGCGCGTTTTCCAGGCAAACGGAGGACTTACTTTCCGCTTTAACAAACGCTGGTTCCTGCGCAGTACGTTGGGAACACGTTATCAGAACCTGAGGAGAGATGTATTCTATGGCGAACTTACATCTACAGCCAAACGTTCCAGCATCAACGGGTATGTGCAGTATTCGGAGAGCGGAAGTTTTCAGGCTTCAAATGTGCTGAACTATGAATACAAGTCGAAGACAAACCGTCTGACCCTTATGTTCGGTCAGGAATGGGTTTCCCGCTGGTCGCAGTGGATCCGTTCGAGAGCGACTAATTTCCCAAACAATGACATCGGACTAGGCGATATGAATCTGGGTACACCGGGATCGATCACTTCAGAAGAGAATTATGACGACAAGCTGCTTTCTTTCTTCTCGCGTGCCAACTGGAACTTCAAGGAACGTTTTCTGGTAACCGCGACAATCCGTGCCGACGGTTCTTCCAAGTTCGCGCGGAATCACAAATGGGGATTCTTCCCTTCCATATCCGGTGCATGGCGCTTGAGCGAAGAAGAGTTTATCAAGAAGCTGGATGTATTTTCTGACTTGAAACTGCGTGCCGGTTACGGTTTGGCAGGAAACAACCGTATCGGAAGTTATTCTTCATTGGATTTGCTGGAGTCCGCCACTTATCCGAGCGGTGAAACTGTTTCTCCGGGATATGCCCGTTCGGGAATCCCTAGCACTGAACTGCAGTGGGAGTCTAACAAGACGCTGAACGTCGGTATAGACATGGGATTCTGGGGACAGCGTCTGACCATTACCCCGGAATTTTATCTGAACAAGAGTTCGCACCTGCTGCTGAACTCTAAAGTGCCTACTTCTTCAGGCTATTCCACTATGATCCGCAACATCGGCAAAACGCGCAACATCGGTTTTGACCTGGGCATTTCATCTGTGAATATCGAGTCGAAAGGGTTTACGTGGACAACGGACTTCAACTTGTCATTCAACAAGAACCGTATTGAAGCATTGTCTGGTGAAAGCTACTTCCTTGAAGAAGCTGCGTTCGGATACAGTCAGAATACGCACAAGATCGAAGTGGGCAAACCCATCGGACAGTTCTACGGATTCAAGACGCTGGGACTTTATCAGGTGGATGACTTCGATTACGATGCCGCTACACAGACTTATACGCTCAAGGATGGAATACCGGGACGTTCTGACTCGGAAGTACAGCCTGGTTCATGGAAATTTGCGGACATCAATAACGACGGGATCGTGGACGACAATGACCGTACCGTAATCGGAAATGCTAATCCCGACTTTTATGGAGGTATAACCAACAACTTCACTTATAAAGGTTTCGACCTGAGCGTGTTCTTTACCTTCAGTTACGGGGCGGAAGTGCTGAATGCCACGAAGCTGAGCAATACGAAGACGGGAAACACAAACAAGAACGTGCTGGACATAGCCAACAGCTCGAACCGCTGGATGACCGTCAATGCGGATGGAGAAACAGTGACTGATCCGGCTGAGCTGAGTGCGCTCAATGCAGGCAAGTCTGTGGCTTACATCGGCGATCAGGAGCAAGGAGATTATTTGATTCATTCATGGGCGGTGGAAGACGCTTCCTATCTTCGTTTGAGCAATCTCACGTTGGGATATACATTTCCTGCGGCATGGACAAGGAAGATGAATGTGCGCAAGGCGAGAGTGTACTTCACCGGAAGCAATCTCTTCGTGTGGACTCCTTATACCGGCTTTGATCCGGAAGTTTCTACCAAAGGCAACAACCTGACTCCGGGAGTGGACTTCGGTGCTTATCCGCGCAACCGTTCTTTTGTATTCGGATTGAATTTAACTTTCTAATGGATCAGTATTATGAAATATTTGAAAAATATAGTGGTGCTTATGGCTGGATGTATGTCGCTTGTATCTTGTGAAGACAAGCTGACGGAAAAGCCGAACTCATATTATACGGAAGACGAATTCTTCTCTGATCCCGACAATGTAGAGATGGGCATATTGGGTATATATAACGTATTGCCTTCATTGTATGGTGATTATGCTATGGCTTTCTTTGCTTCTGATGATACGTGGTATGCCAGTACAGGTAACTCTGACAGTGGAAGGCGCGATATTTCCGCCTATACGATAACTACCTCCAACAGGTATGTGGAGAATGCGTGGACATACACCTATCAGGGACTTGAGCGTGCAAATTATATGATTGCCGGAATCGAGGCGATGGACGAATATGAAAGCAATGAAAACCTTCATGAACTGGTTGCGGAAGCCAAGTTCCTGCGTGCGCTGTTTTCTTTCAATCTGGTGCTTTATTGGGGAGATGTGCCTTATAAGACTACTCCGACCAATTCTTATGAGGAAGCGTATTTGCCCCGTACTTCTCGCGAGGACATTTATGACCAGATTATAGAGGATTTGACCGATGCGGAAGAAGGTATGGACTGGGCCACTTCAAGCAGTTCTCCCGAAAGGGCAACACAAGCTTCTGCGCGTGCGTTGAAGATGCGTGTGCTCTTGCAGCGTGCCGGTTACAGCTTGCAGATGGACGGAACGTTGCAGCGTCCCGAAGATAATCTGCGCCAGGAGTATTTTACCGCCGTTACGGAAGAATGGGAAGCTTTTGAAGCAAACGGTTATCACGGACTTTATACTACCGATAACGGAGTTTCCAACGGGTTTGATGACGACCATACGATTGGAAACTATGAAGCATTGTTCCGGACGTTCTCTTATGGAACGCTCAATTCCAGGGAAAGTCTTTTTGAAGTAGCCTTCTATACAGTGGACGGAAGTACGGGTGCCAGAGGCTATTGGGGTACTTATAACGGTCCGCGTGTGGATGCGCCGGGAATCAATACGACGGAAACAAGTGACTTTATGGGACGTGCCAATGCGATGTACCGTGTGGTTCCTGAATGGAGGGACTTCTTTGAAGAAGGTGATAACCGCCGCGATGTAATGGTATGTACTTATAATTACACGTGGGACAGTGATGTCTACAATCATGTGAAGGAGGAAGTAACGGACGTGCGCAGTTGGTATCCCGGCAAATGGCGCCGTGAATGGATGCCGATAGGATACAAGGAGCCGAACATAACCGATGTCAACTATTGCATGTTGCGCTATGCTGATGTGGTATTGATGGCTGCAGAGGCATATAATGAATTGGGAGAAACTTCTACGGCATGGACTTTGCTGAACCGGGTGCGTGAGCGTGCGCAGGCAACGCAGGTCAATTCATTGCAGGAATACCGCAATTGCCAGCCTAACTTGTTGGAGCTTCCTTTCTTCAATGGAGGTACGGCACAAGATGATTTTCGTGCAGCCCTTTATTGGGAACGCGCTTTTGAACTGGCCTTCGAGGGTATGCGCAAGTATGACTTGATTCGTTGGGGCATCTTGGAAGAGGCGTTGGTGATGACGGGAAACAATACGCATGCGAACACGGCAGGAACGAACAGGCCTTACGTAGCCGGCGACAATTTCCAGACTGGCAAGCATGAGCTTTTCCCGATTCCGTTGGATGAGATACAGGCTAATCCCTTGCTTGAAAATAAAAATAACCCTAATTACTGAAAAACATGAAAAGGAATTTGACATCCGCGTTGTTTTGCAGTGCGCTTGTGCCGATGGCTGCAATGGCTCAGGATCGTCCGAACATTATTTATATAATGACGGACCAGCAGTCAGCCACGGCTATGAGCTGCGCGGGCAATACAGACTTGCGGACACCTAACATGGACAGGCTTGCCGCACATGGGGTGCGTTTCGAGAATGCCTATTGTTCGATGCCTTTGAGCGGTCCGTCGCGTTCGTCCATGTTCACCGGCTATATGCCGGGTATGGTGGGATTATGTGCAAACGGCACTCCGCTTCCCGATTCGCTGCGCACGCAGACCTTGGGTACGCTGATGAGCGAGGCAGGATATAACTGCGCGTACGCCGGGAAATGGCACGTGCATACCAATTCCCTTCCGTCGGAACACGCCTTCGGATTCGAGCGTCTGCATGAGCATAATGATTATGGACTTGCGGAAGCGTGCGTGGAATTCCTGCGCCGCAAACAGGACAAGCCATTTTTCCTTGTGGCTTCGTTTGACAATCCCCACAACATCTGTGAGTATGCGCGCAAGCAGAAAATGCCTTACGCTGCGATTGAAGAGCCGGCTGACATAGAGGATTGTCCGAGTCTTCCGGCCAATTATGCAGTTGCTCCCTACGATGCCGACGCGCTGGCGTTCGAGAAATCGTTGAAATACCGCCTCCATCCGACACGGAGCTATACGCCCGACGACTGGCGGCGTTACCGCAATGCCTACTGTCGTCTGGTGGAAACGGTGGATGCGGAAATCGGAAAGATTGTAGACGAGATAGACCGTCAGAATCTTTGGAAGAATACGGTTGTCATTTTCGCAAGCGATCATGGGGACGGACAAGGCGCGCACCAGTGGAACCAGAAGACGGCGCTTTATGAAGAGGTGGCGAATGTGCCGTTCATTGTCTGCCTTCCCGGAGGAAAGAATGCCGGAAAGGTGCTTCCCCAGCTGGTGAATGCTGGAGTGGACCTTATGCCGAGCGTATGCGACTGGGGCGGAGCGAAAGTTCCTGCCGGACGGAAGGGAGTGAGCATCCGTCCGATAGTAGAGAAAGGTGACGCAGCGGCTCCCGGACAGCTATATATCGTGAGCGAAACGGCTTTCACCGAAACCGGAGGAGGAACTGTCGGATGGATGGTGCGTACGGCAGACTATAAATATGTATTGTACAATATGGGGCTTTATCGCGAACAGCTTTTCGACATGAAATCCGACCGTGGAGAAATGCGCAACCTGGCTGTAGAGCAGAAATACAGAGATGTAGTGAAGCAACACCGTGCTTTGCTGGAAGAGTGGATGAAGAATCATCCTGTAAACGGAAAGACTCCTGATTTGCGGTATATACCGGAATGAAAACAAAGTGAAAAAGAATGTATAGAAAACAATCAAGCATTATGAAAAGGAAATATATGATAGTCGGTCTGCTTTTGTGCATGTCTTTCTTCGGTGAGACAATTCTGGCAGAATCTCTGCCTTCGGCCGGCAGCTCGGAAAACGGGACTGAATCATTGCAGGTACCTCATAAACCGAAAGGTACGAAGACAAGGCTGGGTGCCCAGGCACAGGGAGGACGTCCGGCAGAAAAGAAAGTGGAAACGACAAAGCCTCAAACAGGCAAGAAGGGCGGCGAAGTCAGAAAGGCCGTTAAGAAACAAACATTCGACCCGTCTTCACGTTATGTGGCGGTCAAGACAAATGCGGTTTATTGGGCAGGAGCGATCATGAACCTTTCTGCCGAAGTGCAGCTTCATGAGCATGTGTCTTTGGAGCTTCCTTTCAACTGGAGCCTTTGGGATATTGAGCAGGAGCACGGTGTTCGTCTGGTGCTTTTCCAGCCCGAAGCCCGCTGGTGGATGAAAGGTGTGGGCAAAGGACATTTCGTTGGTGTTCATGCTCATGTCGGTGCATTCAATGTGAAATGGAAAGACGACCGTTTTCAGTCTACGGAGCGTCCGGTGCTGGGAGCCGGCTTCACTTACGGTTATTCGCTTCCTTTTTCCGAGCATTGGGGAGCAGAGTTCCTTATTGGAGCAGGGTACGCCAATATGAAATATAATCAGTATTACAATATCGACAACGGTGCGCAGATAGGAAAGAAGTCCTATAACTATTGGGGAATTACCCGTATTGGCGCGTCATTGGTTTATCGTTTCTAAGAAAGAAGAATAAAGTATCATGAAAAAGATTATGACATATAAGAACAAACTTGCGCGGTGGAGCATGATGGCATTGCTTCCCGTGCTGGCGACCGGTTGTCTTTCGGAATTTCCGGAAGAAACGGCTGACGGTGAAGTGGGAGTTGACCCTACATCGGTTACTGTGGAAGCGGAAATTTCGCTGGACCTGAACCTTCCCGATTCGGAGGATGCGAGCGTAAACAATCTGTATGTGAATGCGGCCAATTATCCGGATGCGCTTCACCGAATTACCATAGCGGCATACGAAGGCACTGCTTTGGCAGAACGGGTTATCGTTTATGAAGATCTTCCGCTCACTAACCGTTTTCAGACGAGAGTGTCCGTTCCCTTGCATGCACGCGACTACCGCCTGGCGGTATGGGTGGATTATTACGGGGATTTTGATACCGATGAAATTGCGGAAACGGATTCCTGCTACAATACATTTGATTTCACCACTGTGATGAAGCCGAAAAGCAAAAGCTATGTCGGAAACAACCGTTTCGAGGATGCGTTCTACGGGTGTCAGGACCTGGATCTGACACGTTATCGTGACGAGTGGGGTGCGAAAGTGCCGGTAAGCATGGAACTGGCGCGTCCCGCAGGCCGTTTTGAACTGGTGGCGACAGACGTGGCCGATTTTCTGGCTTTGGAAAATGTGGCTTCTGTCACCGATCCTGAAGGCGGCTCGGCATTCCGCGTATACCTTGATTATGACGGAAGCATGCCGGTCGGTTATGATGTGCTGTCTGATGTGACCCGCCATGCTTTCGACGGAATGTCTTTCAATGCCTCACTCAGAAAAACAGCTTTGGAGAATGCAGGAGGCGAATATTCGCTGCTGTTCGACTATATTCTTATCGATCCGGACGAAACCTTTTCTGTTCCTGTGACATTGAGGGTAGTGAATGCCGAAGATACGAATGTGGAATATGCCAGATATTCATTCCGCCTTCAGTGCAAGCGTGGAGTGAACACTGTAATTCGTGCTCCTTTCCTGACTACGGATCCGAATGGCGGCATTGGGTTTGATCCGGATTTCGATGATGAAATAGATGTGGATCTGGACAATTGATAATCTGTTAAATGAGATTGCCATGAAGAAACTATTTTTATATGTGATGCTGGTTCTGGGTGCGGGACTTTCGTCATGCACAACGAAAGATCTCGACTGGGAATCTCCTGGCGGGAACTCCGGTACGGTGGAAGTGGAGCTTCCTGAAGGAGGGACACCGACGGACGGAACATCGGCGCCATTTCCGGAAACGCCGGAAGGTTATCAGCTTCGCTGCATTCTTGTGAGCGGAGAAAACCGCTACGAGATGGTGGAGTCGGAGTCTGTGAACAACAAGTTCTACTTTACTGATGTTCCTGTCGGCGCTGAACTGTATGTGTGGGCGGATTTCATTGAAGCGGATGCCGAGCCTGACGAGAACGGACGTTATGCCGATCTGTACTATGATACGCAAAGTATGCCGACAATCGCTTATGTAGCCGGCCGGATGACAGACGGAAGCTTGTTCAACAACGATGCGTGCGATGCTTTCTATGGTCATGTTGCAGCCGGTGAGGGAACGGTGCTCACCTTGAAGCGTCCGTTTGCGAAAGTTACTTATTCCAATGAGGATGCGATTGCTGTTTCAGGAAACATAGAGGTCAGTTATGAAGTATTCAACAGGTTTGACATACAAAGCGGAACTCCGGATGGAACGGGTACAATCAGTTATGCCGGTGGAGTGGCGGATAGAGCTAACCGGGTATGGTTCTCCAATTACCTGTTTGCCTCCGCTTCCGGAAGTTCCGCTCTTCCGGGAGGAGCAATCTCCATGACGGCAGACGGCGTTACAAAGAGTATCGAAACGGACAATATGGTGCTGGAGGCAGACAAGACGGTAAATGCGCACTTTAACTGGGCGGATGCCGGTATCAGTATAACGGTGGATGTAGGCTTTTCCGATCCGGATGCTCCGAGAGTGGGTGACTACTATTACAGTGACGGAACATGGGCCAACTATCTGGTGCCCGGAAAAACTCCGGTCGGTGTCGTATTTGCTACAGTAGAGGGTGACGGAGCCGCTGCTGCCGATGATGTGGCCAACTATGAAGGCGTGACTTTCGAGGACGGTGTGGTTCATGGATGGGTTGTTTCTCTGAAAGAGATGAGCACACCTCAGTTCATTACAAACACTGCAGGCAGTGCTTTGACTGGCGTTGCAGGAGTAGGAACTGCCGAGGATGACATCAAAGGGTATGCGAACTGCAAAGCATGGCCAGACAATGTGCTTGCCGAAGGCGTTGAATATGTGGCACTGAATCAATTAAGCACTTATGCAGAGGATTTCGATGCCCCGCTTCCAGAGTCAGGTACTTCCGGCTGGTATATTCCTGCAATCGGACAGTTGACGGCTTTACGTACTGTTTACGGTGCTGAGAACAATGCAGTAAAGAATGCGCTGCAGGTTTTGGCGGATGACGATTCGAAGGCAGACCTTATCGTGACGGAATCCGGTACGGGCAATTATTATTGGTCAAGTACGGGGAGAACTTCAAATTCCGTGTATTATGTCCGGACTATAACATTTGATCCTGCTGTAACAGATGGATTTATAAATTCGCATGGAGGTACTTCCGGTAAGCGTTGCCGTCCGATACTGACATTCTAAGCCCTTTAGCGGCCCTCCAAACCTCCCCCGAAGGGGAGGCTTCAGAGAAAACATAATAAACAAATAATTAAAATTAAAAACAAACCCGAGGCCCTTCCAAACCTCCCCCGAAGTGGAGGCTTAAAGAACAAGCTCAGTAAGCTCCCCTTCGGGAGGAGTTGAGGGGGCCTTAAACAATAACGAACCATGAAAAGAATACTTTTATATTCGACACTGGCTTTGGGAACAGGACTGTTCTCGTGCAGCCAGGAAGATTTGATGGAGCAGGGCAGTGCGCCTCAGGCAGGGCGGCCCGTTACGATATCGGTGCAGTTGCCGAGCGAAGTGGAAAGTGACGCTGTGTCGCGTGCACTTCCTGCTATTCCGGACGGACATCAGTTGCGTTGCATACTTTATGTGTCGGGTAACGGAGAAACACCGGTACGTCAGGAAACGGTTCTTGCTGATGCAGGAGGAACCATCTCATTCACTTTTACTCCAGCTACTGATACGTATACATGCTCGTTCTGGGCGGATTTTGTTTCAGGCACTGACACAAATGCCGATGGGCGTTATGATGATTTGTATTATGACACGCAGCGTATTCCGGACGTAACTTATTCTTCAACGTTGGCGGATGGACACAGCTTTTATAACAACGATGCCTGCGATGCTTTCACAGGACATTTTACTGCCGCTGAGGTTACGGGCGGTACGGTGGTTTTGAAGCGTCCGTTCGCGAAGGTGAACTTTAAAGAAAAGACTTCGGAGGTGTCGGGAAACATTGCGGTCACGGGTTATGCTGTCAATAACGGAATGAACATTACGGACGGAACGGTAAGCGAAACGAGAGCAAATCTCCCGGACTATAGCGGAGCGGTTGCCGGTGATGGCGTGTGGTTCTGCAATTATCTGTTTGCAGACGGAACAAGCACCAGGCTTCCGGAAAGCATTTCCATGACGGTTGGCGATGGAGGAGCGACTTCCATTTCTACCGATGGGCTGCTTCTGAATGCCAATACGCAATATAATCTGAGCTTTGAGGCGAACGTGGGCGAGGTGGTTCCGGCTCCGCAAGTGGGCGATTATTATTATAGCGACGGAAGTTATTCTTCTGCATTGGATGAGAACAAGACCGTTGTCGGTGTGGTGTTCGCAGCAACAGGTGATGGAAGTGCAATAGACAGTGATTTGCCCGCTAACTACGAGGATGTGACTTTTGCGGATGGTGAAATTCACGGCTGGGTTATTGGCTTGAAGGAATGTGCTTCTTCTGCTTTCTCGGCCGAAAGATTAAATAATGTATCAGGTGTTGCCGTTGCTAACATTACTGCTTCTACAACAACTTGTGATGAAATAAAAGGTTATGCCAATTCGCAGGCATGGAAGGCAGGTGCCGGCGGTGTGGATCTTCCGGCATTGGATGCAGTTGATGCCTATGAACTTGAGGCTCCGTTGACTGAAACCAGTGGCTGGTACATTCCGGCTTTAGGACAGTTGCTGGCTCTGCGAGAGGCCTATAATGCAGAGAGTAGCAAAGTACTTGAGGCATTGACCGCTCTGAATGGAGATGGGGAAGCTGATCTTATGGACACTTCTGCTGAATCTGGTAATACCCACTATTATTGGTCAAGTACTTATCATACTAATATGACAGAACTGGGACTTATGCGCTTCTTTCCGGTTAGCGGAGAAACAAATTATGTTGCCCGTACACAATCGGCAACAACAGGCCGCCACTGCCGTCCCATCTTGACTTTTTAAAAACAACAGATATTGGTTGGCATACAGAAATCATAAACCTTTAAATAACAGACATCATGAAAAAAAGTATTTTATTTCCGGCACTGGCTTTGAGCGTGGGACTGTTTTCATGCAGCCAGGAAGATTTGAGCGGAAACGCATCTCAGTCAGATCAGCCCGTAACTGTTACGGTGCAGCTTCCGGACAATGTTGCCGGCAGAGCTTCTTCACGCTATATTCCGTCAGCTTCCGACGACGCGCATCAGTTGCGGTGCATCCTTTATGTAACCAATAGCGACGGCTCTTGGAGTGAACGCATCGAGAAGGTGGAATCGGAAGCCGTTGGCGAAACCTTCAGCTTTACCTTTACTCCGCAGGATGCGAACGACTATAAATGTATGTTCTGGGCAGACTTCATTGAAGATGATGCTGCCGTTACGGGAGATGGCAACGAAAAGAAATATGCCGACTTGTATTATAACACACAGAGCCTGCCTGCAGTAACTTACAATACGGGTGTGACCACAGACGGAAGTCTTTTCAACAATGATGATTGCGACGCATATTGCGGAACCATCGCAAACGGGGCGGCATTGAGTGTGGAGCTCAAGCGTCCGTTCGCAAAGGTGAGCATTTCCGATAAAGGGGATGCCGTATCGGCAGCTTCTTCAATCAGCGTGAGCGGCTACGGAGTGTATAACGGCTTCAATATCGAGACCAATGAAGTGGTTGGTGAGAGTGAAACCGTGATTTCATGCAGCGATATAGCGCCTGTGAAAACAGACAACGTGTTCTTCTTCAACTATCTTTTCGTAGGAAACAAGAATGAACTGCCGGATGCCGATGGCAACATATCAATGACGGTTGACGGAACGACCAAAGAGATCAATGTGAGTGACATAATCCTGACTGCCAATACAAAGGTGAACGGAAGCCTTGACTGGGCAAATGCACCGTCCGACGGCTCTGTAAGCATTACGGTAGACATTGCAGGCGATTGGGAAGAGGCCGCTGACCCGAACGCTCCGCAGGTGGGTGACTATTATTACAGCGACGGAACCTGGTCTGCTTCTTTAGACGGCACGAAAACCGTAGTTGGTGTGGTGTTCGCCACGGCTGACGGCGATGCTTCTTCGGATGCAGTGGCAAACTATCCGGAGGTGACTTTTGCGGATAACACGATTCATGGTTGGGTTATCGCTGCGCAGGATATGTCTGGAAGTCCGAGATTTGTGGAAACAGGACATGGCTCACAAAGTGCAATTGAAGGCATAGAGGGAGTTGGCACGGGAGAAAGCGATATCTTGGGCTACAAGAATACGCTGGCATGGCCGAACAATGCATTGACAAATCTGGCAGAGGGCACTGAGCAGGGAACTTATGTAGCTATTAATAATATCAGTTCATTTGCTTTGGAGGCTCCGTCTGCATCGAGCGGATGGTATCTTCCTGCTGTTGGACAGCTCGTTTGTCTGTACAATGCTTATTATGCGGGCGAAAGCAAGGTATTGGCTTCACTTTCAGCATTAGAAAACGGTGCCTTGAATACGACTTCCAACAGATATTACTGGTCAAGTACGGCGGACACAGATACTGATCCCTATTCTGTATACCGTGTGACTTTCAATGCTGAAGAAACTGATTATGTCGGTTACAGCACCGGCGGTCCTGGTCAGTCAGCCCGTCCCATGCTGACATTCTAAGGGACTGAAATAGAATGCCCCACACCCCCTGTTTTCACGTCCTGAAAAATGACGGGACATTTTAATGAAGATGATGGGAAACATTGATTAAGATGACGGGTAAAATAAAAAAAATGACCCGTCATCTTCCGGCGCCGTTCGGCAATGTGACAAAGGGCTGACATTCATCCGGTTAAACATAAAGAAAATCTGTATGAAAAAACTGTTTTTATATTCTGTTCTGGCATGGGGACTGGCTTTGTCCTCGTGCGGCAAGGACGATGCGGAACCGCAGAATCTTCAGGAACCGCAGGCAGACGGATCGGTTACGGTGTCGGTGACACTGCCCGATGATGCCTTCGGCAACGATTCGCGCGCACTGCCGCAAGCATATGCAGGCCACAAGCTCCGCTGCATTCTTATTGTGCAGGAGAACGGCACGGTCACCGACCGGCAGGAGAAGCTTGTGGATGAGGCGCAGGACGGAAGCTTCTTCTTCACCATCAATCCCGAGGGCGAGGACTTCAAGTGTTCGTTTTGGGCGGATTACGTCGCAGAGGATGCTTCCGCAACAGACGGGAGATACCCCGACTTGTACTATAACACCGAGTCGCTTCCTGCGGTGAGCTATAAGGCGACCGGCAATGAGCTGTTCAACAATGACGCGTGTGATGCTTTCAGCCTTTCGCTTCTTAACGGAGCGACCGCCGGAACGATGACCCGTCCGTTGGCTAAAGTCAGCTTTGCCGACGAAAGGCCTGAAACGGTGGCTTCGGCAGGAAATGTGTCGGTAAGCAACTACAACGTTTATAACGGCTTTGACATCGTGAACGGAACGGTAAGCGACACGCCTGTTTCAATCTCTTATTCCGGGCCTGCAGCCGATGCGGACAATGGCGTGTGGTTCTACAACTACCTGTTTGTGGGAAACAAGAACAGTCTGCCCGGAAATCTCACGATGAAGGTGGGAGAGAATACGCACGATGTGTCTGCGGAAAACATCACGCTGACCGCCAACAGGAAGATAAACGCCACTCTCAACTGGGAGCGTGCGAACGGTATCATCACGGTGGACGTGAGCTTTGATGATCCGGATACTCCGAATGTGGGCGACTATTATTACAGTGACGGCACATGGTCGACGTCTTTGAACGCTGAAAAGACCGTTATCGGTGTGGTGTTCGCCACCTCAGAAACGGAAGCGGCCGCCGATTCCCCCGAAAACTACGACGGTGTGACTTTCGAGGATGGAAAGATTCATGCTTGGGTGATGGGATGGCGTGATTTGCATCCTACCCCCCGCTTTGTCAATGCAAGTGCCGAACAGGGCGCTTCCGGCTCTACGGTTGAAAGCATAGAAGGTGTAGGTCAGGGAGAGGATGACATATATGGCTTTGCCAATTGTAATGCCTGGATTGGGAATGTCCTTACCAGTTCTAAAGTGTATGTCGCCTTGCCGAATGTAATGGATAGTTATGCTGGTAATTATAATGCTTCTGTTCCAGAAGGAAAGACGAGCGGATGGTACATTCCTGCAATCGGTCAGTTGGCAGCGTTGCGTAATGCCTATATTGCGGAAGACAGCAAGGTGAAAGCTGCCTTGCAAGGGCTGGTTGATGCCGGTTACGGTTCGGGAGATGCCAATGCCAAGGTTCTTCTGGTAGAGAAGAATGATGCCGGATCAAACCAGTATTATTGGTCAAGTACGGCATACGAAGGCTCTTCAAGCAATAGTGTTATGCGTATGACTTTTGTGAATGAAGATGGAGTTGCCGTCACAAATCAGAATGGAGGAAGTTCTGGCTCTCCTTGCCGTCCCATCCTGACTTTCTGACGAGAAGATCAGCAATGGCATTCGATTGCATACAAATAAATAGGTTTCCATAATCAGAAAGTGCCTTCCCCTTGTCCGGGCCGCGTTCGGCAAGGGCAGGGCGGAGGCACTTTTTTATCAGCCTTGATCACCAAATAATTGAAGAACGTATGAAACATATAATTTATCTGCTGGGAATCGCTTGCGCGTGTTTGACTTCTGCCTGTTCGGATGATGAGATTCCCGCATCAGCTGTAGATGCCGAGGCGGTGGACACTCCGGAAGCATGGCACGACAAGACTCGCACGCAGCCTTACCCGAAGCTCTCGAACGAGCTTTATCTGAACCCTCCGCCGCTCATCGTGCCGGAGTCTATGAAGACGGGCGAGAAGCTTCAGTTCGCCCTTTCGCAGGATGAGGGCTTTCCGGAAGCTTCGACCCAGCTTTCGGAAGCGGACGAATGGTGCATGTTCAATCCCCACCGCGAGCTTGAGGCCGGGACGTGGTACTGGCGTTACCGTAACGTTTCCGCCAACGGAACGGAAGAAGCATGGAGCGAACCTATCGCTTTTGAGGTGAAGCCGGAAACTCCCGTGTTTGTGACTCCCGACTTTGCCGCCTTCCGTGCAAACATTTCGCAGGCAGGGCTGGATGTGCATCCGCGCCTGTACTGCTATCTGAACGGAGATTTGGCGGAAGCACGGCAGCGCGTGGAATCCCATTCGGAATACCGGGGGCTTGTCAGCCGTGCGAACAGTGCCATGAATGTGGATTACAGTATCTACCTGAACCAGGTGACGGAAGACGGTATGGAGGAAATGGCCGATTACGTGGAGTATCTTCACCAGGCCTATCTGCTCACTCAGGACCAGACCTACGCATCCAAGCTGGCGGAAATACTGAGCCTGCTTTGCGGACACGGCTTTACCGACAGTGAACTGTTCGTTTCCAATTTCGGTTCCACTGCCATTGCCTACAGCCTGCTTGTTCCATACGATGTGCTGTATAGCCGTCTGAGCGGAAGTCTGATCCAGCAGGCTCAGGATTTGCTGATGCGCATAGCGCGGCATTATTTTGCGTCTTACTGCGGTTCTCAGGAGAATAATATTTTCGACAACCACTTCTGGCAGAAGAACATGCGCATCCTTTTTCAGATAGCCCTTTGTCTGTGGGACAAGACAGGCTATGCGGAAGAGGCATCCTATATGATGGAATATTATTATGAGCTTTGGACGGCACGCGCTCCGGCTTCGGGATTCAACCGTGACGGCGCATGGGTGAACGGAAGCGGCTATCTGTCGGCCAATCTTTATACCTTATATTATATGCCGATGCTTCTGTCGCATGTGGGGCAGAGCGATTTTCTTCAGCATCCGTGGTATCAGAACGCGGGGCAGGCATTGGTCTATAATTTCCCTCCTTCGTCAAAAAATACAGGATTTGGTGACATGAGCGAACGTTGGGACGTCCCGGGAAGACAATATGCGGCTTTTGCAGATTTCCTCGCGAGGGAAACGGGCGACGGTTATGCCGGATGGTATGCCAACGAATGTTCCACTGATGATGATCCGGACAACGATGTGAGCGATGATGTGCTGTTCCGCATTTATCGCATTTGCAGAAACAGCACCTATGATACATCGTTTCCTGAAGATGCTCCGAAAATGAAGTGGTACGAAGACATAGGCGAAGTGGTGATGCACAGCGATCTTGAACATACGGCAGACAACCTGACGCTGAGTTTCCGTTCGAGCACTTTCGGTTCGGGAAGCCATACGCTTGCCGACCAGAACAGTTTCAACCTGCTTTATGGCGGGAAAGAGGTGTATTATCACTCGGGATATTACACGGCTTTCAGCGATGCGCACAATCTGATGTCGTACCGTCACACGAGGGCGCACAATACGATTCTGGTGAACGGCATCGGACAGGCTTTTTCGACCGAGGCCTACGGCATGATGCTTCGGGCAAACGGAGGTACGCATATTGCATACGCGTTGGGTGACGCTTCGCAGGCTTACGGAGGCATTTCGAATGATCCGATGTGGATACAGAACTTCGCGGATGCGGGCATCGAACAGACACCGGAATATGGCTTTGGCGAAACGCCGCTCACGAAGTACCGCCGCCAGACGCTGATGCTTTATCCGGATATCGTGCTGATTTATGACGAGCTGGAAGCCTCAGAGCCTGTGCGTTGGGACTGGCTGCTGCATAGTCCGGTACAGTTCGGCATCGACGGAGATACGTTTACTACCCTTGCGGAAACCGGCGTAGCAGTGGCTCGTATGTTCAGTGACGCAGCGTTTGAAGTATCTCAAACCGACCAGTTTGTCGTGTCACCGGGAGAGGGCTATGCGAACCAGTGGCACCTGACAGCGGCATTCAGCAACAGTTCCGCTTGCCGCATCCTGACCGTAATCCAGATAAAGGATTCGGAAGAAGAGGTGCTTCCGGTTACGCGCGACGGCAGCCGCATCACCTGCGGCGACTGGACGATAGACGTGAACCTCGATCCTTCGTCAGCCGAACGTTTGCAGGTGACGAACAGTTCCGTTCCGGCAGTCTATAGCTATGGTTCGGACAATGTGCAGACGGGCGGCGGAGTCTATTCGCGGCAGTACCGCAATTCTTCCGTGCTGTATGATGAGATTGACGGGCAGTATCAGGCTGTGGAACAGACAGACCAGTCGCCCGTATCAAGCAGGAGGGGATGAGGCTTCCTGCCCCTTTCTCCCGAAGTTGAAAAGACTTGGGATTGGAGAGGCCGGTTGGTTTTATTATTATTGATTTTATATTTTTCTGTAAGCCTTTCCTTGGGGATAGGTTTGGAAAGACTTGATTATTGATATGAAAAGATATTGTTTTTTACTGTTTTGTTTGTGTGTGGCTTTTGCCGTCAGCGGCAACAACCCCTTGCGGACAACTCCTTATCCGCAAGAGAATGACGACGTGTTTCTTAATCCGGCTCCGCTGCTTGTGCCGCCGTCCATGAGGGACGGAGAACTGTTGCAGTTCAACCTGTCGCGGAGCAAACGCTTTAACGGAACGGACGACATGCTGTCGGAACCCGTATGCTGGGGCGTTTTCAACGCGCACCGGGTGTTGGAAAAAGGTACGTGGTACTGGCGTTTCCGTTCAGTGGACAAGGACGGGAAGAAGCATCCTTGGAGCAAGGTTTACCGTTTTACAATAGGGGAAGACGTGCCGGAGTTCGCTGCTCCTCCGTTTGACGTGTTCCGGAAGAATCTGCCTGTGGAGTGGCCGCGCATCTATTGTTTTCTGGAAGACGGAATGGAAGAAGCGAGGCGCAACGTGCGTTCACATCCGGAGTTCTGGACGATGGTAGACGACGCACGCCGTGCACTGGCGATGGATTTCCGCACGGATACCGTGCCTTACAAGCATGTGTTTGCGATGTCAGAGAACTGCGACAACCTGCATACGGCATGGCGGATGCTGGGCCGTGATCTTTATATTGAAAAGATGATGCAGAATGTGCGCTGCCTGCTTCCTAAGGATCCGACAGAACAGTTTGTCGAAAATGACTTTAATGCGGGCGAACTGGTTTATCTGCTGGCTTGTACTTACGATGTTGCCCGTGACCGTTTTACGGCTGAAGAGCGCAAGCGGATAGAAACATTGATCCTGCATGTGATGAGGCAGTACTGCAACGGACGGTTGATGGGCCGGCTGGAAAACCGTTTTTATGACGAACATATCTGGCAATTCACTGTCCGCCGCCTTATGCAGGGAGCTTTGGTATTGTATGACAAGTATCCGGAAGCTGAAGAATATTTGGAATATTTGTATGAAGCCTGGACTTCGCGGGCGCCGGCTTCCGGTTTCAACCGTGACGGTTCATGGCACAACGGAGCGAATTATTTCAGCGCGAATGCCGTCAGCCTGATGTATCTGCCTTCGCTTCTGGGATATGTGACAGGCGTTGATTTCCTGCAGCATCCGTGGTACCGGAACGCAGGCAAGGGAATAGCTTATACCTGGCTTCCCGGTTCGCTGAGTGACGGATTCGGCGACGGCCATGAGAAGATGAACAAAAAGCCGCTCCGTATCCGCAGTGCGTTTGCCGACTTTCTGGCGCGTGAAACCGGAGATCCTTATGCCGAATGGTATTCTTCGCTTAACGACAGCTATAAGGAGGAGTTTGAAACCCGTCTTTATCGGATGGCGTGCGGCAAGCCGAGGGCGGAACGTGCGGAACTGCCCGACAGTGCGCCGAAGGCTGTGTGGTTCCGCGACTGCGGCGAGATGGTGGCCAACAGCGATTTGCATGATCTGAAGCGGAATGTCAGCTTGAGTTTCAGGAGCAGTCCCTTCGGATCAGGCAATCATACACATTCCTGCCAAAATGCTTTCAATCTGCATTACGGCGGCGAGGCGGTCTATCATGCGGCAGGGCATTACATGAAATTCAATGATCCGCATAATTTGCTTTCGTACCGCAATACGCGCGCTTATAATACGGTGCTGGTGAACGGCATCGGACAGCCCTTTACACCGGAGGCTCGCGGGCGCATCGTGCGTATGATGGAAAGCGATCGGATGGCGTATGCATTGGGTGATGCTTCGGACGCTTATTGCGGAGTCAGCGATATTTGTTTGTGGAAAGAGTCGTTTGAGAAATACGGACTGGAACAGTCGCCCGAAAATGGCTTTGGGGATAATCCGCTCACCAAATACCGCCGCCACATTCTGATGCTGTATCCCAATATTGTAATCGTGTACGATGAACTGGAAGCGTCGGAAGAGGTGCGTTGGGACTGGCTGCTGCACAGTCCGGTGAAGTTTGACTTCGATAACGGGACATTCGTTACGGAACGTCCCGACAAGGGATTCCGTTCGGTGGGACACATCTGGGGCAGCGTGGTTCCCCGTCTTGTACAAACGGACAAGTATGCGGCTTCTCCCAGTGACAAGGATGCTCAGCGAGGCGAGGATTTCACTCCCCAATGGACTATGACCGCGGCTTTTGATTCGTGCCGCAAATGCCACGTACTTGCCGTGATGCTGGTGGAGGCCGACGGAATGAAGGCTGTAGACGTGAAAGATGAAGGCGGAAGCCTTACGCTGGGCGACTGGAAGATAGAAGCTGAACTGGATGCCGAGAAAGCTTCACGGCTTTCTGTCCGCAACTTGTCAAACGGTTCTTCGTTCAGCTATGGCGAAGATCCGTCGGGCGCTTCCGTGATTTCCGACACTGTGGACGGAAAACTTTCGGTAAACAAGATGACTGACCAGCATATTCTTTGGATGGGAAAATGGTAATGGAACATCCGTAGGGAATTCAGAGCTTTCCCACTAAGAAACTGTTTTGAATTTATCGTGTGCTGATTTGGGATGAGTTTTTGAGGCATTTCCGTTTGTGTGATGAGGAAGATAGCGGGCTATCTGACGAAGAACAGAAGCGGAAAAGACCAAAAAATAGCCCAAAGCACACACGAAAACGAATACATCAAGCCAAGAAAAACTTTTTGGAGAAATTCAAAACAGTTTCTAATTGTCATGTGAAGGCTTTGACTGAAAACGTACCGGAACGCAGAGATTTATCAGGTTGGATTTCCCTGTATTTTCTCTCTGTGTTCCGGTATTTTATGTTTCATGGAAGTCTGATCGGGAGCCGTAGTTTGGCTTGTCGCCCGCATTTGTCCTATCGAATGCCTTTTAAGTGAAACTATGAAAAAGGCCGTATCTCACGATACAGCCTCTTCTTCCTATTGAAAACCTTATATTAAATGTAAATAGAGAAATCTTATTTTTCAGGTCCGGCTCCAGTGAACTGGGGCTGGTAATCGGACATTTCATGCACGAGCCATTCGCCGTCGATTTTGTCAAATAAAACAGACGAGCCTTGTTCGAGACGTTTGTAGGTTGTGTTTCCTATTTCTATATCTCCGTCCCCCAGACTGAATGTGGCATTGTTGCGGTCGTTGAATATTTTGAGCGAAGCCGGTTTTGCCGGATCAAGTTCCGCTTCAATTTTCCATCTTTCGCAGGTGAACACATTCCCTTTGCGCGAAAGCACCTTTTCCTTGTTGCCGTCAGGCATGATGCGGATGACGGTGAGGATACGGTTTTGTGCGCAAGGCTGGAACTTGGCGGTCAGGTGCCACTGGTTAGGATACTTCACTCCTTTTTTCATCTTCTTCGGATCGGGCGGAGCCACATACTGGTCGGTTTGTGTCATTTCGAATGCCTGGTTGCTGAACATCTGTGCCACGGAACTGAACTGTTTTTCTTCGTAGCGTGTGGTCATCGTGTGTTTGGCATTGTCAATCTGGAACTGTACCGGACTATGCAGCAGCCAGTCCCAGGTGACAGGCTTCGAAGCCTCCAGTTCGTCGTATATAACCACGATGTCCGGATGAAGCAGCAGAATGTGGCGGCGGTATTTGGTGAGCGGAGTTTCTCCGAAGCCGTATTCCGGAGTTTGGGCAAGTCCTGCTTCTTCAAAATTCTTTATCCACATGGGATATTCGCTGGTTCCGCAGTATGCGTTTGATGCATCTCCCAGTGCATAAGTGATGTTCTCGCCGTTCAGCATCCGGGTAATCTTACCGTAGGCGCGGGTTGTAAAAGGCTGTCCGATTCCGTCAACAAGAATGCTGTTGTGCGCTCTTGTATGGCGGTAGGATAGTATGTTGTGGGCATCTTTGAAGTTCAGGTAATAGCCGGTAGAGCGATATACAGGTACTCCACGGAAGTGCAGGTTGAAACTGTTCTGGTCGGCCAGTGTATGGCTTCCTGATCCGAACGGGCTTGAACGGAAGCTCAAGAAAACGTTGCGGTTGGTGTTCTGAATGGCCGAGTGGGCATACACTTCGCCCATGTCTTCCATCCAGACAGCATTGGGGCGATCGGCCGGAAGATCTTTCGTGTACGGATAGTCTTTCGCTACACGGGCCATGCGGTAAATGCGTGTTTCATAGTCACGTCTTAAATCCCGTGTACAGTGTGAAGCATACCATTTGGCGTAGGGATTTCCGATTTCCCGTGCAAGGAAGTCTGCTATGGCCAGACGCTGGCGGTCGGGTGTCGGCTGGCGTTCGTTTCCGTCACCGAATCCCGCACTCATCGTGCCTACAGGAAACGCATAGAGCAGTGATTGTCCGGCATTCTGATACCAGGGGTGTTTCAGAAAATCAAATCCTGTGATATGCGAAAGCAGGCTGGGAACGTAATAAAGCGTTTTCGTGTTTGCAGTGAAGTATCCTGTTCCGTTCTGCCATTCTCCGTCGCGGTTGAATCCTCCGGCCGGAGCGCGCGTGCTCCAAAGTTCATAGCAGTATTCCAGCATTTCGCGGGCCTTTTCGCTGTGTTCATAGAACATCAGGCCGATTTCAAGTGTCTGCCGGAAGCCGTGCTGCCAGAAGTGGTTGTTGAAGAAGTGTGTTTCTTCATATCCGGTGCGCATCGGATTGTGGTGGTTCTTTGCCACTTCGAATACAAGCGTTTCGATTTGTTTCAGTTCGTCTGCCGTAAACATGTCGTGGCATACGTCGTAGCACATCAGAAGCTGCTCAATCAGATCGCCGCAGAAGAAGTCGTCGCGGAGCAGATTCTTGTCGGGGGTCGATTTCAGATAGGCGCGGGTGATTTCCACCATCTTGTCGGCATACTGCTTGTCTTCGGTGAGCGTGTATGCGGTATGCAGGTAAGTGACGAAGGCAAGAGCCGGGCGTGCTTTAGGGTATGGGTTGGCTGCCGGTTCATAGTTGAGTCCCATGTTCGCGCGGTTCAGCATTTCCTTGTATTCGGGATGTGAAGCTACGTTTGCGCGTGCGGTCTTCAGGTCGTTATCCAGAAAGCAGAACAGGCGCGGATAGCCTTTCGGCAGATTCTTCCGGAAGGTTTCATAGACCGGCGTGGCGAATTTCGGTTCGTCGCCTGCAATCTGAAAATCATAAGGCTGGCTCCATTCGCCTTGTTTCCCGTCTTTTACTTTACGCCAGCGCCAGTACCATGTACCTTTGTCAAGCACTTTATGCGGACTGAACATGAGCCAGGGCTTTGCGTCGGCAGTGATTGTTTTTCCTGCAGGGAAAGTTTTGTCGTTGCTCAGCTCGAACTGATACGAAGCGTCTTTCTCATGCACGCTTTTGGGGAGAATCAATGGAGGCGGATTCAGATAAACTTGATGCATCGACTGCGGATAAGCTGTTTCGCGTACATTCTCGTGTACCCGTTCCAGCGTCGTTTTCTGTGCCGTGGTCGGACTGACTCCGGCAAATGCGAACAATGATATGGCCATCATCATTCCCTTGAAAAGTAACAAGTGTTTTTTCATGTTGCAATATTTATTGATTAGAAAAATTAAGCTCTTTCAACTAAGCTCCGAGCCTCTCAACTCCCCCCGAGGGGGAGTTTATATAGCTTGATGTTTTCTTAAGCCTCCCCTTCGGGGGAGGTTTGGAGGGACTGTAGTTTGGAGGATCCTTGGGCCTTATTTCGCTCCCGTCAGTAATGCCGGTCTGTCATCCATCTCTTTCGTTTCCCATATTCCTCCGATGTTATCGTGAAGAACAGAGGCGTTTTTCTTTTTAAACCGATAGGTCTTTCCGCCAGCGTTCATTTCCTTGAGGCCGTATCCGAATGCCGCGTTGTTCCGTGTATTCCGGATGTACAGGCTTGCGGGGCGGTCGGCATCCAGTTCTGCTGTCACGGTCCAGTCCCCGAAACGGAAAGTGTTGCTGTTTTTACGTACGGCAGGAATTGTTTTCTTGCCTTCAGGTGTAATCTGGATGAGTGTCAGCACGCGGTTTTTCTTGCATGGCGAGAACCGTGCGTCGATAGACCATTCTTTATAAAACTCTTCTCCGCGCACGGCTATGGCTTTGTTGGGATCTGCCTGATACCGGTCGGTCTGCGATATCTTGCACGGCTGTTCGCTGAATATTTCTGCCAGCGAGGCGAATTTGCCTTCCGGATGTACTGTGGTCAGCCGGTTGTTTTCAATATGGAACTGATGGCGGCTGTGAAGCAGCCAGTCCCAGTGAACTTCCTTGTCAGCTTCCAGTTCATCGTAGATCAGCACCTTATCGGGGTGAAGGAGGAAGATATGCCGGCGGAACTTCTTTAGCGGCGTTTTCCCGAATCCGTTTTCAGGCGACTGTTCAAGTCCGGCATTCTTGAAGTTCTTTTTCCACATGGGATATTCGCTGATCCCGCAATATGCCTTTGAGGCATCTCCCAACGCATAGGATATATGCTCACCGTTGAACATGCGCACGATGTTGCCATATGCCCGTGTGGTGAAAGGCTGTCCGATGCTGTCTGCAAGAATGGTATTGTATGCGCGTGTGTTCCGGTATGACAGCAGGTTATGCGAATCGGCGAAGTTCATGTAGTGGCCTATAGCCCGATATACGGGAATTCCGCGGAAGTGCAGGTTGAATGCGTTCTGGTTTGAGTGCGTGTGGCTGCCCGAACCGAACGGGCTGGACCGGAAGCTCAAGCTTAAATTGTTGCTCAAATCGTTTAGGTCGGAGTTGGCTATCATTTCGCCGCTGTCTTTGAACCACACGGCTTTGGGCGCGTCTTCCGGGAGGTTTTCATTGTCCGGACGTTCCTTTCCGCTGGCGAGCCGATAGATGCGCGTTTCGTATTCGTCCAGATAACGCCGGTTGAGCGACGAGTACCATGCAGCGTACGGGTCGCCGGTTTTGCGTGCCAGATAATCTGCGTATGCGCTGCGTATACGGAGCGGCTGGGCATTCAGTTTCTCGTGTCCGTCACCGAATCCTGCTGCAGACGAGTTGGGAAGCCAGCTGTAGGCTTCTCCGATTCCGGAGTTCCGGTACCACGGATGCTGTAGAAAATCTGTTTTTGTCAGATACGAGAACAGTTCGGCTATATAATATAAGGTAACGGCATTGGCACTGAAATAGCTCGTGCCGTTGTGCCAGTTTCCGTCACGGTTGAATCCGGATGCCGGAGCACGCGATGTCCAAAGCTCATAGCTGTATTCCAGATAGTTTCTGGCTTCGGGATATTTGTCATGAAGCACCAGTGCCGCTTGCAGGAAGTGCCGGAAGGTGAACTGCCAGAAGTGGTTGTCGAAAATATGCACTTCTTCTTTTCCGATAATGTGCGGGATATACCTGTTCAGTACAGACAGGAGGAGTTCTTCGATCTGCTGTCTCTCCTGTGTGCTGAAACGGCTGTAGCATGTTTCGTAGGTGCAGGCCAGTGTATAAGCCAGTTCGCCGGCATTGAAGTCATTCGCCAATACATTCTCGTCCGGTTCTGTTTGCAGCAGGCATCTGACGTTCTGTACCATTTTTTCGGCATAGACATCACGCTGCATCATCATATAGGCAGTATGCAGGTAGTTTGCATGCTTATACATTAGCGATATTTTCTTGTAGGGGGCCGTGTCGGTCCGGTAATCCATTGCAAGTGCATCCCTCGCTTCGCTGATCATGCGTTCAAAGTCGGGGGACTGGCGCATGTGCTTCCGTGCTTCTTCAACCGTGGCATCCAGAAAGCAGTACAGCCGTGCATGGTTTTGGGGTATGTTGCGGAGGAAGGTTTCGAAAGGAGGCGTGACGAACTGAGGCACGTCTGCATCCATTGTAAACGAGTAGGTTGGACTCCACGGCATTTTTTCTCCTCCTTTTTTCACCGAGCGGAAGCGCCAGTGCCATGTTCCCGGCTTGAGTATGCGGTGCGGGTTGAACATGCGCCATACAGCCGGCTTGGAGATTTGGGTGCTGCTGTCTTTGAATGTCTTGTCTTGCGAGAGCATGAATTGCACGGAATCCCCCTCTTCGCCGGGGGGAACAAGCAGTGGAGCCGGATTAATGAACGGCTGGTGAAACTCCTGCGGATAGGGAGTGGTGCGTGTGTTTTCGTGTATCCGGTCAGGGAAAGGTGTCGTTGCGGCATGAAGCGTGCTGCACAGCAGCGTGCAGGCCGCCAATGCCAGATTTTTCATGGTTAGCAGATTGTTCTTCATATTGTCTGTTTTTGTTTACTTCAACAAAAGTAGGCGACTCTGCTCTCTCCGACTTTCTATTTTGCGTAAAAATACTTCATTTTTATCTTATAATTAAGTCATTGGACAAAATTGAAAGTAAATTCAACGATTTTGAAAGCGGAATCGGTTTGTTCAGATTTGAATTTTGCCTATATTTGTTTTTTCGTTGAAGTATCGCGGCTTGCCGGAGTTGCTGGTAAATGAAAGCATTGGCAAACGGGCTTTTTAGCCGGGAGATTGAAGTGAATATCGGAAATACAGACTTAAGAGATAAGACAATGAAAAATGCAGTAAAGTGGCGTGTCTTTTTATGGTGCGTATATTTTTCAGTTATTCCGGCGATTGCTTTCGGACAGATTTCGTTTGAGCATATCGGTCTGTCACAGGGGCTGTCGCAAAGTACGGTTTTGAGCATAGCGCAAGACCGGAAGGGAAATATGTGGTTTGCCACTTATGACGGACTGAACCGTTTCGACGGATATAATTTTACGGTATATCAGCACGATGATTCGGATTCCACCAGCATCTCAAGCGATATAATCCGTGTTGTGATGACAGATGGTGGAGGCAATCTGTGGGTTGGCACACATCGGGGATTGTCGTTGTATGATATGGACAAGGATGTCTTCTGTAATTTCCGCTACCGTTTGAAGGACAAGGATGCGGAAGTGCTTCATATAGAAGAATGGGAAAAGGGGCATTTGCTGGTGAACACAACCGAAGGACTTGTGTTGTTTGATAAGCGGAAGAAGGCTTTTGCCGATGTTCCTTCCTGTTTAAGACCGTTGCGTCCTACTGCGGTCGAGCGTAATGATGAGCAAATCTTTTTCGGGCAAGGAAGTGAACTGATGGCTTATTCTTTCTTTACGCACAGTTTGAGTATAATGGACTGGTTTCATTCGAAAAAAGACAGGCGGATTCTTTCCATATTTCAGCAGGCAAAAAACAAGCTGTGGGTAGGGACGGAAGGAAACGGACTGTTCCTTCTGGATGTTGAAGGGGAAAGGATGAAACATTATAGCTCCGGGAATAGGGGACTGAGTTCTGACTATATCCGGGCTTTGGCCGTAGACATGGAATCGCGTTTGTGGGTGGGCACCATCAACTCGTTGAATATATATGACGAAAAGAAGGATGAGTTTATCGTTTATAACAGCGACCCGGTCAGGGAAGGTTCGCTGTCGCAGGCTTCTGTGAGGAGCATTTATTGTGACTCTCAAGGGGGCATGTGGCTGGGCACTTATTTTGGCGGATTGAACTATTATCATCCTTTGCGCCGGCGTTTTCGCGTAATTAAGAATATTCCTTATCACAATTCGCTCAGTGACAATGTCGTGAACTGCATCCGTGAGGACAAGGAGGGAAACCTTTGGATCGGGACAAACTCCGGAGGACTGAATTTTTATGATGCGCACAGCGGACTTTATGCTTGTTACTCGCGGAACAGCGGGCTGGAATTTGATGATGTGAAAAGCCTGTATATAGACGAAGATGATGACCTGGTGTATATTGGCGGTCATTCCGGCGGATTGAATGTGCTGAACCGGCGGACAGGCAATATTGTCAGATACACAATGGAGAACAGTGGCCTTCAGACAAGGAATGTATACAGCATCATCCCCGATTCCGACGGATCGGTCTGGTTGGGCACGTCCAATGGAGAAATTTATCGTTTCTTTCCCCATTCGCAGAAGTTTGAGCGGATGACTTGCTATGTTGAGGGGGAGGTTTACAAGGATCAGGGACGCATCGCGATGTGCTTTGATTCGCAAGGAAGATTATGGGTCGGAGGAACCAACGGGGCAAATGTCTATCTTTTGTCGGGCAACCGTCTTGAAAGCACTGATTCTATAGCAGGCGGTGCGCTTCGGAATGAGATGGTGAATTGCATCCATGAAAATCTGAAGCATTCTTGTTTTTGGATCGGCACGAGAAACGGGCTGTATTGTCTGGATGGGAGAGCCCGGGTGTTGAGGCATTATACTGTAAGGAATGGTTTGCCCAACAATGTCATTCAAGGTATAATGGAAGACAGCGCAGGAATGCTTTGGGTCAGTACAGACCGTGGGCTGGCTTGTCTGGATGTGAAGGAAGAAACCTTTAGAAACTATTCCGTTGTAGACGGCCTGTCTTGCAATCAGTTTAATATAGGTGCCTATTGCATGACCGCTTCCGGAAGAATGTATTTCGGCAGTGTTGACGGAATTGTTTCATTCAATCCGGAAACATTGACGGAAAGCCCTTTCATTCCGGCTGTGTTGATCACCGAGCTGCAGGTCGCGAATAAAACGGTCAAGCCTTTCGATGATACGGGAGTGCTCAAAAAGCATATCAGTGAAACCGAGAGCATCGCGTTGTCTGCCGGACAGTCGTCGTTTATGCTGAAATTTGCTGTAACCGACTACATCTCAGGAACGCACAACCGTTTTGCCTATCGTCTGGACGGATATGAAAAAGACTGGATTTATGTAGAGAATCCCAACCGTTTTGCTGTGTATTCGAATCTTCCTGCCGGAGATTACCGCTTCATGGTGAAGGCAGCTAACCGTGACGGCTTGTGGAATGATGTCCCGACCGTTCTGAAAATCAAGATTCTGCCCATGTGGTATCAGACATGGTGGGCGAGGGTGTTGTTTTTTGTCTGTGTGGTGGGGGTGATAGCTTTTATCATCCGTTACTTCTGGATCCGGAAGACAATGCAGTTGCAACTGGAAATGGAGCGCATGGATAAAGAGAAGGCGAGAGAAATCAACGAAATGAAAGTGCGTTTCTTTATTAACATCTCTCATGAATTGCGTACTCCTTTGACATTGATTGTAGGTCCTTTGCGGGATGTGCTTCCTCAGATTACCGACAAATGGGTGCTGTCAAAGCTGAAATACGTGAATGCGAATGCCGGGAGGTTGTTGTTTCTGGTGAATCAGTTGCTGGATTATCGGCGTGCAGAACTGGGCGTGTTTCATCTTAAGGTAAGCGAAACGGATGTTCACGCTCTGGCAGAAAAAGTGTTTAATGCCTATACAAGTCTGTCGGAGTCAAAGCAGATTGCTTATCATTTGAATTCTGATATGAGAGGGAAGAAAGTGATGTGCGATGGAAATTACGTGGAACTGATTCTGAATAATTTGCTTTCCAATGCGTTTAAGTATACACCTAAAGGCGGCAGCATCACACTTGCGTTGAAGGGAGATGATAAGAACCTGTCAATGCTGGTAAGCGATACCGGTCAGGGAATTCCGCCTGAAAAGCAGAATCTGGTGTTTGAACGCTTTTATCAGGTGAACCATGAAAACATAGGCAGCGGAATCGGATTGTCGCTCGTGAAGAAACTGGTTGATTTGCATCATGGCACGATTGAACTGACAAGTTCGGTAGGGAAGGGAAGTGTGTTTGCTGTTTGTCTTCCTGTTTCAGCCGGAGCTTACACAGCTGATGAATTGGCAGGTGAAACAGATGAAAAGGCGAAAGTGGAGGATGCTGTTGTGAGAATGGAAGATTGTCTGCCGGAAACGAATGCCGGCGAACAGCCCCGTGGTGCAGATGAAGATGAGGACGGGCAATGGGGGCAGAAAGGAAAGCAGTCGGTGCTGCTGGTTGAAGACAATGCGGATATTATAGACTATCTTGCAGATGGATTGAAAGATTATTTTCATGTGCTGAAGGCCGGAAACGGGCAGGAGGCCTGGGAGATCTTGCAGAACGAAGAGGTTAACCTGATACTGACGGATGTGATGATGCCCGTAATGGATGGTATCAGGCTTTGTTCGCAGGTGAAGCGAAACCTGAAGACCAGCCATATTCCCGTTGTGATTCTTTCGGCGAAAGCGGACGTGAAGGACCAGTTGGAAGGTTTGCATGTAGGAGCTGACGACTATATTCCCAAGCCCTTCGTCATGGAAGTGGTAATTGCAAAGATACGCAATGTCTTGCGTACATACCGGCAGGCCGTTGAATTCTATTCGAAATCACTGGAAGTTAAGCCGGAGAAAATGGCGCTGAATCCTTTGGATGAAGAGTTTCTGACAAAGGCGGTGAAGATCGTTGAAAACTATCTGGATGATGTGGGCTTCTCTGCGGATAAGTTTGCTGCCGAGATGAACATGAGCCGTTCGAGCCTGCATCTGAAAATGAAGGCCATTACGGGAGATTCCACGATGGACTTTATCCGGAAAATCCGGTTCAGCCATGCGTGCAGGCTGCTGGAAGAAGGACGCTATAACATTACGGAAATCAGTGAAATGGTAGGATTCAACACTCCTTCTTACTTTACGACCAGCTTCAAGAAGTATATGGGATGCTCTCCAACAGAATACGTGAATAAAGAATCGCGGTGATTGTCATTTCCCCAGCCTGTTTTCGCTGTCATCCGGAGATAAGAAATCCAGAGAGAATTTGTAGTGGAAGTTGTGCATCCCCTGCGTTTCATAGAATTTATGCGCACGTGTGCGTAGCCGGTTGCAGCAAACCTCTATCTGTATGCAGCCGGATTCTTTGGCTTTCCGGCAGGCATATGCATACAGTTTCTGGCCGATTCCCTGGCATCTTGCATGTGCGTCTACAGACAGTTCCATGATTTCCGCTATCTTTGCGGCATGATGGAGCTGGTATTCCATGCGCAGGTTCAGGCAGCCGACAGCTTTTCCTTCCTGTTCGTAAATCAGGCAGAGGCAGGAATCGTCTTTCTGCTGGGCATTGTAGATCTTTTCAAACTCCGTGGGCGGGAGCTGTTTTTCTTCCATGCTGCATATAAGGGCGTACACCGCCTTGCAGTCATCCGCCTTGCTTTCTCTGATACAAGCGTTCATAGGTGTCTTAGGGTTAGAGCAGTTTCAGCATTTGTTTTTCACGCTTCAGTTCTTCGAGGCTTTTCTCCGGCGAAACCAGCATCATGCTTTTGATGGTGTCCCCCGTTTCACAGGTATATTCGTAATATATCTGCTGTTCGTCTGTCAGTTTCTCTTTTGGAATCACTTCCGTGCGCATTTTGGCAAATTCTTCCAGTGGAATCTCGTCACTTTGGCGGATGAAGATGACCCGTCGTGCGATGGGATTCCTGTTGTAGTCGTGCGTCAGATAAATGCCTTTCAGAAAGTTGGGGTATTCGATGATGGGAAGTTGCAGATATACCACTTTTAAGGCCAGTTGCAGCCGTTTCTGTTCGTTGAACATCAAATAGCCGATCTGGAACGGAGAGAACAGACCGATGCCCGTATAATAGTCGCCCGACATGTTTTGTGAATACACTTTCGGCATTGTGTCGCCGTCGGTAATGGAAGCGATCATGTACGGTTCCACTTTGAGCCCGTCGGAAAAAGAAGACGAACTGTAGGCCAGATACAGTCCGGTATATACGCCCGCGTTCGGCAGGTAGTTGATGGCTTCCTTTTCAATGTCGTCAAGGAAGGGGCGTTCGTTCTTTTTGCCGTTTATCAGCCTCGGTTCGATGGCATGCACCTTTTCATAAAGCGTATCCAGACATCCTAGGAGTTTGCGCTTTGATACATTGTTCACCTGCTGCAACGATTTGTCCAGCGCTTTTTCCTTGTCTTCTCCGTTGGATATCAGGTTTACATACATTGGAAGCACAGAAGAGTAGAGCGACGAAAGCACGCTTGATGCGATGTCTGTTTCTTCGGATATGTCTTTCATCCGTACACCCGATTCACGGAGCTTTTTCATGCGTTCATAAAGAGATAACAGTCTGTCCATAGTCATAATATCTGCACCGCAAAGATACGATTTAGTTGTTACAGCGGTATTTCAGATATTACATTTCCGTGACATTATTCTTTTATAAACATGACATTATAAAATCGGCGCAATCCGGGGTTATAATACATTATAAATTAATTCTTTCAGATGTCCGGCCGTTCTACTTTTGCTCCCGTTAAAACGAAAACAACTTATAATCAATAAAATGAAACAGATTACAGCAAACAGGAGAATGTCGGATATCCTGCTGGTTCTTTGGGCAGGAGGAGCAGCGTTGCTCTCTTATTCGTTGGTTTACGCTTTGCGCAAGCCTTACACTGCCGCTTCATTTGAAGGGCTGACTTTTTTGGGAAGCGACTACAAGGTGGCGGTGACTACTATTCAGATTCTGGGTTATGTGATAGCCAAGTTTTTCGGGATCAAGATTATTTCGGAACTGAAGAAGGAAAACCGTTTCCGGTTCTTTGTCGGGTCGGCTGTGCTGGCCGAGGCGGCGCTTGTGGGCTTTGGATTGCTGGGCGCTCCGTATAATGTGGCTGCCATGTTTGTCAACGGACTTTCGTTGGGGTGCATGTGGGGAGTGATATTCAGCTTTATCGAAGGGCGCAAGGTGACCGACATTCTGGCAAGCCTGCTGGGAGTAAGCATGGTGTTCAGCTCGGGAGTGGCAAAAAGTTTCGGCCTGTTTGCCATGAATGAACTGCATGTGGACCAGTTCTGGATGCCCGCCCTTATCGGTGGCTTTGCCTTGCCTCTGCTGGTTTTTATGGGCTATATGCTGAAACGTCTTCCACAGCCTACTGCCGAAGACATCGCCTTGCGTAACGAACGTGTCACTCTTGACGGAAAAGGACGCCGGGCACTGTTCAGGAAATATGCTCCGATTCTTTCTCTGATATTCGTGGGGAACTTCATGCTGCTGATGCTGCGCGATATCAAAGAAGACTTTTTGGTGAATATTCTTGACATGAGCAACCAGTCGTCGTGGATGTTTGCCCGTATTGATACGATTGTCACGCTGATTATTTTGGGCATTTTTACGCTGTTCATCTTCTTCCGGAGCAATATCAATGCGTTGTTATGGATGATGACGCTGGTTGTGGCGGGGTGTCTTACGATGACTTATGTGTCTTATCATTACGAAACGCTTGACTTGGAGCCTACCACCTGGCTGTTTGTGGAGAGCCTTTCGCTCTATATTGCCTACCTGACTTTCCAGACCATCTTTTTCGACCGTTTCATCGCTTGTTTCCGGATAAAGGGGAATGTCGGATTCTTTATTGCCATGATTGACTTCATAGGCTATATGGGTACGGTAGCGCTGCTTTCAACCAAAGAGCTTTTCAACATCGATATCGAGTGGTTCGCTCTTTTCAATCACATAGCCTGTGCGGTGGGAGCTGTCTGCACGGTGCTGTTCATTGCGGTTGCTGTGTTGATTTACAAAAAATACAACAGGACTTTCAGACCGAAAGAACTGGAAAATGATACTTGTCTGAATGCAAATTATAACACAATTTGAATGATGGAAAAAAACTATGATGTGATAATCGTCGGTGGGGGACTGCTGGGCTGTGCCACGGCTTACCAATTGGCTAAGCGCAAGGCCGGAAACATCTTGCTGCTTGATGGGAATGAAATCGCTTCGCAGGCTTCCTCGCGTGCGGCCTGCCTGCTGACAAGGGCGCGCACGAAACCTGCCCTGATGGAACTGGTGCAGGAAACTTATGACTGCATAAGCGAGATGGAGGAACTGTTGGGCGAGCCGCTCGGACTTCAGCAGTGCGGAAGCATCACGGTGGCTTCGTCGGAAGCTTCGCTGAAAGGACTGGAAGCATTGGAAGAAGCTGCTACACGTTTCGGCATTCCGAACGAACGTATCGGGCGTGAACAGACCAAAGAACTTCTTCCGTGGATGGATGTCGAGGCGGTGGATGTAGCTTTATATATGCCTACTGATGCGTTTATCGATTCGGCCTTGCTCTGTTCCGGTTACGCCCGGGCGGCTGCAAGGATGGGCGTGACGTTGCGGCCGAATTGCAGGGTGAAGGAAATCGTGACTGAAAACGGAAAAGTTTGCGGGGTCAGGCTGGCAGACGGTGAAGCGGTTTTTGCTCCGGTTGTTGTGAATGCAGCCGGGGCATGGGCGAATCTGCTGATGAAGCCTTTGCATGTGGGCCTTCCTTTTACTCCGGTGCGCAGCCATTTCTGGATTACCGCCATTGATCCCGACCGTTTTCCGGCAGGACATCCGTTTACGGTAATTCCTGACGCGCGTGCTTTCACCCGTTCGGATGTCGGTGCGCTGATTATCGGACTGCGTGAGAGTTGCTGTCAGGCATTCGACCCGTCTGCGTTGACCGACAAGCTGGAAGACTTCGACTTTAACCGGAAGGCGGAATGGACTGTGCTGGATGAATGTGCGCCGCTGCTGAAGCCTTACCTGCATGATATCGATGACTTGCCGATTGCACATTATATAGCAGGACCTTCGTGCTACGTTCCTGACGCAATGTTCATCGTCGGTCCGGTGGCTTCTTATGATGGGCTGTTTGCCGTGGCCGGCTGTTGCGGAGGCGGCGTGGCTGCAGGAGGAGGGATGGGACGCCTGGCAGCAGAACTGATTCTGGGAGATAGCCCGTTTGTGGACCCTGCGCTCTTCGCTCCGGACCGTTTCGGTGCTGTTGACCCTTTTTCTGCTGATTTCCAGCGGCGTTGCGCTGATGCCCGTTCCAATAAGAAAGGAGGATAAGCGGAACCTTTGCCATCTATTTTCATGTAAAAAGACCAAACGGAAAAACATAATTGAAACTTTATTTATGAAACGCTATATTGTATTCTTGAAGCAGGTGCCTCGGTCTACAAAGGTCGAGATAGATGCCGTAACTCATACGTTGAAACGTTCGTCTGCGCTGACTCAGACCAATCCCGATGATTTGTACGCATTGCAGGCTGCGCTCGACCTGAAACGTGATACCGGAGCGGAAGTCGTGGCTGTAAGTATGGGGCCGGCTTCTGCTGAAGATGTGCTGCGCGAGGCACTTCAGCGCGGGGCAGACCGCGCGATACTGCTTTCTTCTCCTGCTTTTGCAGGGAGTGATACGTGGTGTACCAGCACCGTGCTGGCCGCTGCAGTCCGGAAAGTAGGAGATTTTGACCTGTTGTTCTTCGGCCGTATGGCTATTGACGGAGATACGGCTCAGGTGGGGCCGGAAGTGGCCGGGCAGTTGGATATCCCGCAGGTCACTTCTTTGGTGGCATTGGAGGGAATCTCTGAAAATCATCTTCGCGCGTGCAGAAGAGCGGGAACGGTAATCCAGCATCTGGAAACGGAATTGCCATGCGCCGTAATGGTAAGCCGTGAGAATGGAGTGCTGGCTTGCCCCACATTGTCGGGATGGCGGTATGCCTGGAAGCAGGAGATTGTTCGCTGGGATGAAACTGATCTGAATCTGGATTCGTCTGCAGTCGGATTACATGCTTCGCCTACCAAGGTTGTTTCTACTTTTGTTCCTTGCCAGGGCAAGTCGCTTCGCTGGCTTGCAAACGCAGAAGAACTTCGTTTGGCTATCATAAGTGAAATATGAATAATCGTTTAATTTTTTAATTGGAAAATGCGGGTGCCTGCAAGCGGCCAGTCGGAAAATGTGGGCTGAGGCTTGGAGGAAAGTGCGGAATACGGGCAGAAATGCGCGGTGATTCATGAAAATCTGTATCTCCAGTCTGAAGATACATGTCTTTAAGCTAAAGATATACTTCTCTAAGCTGAGGATGAACTTTTCAAGCCTTTATTCCGGATGCTTTGCCGGCAATAGTCTGGTTTTTCTTTTTGGACCGGCAGGAATGGTACGTTGCAGGCATTCATTTAAAACAATATGTTATGAACAATAAAACTTCGTTTGCGCTTCGAGTTCTGAAAGACCGTTGTACCGGTTGCGGGCTTTGTGCTGATTCATGTGCTTTCAATGCCATCCGTCTGGTTGAATATCCGGAGATTGACCCTTATACATGCCGCTTGTGCGGAACTTGTGTGCAGGCATGTCCGGCTGAGGCTTTGCAGGTTGATGTTCCGGAGCCTGCTTCTTTTTCTCCGAAAAAGTCGGAAGGTATCTGGGTGCTTGCCGAAACGGACAGCGGAATGCTTGCTTCTGTGACGAAAGAACTGCTTGGGAAAGCGGTGTCACTGTCAGAAACGCTGCGTTGCAGTGTGGAAGCGGTGTTGCCCGGAAGCGGTGTGGCTGTGCTGGCTGATGAGCTGATTGCTTATGGAGCCGATCGTGTACATGTGCTGGAACATCCTTCGCTGGCTTCATTTATAGAAGAAAACTATGCGCGGGCTGTGGTTTCGTTGGCTGGCCGATGCAATCCGGATATACTGCTTGTCGGAGCTACCGAACGGGGTAGGGGGCTTTCGGCACGTATCGCTTCGATGCTTCATACCGGACTGACGGCAGACTGTACGCAGTTGGAGATTGATCCGGAAAGCGGACTGCTGCATCAGATACGCCCTGCTTTCGGAGGAAACCTGATGGCTGCCATCGTCACCCCTAATTGTCGTCCGCAGATGGCTTCAGTTCGTCCGGGCGTGATGAAAGCAGCAGAACCGGACAGATCGAGGAAGGGAGAGATTGTCTGTCACGACCTTTCAGACTTTGAACCGGACCATCGGATTTGTCTGATGGACGAGATGGCGGCGAATGTATGCGGCGATACATTAGAGAATAGCCGTATTGTTATCGGAGTTGGCCGCGGCGTGAAAAACAAGGAAACCGTTGTCCGGATTCGGCAATGGGCCGAACAGATCGGCGCTGTTGTGGCCGGTTCGCGTGCGGCTGTAGAAATGGGGCTGATTGATGCGCATTTGCAGGTGGGGCAGACGGGGCATACCATTTCTCCGGATCTGTATATAGCTATTGGGATAAGCGGACAGATCCAACATACGGCAGGGCTTTCCGGGGCGAAAAAGATAGTTGCCATAAATCCGGACCGCACGGCACCTATCTTCAATATCGCTGATTATGGCTGGTCTGTATCGGCAGAGGAGGCACTTTCGGAATTGGCGAGCGTATCCTTATGAGAAGACTGTTTGCGCTTATTTGTTTTTTGTCGGGTGCATGTGCGGTGCTGCATGCGCAGGATCAGTTGGAAGTGAAGTTCCGTTCGCGAGCATTGCTTGACGTTGCGGTGTCAGGATACGGCAAGGAAGACGTGCAGGGATATTATCGTCTGGAAGACTTTCGGGTTGGATTTAAAGCGGTTTACGGCGATTTTGAGATGAAAACGGATATCGGACTGGGAGGCGGCAAGCTTGCCATAAAAGATATGCTGCTGAATTATCACTTTGCCCACGGGGTGCTTGCGCTCGGCAACGGATATGAGCCGTTTTCGATGGATATGCTCATCAGCACAGCAGATATGCGCTTCCATCAGTCTGCCGCCTCGGTGCTGGCCTTCACAGACAGCCGGAAACTGGGAGCCACTTATCATTTTTATAATGACAACTGGTATTTGGCGACCGGCATCTATACCCACAATGACATCAATAAAATCGGGGAGGGGCAGAAAAATGCCTTTGTGTCTACATCCCGTGCCGTTTGGCGGAAACGGGAAGCGGGGCATTGGCTGATTCATCTGGGCGGTGCGTTTTCATTCCGTTCGAAAGAAGCCCATGCTTCGGAACCGCCTTCAGGCAGCAGAAGCAGTGCCGGGATAACATCGATGTTTCCTGCCTCTTTGCTCGAAGCCGAGGTTTATGATATGGGAACTGAGGTGAAAGGTCTGGCAGAGCTTTTGTGTACGGCTCCGCGTTTCATGTTGCAGGCTGAATACTTTTTTGACCGGATGAACCGTACAGGCGGCAGGCAGGCCTACCGTTCGCATGGAGGGTATGTTCAGGGAGGATTCCTGTTGAAAGGAAAGGGGTTTGCTTATGATTCGATGTACGGGATACCCGGCCGTCCGCTTACTCCGCGTGCTATAGAGCTTGTTGCTCGGTTCAATTATACGGATATGAATGATTGGCGTTCCGGCATAACAGGCGGGGAGGAAAAGGATCTGTCGGTAGGCGTGAACTTTTATCTGAACAACTATTTTGGTGTAAAAGTAAACGGAAGCTATGTGTGGGTAGGCAGGCATTGCAACGCCTTCTATCAGAAAAATTTCTTTCTGGCGCAGGCCCGTCTGCAATATATATTCTGATAGCAGCTTGTCGGAAAAAAGAAGAGGCCGCTTCATGTTTCATGAAACAGCCTCTTCCTTCAGGTTGATCAGTCAAGAAAGCTTTATGCTTCAGCAGGAGCTTCTGTTGCTTCTGCGGCAGGAGCTTCTTCAGATGCAGCAGCTTCTGCATTTGCAGCGGCTTCAGCTTCAGCCTTGGCAGCAGCAGCGGCAGCCTTCTTTTCAGCTACTTTCTTTGCAATTTCTTCGTTCACCTTCTTTTCAGCTTCCAGGCGTTCCTTAGCGGCAGCTTTCTTCTGTTCGTCAAGTTTAGCCTTCAAAGCTTCCAGACCAGACTGCTTGTTTTCTTTCCAAGCATTGAAACGTTTTTCAGCTTCAGCTTCATCGAATGCGCCTTTAGCAACACCACCCATCAAGTGCTTCTTCATGTAAACACCTTCGCGGGAAAGGATGTTACGTACAGTATCAGTAGGCTGTGCACCTACCATAACCCAGTACAATGCGCGGTCGAAATTCAAATCTACTGTGGCAGGATTGGTGTTCGGATTGTAAGTACCGATCTTTTCAATAAATCTACCATCACGTGGTGCTCTTGAATCTGCAGCGACGATTGAGTAAAACGCATAACCTTTGCGTCCTCTTCTTTGCAATCTGATTTTAGTTGCCATTTTAAAACTGTAATTTAATTAGTTAATGATTTGAATTGTGCCAATAACCCGTATTGGCGGCGCAAAGGTACGACTTTTTATTTGTCCTGCAAAGGTTTTCTGCCTTTATTTGTTTATTTCCCTCAGCCACTTTTCCAGTTCGCCTGTCCATTGGCGTTTGTAGGTGAAGCTGTCGCGGAATCCCCAGCCGTGTCCTCCTATGGGGTAGATGTGAAGTGACGCGGGCACTCCGTTTTTTACCAGGGCTGTGTAATAGTTTACGCTGTTGGCTACGGGTACGGCTCCGTCATCCGAACTGTGCATGATGAATGCCGGAGGCGTCTGGGGAGTGACTTGAAGTTCGTTCGAATACTTCTTTTCAAGTTCCTTTGCCGGATTCTTTCCCAGCAGGTTGTCGTGAGAGCCCATATGAGTGTAGCTCGGATCCATGGTAATTACGGGATAAAAAAGAATCTGGAAGTCGGGGCGTGTTTCTGCATCGAAGTGTGTGGCTGCGGTGCTTGCCAGATGCCCTCCGGCAGAAGATCCCATGATGCCCAGTTTCTTTATGTTCCATTCGCTCTTGTGTTTCCTCAGCATGCGGATGGCCTCGTGGACATCGCTCAACGGAACTTCATTGTGTCCGTTGGGCATACGGTAGCGCAATACGGCATATGTGATGCCCTGTGCGTTGAACCAGTCGGCCATATCTTTTCCTTCGTGTGCCATGGCGAGGTGAGTATATCCTCCTCCGGGACATGCCAGCACAGCTTGTCCGTTGCCTTTTTGAGCCGGATAGACATAAAGGATTGCTTTGTTCGTATAACTTGGATGGTCGGTGTTGCCATCCTTTTCTTCTTTTATCCCGTTATCGTTCGGTGCTCCGTTGGGCCAGACGTTTATTTCTATCGGCCTTTGTGCGAACATGGCGCCGGAGAGGATAAGCAGACTCATTAATAACATTGTTTTCATGGCACTAAGAGATTTTATGATTTGATTTTCATGCTTGCCTTGATCATGTAGGCGATTAACAGAATGTAAACGATGAGTGATACCATTTGGCTCATCGGATTAGCCAGCCATTCTTCGTTGATGAAGTTGACATCGCAGTAGCGCATGACTGCGCTCACTACTCCCATAAGAGCACCTCCTGCGATGAATCCGGATGCCAGCAGCGTGCCTTTCTCCTGACGCGCATTGTTTATTGAGCTGTCTTTGCTCCGGCTTGTCACATACCAGTTGATGGCACCGCCTACCAGCAGCGGAAGATTCAGTTCCAGCGGAATGAACATGCCCAGGGCGAAAGCCAGTGCCGGCACTTTGCAGAATGTCAGTACCAAAGCCAGCAGTGCGCCGATTCCGTAGAGAAGCCATGGTGCGCCCACTCCGTTCATCAAGGGGTCAATGACTGCTGCCATGGCATTGGCTTGTGGTGCAGCCAGCTGCCCGCTTGTGAATCCGTATGAATCGTTCAATACCATAATGACTCCGCCGACCGTGGCAGCAGATACCAGTGTGCCGAGAAATTTCCATGTTTCCTGTTTTTTCGGGGTGCTTCCCAGCCAGTAGCCGATTTTCAGGTCGGTGATGAAACCGCCGGCCATTGACAGAGCCGTGCATACCACACCGCCCATTACCAGTGCGGCAACCATGCCTCCTGCTCCTTTAAGGCCTACGGCTACCATAATGACTGATGCCAGAATCAGTGTCATCAGTGTCATTCCCGAAACGGGGTTTGTTCCTACGATGGCGATGGCGTTGGCGGCCACTGTTGTGAATAAGAAAGAAATGCCTGCAACCAGTATGATGGCCACGATGGTATGCAGCACATTGCCTTCCATTACGTCAAAATAGAAGAATGCCAGTGTAAGCAGGAGCGTGAAGATAGATCCGAAAGCAATGATCTTCATGGACAGATCCTTTTGTGTACGTTCTACATTGTCTTCCGACTTCTTTCCTTTCATTTCGCTGGCAGCCAGCCCTACCGCGCTTTTGATGATGCCCCACGAACGTACGATACCGATGATGCCTGCCATTGCGATGCCTCCGATGCCTATGCTTTTGGCGTATTCGCTGAAGATCATTTCGGGTGACATGTCTTTTACAGCCATGGATATGCTCGGGTTCCATGCGTTCAGAACTTGGTCGCCCCAAAGCAATGAAATCCCCGGAACGATGATCCACCATACTGCAACAGAGCCGGCGCAGATGATGGCTGCGTATTTCAGTCCTACGATATATCCCAGTCCGAGCACGGCTGCTCCCGTGTTGATTTTGAATACCAGTTTGAACTTGTCGGCAACGGTTTCTCCAAGCCCGCAGATGCGGCTCGTGAAGTTTTCGTTCCACCAGCCGAATGTTCCGACGATGAAGTCATACAGGCCGCCCACCAGGCCGGCCATCAGCAGCGGCTTTGCCTGATCGCCTCCTTTGGCTCCGGACACAAGCACCTGCGTGCTGGCTGTGGCTTCAGGGAAGGGATATTCTCCATGCTTCTCCTTTACGAAATATTTCCGGAACGGAATGAGAAAAAGAATACCTAAAATGCCGCCTAAAAGCGAACTGATGAACATCTGCATGAAGTTTACCGTCATCTCCGGGTATTTCTCCTGAAGGATATAAAGTGCGGGGAGTGTAAAGATGGCTCCCGCTACAATGACTCCCGAACAGGCGCCGATGGACTGTATCATCACGTTTTCGCCAAGTGCGCCTTTGCGTTTGGTTGCGCTGGAGATGCCTACCGCTATGATGGCGATAGGGATAGCGGCTTCGAACACTTGTCCGACTTTCAAGCCCAGATAGGCTGCGGCGGCCGAGAAGATGACTGCCATGACAATTCCCCAGGATACGGACCATAGATTAACCTCCGGATAAGTTTTTCCGGGCGACATCAGAGGTTCGTACTTTTCACCCGGTTTCAAAGGACGGAATGCGTTTTCAGGCAATCCCGCCGGTTTTTCATTTTCTTCTTTCATGGATTCTTATGTGTTATTTTTGTTGATGTTTTCCGTGTCCAAAAGTAATAAAAAATCCTTTTCCGTTTTTCATTCTGAAAGACAAAAAGCGGAAAAGGATCTTTTGATGTGGCGGAAAGCCTGCTTATTTTGCTTTTGCCGATGTCATGTCGCCTTCAATGACCAGACGCGTGATTTCGTTTTCGGAATTGGTGCGCAGGGTAATGGTTTTGCGGAAATGTCCCGGAAACTTTCCGGCTCCGTTGTAAGTGACGGTCACTTCTCCGCTTTCGCCCGGCTTGATCGGTTCTTTCGGATACTGCGGTACCGTGCATCCGCAGGAAGCGATGGCCTGGTGGATGACCAGCGGACCATTGCCTGTATTTTTGAATTTGAAGGTGCAGGTTACTTTAGGGCTGCTTTCCGGGAAAGAGCCGAAATTGTGCGATGTCTTTTCAAAAGTAATCTGCGCTGTTCCTTGTGCCAGAACAAAGAATACGTTCATTACCAGCAGAACAGCAAATAGAGCAGCTTTTTTCATGATGTATATTCTTTATTGTATTGATAATTCATTCTGCCTGCAAAGTTACCATTTATCGGTTAACCTGCATGACTCCTTTCACTGTTTTTATTTTTTTTATCAAGGCTTCGAGTTTTGCGTTGTCGTCTACCGTTACCGTCAGCATGCCTGAAAACAGCCCGTCGTGCGAGTCAATGCTGATTGACCGCAGCAGGATGTTGTCCTCCTTGTTGATGATGGAGGTGATGTTTGTGATGATGCCGATGTCATCATGTCCGATGATGCGGAGCGTGATGGGGTATTGCTTGCCTTGGCTTTTCCCTGCCCAGCGAGCCTTGACGATGCGGTAGGGAAAGCGGGATTTCAGTTCCTTTGCGTTCGGGCAGTCATTGCGGTGTATTTTGATGCCTCCGCTGATGCTGATAAAGCCGAACACGTCGTCGCCATAAATCGGATGGCAGCATTTGGCGAGAGTGAAGTCGAGCCCTTTCAGGTTCTGGTCGATGACCAGTACGTCCTCTTTGTAATAATCTTTCGGTTCGGTCGGTGAGGGCATGTTGTAGGCTTCCGCACTCCGGTAAGTTATTTCATCGTGCAGTTCGTTTTCCCGTTTCTGCATTTCCACATATCTGTCGATAATCGCATTGATGTCTGCCGATTCGTCGGATATGCTTTGGTAGAAGTCTGTTACTGTCTTGAAGCCCAGTTTCCGAATGAGGCGCATCAAGATGGCTTCATCGTATTCTATCTTTCGGTTCTTGAACTTCCGTTCCAGCATTTCTTTGGCAAACGCGCTCTGTCGGGCGGCAATTTCCTTCAGCGCCTGTCTGATTTTGTTTCTTGCTTTCGATGTCGTTACGATGTTCAGCCAGTCGCGTTTCGGAGTCTGGGTGTTCGATGTCATGATTTCCACCTGGTCGCCGCTGTTCAGTTTCTGGCGGAGCTGCACGTTCTTTCCGTTCACTTTGGCTCCGATACACTTGCATCCTACGTTTGAATGGATTGAAAAGGCGAAGTCGAGCACAGTCGCTCCTTTCGGCAGTTTGTAGAGATCGCCTTTCGGACTGAATACGAACACCTCATCTTTATACAGGTCCAGCTTGAACTGGTCCATTGCATCAAGGTCGTTGTCTGCACTTTCCAGCGTTTCGCGGATAGAGTTCAGCCATTCGTCCAGCCCTGTTTCGCCTTTGATTCCTTTGTATCTCCAGTGGGCTGCGAGTCCTTTTTCCGCTATTTCGTCCATCCGTTCCGTGCGTATCTGCACTTCCACCCATTTTCCTTCCGGTCCCATCACCGTGATATGAAGCGATTCGTATCCGTTGCTTTTAGGCACGGAAAGCCAGTCGCGCAGCCGTTTGGGGTTGGGTAGATACATGTCCGTCACGATCGAATAAGCCTGCCAGCATTCCTGTTTCTCTTTCTCGAGCGGAGAGTCGAGGATTATGCGGATGGCAAACAAGTCATAGACTCCTTCGAAGGGACATCCCTGGCGTTTCATCTTCTGATAGATGGAGTGTATGGATTTGGTCCGTCCTTTCATATGGAATTTCAGTCCTGCTGCCTCCAGCTTTTTCCGTATCGGTTCGATGAAAGCTGCGATATAGCGGTCGCGCGTTTCCTTTGTAGCGTTCAGTTTCTCCTTTATGTGGTAGTACACATCGTGTTGCGTATATTTCAGCGACAGGTCTTCCAGTTCCGACTTCAGCTTATACAGTCCCAGTTTGTGTGCGAGCGGAGCATAAAGGTATGCAGCTTCGTTGGCCACCTTGAGCCGCGCTTCCTCATTGGGGCTGTCTTTGATCTGCCTCATCAGGTTGACGCGGTCGGCTATGATTATCAGGATAACCCGCATGTCTTCTGCGAACGACAGCAGGAGATTCCTGAAGTTTTCCGATTCGATGGTCGGGCTTTTGTCATAAAGTTCGTTGATTTTTACCAGCCCCCGTATGATTCCTGCCACATCTTCTCCGTATTCTTCTTTTATAGTATCGAGGGTACACAGATTATATTCCACCGATTCGTGCAGCATGATTCCCAGGATCGAAGCTCTGCGCATTCCTATTTCTTCCGCCACGATTACGGCGGTCTGGATATCTTCGATGATCGGGTTCATGCCGAACACGTTGCGCGGGATTGTTCCCGCCGACATGTCTTTTATCAGATGAGCTTTCAGTTTCCGGCAGTCATCCTTCAGCAAAGTGTCTTTCGATAAAGAAAGCAGTTTTCTGTATAAGGCAATCAGCTGTTTGTGTTCCTCGGGAGTGAAAAAATCATTTTTCTCCATAGGCCTTGGTTTTTAAATCTTTTTAGTTTGCGTGTAAAGTTACTTTTTTTCTCCGTTTTTGATGCTATCTTTCGGTATTTTTTATATTTTTGAGCATCAATTGTTCCGAAACTTTCATAACCTAAATAATATTTCATTATGTTGACACAAGAAGACAAAGATTTGTTGCTCCGGAAAGGGATTTCCGAAGAAAAGATTGCCGAACAGTTGGCTTGCTTTGAAAAAGGTTTCCCTTATCTTAAACTGTATGCCGCGGCTTCTGTAGAGAATGGAGGCATTGTGGTGCCGGATGCTGAAAAGCAGAAAGAATATCTTGCGGCTTGGGATTCATACAAGGAAGGGGATAAGAAAATAGTCAAGTTTGTTCCGGCTTCGGGAGCTGCGAGCCGTATGTTCAAGAATATGTTTGAGTTTCTAGGAGCAGACTACGATGTTCCGACCACTGATTTTGAAAAGAAATTCTTCGACCATATCCACAATTTCGCTTTCTACAACGACCTGAACGCTGCATGTATGGACAATACGGGCAAGAATATTGATGCGCTGTTGGGCGAAAAGCAATACAAGGCTGTCGTTTCCAATCTTCTTGAAGCGGCGGGGCTTAATTACGGATCTTTGCCGAAAGGCCTGCTCAAATTCCACCGTTATGCCGACGGCGTGCGTACTCCGCTTGAAGAACATCTGGTTGAAGGCGCGCTGTATGCGGCGGGAAAGACCGGGCAGGTGAACGTTCACTTCACTGTATCTGCAGAGCACCGTGCTCTTTTCGCCAAACTGGTTGAAGCCAAGGTGGCAGCCTATGAAGCTAAATTCGGCGTGAAGTATGACGTCAGCTTTTCGGAGCAGAAGCCGAGCACGGATACCGTTGCCGCAGATATGGACAACAAGCCGTTCCGTGACAAGGACGGCAAGCTGCTGTTCCGTCCGGGTGGTCATGGCGCGTTGATAGAGAATTTGAATGACCTGGATGCGGATGTGGTGTTCATCAAGAATATCGACAATGTTGTTCCCGACCGTCTGAAGGATGATACCGTGCTGTACAAGAAACTGATTGCAGGCGTACTGGTCACTCTTCAGAAGCAGGCATTTGCTTACCTCGAACTGCTGGACAGCGGACACTACCGTCATGACCAGCTGGAAGAGATGATACGTTTCGTTCAGCAGCAGCTGCATTGCCGGAAAGCGGACATCAAAGACATGGAAGATGCCGATCTTGTGATTTATCTCCGCAAGAAGCTGAACCGCCCGATGCGTGTGTGCGGTATGGTGAAGAATGTGGGAGAACCGGGTGGCGGTCCGTTCCTTGCATACAATGCTGACGGAACCGTTTCCTTGCAGATTCTCGAAAGTTCGCAGATCGACATGAAAGATCCTGAAAAGAAGGCGATGTTTGAGAAGGGAACCCATTTCAATCCGGTTGATCTGGTCTGCGCTGTGCGCGACTATAAGGGAAACAAGTTCAATTTGCTGGAGCATGTGGACAAGAGCACCGGATTCATTTCCTATAAGTCGAAGAACGGAAAAGACTTGAAGGCGCTCGAACTTCCGGGTCTGTGGAACGGTTCGATGAGCGACTGGAATACGGTGTTCGTGGAAGTGCCGCTGAGCACATTCAATCCGGTCAAGACCGTAAACGACCTGTTGCGCGAACAGCATCAGTGATATGGTTTCAAGCAAGATAAAGGAAGGCTGCCTGTCGGCGGCCTTCTTGTTTTGTTCGCCCAGCACGAACATACTCTAACCGGTGCAAGTCCGTAACACGCCCGATAGCGGGAAGTGTATAGCCTAAGGCAAGGGTGTCCACCGTGAGTTGGAATCTGAAGGAAGCCGGCGGCAAACATCTGGCCTGACGTACAGAAACTTGATATAAGGCTAATGGGCATGGATGAGATTACAAAACAAGTCAAAGTCCGATAGCTATACGGAAATGCCCCGAGTAAATCAAGCAGGTATAAGATGGAAAGAGCATGTCCTTAACCGGGGAGGTCTCATGGACGTGCGGAGGATGAATTTCCGAAGTACGGAGTAAAGCCTGCCATGAGAAGTCAGCAGAGGCCATAGTACCCGATTTTTTTTTCTCTACTCAACTCGGGGAAGGGCTGAACCATTAGTCAATTGAGCAGTAAATGAAAGTCACTCCATGAAGGGAAGAATGCAGAAAATACCGATGTCAATCGGTAGCCGCCCTCAAAATGATAGCACGGAATGCGAAAGCTATGAGGGGGTGCAGACTTTCATGGACATGACTGAAAACAACCTCAAGGAAGTGCAATTTGAACGTGGGAACCTATTGGAGTTCATCCTCTCGCCGTCGAACCTTAACCTTGCCTGCCTGCAAGTTAAGCGCAATCACGGCAGTGGTGGAGTAGACGGACTGTCGACCGAGGAATTGGGCGGCTGTCTGAAAGAACACAAAGATGAACTCGTGGAATCCTTGAAATCGGGCAGATACCGCCCGAGTCCTGTCCTCCGTGTAGAAATCCCGAAGGATAATGGCAAGAAACGTCCGCTTGGTATCCCGACGGTGGTGGACAGGGTAATCCAACAAGCCATCAGCCAAATACTGAGTCCCATCTATGAACGCCGGTTCAGCGACAACAGCTTTGGCTTCCGCCCCCATCGAAGCTGCCACAAGGCATTAAGGCGGGCGCAGGAATATATCACCCAAGGTTATAAATACTGCGTGTCCCTTGACCTTGAAGGCTTCTTCGACACGGTAAACCACGCCATGCTGATAAGGATACTGTCCCGCACCATACGTGACGGACGTGTAATATCCCTCATCCACAAGTACCTTACGTCAGGCGTCATGGTCAGACGCAGCTATGAGGAAAGTGTGGAAGGTGTTCCCCAAGGCGGTCCGTTAAGCCCTCTGCTGGCAAACATCATGCTTAACGAACTCGACAAGGAACTCGCCCGCAGGGGTCACAAGTTTGTCCGCTATGCAGACGACTGCATGGTACTAGTCCGTAGCAAGCGTGCAGCAGAACGTGTCCGTGAGAGCATCGCCGCTTTTATCGAATCACGGCTTCACCTTAAAGTGAACCTGGAAAAGACAGAAGTGGCATACGTGGGCAGGGTGAAGTATTTGGGTTACTCCTTCTATGTGATGAACGGGCAATGCCGTCTGCGCCTGCATCCCAAGTCAGTTGCTAAGATGAAAGCGAAACTGAAAGAGCTGACCTCAAGAAGTAAGGGTTGGGGATACGCAAGACTGAAAGACAGGCTGACCCGATTCATCAATGGTTGGATGAACTACTTTAAATTGGCTGATATGCGTAACATCCTCCAATCGACGGATGAGTGGCTCCGTCACAGAATACGGAGTTATGTCTGGAAGAGTTGGAAGAAGGTCGGCGCAAGGTTCAAGAATCTCGTGAGATGTGGCATAGACAGGTGGCGGGCTTGGCAATGGGCCAATACCCGTGGTGGGTATTGGAACACGGCAGGAAGTCCGATACTATGCCGGGCCATGAATAACGAGAGGCTAAAACTTCAAGGCTACCCTTGCCTTGTGGACTTATATGTCAAACTGCATCAGCACTAAGGAACCGCCGTATGCCGAACGGCACGTACGGTGGTGTGAGAGGTCGGTAAATACGAAAGTAGGAGATAAATGCCTATGATTAGTATTTACCTTCTACTCGCTTGCAGGTGCGGTCAGATATCGATTCCCATGATGTAGTCGTTCATGTAATATCCGTTTCCGATGGGGAAATCGCCTTCGCGCACTTTTTTCATGCCCATGTGCTCATAAAACCCCAGCGACGGATTGTTGCGGTTTACGTTCAGTTCCATCCGGCATGGTCTGGGATGCAGCTCCTTGATGGCCGCTATCGCCTGTCTGAACAGTTGTTTTCCCAAGCCGTACTTCTGGAAATAGGGGAGCACGTAGATTTTCTGCAAGTGATAGAGGTCTTTTCCTTCCGGCTGGATAGATACGTATCCTGCCGGCTCGCATTCTTCATAGGCTATGTAATAGATGTGTCCTTCTTCCTCCATCTGTTTGCGCAAGCTTTCGGGCGAGTACATCCATTCCATCATGTAGTCACTCTGTTCTTTCGTCAAGATGTCCTTGTATGTGGCGGGAAACACCTGCCATGCCAGTTTGTTGATGAGGCCGATGTCGGCCGTATCTGCTTTTCTTATCGTAAACATGTTCATTTGTATTTTAATGCGTCCGTAAAGATACGGATTTTTTTGTCAGCTTATTTTTCTTTCAGTCTGTTTTGCAGACAATTTTGCCGGATTCTCCCTCCGGTTCTTTATCTCCAGCCTGAAGATACCCGTCTTCAGGCTGGAGATAAAGATTTGTCTGGGTGCCTGATGTTTCTTGCCTGGCTCGCATATGAAAGAGTCTTGTTAATTTGATTTAAATAATAGTACTATGTAATGCAAGGTATCTTGTTTGTGCGTATATTTGTGCCATACAAAATAGTTTCAGTTTATGAATGTAGACAATGTGAAATCGCAGATGCGCAAAGGGATGCTCGAATATTGCATCCTGCTGCTCCTGCACAGAGAGGCTTCGTATGCTTCCGATATCATCCAGAGGCTGAAGGAAGCCAAGTTGATTGTGGTGGAGGGGACGCTTTATCCCTTGCTTACAAGGTTGAAGAACGACGGGCTGCTTTCGTACGAGTGGGTGGAGTCCACGCAAGGGCCTCCCCGAAAGTATTACAGTCTGACGGACGGCGGAGTGGAGTTCTTGCAAGGATTGGAAAATGCTTGGGACGAACTTTCCGATACGGTGAATCATTTAAGGAACAATATTAAAATCGAACAGCAATGAAAAAGACTTTGACAGTAAATTTAGGGGGGACCGTATATAATATAGATGAAGATGCCTATACCCTTCTCGACAGTTATCTGAATAACCTCCGTTACCATTTCCGCAAGAATCCGGAAGGGGAGGAAATTGTGCGCGACATGGAAAACCGCATTGCGGAACTCTTTGACGAATGTGTGAGCGGAGGAAGCCGTGTGGTTACGGTTGAGAATGTGGAAGCCATAATCGCCCGCATGGGTAAGCCCGAGGAGTTGAATGATGCGGAAGAGGACGTTGCTGAAGAGAAACCGGACAAGGATGAGAAGGTGGTCCGCCACTTGTTCCGCAATCCGGACGACAAGGTGCTGGGAGGTGTCGCTTCGGGCATTGCCGCCTATCTCGGATGGGATGTGGTTCCTTTGCGCCTGCTTCTGATTGTGGCCGGATGTTTTTTCCAGTGGCTGCTTTTGGTTTATCTGGCGGCATGGATTATTATCCCTCTCGCGCGGACGGCTACGGAAAAACTGCAGATGCGGGGGGAGCCCGTCAATATGGAAAATATCGGCCGTACGGTGACCGGAGGATTTGAAAAAAAGGATTCCAGTCCGGAAGACCGGTCATTACTGCACAAAATAGGAGATGTGCTGGTAACCGTGTTCGGCTTTGTCCTGAAACTTTGTCTTATCCTGCTGGCCGTCTGCTGCTTTCCCGTGCTGTTCGTTGTGCTGATTGTGGCTTTTGCCCTTCTGCTTGCTGCAGCGGGCATATTGGTGAATGTACCTTCTTTGTTTTATGAATTTTCTCCGGTCATCGACTGGAATATGGTAAGTGCATTTCCGGTAACGTCGGGAGTGATGGCCGTATGCGGCCTGTTGGTTGTAGGTATTCCTATTGCAGGACTGGTGCAGGTGCTCATGCAGGTGTTCGGAAACTGGAAGCCGATGTCAACCGTGGCGAAACTTATCCTTATATTAGTATGGCTTGTGGCTGTCATTGTAGGGACAATTGTCTTTTTTGATTCCCCTTTCTTAGGCAGTGTCATGTTATAGGCGTGATTTCTGTCAGAATAACAGACATTTTGTCAGTCCGTGTCCGAAAATTTTATTCGGCACGGACTGATCTTTTTTTGGCACGGCATTTGTCATATGAAGAGCGTAATGCTTCGGCATTGCAGAATCAATTTAACTAGCAAACAAATAAAATAGATACAATTATGGGAAAGATTATTGGTATTGACTTAGGAACTACAAATTCATGTGTAGCAGTTTTCGAAGGTAACGAACCGGTGGTAATCGCCAACAGTGAAGGCAAACGTACCACTCCTTCTGTTGTAGGTTTCGTTGACGGCGGCGAACGTAAAGTCGGTGATCCGGCCAAGCGTCAGGCCATTACAAACCCGAAACGTACGGTATATTCAATCAAACGTTTCATGGGTGAAACTTACGATCAGGTTCAGAAAGAAATCTCTCGTGTGCCTTACTCAGTGGTGAGAGGTGACAACAATACGCCGCGTGTGGATATCGACGGCCGTCTGTATACTCCGCAGGAAATCTCGGCAATGATTCTCCAGAAAATGAAAAAGACGGCTGAAGACTATTTGGGCCAGGAGGTTACAGAAGCCGTAATTACTGTGCCGGCATACTTCTCTGATTCTCAGCGTCAGGCAACCAAGGAAGCGGGACAGATTGCAGGTCTGGATGTGAAACGTATTGTAAACGAGCCGACAGCAGCTGCTTTGGCATACGGTGTGGACAAGGCTAACAAGGATATGAAGGTGGCTGTGTTCGACCTTGGTGGCGGTACGTTCGATATTTCAATCCTTGAGTTTGGCGGCGGCGTGTTCGAAGTGCTGGCTACCAACGGTGATACTCATCTGGGCGGTGATGACTTCGACCAGGCTATCATCAACTGGCTGGTTCAGGAGTTCAAGAACGATGAAGGTGCTGACTTGACTACAGACCCGATGGCTATGCAGCGTTTGAAGGAAGCCGCAGAAAAGGCAAAGATTGAATTGTCTTCTTCTACTTCTACCGAAATCAACCTGCCGTATATCATGCCGGTAGGCGGTGTGCCCAAGCACTTGGTTAAGACTTTGACCCGTGCCAAATTCGAGCAGCTTGCCCACGACCTGATTCAGGCTTGTCTGGAACCGTGTAAGAAAGCGATGAGTGATGCGGGCTTGAGCAATTCGGACATTGATGAAGTAATCCTCGTAGGTGGTTCTTCACGTATTCCGGCTGTTCAGCAACTGGTTCAGGACTTCTTCGGCAAAGTTCCTTCCAAGGGTGTGAATCCGGATGAAGTGGTAGCTGTAGGTGCAGCTATCCAAGGTGCTGTGTTAAATAAGGAAGCAGGTGTAGGAAACATCGTGCTGCTGGATGTAACTCCGCTGACTTTGGGTATCGAAACCATGGGCGGTGTAATGACCAAGCTGATTGATGCTAATACAACCATTCCGTGCAAGAAGAGTGAAGTCTTCTCTACAGCAGCCGACAACCAGACAGAAGTTACCATCCATGTATTGCAGGGTGAACGTCCGATGGCAGCTCAGAACAAGTCAATCGGTCAGTTTAATCTGACAGGTATTGCTCCGGCTCGCCGTGGTGTTCCTCAGATTGAGGTTACATTCGATATCGATGCCAACGGTATCCTGAAAGTGTCTGCAAAGGATAAGGCTACAGGCAAGGAACAGGCTATCCGTATCGAAGCTTCATCTGGCTTGAGCAAGGAAGAAATAGACCGTATGAAAGCAGAGGCTGAAGCAAATGCTGAAGCCGACAAGAAAGAAAAGGAACGTATCGACAAGCTGAATCAGGCCGACAGCTTGATTTTCACGACAGAAAATCAGTTGAAGGATCTTGGCGACAAGATTCCTGCCGACAAGAAAGCTCCTATTGAGGCTGCTCTGCAGAAACTGAAAGACGCTCATAAGGCTCAGGATCTGGCTGCCATCGATGCAGCAAGCGCAGAACTGCAAACTGCATTCCAGGCAGCAAGCGCTGAAATGTATGCGCAGACAGGAGCCCAGGGCGGTGCTCAGGCTGGTCCTAACGCCGGACAGGCAAACAGCGGTCAGAGTTCAAGCAAGAATAATGACAATGTGCAGGATGCGGATTTTGAGGAAGTCAAATGAGTATCGGTAAACAACGATAACCAACGATAGAAAAGTAGGGTGTAGCTCAATGGGTTACGCCCTATTTTCGTTTTTAACACTTTCTGATGGATTTGCTTGTTTCTCGGATTTTTATCGTATATTTGTTCCATATTTGTGCCGCGATAAAAAAGTAGGAAATCTGCGACAAAATATGAATGGATAGATTACAAACAGGTAAAAATCAGCATTATGCCAGCAGCAAAGTTTGAAATAAAGCGGAAATGCCAAGTGTGTGGTCAAGAGTTCATCGCCAAGACCATAGAATCGTGGTGTTGTTCCAAACGCTGTTCCAACATTGCCTATAAGCGCAGGAAAGACGAGGAGAAGCGGAACCAACGATTGGATGAAATCGTGAAAAACATCCCAAAGCACCAAGATTACATCAAGGTGTCAGAAGCCTATGCCCTGTTTGGCATAAGCAAAGATACGCTGTATCGTCTGATACATAAAGGTACTATCTCGCACATAAATCTTGGAACTAACCAAATTCGAGTGAGTAAAGAAGAATTGTTGAAACTTTACCCGTTGCGCAAGAAAGCACTGACTAAATCAAAGCCTGTTGCCAAACTTTACAGTTTGGAGCCAAAGGATTGTTACACCATCGGTGAAATAGCTAAGAAATATCATTTGGACGACAGCACGGTGTATCTCCATATCCGTAAATACTCCATCCCCACTCGACAGATAGGGAATTTTGTTTATGCCCCCAAGAAAGAAATTGATAACCTATATAAAGGAGCGAAGCAATGAAGAAAGCGTTGGCCAATACACGAGTTTCAGTAAAACTCCGCAAGTCGGAATACCGTGAGGAATGGTATCTGTACGTTGAAGCCTATCCGGTTTTTCAAGCAGACAAACCCACTCCCCAAAGAGTGCGTGAATATCTGAATCGTACAATCACCACTCCCATTTGGGATAAGTCACGGAACGCCCGAACAGACAAGGATGGCAAAACCACTTATAAGCCTAAGCGTGATTTGAACGGCATTATCCAATGCAAATCCCAGTTAGACCAAGAATCATGTATTTATGCCGACAAGGTGAGGAGCCTGCGCCAAAAGGAATACGATAACGCTTCGCTTTATTCTGAAACGGATGCGGAACAGGCAGAGCAGCTGGAGCGTTCCCGTTGCAACTTCATTGAATACTTCGACCACGTACAGCGGTTACGCCATGCCCATAGCTCCGATTCCATTATCATCAACTGGAAGCGTGTGCATGAACTGTTGAAAATCTTTGCAAAAGGCGATACCATCCTTTTCTCACAGATTGATTTGAAGCTGATAGAATCATTCCGTATGTTCTTATTGAACGCCCCACAAGGAGGCGGTAAGAAAGGTGTCATCTCGCAAAACACGGCATCCACCTATTTCTCCATATTCAAGGCCGCATTGAAGCAGGCTTTTATTGACGGCTATCTGACGGTTGATATTGGGGCGAAGGTCAAAGGCATTCAAGGTCAAGAAAGCCGTAGGGAATACTTGACTATTGACGAACTGAATCGTTTGGCTCAAACTCCATGTGACCCGTTATTGAAACGAGCCGCACTCTTTTCGGCACTGACAGGACTCCGCCATTGCGACATACAAAAGTTGAAGTGGTCAGAGATAGAGGTATTCAATGGTGGTTATCGATTAAACTTCACCCAGCAAAAGACCAAAGGCGTTGAGTATATGCCCATATCCGAACAGGCATTTCAATTATGTGGTGAGAGGAAAGACGGCGAACAATTAGTTTTTGCCGGACTGCCTGACCCGTCATGGATTAACCGCCCGATAAAGAAATGGGTTGCAGAAGCCGGAATAACGAAGCACATCACCTACCATTGTTTTAGACATTCGTATGCAACCCTGCAACTCGCTGGAGGTACTGACATTTACACAGTCAGCAAAATGCTTGGCCATACGAATGTCCGTACAACTCAAGTGTATGCGAAAGTCGTTGATGCCAAAAAGGAAGAAGCAACAAAGACAATCAAGTTGGACTTGCCAATGACCGAGTAATTTATTGTATTAGGGAGTATGCTTTTAGCATATTGCATTATAATGTGATGAAAATTTTCGTCACATTATAATGCAATACTAGATATATTTTGTATTTTTGCAGAAAAATTTCTGCACTATGGATAATGAAAATTCGGAGCTTTGGAATGTAATAAATGCGGCTATAAAATCTAAAATAGACATAGGGCAGGTTACTTCTTTGAACGATTTGTATGCGGAAAAGAAGAAGAACTTGCATTTGTCGAATAGACAAATCCTACATATATTAGGTATGGATTCTAATACCCTCAATCCAATATTGAAAGGAACAGCAAAGCATATAGGTTTTATAAATATAATAAAACTGGCTCATTTTTTAGGTATATCAGTTAATGACCTGTTGAAAATATATATTCCAGAAATGGATGCAAAACAGATTGGAGAAATACAGCGAGCTAGAGATGCAGGATATATTGTTGAAACCTTCGATGTGGCAACATTAACTAAAATAAAATTTTTCTCGTCTGACTCATCATCAAAGGATATGGGAGAGAAAATTAAAAAATTTTTTTCTCTAAATAGCTTGTATGATTATTCAAATAATAAAGACTTAACACCTGCATTCAGTCGCTCGAAAAGAAATTCAAGCGATTTAATGCGTAATTTTTGGATTCAATCGGCATATGTTCAATTTAAAGGTATTAACAATCCCAATCCATACAATCGCAAAGATTTGGTGGAACTAATGCCTAAAATAAGACCTTATACAAGAGATGTGAAGAAAGGGCTTATCAAGGTCTTGAAAGCATTGTATCATGTTGGAGTGACTGTAATATATCAACCTAGTTTGGAAAAAATACAAGTTCGTGGAGCAACAATGGTAATTAATGATAAACCGTGCATTGTGCTTTCTAACTTGCAAAACAATTATCCGACTTTATGGTTTACATTATTGCATGAGTTACATCATGTATTATATGATTTAGATGATATTAGATTACAAACATATCATATCAGCAACGATGAAGGAGATTTGTTTCTCATGAATGAAGAACGTGCTGATAATTTTGCTCGTGAATATCTTCTGAATGAATCACGGTTGAAGTTTGTTTCTGGATATATCACTTCGCATCTTCATGTTGAAAGATTGGCAAGTGAATGGGGCGTACATTCCTCCATAATTTATGCAGTCTATTGTTATAAAACAAATGAATGGGCATTATATAATAAATATATCCCTAAAATGACAGAAGCATTGGAACTGTTGAATACCCATCCATTCGAGAGAGAATCTTTGATGGAATCCGTACAAGATATAAAGGAACTTATATATAATATTTAATTATGGAAGAAAAAAAGAAAAAAATCTCCCAAGAGGAACTTGAAAAGCTCCAAAGAGAACGCGAAGAGGAAGCAGAACGTGCTGAAATCTTAATGAAAGCCGATGAAATAAAAGAGGAAACATTTGACTTCAATATGGATGGTCAAGTGGAACTCAAAAACGAATTGGCAGACATGATGCTAGAGCAAATAGATGATCCGGAAGCAAAATACAATTTGTATTATAATGTTGCTAACCGATTATTGAAAAAGCATCTGCCTAAAGGAGAGGAATATAAGGTAGCTCGTGATTACATCTATGAAGAGAAGAACACATTTCTGACGAGAGGACACCGTAAGAATGAGAAAGGTATTCGTGGAGCAGATGGTAGGATGGCTTATATTTCAGATATAAATGAACTCATTAATATTATCACAACATGGATTTCCAATAGGGGTACAATGTTCGACTTATATACTCAATTAAGAAATTTGAAT
>SDWH01000015.1 GCA_019550975.1 Bacteroidales bacterium SW299 | reverse complement strand
AAAAATCCTAGCTATATATTCTTGGACGAAGCAACAAACTCTTTAGACAGTAACAATGAGAAGATTATCAGTGAGAAATTAAATAGTTTCTTATCTCAAAGAACAGCCATCATCATTGCTCATAGGCTCAGCACTGTAAAACGTGCAGATAGAATAGCTGTAATGAAAAACGGATATATCAAAGAAACGGGAACTCATAATGAACTCCTAAAACTAAAAGGTGAATATTATGATTTGGTAAAAAATCAATTAGAAATCTAAAGAAGAAAAACATGGCTGATAATGTATTAATAACTCCCCCTAGTTGGCTGGTAAGATGGGGTACTAGCATCGTTGCTCTGATTATGATTATTTTGACAATTGGAAGTTTTTATCTACCTTGCTATAAAATAGAAAAAGGAGAAATGGTATTAATTAAGCCTCTTAAAAGTCACACCACAAACCAATTCATATGTGGAATTAGAATCCTTTCAGATACTCACCCTCCGATACAGATAGGACAGAGAATCGAAATTAGAGTAGAAAAAGTACAGACAAGAAGAATAGAACTGACTGGCCGCGTTTGTTCATTAAACAAAACCAACGGTTCACCTTTAATATTCACAGAAATTATTTTAAACCAAAATCAAGCGAATTTACTATATATGGAAATAAAAAAATCTAAAGTTACGATAATAACAGAAAACATTTTTCTTGGAAATATAATCTTAAATTCTTTTAAAAGTTTATTTTAGGAAACATATGAAACCTAAGAAAAATTACTGAGACCGATGCCCACACAAATATGCCAAAAGTAAATCAACGTGAATTCGATATAATTCAAAACATAGTAAGTTGTCCGTCCTTGACAAAAGTCTATGGCGAGTTTCTTCTCAAAGAAACAGTACGCTGCTATGGCGGAAAGCGAATTGCAATGAAGTTGTTGAAGGAGCGGTGCCTGGAGTGTTCAATTTGGGCAATATTCTTCAGCTCGTCATTGACCGTTTCAATTAAAGCGCGTTTTCTCAGCAGGATTTTGTCCGCATCGCCCATCCGATTCGGCTTGTTCCGATGCTTATGGCTCCTGTCTTCAACCATGCATTTTTCCTATACTTTGGCAAATTCATTGCAAAAGTCATCCGCCATACAATGAAATTCCGTAACTTTAGGCTCTGAGAACATAGTGGTAATCGCTTAAAAGCTACAATTGATCACTATAAATTTAATACACTTATCGCTATGTTCTTGATTTTCTAATGAATAATTTTATTCCTTATATCGAACTCACGTTAAATTCATAAAATAAAATCATCTGAGCAAACCAGAAGAAAAGTCCGGAAAACCCGAATCTGAAAAGCAGAGAGAGGCTGTCTCAAATCTTATTTTGAGTTCAGCCTCTCTCTTTTTTATGTTTCAGTTCAGCGCCTGCCCTACTCTACATACAGCACAAGTCCCTTGAGGTATTCCCCTTCGGGATGATAGATATTTACCGGATGGTCGGGAGCCTGGGTCAGCTGATGAAGAATCCGCACGCTGCGGCCTGTCTGCGCGGCAGCCGTAAACACAGCACTCCGGAAATCCTGCTTGCTCACTACCTGCGAACAGGAGAAAGTGAAAAGAATGCCGCCGGAACGGATCTTCTCGAGTGCCTTGGCATTCAGTTTGGTGTAGCCCCGGAGCGCATTGCGCAGCGCGTCACGGTGTTTGGCAAACGCAGGGGGATCGAGAATAATGAGATCATACTGATCGCCCATGCGGTCGAGAAACTTGAAGGCATCTTCTGCAAAAGCCTGGTGGCGGCTGTCGCCCGGGAAATTCAGTTCAACGTTCTGGCGGGTAAGGTCGATCGCCTTGGCAGAACTGTCGACCGAATGAACCAGCTTCGCCCCCCCGCGCATGGCATAAAACGAGAAGCCTCCGGTGTAGCAGAACATGTTGAGCACCGAACGCCCGCGGGAATAGCGTTCAAGCAGGGCGCGGTTGTCCCTCTGGTCGACAAAGAATCCGGTCTTCTGCCCTTTCAGCCAGTCGACATGAAACTTCATTCCGTTTTCCATCGCCACATTCTCCTGGCATCCGCCTTTCAGGAAACCGTTTTCAGTTCCTACCAGATCGGCCTTGTAAGGCAATGTGGTTTCCGACTTATAATAAATGTTCTGTATGACATCTCCCATCACCCGGTCGATGGCCTCTGCCACCTTCATGCGGTCGAGGTGCATGCCTGCCGAATGCGCCTGCATGACAGCCGTATGGCCATAGACATCGACAATGAGTCCGGGAAGGTTGTCGCCTTCACCGTGCACCAGGCGGTAAGTGTCGTTCAGCGGATCGCCTGCCAGTCCCAACGCACGCCGCAAATCATAAGCCGCCTGCAGCCTGCGCACCCAGAACGCCTGGTCGACCGGTTCTTCCTGCCTGAATGTAAGCACGCGGACAGCGATGCTTCCCACCTGGTAATGGCCACGGGCCACAAACTCTTTCCGTGAAGTATAGACATCTACCACTTCACCTTCTTCCGGCTCCCCCTCTATGCGGGCTATGGCGCCGGAAAACACCCACGGATGGAAACGCTTGAGCGATTCCTCCTTGCCGGGTTTCAAATAAACGATATACATAAACTTGATTTTTCTAGATTTCTTTCTTTCCTTTCAATTCTTCCAGAAACTGAAAGATACGCACACACGCCCAGGCATCGGTAGCCGCATAAGCCTTCTGCCCTTCGGAAAGCACATCCGCCTCCCAGTTTGACAAACGCTGGTTCTTTGAAATCTTTTCGCCGAAAAGCAGGGCGTAAATCTTCTGCAGGCTCTTTTCCTGAATGCCGAAATGAGATACATAATCCTGAAGCTCCACCCAGTTCCCCACGCGCGGGTCCTTCTTGTTACGCCTGCGCAGCATCAGAAAATCATCCTTGAGCGAAAGCCCCACCTTCAGCACGTCATTCTGCAGGAAATCCTCCAGAAAATCCGGCAGTCCGATCACGTTAAGACGGAAAAGGAAGCACACGTCGGCAGTAGAAAGCTGCAGAAGCGCAACCTTGAAGCTTTGTCCCTTGCGGAAAGAAGGGCGCGTTTCGGTATCAACCCCCACCAGCACATGTGTATTCAGGTAATCGACCGCACGTCGGGCGGCATCCTCTGTATCTATTACGAAAATCCTGCCGGGAAAGGTCACCTTAGGCAGTGCGGATATTGTCTGTTTGTCAATTGTTTTCGGAAAATCTGTCATTTTCAAAGCAACTTTTTATTCATCGTCCCCCATCTCAAGCCCCTCATACAACTCTTCTTCTGTAATTTTCTCACCAAAAATATCATTCTCATCCTCTTCTGCCTCTCCGGCTGCCAACTGGCGGTATCTGACATCGTGAAGGGCACGCATGACATTGAGCAGCCTTTGCCCCCAGAATTCGGCAAACTGCTCGCGGCAGACTGCCAGCGCGTCATTCATCGTCCGGTCAAGTCCCAACTGAAAAACGCAGATGAAATCCTTGAGCGACTGGTAAATGTCGGCCATTCCCTCTGAAACGGTCTGGCGGATAGGCGTGTCGCTGTATACCATATCATCCAGAAAGACATCCAGATAGTCGTCATACTCGGCCAAAAGAGCGCTGACCGACGAACGGACCAGCTCATAATCTCCTTCCGTAACAAATGTTTCAGGATCTGCTTCATCAAGACGGACACACTCGGGCAGCAAAGAAGCCTTCAGATACAGCAACGGCAACAGCTTGAGCGACGTATCGACAAACGCCTTTCGTTTCTTTTCGGAAACTCGTTCCAGAAATCCGCAGAACTCTGCGGATACAGTCACAAACTCCACCGTATTTCTGTCAAATATAGCTCGCGCATCATTATCTTTCATACTCTCTTTCCAATTGAACTGCAAAGGTACAAAAAAAAATTTCTCAGTTCTACTTTTATTCGTACATTTGCACTGCACAAATGAAATAAAGCATATTCAATCATGAAAAAGGCAGATAACAAAACGTCAAAAAATACGGAAAAGACGGGACAGAAGAAAGTGATAATGGCGAAAACAGTCACCGCGCTGAAAAGTGAAACGGCCCATTTCATCATCGGGCTGTTCTGCGTGATATTCGGCGTATACCTCGTGCTGGCCTTCTGCTCGTTCTTCTTTACCGGAGGAAACGACCAGAGCATCCTTGACCACCCGAACCACGGAGAGCTGCTGAGCACGAACAACCACATACAGAACTATGCAGGAGCGAAAGGAGCGCAGGCGGCAGAGTTTCTGATAAACGACTGTTTCGGGATTCCGGCTTTCCTGATCATCGTGTTTCTCGTCATAGCGGGCATGAAACTGATGAAAGCCTACAACTTTAACCTGACGCGCTGGTTTCTGGGATGTATGGTAACCATGATCTGGTGTTCGGTGACGCTGGCATTCATCTTCGGAAAGACGTTCAGCGATTCGTTCATCTATCCGGGCGGGCTCCACGGGTATAACTCCAGCCTCTGGATCCAGTCGCAGATCGGAGCGCCGGGACTGATTCTCCTGCTCATCACCACAGCCGTGCTTTTCAGCATCGCACTGAGCAAGAAGACGATTTTCGTGGTGCGGAAGGCACTGCATCCGTCACTGAAGAAAAACAAGGAGGAAGTGACGCAGAAGGAGGAACGGGCTTTCACGCCATACAATGCACAGCCTGAAATGCCCGCGCAGGCGGAAGCGGCAGACGAAAGCGAAGAGGACAGCGATCCGGCCGCTGCCATCGAACTGCCTGTCAGCTCAAGTCCTGAAGAGAAGGAACAGCCGCTTGAAATAGAGCCTGCCGCAGAGGAAGACTTCGCGGAAACAGACTATGCAACGGAGGGAAACGCTGAAGGGGACGAAGAGGACGGCGGCGAAGAGGAAGAAGATGCAGACAAAGGCGAAGAAAAGGAACCGGCTTTTGAGGTGAGCAGCGAAACGAAGGAGGAGGACAAGGAATACCGGGGGAAAATAGACCAGCCCTACAACCCGCGTCTGGATCTGGAATACTACCAGTTCCCTACAATCGACCTGCTGCACAACGATTTCGACGACAATATGCCGACAATCGACATGGAGGAGCAGACGGCCAACAAAGACCGCATCATCAAAGTGCTGAGAAGTTTCGGTATCGAAATCAGCTCGATCAAAGCCAGCGTGGGACCGACCGTAACGCTGTATGAGATCACGCCCGCCGAAGGGGTGAGGATATCCAAGATACGCAATCTGGAGGATGACATCGCACTGAGCCTGTCGGCCTTGGGAATCCGCATCATCGCGCCGATTCCGGGAAAAGGAACCATCGGCATCGAAGTGCCGAACGCCAACCCGCGCATCGTGCACATGCGGTCGATCCTGATGAGCAAGAAATTCCAGGAAACGACTTTCGACCTTCCGGTGGCTTTCGGAAAAACCATCACGAACGAAGTGTTTATGGTGGACCTGGCAAAAGCTCCCCACATGCTGGTGGCAGGTGCTACGGGCCAGGGTAAATCAGTCGGCCTGAACACAATCGTAACCTCGCTGCTCTACAAGAAGCACCCGAGCGAACTGAAATTCGTGATAATCGACCCGAAAAAGGTGGAATTTGCCGTGTACGCGCCTATCGAACGGCACTACCTGGCCAAACTGCCCGACGCGGAAGACGCCATCATCACCGACACATCGAAAGTGGTGCAGACGCTCAACTCGCTGTGTGTGGAAATGGACACGCGATACGGACTGCTGCGCGACGCCGGATGCCGGAATATCAAGGAATACAACAAGAAATTCATCAACAGGCAACTGAATCCGGAAAACGGACATCACTTCCTGCCCTACATCGTGGTCATCATCGATGAGTTCGGCGACCTGATCATGACGGCGGGAAAAGAGGTGGAACTGCCGATCTGCCGTATCGCTCAGCTGGCACGTGCGGTGGGCATCCACGCCATCATCGCTACCCAGCGTCCGACCACAAACATCATCACAGGTACGATCAAGGCGAACTTCCCGGCACGCGTGGCTTTCCGCGTGGCTTCGATGATGGACTCGCGTACCATTCTGGACCGCCCGGGAGCACAGCAGCTGATCGGTAAGGGCGACATGCTGTACCTGCAGGGAAATGACCCGGTGCGCGTGCAGTGTGCGTTCGTCGACACGCCGGAAGTGGAAGACATTGTAGCCTACATCAGCCGGCAGCAGGGCTACCCGACCGCTTTCATGCTTCCTGAAGTGGATGAAAACAGCGGCTCTTCTTCATCCTCCGAGGTAGACATGAACAAGCTTGACCCGCTGTTTGAAGAAGCGGCGCGGCTGCTCATTTACCACCAGCAAGGCTCTACGTCGCTCATCCAACGGAAGTTTTCCATCGGCTACAACCGTGCAGGGCGCATCATGGACCAGCTGGAACATGCGGGCATCGTAGGTCCGACAAACGGAAGCAAAGCGCGCGACGTGCTGTGCGTAGACGAAAACGACCTGCAAATGCGCATGAGCAATCTGAAGAACTGATTGCCGGCCTCCGAAAACAAGAAACAAATTCAATCAGACAAGAACATGCGGAAAAACATTTTACTGGCCGGATTTTTGCTGACATGCCTGGGAGGGTTCGCCCAACATGACGCAAAGGCACGTGCCATACTCGACAAGATGGCAGCGTCCTACCAGCAGGCAGGAGCTGTCAGCATCCGCTTCGGCGGCACCCAGGACGGAACGCTGAAAGTGAAGGGAAACAAGTTTTACCTGAACTGCGGAGGGATAGAAACATGGTTTGACGGAACTACCCAATGGAGCTACGTGAAGCAGAACGACGAAGTGAACGTTTCCGAACCTTCTCCCGAAGAAGTGCAGAGCGTAAACCCTTACGCGCTGGTCAACTCATACAAGCAGGGATTCAACTACCGGTATGCCGGAACAAAATCCCATAAAGGGAAACAGGGAGAGGAAGTGATACTGACGCCCGAAACGGAACAGGACGTAAAGAGCATCACTATCAACGTGTCGTCCGCCTCGCAGCCGCAATACATCTGCATCACGCTGCAGAACGGAGAAAAGCAGGAATTTTATGTGCAGTCGTACCAGACGAAGCAGAATCTGAACGACTCGGCTTTCCGGTTTGACAGGTCAAAGTATCCGGACGCGGAAATCATCGACCTGAGATAAACCCTGGCCGGACGGAAACGCCCCGGTCAGAGCAGGTCAGAAGGACGCAGGATGGAGCTGTTGGCAAGATAGTCGGGATTCTCGGCATAGATATACATCACGCTCCCGCCCTTGATGGCATCGATGACAGAACGGGCAAGTGCGGTTGGAAGCGCAGGACAGCCGAAGCTTCTGCCCAGACGGCCTCCCTTGGCTACGGAAGGATTGGCATAGGAGGCTCCGTGAACCACAATGGCACGCTCGCGCGCACGGTCGTTGATGCCTTTCTCAAGTCCGTCAAGAAGCAGTGAATAGCCGTTTTTTCCCTGATAGGTTGAAGAGGTAAGATAAAATCCGAGGGAACTTTTATAAGAGCCCACCTTGTTCGAGAATGAACGCGCATAGTTTTCCCCGCTGTTCTTTCCGTGCGAAACGACAGAAGAATAAAGCATCCTGCGGTGTTTCATGTCAAACACATACAGACGCTCTTCGGTGGAAGGTTTCGAGAAGTCGATCAGTGTAAGAACCTCGCGTTTCTTCCCCGCGATCTTGTTGTATCCGGCCACCGCCTGACGGAAGGCCTTCCAATTGACTACCCCTTCAAGCTGCATGGAACGGTAAAGACGGACAATCTCATTTTTTTCGGCTTTCGCGTCCGTAACGGAAACCTCTGAGCGCAACACACCCGTACCGACATAGGCACATGGAAGAACAAGCAGCAAAGCGGAAAACAAAATCCTCCGCGCAGCACAGCCCCAACCGGAGCGGCGCTGAAAACAGTTCATCAGATAAGACATGAAACGAAAAATCCGTAATTCGGGTGCAAAGTTACAAGTTTTTTTTACATACCGCACTAATTTTCAGAAAGAAATCAATATTTCTCCGCTCCGGATCCGCCGGAATCAGGAACGCCGACAAACGTCTGCAGCCCCAACACTCAATTCATTGCCCGGTATTCTTTCGGCGTATACCCGACTTGCTTCTTAAAGAAGCGCAGAAAATGCTGCGGATGCTGAAAGCCCAGCATATCCGCAATCTGCTTCGTATTCAGGTCCGGATCAAGCAAGGCGTTCTTTGCTATTTCCGTTATCTTGACCTGGATCAGTTCATACGGAGTCTTGCCGGTTTCCGACTTCACCAGATCGCCAAAATAGTTGGGAGAAAGGCAAACTTTTTCGGCAAAATATTTCACGGTGGGCAGTCCCTGCGAACGTGCCGTGCCGGAATCCCAATACTCGTCCAGCAACTGCTCGAAACGGACAAGGATATCGTTGTTCAGCACTTCGCGAGTGACAAACTGGCGTTCATAGAAGCGCATGCAGTAGTTGAGCAGCACCTCGATATTGGAGATTATCAGCGGTTTGGAAAACTTGTCGATGGGATGCTCCAGTTCATGGGCTATCTTGCTCATATAATCCTGCACGATGGAGCGTTCATCTGCTGACAGGTGAAGCGCCTCATTGGACGCATACGAAAAAAAGCTATACTGTTTCATCTTCTGCGCCAATGGGGTGCGGAGCAGGAAATCGGGATGAAACAGCAGCGCGTCAGCTTCAGGCACGGGGCCGTCTTCGATACGGTGAATGCCGACCGTCTGCCCCGGAGCGAAACAGACCACGGTTTCATCGTCGAAGTCGTATTTTGTTTTTCCGTAATTGATGGTACATCCCACCGTCTTTTTCAGAAACAGCGCATAGAATCCGAACGTCATCTTATGCGTCGGCTGGTTTTCCGAACGGTCGAAATGTACAATACTCACCAGCGGATGCCTGGTCTGAAAACCGAAGAAACGATTGTACTGTTCAATGGTATCTGCTTCTATTATTTCCATACAGCTTTTCTATTGTTTGCCGCAAAGGTAGTCTTTTCCATATAAAGTAAAAAATGCGCCCGCCGGATAAACGTAAATGGGGTACTTTTTCCCGTAAAAGGGGTACGTTGTTGATACTCAGCAGACGGAATCTGAAACAAATCCGTAAAAGAGGTACTTTTATCCACCATACAGGTATTCGCCGTATGCATGCAAACAACTACTTTTGCAACATGAAACAATACAGGAGCAACCATCAAAAAAGCATAAGCATATGAAGTTAATGACAATCCTCACCGCTGGTCTGCTGGCTTTCAACATGACAGGCTTTGCACAAAACGACCGCACGATGAAGTTTCAGGAAGAGCATTTGAACCTGACAGCCGGATGGGATAAGGTTTTCCCCCAAAGCAACAAAGTAACCCACAGCAAGATTACTTTCCACAACCGATACGGCATCACGCTTGCCGCCGACTTATATATTCCGAAGAATGCGGAAGGCAAGCTCCCAGCGATAGCTGTCAGCGGCCCGTTCGGAGCGGTGAAGGAGCAGGCATCGGGACTTTATGCGCAGACATTGGCCGAACACGGATTCCTGACCATCGCTTTCGACCCTTCATTTACCGGAGAAAGCGGCGGACAGCCACGCAGTGTGGCATCTCCGGACATCAACACGGAAGATTTCAGTGCAGCAATGGATTATCTGGCCACCCGTGACGATGTGGACGCTGAACGCATCGGCATACTCGGCATCTGCGGTTTCGGCGGTTTCTCCATCAATGCGGCGGCTATGGACACGCGCGTCAAGGCAACGGTGGCATCCACCATGTATGACATCTGCCGGGGAACTGCCAACGGTTATTTCGATGCCAACGACAACGCCGATGCCCGTTACGAAATGCGCAGGCAGCTGAGCCAGCCATACCGACCTGTACGACAATCTAGGAAAGATACCGTTCGGCAAGATTGCGGCATTTTATAACCAATACCTGAAGTGATATGAAACGGCTGATCAACTGCTGGGGACTGGCAACTCTCCTCCTTCTCACGGCAAACGCCCTTACTGCCTGTTCGGACGATGACCCGACGGAAGAAAAGACGGAAACTCCGGCACTGCCATCGGATGAAGGCGAAGGCGGCAATGAAGAAAACACTGATGACAACAACGGTAACAACAACGAACTTATGGAAAGAAACATTACGATCTCAGCAAACGGAACGTCATTTTCCGCCACGCTTGAAGACAACGACGCGACACGGGCCTTTGCAGCCATGCTTCCCCTTACGCTGGACATGAACGAGATGAACGGCAACGAAAAATACCATTATCTGGACAGCAGTCTGCCTACGGAAAGTTACCGGCCGGGAACTATCCGGACGGGCGACCTGATGCTCTATGGCTCGTCCTGCGTTGTTCTCTTTTATGAAACCTTTCCGTCCGGTTACAGCTACACACGTCTGGGACAGACAGACAGTCCCGAAGGGCTTGCCGCAGCCTTGGGCAGCGGAAACGTGAGCGTAAGGTTTGCAATAGCTGAAAATCAGAAATGAAAATTAAACAAAAATAAATATGATTCCTTTTCTCAGAAAGAAACTGGCTGCACTTATTCTATTTTTCTCTTTCTTCATCAGCATATCATGCAAAGGCAATGAAGAAACGGAATACGTTAAAACCGGAGCGGAAGGGGATTCTTCTGCCGTGGAATATGCAATCAATATAGCCGGGAGTTCCGGCAACTTGTCTGCAATGGTCTATCATCCGGATTTACGTTCCGGCGAAACCTATCCTATGGTTATCCTGATGCACGGCTTTATGTCTGACAAACAAGACCGGGTAATCAATGCAGTGGCAGCCAGGCTCAGGCAGGCAAATATCGCTTATGTGCGCTTTGATTTCAACGGAAGATGTACGGGACATGAAAACTTGAATTATAAACAACACACTTGAACGATAAATGATATGCAACTGATTAAAGACAAAGAATTTGGAGGCGAACGTCCGCTGTTCGCCTCGCATGATGTGCACCTGGACAACGTAACCATCCTTGCTGGCGAATCTGCCATCAAGGAATGCAGCAACATCGTAGCGACCAACTGCCGCTTCGAGGGAAACTACCCCTTTTGGCACGTGCACGGGTTTACCATACAGGACTGCTACTTCGCCGTTGGCGGACGCTCCGCACTGTGGTATTCCGACCATCTGACGATGAAGAATACAGTCATAGACGCACCTAAGATGTTTCGGGAAATGAACGACATCGAGATTGAAAATGTCGAAATGAACGATGCGGACGAGGTGTTCTGGAGGTGCGACCGCATCCGTATCAGGAATCTCAGGCTGCATGGGGGCACGTATCCCTTCATGTTCAGCAGCAACATCCGCGTGGACGGCCTGGAAAGCGACAGCAAATACGTCTTTCAATATGCAAAGAACGTGGAAATACACCATGCGAAGATAACGACCAAGGACGCTTTCTGGGAAGTGGAAAACGTGACAATCTATGATTCCGAACTGAACGGAGAATATCTGGGATGGCACTCGAAGAACCTGCGTCTGGTGAACTGCCACATCACAGGAGAACAGCCGCTCTGCTATGCGCACGACCTGATACTGGAGAACTGCACGTTTGATGCCGCCTGCGACCGCGCTTTCGAGTATTCCACACTGGAAGCCGACATATGCGGGACGATTACAAACGTCAAGAATCCCATGTCCGGACATATCGTGGCAGATTCCATCGGTTCCGTCACGATAGACGGAAACATCAAGGCTCCTGCCGATTGTATCATAGAAGAACGGAAGAAATGACATGAAAGCCACAGCCAACCGGTACGCCGTCATCACCGCCTACTTCCTGATTTATGTGGTATGGGGTTCCACCTACTATTTCATAGGCGTGGCGCTGGACGGACTGCCCGCGTTCCTGCTCGGCGCATTGCGGTTCAGCGCGGCAGGAGCAATTCTGCTTGCGCTTTGCCGGATGCGGGGCGAGAATATCTGGCAGCCTGCACTGATCCGCCGTTCGGCAGTCAGCGGCATCGTCCTGCTCTTTGCCGATATGGCGGTCATCATGCTGGCGCAGCGGTATGTCAGCAGCAGCGTGGTGGCGATTGTAGCCTCTTCCACCGCGATATGGATTATGCTGCTGGATGTGCCGATGTGGAAGCGGAACTTCCGCCGGACGGCAACCGTCGCCGGAGTCCTTCTGGGATTTGCCGGTGTCGGAATGCTTTACATCGAGCAACTGGATACAGAGCGTTCCGCCATTCCCCATGGCGAATACGGCATCCTGATTCTGATGGCCGGCTGCATTTCGTGGTCGCTCGGTTCGCTTTATGCCAAATACCGCTCCTCGGCGGTAGAGGAGGTGAACGGCTTTGCCGGATCGGCATGGCAAATGCTTTTCGCAAGTCTGATGTTCTGGATATGTGCCGTACCTTCGGGTGAATGGCAGGAAGTATCTTTCCGGTCTGTTCCTCTCCCGGCATGGTGGTCGCTGCTCTATCTGATCACATTCGGCTCGCTGCTGGCTTATTCCGCTTATGTATGGCTGCTGAAAGTACGTCCAGCAACAGAAGTGGCTACCCACGCATATGTCAATCCGGTTGTGGCAGTCATCATCGGCGGTCTGGGCGGAGAAGAGATTACGGCAGTCCAACTGTCCGGACTGGCAGTCATATTAGGCAGTGTTTTATTGGTAAACAGAAAACAATAAATGATGAATACAACAAAAGACATTTCCCCTGTAAAAGCGTCAGAACGGTTTGCCATTCTGGATATCCTGCGCGGTTTCGCCCTGCTGGGCATCTGCATGGCCAATTTCCCGGAGTTTTCCCTCTATAATTTTCTTCCGCAGGAAGTGAAATCATCAATGAGTACAGCCGCGGCAGACAACATAACCCGCTGGCTGCTGTATATCTTCGTCGACGGGAAATTCTATACGCTCTTTTCCCTCCTGTTCGGCATAGGCTTTTCCATTATCATCCGCAATGCGGAACGGAAAGGAGCAAACGGCTTCCGCATCTTCTACCGGCGGATGGGTCTGCTGCTTGTCATCGGATTCATGCACCTGATGTTTATCTGGAGCGGCGACATACTGATGCTCTATGCGCTGCTTGGGATGCTACTGCCTCTTTTCCGCCGCATGTCTGACAAGGGATTGCTCCGATGGGCAGCCTTTTTCCTGCTCCTGCCCGTTCTTATAGATTTTGTTTGCGAGATAACCCACACCAGTCTGGCACTTCCCTTTGTCCGCTTGCAGGAAATGTATTGCGCAAGATATGGCATCAACGCTGACAACTTCGCATATTGGCTGCGCGACGCGGAAGACTATGGCACGGTGTTCCAGTTTCTGGTACAGGGAGCTTTCGTGCGGATGCAGGAGTTTATAGAGGGCAACCGTTACTTCAAGGTGCTGGGCTTATTCCTGACAGGCTTCTTCATCGGACGGAACCGGATATATGCCGATATGGAAGAGAAAAAGGCACTGCTGTCGAAAGTGTTCCGCTACGGTCTGGCAATAGGCCTTCCCTGCTCCTTCCTTTACGCATGGAGCGCAATGGGCCGGCATCCGCTTGGCATCGCCATGCACAGCGTGTTTTATCTTGCCAGCGTCTACCCGCTCGGCTTCGCATACGCTGCCGGATCAGGTCTTTTCTATCTGAAGACAAAGAACGGAACGGCATGGAAGTGGCTCGCACCGACAGGACGGATGGCCTTGACCAATTACATCGGACAGTCCGTTATCGGTATGTTTCTGTTCTATGGCATTGGCATGGGCTTAGGGACTACTTTTGGATTGTTACAGACCGAAATTGTTGTGCTGGCCGTATTTCTTTTTCAAATGGCATTCAGTGCAGGATGGATGTCCGCCTTCAAGTTCGGACCATTGGAATGGGTCTGGCGGATGCTGACTTACGGCAAATGGCTTGGAATCAGAAATTGACATAAGAACAGACCGCAAAAGCAAAGGAAAGGAAAGCTGACAATATAAATTCAAACAGACGCTTACCGCTCCGGTCATTCAATGACCACCACAAGCGAATTGAATGTCGGAGCCCAGTCATATATAAACTTGGCATGTGAGGTGGCGTTCCGCACGCACATGTGCGAACGGGGAGTCGTTCCGAGCGACCAGCTGTATTCTATCATTGCCGTGCGCGGCACATTTACCGGTACCCCATGAATGTAGGCTCCGTTCGTAAAGCGGCTTGCATAGGGCGCATACCCTCCCGTAGCCTGTGAACCGTCTTTAAGGAAAACCATCTTCGGCTTCTTCTGCTGGATTACGAACATGCCGAGCGGCGTGTCGTGCCCGTAAGGAGGGTTATGCCGTCCCGTTGTGGCAGGATTCATGCTCCGGACAAGCCACTCCCCTTTTGCCTTGCGTTCGAGCGTGGCTATATTCTGATCTCCCCGGTCAACAAAAATGACATGTGAAAAATACGTCGTGTCCGGTAGTTCCCTGACATACCTCTCCGGAGCCAGCCACTCGCTTTCCACCGTCACCGGAACCAGACGGCAATAGCTGCCTGTCTTTCCCTGAAGATAGACGAGCGAGCCGTCGCGCCCGTAGCGCACGGGCGTCACCGTATCAGCCGGAAGATAAAGGGGAACCGACTGATAGCGCTCGACGCCCAGCGTATCCGAAACGCGGTCAAATTCATTGCGCACATAGTTCGCAACTACCGGCGCTTCGCCATACATGTTCTTGTAATTCTGCAGAACGGCCCAGTGACGCGGCTCGAGCTGGATATTCTCGACAAAGGCAAGACACTGGCGGATGATATCCCACTTGAACGAACGCACCGTATCCTGATAAGGATAAGTGTCTTCAAGCGTATACTTGTCATAAAGGAACTCTTTGGCAAGGATAATGTCGGAAGCGGAAAGTGTCCTCCGCTCAAAAGGAAGCACAACCTCTATCGTGTCTGAGGCTGCCGGCTCAGCAATGTCCGCAGGAACGACTTCCACCTCCCGATTGTCACAAGCGGTGAAAGAAAGGGCAATCGCCACTACTGTCTGCCAAGCAAAACGCCTCATAACTCGCTAATTAAGGTCTTTTTACAAAGATAGCGTTTCTTTCGGTAAAAGCAAAAGTTTCAGTGAAAAAACATTTAGGAGCCTGTCGTTTAAATTGTCCGGTCAAGTATCCTCGCCGTTTCCACCTTCTCCAGACGGGCACGCAGCTTCTCCATCATCGAGCGGCGGATGCGTAGCGTCATCAGGCAGTCCATGTCGTATGACTGCTCCAGAATTTCAGGCGATTCTTCCTTTACGATGCGCATCACGTCATTCATGAAAGGGTATTCAAAAGCCACCGTTACCGTATCGTCAACTGTCTTTTCGATGATTTCCGCCTCGTCCAGAGCCATGGCAGCCGCCGTGCGGTATGCCACTATCAGTCCGCTTGTTCCCAGCTTGATGCCTCCGAAATAGCGCACAACGACAACCAGCACGTCTGTCAGCTCACGCGAATTGATCTGTCCGAGAATGGGCTTGCCGGCCGTTCCGGACGGTTCTCCATTGTCGTTTGCACGAAAGTCTTTCCGCCCGGCACCAAGCATATAGGCATAGCACACGTGGCGCGCATCGTAATATTTCTTCTGCCAGGCTTCAAGATGCGACTTTACCTCTTCAAGGGTACGCACAGGAATGGCAGCCGCGATGAACTTGCTCCGCTTTTCAGTAAACACCGCTTCCGACATGCCGGTGATGGTTTTGTAGGTATCATCCTGCATCATGAACCTGCCGTATTATTTGTGCAACAGGCGGACACGGATTGCCCGCATCAGCGACTTCCCCACGATAATCAGCATCACCGCCGACAGTATCAGAATGATGCCCAGAATAATCCGGGGAGTCAACGCCTCGCCGAATATCGTAACGCCGATCACCAAAGCCGTAATAGGCTCGAGCGCCCCCAAGATAGCGGCAGGGGTTGAGCCGATGTAATGAATGGACTTCGTCATGAATATCAGCGAAATAATCGTAGGGAACAACGCCATCCCGACGGGATTCAGCCAAAGTTCGGCCGAAGGTATGGGCTGGAGTATGAGGCCAAATTTCAGTCTGACGATATAAACGCTCATTCCAAACAGTACGGAATAGAAAGTAAGCTTCAGCGTAGACATCTCGCGCAGCACAGAGCGGTTCACGCCCACAATATAGATGGCATAAGTCAGCGAAGAAATGAACACCAGCAATACGCCCAGCAGACTCAGGGTCTTGCCGCCTTCGCCGCGATAGAGCAGCATGATGCCCGTAAAGGCCAGGGCGATGGAGAACATGGTGACAAACGACACCTTTTCCTTGAAAAAGACCGCCATAATAATGGCCACCAGAACCGGATAGGCGAAAAGGATGGTGGAGGCGATGCCCGCATCCATGTAATTATAGCTCATGAAAAGTGTAAGCGAAGAAAAAGAGAAAAGGATGCCCATGAGGACAAGCGGAGCTACCTCCGCCTTCTTCAGCGCAAACGACTGTTTCTGGACGAGCATCAGCACGAAAAGCATCACCACGGCAATCCCATAGCGGTAGAACAGCACCGAATCAGGGTTCATCCCTGCACTGTAGAGCGGCAGGGCGAAAAGGGGATTCAAGCCGTAGCTGGCTGCGGCTATCGCTCCATAAGCAAAACCTTTGAATGTAGTGTTAGGCATATATTTCCGGCATTTCTTGAAATTCGCCGCAAAAGTAGTGAATATTTCGGTTGGTTGTGCCGGAAATGTCATACATTTTTACAATTTCCGCCAACATAAAAGTACATAAAAGTTCGTTTGATTTTGCTCAGGCCTATCTTGCGAATTGTCTTCAAGGATGTTTCGCCGATTTTATAAGAGGACAGCAGGCCGTCTGACGAATAGAGCCGGGAAAACAGGCCGGAAACAAACGCAAAAGAACCTGATAGAATACTGCCCTATCGGGAAATTTAAACGACAGTTTCTAGATCAGCATCGGCGCACCGCCAGGGGGCTGACAATACACGCAGCCCTCCCTTCCCAAAAACATAAAAGCGGAGTCTTTGGGGCAGCACAAGCCTTTCCTGATACCGACTCTCCGGATTCCCTATTCCAGCTTATGAATCACAAGCCCCGAACGCAGCTTCGGCTCAAACCAAGTGGTCTTCGGGGGCATGATGTTGCCCGAATCCGCAATATCCATCAGCTGCTTCATCGAAACTGGATAGAGAGCCAGCGCAAGTTTCATCTCACCGCTGTCGACCCGCCTCTTCAACTCCTCCAGTCCGCGGATGCCGCCAACAAAATCAATCCGCTTGTCGGTGCGCAGGTCCTTGATTCCCAAAATCTCATCCAAGATCAGGCCGGAAGAGATGGTTACGTCGAGCACGCCAATCGGATCGTTGTCATCGTAAGTGTCGGGATGAGCAGTCAGACTATACCATTTGCCGTCCAGATAGAGCGAAAAGTTGTGCAGAGCAGCCGGACGATAAATCTCCGTACCTTTCTCTTCTACCGTGAAATGCTTCTTCAGCGCTTCAAGGAACTGTGCAGGAGTCAGTCCGTTCAGATCTTTCACCACCCGGTTATAGTCGATGATGGTTAACTGGTCGGCCGGGAAACACACCGCCATGAAATAATTGTATTCCTCATCGCCCCGGTGGTTCGGGTTTTGCCTTGCCTTCTCCGCCCCCACCAGCGCGGCAGCCGCACTGCGGTGATGCCCGTCGGCAATGTACATGGCAGGCATTTCTGCAAAAATCTCCGTGATGGCCCTGATGTCATCGTCGTTGTCCACCACCCAGAACTTGTGTCCGAATCCATCGCCCGGAGCGATGAAATCATACACAGGCTCCCCTGCCGTATATTTCGCTACAATGGCATCCACCGTCCTGTTCTCCGGGTAAGCGAAAAACACCGGTTCAATGTTCGCGTTGTTCACCCGCACATGCTTCATGCGGTCCTCCTCCTTGTCGCGCCGTGTCAGCTCGTGTTTTTTGATGGAGCCGTTCAGATAATCGTCTACATAAGCCCCCACTACCAAACCATACTGCGTTTTTCCGTTCATGGTTTGCGAATAGATGTAATAGCACTCCTTTTCGTCCTGCACCAGCCATCCCTTGTCTTGAAACATCCGGAAATTCTCTGCCGCCTTGCCGTAAACTCTCGGATCATGCTCGTCAGTACCTGCCGGAAAATCGATCTCCGGCTTGATGATATGGTACAACGACTTTTCGTTGCCCTCGGCTTCCGCACGTGCCTCTTCAGAGTTAAGTACATCGTAAGGACGCGAAGCCACTTCCTCCACCAGTTCTTTCGGAGGACGTATTCCTTTGAAAGGTTTTATCTTGACCATCGCTTTTTTATTTGCAACCGGCAGTCAATGACGGCCGGTGCAGAACGCACCCCCGTCATTAAAGCCTGTCGTTTTAAATTCAACCACTGATTCTTATCTCACTTGTTCACGCGGAACTTCTCGCATCCGTCTTTCAGGAAGCCCACAATCTGTCTGGCAGCAGCTATGCCCGCATTGATGTTTGCTTCGGCAGTCTGCGCGCCCATCTTTTTCGGAGTAGAGAAATAGCGGCCCGGGAACTGCTCGGCAAACTCCTCGTTATGCACAGGCATGATGTCCGTCACATACTTCAAGTCCGGCCGGTCGTTCATGAGCCGTATCAGTTCTTCTTCGTTAATGACCTCCTTGCGCGCCGTATTGACCAGCAAGCCGTTTTTCGGCATACGTCCCACCAGGTCGTAGTTGACAGAACCCTTCGTTTCCGGAGTGGCAGGTATATGCAGCGAAACGACGTTGCACGTAGCATACAGTTCTTCCGCACTTCCTACCGGCTTGATGCCGTCGGCCTCCATCGCCTCTTTCGGACAGTAAGCGTCATAAGCGTAGATGTCCATGCCTATACCTTTGGCAATTCGCGCCACATTGCGCCCCACGTTGCCGTAAGCATGAATGCCCAGTTTCTTTCCTTTCAGTTCGGTTCCCGACTTGCCGTCGTAGAAGTTACGTACAGCCATGATCATCAGGCCGAAAGCAAGTTCAGCCACCGCATTTGAATTCTGTCCCGGCGTATTCATCACACAGACACCATGAGCCGTGGCCTCGTTGAGATCGACATTGTCATAACCTGCTCCCGCACGCACGACAATCTTCAGTTCTTTTGCCGCATCGAGCACTTCCTTGTCTACAATATCACTTCGGATGATAAGTGCATTGGCATCCTTCACCGCATCCAGCAATTGCTGCTTGTCTGTATATTTTTCAAGCAAAGCCAGTTCGTAGCCCGCATCTTCTATTTCCTTGCGAATGCCGTCGACCGCCACTTTGGCAAACGGCTTTTCTGTTGCAACCAGTACTTTCATAAATTAAGAATTAAGGGTGAATAAATAAATGAAGAAACACAAAGGGCAGCGCATACCCAAAAGCAGCCTCTGCCCTTTGTGTCCCTGTATCAGCAATAAAACGATCAATGCGCCTTTTCAAATTCCTTCATGCAGTCGATCAGCGCCTGCACACTTTCTGCCGGAAGCGCATTGTAGCAGGAAGCACGGAATCCGCCTACCGAGCGGTGACCCTTCACGCCCACCATGCCTCTGTCGGTAGCAAACTTCAGGAAGTCCGCTTCCAGTTCCTTGTATTCGTCCGCCATCACGAAGCAGATGTTCATATACGAACGGTCTTCAGGATCCGTCACCGTACCGCGGAACAACCGGTTGCGGTCGATTTCGCCATACAGCATGTCCGAACGCATTTTCGCACGGCGCTGCATCTCCTCTACGCCGCCTTGAGCCTTCAGCCAGCGCAACGTCTGCAAAGCCGCATAAATAGGCACTACCGGAGGCGTATTGAACATAGAGCCTTTGTCAACATGCGTCTGATAGTTCAGCATGGTCGGTATGTGTCGGGACACCTTGCCCAGCGCATCGTTCTTAACGATAACGAAAGTCACGCCTGCCGGAGCCAGATTCTTCTGCGCGCCGCCATAAATGCAGATGTACTTCGACACGTCGACCGGACGCGAGAAAATATCCGACGACATGTCGGCCACCATCGGCACCGGCACTGTCGGATCGGCATGCAGCTCCGTTCCGTAAATCGTATTGTTGGTAGTGATATGGAAATAGTCGGCGTCTGCCGGAACATTCGCTTCAAATCCTTTCGGGATATACGTATAAGTGTCTTTTTCAGAAGAAGCCACCTCAACGGTTTCACCGAAAGCCTTCGCTTCCTTCATGGCCTTCTTCGCCCATGCTCCCGTATTCAGATAAGCAGCCTTCTTTTCGAGGAAGTTATACGGCACCATGCAGAATTCCAGGCTGGCGCCTCCGCCAAGGAACAACACCGAATAACCGTCCGGAATATCCAAAAGTTCTTTGAACAAGGCAACCGCTTCGTCCACCACCGGCTGGAAATCTTTAGCGCGGTGACTGATTTCCATCAACGAAAGTCCTGAGCCATTGAAATCAAGGATGGCCTGAGCTGTTTTCTCAATTACTTCGCGAGGCAGAATAGAAGGTCCCGCATTAAAATTGTGTTTCTTCATTGGTAGTTTGTTTATTGGTTTGACAATCATTTTCATCTAACTCACATTTGCGAATTTAGCGATTTATTTTAGAAAACCAAAAGAAACGATAATAATTTTACATGGAGATGAAAGATTTTCTTTCAAAATACCAACCGAAACGTGTTTTTGCTTACTTATTGACACACTTCAATCTATACTATGCAGTCTGTGCCGAACAATACATAGCAAAATGAACGGGGGACGCTTCCCCCGATTCTCATATCTGACACAAAGTTATCATTTTGCCAGTTCTATCAAAGCTTTTACCCCTTTAATCTTTTCATTCTGCACCAATTTTAACACTTGTTTGGCTTTCTCTCTCGCAACAGCCGCATAAGCGTAATGGTCCTTCACGTCCACCTGACCGATTTCGTCTTTTTTCAGGTTGCCTTTCTTCGACAGGAATCCGACTATATCGATCTTGTTTATCTTGTCTTTCTTGCCCTTTCCGAAGTAAAGAGTCACAAACCGTGAAAGTGAGGGAGCGGGTATCTTTTCCGGAAAAACGAAGCTTTCAGGATCGGGCTTGACATACTCCGGAAGCGTTTCTTCCGGATGAAGAATGATAAAGGCGTTTCCATCGGCTTCCCAGCGGGCTGTACGTCCGTTGCGATGGATGAACCCTTCTTCATTGACGGGCAAATGGTAATGCACCACATTCCGGATAGTCGGAATGTCAAGTCCGCGCGCTGCCAGATCGGTCGATATGAACACGTGGCAGCTTCCGTTGCGGAACTTGTAAAGGGCGCGCTCGCGGGTTTCCTGCTCCATTCCACCGTGAAAAACTCCGCACTCGATCTTCTGCGAGCGAAGGAACTGCCCCACGCGGTCCACACTCTCACGGTAATTGCAGAACACAAGCGTAGGCTCTTGTCCCAGACAGCACAGCAGTTTGCCAAGCGTTTCGAGCTTGTCTTTTATCGGCGACATTACCTTATATATATGGAGGCGGCCGGAAGCACCCGGCGTGTCACCGTCAAGGAAGTTCAGCCGCACCGCGCGGCGGATGCCGGTAAAGGCGGGAATCTCTTCCGAATCCGTAGCCGAAAGAAGTACACGGCGGCGGAGCGAGGGCAGCTTGCCTATCACTTCGGCCATCTCGTCCTGGAAGCCGAACTCCAGGCACTTGTCGAACTCATCGATAACCAAGGTACGCACGGCTGCGGCATCAAAGTTCTTTTTCGTCAGATGATCGTTCATCCGTCCGGGCGTACCCACAATCACCGACGGTTCCAGGCTCTGCATCGTCCGGTGCTCGTCCATCGCAGGACGTCCGCCGTAGCAGCTCATCACGGCCAGGCCGGCTCCCATCGACTTGAACACCTGCTCGATCTGCAAGGCAAGCTCGCGCGAAGGAACCATCACTACCGCCTGCACGCCTCTGACATCCTGGCGAAGCGACATGACCAGGGGAATGAGATAGGCCAGCGTCTTTCCCGACCCCGTAGGCGACAGCAGGATGAGGTCAGAGTCATTCTTCACATAAGCCTCAGCCATTGACTGCTGCATGGCATTAAGACTTTCTATCTTCAAATTCAACAAAATATTCTGTATGTCCATACGATAAAATTTCAAGTGATTCAATTCAAATCCGGGAGCAAAGATAGCGAAAAAAGCAGTTGCTTCCAATCGCAGCCCACTAACCGGAAGCGGGACTGGAGCAACCGCCAGCCCGAAAAGCCGGACAGCCTCCGATCACCCTGCCAGCATACCGGCCTTATATTGCCTGTTGCAACGCCGGATATACCACAGACAGATGACCAGCGAAACCGAGGTGGAAAGAGGAGGCGCAAACCCCATCCACACAAGAGAACCCGGGCCAATGTGGCTGAACGCCCACGACAACGGAATACGGAACAGGAAGGTAGCAATCAGACTGTGCACCATCGGGAACCAGGAATTTCCCTGGCCGCTGAAGTAGGAATTGATGCAGAATATGAAGCTCACCATCACACAGTCGATGCTGTAGCCGCGAAGATACCCGGATGCCATCGCAATGACTTCCGCATCACGGGTGAAAATGCCCGTAAGTGTATCCGGAAGGAACTGAGAATAGACGCATACCGACACTCCGAACACCAGCGACATCCCGATGCCCGACATCAGGCAACGGTTCATGCGCTCTCTGAGTCCGGCACCGTAGTTCTGCGCTGTCATGGCAGCCACGGCAGAAGAAACAGCCATCGGAGGAAGCATGGCGAAAACAATGATCTTCTCTACCACTCCGAGAGCGGCCGAAGCTATCACTCCCATCTGATTGACTATCACGGTTATGAGCAGGAACGACACGTTGATCAGCGCATCCTGCAAGGCAATGGGAGCGCCGAGCTTAAGCACGCGGCGGGAAAAATAGCCGTTCATCCGGATGTCACGGCGGGTAAACTCGAAATGAAATCCGCGGCGGTGAAGAAACCAGAGCGCGGCGGCAAAGCTGATGCCTTGCGAAGCGACAGTGGCGATGGCGGCACCCGCAGCACGCATCCCGCATCCGCCAACCAGCACAAAGTCGAGCACAATATTGATGACACAGGCCAAAGCCACAAAATAAAGCGGCGTACGCGAGTCGCCCAGCCCGCGCAAAATGCCGCACACCACATTGTAGCCGATGATAAAGGGAATGCCCAGCGAACAGATCAGCAAGTAATGCTCCGTATCGCGCATGGCCTCAGCCGGCGTGTGCATCAGCTCGGCTATCGGATTATGAAAAACGGCCATCGGCAAAGTCAACGCGGCACCCACAATGGCAAAAAGCCACACAGACGATCCGATAATGGCAGCCAGTTCCTTGCTGTTGCGCGCGCCCGTGGCAATCCCGATAAGCACCGTAATGCCGGTGGTCAGACCGAGAATGATGCCCGTAACGGTCTGCATCACCTGGCTTCCCACAGCCACTCCCGCCACGCTGGCGGCATCGTCAAACTGTCCGACCACAAACAGGTCGGCTCCTCCATAAAGCGCCTGCAGCACATTGGCAAGCAGGTAAGGGACAGCAAACTGAAGCAGCACCTTCGGCACGCTTCCCCGAGTCAGATCAAGTTCTTTTGTCATATTCTTTTCATTTTGTGCAAGCGTTCTCCACACCGGACACACAAGAAATGCCGGACAAGCTGATTGGTTTTACCCAGTCATCTTATCCGGCATTTCCAGCCTCCGATGAGGATTACAAAACGCATCTCCGTTATGTCGGCGCAAAGTTGGGTCAAAGATTCGGCATTTGCAAATTTTCTTCCCTTTTTTGATATGACTTTTCCATTTAAAATCTTTCGGCCCGATATAGAGGGTGGACAATACGCACCCCTCCCTTTCCAACATCGGAAAAAGCCGTTTTCAAGAAAGCAAAACGATCACACCGTCTTAATCCGCAAACGTAAAATGTATTAAATCAGTCCAGGAATTCCCACCGTCAGACCTGTACAAGACTTTATCGGATTCCCATTCAAATTGATAATGTTCATCATCGCTATTTGACATCGTTACTAAATGTTTTGGAGATACGCCAAGCAGCCCTGCCCAATAAAGATATTTCAGTTCTTCTATATCCATATCATAAATGTCGTAAAAGAACATCAGGTTATTGTCATTAAGAGTTTCAAAATAACTAAAATCAGTAGATTGAGAATGGCTACCTTGTATGTCTATGTGACTTATATCTCCATCAGTCCAAACGAGAGAGTATTCTCTTTCTTCCCGACCTTCGTTCATATAAACGAGATGCCCTTCCTCATCATACTCACAAGTGGATTGGAATTCAAAACCGCCATATTCATCATTATGTTTTGAATCAATGCGTCTGGCAAATCCCAATTCGTTCAGCCACACGTCATAAATATAGGACACACTTCCATCAGCACGTTCTCTTGTATATCTTACATCAGGATCTGAAGTCTGCTTGTCTGGATCAAGATAGTAATATTCGAATGTTATCTTATATCCGTCACCGTCATCCACTTGAGTAAGGAAACCGTTCTCATAGACGAACTTGTCCAATCCGTGGTCATCCACTTCACTTACCAGTTTCCCCGTAAATACCCTTTCAACCGGAGTCCTGTCTGTTGGAACAGTTACATCTCCTTCATCCCCGTCGCTTCCTGACGGATTCTTCTCGACCAGTTCCACCGTGGATTCGTACCATTCACCAGTTTCATAATCCCTATAATACTCATGAATGGTAAGTCTGTTGTCAGACGAAAAGTTTACAGTGAAATTGCCCTCTTCATCATCATTGTTCCATACGTTATCCCATGAATAGCGGATCTGGCGTTCGCCTTGGTTCTCCCATTTCCAGAAATGAGCTTCTATTTCATTGTCATTATAAAAACTGAGAAACGTACCCGACTTAGAAAACATAACTTCCGATATCGCACCGTAATATTCATCAGGAGTATAAGTATCGTCGTATTCCCCATCGTACGAATCATATCCTCTCTCATGTATATTCGTCACCTTCCACGTACGGCACAAAGCATTAGTCAAGTCATCATCACCCATCGTTGCGGCCTTTTTTACGGCAAAGGTCATCTCGTTTCCACCATTCGGTTTGATTATTACATCTGTAATTCCCTGGCCACCGTTTGATTTCAGTTGTATGACACCGAATCCCTCCAAATTGAAAGTTTCATCGTCGATTTGGATATAAGTGCCATAGACTACGTTGTCATACGCCACAGCCCTGCTTGCCGGGGCCTTCCGGGAAAAAAGATTTCCTTTTTGCAATGAAGAAACAGCATAACCGCCGCTGCGTTTGATGACGACATAGTCACCGCTTGCCCCAAGCTCAATGCTTGCATACGGAGAAGAACTGTCTGTGATTTCATATTTCCCGCTGACAGATTCGTACTGGGGAGGATTCATATTGACAACGACATCTTCAGTGTCGTCACTACAAGAAAAGAAACACGGAACTGTCAACACGGCCAACAGTACCAGAAACGGAATTTTACAATACTTTTTCATAATTATTACTGTTTAATGTTGAATTTGATTGTCGGTAATCAAAATTCTGCAGACGGGATACAGCAATAATTATGTCTTTAAGGGAAAGAGCCGTCCCATTACTTTCAATACATCGGATAAACTCATTTATCACATATCGAATTGCCAAGGTAATGTAATTCCCTTATCGGATGTCCGATTTTGCATTGCAAATTTACAAATCAACAACCAGAAATAAGACCAGCCATCCGTTAAATTATCAAAACTGCTACAACATTTTTATCAATACTTTTCGCACAAAGCACAATCGGACACTGACCGGCAGGAACTGTATCAGTACCCTATAACCATACTTCTGCCGCTCTTGGTTTCAAGGAGGCATATTCCCCATACAGATTTACGACGAAAAGTTTGCCCAATTCGCCAAAAGTAACGTCCTTTGCAAAAACTGTTACAAATATATACCATCATGGCCGACAACTATATCGAAAAGCAATACGAGGCATACGAGGCGCGCAAGGCTGCCTGGGAAAAAGAGAACAAATACAAGCGGAAGAAGACTGCCGCACGCACGCAGCCGGACAGCACTCCCTGCGAACGGCTCTTCCACAACCACGGAAAAAGAGTGGTGGCCGTACACGACCTTTCCGGAATGGGACGGGTATCGCTGATGGCTGTGATACCCATTCTTTCGTCCATGGGACTGCAGGTGTGTCCCCTGCCCACCGCCATCCTTTCAAACCACACCCAGTATCCTGTCTACTCGTTCCTCGACCTTACCGACGAAATGAAGCGGATCATCGAAAAATGGGAGGAACTGGACATGCGCTTCGACGCTTTCTATTCGGGATACCTCGGATCGCCGAAACAGGCTCAGATTGTGGAGGACTTTATCAGAAGATTCCGGCGGCCTACCGACCTCGTTGTCGTAGACCCTGTCATGGGGGACAACGGAAGCCTTTACAAGGGGATCACCGAAGACATGGTTACCGAAATGAAGAAGCTGATCTGCCTGGCAGACATCATCACGCCGAACATGACGGAGCTGTTCCGCCTGCTCGACATGCCTTATCAGGAGTGCATGACCGACGCGGAACTGAAGGCTGCGCTCAAGGCTCTGTCTGACAAGGGACCGAGCATCGTCATCGTAACCAGCGTGCCGGTCAAGGACGACCCCCACTCCACCTCGGTCTATGCATACAACCGGTTCGGGAACCGCTACTGGAAGGTTACCTGCCCTTACCTGCCCGCACACTATCCCGGCACGGGCGACACGTTTACCAGCGTCATCACCGGATCGCTGATGCAGGGCGACAGTCTGCCCATCGCGCTCGACCGCGCCACCCAATTCATTCTGCAGGGCATACGCGCCACCTTCGGCTACGAATACAACAACCTGGAGGGAATCATGCTCGAAAAGGTGCTGCACAACCTTGACATGCCTATCCAGGTGAGCAGCTACGAACTGCTGGAATAGACAAGTGCAAAAGCGGGAGGCACAGCGGGAGGAAAGCCCGCCATGCCTCCGCAGAAAAAGAGAACCTGATTAAAAACGTTTGTCCGTTGTCCGAGAACAATGAACGAACAGAAAAAATGTAGAGATTCGAAACAGTTACTCAGTTGTTTTTCATCACGCAGTTCTTGCGCGACTTGCGGTCGCAATACCGCTTGCACTGCGCGCAGATATCGTATCCGAGCATCGCTCCCAGAATAAAATCCTCCTCAGGCGTCAGCTCGTTGAGCGGACGTTTCACCATCACACGGATTGCCTCAATGCACTCCGCCTTCCCGAAAAACAGGTTGATGCGTTCACTGTCCACCTCCTGAATCACAAAACGGATGCGCTGGCTCTTCAGCCGCTTCACGGCAAAAGCTTCGTATTTCTTGTTCGTGGTATAAAGCACCATCTGGCGCACACCTTTCTTCAGTTCATAAATATGGTTCAAGAACACCTTGAGTTCTATCGGATTGATATCGGGAGCAATCATAAGCAGGCTATGTCTTTATACGGTTAAATCAGCTTTCAGCATCTCGGTCCACGACTCCACACGGGCTTCCGTCTTGTCGCTTTCGTTCATCTCGTCGATGGCCAGCCCCACAAACTTCCCGTCGGCCACGGCGACAGACGCGCTGTAGGTATAGTCCGACTCGGGCACCGCGCCGATAAAGACGCATCCGCTGTCCTTCAGATCCTCGTAGAGCACGCCCATACCGTCGCAGAACGTATCGGCATACGACTCAGAGTCGCCGCACCCGAAGAGGGCAATTGTCTTTCCCTTCAGATCGGCACCCTTCAGCACCTTGATGCCGTCGTACCAGTCATCCTGAAGCTCGCCGTCGCCCCAAGTCGAAGTGCCCAGTATCAGCGCATCGTACGAAGCCACCCTGTCAGCGGTCATTTTGCTCACATCATGCAGATCAGCCGGCGAGATACCCAGCTTTCCGGCAATCAACCGGGCCACCGACTCTGTCGTTCCGGTTGTGGAACCATAAAAAATACCAGTCTTTTTCATTTTTCTCGTTTTTGATTTGACACGACAAAATAAGCGCATGGCGGCGAGATATGAAATACCTAAAAATTGGGATTTTTTTTCTCCGTTCTGCGCCAAACAATCATACGGAACACTTTTAGCGTCTTTCTGATGTTTTGAATTTTGTTTTTTATCTTCAAATTTGCAACACAAATAAACATTTGCGGGTGTATGCAGCCTGACGGACTCCAAAAAGCAAGAAGAAAACAGCCGGAATCGGGGGAAAACCTTTATCTCCAGCCTGGAGATGCACATCTCTAGCCTGAAGATATACATCTCCAGCTTAAAGATGGTTGGCTCCAGGCTGAAGACAGACTATTTCAAGGCTTCGGAAAACAATGTGCGGCAGACATTCGCCCAAACCTTTATTTATGAACAATTGCAGAACTCACATCTTGCCTGCGCTTTTGTGCTGCTGCCTGACGTTTCCGTCGGGAGGATGCGACATGATCGAATACCATCCCTACGACCTCGACATTGACGGAGAAACGGGCATCAACGCAAAGAACATGCAGCGCATCGAAGCGGAGCTGGAAGGCCGGAAGCGCATCACGTTTGCCGTCATCAGCGACACGCAGAGATGGTATGACGAAACGGAAGAGGCGGTAGAGTCGCTCAACGGACAGAAAGATCTTGATTTTGTGGTGCATACCGGCGACTTGTCCGACTTCGGACTCAAACTGGAGTTTGAGAAGCAGCGCGACATACTCAACCGGCTCAGCGTGCCTTATGTATGCATTCTGGGAAACCACGACTGCCTTGCCACGGGCGAAGAGGTGTTCAACCGGATTTTCGGAGAGAACAACTTCTCGTTCAACGCCGGGAATGTCCACTTCCTGTGCCTCAACACCAATGCCCTTGAATTCGGCTACGACACAGCCATACCCGACTTCCAGTATATCAGAAACGACCGGCAGAGCCTCCCGGAAGGAATAGAGAAGACAGTGGCAGCCATGCACGCCGGCCCTTTCTCCGAGCAGTTCAACAACAACGTGGCCCATTTCTTTGAGCAGACGATAACATCCTTCCCCTCACTGCAGTTCTGTATTTACGGACACGGGCACAATGTCAGTGCCGAGGAACTGTTTGAAGACGGCGTGATGTATTACGAATGCGCCTCCGCAAACAAACGCTCATACCTGCTGTTTACCATCAACGAAAACGATTATACCTATGAAGTGGTTTCCTATTAAAATATTGTGCATCCTGCCGGCTTTCCTTTCTCCTGCGGTACATGTATGTGCCGGAGATACCATTCCCGCCCCGGCCGTTCAGACCCGGCGGTGGGACAAGCGCGTCCACCTGAAATACAAACGCTGGGAACGCCTGAAGCCCACCCAGGCTTCGCTCCAGTATGCCGGAGGAATGGGCATGTTCGCCATCGGAGCCGGATGGGACTACGGCAAGCGATGCCAGTGGGAAACCGACTTTCTCTGGGGATTCCTTCCGAAGAAATATGCGGGCGAAAAAACAAGGCTCACTTTTACGGTAAAGCAGAACTACATCCCGTGGAGCATCAGTTTCGATCCCCGCTGGACGCTCGAACCGTTTTATTGCGGGCTGTACGTGACCACCATCACGGGCGACGAGTTCTGGAAAAGAGAGCCGGGAAAATATCCCAACAAATACTACAACTTCAGCACCAAGCTGCGCCCGTACATCTTTATCGGGCAGCGGTTCGGGTTCAACCCTTCGCACAACCTGCTGCGGAACATCTCCGCCTATTACGAAGTGAGCACCTGCGAACTGTATCTGGTCAGCAAGGCAACCAACCGCACGCTCCGCATGAAAGACATCCTCCGCTTCTCGTTCGGCATAAAGGTGCATCTGTTCAGGGACTGAAAAAATCTTGCCGGAAAAGTTCCGCCGCCCGTCATTCATCGGCAATCAGCTCAAATGCTTTGCCGAGAGCTTTCTCCTGCGGAACAGCATAGTCGGGCAATGTGCCGTGGATGTCGTTTTCGTCCGCCCCGTACAGCCAGAAGCGTTTCCAGGAAATGGTGCATGCCAGCCGGGAAACAGGCAGCCTGTACAGGAGGACATCTCCGAAAGACACGCTCATTCCACCCGTTTCCTCACCGATCACGGTTCCCATTCCGAAATGCTTGAACGCCCATGCGAACGAGCTGGCCGAAGAGAACGTCATGTGACTGGTGAGCAGATACACCTTGCCCTTATAGCGTTTCTCCGCAAGCGGAAGAATAAGACCGCTCCCGTCCTCTCCTTCTCCATCGAAGAAAGTCCATCCCGGTTTCAGCCCCGGATAATCCGTCAGGCGCAAGGTTGTGGGAGTGATCCGTGCCAATCCTTTTCCCATCTGCCGGAAAGGCTTGTGCGAGATATAGCGCAGCAGCACGTCACCGACCGCGGAGTTTCCCCCTCCGTTGCCGCGTATGTCAATAATAAGATTGCCTATATGTTCCTTGCCGAGTACGGAAAACATGGAGTCGGCGAAAGCCGCCATCCGCCGGGGATTATTGAACGAGCGGAAATCCATGACAGCCACGTCCTTATCTTTCAGTATCCGGAAAGAATAGTCGGACGCCTTACGTTCCTCCTTCTTCTTGTCCGGCATCCGTGCCTTCATTTCTGCAAAGGCGGCCGGACGCAATGTGGAGTGAAGCGTGTCTGTTCCTTCCTCCAAACGGTAAGCCACATCGTATTGCCCGGCAGCATAGAGCATTTCGAACAAGGCTGCGAAATCATAACCCAGACGCGAAAGGCGGAAAAACTCACGCTCGCCGCTCGCATAAGGCATCATGACCTCCAGCATCTCCGCCGCACTCCGACCGTTTATTGAAAGCACTTCCGCCCCGCCGGTATCAGTCCGTCGATGCAGCGGTCCACAAAAATGCGGGGTTCTGAAGTGGACACCTTGACAAAAAGCGGCAGGCGGAGATAAGTTTCAGTGAATATGTCATTATAGGGAAAACGGAGCATCGTATGCCCGTCGCCTACCAGCGTAACCAGCGGAGCTGCACGGCGGAAAAGTTCCAGTGCAGTGACCGAGTCAGGCATCTCATCCTTCACCTTGTTCACAGCACGGAAGAAATCTTCCTGACGACATGCGGAAAACAGGTCAGGATGGATTTCACCCAACGTATAGACCAGCGCATCCACATCGAACCTTGCCTGTGCCTTCGAGAGTTTCCCGTCAGCCCCTCTCCTCAACATCTCGGCAGAAGGCTCCTCCAAAGGGTTCGCCGACTCCCACTGAACGCGCGTGAACGCGGAGTCCCCCTCAGCGGTCAGCACAACAAAGTCATATGCTCCGTCCTTTTCTACATCAAAAACAACAGAGTCACGCTCGTTGGCGAACTTCACCCTCCTCCCCGATGTCGGATAGACATCCGGACGCGTACGGGGATCCGCCAGCCACGCTCCGGGCTGAAGCCAACCGTCCACCCATATATGAATATCTTCCTTTCCCTCACGAAGCACCGGCAATGTCTTTGCCTCGTCCTGTGCAAAAACCCCTACAGCCACAGAAAGCAATCCGCAGACCAACAATGTTTTTTTCAAGTTTTTCATAAGTATATTAAATATTACGGAAAGCAAATCTATTAAAAAAATCCGTATGGCAACAATTTCGCACGGAATTTTGCATAGAAAAGCTGCCCGCCATTGACGTACGTTTCGTCAAAGACGGGCAGCATTCCATGTTTTGATTTATATATCTGACTCGCGTTATTTATATTCGTCCCAGCTCTTGATGGCAATGTCGTCAATGCTCATCGAGCAGAAGGCATTGATGAACGCGCTCGCCAGACGGGCATTCGTAATCAGCGGAATATTCAGGTCGATAGCCGCACGGCGGATCTTGTAGCCGTTGGTAAGCTCGCCCACCGACAAGTCGCGCGGAATGTTCACCACCATGTCAATCTCCTTGTTGTGAAGCATTTCAAGGGCCTGGGGATGTCCTTCCTCACTCGGCCAGTACACATGCGTGTTCTCGATACCGTTCTCGGAAAGGAACTTCGAAGTTCCGCCCGTTGCATACAGGTTATATCCCTTTGCCTTCAATGCGCGCGACGCCTGAAGCATGTCGACTTTCTGCTTTGTGCTGCCCGTAGAAAGCAGGATATTCTTCGCGGGAATGCGGTAGCCCACAGAAAGCATCGCCTTCAGAATAGCGCATGAGGTATCATCGCCCAGACAGCCCACTTCGCCGGTAGAAGCCATGTCGACACCCAGCACAGGGTCGGCCTTCTGCAGGCGGTTGAACGAGAACTGGCTGGCCTTGATGCCCACATAGTCAAGCTCGAACAGATTCTTCTCGGGTTTCTCAACCGGCAGTCCGAGCATCACCTTGGTGGCAAGTTCGATGAAATTTATCTTGAGCACCTTGCTCACGAACGGGAACGAGCGTGAAGCACGGAGGTTGCATTCGATTACCTTGATGTCGTTGTCGCGGGCAAGGAACTGGATGTTGAACGGCCCGGAGATGTTCAGCTCCTTGGCAATCTGGCGTGAAATGCGCTTGATGCGGCGCACCGTTTCCACATACAGCTTCTGCGGCGGGAACTGGATCGTCGCATCGCCCGAATGCACGCCCGCAAATTCGATATGCTCGGAAATGGCATAGACAATGATTTCGCCGTTCTGAGCCACTGCATCCATCTCCACTTCCTTGGCATGTTCGATGAACTGGCTTACCACCACCGGATGCTTCTTCGACACGTTGGCCGCAAGCTGCAGGAAACGCTCCAGCTCGTCCTGGTTGGAGCAGACATTCATGGCAGCCCCCGAAAGCACATACGACGGGCGCACCAGCACCGGGAATCCGACCTTCTTGATGAAGGCGTTGATGTCGTCCATCGAAGTCAGCGCACTCCATTCCGGCTGGTCCACCCCGATACGGTCGAGCATGGCCGAGAACTTGTCGCGGTCTTCGGCATTGTCGATGCTCTTGGCCGACGTTCCGAGAATGTTCACCTGCTGCGCGTCAAGACGCATGGCCAGATTGTTCGGAATCTGTCCGCCGGTCGACACGATGACACCGTGCGGGTTCTCCAGGTCAAGGATGTCCATCACACGCTCAAAGGTCAGTTCGTCGAAATAAAGGCGGTCGCACATGTCATAGTCGGTAGATACTGTTTCGGGATTGTAGTTGATCATCACCGAACGGTAGCCTTCCTTGCGGATTGTGTTGAGAGCCTGCACGCCGCACCAGTCGAATTCCACCGACGAGCCGATACGGTAAGCTCCCGATCCGAGCACCACGATGCTCTTGTGATCGCCCAGATAATGCACATCGTTTGCCACGCCGCTGTAAGTGAGGTACAGGTAGTTGGTCTGTGCCGGATACTCGGCAGCCAGCGTATCGATCTGCTTCACCACCGGAAGAACGCCAGTCTGCTTGCGGTAAGCGCGCACGGCAAGGATGCCGTCTTCCATATCTCCCTGATAGCCGATGGCGCGGGCCACCTGGAAGTCAGAGAATCCCTGACGCTTTGCCTTGTAGAGCAGCTCTTTCGGAAGCTCGGAAAGCTGTATATGGTTGTTTCCCCACTCGTGCAGTTCCCTGGAGGTCTGCATGATGTTTTCGAGCTTGTAGAGGAACCACTTGTCGATTTTGGTAAGCTCGTGAATCTGGTCGACGGTATATCCGGCGCGCATTGCCTTCGAGATGACGAAGATACGCTTGTCGGTCGGCTCGCGCAAAGCCTTGTCGATGTCGGCGATAACCAGTTCCTTGTTCTCCACGAATCCGTGCATGCCCTGGCCGATCATGCGGAGTCCTTTCTGGATGGCCTCTTCGAACGTGCGTCCGATTGCCATCACCTCACCCACCGACTTCATGCTGGAGCCCAGCTCACGGTCTACGCCATGGAACTTGCCCAAGTCCCAGCGCGGAATCTTGCACACCACATAGTCGAGTGCCGGCTCAAAGAAAGCCGAAGTGGTTTTGGTCACCGAGTTCTTCAGGTCGAACAGTCCGTAGCCCAGTCCCAGCTTGGCAGCCACGAATGCCAGCGGATAACCCGTAGCCTTCGATGCCAGCGCCGAAGAACGGCTCAGACGCGCGTTCACCTCGATCACACGGTAATCTTCCGATTCGGGATCGAACGCATACTGCACGTTGCACTCTCCCACGATACCGATGTGGCGGATGATGCGGATAGCCAGTTCACGGAGCTTGTGGTATTCACTGTTGGTCAGCGTCTGGCTCGGCGCAATGACAATAGACTCTCCCGTATGGATACCCAGCGGGTCGAAGTTCTCCATGTTGCAGACCGTGATGCAGTTGTCGAAACGGTCGCGCACCACTTCATACTCCACTTCCTTCCATCCTTTCAGACTCTTTTCCACGAGCACCTGCGGAGAGAACGAGAAGGCTTTCTCGGCCAGCACGTTCAGCTCTTCCTCGTTGTCGCAGAATCCCGATCCAAGACCGCCCAGCGCATATGCCGCACGGATGATAACCGGATAGCCCAGGTCGCTGGCAGCCTTGCGCGCCTGCTCAATGTTCTCGCACGCCTCACTCTTGATGGTCTTCACGTTGATCTCGTCGAGCTTCTTCACGAACAGTTCACGGTCTTCCGTGTCCATAATGGCCTGCACGGGAGTGCCCAGCACCTGCACACCGTATTTCTCGAACACGCCTTCCTGATAGAGAGCCACGCCGCAGTTCAGTGCCGTCTGCCCTCCGAACGAGAGCAGTACGCCGTCGGGCCGCTCCTTGCTGATGACTTTTTCCACAAAATACGGAGTGACGGGAAGGAAGTAGATTTTGTCGGCCACCCCTTCGGATGTCTGCACCGTAGCGATGTTCGGATTGATGAGCACCGTTTCGATGCCCTCTTCTTTCAGTGCCTTAAGCGCCTGCGAACCGGAATAGTCAAATTCGCCCGCTTCACCGATTTTCAATGCGCCTGACCCCAGCAGCAAAACTTTCTTTATATTTTCTTTCATTGATGTTCTTTCAGTTAATGGTTGGTTATTGTTAGATCAGCTTCACGAACTCGTCAAAGAGGAATTCCGTGTCTGTAGGTCCGCTGGCAGCTTCCGGATGGAACTGCGCGGAGAACCAGGGATTGCGCTTGTGGCGGATTCCTTCGTTCGACCCGTCGTTCATGTTGATGAAAAGCGGCTCCCAGTCAGCGCCAAGCGTATTGTTGTCCACCGCATATCCGTGGTTCTGCGAAGTGATGAAGCAGCGTTCCGTGCCCACCATGCGGACCGGCTGGTTGTGGCTGCGATGGCCATATTTCAGCTTGTATATTTTCGCCCCTCCCGCCTTCGAGAGCAGCTGGTTTCCCATACAGATGCCGAAGATGGGAAGCTTCTCGTTTTCCATCGCCTTGCGGATGTTCTGCACGGCAGCGTCGCATGTGTCCGGATCACCGGGTCCGTTGGAAATGAAAAGTCCGTCGAACTCGATTCCGTTAAAGTCGTAGTCCCAGGGCACACGGATCACTTCAACGCCTCGCTTGAGGAGGCAGCGGATGATATTCGCCTTCACTCCGCAGTCAACCAGAAGCACGCGCTTGCTGCCTTCCGCATTGAACGAAGCCAGCCGGGAATTGATTTCCCCTTTCGGCATATCTGCCGGCAGCTTGCAGCATTCATTTCCTTTGTAAACAACTATCTCGTCACACGATACCTTGTCCACATAATTCACGCCCGCATACTGCGCTTCGGGCACATTTTCCGGTTCATCGTCAAACACGATTTTACCCATCATCACCCCATGTTCGCGCAGCACCTTCGTCAGTTCCCTCGTGTCGATGCCTGTAATTCCGGGAATCTGTTCACGCTTCAACCATTCGGCAAGACTCTCCACCGCATTCCAATGACTGTACATTTCACTGTAATCGCTCACGATGATAGCTTCCGCATGAATCCTCTCACTCTCCATAAAAGTGGGCAGACCGTTCGCCTCGAAAGTGAACGGAGGCACCCCGTAGTTGCCTACCAGCGGATAGGTCAGCGTCATCAGCTGCCCCGCATACGAAGGGTCGGTCAGACTCTCCGGATAACCGGTCATCGCCGTATTGAACACCACTTCGCCCGCTACCGGCTTCTCATAACCGAACGACTTGCCGTGAAAGCGGCTCCCGTCGTCAAGGATTAACGTCACGTTTCTCATTCCTTATCTATCTGTATCGTTATAGTTGTTGTTTTTAGCGTCACTCCAAAAAAAACCCGGACTTGCCGAAAAGCAATTCCGGGAATATGAAGAAATAAAACAAATTGTGCCGAGAAAAAAGAAGGGCTCTTCCGGTGTCCGCCAGCCGAGCGGAATCCCGAATGTATGAATAGCTGCTGCACTGTACATAAGTCCGTCATTCATGAGTCGCTTCTTTGTTTGATTCATAATTCGGAGTGCAAATATACGGATTTTCCGCCAAAAGGATGCGCTGTTTTGCAAAATAAATTACAAAATATTTCCAGAAAGGGACGGAACGCATGTTCTTTTCATCCGCCAGGCGAGTGATACGGCCTAAAAAGAAAATTGCAAGCGCCCTGCATACAAGCACTTGCAACAAACATCAAAGTGAGCCGAAAGCGGGACTCGAACCCGCGACTTACTCATTACGAATGAGTTACTCTACCAACTGAGTTATTTCGGCATTGTTCCCTTCCGAAAACGTGTGCAAAGATACAACTTTTTCGGAAATGCAAAAACTATTTGCCTGTTTTTTTCAACAATCTTTTTTTATTTGCCTCTCACGACTCGCTTTTCTTCTCCTTCTGTTCCTTTTCGGGAGCAGGCTCGTCAATGTTCACGCTTTTTTCCACTTCGTTCAGCCCTTCCTTGAAGCTGCGCACTCCCTTTCCTACTCCTCGCATCAGTTCAGGAATCTTGCGTCCGCCGAAGAGAAGCAGAATCAGCACGACAATAATTATAATCTCAGGCATTCCCAATCCAAACATATCTGTAAATTTTATAAATCCGGATGCAAAGCTATGCTTTTATTGAATACGAACAAAATTTTCCCTGCAAAATTCGGCCGCAAAGACCATTATCCAGCCGAAGGCTTTTCCTGCATCTTCTTCACGAAATCGCAGATGACAGGATAAAGCACTTCCGGATTGTCCGACACGTCGCAAACGGTTTCCAGCGGACAGCGCCCGGTACGGGTGCGGTTGATGATGAAGGGAACCTTCTCGTCATAACTCAGTTCAACGCCGCACTTCTCCAGCAGTTCGCAAGCCGGCTCGCTGATGACATCGGTCCACACCTCCGAAACTCCTCCCAGAGCCAGCATAGCCGCGGCTCCCTTGCCGATCACCTTGTCGGCAACCTTCGCTCCCCGCATAAAATCCGGATCCGAACGGTAAAGCTCGAAAAGGTCAACCACTCCCCTCCGCGTGAATGTGCGGATTTCGCCGTCTTTGCTCACCACACACGAATAGTTTCCGTCGTGCAGCAGCCTGATCAAATCTTCTCTCATAATGTTTCCTGCTTTAGTTTTTCTGCATACGCATCAATCCGCCTCAGCTCTTTCGGAATGTCAATGGACTGCGGACAATGGGGATTGCATTGCCCACAGCCCACGCAATGGTCTGCCTGGCGAAGCTTGGGAACACTCCGGTCGTACCCCACAAGAAAAGCCCTGCGCGCCTCGGCATAGTTCTTGTCCATACGGCTTTGGGGAATGTTTCCCTCATTCACGCATTTATTGTAATGCAGCAGCACGCCCGGAATGTCGATGCCGTAAGGACAAGGCATGCAATACTTGCAGTCGTTGCAGGGCACCGTCGGATACTCGCGCATCAGCAAGGCCGTATCGAGCAGAAACTGGTTTTCCTCGGCGGTGAGGGGAACCAGAGGCGAATAGGTGCGGATGTTGTCCTGAAGATGCTCCATGTACGTCATTCCGCTCAGCACCGTGAGCACCATGGGCGGAGTCCCTGCAAAACGGAACGCCCACGACGCGACGCTGCTTTCAGGATTGCGCGCTTTCAGGCGCGAAAAGATATGCTCCGGAAGCTTGGACAGACGGCCGCCCAGCAAAGGCTCCATGATGACCATCGGAATGTTCCGCCGGGAAATCTCGGCATACAGGTAGTCGGCATTCACGTTGTTGCCCGTGGCATACTTCCAGTCTGAATAGTTCAGCTGGATCTGGATGAAGTCCCAATGCACCTTCTCGTGAAACGACAAGATAAAGTCGAACTCCTCTTTCGAGCCATGAAACGACCAGCCCAGGTGCCTGATACGCCCCGCTTCGCGCTCCTTCAACAGATAGTCGAGCAGCCCGTTGTCAAGGAAGCGCACCTTGAAGCTCCTCTTGCCGGAAGAACCCAGCGAATGGAGCAGGTAATAGTCGATATAGTCAACCTGCAAATGCTTCATCGAATCGTGATACATCTCCACGCTCGACTTGAAGTCGCTCCGGTCAAAATTCGACATTTTCGTGGCAATAAAGTATTTCTCGCGCGGATGACGCTTCAAGGCCATGCCCGTAGACCGTTCCGACCACCCCTGCACATAGACAGGAGCCGTATCAAAATAATTCACCCCATGCCCGATGGCATAGTCGACAAGGCGGTTCACCTCCTCCTGGTCAATCACATTTCCGTCGCCTGCCGGCGAAGGAAGAGTCGGCCAGCGCATACATCCATAGCCGAGCAGCGAAACCCGGTCGGGAGAAGGAGGAAAATTCCGGCAGGTCATCTTGCCTTCGGGCACCTCGGAAGCAGCGTTTCCCGAAGCGTCCGCTTCTTTCTTCGGAGCACATCCGCAGACTCCGGCCGTAGCCGCCACCGTACTGATTCCCACGATTTTCAGGAAATTGCGGCGATTCATCTTATCTTTCTTACACATATCGTTCTTTTCCATAGCAAAAACTGTTTTTTTATCCGACAACCCGGATCAGATTACCCGGTGCACTTCGTGGCCTTCCACATAGATGGCGCTCAACGGGCGTGCCGGGCAAAGATACTCGCACGCCCCGCACCCGATACACCGCTCCGCATCCACGGCCGGAATCTTCAGCGACTCCGGATCGGAAGGATCAGAAGGTATCATGGTTATGGCTCCCGCCGGACAATGCCGGGCACAGTTGCCGCACTCCTGCCCGTCGGTGAGCGGAATGCAGCGGTCTTTCACCCACACCGCATGGCCAATCTGGATGCTCGACTTGTCCGCCCGGCTGATTTTCAGGATGGCGCCGGCGGGACATACTTCAGAACATTTCGTACACTCCGGACGGCAATAGCCCCGTTCGTACGACAGATAAGGCTGCATAAACGTATCGAGCCGGCGCGAAGGGCGGAGCACCTCGTTCGGACAGACCGACACGCAAAGCTGGCAGGCGGTGCAATGCGCCTGCATGTGGCGCGCACCCACCGAACCCGGAGGAGTGAGCGGAGTGGCGCGCACCGGCTCTTTCTTGCCGATAATGTCAGCCAGCCCCCCATCCATTTTGACGGGCTCCACCTTCTTTGCCACCTGCGCGCTGACCGCCGAAGCGAACATCACGGCCGTACCCGCAATGAAAGCCCTCCTGCCGTTGCCTTCATCAGCCACCGGCTTCTGCCGGCCGGCAGATACAGGCTCTGTACGGACAGCCTTCTTTCCATAAGCGAAACGGTAGCCGATGGCTCCGCGCGAGCATTTGTCCAGGCAATCGAAACACATCACACAGCGGCTTGCGTCTACCCGATGGGCTTTCGCGTCGATGCAGGACGCCTTGCAGTTGCGGGCGCAAAGCGTACATCCGTTGCATTTGGAGGTATCGACGGTTATCCGGAAGAGCGAAAACCGGGAAAGCATCCCCAGCACTGTGCCTACCGGACAAACCGCATTGCAATAAGTGCGTCCGCCGCGCCAGGCCAGTACAGCCACGGCAAGGATCATCACAAAAGATACGGCAAAAACCGCCGCGCCCTTCATCCAGACCTCCACCGAATAAAAAGCATAGCTGTTCATCCTCTCGGCGAAATAAGCCAGCACATTGTTTCCCCACATCCACAAAGGCTGGAGCAAGGCATTGGCCGCACGCCCGTAGATGGCATACGGATCGAGCCACACCGAAGCATGAAAGACGGCGGCCAGCACAAGAAATACGGCCAGCACGCCATAGCGCAGCCAGCTTTTCGATTCGGAAAACGCATAGGGGAGCTTCTTTCTGCGGTGTCCGAAACGCGCCGCCAGATCCTGGAACACGCCCAGCGGACAGATGACCGAACAGTATACGCGCCCGAAAACCAGCGTAAGCAAAACAAGAAAGACAATGACACCGGCATTGAGGGCAAGCACTGCCGGAAGGAACTGAATCTTGGCCAACCAGCCAAACCAGAGATGAATCGCGCCCGTAAAGTCAAGAAACAGCAATGTGACGAGCGTGAAACAGACGGCGGCCGATATCTGCCTGAGTCTTTTCATTAGCATATCCACAAAAGTTTGTTAGTGTTTCGTTGTTAGACTTTGCGAAGTTAAACATATTCTGCAAAAACAAGGCGCATATTTCTGCAAAAAAGTCATAAACGCAAACACACTGACAGACAAGAAACGTTGCGCCAATGTCCCTCCGGAACCAGCCTGAAAAAATAACCCGTCATCGCAAGTAAAATAACCCGTCATTCAAAGTAAAATATCCCGTCATCCTGATCAAAATGTCCCGTCATCTTTTCGAGGCTTCAGAGATGGACGGAAAGCGCAGGCATTCAACCCCTTATACAAGGATGAGGCATTCTGCCAGAAACCGCAAGGCAAAGCTCCTCAAAAAATGCCAGGCAAAAGCACAAACGATGAATCACGCCGGCATCTTCCGCGCCGCCTGCCAAAGCCCTCCATATCAAAAAGCAAGAAAAACATCAGTCCGCATTGATAATTTGGAATAAAAACACTAATTTTGCCGATACTTTTTACAACAACTAACTTTTTCAGCTTAATTTATATCATGAAATATCCGTTCATATCCGCCGCGGAAGCGGCCTCATCCATCCGGCACGGAGATACCGTAGGAATCGGAGGATTCTCTTCCGTAGGAACACCGAAAGCCGCTCCTGCCGCACTGGCCGAACATGCCGGAGCCATGCACCGGGAAGGAAAAGAATTCAAGGTTGGCCTGATAACAGGAGGCGCCACAGGAAACCAGGTGGACAGCGCGCTGGCTCTTGCCGATGCAGTTTCGTTCCGCACCCCCTTCCAGTCGAACAAAGACATGCGCAACTCGATCAACGCAGGCGAAGTGCAGTACTTCGACCTTCATCTTTCGCAGATCGGCCAAGACGTGCGCTACGGCTTTCTGGGGAAAGTCAACGTGACCATCGCAGAAGCCTCCGACATCACCGACGAAGGAGAAATCATTCCCAGCACCTCGGTGGGCATCACGCCTACCCTGCTCCAGGTGGCCGACAAGATCATCATCGAGCTAAACGAAGCCCATTCGGGAAAGCTCGCCGGCATGCACGACATCTACGTTCCGGCCATGCCTCCCCACCGCACCGAGATACCTATATATAAGGTGAACGACCGCATCGGAACCCCAAGCGTGAAAATCGACCCGAGCAAGGTGGTGGGCGTGGTGCGCACGAACGAACGCGACCGCATAGCCGCATTCACTCCGCTCAACGAAACGACCGTGCAGATCGGGCATAACGTGGCCGAATTCCTATGCAGCGAATGGAAACGCGGAGCCATCCCGCAGGAGTTCCTGCCCCTGCAGTCGGGTGTGGGCAACATCGCCAACGCCGTATTGGGCGCACTGGGCGACAACCCCGCGCTTCCGGCCTTCTCGATGTTCACCGAAGTCATCCAGAACTCGGTCATCGACCTTATGGCAAAAGGACGCATCCGCTTTGTGGCAGGAAGCTCGCTGACACTTTCGGACGACCACCTGGACATGATGTACGACGACATCGACACCTTCCGCAGCCGCGTGCTGCTCCGCCCGCAGGAAATCACCAACCACCCGGAACTGATCCGGCGGATGGGCATCATCGCCGTAAACACCGCACTCGAGGCAGACATCTTCGGCAATGTAAACAGCACCCATGTTTCGGGATGCAAGATGATGAACGGAATCGGAGGTTCAGGCGACTTCGCACGCAACGCTTTTCTTTCCATCTTCACCACACCGTCTACGGCAAAAGGCGGACTGATTTCTTCAATCGTGCCCCAAGTGTCGCATGTGGACAGTACGGAACACGACGTGCGCATCCTCGTAACCGAACAGGGCGTGGCCGACCTGCGCGGGAAATCGCCTTCGCAACGCGCGCGCTGCATCATCGAGAACTGCGCTCATCCCGACTACAGACAACTGCTGTGGGATTACCTGAAACTTTCGGAAGGACACTCGTGCCATACGCCGATGTCGCTGAAAAACGCGTTCAAGATGCACATCGCCTTTGCGGAAACAGGCGACATGAGGAACACAAAGTTCGAGTGATTTCCCGCTACATCAAAAAAAACGCCTATCTTTGTCCCCCATGGAAAAATTCGACATACACATATTGGGATGCGGTTCGGCCCTGCCCACACTCAGGCACAACGCCAGCTCGCAAATAGTCAACGTGCGCGAAAAGCTCTTCATGATTGACTGCGGAGAAGGAACGCAGGTACACCTCCGCCGCTCGCGGCTCCGGTTCAACCGGCTGAACCACATCTTCATCTCCCACCTGCACGGGGACCACTGCTTCGGACTGATGGGCCTTATCTCAACATTCGGAATGCTGGAACGCACGGCACAGCTTCACATCCACGCGCATCCGGAGCTGGAGCGGATTCTCAAGCCGCAGCTCGCCTTCTTCTGCAACGGACTGCCCTTCGATGTCGTCTTCCACCCCATCGACCCGGCAAAGCGCGAAATCATCTACGACGACCGGTCGGCAAGCGTGGAAACCATCCCGCTGAAGCACCGCATGCCTACCTGCGGGTTCCTCTTCCGCGAAAAGCCGACCGCCAACCACATCCGGCGGGACATGATCGACTGCTACGAAATCCCTCTATATATGATCAACCGCATAAAGAACGGGGAAGACTACGTTACGGCAGACGGCAAGGTGATTCCCAACGAAAAGCTCACCTTTCCGGCCGACCCTCCGCGCTCATACGCCTACTGCTCCGACACGGTCTACCTCCCCCGGATCACGGAACAGATAGAGGGAGTCGACCTGCTTTTCCATGAGGCGACCTTCGGAGAAGACAATGCCGCGCGGGCACGGAAAACCCAGCACTCAACGGCGGCGCAGGCGGCACGGATAGCCCTCGAAGCAAAGGTGAAGCGGCTGGTCATCGGCCATTTCTCGGCAAGGTATGAAGACGAAAAGGTGCTGCTTGAAGAAGCAAAAGCCATTTTCCCCCATACGATGCTGGCCAACGAAAACCTGACCATCTCCATCTGAACAGTTAAAGAAAACTAACCCGTTTAAACCCGACATCCCGAACAATGTCATACCAGACAGTATGAACTCCAAAGCATGAACAAGTACAACGAAAAAGAAACCATATACCGCCTGCAGGATCCCGAAACACGGCGTGACGCATTCGGCGAGGTTGTACGCGCCTACAGCGAACAGCTATACTGGCAGATAAGGCGCATGGTCTTTTCGCACGAGGACGCAAACGACCTGCTCCAGAACACGTTCATGAAGGCCTGGGACAATCTGGACTACTTCAGAGGCGAAGCCAAACTCTCAACCTGGCTCTACCGCATCGCCATCAACGAATGCATCAACTTCCTGAACAGGCAACGGGCGGAAAGGCAGCTCTCGATAGACGACGAAGAGGCGGCACTCGTCAACAAGCTGGAAAGCGACCCCTACTTCGACGGGGACAAAACCCAGCTCATGCTCCAGAAAGCCATCATGACTCTGCCCGAAAAGCAGCGGATCGTATTCAACCTAAAGTACTTTCAGGAAATGAAGTACGAGCAGATAGCCGAAATAGCTGGAACCAGCATAGGGGCACTCAAGGCCTCCTATTTCCATGCGGTGAAGAAAATTGAAGAATTTTTTAAAGCGAACGATTAAACCTTCCCGCCACAAAATTGTCTAAAGAAATAAAAGAGATGTAACATGAAAAAGGAAGAAACCAACTTACTTAACCGGTGCGGCAAGGAAAATCCGTTCAAGGTACCCGAAGGATACTTCGAGAACTTTGCCGAGCAGTTGATGGACAAACTTCCGGAAAAGGCTCCCGTTGAAGCTCCAGACATCACCTTGTGGATGCGCATAAGGCCATGGGTGTATATGGCAGCCATGTTCTGCGGAATCATGCTGATGGTGCGGACGTTCGTAGGAGAAAAAAACGCGCAGGCGGCTGATGTGCCCAGCATAAATCTTTCGGAACTTCCAGACGAAGTGATCGACCCGATAGTGAACCAGACCATGATGGATGACTATACGCTTTACCAGTATCTTACGGATGCTGATTCTGAAATCTATAAATAAACAAACTACATCAATGAAAAAAGTACTTTCTATATTTCTGATTCTGTTTCCGGTGTTTTTTCTTCCAGACCTGCGGGCGCAGCAGCCGCCAATGAGCAAGGAGGAATTCCGCAGCCGCCAACAGGAATTCATTACCCGCCGTGCCGGACTGACTCAAGAGGAGGCCCAGAAATTCTTTCCGCTCTACTTTGAGCTTCAGGACAAGAAAGGAAAACTCAATCGGGAGGCATGGCAGAATATGCGGCAGGGCAAAGACCCCAATACAACGGAAGCGGAATATGCCCGGATTGTGGAAGACATGATCCAGGCGCGCATCACCAACGACAAGCTGGATCTGGAATACGTGAGGAAATATAAAAAGTTTCTTTCCGCAAAAAAGATCTATGATATCCAGAAAGCTGAGATGCGCTTCCACCGCGAACTGCTCAAAAGCGCACACCACGGTGAAAAAGGAAGGCCTGGAAACAAGGAAAAGAGATAAAAAACGATCATTTTTTTGCCAAAACATTTTGCATATTCAAAAAAGATGCGTACCTTTGCATCGCTTTTGAAAGGAAGCACTCCTGAAAAGAGTTTTGGAGAGGTGGCAGAGTGGTCGATTGCGGCGGTCTTGAAAACCGTTGTACCGCGAGGTACCCGGGGTTCGAATCCCTGTCTCTCCGCAACAAACGCTGAAAATCAGCAGATTGCAAAACAAACACCCAGTTTTACACCCAAGAATGTAAAGTCGGTGTTTTTGTTTTATTTAAGATAATACAACCACTACATAATAAAAGAGTAGCGATATTAAAAGAATCCGATGAGAAAAGACTAATATTTATCTATCCATTCAGTTTGATTTTTCAGGACTTTACATCGTCCTGAAAGTATTTGTTATTGTATTCCAACGTCAGGAGTGGATTATAATACAAGTTTTTTGTGTGGATAGAATTTCGTTTTGCTTAATGTACGAAAGTACTTATCTATAAACGCATGAAATATTAGCACAATGAATCATTGGAAATCAACTTTGGCCGTGATAGGAATAGGCCAACTCATATCTATTTTAACAAGTACGATTGTTGGCTTCTCCATTATTTTTTGGATTAGCAACGAATTTAAATCCCCGACAGCTTTATCTCTGGCTATTTTAGCTGGATTTTTACCACAATTTGTATTAGGCTTGTTTGCCGGGGTCTATGTTGACAGATGGAATCGAAAGAAAACGATGTTTTATTCGGACTTGTTCATCGCGTTCTGTACCCTATGTCTTTTTATTGTGATAACCAAGGGTTATAAAGACCTTTCTTTTTTTTATCTATTGACTGCTTGTCGTTCAATAGGCAGTACGTTTCATGCACCTGCTTTACAGGCAAGCATCCCTCTACTGGTTCCCAAGCACCATCTTGTCAGGGTATCAGGTTTGTACCATTCCATTCAATCCTTCAGTGAGGTGATAGCTCCCGTTGTAGGGGCAAGCCTCGTTGTTTGGCTTCCCATACAGTATATTCTGCTCATAGATGTGATCGGAGCTGTTGCTGCTTGTCTGACCTTACTTTGTGTCCAGATTCCTTCTCTTCAAAAAACGAAAGTTCTTCCAGATTTCAAAAAAGAACTGACGGAATGTTGGCATACCTTGCGGCGTACAATGGGCATTTTGCCTTTATTCGTATGCTTTACGCTGGTGACTTTTGTCCTTATGCCTGTTTTTACGTTATTTCCTTTTATGACGCTTCTGCATTTCAACGGAAACATTTTGCAAATGGGAGTTGTGGAAATGGGTTGGGGCTCAGGGGCATTGTTGGGCGGTTTAGTACTTGCCTGTAAGGCTTTGAAAAGCAAGCAAACATTAGTGATGCATACGGCTTATGTGATATTGGGATTGTATCTGATTAGCGCCAGTTATTTACCATCAAGCGCATTTATAGGTTTTGTTTGCCTAACATTTACAGGAGGCATAGCCTATTCCATTTACCATGCGCTTTTCATCGCTATTATTCAGCAGAACTTGGCTTCGGACATGCTTGGACGGACTTTTTCTCTCATCTTTAGTTTGAGTACCTTTCCATCAATGCTGGGTATCGTAGCTTCAGGATATTGGGTGGAAGCATGGGGTATCACATCCGTCTTTATGATCAGCGGATGGGTTATCTTTCTGATTGGAGTGGGTGCAAATTTTATTTCTTCAATCAAGCAGTTGGATAATTACGCATAGTATTATTTATTAAAGAATTATTATATGACAAAGAAAGAACACACTACGATTACAGAGTTATTTCAAGTTTTGGACTTGTTGGAAAGCCTGGACATGCAGTTTTGGTTGGATGGAGGCTGGGGAGTGGATGTCTTGTACGGACAGCAAACCCGCTTGCATAGAGATATTGACATTGATTTTGATGCCAATTATACAGACCAACTCCTTGATCTTTTGCAGGAGAGAGGATATCAAATTGAAACAAATTGGTTGCCCACCCGTGTGGAACTGTATAGCAAAGAATTAGGCTATATTGATATCCATCCTTTTGTCTTGAATGCGGACGGCACTTCCAAACAAGCCGACTTGGATGGAGGCTGGTATGAATTTCAACCGGACTATTTTGGAACAGCAGTCTTTGAAGGCAGAAGCATCCCTTGCATTTCTGCAAAAGGGCAACAAGTATTCCATTCGGGCTACGATTTAAGAGAGAAGGATATTCACGATTTATCTATAATTAAACAATGTATAACAACAATGAGCCTAACAATTAGATAAGAACAAGAAAATGACAGAAAAACAAATTGTCTGGTATATCTTACTTACAGAAGTAAAGATAGACAGTGACACCCAGTCTGTCACATCCCTGAGTGTAGCTCCATTGGCAGTCTTGCCGGAATTCCAGCGTAAGGGAATTGGGGGGGGGATGTTGATTCAGTAAGCCCATCAGAGGGCAGCACTTTTGGGTTACGGCACAGCAGTCGTATTGGGGCATAAAGAGTATTATCCTCGATTTGGCTATCGCAAGGCTATCGATTTAGGAATTGAATTTCCTTTCGAAGTCTCTCATGAATATTGCATGGTGGCTGAATTAATACCTGGAGCTACTGAGAATGTGAAAGGTATGGTTTGTTATCCAACTGACTTTAAATAGTTTAACAAGTAAAATTCATTATATAACTCGGACTGGGTATTTCAATTTCCCAGTCCGTATTCTGATAGTACTTATTCAATTGGAAGATTGTGTTGCTTCAAGAATGAAAGTTTATCCCAATACCCTCTTTGAAAGACGATTTTGTTATCTTTTACATGAAAAAATCCGCATCCACGAAGTCCAAGAGAGTCTTTCCATTCCATGATAGCCCATTCGCCATCTTCAAAAATATTTTCCACCATACAAACCATTTTAGCAGTGGCAAATTCATTCACAAACATTTTGTAGATTGATTCTTTACCTATTATTGGTTCGTTTGCGACTTGATGATTTACTGCATTAGTAGCATACAGCTCTGCTATATGATAAGCATCTGCTTTGTTAAAGCAATCTATCCATTTTTCCAAAACTTCTTTAGGCTTCATTTTTTATAAATTCTTAGGATTTTGATTCTGTAATAAAAACAATCTGTTTGGATGCATAGATACTTGATTTTATTAATAATAGGCTATTCTATATTCTAAATCCTCTGGATTTTTGCTCTCTCTGCACCGAGTTACGTAGATTCTGCTGTAACTTTTCCCATTGTTCCTTAAACCATTGTACTATGGGTTGTCGGTTTATGGTCAGCATAAGCTTACCACTATCCATCGGATGTTTCTCAACCCTAAAAATATCATTCTTGATGTCAAATTTCCACCTGTGTTCTTCGGAATAAATTTTGCCACTACATTGTATGGATTCTTTCTTTGTCAAGAGGTTTTCTATCATGTCTTTGGTAAACCCGATAACAGCGCATAATTTTTCCATTCTCAACATCTCTTTGAACATGGGAAACCATTTGTGGGCTTTTTCAAGCAAGGTGCTCAATCGTGATATTTCCTTGTCTTTGGCTTCAAGTTCTTGATTATGTATTCTTTGAAGATTACGAATTTGTCTGCTATGCTGTTCCTGTATTTGTTGTATCTGAATTTTTAATTCATCAGTAGCTTTGTCCCGTTTGGTAATTTCCTGATGTAGCTGCTCGATGTGATGTTCCAGTTCTTTCAGCTTACCGCTTCCGAAAAGAGAACCTACACCGCTTGCTATGGCGGTAGCAGCATTGGTGGCTGTTTTCTTTAGTTTGTCCGTGCGTATCTCTGCTTTTACCTGTTTGAGTTCCTGTTCGGCAAGGCTTACTTGTTGTTCCTTGTGTCGCTTGGTTTCCTCTATACGTTGCAGTTCGGCTTTCTGCTTCTCAATGATGAAATCATTTCGTTCCAGATGCTCTTTACCTGTGACAGCTTTTGCCTGTCCACGTTCCATCAGGAGAATATCGGAAGCAAGGGTCTGCATGGTTGCCATATCCTCGTCATTGAGCTTTCGGCTCTTTCCAGTTTCATGGTTCATCCAGTCGAATACGACATGAGCATGATAATTTGGTTTGAACCATCTGTTACCGACTTGGAAGCTCTCCTTGTCTTCTGCTTCCGGCTGACCGTTCAGCCAATGCCCTTCGTCTTTATGCAGGAAAATCTGTAGCGGAGTGATGCCCCAGCGTCTTTGGCACTCTTCACCGAATTTGCGTACATCAGCCAGTGTGGTGTCCGGTCTGATAAGCAATACTCCTTCACGGATGGGTGAGCATCCCGCCACCTTGATAATCTTTCCATTCTTTCCCTTGCGTTCCCTTTCCTTTTCCTGCATGGCACGTCCGGTCTTTTCCTTGACCATTTGCTTGATATTGTCATAATGAGTTCGCAGTTCGGGAGTGCCGAAGTCGGGATTTATCCACTGTTCGTTATCGGTGGAAAGTTCGGGAACGACATAGATTCTGGACTCCCCGATATTACGCATATACTCGGCAGTCCTTCGGTTGTGTGCCTCGCTCGATGCGATGTTGCAAGGCTTGATATGTATGCTTGATTTTGTTGCCATAGCTTCTTTCCTTTGTTTACAATTGATTTACTTTGCTCGCTTTCGCAGAGGGGTTCTTAGGGGTAACCCATAAGCGGAGATTGCAAAGAGAGGGTCACTCTTTGCTCGGGGTTCTCAGGGGTGAAACGCCCTGAGTGGGTCATTAGGGCAAAGCCCTAATCCCCTCGGGAGAGCCCACAACTACGAAAGCGAAGCGTGTAGTTATAGTGGGCTATAACCGGAAGCCTTTCGGTTTCTTGGATAGCGTATCATTCCTCTTTTCGACAGATTGCGCTTGCTCTTTCCTATCGGCTATTCGTTTCTGTAAATATTCGTTCAGATCTTTACATCCACTGTAGATTTGCGAGGCGTCACGTATATACCGGGTAGCATCATACTCCTTTCGGATTTGCTGTATTGCTTCCATTCCTGCACGGTCATTGTCAAAGAAACAGTGGATGCGCTCATAGCTTCCCAACGGATAGAGTGCCTTGGGAACATTGGCTACGGAATTAAGAACTATGTAATCCTGTCTGTCGAAGTCGGGTGATTGCGGACAGCTTTCCAGCCTTAAAGTAAGAAAGGAAAGGTAATCCATAAATCCCTCAAAAACGTAACATGTACTCCTTGGTTTTCCTGACTGTCTGATATGGGATATTTCTTTTGGTGCGATACATCCCTTGAAATATCGGTTGCGAATTTCATATCCGCCTGATATGTTCGGAAAGGCAATGGCGAAATACCGTTTGCCGTTGTGGGTGAAACGGGCTTCCTTACATTCTCTTTTCGCCAGTGCCGTGTTTATCCCTCTTTCCTGTAGGTAGGCAAGCAGGGCAGGAGAAGCCAGCAGCACAATGTCCAATTGCTGAAAACTCGGTTCGGAAAATGATTGCTTGCCAAAAGAGAAAGACACGGGACGTATGTGTGGTATCTGTTCTTCGATTTTCTGTAGAAGATAAGGCACATAGTCGGAACAGTAGAGTTCCTGTGCCAGTGCGATGATATTTCCACCTTTGCCGATTGCGAAATCATACCATTGGTTGCGCTCGGTATTTACTTTGAACGAGGGTTCTGTCTCTTCCCGTAACGGGGATTTGTACCATAGGTTAATACCTTGCTGCTTGACGGGAGAATATCCCAAACTGTACAGAAAATCCGCTATCCTGATTTGTTTTGCTGTCTGTATATCCATAATAAGATGAGTGTTTGAATAATGGTTGGAATATTTATTTCTCTTTTCGCCCGTACTTTTTTATGAAGTACGGTCTGTATAATCACTTCACTTTATCTTCGTATATATAGGATACGGTAATAAAGTGAAGCGCTTTTCTATTCCCTACAACCGCTTCGCTTTATTCTTAATATATAGACCTGCCGAATAAAGTGAAGTGATTACAGGTTATACGGTCTAATAGTGAAAGTCCGGCTTGAACGTGTATTTCCTGCCGTTCTCCTGTACTATCATCCGTTTGTTCCGGAGCATGGTGATAAGTGATACCGCTTTTTGATGGTTCAGTTTTACACCTACCGACATATATGACTTGATTAAGGAGGTTTCCAGATCCTTGTAGCCGTATTCCTCTTTCAGTCCGAAAGCCGCTTCCAGTGCTATGCGGTGCTGCTGTTCGCTAATATGTCTGTAAGGGTCAAACTTTTCCTCTTCCGGTCTTCCGGGTTTCTTCGCTTCGGGTCTGTACCCCTCTATGAGTTCAGGCAATGCATTGTCGTTGATACGGAAAGCGAAAGGCTCGAAATCCATTGCACGGATGTGCATGGCTGAAACATTGCTTATATCCCCGTTGCTCTTGTCCTTTTCCACCAGCAGAACGGTTTCCGCCTTGTTGTTCAGCTCCGTACCGATATGCCCTCTTGCGTTTTCATCGCCTTTGTTCTGGTGGAGTATCGTATGGATGTGTATCTGCCTGTCATCCGTCCACTGCATCAGTTTGGATATAATGCGTGTCGATTCTCCCGGACTGTTGATGTCATATACCATATCACGGATGCCGTCTATGATTACAAGCCCTATGTCCGGTGTATTATAGATAGCCTGTTCGACAATCCTGATACGCTGTTCGGGCGTGTATTTCCTCAAAGCGAGAAACTCCAGATGTTCATTGTCCCTGTCATCAGGAAGACCAGCAAGCCGTAAAATACGTTTCATGACTTTCAGACAGTGATAATGGCTTTGTTCCGTGTCCACATAAAGAATCTTCCTTTTTTCTTCCGGTAGTTCCGCAACATACCGCAGTACCGTACCGTTTTTCAATGCGGCGGCTACGATAGCCGATACATTGAAAGTCTTTTTACTCTTGGCTTTGCCGATGGATGCACTGAAATTGCCCAGTGTACCAATGACCGAACCTTGCACTTTTAGAATCTCAGGTGCTTTTTCGTAGATTTTCGACAGACTCAGGCGTGAAGCTTGCCAAAGGATTATTGCCTGTTCTGCCGAAATCTCCTTTATTTCTTTCATATAGTCCATAAGCATACCTCCCATTATTTCCGTCCTCCTGTTTTCTTCCCGGCAAGCTCAAGAGCCAATTCCGCATCTACGATAATCTTGCGCCCTATCTGGGTAATCGCCTTGTCTATCTTACCGCTTTTCTTTATGCGGTTGGCAGTGGGCAGACTGCACCCGAACAGTTTGGCTATACCGAGTATTCCGTACACATACTTCTTTTCCGTGTCTGTAACGGGTTGCGGCAATGCTTCGGCCTGACCTGAAGCGTGCTTACTCAGGAATATGAATTCTTCGCCTGTCATCTGCCAGACGGGTTTTGATAATAATTCTTGGATATTTGTCATCGTCCAATCTATTTAGTCGTTAAACAATCAGCCCTGCGCACTGGCTGTTATTTCTGTTCTCGAACGATGCAAAATTAGGTAGGGTTATGAGTGGTAAGGATGGGGACGGTACAAACTGAATATCATTGTATCTTATTGAATATCAGAAAATAAAAATACCACTCAAAAATTATTTTGAGTGGTAAAAGTGGAACTTTCGTAAAGTATCAGGATATATTACGGATTATCTGAATATATGTTCCATTTCCTTGGCGAAATTTTGGTTGCTGTCACTGGGGAAATCTGAAACAGGCTCCTTGTACTTGGATTTGTAGTAGCTGTCGTCAATATCCAGCAGTTTCAGTATTCTGTCTTTCCATTTGTCCCTGTCCTGTTTGGAGAGTTTCTCGCTCATCAGGAATATCAGATAGCATACACGTATTTTCTCTCTCGGTTTTATTTTCAGCTTACAGTTGCAGGGGTGAAGATTCATATTGGCATAGAAATCCAGTGCGGAAATTTCTTCGAACTGTTCTCCTATGCACACCTCATGAATGAGCGAAAGTAATTTCATGCTGAAATATTCCTGTTGTTCTTCTGTCGTTTCCTGCTGACTGATTGGCTCGCTTGATTTATTCTCTTGCTTTCCGTCAGGAATGTATTTCTTCAATATATCCAGAAAAAGGCAGCTTTGACGGTATATGTCCGCACAACAGTTCTTCATGTATTGGAATGCCTCTGTTCTTGCAGCCTTTTGCTGATCATAGAGTTTGTTCAGTTTGGCTTTTTCCCTGTCATATTCAGCCTTGCAGCGTTCATATTCTTTCTCTGCCTGTTTTTCCTCTTCGGCTGTATGCTCCCTGTAACCAATGGAATCATACCTGTTGTTGGCTTCATTCAGCGGCTTGCTCAGACTTCTTGTAACATCCAGCTGGGCTTCAATTTCCTGAGAATACCTTTCCATGTGCTGATAGCAAGCACGTTCTATGGCTCTGTCACTTAACGGGCGTATCTCATAAGCCTGTATGCTCTTTTCTATTTCAGTTTTCAGGCTGTTGAGTATCAAGGTGTATTGCTCTTTTTGCTTGTCAAGCACCAGTTCAAGGATAGCGGCTTCAAAGGATTTCATGTCATTATACTCCTGATAGAAATCCGATATGAATTTCTGCCTGTCAAAAGAAAAAGCGTAATTATCTATATAGTCTCTGTATATTCTGTTGAGTTCTCCATATTGGGGAATCATCGTCTGTATCTTTCCTGCCATATACTTTATATTATGGGTTCTTGTCCTTGTCAAGGAATAAGGTCAGTTCTTCTTCCACTTCTTCTATACTCGGTAGGGCAGATTTCAGATTTTCGGGTACTGCCTTGCTCAATTGATAGTCGCTGATACCTATCGGCTGGTCATATCCAGCCAAGGCATATTGTGCCACGACCTCATCCTTACCCCTGCACAGCAAAAGACCGATGGTCTTGTTATCATTTTCTCCCCTCAGTTTATCATCTACAACATTGATATAGAAATTTAACTGCCCTGCATATTCCGGTTTGAATGGCGTTGCTTTCAATTCCACGACAACATAGGCATGGAGCTTGATATTATATAGGATCAGGTCGGCGAAAAAGTCACTGTCCCCAATCTGGAAATGTTTTTGTCTGGCAACAAAAGCAAAGCCGTTACCCATTTCCAGCAAGTAACGGGTTACATGCTTTACCAACTGTTCTTCTATATCCCTTTCGTCAGCCTTTTCCTTTGCTCCTGCCAAGTCAAAGATATACGGGTCTTTTAACAGATAATTGGCAAGATCGCTTTGAGGTGCCGGAAGTGTGGCAGTGAAGTTGTTTACCTTGTTACTCTTGATTTGTCTGTCATACAGATTACTTTCAATCTGCATTTTCAGCACATTACTGCTCCAACCCATTTCTACAGATTGTTTCATATACCAATACCTTACGCCCAATGGTAGCGGATTATTGAGTATGACCATATGGCTTGCCCAATTTATTCTTGCAATCGGTGACGCCAAGAATAAATCTTCTATATCCTCTATTTTTATTTTATAGATGGTTGCTACTGTTTTTGCTACATTCTGAAATTGCGCAGGAACCTCCTGCGTAATTTCTAAAGATTGATTATCAGCTGATTGTATTTGCGCAGTAAGCTCCTGCGTAAATTGTCCGCTATTGAGCTTAAGGACTTCATTAGTAATGTTTTGAATATTTGGGACCGACAGTATTGAATCTGCTTCAATAAAACTACGAAGTACATTTAACGGATATAAACGGGCAAACTGGCACATATAAGTAAGATTACGTTCCGAATATCCCTTCTTTTCAGGATAATTGAATCTGATTGCCTGTGCCAATTTTTTGATAATTTTACCACCCCACCCATGTAGGTGTTGGTGGTACAGTATATAATTCCCCATTTTCCAGTAATGGAACAACATCTGGGCATTGGCTGCGGTAATGAGTCGGACTTGTGCCTGTTCTATTTCCGAACCGACAGCATGGACAAAGGCATCAAAATGACCTTTCTTTATATTATGTTCGTTGTTATTTTCCATATCACTAACTATTACTTAACAAAGATAACTCTAATAATGGATAATCTGTGAAACTGACTGATACTTTTAGAGTTGGTTAAACTTGTTCATTGCATTGGCCTTAATATCGTCTGCTATGTCAATGTAAGGCTTCATGGCTTTATAATCACTGTGCCCTGTCCATTTCATTACAACCTGTGCAGGAATACCGAGAGCCAGTGCATTACAGATGAATGTCCTTCTTCCTGCATGTGTGCTGAGTAATGCGTATTTCGGTGTAACTTCATCTATACGTTCATTTCCTTTGTAGTAGGTTTCACGTATAGGTTCGTTAATTTCTGCCAGTTCTCCCAGTTCTTTCAGATAATCATTCATTTTCTGATTGCTGATAACAGGCAATGCCATGTGGTTTTCAAAATGGATGTCCTTGTATTTTTCAAGTATGGCTTTACTGTACTTGTTCAGTTCAATACTCAGACTATCTGCCGTTTTAACGGTGGTGACTTCTATATGGTCGGACTTGACATCACTTCTCTTTAGGTTACGAACATCTGAATAACGCAGACTGGTAAAGCAACAGAACAGGAAAACATCCCGGACACGTTCCAGATACTGTTTGTCTTTGGGTATCTGATAGTCTTTTAGTCTGTTCAACTCTTCCCATGTCAGGAAGATTACCTTCTTGGGGGTGGTTTTCAATTTCGGTTTGAACGTATCGTATGCTATATTCTGGTGATAGTCTTTCTTGAAGCTCCATCGCAGGAACCATTTGAGGAATCCCATTTGTTTACCGATGGTACTGTTTCTCATGTCTTTTTTGTCACGCAGGAAATTGATATACTCGTTCAATCCGAACTCATCGAAATATTCAAAGGTCACATCTTCCTTGAACTCCTTGAGGTGATTTTTAACGGCTGCAAACTTTTCGTATGTGGATTCAGTCCAGTTATTCTGATTGCCGCATTCTTTTACAAATTCATCGAACACCTCCCAAAAACTTATCTGTGCTTCTTCCTGCTGTTCTTCGTTGGCATTCTTCATCCGCAGGTTGAATGCATCCTTTAGTTGTTGGGTAGTTGGCATGGTTTCCTGTACCTCAAACTCCTTGAACACATTTTGAATTTCGGCATAGTATTTCAGCAGATCGGCATTGATTTCAGATGCACTTTGCTTTAATTTGTTGGTACACCCGTTCTTTACTCGCTGCTTGTCGGAATCCCATTTGGCTACATCGATGCGGTAACCCGTTGTAAACTCAATGCGCTGGCTTGCGTATATGACGCGCATACGGATGGGGACATTCTCCACAATTGGCACACCGTTCTTTTTCCGGCTTTCCAATGCAAAAATGATGTTTCGTTTGATATTCATAATTGGGTGCGTTTGAAATTCTACACCCAAATATACACCCAATATTTGGAATAGCAAAAGATATTCAGAAAGATTTAGATTTACTATGTATTCCAAATTGTGTGTGATTATCAGTAATTTGCAATTTTATGATATTTCTTGAATGTATAGGTTCGAGAGCCCTTGCCTCCGGATGAGTTCATCGTGTGTTCCTTCTTCCTGTATCTCTCCGTTACTCAAGACGATTATACGGTCGGCATCCTTGATGGTCTTGAGCCTATGGGCAATAACAATGACGGTACGTCCCTTGACAAGCATGTCAATGGCTTTCTGCACCTCCACTTCATTTTCAGGGTCAAGCGAGGCTGTAGCTTCGTCCAGCAGAATAATTTGCGCATCTTTCAGCATGGCACGCGCAATGGATATGCGCTGTTTTTCGCCTCCGGACAAAGTACAGCCCCCTTCGCCCACCATCGTGTCATACCCTTGCGGCAAACGCATGATAAAATCGTGGCAACAGGCTTTCTTGGCGGCGGAAATGATTTCCTCGTCCGTCGCGTCTGTCTTGCCGAAACGGATGTTGTTGCGTATCGTGCCCTGAAACAGATAGACATCTTGAAACACCATGGAGATATGACTCATCAGACTTTCGGGTGCTATTTCATCCATCGGAACGCCGTTGAAGCAGATGCGCCCTTTCTGCGGATCATAAAAACGGGCGCAAAGCTTCATCACCGTGCTTTTCCCGCTTCCCGAAGGGCCTACAAGAGCCGTTAATGAATTTTTCGGAAAAGTAACGGTCATATCGTGCAACACTTCCTTGTCCTGATAGGCAAACGATACGTGTTCAAACCGAATGTCGCCCGCCGCCGGGGATTTCCGTTCTCCTTTCATCTCCGGCTCATTCATCAATGAAAGGATGCGCCCTCCGGCAATGGAAAAATACCGGAACTCAGTAAAATTGGTCAGAGCGGAAGTCAGCGGATCGAACACACGGGAGCCGACCACAAGGAACAGTACGAATACAAGCAGCGAAAGCTCTCCTCCCAGCAGAAGGTAGGTACCGCACAAGACCATGATTGTCAGCCCGGCACGTACCAGGGTAATGCTCAACAAGACGAACGGCCCCAACAGAGTCTCCTGACGGATGCAGGCGCGGCGAAGCTGGGCAAACGCATCGCGCAACCGGACAAAACGGTCACCCAACAGATTGTAGGCTTTCATCACCCGGATGCCCTGCAGGTATTCTTCCAGTCTGTTCCCTGCATTTATTTTCGCCTGTATCTGCCTGCCGCTCAACTTCCTCTGCACGCCAGTACTTGCCCACAGAACAAGCATGGCAAGCGGAAGCGAGGCAAACATGCTGACCGCCATCCTCCAGTCTGTCCAGACTAATGAGGCAAAAGCCAGTACGGGCATGACCACCGCACCCATCAATTGGGGCAAGTGGTGCGAAATACCGGTTTCCGCCATCATGAAATCCGTAATAAGCATGGAAGACAAATCGCCGGGATCGCGCCTTGACAAGAATCCCAACGACAGTTTCCGCAGATGTTCTGCCAGCGACAGGCGTCCCGAAGCACTCATTTCGTATGCTCCCCTGAAATTGGCGCGATAAGATGCCCGTTCCGCCAAAGCCATCACCAGCATATAAACAACCATAATGCCGAATATCCACCATATACGTGTCGCGTCGAGCGGTTGTCCGCTTCCGTCAAAAGCATTGAAAATGATGCGTATCGCCTCGATGGAGAGGCAAAACGGCACGATGTTGACCAAGTTGGCAAGCATGGTACAGCCCACAGGCTTGTAAAGCCGTTCGACATGTCCTATTGTAATGTTCTTGATTGCATTCATATCCTGTTTTTTTCTTTTATTTTTTTATTCAACGTCCAGTGGCAAGCACTCGTATAAGCATCCCACATCTTCTTATATGTGCCGTCTGCCACAGACAAGACTTCATGCCTTCCGCATTGCACAATCCTTCCTTCTTTCATGACGACAATCTGACTTGCGGAAACAACGGAAGAGAGGCGGTGCGCTATCACGATAACCGTCTTTCCCTTTATCAGTGACTGCAAAGCGATCTGCATCTTATACTCGTTTTCCGGATCAGCAAAGGCAGTAGCTTCGTCCAGTACCAGTATCGGTGCATTTTTCAGTATGGCCCGCGCCACACATATCCGTTGGGCTTCGCCACCCGACAGGAACACGCCTTTGTCACCTATCCGTGTTTCGTAGCCCTGCGGCAAACGTTCTATGAAACCGTGGCATTGGGCGGCTTTAGCGGCGGCTACCACCTCTTCTTTGGTTGCATCAGGAGAGCCGACGGCTATATTCTCATACAGCGTATCATAGAAAAGAAAAGTATCCTGGAATACGAAAGACACCATGCCCATCAGCTTTGCCGTAGCTATCTGACGGATATTCACGCCGCCAATAAGTATTTCTCCCTGTTCCACATCCCAAAAGCGGGGTATCAGATTGGCCGCTGTGGACTTTCCGCTTCCCGACGGGCCCACAAGCGCCGTTATCTCTCCCTGGGGCGCCACGAAGCTGACATCACGCAGGGCTTCTGTCCGTGTGCCCTGCTCCGTATTTTCATAGGAGAACGACACATGACAGAATTCCACATCGTAAGCGGCAGGCACTTGTGGATATTCCGGCTCCGGCACGGGTTTCTTTTCCAATATGCGGTCGATGCGGCTTACGCCTTCGTTGATGTCGCGCGTATTCCCTCCTAAAAAGGTCAGCTTGTAAACGGGCGAAGCCATACCCGGCCCCATAATGATAAAAAACAGCCATACCACCGCCAATGAGAGCGATTGCGGATTGGCTTGCAACAGCAGGATGCCCATCGGGAGTATAAATGTCACCAGCGAATTGAGCAGGACAGTAAACGCTATCATGCCGTTCTGATAGGTGTCACAGCACTTCAAGGCGAATGTCTTGTATGCCTGAATTTCGGCATTGAACTGACGGAACGAACGGACGCTCTGACCGAAAATTTTAACTACAGGCATTCCCCGCACATACTGCACGGCAGATGCGCTCATCTTTTCCTGTGCATCATAATAAATGGCCATGAACGCTCTCGCCCTTTTCCCCATAAAATTGGAGAACTGAAGAAATAAGCTAATCGCCACGACAGCCAGACATATAACCGTCAGCCACACATCCAAAGAGAAAAAGATGACAAGCATTACCACAACCGTAGCCACCACATTCACCAAATCCGGAATGGCATGGGCAATGAAACCTTCTATCTTTTCGATGTTCTGGTCCATCGTTTTCTTGATGGCTCCGGTGGAAGTGCTGTTCAGATACCCTAACGGAAGTCTGCCGATGTGTTCGGACAGACGGACACGCAGCCCGTACAAAATGCGGAATGCGGCCACATGCGAGGACATCAGAGCGGCATATAACAATACCAATCCGCCGACAAGCCCTCCAAATGCGATCCATCCCCAGCGAATCATGCCCGCTCCGTCCGAAGCTGCAGGATTCCCTCCATGTGTCAGCAGTTCTTTCAGAATCTCATAAACCGCCCAATAGGGCACAAGCATGCATACCGCACTGCCGGCAGACAACAAGCCTGCCAATACAAGCAGCCCTTTCTTCTGTCCCGCTATCTCGAACAGACGGGACAAGCCTTCTTTCTTTTTTGACTTCTTCATCATATTACGCTATTTTGACAAGACTTTATATCCGAGAAGCGAGCTGAATTTATAGCACAGCCAGGGCATACGCCCCAATATCTGCCCGAAGAAGAATCCCCAGCGCGGACGGAAGAACTTCATGTAATTGGCTTGCTCGATGAGTTGCAACTTCGGCTCCCATCGTTCTACCAGATGTCCGTCACTCAACCCGGACCGGATTTGGGCCTCGTGCTTTCGGAGTGAATCGGGCTTCACACCGTGCCGGCTCATCATCGTGCCGCACACATCGAACCACAGTTCACCTCCCCCGAAACGGTCTGCCACGTGATGCAGAAAGGCTTTTACCTGCTTCTCGTAAAAATACATCAGCACGCCTTCCACTATAAATACAAAATCCGCATCGGGATGTTTCCTACGCAAATCGTCCATCCAATCGGTTTCCAGCAAGGAAGCCTCGATACAGACATTACCCGGCTCCTCGGGTATCAGTTCGCGGCGCAGCGCAATGACTTCCGGCAAGTCCATGTCATAAAAAACCGCTTTCCGGTTGCCGATACGCTGGAAACGGGTGTCCAGCCCGCATCCCACATTCACGACTACCGGATGGGGATGCGTGTCAATGAAGCGTTTCACGGCACAGTCAAAGTACCAGCCTCGCACCACACAGCCCACTTCGCTCAGCTTTGCTCCGTCGAATTGGGAGTAATCGTATTCCAGACTGTCCGCCAGCCGTTCCGCAACCTTGTCGTCCAGAATGGGATGCTCACGACGGCTTTCTTTCGCCCTCATATAAAGAGGGATGAGCAGTGTTTCTGCCACAACGTTCTTAAATTCATGCTTCTGTTTCATTGTATATATTGTTATTTAATGGTGAACGTGAGAAGGCGCGCAATAGTGAACGATATTCAGAAATGTTCATAAAAAAAGGAGGAAACCTCCGTGAAGATCTCCTCCTTGCCAGCCGTCCTGCGGCGACTGTTTGCCTGTATGTCCTTTGTCTGTTTCTCATATCCTGATGATTGCCCTCCATCCTTGAATTTCAAAAAGAATATAGTCGTGCAAGATGGCTTCCATTTCCGGTCGGGGCACTGAATGCATCAACAATTCCTCAAATAGGGTGAACATCCATACCGTATGCAAATGGATGATAAAATCAGATACATCCGTATTGATTTCGGGGTGCTTCCGCTGCATGGACGTAAACCATGCCTTGACCAGTTCAGTAGAACGGTCGGTATAGTTTTCGCGGAAATGTTCCAGTGAAGAGCCTTGCGCACGAAACAGCAGAATTTCCATTAGCGGACGATGCTTCTCCATAAGTGAAACATATTCGTCGATGCAGGATTTCAGATATTTTTCCGACCGCATCATCATGACATCCTCACCCCGTATGCCGTGATGTTCCTGCAACATGGCCTCCAAAGCATACAAGACCGGGCGGACTACTTCACAGAAGAGTTCGTCTTTGTTCGCGAAATAGTTGTAGATATTCCCTACGCCGATCCCTGCCAGTCCGGCTATTTCGCGCATAGAGGTTTTAGAATACCCTTTCTGCCCGAACTGCTGTTTGGCGACAGCCAATACACGATCCCGTATGTCTTCCTTGAGCACCTGCATTTATAAAAAACAATATCTGTTTTTAGGTTTTGCAAAGATACAGGGCCTGAAATTGTCAGGCAATACCTATTTCTAGGGATATTATCTTGCATGGCACTTCGCGGAGGCAGTCAGCATAAACAACGTTCTCTTCTGCAACCCCATTTTTTGCCTCATTTTCGTGACAAATGATTTATAAACTCCCCATATCCGCAAAGAAAGGTCAGGCCGACTGGGCAAGCAAGCGTAAATAAAATCAATTGTCACTTACAGGCATACCTAAAATTTTCTTTATATGATATTCCAGTATGTGATAAGCCGGCTCAACCATTGAGCCATGTCCATGTCCGTCAATCTCGTACAGGCAAGTTTCTGCATGTCCGGTCAGCTTCATCATCCTCCACATGTAGGCATTTTCTTCATAGCGTCCGAAAAGTTCGATGTTGCGGTCACCAGTAATCAGTATTAAGGGAGGCGCATCTTTACGGACATGGAAAAGCGGGGCATACTCGTCAATTAACGGCTGCAAGTTTCCGATACCTTTCATTTCACGATACGCAAAATGACTGATCATTTGCCCGCTGAAAGGTATCAGCCCCGCAATGCTATCAGCGTCAGTCCCGTATTCGGCGAGCCATCTCTTGTCCAGTCCTATCATAGCTGTAAGATAACCTCCGGCCGAATGTCCCGATATGAAAATCTTCTTCTTATCTCCTCCATATTTCCCAATCTCGCGGAATACCCATGCCACGGCAGCTGCTGCATCATCAATGCACTCTCCAATCTCTACTTCAGGCAACAAACGGTAGTTGACCGCCACCAGCACCATCTGCTTCTCTTTCAGTTTCCAAGGAAATGACTTGCTTCCTTGTGTCAGTCCGCCACCGTGAAACCATACAACAACCGGACACCCCGTCGTATCTTCCGGATAGTAAATATCCAACTTACAACGTTCAGACGCATATGCGTTTTCCATTTTTCTATAAGGAATATCATACACAGCAGCATACTTTAACTCTTCAGCAAAGGCGATGCCGCATACCAGCATTGCCATCATAATCAATATTACCTTTTTCATTTATTTACTATTTACTCATTCCGATACTGAAACTGATAAAACAACAGTCAATGCCCATAACAATAGCATGCCGGGAAATCATATCAAAAGCAGCCCCATCCAATAGAGGTGATTGCTGTAATCAAACCCGTAATTTCAGGACATATTGCATACCATTGCCAAAATTACTGAAAACTTTATATGAACAAAAGATTTCAGCCGCATTTGTTAGCATCATCCTTCAAGATACTGACATATAGATTCTCGCCATTGGCATGTGCATATTGAAACAGGGTATCCGTCTACACCTGAACATCACTCAATTTTCAACAGATACCCTGTCAGATTTACTGTAACTGCAAACGCAAAGTTGATTTGGCTCCAACTAAAAGCCCATTAGCGAATGATATCTTGAAAGGGCTTTACCATTTGAACGAAGCAACGGCATTCGCCGGGACAGTGTAACAATTACGTCATTTTTATCGGAGGATTAAACAAAAGCGCTGGACAAGATTGCGAAGATGCCGACCGCAAAGCGCTGAACCTTTCCTACGGACAAGACGAAGTAATTATGGCACTGGCGAAAGTCAACCCGAACCTTATTGTAGTCAATATTTCGGGCAATGCTGTCGCCATGCCGTGGAAAGATGAAGTTCCTGCCATCATTCAGGCGTGGTTCTTAGGCTCGGAAGCCGGCAATTCCCTCGCCTCTATATTGACAGGTGAAATAAATCCGTCAGGCAAGCTGCCTTTTACTTTCCCGGCATCACTGGAAGACGTAGGCGCACACAAGTTAGGAGAATATCCGGGTGTGAAACGTATGGACGAAAGCGGCATCTGGGACGAAAAATACAATGAAAGCATCTTCGTAGGCTACCGTTGGACAGACAAAGAAAAAGCCAAACCGCTTTTCCCTTTCGGACACGGAATGAGCTATACCACCTTTAAGTACGGAAAGGCAAAAATAAACAAAAAAGAGATGCAGGCCGGAGAAACATTGACTGTCACTGTACCGATAACCAACACCGGCAAGCGCGAAGGTGCGGAAGTTGTACAGTTGTACATACGAGATGAGAAGTCTTCTCTCCCCCGCCCTGTAAAAGAATTGAAAGGATTCTACAAAGTAAAACTGACACCTGGCGAAACTCAGGAAGTGACTTTCACTATCGATGAAAAAGCACTAAGTTTCTTCGATGACAAACGTCACGCATGGATAGCCGAACCTGGTAAGTTTGAAGCTATCATCGCTGCTTCGGCAACTGACATTAAAACAAAAGTATCTTTTATCTTAGAGGATGAATCTCTTTTAGATTAGCGAAGGCTTAAAATACCAGACTATTTATCTTCATCCGCTAAGAGCCGTCGTTTAAATTTTGCTCGGCTTTAGTTTAGGCATTGCTTTCGAGTATGCTTTCCTGTTTTTATGAAAAGGACAGCAAATGTCTGACAAAGAGAAACAGGAAAGCAGACCGGAAACGGATACAAAAAAGAGGCTGATAATATTTTTACGCTATTCCTCAAGTCCTGCCCCAAAGCCCGTCATGATCTGTACGTTTAAGTTCTTCCACGCCACTCTTCTGTCCGAACAGAACACTTCCCCGTTTGCAGTTGTCTGACAGCCCGACAGAAACATTCATTCGCTTGTTCTGCCTGTAGGCCTGCGCGTTGGAAGGCTGCACACTTAATGCCGGATGAATAGAAAAAACGAAGGCCGGCAACAGATTGCCGACCCCCGCGAGCTTTCCTTGTTTACTTTCTCAATCATCACCGAACCCGATGCTTCCGTCCGTAATGCTCCATTTAAGAAGCACCACATAGGTGAGCATTTCCGGGTTCTTTTCATCAGGCGAGGAAAACTCTATTCGCATATCGAGCTGCTGCTCTTGCAGCGTACCCACTTCACGGATTTCCTTTCCGGACAGATTCCTCTTCAAAAACTCCCACAACGAAATGGGTTCAGTCATCGGTGTGCCGTCCGCAGCATATACACGGACATATATATTCCGCGTAGTCTGCTCAAGCTCGGCTTCGGGATTCCGCCCGTCTTCACCATGTCCGTTTCGGCGGAAGAAAGAGAGTTCGGAAATGTAAGTGCCCGTATTCGGGTCCCATCGCAGCACTGGCCGATAGTCGTTTGTTCCGCTGCCTGTGGGATTCCCATTGATATCCATGGCAGGAACAGCTCCGGAGAGTTCTATATAGTAAGGCATCCGCTCCGGATTCTCCGGCCCGGGCAGCCCCTTCACTCCTATACGCAACTCGGTGTGCGCGCTTTTCATTTCCACAGTCTCCTCCACTACCGGACGGAAATATTCCTCACTCGAAGTCACTTCAAAAGTGTGCTTTCCAAAATAATTGCGGTCGTTTGTCTGCTTCTCACTGTTCGGATTATACATCGAGATACGTTCAAGATCGACGGGAGTGAGTACATTCTCAAGCGAAGTATTGTCAAAGTCATTTCCGAAAGCCACTGCATGGTAAATCCCGTCGGGCAAGTCCAACTCCAGAGGCATACCGGCTCGTATCTCCTGTTCCGTCAGGTGAGCTTTGGCTGCCAGTTTGCCCTTCCCGTCGAAAATATAGACATCTATGCCATGCAGGTAGTCCTGAATGACATTTTCTTCTCCGTCGGCATAATATATAAACCGAAGTATCACATTGTCGCAGTCTGCCGCTTTATCGTCATATACGCAGCTTGCAACAGCCCCCGTCAGAAGAAGTCCAATAACGACCGGAAGGAATTTTGTCCATAGCGCAAAGAAAGATTTGTTCATTGTGCGGTTTCGGTTTGTTTTTTATCAGCTGTATGAAAAATCACTTAACAGACCTGGCAAGGCTTATTCGGCAAAAGATACCGTTCCATCCACGATCGACCACTTCAATACTTTCACATAGGCGATCAGTCCAACTTTCTGAGGACCGTCTACATCCGTACCGATATGTTTCTTTGTATCAATCGTCATTCCGGTAAAGCGATAAATATAGCCGGGTTTGAAGCTGTCAATCTTGCTTCCGGTAGCATTGTCGATATATTTTGTTACCACGGCAAAGACCTGATGTCCTACTTCCTTACCCTCAGGAAGAATGTGGTCGTCTTCGTCCTCATTGGACGAAGCTTCGTCATAATTCTTGGCATAGGAAGCATCGTAGAACACGAAAGTCAGATTGGGGACCCATCGGCTGACGTTATCCGCATTCTTCGAATAGCGTGCCTGTACGTCGGCATCCCATTTCTTATAGCTTTCATCCGTTTCCTTATAACTGGGGAAAATGTTAAAGGTATATGCTTTGCCCTTATCTTGCTGAGTACTTGCCCATTCAGTGTTGCTCTCGTCCCAATACGGAATATAACCCGGCAGGTTCGGTTCATTGAAGGATATTTTCAATCCGTCAGCACCATACGTTTCAGCATTGCTGAATGTGTATTGCGCATTGTTCTTCAAGTTGTAAGACGAACCTTTCGTTCCATTTTCTCCTGTTTCGTATTTATACTCATAGGATTTATTCACATATATCGGCGCTGAGGCTTTCACCTTTCCGGGATCAACCGAGTTGTTTCCGCTCTCCTCTGTCCATCCATCGTAATGCACCGGCACTTCCCGTCCCTCTTCAAGCAACAAGTTATTCAGAAATATTCCTTTCAGAGTAAGGTTGGTATAAGTTAAATAGAAATCACCATCGCAATAACTTGCCAATCCGGTATAATCATCGCCTCCCTCTTCCTTTCTTGACATTACTCTGGCTTCCGCTGCTTCGTAGTCAGATCCGCAATCATAGTTTTTAAAACTTATATCACTAAATTCCAAACGCGCCATGCGGTGTTCCGGACTTAGCACCACAGTTATCTTTGAACCGTCAGTACTTATTTTAGAGAAATCAGTAGTTTCGGCGTAAAGGGGTTCAGCATAGCCGGAAGTAACACGCTCAGCGGTCAACACCATAGGTGCAGCTTTTCCGTCATTGATAGACACGGTGAGTTTCTTGGGATCAATAACATCCTCGAATACGACCCCCTCTTTTCCGTTAATCTGGCCAGTTAACGCATCTGCATCAGCAACTGTAGAGCCTAAGGGTAATTTCGCCTTGTCCGCCTCACCGTTTTGCAACGTTATCGTGCGTTCACGTCCCCCGTCCTGGTCAATCAATGTAAACTCTACCTTATTGTATGTCACCTCCATAACATTCTCACCGACTTTTCCGGGCGTTTTATCCGCCAAGACATCGCCGCGTGAAGCGCCGCCCACCGGATTTCCGAAATATACCATCATCCGGGTTCCGGCACCCGACAGTACATCACCGCCCTGAAGCTGCATTTCATTTTTCTGACACGCTCCCAACAGAAGCGCAACTACTCCTAATGTAAGAAATTTGTTCGATTTCAAGTTCATAAATGTTCTTTTAAGTTAATATTTGGTTGGTTTATATAATCAATATGCGCCGTTACCGCCTGCATATCCATAAGTCAGTTCCGGATAACGCAACACCGCGCGACCCCCCGGACAAAACCGGTTCGACCCGCACCAGCAGATTCTTTGCAACATCCACCGTGACTGTTCCGAAACGGTAAATGCATCCCGGCTCAAACATGTCAATCAGCTCTCCGTTACGCTCGGTATAACTAGTTACCACTGCATAAAGCACCTGCTCTTTGCCGGTATCCGTTCGCTTGGCCTTGAACACAAGCGTCAAAGAAGGTACCCAACGGCTTACAGCACCCTCTTTCTGCCTCCACCGTTCCACAACATCCGCAGCCCATCCTTCGGGAGTCTGCGTATAAGTCGGAAAGATATTAAACGCAAAACCTGTTGAATGGTCCGCCGCACCGCCAGACATAGGCAGACCGGTAAGCATCCCTTCGTTCCACCCGTCGAAATGCAAGGGAACGGCAGGCTGTTCGGCCGGCAACACATTGTTCAGAAACGCTCCCTGCAATACCAGGCCGGTATAAGAAGGATTTGTGCCCTCAATGCTCACTCCGGCAAATTCAAGCCGTGCCATGCGATGCTTCGGCGTCACCATCAGCACACATACGGGATGCCCGTCGTTGTCTTCGGTATAGTCGAAACGGGTGACCTCAGCATAAAGCGGAACGGCAAGTCCTGCGTTCACCAGTGTGGAAGTGAGGCTCATAGGAGCTTCTATCCCTCCATTAATGGATACTGTCAGTTTCTGAGGATTGTCTACACCTGTAATCCGAAACCCCTCATCGAGCATTTCTTCCGGCGAGAGATTGTCCGGCAATGTCAGAATATCCGATGACGGAAGCGTACCGTCTATGGTAGAGAAGGTCCGCACCCCGTGTGCGTCAGTCAACTCAATGCTCACCTGACGGTATTCTAAAGGAATACCTCCTCCATCAGACTCCCGTGTAAAAGCGCCAGACATCCGGTCCAGACGTTCAGCGCCTGTAAAGCAGACGATCAAGTCCGTCCCTGCGCCAGCGGATTCAAGGGCATCCTTGCTGCTGCAAGCCACAACAGACAGAGCTGCCCATGCCGCCACGACCATGCGTATACTATATTGTAGACTGCGGTATCTCATTTCATCGGGTATGTGATAACCATTCGTTCAGCAGCTGCAAGTTCGCACGTGCATCAGACGCACCTGCACCAGCAGCCTTTTCAAACCACAGGCGCGCTTCTTCGTACCGCTTTGCATGGATAAAGGCAACGCCTACGATATTCTGCAAGGGAGCCGTATGTGCCTTTCCGTCGAGCAGAGCAAGCGCCTTAAGCGGATCTCCCGCTTGCAGATATGCTACAGCAAGGTTCTGCAAAGCCTTGTCGTCAGAAGGATAAAGGCGCACAGCAGTCTGGAATGCCTCAATCCTTTCCGGAGAGTTTTCCGGATAGCTCATTGCCACGCGATAGATCTCGGCCGCACTCAAATGTTCCGGCTGCTTCAAGAGCTGTGCTCTCGCTTCCTCAACCGTAAAAGAACGCACAGCAAAACGGATGATGTAATCGTTGTGGCGCAAATACGGGTAATGCTTGCGGTAGAGCGTTTCATAAATGGTGGCAGGACGCAGCTCCTTCAACTTCTGTTCGCGCAGGTCAAGATTGTCCGGATATTTGCCGATGACATCCAGTATCTGTTCGCGCCCGGGAAGCAAAGTGTCTTTCTCTACAGCCTCGCGCAATCCGCCCCAGTCTTCATTAGGCCAAGAAGCAAACCACTTCTGGGCAGGCACTTGCGGGAAACGCTTCTTCATGTAGTTGACAAGACTCGTCGAACGATTGCGTGCCAAACGTTCATTATAAGCGACAGTAGCTTCAGGCGAGGTATATCCCGCCACTTCAATGCTCACGATACTCAGGTCGGGATTGGAAGCCACTTCATCAATCTTCTCGCGCGCCTCTTCAAGTTTCTTGTAATTGTCTTTATAAGCAGGATCTATATCATACTTGTCAAGACGGAACTGGAAACGTCCGCGGAAAGTGATGGAGCGCATTTTCACATCCTCTTCCTCCGGTGTAACCAAAGAGGCGAAGCGGAATGCGGATGCATCAGGAATGCGATAGGGCAATACAGAAGGCACCACGGTAGTCGCGGCATATCCGTTCAGACAGTTAGCACAGCCCGTCACGTATTCACGTATTTCGATGCGCGCGCCATACATCCAACGCTCCCATGGAATTTCGGCATGGTATTCCAACGGCATGTATTTTCCTTTATGCCGACGGACCACTTCTCCGTTGCGCGGCAGCCAGTCGGCAGACAGTTCACGGCGTTCGTTCACCCACCTGCGCACACGGCCTTCGACAAACACGGGAGGCAGTTCGGCTTCTGCCGTTCCGTCGGCAGCAACCAATACGGGCGTAAACTTTGCCTGATTCTGGGTGTTCACCTTCAGTCCGGCAAACTGCCAGAGCAAATCTACCGTTACGTTATCATCAACCTTCCTGACCGCCTTTGTTTCCACCGTTATGCGGTCAAGATAAGAAACCTGCGCGGCAGCGACCAGTGCCGTTATCCATAAGATTCCGGATAATATAATTCTATTTGTCATAGGTATTTCTTATTCTTTAGATAAATCAATTAATGACATATACGAGTGTCAGGGCTGCTTTTGTAGGGCCCAGATAGTTTTTGTGCCCTTTATCCGTCCGCTTGGGACATTGAGAGCAACGATAGGTTTTATAGTCCGTATAAACGTACCCTACTCCGATTTCCGCTTCCAGGTTCCAGCGTTTGTTAAGCACCCACTGATAACCATAGCCCACGCCCGCTCCGGCATACCAGCCTTCGTAACGGTTGTTGCGGAGTCCCGGATAAAGCCCGAAAGGCAAATGTACTTTAGCGAGATTGTATTGCCCTCCCAACGCATGCATAGCCAGGAAATGACCGTTGAAACGTTCGCAGAACCAATACCGGGCCTCAGGCTGCACCATCCAGTGCTTCCATTTACGACACCCGCAACTGCTCATGTTCCATCCATTATAATTGCCCGAAACGTCAAGCGTCCATTTGGGACTGAGCCCCGTTTCAAATCCGGCATTAATGGTAGCCGTAGCATCGTAAAGCAAGTTGGTCTTCACGGCCAGGTTCTGAGCCGACAAGGAAGGTGCCAGCATCAAAATAACTCCCGACAACGTAAATCTTAAGAAATACTTTTTTATCATATATCACAACATAATTATTTTGGCGCAAAATTAACACCAGGGATGAATCCGCCCACTTTCTCGTGATGTACATGATCTATCAGACAACTTATTGATATTCAGAATAAAGCCTTTTTACTCAAATGTACAAATACTCAAATACACCACGCAAAACGGCACAAATCCCGGATTTTTCCCCCAATCAGGCCTTTCCACGGCGCAATGCCGCGCATGGATTTACAACTTATAAAATCGTGCTCCCGCTTGCACGTTAAAGAATTTCTTGATAACTTGCCGCTGTGTTTCTTCCAGACCCGACGGATGCATAATGCAGCCAAAGATGATCAGTTCGCGGAAAGGAAAAACGCCCTTTTTGTTTCATACTTTAATCTTTAAAAACAGGCTCTTAATTTAAATTCATATGGCAGCCATTAGAACCAGCATAATAGGTTTGGGTTATAGAGGAAAAAGATTGCTGACTCTTTTGTCATCTATAGATGATTTTAATATAGTATCGGTTTCCGATCCTTGCATTGACGAGGAAACAAGGAGGAAATACCCTTCTTTCTCAAACGGCAAAGACGATTACAAAAATATGATATTGCAGTGCGCTCCGGAACTTGTCATCATCGCTTCTCCATGGGAGCATCACGTCGAACAGGCTCTGTTTGCCGTGTTGAATGGCTGCCACGTGGCTTTAGAGATAAAGGGAGGACTGTATATAGACGAATACAAGTCACTGCTCAGCGCCGCCCTCGAAAAGAAAAGAACGGTTTATCCCCTGGAGAACACCATATTCATGAGAGAGCACATGTCGATGCTCAATTTGATAAACGCCGGTTTGCTGGGAAAGATTGTAGCCGTAAAAGGCGGCTACAGGCACGACCTCAGGAAAATACTTATCAGTGAAAAGGGAGAAATAGGCAAAGGCTCCAATGCGGAAGGAGTCTGGAGAAGCAAATTCTATCAGAAAGAGAACGGAGATATATACCCCACGCACGGATTGGCTCCGATATGTCTGTTCTCCGGAATAGGCAGAACAGACAGAATTGTTGAACTGGCATCGTTTGCTTCCAGCTCGCATGGCATAGCCGAATACATCAGCTGCCATGGAGGGAGTGAGCATCCGGCAATAACCATGGGAGATATCATTATAACGCAAATGCTTACAGAGAAAGGTACCCTCGTTACGCTGACTCACGATACGACACTCCCCCGCCCCAGAAGCCTGGACATCGAAGTGCAAGGAAGCAAAGGCATATGGAGAGGCGAGTTCCGAAAAATATACATAGAGAATGTTTCTCCTTATGAAACATGGGAGGATGACGGCAGATATATTGACGAGTTCGAGCACGTTTCATGGAAGAAATGGGGAAAAGAAGCAATTAAAATAGATGAACACCACAGAGGCATGGATTATATAATGCTGAAAATGCTGGCAGAAGACATGAAGGGGACAGGCGTATACCCAGTCAATCTCAACGATCTGGCCTCATGGACATCCGTAACTCCGCTATCAAAATCATCGATTAAAGAAAAGCGCATAATAAAGCTCGGATAGATTCCCGCCAGCAAAGCAGCTGCCAGAACAACTGCTGAAAACCGCACCGGAGATCCGGAACATCAGCCCCGAAGCGAATAAGGAAAGCTGCGGGGCTTTTTCTGCATATGCACCTCCATATCTTGCGTGTACATCCCATATGTACATCCATTAAAAGCATGAAAAATCAGATATACAGACCTTTATGCGACATAGCATGTACATGTAAAAAATTGCTTTTCTATACAAATACCGCTTCCTTTGCACCAGAAAAGAAAACAGACCGATCGAGAAATGACTCGTCCCGGAACAAGCGGTCTGATGTTATGTGAAGCAGAATGATTTCTACAAAAAATTGTAATCATATTAATTTTCTAAACATTCCTCACTTATTATTGTTCTTTATGAACGTCTGGATGTTTGGCAAAGCATAACACCCCCCGTTCTTTTCTAAAGATTCTATGCCAAAAGATAAAAGTGTATATTAATAAGGTTAAAGATATGCGGTTGGAAACAGGTTTTATCGTAGCAATGCTGATCATGAGCTCATTTTCGTGCAGCCGTAAGCAACACAGCATTTACAGTCCGTCGCTGCTGATGCTGGAAGACTCCCTGGACGTTATCCCGGAAAAGTCTGTAAGGCAAATACTTGAAATTGATACATCCTCTCTGAGAGGAGCCGACAAGGCATTCTATTATTTTCTGCTGGTCAAGGCGCAGCTTACTTCCGATGCTCCTGAATTGCTTCTGGACAAGTCGGATGTGGCTCTGTCGCATTTTACAAAACAGAAAGACTCCGCGCGCTTGTGCCAATTGCACTTCTTCCTTGGGAAAATATATTCCGGCAGATACGCCTTTCTCAGAGCCAATGCCTCTTACAGCCAGGCTGAGAGATTTGCAGAAAAGGACAGCGGAATGATGTTTGCCATCAAGGTGGGAGAAGCCTATATTTACCGTTTCAAGATGATGCATGACATGGAAGAAAAATGCCTGGAACATGCCCTCGACATCGCCAGCGAGATGAAAGACTCTACGCTGATGGCAGAAGCGCTGCATGAACTTGCAGAACTCCGCATTTCTGAAAAGAATTACACTGAAGCCGGACAGCGTCTGTGCAAGGCTCTCAGCATCTTGCCGCAGAAGGAATTTTCTGCCCGGGCGGAATACAACAAGGACCTGAGCAGAGTCTGCCTGGCCATGAACAGGCCTGATTCGGCTTTATTCTATATAGATATCGCCCTGCAAAACGACCATTCCGATGAGTTCGAATTGACTTGCAATGTATTGAAAGGAAATATCTGCCTGAAAATGAACCGCTTAAAGGACGCGGAGCGTCTTTTCCTGAAGAACATCGAGAAACTCCCCCTGAAAGAAAAGCAAGACGTTTACTACAAGATGGCACTGCTGAAGAAGGAGGAAAAGGACTTTCAGGCAGCCTCTGAGTATGCTGAAAGAAGCATCCGCTGCAGGGATTCACTGGAAGCAAACAATAAGGCCGGATATATCAGCAACCTGAACGCTTTCCAGGAGCACGAACGCCAGCAGCAGAGAATAGCCAATATGAACACGAAGATTTCAGAACAGGAAATTTCTTATTACCGCCTGGCCATCCTCTTGTCACTGATGCTGTGTTTAGGCATCTCAATCGTCCTCCGCATAAAGCAAGCCAAGAAAAAGGTTGAGGTGTCACTGAAGGAAAAGGAACAGGACATGGTTCGGCTCCAGAACAACCAATGGGAAACAGAGGTGAAATATTTGCAGGAGAAACACAACCGTGAAGCCATTCAAATAGAATCGCTGAACCAGAATGTAGAATACTACAAGCGGCTGAATGCTCTAACCGTCCCGATTCTGATGAAAAGCCAGAACTCGCAAGGAGCCATGCATCTGAAAAAGGAGGAGTGGGATATAATCATACAGAATACGGATGTATGTTTCAACGACTTCACGTTCCGGCTGAAAGAGGCTTATCCGCAACTCACTCTGGAGGAGGTGCGCTTTGCCTGTCTGCTGAAGATGGAATTCTCGCTTTCCCTGCTTTCAGAAATATACCACATAGCCAAAGGAAGCATTTCGAGAAAGAAAATGCGTCTGAAAGAAAAGATGCAGATCGAAAACATGACTTTGGACGACTTTATCAAACAGTTTTAAGATCTGGCACAGGCTCATTGCCGGGCGGCAAAGGCAGACAAAGCAGGACGGACATCATCCGAATGCAAATTGTACATGTACAAAAGAATATTACACCCTGTATATCAGCACACTACGCATAAAGACATGTACATTGCAGAATCTGCTTTCTGTGAAATCTTATCTCTAAATTTGCAATCAGAAATACAAGACTTGTAATATGATAAAAAAAATTTATTGCTTTTGCATGTTATCCCTAACAAATCTTGCCGCATGGGCCGATGGCATTATGCCGGTTGACACTTTCACTGTCGAGGTCTATTACCGGCAGGGAAGTGCGCGGATCGACTCCGCCTATCAGGATAACCGCAACAAACTGGACAGTCTATTGGGAGTCCTCCACAAACTCTCATCCGACAGCACGCTTCGCCTGGACCGTTTCAGCATAATGTCGGGAGCATCGCCGGAAGGAAGCACGTCACTGAACAGAAACTTGTCGAAGCGCCGGTCGCAGAGCATCGGCAACTATCTTCGCCGCCGCATTCCTTCCCAGGCTTCCATTATAACAGAAACTCATGCCGGCATCGATTGGGACAATCTCCGCACGAAAGTCGCGCTGTCTGACATGCCCTGCAAAGAAAAAGAAGAAGTGCTGTCTATTCTGGACAATACCCCTGAGTGGGTCATAAAAAACGGCATCGTGGTAGACAGCCGCAAAAAGCAACTGATGGACCTTCACCGGGGAAATAGCTGGCGCTATATGGAAAAGCATTTCTTTCCCCTGCTGCGCCGTTCGCTCGTTGAAGTGCAATACGTATCCTTGCTGCCGGCTGCCGGGACGGAACAAGTGTCAGAGCCTGATGCCGAACAGACAGATACAGTGGAGATGCCGCAGCCTCTCACTCCTGTACCCGCATCCAAAATGGAAGCGGAAGACAGCCGGATGATATCAGAACCGCAACAGCAGCCGCCCTTCTACATGGCAGTCAAAACCAATCTGCTTTATGACGCCCTGCTCGTCCCCAACGCCGGCGTAGAGTTTTATCTGGGCAAAGGCTTCTCGGCAAGAGGAAGCTGGATGTACGCATGGTGGAAGAAGAACAGACGCCACCGCTACTGGCGAATCTACGGAGGCGAACTGGCCATACGGAAATACTTCTGCCGCCCGGAAGGAGGAAGCCCGCTCAGCGGACACCATCTGGGAGTGTACGGACAGATACTTACCTACGACTTCGAAACCGGAGGGCGGGGATACATGGGCGGCAAACCGGGCGGCACGCTGTGGGAAAAGATGAACTACACCGCAGGACTGGAATATGGCTATTCGCTGCCCATTGCAAGGAGATTGAACATCGACTTTGTCATCGGCCTGGGCTACTGGGGAGGAACCTATTACGAATACCTGCCCATGGACAACCACTATGTATGGCAGGCAACGAAACAGCGGCACTGGTTTGGTCCGACCAAGGCTGAGATATCTCTTGTCTGGCTGCTTGGCCGCGGAAACCACAACCTGAAGAAAGGAGGCAAAAAATGAAAAGATACGGTCTACTGTCCCTGCTCGTGCTGATAGGCATACTGACAGCATGCGAGCACAAGGAGCTTTGCTTCGACCATCCCCACACGGCTGATCTGCGGGTAATCTTCGACTGGAGATATGCTCCCGATGCCCGGCCCTCGAGCATGCGGCTTTATCTCTTTCCGAAAACAGAAAAAGAACCGCTGGTCTACGAGTTCACCGACCGGACGGGAGGAACTGTCACGGTTCCGGCCGGACATTATCGCGCATTGTGCCTGAACAGCAACACAGAGTTCATCCTCTACCGGAACGCTGAGCATTATGAAAGCTTTGAGGCTTATCTGACCGAGGGAGCGTTCCCGCGTCCCGTACCGCGAAACGGCCAAAGCATCAGAGCGGTCCCGGACATGCTGTGGGACGACCGCGCGGAAGAAGTGGAGGTGGTGGCTTCACGCGAAGGACAGACGCTTACGCTCTACCCGAAGATTGTTGTGCGGCACTATACCGTGGAAATAATAAATGCAGGAAACCTGGAGTACATCTCCTCGGGAGAAATATTCGGTTCGCTCACAGGCATGTCCGGCGGCTTTATGCTCGGTGAGGACACACCGACAGACGAACTGGCAACGCTGCCCTTTGACATGACATCCGACGGAAAGACAACTGTAAAGGCCGATTTCTACACTTTCGGCTATCCACCGGCATCGGAAACTCCCCAAAGCCTGGTTGTATATGCCGTGCTGAACGACGGGAAAAAATACAGCTTTGTCTATGATGTCACGGCAAAAATACACGAGGCGCCGGATCCGATGAACGTACACATCGTGCTCGACGGGCTTCCCCTGCCCAAGCCCATCGACGACGACAGCGGCTTTAACCCGAATGTAGACGAATGGAATACAGAGGAGATTGAAATCTCCATGTAGATATAAAACGAACTTTTTTTCTTAACCATTAAAAATTGTTTTATGAAGAGTAACATTATTTTGAGTTTAGCGATTGTGTCTGCATCATTTGCAGCCTGCTCCAACGACGAAGTAGTGGATGTGAACAGTGGAAAAGGAATCGCTTTCCGCACATTGGTAGACGCTTCTACACGAGAAGGCAACCAAGAAACATCCGCCTCTCTGAATGCTTTCAAGGTTACTGCCATCAGAAGTACCGGCACAGAGTTTGAAACAGATGTAACGAAGTCTGGCGACGCATGGAATACTGCGGGTACATATTATTGGCCCGAGTATGAGCTGAAATTCTATGCCTACGCAAACGGTCCTGCCTCAGGAAAAGGAACTGTAACCATCAACAAGGACAGCAAAACAATCTCCGATTTCACTCCTGACGGCAACGTGACTAACCACAAGGATTTGCTGATTGCATACAAAGCCGGGACTAAAGAAACTTACAACGCAGCTCCGGTTCCCTTGAACTTCAAGCATGCTCTATCTCAAATCGAGGTAAAAGCCAAGAACGCGAAAAGCAGCTCCATCAAAGTTGAAATCATCGGAGTGAAGATGGTCAACATGGCAACAAAAGCCAGTCTGACTTTCCCGGAAACAGAACTGGGAGCAAACGTTAAGCTGGCAGACAACGCATGGGGCAGCCATGCAGACCAGAATATGCCGGCAAAAGCTTATTACAGCAACGGAACAGAAGCTGTCACTCTGGACGGTACTCTGAAGTCCGTCATGTTCGGAGAAAAGAACTTCATGGTCATTCCGCAGCAGCTCACTCCATGGAACGGAACGAAGAACAACCCCGAGGCGGAAATAAACAAGCAAGGCGCTTATCTCGCCGTTCTCTGCCGTATCTCCAATATCAGCGACGCAGGAGAAACCTTGATTTATCCGCAACCGACAGAAAGTGACAACAAGGCAGGAAAGTATGCTTACTCTGCTGTAGCCATCAACACAAACTGGCAGCCGGGCAAAAAGTATGTCTACAACCTGACTTTCTGCGGGGACGGCGGCGGTGCTGGCAAAATAGACCCGAATCCGGAAAACCCCGGCGGCACGGATGACAAGACGGATGAAACTCCGGGCACCGGCGGACAGGATATTCTGGGAGGTCCCATCACCTTCACCGTCAGCGTGGATGACTGGGAAGAAGTTCCTACAGACATAAACATGTAATACGCTGCAAGCGATTTTTTTGTCAATCATTTTAATTGTTTCATTGGCCTGAAAAAATGACTTCGGTCTGCCAATAAAGGTCGAATCATTTCATCTGTTTTTTATGGCCAGGAGAGCATCTCGAAGGGATTTTGAGATGCTCTCTGTCTTTTTATACAACACCTGAGAAGCTCCGGTGACGCACCGCCGGAAAAAAAGAATCTCCAGCCTGAAGACATATGTCTTCAAGTTGGAGATATGTATCTTTAAGCTGGAGATTTATATCTCCAGGCTAGAGATACAGAATTTTACGCAAAAATCTGCCGAATGCTGCCGCTTCAGAGTATTTTCATGGCGATGCGGGCACAAGCCTCAGCATCGGCAAGCGCATGGTGGTGGCAGGACAGATCATACCCGCAACGCGCAGCCACGGTGGGCAGGCGGTGGTCGGGCAGCTCTTTGCCGAACACGCGCCGGGAAGCCCGGCAGGTGCAATGGAAAACATAATCGGGATAATCCATTCCATAAGTGCGGAAAACCGCCTTCAGGCAGCCTTCGTCGAACGGACTGTTGTGCGCAACCAGAGGAAGCCCTTCTATCAGCGGAGCAATCTCCTCCCACACCTTGGGAAATACATCCGCCTTTTCCGTGTCTTCCCTCGTAAGGCCGTGCACACGCGTGTTCCAATAGCTGTAATAGTTGGGCGAGGGATGTATCAAGCGATAAATCTCGCCGGTGATCTCCCCTCCCCGCACAACCACGATTCCCACGCTGCAGACGCTGGAAAGCTCGCGGTTTGCCGTTTCAAAGTCTATCGCTGCAAAATCTCTCATATGCTCATTCATCATCTATTTCAAGTTCGAGCAACAGCGGCAGGTGATCGCTGTAGCCTCCATGATAGCGCATTCCGCGATACATCCGGAAAGGCGTTTCGCCGCCATAGGTTTCGTCCTCTTCCAGCAAGAACGGGAACGAAAGGATGCGGGCTTTCCCGTAGTCCGTCCGTACGGAAGAACTGTCCTGCAACAGTTCGCCTCCCACAATCATCTGGTCGAGGATATTCCACTCGCCCTTGTACCGGTAGGTTCCGCCCGGCTTGCCGTCCATCAGGTTGTAAAACCGCCCGCAGCTGACTTCATCTTCCCCGGGCCGTGACGCACCCAGCACCTCCCGAAGCGAACGGTCGGAGGGATAATCGTTGAAGTCACCCGTAATGACAATATTCGGACGCTGACGGACGGAACGCACGGAATCGGCCGCCTGTTTCAGGCACGAAGCAGCCTGCAGGCGATAAGGCTCCGACCGCTTCTGTCCTCCGGAACGGGAAGGAAAATGACAGACAAAGACATCCAGCGTATCACCGGAAATCACACGCCCCGACACATGCAGGATGTCGCGCGTAGGACGGTGTCCCAGTTGTTCAAGCGGAATCCGTATCGGACGGAACTCCAGCATCCTGAACGTCGCAGGCTGGTACAGCAAAGCCACGTCTATCCCCCGTTCGTCGGGCGAATCGGTCATCACATATTCATATGCCGCATCCCGAAGCGGAGAATAACGGACCAGCGTGCGCAGGCAATAATCATTTTCCACCTCACACAGAGCCACCAGATCAGGAACCTGCCGGCCGCTTGCCGCCAGTATCACCTTAGCCACCTTGTTCACCTTCTCGGCAAAGCGGAAACGGTTCCATCCCCTTACGCCCGAAGGGAGAAACTCTCCGTCCTGCTTCAGCGAATCGTGACGGCAGTCGAAGAGATTCTCTACATTGTATTCCATTATCCGGAAAGGCTGTTGCGCCGCCAGCTGAAAGAAAAACGCTCCCCCCAATGCCAGCAACGCCCCCAGCCTCTTCAGCCCGCCGGTCATGCCTTGGCAGGAATGTGTTTCAGCACATCGAGCAGATGGTTCCAGAATTTCTCAACCGTAGGGATCAGCATGCGCTCGTCGGGCGAATGAACGCCCCGCAACGTCGGACCGAAAGACACCATATCGAGCGAAGGATATTTTTCGAGGAACAGGCCGCACTCCAGTCCGGCGTGAATGGCCTTCACCTTCGGCTCTGCCCCGAACAGCCGCTTGTAGCTTTCCACGGCTATGCCCAAGATTTCGGAAGAAGGATTCGGCTTCCATCCCGGATAACCGTCGGCTGTGACACAGGATGCTCCGCCCAGTTCGAAAGCGGCGCGCACCGCCTGCGACATGTCTTTGCGCGAAGACAGGATGGAGCTGCGCTGGCTGGTGACAACAATGATCTTCCCGTCTTTCTGCTTGACAGAAGCCAGATTGGAAGACGTTTCCACCAGTCCCGGGATGTCCTGGCTCATGGCGTAAACCCCGTTATGCACTGCGTATACTGCAAGCAGGAAACGCTTCATGGCTTCTGCCTCCATCACCTCCCGGCGGGGAGATTCTGATTCAAGTTCCATAATCAGGTTGGGTTCCGTCACCGCATATTCATCTTCAATTTCCGCAAGGAAAACATTCAGGTCCACACGCACATCTTCCTTATGAGCCATCGGCACCGCACATACTGCCGACGCCTCGCGGGGTATGGCATTGTGCAGATTGCCTCCGTCTATCTCGCAGAGGCACATGCCGTAACGCTGCATCAGGGCAGTCAGGTAACGGTTCAGAATCTTGTTGGCATTCGCCCGGTTCTTGTTGATGTCATCGCCCGAATGACCTCCCGTCAGTCCCTTGACTACCACACGGAAGAAGAAATATCCTTCGGGAGCCTGCACCATCGGACAGGGAAACTCGGCCGTAGTGCCCGCACCGCCTGCACATCCGATAAACAGTTCGCCTTCATCCTCCGAGTCAAGGTTCAGCAGAATATCTCCGTTCATGAAACCCTCTTTCAGCGCAAAGGCTCCCGTCAGTCCGGTTTCTTCGTCTACGGTAAACAAGCATTCTATCGGACCGTGCTCTATATTCCGGTCTGCCAGCACGGCCAGCTCCGTAGCCACGCCGATTCCGTTGTCGGCACCCAGCGTCGTACCCTTTGCCCGCAGCCAATCGCCGTCGATGTAAGTTTCGATTGGATCGGTATCGAAATTATGCTCCACGCCGCCGTTCTTTTCACAGACCATATCCATGTGCGACTGAAGCACCACTGTCTTCAGGTGTTCTTTTCCGGCAGAAGCGTTTTTTCTGATCAGCACATTTCCTGCCTCATCCACTTTATACTCCAGTCCGTGCGATTCCGCAAAGTCTGTCAAATATTGTCTGATTCTCTCCTCTTTCTTCGAGGGACGGGGTACGTGACAGATTTCCTCAAAATAATGAAAAACCGATGCCGGCTGCAAATCTTTTTTTTCCATAAAATAATCGTCTAAATTAAATGTTGCATATTATTCAATCCGCAAAAATAAGTTAAATACCATGATTTACTCCTCCAAAACGACTTTTTTCAGGACAAAATCCAAAGTTATCATGACAAAAAATATATCTTTGCACCACAAAATTAATAGAAATGCTTCAGACAATTCTGATTACACTGTTAATAGTTGCTATCAGCGTGGTTTTGCTGTCGGTAAAAATCCTGTTCAAGAAAAACGGGCGTTTCCCGAACACCCACGTAAGCGGGAACAAAGCCATGAAAGCAAAGGGCATCGGCTGCGTACAGTCGCAAGACAGGGAAGCGCAGCGTGCCAATCCGCATGCGATAGCCGAACGGAAAGACATCCGGTAATGCAGAATGAAGCGACAGAAAACGAAATATTAACTAACAATGATACTTTAACCGTATGAAAAAGACAAAGTACATCCTGAATGCCTTCGTCGCATTCGCATTCGCTCTTTTGTTTACTCAATGTAACCAGAAGAATGATTCATCTGCCACGACAACAGCTCCGGCCGTTGCAGGAACAAATATGAAAATCGCCTACGTAGAGGTGGATTCGCTTCTTACCAAATACCGCTACTGGAACGATCTGAACGAAGAGATGATCAAGAAGGAAGAAAACATCCGCACCACACTGAACGAAAAGGCCAAGGAACTGGACGGCGAGATGAGAGAATTCCAGCGCAAGATTGAAAACAACGGATTCGCAAGCCGCGAACGTGCCGAACAGGAAAACGCACGTCTGCTCCAGAAGCAGCGCGACCTCCAGCAGCTGCAGGAAAAGCTCTATGCAGAACTGCAAGCTGAAAACCAGAAGAACAGCCTCCAGCTGCGCGACTCAATCAACTCGTTCCTGAAAGTGTACAACCAGTCAAAAGGATACAGCCTGATCATCAGCAACACACAGCTCGACAACCTGCTGTTTGCCGACAAGTCACTCGACATCACACAGGAAATCGTGGAAGGGCTGAACGCACGCTACAATCCGGCTCCCAAGAAATAAGGACTGCCGGTTCCGGCAAGCCTCGAGATATAAAGTCACGAAGATACGGGTATTCGCTTTCCGTTCTTCGTGACTTTTTTGCACCGTCAGAAATATACATTCAATTCTACAAAGAACAGATCGGAATCATCGTCCGGATTGGTGGCAAACTCGATCTTGTTCTCACGGGCCAGCCACCCGATAGCCGCATTCAGATCACGGTCGGAAAGCCCTGAGGCTTTCTTCAATTCCTTGTAGCCCACAAGCGGTCCATGATTGCGGACCACACGCCAGACGATGCCGGCATTCATTCCAATGCTTACCTTATCCATACTCACACGTTTTTTTACAGTTATCACTTATTTGTTTTTACAGCCGCAATATACGGCAATCATCCTACAGCAGCATGTTCCGCCAACTGAAAACATCGTTCCAATTCCGCCTCAGCGTCCTGTAGCCTGCAAGTATTCACGCTTCTTTATCTGATACTTCGCATATGCCTCCACATACCGGTCGCGGCTCTGGCGATAAAGAGTCTGCGCCTCCAGCAGATCGCTCATCGAACAGGTTCCGGCAGCGTAATAGTCCGTGTTCAGACGCAGGTTCTCCGCAGACTGAGAGATGGAAACCTGCGCAATCTCCACGTTCCGATAAGCATCAGTCAGGTCATCCCACGTGCTTTCCATCCGCAGTTTCAGCAAATCGCTTCCGTCGGCAAGCGTATTCTCTGCCGACTGTATCTCCAGCTTGTGCTTCTTGATGTCGTGCGCTCCTCCCCACCATCCGGAAAGCGGAACGCTTACCGTGACAAAGCCAATCCATGAAGTGCAGTCCTTATCCAGCAGGTTGTTGTATCCGTATCCGCCTCCGACGGCCACCGTCGGCAGGTTCTTCCCCACACTGATGCGGTGTTCGATGCGTTTGGCTCTCAAGTCCGTATTCATCAGATTGTATTCGTCGGTACGGTACAAGGCTTCTTCGGGATCGGTATAAAGGAAGCCGGGATTGCGGGGAAGCGAATCAGCCAGCACGAAGTCTATTCCGATGCTGTCTGTTCCGGCTCCGATGTATTGCGCCAGCAGACGGCGCGCCAGACGGCAGGCGTTTTCGGCAGAAAGGCGCGCACTGAGCGTTTCGTTGCTGCGGAGCTGCACCTGCAACAGATCATTGCGTGTGGTGACTCCCGCTTCGACCGATGCGGTGACATCATTCGTCAACTGCGCCAACTGCTTTTCCAGGGCGGCGATGGTGCGCAGTTTCTCCTGCGCCACAACAGCCTGCCAGAAATAATTCTCCACCGTAAGCTCCACTTCGTATTCCGACTGGTGGCGCAAGAGGCGGTATTTTTCGACGTTCTCCTTTGCCAGCTTGTTCCCGTTTACGATCTGTCCTCCCGTGAATACCGGCATTGCCGCCGACACTCCGCCCACAATGCCGTTCTTCAACATCGACAATCCCATGCCCGGCGCCAGTTCAAGGTCGAGGACAGGCTTGTCAGACATGAAGCCTCCGCCCGAAGCGGAAAGAGTAGGGAAATAATTCGTAAAGGCGTTCTTGCGTTCGTGCGCAGCCACCTTCAGATCGTTTTCGGCATTCTTCATGCGCACGTTGTTCTGCAAGGCAGCTTCTATGCACTCGTCCAGCGTATAGGCATGCTGGGCAAAAGTCGTTCCCGCCAGCATAAGGCCGACCGTCAGAACGGATATACTTCTAAGTTTCATTGCTTCAATCAGCTAAAAGATTCATAAGTTATTGTTTCTCCAAAGCATCCCACTTCTCGCGCCGTTCCGAGGTGCCGCGGAAAATGAGCAGATACATGCACGGCAGGACGGTAAGCAGGAAAACCATCGTTATGAGCGTGCCGTAGCAGATGACCGTTCCCATCGGCATCAACAGGCTCGAGCGTCCCAGAATCATCGGAATCACGCTCATCGAAGCAGCGGCCGAAGTCAGGAAGATGGGACGCATACGCCGCCGTGCGGAATGGTAGATGGCATCGGAAGCGCTCAAATGCTCCGCAGCCCGCAGCTCTTCGGCATAGTCTATCATGATGATGCCGTTGCGCACAATGATACCCATAAGGCTTACCACTCCCAATATGCTGGTGATGCTGAAGTCCACCCCCTGAATGAGAATGCCGAAGGCGGTACCGAAGAGGCAAAGCGTCAGGCTGCCGAATATCAGCAGGGCAATGCTGATCTTGCGGAAATGAGCCAGAAGGATGAAGAAGATGATTACGGAAGCCAGCATCAGACCGCTCATGAGCTGAGGCATGTCTTCATCCGTCTTCTCCTGCTCTCCGCCGTAAGAAAGAGTCACCCCGTCTGAAAGCTGCATGTCTTTCATTACTTCCTGTACACGGACAGTCATCTGCATGGCATTCATGCCGCGCTCCAGTTCCGCCTGCACGCTGACGGTGTATATTCCGTTGCGCCGGACAATCTGTCCCTCCTCCCATGCAGGCTCCACATCCGCCACTTGCCGCAAGGGAACGTTCTCCAGTCCGCCGGCTACAGGTATCAGTTCGTCTTCCACATCAGCCGAAAAGGCACGGTCGGCTTTGGTGCTTTTCAGCACAACCGGTATCCGATAATCACCTTCCCACACGTTGGCTATCGCCAGCCCGTCGCCATAGCGCATGGCAAGGGTGGACTCCAGTCCGAGGTTGGTCACGCCCAAACGGGTAGCCTCATCTTCTTTCAGGTTGACGGCCACGGCGGGCAACGGCTCGTTGAAGTCGGTCTGCACGAGGATAAGTTCCGGTATCTGCTTCAGCTCTTCCAGCACCGCTTGCGCGTCATGCTTCAGCACTTCCAAGTCTTCGCCCGACAGCCGCACCTCGATAGGATAGGCGGCATCGCTGTAACACAACTGCTTGAAGCGCACGCGAGCACCGGGGAAGTAGTCGGTGTATTTCGGGGTGTACTCGTCCAGCAGTGCCTCGGTAGCCTCCACACCCGTCGTGTTCACGATGAACTGGGCATAGTTGGTGCCGGGAATCTGCGGCGCATACGAGGTCTGGAAGCGGGGCGAGGCGCATCCCTTGAAGGAAGCCACACTCACCACGCGCGGGTCTTGGCGCAGGATGTGTTCCATGCTGTCTGCCACTTGTGCAGTGATATCCACATCAGTTCCCGTAGGGAGGTATATCTCCACGGCAAACTGGTTACGATCGGCCACGGGCAGGATGCGCTGGGGCAAACCTGTCAACATCACCGCACCCACCACGATAGAAACCACGCCAACGGTCACCGTTATCTTCGGATGGGCAAAGCACTTGTCGAACAACCAGTCATATTGCTTCTGCAAGAGTTCGAGGAAGTTAAACGGCTTCTTGCCTTCCGTCTTCTTTACCGCCATAGGCTTACGTATGAACCAGAACTGCATGAAGGGTACAAGCAGTGTTGCCACGAGCAGCGATGTGCCCAGCACAATAGAAATCGCCCACGGGAAGCTCAGCACGAACTCGTTCAACATGCCCGTCAGCGTGAACAGGAACGGGAAGAACGTGATACTAATCGCCAGCGTGGCGGAGAAGATAGACTTAATGAAGTGCGTGGTGCTCTCAATGGAAGCATGCCACCGCGACATGCCTTCGCCCAACATCTCCAGGTAGCTGTCGATAATGACTATCGAATTGTCGACAATCATACCCAACGTGACTATCAACGCCGCTAGCGTTACGGTATTCAGTTCGATGCCGAAAGCATAGAACAGTCCCAAAGATATGAATATGGTAATCGGAATAGTAGATGCAGCACCAATGCCACACGCAAGGGCAACAAGAGCATCACCACGATAACCACCGCCACGATAGCGATGATGAGTTCGTGGAGAAAGTTCGACACGCTGTCATCCACCACCTTCGGCTGGTCGGTGATGCGGAACAAGGTAACATCACTGGGCAGTTCCGTCTGAAACTCATCCAGCACCTTGTTGATTTCATCGCCCATCGCCACAATGTTCTTTCCCTTCTTCATCTCGATGGAGAGCAGAAGGCACTTGCGCCCGTTGTTCGTGATGTAACTGTCGGGATCAGGATATTCACGTACCACACGAGCTACATCCTTCAGACGGACCACATTGCCTTTCGGGTCGGTATAGACAATCTGCTCCTGAACGTCACGCACAGTATTGAGCGAACGGCTGACGTAGATAGGCTCTACCATGGTGCCGTCCTTCACCCGTCCGCCACTGGTGATGAAGCCTTTCTGCATCAGACTGAGAGCAAGGGTCTGATCGCTAAGTCCATACTTCGAGAGGCGGTCGTGATCAAGATAGACCGATATTTGTTCGTTCTGCATCCCGCTCACGGTCATGCGTCCCACGGCAGGGATGCGTCGCAGACGGCCTTGCAGCAAGTCCATGTAGTCGTCCAGCTCGCGATAGGTTTTGTCTTCACTTTCCATTGTGATGAGCAGAGCAGAAGTGTCACCGAAATCATCCTGCACGATGAGTGCCAGCACATTGCCAGGCAACTGGCTCTTGAACTGCGATACGCCATGCTTGAACTTGCTCCAGAACTCGTCTTTGTTAGTCAGATCATCATTCAGTTCCACTTGTATGTATACGATGCCGTCGCGGCTTTTCGAGAAAGTTTTTTCTTTCTTCACTTCCTTATAGGTGAAGATATATTCTTCGAGCGGCTTGGTCACCTGTTCAACCATTTCCCGGGCCGTATTGCCAAGCGGTAGTGCATCGCCCATTCCACAAAGTTACGTTTTTTCTTTTCCATAATGCGTGATTATTGCTTTGCCTCCTCGTCTGCCGTAATTTTAGTTCCGTTGCAGACTTTCTGCTGTCCTTCTACAATGATGCGGTCATCCGCCTTGAGTCCGGATGCAACCACCACCCCGTCGCCGGAAAAGCCGCCGCAGGAAATCACCCGTTTTTCCGCAACGCCATTGTTGTCTATCCATACAAACGACCTGTTCTTTTCGTCCAGCTGCACAATGCGTGCAGGAACTATAACCGCCGTTCCTCCATCGGCGCCAGCCAATCTGACTTCGGCCACCATGCCCGGCATCAAATCTCCTCCGGCATCCGCCACGTCAATCTTCACTTCGTAAGAACGGGAAAACGGATCCGCCATAATCCCCTTCTCGCTCACCATTCCCGAGAAACGGCGGCTCCCCAGTGCCGGAACGACAATTTCCGCCTTCTGATGTAAGGACACCGAAGCGATCTCCGACTCCGGCATGGATATCTTTACCTTCAGCCTGCTTACCCCCAGCAGCTTTCCGACGGCCATCCCGGGAATCACGTTCTGTCCCACTTCGATCGACTTGTCTGCTATCACTCCGCTGAACGGGGCATACAGCTTGCAATCCTTCAGGTTCTTGCGGGCCATTTCTTCCATGGAACGCGCCTGCTGGAGCTTGCTCTGCACCTCCACCCACTTGATTTCGGGCAGACTCCCTTTGCCGTGAAGCTCTTTCATGCGGCGGTAAGCGTCTTCCGCCTGCACAAGCGCAGCCTTTGCCGCGTCATAGCAGCTTCGAACCGACGTGGCATCGAGCGAGGCAAGAAGCTGCCCCTTCTCCACCCGGTCGCCCAGGCGAAAGCTGACGGCATTCACCGTTCCCATAACGGAAAAGCTGAGCGGAGTGCCGGCCGCTTCCTCCACCGTTCCGGAAAAACGCCCGGACGTCTTCTGCTCGGACAATGCAACCTTCATCACTTTCACTCTTACGGGAGAAGGTCCGCCGGTCTTCTCCTCTTTCACTTGGCACCCGGCCAGTGCCAGCGATGCAGACACCGCCAGCACAAAACAACGAATCATTTTCATACTTACTATTGTTTATCTTTCAAAAAAAACACAGCGCATGTACGTCCTTTTGCCGACACGAGGTTTCCCGCAAAAAGATGACGAATAACTTTAAGCAAGATAACGGGTCATTCAAGTCAAAATAAGCCGTCATCTCAAATGACTTGTCAGCTTATTTTTTTAAAAATCCGCCGTCTTTTTTCATGGATGCAAGGAAAAATGCTTTGAAAAAAAATTGTACCTGATTTCTATCCGCAGAACTGGTCATTTTTTCTCGTTTCTCCCAAAATCAGACAATCGGGACAATATTTAAGAAGTAAGCATCATCAAGTATTGTCTTTATTTCGTTTATTTTGCAGCGAAACACAAAAATGTATGGAGAAAAAAATAATGGAGAGAAGTCTGAACGACGATAAAGCAAAGGAAGGGGTCATTTATTATGACGACCGGCTGGCACTTATAGACAATATATCGAATCCCAAGATGCAGAAACGGCAGGAGGTTATCAAAGTCAACGTTTTCATATCATTGCTGTGCCTGAGAGGTTCCGTATCGATCTCTATCAATGGAGAGAAAAAGGCCCTGAAAACAAACGAGCTGCTTATCTGCCGGCCGAACATCATCATAGGAAACAGCGAGCCAGACACGGACGTGGAGTTCAGAGGCATCTGCCTGTCGCCCGAATACATAAAGCAGATGACGCTGATCTCCCGAAGCACATGGAACGCGCAGCAGTTCTTCGAGAAGAACCCGATTCTTTCTCTGCGCTCCGAAGAAGTGACGCTGTTCAACCAATACTACGACCTTCTCCGCTCGAAGCTTACGAACGCCGCCTGCAAGCACGGGCGCGAAGTAACCGACGCGCTGCTCCGCGCATTCATGTACGAGTTTCACGACGTGCTCGAACGCTTCATCGAAATCAAGCCTCACGGATACACATCGGCCGAGAACCTGTTTTTCGCCTTCACGGAACTGATCGCTTCGTCCTATCCCAAAAGCCGTTCGGTGGCATGGTATGCCGACAAGCTGCACATCACGCCCAAGTATCTTTCGGCCATCTGCAAGGAAACGAGCGAGCATACGGCCTCTGAAATCATCAACCAGTATGTTGTGACGGACATCAAGCAACTGCTGAACCGCACGGACATGAGCATCAAGGAAGTGTCGAACGAGCTGGACTTCCCCAACCTGTCGTTCTTCGGGAAATACGTGAAAAGATACTTCGGATGCTCGCCCCGCGAATACCGCGACAAGCTGTCGCAAAAGTTCGAATAAGCGGCCCGCCTGTCACTCATGATGATAAGGGCCGTTGTTCAGTATGTTCATGGCACGATAGAGCTGCTCGGCAAAGACAAGCCTGACCATCTGATGCGAGAAAGTCATCTTCGAGAGTGAAATCTTGTCCTGCGCCGCCTGATACACGGCCGGAGAAAATCCGTACGGCCCGCCAACGACGAACACCAGCCTGCGGTTCACCGCATGCATCTTCTTCTCCATCCATGCGGCAAACTCCACCGAGCGGAACTCTTTACCATGCTCATCAAGCAGCACCGCGCAATCTCCGGGCTGAATGGCTTTCAATATCAGCTCGCCTTCTTTTTCCTTCTGCTGCTCCCGGCTCAGGCTCTTCGTGTTCTTCAGCTCCGGAATCACCTCCATCTCACACGGCACATAGTGGCCGGCACGCTCCAGATAGTCGCGTATCCCCTCTGCATAGAGTCTGTCGGCGGTACGACCCACCACAAGCAATGTTATTTTCATCCTTTTTTTATCTGATTTAATCGTGTAACTTTTGCAAAGATACGAATAATACTTACCTTTGCCGCAAACAAAACCTTTTATAATCGAATCAAGATGGACGAAAAAATTGTGAAAGATCTGATAGACCGTCTGATCGACCTCTCTTTTGCAGAGGACATAGGCGACGGTGACCATACCACATTATCATGTATCCCTGCCGACGCAATGGGCAAATCGAAGCTGCTCATCAAGGAAGAAGGAATACTGGCAGGCATTGAAGTAGCGAAAGAAGTGTTCAGACGCTTCGACCCGACACTCCAGGTAGAGGTATTCATCAACGACGGAGCACATGTAAAGCCGGGCGACGTGCCGATGACAGTGACGGGGAAAGTGCAGTCGCTGCTGCAGACAGAACGCCTGATGCTGAACATCATGCAGCGCATGAGCGGCATCGCTACCATGACCCATAAATACGTGGAACGCCTCGAAGGCACGAAGACCCGCGTGCTCGACACGCGGAAAACGACTCCGGGAATGCGCATCCTCGAGAAGATGGCGGTGAAGATAGGCGGAGGCGTGAACCACCGCATCGGACTGTTCGACATGATTCTGCTGAAGGACAACCACGTAGACTTTGCGGGAGGAATAGACAAGGCCATCACACGTGCCAAAGAATACTGCAAGGAAAAGGGCAAGGACCTGAAGATTGAAATCGAAGTGCGCAACTTCGACGAGCTGCAGCAGGTGCTCGACCTGGGCGGAGTGGACCGTATCATGCTCGACAACTTCACGCCGGAAAACACGCGCAAGGCCGTTGAAATGGTCGGCGGGCGTTATGAGATCGAGTCTTCCGGAGGAATCACCTTCGACACGCTCCGCGACTATGCGGAATGTGGAGTGGACTTCATTTCTGTAGGCGCTCTCACCCATTCGGTAAAGGGGCTTGACATGAGCTTCAAGGCTTGCTGAGAAAAAACTTAGACTTAAAACTAGATAAAGATGAAAAAAAGTATTTTGCTTAAAGTAATGCTGGCGGCTGTCCTCTGCATGGCAGGCGCAGCCAACGGCATGGCACAGGACTGGAAATCGATCCTCTCCGGAGTGGCGAACGCCGTGATCAACAAGGCTACGGGCGAAAGCAATTCGATTGTGGGAACATGGACCTACGCCGGCCCTGACTGCAAGTTCACCAGCGACAACCTGCTGGCAAAAGCCGGAGGCGAAGTGGCTTCAAAAAAGATTGAAGAAAAGATGAGCGGCGTATTCGAACTGCTGGGATTCAAGGAAGGCTCTTCCTATACGTTCAACGAAGACAGCACTTATACGGCAACCATCGGAAGCCGCACCACCCAAGGCACCTACAGCTACAATCCGGATACGAAGGAGCTGACAATGAAGACCCGCCTGGGCATCAAGACGAACGTGACGGTATCAAAAGGACTGACGGGCGACACGATGAGCCTGCTGTTCAAGGCAGACAAGCTGATGTCACTGGCACAGAACATCACCGGAGCGATTGCCGGAAAATCCTCAAACAGCGCCATCAGCACAGCAACATCCTTGCTGAACGAATACGACGGACTGCAACTGGGCGTATCGCTGAAGAAACAATAACACTGTCGGAACACATACAAGAAGAACGGCCGGAACAGGAACATCGTCTGTTTCGGCCGTTCTTCTGCACCGGCACAACGGGTCAGATAATCCCTTTGCTCGACGGAACTTCATAATGGTAGATATCCCGCCTTGCAGCCATTCGGATACTGCGCGCCAAGGCCTTGAAGATGCCTTCAATCTTATGGTGCTCGTTCGTTCCTTCAGCCTTGATGTTCAGATTCATCCGTGCCTCATCGCTGAATGACTTGAAGAAATGGAAGAACATCTCCGCAGGCATATCTCCCACCTTTTCCCGCTTGAACTCCGCATCCCATACCAGCCACGGGCGCCCTCCGAAGTCAAGAGCCACCTGGCAAAGGCAATCGTCCATCGGAAGACAATAGCCATAACGCTCGATTCCCCGCTTGTCGCCCAACGCCTTGCGCAGACACTCGCCCAAAGCCAGTGCCGTGTCTTCGATGGTATGATGCTCGTCCACCTGCAAATCTCCGTTTACACGGACAGTCAGATCCAGTCCTCCATGCTTGCCTATCTGTTCCAGCATGTGGTCAAAAAAGCCCAGACCTGTACCAATGTCACATTTCCCGCTCCCGTCCAGATTCATCCGGACGAAAACATCTGTTTCCTTCGTTGTCCGCCGCACCTCGGCCACACGTTCGCCGGCGAAAAGGAACTCCGCCACCCGGTCCCAGTCGGTTGTGGCAAGCACGCATGTATCTTCCATCCCCGTTCCTTCCACCAGTGACTTGTCCGGCTGGAGCAAGATAGCCTTGCATCCCAGGTTGTGAGCCAGCTCAACATCCGTAGCCCGGTCTCCGATGACAAAGCTTCCCTCCAGATCATATTCCGGGTTGCCGATATAAGCCTTCAGCATACCCGTTCGCGGCTTCCGTGTAGGAGCATTGTCTTCCGGAAAACTGCGGTCGATGCATACTTCATCAAACTCCACTCCCTCTCCCTTGAGCGTGTTCATCACAAGGTTATGCACAGGCCAGAAGGTGTCTTCCGGAAAAGCGGCCGTACCCAACCCGTCCTGATTGGTAACCATCACGAAACGGAAATCCAGCTTATGGCGTATAAAATAAAGATTGCGGAACACCTTGGGATAAAACTCCAGTTTTTCGAACGAATCGAGCTGGTAGTCCACCGGAGGCTCGATTACCAGTGTTCCGTCGCGGTCTATGAATAAAACTTTCTGCTTCATGCCTTTTCAGTCTTTATATTGTTTCAAAGCCTCAAGCAAGGCATCGTTTTCCGGACGCGTGCCGATGGTGATGCGCAAACAGTTATGGCACAGCGTCACGTTCGTACGGTTGCGCACAATGATTCCCTTGTCCACCAGGTAATCATAGATACTCTTGGCATCGCTCACCTCTGCCAGAAAGAAATTCGCATCAGTCGGATACACGTGCCGGCTGCACTTCAACTTCCGGAACTCCCCTATCATCCGGGAACGTTCTTCAAGCAATGATTTCACCCACAGCTTCACCTGATAATGCTGCCCAATCATGCGGATAGCCTCTTCCTGTGTCAGTCGGTTGATGTTGTACGGATATTTTATCTTGGTGAGTATCCCGATTACGTCCGGCGAAGCAAAAGCCATGCCCAGACGGATGGCCGCACACCCCCACGCTTTAGAGAACGTCTGCAAAACCACCAGGTTAGGGTGCATCTCCAGTTCCGCCAGAAACGAAGGCTCATCAGAAAAGTCAGCATAAGCCTCGTCCACAACCACCAGCCCTCCGAATCCTTCAAGCAGTGCCAGAATCTCCTTCCGGTCAAGATTGTTACCCGTAGGATTATTGGGCGAACAAAGGAACATCAGCTTGGTGTTCCCGTCCGAGGCCGCCAGCATGTCGCCGGCCTTGAAGCGGAACTCAGCGTCAAGGCGCACATTGCGGTATTCCACATCGTTCACATCGGCACAAACCTTATACATGCCGTAAGTCGGTTCGATGGCCACCACATTGTCGATGCCGGGACGGCAAAAGGCGCGGAACAGCAGATCAATGGCCTCGTCGCTTCCGTTTCCCAGAAAGATCTGTTCGGGAAGCACCTTCTTGACCACAGCGATCTTCCGTTTCAGATCCCCCTGCAACGGGTCCGGATAACGGTTGTTGGGCGCATTATAAGGATTTTCATTGGCATCGAGAAAGACCGAAGCCTCCTTTCCGCTATATTCGTCGCGTGCCGAAGAATAAGGTTTCAAGGCCCAGATGTTCGGCCGCGTCAGTTCTTCCAGTGTTTTCATATCTTCCGGTTTAATCGTAATGAAACAGCGTTTTTATGTGCATCCAGGTATTCGTTGGCCGCCAGCACTTCGATGGCCGGCCCAATGGTAGCGATGCCTTCGGGAGTAACTTCCTGGAAAGTGATTTTCCGGACAAAACTGTCAAGGCTCACTCCGCTGTAGGCTTTTGCATACCCGTTGGTGGGCAAGGTATGGTTCGTGCCCGAAGCATAGTCGCCCGCACTCTCAGGCGAATACGATCCGAGGAACACCGAGCCTGCATTGACAATCTTTTCCGCCACCTCCGCATAGTCACGGGTTTCGATGATGAGATGCTCGGGAGCGTATTCGTTTACCATGGCTATTCCTTCCTCCAGACTTTCCACCAGAACCAGACGGCTTGACTCGAGCGACTTCATGGCTATCTGTTTTCGCGGGAGCAATGCCAGCTGACGTTCCACTTCCGCCTGCGTCTTTTCCAGCAGTCCGCGGGAGGTAGTGACAAGCAGCACCTGGCTGTCCACTCCATGCTCTGCCTGCGAAAGAAGGTCGGAAGCCACAAAGGCCGGGTTGGCCGTTTCATCTGCAAGCACCGCCACTTCCGACGGACCTGCCGGCATATCTATCGCCACATCGCGCAAGGATACCTGCTGCTTGGCAGCCGTGACATACTGGTTCCCCGGCCCGAAAATCTTATATACTTTAGGTATGGAGCCTGTGCCGTAAGCCATGGCTCCAATAGCCTGGACTCCGCCAGCCTTGAACACCTTGCTGACTCCCGCCACCTGCGCTGCATAAAGGATGGCCGGACTGATCTTTCCGCTCTTGTCGGGAGGAGTGCAAAGCACAATCTCCCGGCATCCGGCAATGCGTGCCGGAGTTGCCAGCATCAGTACGGTAGAAAACAAGGGAGCTGTTCCGCCCGGAATATAAAGCCCCACCTTTTCGATGGCTACGGCCTTCTGCCAGCAAGTCACACCCGGCAAGGTAGACACCTTTTTCCCTTCGAACTTCTGCGAAGAATGAAAGGTGTGTATATTCTTGTATGCCAACATGATGGCCGCCTTCAGCTCGATGCTTACAGCCTTTTCGGCCTCCCTGAACTCGTCTTCCGTGACAGCCAGCGAATGCAGCTTCACCTTGTCGAACATTTCTTCGTATTCCATTACCGCCTTGTCGCCCTCATTACGCACACGGCCGAGGATTCCGCAAACCGTTTCCCTCAGCGATCCGGTGTCGAGAGTCGGACGTTTCAGAATCTCTTTCCAATCCGCCCGGTCGGGATATATGATTACATTCATCGTTTTGAGTCTATTTAAAGGTTAAAGTATCATCTTTTCGATGGGAAGAACCAGGATTCCCTGCGCGCCAATCGCCTTCAGCTTTCCGATGATTTCCCAGAAACGTTTCTCGTCGAGCACGGTATGCACGCTGCTCCAGCCTTCCGTGGCCAGCGGCATCACCGTAGGACTCTTGATTCCCGGCAGCACTTCGATAATATCCTTCACTTTGTCGGCGGGCACGTTCATCAGCACATACTTTTTGTCTTCCGCCGCCTTTACCGCTCCGATACGGAAAAGCAGTTCCTTCAGAATCTCCTTCTTTTCATCAGACAGTCCCTTGTTTCCGATAAGCAGCGCTTCGCTCTTCATCACCACTTCCACTTCCTTCAGGTTGTTGCTGATGAGCGTCGAGCCGGAACTCACGATGTCAAAGATGGCATCCGCCAGCCCGATTCCCGGGGCGATCTCCACCGAGCCGGTAATCACATGGATTTCCGCCTTTATCCCGTTTCTGTCAAGAAAGTTTTTCAGGATTGCAGGATAAGACGTGGCTATCTTCTTTCCGTTGAACCATTCCAGTCCGGTGTAGTCCACCTCCTTATGTATGGCAAGCGAAAGCCGGCACTTGCTGAATCCCAGACGCTGGATAATGTCAGCATCTTCGGCCCGCTCTACAAATTCATTCTCTCCAACCACTCCCACATCGGCAATTCCGCCCGCTACGCACTGCGGGATATCGTCGTCGCGCAAAAAGAGCACCTCGACGGGGAAATTACTCGACTGGGTAAGCAAAGTGCGCTTGGAAGTGGACAGCTTTATGTCCGCTTCTTCAAGCAGAGCCATCGTGTCTTCATACAGACGGCCTTTCGATTGTACGGCAATTCTCAACATATATTCATTGTTTTTAAATGTTTGCAAAAACAAAAAAAGGCCTGCCGTTCGCTATTCGGCAAGCCTTCCTTTTCTTTTTATGTGTACCGGCACACACCTTCAGCCTACCGTCTGTTCCGTCAGGCAATGATGATGGTGATGTGTTCTGGTATAGATCATACTTTCTTCGTTCTGTTGTTTGTGACAAAAATATAGCTTGCGTTTCAATTATGCAAGCATTTGTCGGAAAATATTGCTTTTTTCTTCTGTTTTATCAACTATATTCAGATTGCCGGCTCCACTTCCCCGTCTTCCGTTTCGCATCCGCTGAAATGAAGTTCGCTGAGCGCCTTCTCCTTCGAGAAAGTGAAATAGGTACACGACGCCTTTGTGCAAGGCTCTCCCGCGCTATTGCAGAGGCATGCCTCCACTGTCACGATATTGCGCCTCTGTTCGGCGATTCTGCCCCGAACCACCAGATACTTGTCGGTGGTATGCACCGGCTTGAGATAGCGCAGCTCCATTTTCGACGTCACCCCTGTGGTCTGCAGCTTGCGGGCTATAGTCCACGCGCTGACTTCATCCAAAAGCGTAGCCTGTATCCCTCCGTGCAGCGTATGCGTCCATCCCTGGTATTTCGGTTCCGGATGCCAGAAACAAACCACTTCATCACCGTCTTCATAAAACTCCATTTTCACTCCCGCTTCGTTGTCGGGCGCACAGCCGAAACAGAAGTAACCGTCCATTCCAAGCCACGGATTGACTATCTTTTTCATACTTCCTCCTCCTGATACGTAAAGTCCACACACGCACGTCCGCATTTCGCGTCTTTCAGAATGCCGGCTGCCGCCAGATGATCGGGATGAACGGAATACGCCTTCACATCATCAAGCGAATCGAATGCGCTCTCCAGACAGATGTCCCACTCTTCCGCCGGGTTCACGTTCAGTCCCACATGGATGTTTCTGATACAGGAAATCTTTTCGGGAAGCGCCTCGATAGCGGCCTTAAAACGATGCATGATGTCCGATTTTTCCGCCGGATCCAGCGTATCTTTCAGTTTGAACAAAACAATGTGCTTGACCATAGTTGTGTATATTTATGAATTTCGTATATTTGTATATTGCAAATATAGAAATTAATTACCGAAACTGTATCATGATTATCATTGGAATTGCCGGAGGGACAGGTTCCGGAAAAACAACTGTCGTGAAACGCATCGTAGAAAGCCTTCCGCCCGACGAAGTGGTGGTGCTTCCGCTTGACTCTTATTATAAGGACAGCAGCCATGTGCCGGCAGAAGAACGGCAAAACATCAACTTCGACCATCCCAACGCTTTCGACTGGGATCTGCTGTCGAAACACATCTCCATGCTCCGCAAAGGCGAGGCCATCGAGCAGCCTGTGTATTCTTATCTGACCTGCACCCGCCAGGCACAGACCATACACATCGAGCCACGCAAGGTTGTCATCATAGAAGGTATACTGGCATTGAGCGACAAACGCCTCAACAGGCAGATGGACCTGCGCATCTTTGTAGACGCCGACCCGGACGAACGACTGATACGCGTAATCCAGCGCGATGTAATCGAAAGGGGACGGACCGCCGAAGCGGTGATGGAACGCTACATGCGCGTGCTCAAGCCCATGCATCTGGAGTTCATCGAACCGGCCAAACGGATAGCAGACCTCATCGTTCCGCAAGGCGGACACAATGAAAAGGCCATAGAGATACTGAAGCTGTATATTGAAAAGATTGTGGGACGATGAAACGTTATGCCATCCAGCAGCTCTGCCTGCTCATCTGCCTCTGCCTGTTCTCCTGCAAGCCGAAGCAAAACGAAATTCCGCCCGTCGACTTGCCGCAGATCAAGGAACGGGGAGAGCTTGTGGCTCTCACCGTCAACGGTTCGGCATCCTACTTCAACTATCGGGGAGAGCCGATGGGCTTTCAATATGAACTGGCCCAGCAGTTCGCCCGTTCGCTGGGACTGAAGCTGCGCATACAAGTGGTAAAAGACGAAGCGGAACTGATAGACAGCCTGCTCAGGGGAAAAGGCGACCTGATTGCCTATAACCTGCCCATCACCAATCCGCTGAAAGACAGCCTGATATTCTGCGGGGAAGAAAACATCACCCGCCAGGTCATCGTGCAGCGCAAAGGAAAACAGGCGCTGAAAGACGTGACCCAGCTGATCGGAAAAGAGATTTACACCACACCCGGAATATTCCACGAACGCCTGAAGAACCTCAACAGCGAACTGGGAGGAGGAATCAACATCCATGAAGTGCCTACCGATACGGCCACGGCCGAAGACCTGATCACATGGGTGTCGGAAGAAACTATAGACTATACGGTGGCTACGGACGAAATCGCCCGGATCAACCGCACCTATTATCCGAACCTCGACATCAGCATGGCCATCAGCTTCGACCAGCGTTCGGCATGGGCCGTGCGGAAAACCTCGCCCCTGCTGGCTGAAGCCGCCGACCAATGGCACAAGGAAAACATCGGCTCCGCAGAGTTCAAGGCCAGCGCAAGGCGTTACTTCGAGCTGAACAAGCGGCCTTCGTACGGTCCGATCCTCTCCGTGCGGGAAGGAAAAATATCGCACTACGACGACCTGTTCCGCAAATATGCCAAACAGATCGGATGGGACTGGAGGCTGCTGGCCTCGCTAGCCTATACCGAATCGAACTTCAACCCCGACGTGGTTTCATGGGCCGGAGCGAGAGGACTGATGCAACTCATGCCGGCCACCGCACGCGCCCTGGGAGTGCCTCCGGGAAAAGAAAAAGACCCCGAAGAAAGCATCAAGGCCGCTGTCAAGTACATCGCTTCCATGCAGCGCTCCTTCGAACGGATCGAAGAGAAAGAAGACCAGACCAAATTCATACTCGCCGCCTACAATGCCGGCATCGGCCATGTGACAGACGCAATGGCTCTTGCCGAAAAATACGGACGCAACCAATACCTGTGGGAACACAATGTGGCCCACTTCATCCTGCTGAAAAGCGAGAAAACGTATTATCAGGATCCGGTGTGCAAGAACGGATACCTGCGGGGAACAGACACATACCGCTTTGTGAAAGAAATCACAGACCGGGCGGAATACTACAAAAAGAAAATCAGGCGGTAGGCGGTCCGGCAAGACGGAATCCGCAGCGCCGGCTCATTGCAGCCAAACGATCGAACCGACCGGAGGAACGCCCGCATCCTCATCCAGCCCGTTAAGCCTGTAAAGATTTTTCAGCTTCACGCCGAACTTCTGCGAAATGGAATACATCGAATCGCCCGGGCGGACAATGTAGCTGACAAACCCGTCTACGGCATGCTTGTGCTTTTCTTCCAGGTAAACGATTTCTCCTCCCCGAAATTCATAGCCCTTCGGAAGCTCGTTGTAGGTGCGGATCCGTTTCTTCTTTATATCAAACTCGCGCCCGATCGACTTGAACGTATCCCCCTCGCGGGCAATCACGTAGAGCAAGTCGTTGGCAAGATAAGGCTGATGGGGATTCGGAAACTCTTCGGCCCATTTCAGTCCGCCTTTCCGGTCATATTTGTCCAGATCATACAGCTCGATGATATTGATCAGACGGGTGGCATATCTCGGGTCGGTGGCATATCCTGCCTTCTTCAGTCCCTTCGCCCATCCCTTGTAGTCGGTGATCTTCAGTTTGAACAGAAAAGCATAGCGCGTGCCTCCGCGCAGAAATTTGGAGTGGTCGCGGTAAGAATCCTTCGGATGACGGTAGGCGCGGAAACATTCATTGGGAGCGTCATCATTGGCGCGCACGGTGCGTCCCTCCCAATATTTGCCGCACTTGATTCCGAAATGATTGTTCGATCGCCGCGCGAGCTGGCTCTTTCCCGCTCCAGACTCCAGCAGTCCCTGAGCCAGCGTGATGCTGGCCGGAACATGATAGCGTTTCATCTCGTCCACCGCTATTTTGCGATACTTGTGAATGTAGTCTTCGTATGCCTTGTTACGTTTCTGCGCCGACAGGTTACCTGCAACCAACGCTGCCAGCAGAACAAAGAAAAAATATCGTATATTTCCCATCAGTTCCTTTTTCTAACAAATTTCCACAAAGATAACGGATTGGCGAAAAATGCCTGCACCCGAATGCTTAAAAATACCGAAAAACAAAGATTTTGACCATATATTGCGAACATAAAGATAGAAGGAATGCGATTTTCCGCTAAATTTGTAAAAGAAGGACCAACAAAAAAGAAAAAAGACGATGAAAGAGATTCACATTGACATCCGTATCAGATCTGCCGCTTACGAAGAGCTTGACGAAGAACAGCGCCTGCTTATCGACGCGGCGAAAGAAGCTACGGCACGGAGCTACGCTCCATACTCGAGATTTGCGGTCGGAGCGGCAGCGTTGCTGGCAAACGGAGTGACCGTTACAGGCACAAATCAGGAAAATGCAGCTTATCCGTCGGGCATATGCGCCGAACGGACAACCTTGTTTTACGCCAACTCGCAATATCCCGACCAGCCGGTACGCATGCTGGCCATCGCCGCACGCAACGAATCCGGGTTTGTAGACATCCCTGTTCCGCCATGCGGAGCGTGCCGCCAGGTGCTGCTGGAAACGGAACAGCGTTTCAGACATCCCATCCGCATCCTGCTTTACGGAAGAAAAGACATTCTGATTCTCGAAAGCGTGAAGGATCTGCTCCCGCTTTCGTTCGGGGCGGAATTCCTTTAGAAAGGAGTGAAAGGAGTCAAAGAAGCCAAAGAAGCAGGGAAACGTTAACTTCCTGCGAAGTGAAGGCTCCTTTAACCCTTGACAAATCAGCAGCTTTTCAATCAGAACGGAACATCGGGAACCGGTCCGCCGAATGGATTGTCGGGAGGCGGAACCATATCGGCAGAAAGGGGCGGCACACCAGACTGCCCTCCCCCGCCGTTCATGCGCGAGCGCAAGACAGGAGCGCTCGTTTCGTCCCCCGGAGGAGGAACAATCATTTCGTCGTCCGGATTCTGGAAACGGGCATACTCGCTGCGGAAACGGAGCAGCACATCGCCCACCGCACCGTTACGGTGCTTGGCAATGATGATTTCGGCCATTCCGTGGAGGTCGTTCCCTTTTTCGTCGCTGTATATCTTATAATATTCGGGGCGGTGGATGAAGCACACAAGGTCGGCATCCTGCTCGATGGCTCCCGACTCGCGCAGGTCGCTCAGCTGGGGACGCTTGCCCTCGATTCCTTCGCGACTTTCCACTCCTCGGTTCAACTGGCTCAGCGCAATGATGGGGATATTCAGCTCTTTGGCCAGTCCCTTGAGCGAACGCGAGATGGTGCTCACCTCTTCCTGACGGCTTCCGAACGACATTCCGCTCGCATTCATCAGCTGAAGGTAGTCGATGATGATGATTCTCACCCCATGCTCACGCACCAGACGGCGGGCCTTTGTACGCAGTTCGAACACCGAGAGCGAAGGCGTGTCGTCCACATAGAGAGGCGCGTCGTAAAGTTCCTTAATCTTATAGTCGAGCTGCCCCCATTCGTAAGGCGCAAGCTGCCCGCTCTTTATCTTGTCGCCCGGAATCTCACACACGTTCACAATCAGACGGTTCACCAACTGCACGTTGCTCATTTCGAGCGAGAACAAGGCAACGGGCACCTGGCTGTTTACCGCCATGTTTTTGGCCATCGAAAGGACAAAGGCAGTTTTTCCCATCGCCGGACGCGCCGCGATGATGATCAGGTCGGAGTTCTGCCAGCCCGAAGTCATCTTGTCGAGCTGGTGGAATCCGCTTGCCAGACCGCTCAGACCGTCGGTGCGCGCCGCAGCCTTCTGAAGCATGTCATACGCTTCCTGAATCACAGGATTAATCTGCGTATAGTCTTTCTTCATGTTCTGCTGGGAGATTTCGAAGAGCTTTCCCTCAGCTTCCTGCATCAGGTCGTCCACATCCTGCGTTTCGTCGAAAGCCTTGGTCTGTATCTGGCTGGTGAAAGTGATCAGCTCGCGCGCCAGAAACTTCTGCGCGATGATGCGCGCATGGTATTCGATATGGGCTGACGAGGTCACCTTGCCGCTCAGCTGGGTGATATAGAACGGCCCTCCCACTTCTTCCAGATCCCCCCGCTGGCGGAGCTGCTCCGTCACCGTAAGGATATCGATGGGCTTCTGGCGGATGGCCAGGTCGGTGATAGCCGCATAAATCAGCTGGTTGCGGTGTTCGTAGAACGACTCGGGGCGGAGTATTTCGCTGACCAGCGAATAGGCATCCTTTTCTATCATCAGGGCACCGAGCACAGCCTCCTCCAATTCGGGAGCTTGGGGCTGCAGATGCCCGTATTCATCTGTCTGTTTAGTCTTGGATGCCTTCGGCACCCTTATATTTCTTTTTACTTCTGCCATTGCTCTTTGTTTTGGGAAAACAAAGGTAAGGGAAAATCACGAAATATCTGCTATCATCCCCCTCATTTTGTCCCGTTCAAAACAAACAGACCAGGCTAGAGATGCATCTCTAGCCTGGAGATAAAGAATTTGCAGCATAAGGCTGAAGTTGCTTTCGGACACGAAGGCTTATTCCGCCCGCAGGTTCTCCGTAGGGTTGGTCCGTGCCGTGCGCCACACCAGCCATGCGGCAAGCATCATCACCGCCAGCAGCACAGCAGCCATACAAAGCGCAAAGAGATACCACGTCAGTCCAATCTTCACGGCAAAAAGTTCCAGCAACGACTCGCTGATCCTCCATGCCACAAGTCCGCCTAACAGCACGGAAGGAACTGCCACCTTCAGGAGGTCGGAAAGCAGAAGACGCTCAACGTCGGACACTTTCGCTCCGTGGATTATCCGTATGGCGATTTCAGAACGGCGGCGCAACACCTCATCGCGGATATAGGCAAACAGACCGACCAGAGCTATCACCAGCACGCAAAGCCCGGCAAAGAACACGCTGTTGCGCACACGGAGCAGCGAATCGTACAGGGAACTCATCTGCGAATCGAGGCTTGTCAGAATCTTCTCCTGACTGGTGAGCGTACGGTCGACCACTTTCTGTACTTGTCCAACCGTTTCGGGCGACATCCGATGAACCCGTATGAAGAGCACTCCCGAAGGCTTTCCCTGATAGAACATCACCGTAGGACGCTCGTCGCGGGACTCTGCCAACTGAGAGCCGAGGTGAATTTCCTCGTAGACACCGCATACCGTGAGCGGTCCGCCGTGCTCGCTCAAAAAGAAAGCCTTTCCCACGGGAGAGCCTTTCCAGCCGGCCAGTTCTTCCATCCGCTTCACGAACTTGCGGCTCACCATCACCTGACGGGTCACCGTGTCCTGAAGGTGCGGCGTAAAGACGCTGCCCTCAATGACCGGAATCTGAAACGTCTTGTGATAATCGTCACCGACATCATACATGTCGGCCACATTCATATATACTTCTCCCGTTTCCGGGTTATACACGTTGTTTCCGCTGCACTTGCTAACCGGAGAGCAGTAGCCCCACGACAGGGAAGCGACATCCGGCAGAGCCTTCAGCTCCTGTATGCAGCGTTCCCTCTCATTGTCTTCCGTTCCGCTCAGGCCGACAGCCAGCACGTGCTTGTAGTCGAACCCGGCGTCATAATTGGTAAGTGCATGATACTGCAAGCCAATCACCGCCAGCAGGCTGACAAAAAGCGAAGAGAGCAGAAACTGCACGAACAGCAGTCCCAGTTTCCAGTTTTTCTTGCTCTCCGAATAACGGCGGTAAGCATACGTGACGGGGATGCGCGCGTAAAGCCAGCCCGGCGCAACGCCGCAAATAATAACTACCGCCAGAACGACCAGCACACACATGGCGAGAGCCGAAGGTGTGAAAAGCGATTTCAGGCTGTGTCCGAGCTGCATCTGCAGGAAGTCCTGCATCCCGAAAATCACCAGCACGGCCAGTCCCAGGCTCAGGATGCCCACATGAAGGCACGATTCGGCCAGAATCATCCGGCAGATGTCACTCCGGCCCGCACCGTAGCAGCGGTAAGTGGCGATGCTCTTAGCCCGGCTCACCATCGACGAGATGGAAAGCAGCACATAGTTGAGCAAGGAAGAAAGGAGCATGATTACGGCAAACGAGAGAAACACGATGTTCATCACCCGATTGTAGTCGGAGGATACGAAAATCTCTTTCACAGGCTGCAACGCATAGTCCCGTTCACTGCCCGTACCTTTCAGTTCTTCACTCACATTGTCGTCAATCATGCGTCTGATGTTCGGGCGGAGCTGTTCGGGATCGGTTCCCGCACGCAGACGGACATAGCCCTTATACCGGTCATTTCCCACCCAGTTGTTTCGTCCGTCCCACGACACCCACGCGATGGTAGGCAAAGCCAGCGCCACGTTGAAACGGGGCAAATGCGTATTTTCGGGCATGTCTTCGAAAACCCCGACCACCGTGAAGCGGAATTTCGGAAAAGCTTTCCAGGTGAGCGTCCGTCCGATGATGTCCTGTCCCAGCGTTTCAAACAGTTCGCGCGAGATATATCCGCATCCCGCCTTTTCCAGTCCGGTGCGGGGAGGTTCTCCCATCAGAATCGGCAAAGGAAAGACATCGAAGAAAGAGCTGTCGCACATATAGATGTTGCACAACACTTCTTTTTTGTCTTCCGACACAAAAGCATCAGCAGTGAATTCCGTGAAACGGGTCGCGGCTTCCACCTCGGGGCAATACGCCTTGAGTCCCGGCGCCACGGCTCCCGAAACCTGCGTATACTCTTTCAATCCTCCGTCGCTTGGACGCATGTAGCGTTCGCCCACGCGATAGGTATCTTCCAGCCGGGGTATAAAGTTGTCGTACGATCGCTGGAAGATAACTTCGGCAAGGAGAGTAAGACCTATGGCAAGGCCCACTCCCAAACAGAGTATCTTCACCACGTTGGCCTCCCCTTTCCGAAACAATGATTTCAATGCTTTTTTCATTTTTCTAAGCAGTTTAAGAAGGAGTTAAAGAAGTTAAAGGAGTTAGAGAAGTTAAAGGAGGCTTTAACTTCCAACAAAATGACAACTTCTGACAAAAAAGACTTACATTTCCGCAATCGACGACACCACCTGCCCGTCGAACAGATTGATGATGCGTCCGGCAAACCCCGCATCGCGCTGGCTGTGCGTCACCATCACGATGGTGGTTCCCTCCTTGTTCAGTTCCGTAAGCAACTGCATCACTTCCAGTCCGTTCTTTGAGTCGAGGTTACCCGTAGGCTCGTCGGCAAGAATAATCTTCGGTCCCGACACCACGGCACGGGCAATGGCCACACGCTGCTGCTGACCTCCCGACAGCTGCTGCGGATAATGCTTCGCACGGTGACTGATGTTCATCCGTTTCAGTATCTCGCTCACACGGCGCTTATGCTCGTCCGAGGGAATGTGCAGGTAGGTGAGCGGAAGCTCCACGTTCTCAAACACGTTCAGTTCGTCAATCAGGTTAAAGCTCTGGAACACGAAGCCGATATTTCCCTTGCGCACGTTGGTGCGGTCTTTTTCCTTCAGGTGCCCCACCTCTTTTCCGTCCAGATAATAGCTTCCTGAGGTCGGGTTGTCAAGCAAGCCCAAAATATTCAGAAGCGTAGACTTGCCGCATCCCGAGGGTCCCATGATGGCTACGAATTCTTTTTCACTCACTTCAAGGTTCACCTTGTTCAGTGCAATGGTTTCCACTTCCGTCGTGCGGAAGGTCTTTGTAAGGTTTTCAATCTTTATCATAACTGTATGTTTTGTTGATCAATCATTCATTCTTTTTTCTTGTTGCAGCATCTTCCCAGATCAGGAAAGCAAATGCCGTACCATTCATACAACTTCCTTATTGCCAGAACATTTTAATATTCCGTATTGCACGGATATGTCAAAAATCTTGACAGCCGGTGTATGATTTCTTTACACCTACTCCGTCTTGATAGAGTTTGCGGGGTTCTCTCTCGCCGTCCGCCAGCTCTGAACCGTAACCGTAAGGAGAGTGATGGCGGTGACGAGCAGGAACGAGATGAGAAATATCCATGCGCTGATGGGAGCCTTCTCGGCAAAGCCTTCAAGCCAGTGGAGGCCGATCCACCACCCGAAGGGCGCGGCTACGACAAAGCATCCCATCAATATATAAAGGTAACGCTTGTTGAACATGCGGAGGACTTCGCCCGTAGTACTGCCGAAGATCTTGCGGATGCCGATTTCCTTGCGCCGGTATTCGCTCTCGAACATGGTCAGCCCGAACACGCCGATCATGCTGATGACGATGGCGAGCAGGGAGAAGAGCAGAATCTGGCGCGTAAAGCGAAGCTCGTTGCGGTAGGAATTGTCAATCACCTCGTCCATGAACCGGAAGTCGAAGTCGTGACCCGGGGTGAACTTCTCCATCGCCTTTTGCAAGGAGTGGATAACAGCTATTTTGTCTGTCCCGGCGGAGATGCGGACGTTGACGATGTTTTCCCAGCGCCCCCAGTCAGCATAGTCTTTG
>SDWH01000014.1 GCA_019550975.1 Bacteroidales bacterium SW299 | reverse complement strand
GAAAATAAAAAAGGGAGAACGCCTTCTCCCTCCCTTGTTAACCTTAAATCTAATACTATGAAAAAAATCACGACACAAATATAAGAATACTATCTAAAAAAAGCAACACCGTCTACCTTTCCCGCCCATGTTTTAGTCTTATTTCACACTTAAGACAGACTGACAAGCGAAACCGGAAAGAAACATACTGTGCCATACACAGCCAGATCCACCACAAAAAACCGTCTTATGGAACAGACAAAAGCTGCTTCCATAAGACGGCAAATTATTTATCAAATAAAAGCTACAGACTAAATCAATCTTTCAATTTGGCCTTGATAAAGTCGCGGTTCAAGCGGGCAATATTGCTGATTGAAACGTTCTTCGGACATTCTGCTTCACACGCACGGGTGTTTGTACAGTTACCGAATCCCAGTTCATCCATTTTGGCAATCATGGCTTTCGCACGGCGGAGTGCCTCAGGCTTGCCTTGCGGAAGCAGATTCAGCTGGCTCACTTTTGCAGAAACAAACAGCATAGCCGAACCATTCTTGCAGGCTGCTACACAAGCGCCGCAACCGATACAAGTAGCAGCATCCATAGCCTCATCAGCAACGTCCTTCGGAATCAGGATAGCATTCGCATCCTGAGGAGCACCTGTACGCACGCTGATATAACCTCCAGCCTGCATGATCTTGTCATAAGCCGAACGGTCTACCATCAAGTCCTTAATAACCGGGAAACCGGCAGAACGCCACGGTTCTACAGTAATCACATCACCGTCATGGAAACGGCGCATATACAACTGACAAGTCGTTGCACCTGTAGCCGGTCCATGCGGATGTCCGTTGATATACAAAGAGCACATACCGCAGATACCTTCACGGCAGTCATGATCAAATACAACCGGTTCTTTTCCTTCTTCAATCAGCTGCTCATTCAAGATATCCAACATCTCCAGGAATGAGGTATCACCCGGGATATCTTTCATCTGGAATGTATCGAAATGACCTTGTTCCTTCGGTCCGTTCTGACGCCAAATTTTCAGCGTAAATGATATATTTTTATCCATTTTACTTAGATGCTTTTAATTGTTTAACTTCACTGATCAGCTCTTATAGTTACGAGTCTGAACTTTGATTGCTTCGTAAACCAGCGGCTCTTTGTAGAGAACCGGAGCCTTATCGTCTGAGCCTTGATATTCCCAGCAAGACACATAGAAGTAGTGTTCGTCATCACGTTTTGCCTCGCCTTCTTCTGTCTGGTATTCTTCACGGAAGTGGCCGCCACATGATTCGTTACGGTTCAATGCATCATAAGCAATCAGTTCACCCATTGTGATAAAGTCATTCAGACGGATAGCCTTATCCAGCTCAACGTTCATGCCTTCTTTCTTGCCCGGGATGAACAGATTTGTTTCAAATTCCTTGCGGATTTCTTTCAGTTTGGCCAGTGCTGTCTTCAAGCCTGCCTCTGTACGTCCCATGCCGACATATTCCCACATGATGTGTCCGAGTTCCTTGTGGATAGAGTCAACCGAACGCTTGCCCTGAATGCCCATCAGGTGATCGATCTTAGCCTGAACAGCCTTTTCTGCTTCTTCAAATTCCGGAAGGTCCGTAGAGAAGCGAGGAACTGTAATCTGATCTGCCAGATAGTTCTGGATAGTATAAGGCAATACGAAGTATCCGTCAGCCAGTCCCTGCATCAAAGCAGAAGCTCCCAGACGGTTAGCGCCGTGGTCAGAGAAATTACATTCGCCGATAGCAAACAATCCCTTAATGGTTGTCTGCAATTCATAGTCAACCCAGATACCGCCCATTGTGTAGTGGATAGCCGGATAAATCATCATCGGATTATAGTATTTTGCGCCGTTGATTTCATTGGCCAGTTCACCCGGATTTACGTCTGTGATCTCTTCATACATATCAAAGAGGTTGCCGTAACGCTGGCGGACAACATCAAGGCCCAGACGTTCGATACTTTCAGAGAAATCCAGGAAGACAGCAAGACCGGTGTTGTTCACGCCGAAACCATGGTCGCAGCGTTCTTTTGCTGCACGCGAAGCCACGTCACGCGGAACCAGGTTACCGAATGCCGGATAACGGCGTTCCAGGTAATAGTCGCGGTCTTCTTCGGGAATGTCACTTCCTTTCTTGGTGCCAGCCTGCAATGCCTTCGCGTCTTCCAGCTTCTTCGGAACCCAGATACGGCCGTCGTTACGCAAAGATTCAGACATCAAAGTCAGCTTAGACTGCTTGTCGCCGTGTACCGGGATACAAGTCGGATGAATCTGCACGTAAGCCGGGTTTGCGAAGAACGCACCCTTACGATAACAAGCCATTGCTGCAGAGCAGTTACATGCCATCGCGTTGGTAGACAAGAAGTAAGTATTTCCATAACCGCCTGTTGCGATTACAACGGCATGAGCGGCAAAGCGTTCCAGCTTACCTGTTACAAGATTCTTGGCGATGATACCGCGCGCACGGCCGTCGATGATGACGACATCTTCCATTTCATAACGGGTATACAGCTTTACAGTTCCGGCACCTACCTGGCGGCTCAATGCAGAATATGCGCCCAGCAAGAGCTGCTGGCCCGTCTGACCCTTCGCATAGAATGTACGTGAAACCTGTGCGCCACCGAACGAACGGTTAGCCAGCAAGCCTCCGTATTCACGGGCAAAAGGAACACCCTGTGCAACACACTGGTCGATGATATTGTTTGAAACTTCAGCCAGACGGTAAACGTTAGCTTCACGGGCGCGGTAGTCACCGCCTTTCACTGTATCATAGAACAGACGATATACCGAGTCACCGTCGTTCTGATAGTTCTTGGCTGCATTGATACCTCCCTGAGCTGCAATAGAGTGCGCACGGCGCGGAGAATCCTGAATGCAGAAATTAAACACGCGGAATCCCATTTCGCCCAAAGAAGCAGCGGCAGAAGCACCTGCCAGACCTGTTCCTACAACAATGATATCCAGACGGCGTTTGTTGGCCGGATTCACCAGTTTCTGATGAGCTTTATAGTTGGTCCATTTTTCAGCTATCGGACCTTCAGGTATTTTAGAATCAAGTATCTTAGTCATAATTGTTTTCTTTTTTAGTTGATAAGGCATTGAACCTGTTTTGTCAACGTATTATAAATTCTTCACGAAAAATACAACTGCTACCAGCATGAATCCCAGCACGATGATAGTAGAATAGATGTTAGAAATGCATTTCCAACGACTGATCCAGGTCGTGTTGTTCCAACCCAAAGTCTGCATTGAACTCCAGAATCCATGAGTCAGATGGAACCACAAGGCACACAGCCAAACAATGTACAGCACAAAGAATACAGGATTTGAGAACGTTTCCATAATGTAGCCGTAACCATCTGTTGCGCTCAAACCGCCCATCATGGGATTTCCGATCAGTTCGGCGAACATCATGTTGTACCAGAAGTTGAACAAATGCAATGCCAAGCCCAAAATCACGATAACGCCCAAAGCCAGCATGTTCTGAGATGCCCATTCCACTGTTTTAGGCTTCACGCTAACAGCATAGCGCTCGCTGCCACGAGCCGCACGGTTCAACATTGTCAGCCAGAAGGCATAGATAATGTGAATTACAAACAGAGCAGCTAATGCCAGTGTACCGATAAGGGCATACCAGTTAGTTCCCAAAAATTCACACACCGTGTTATAACCCTCCGCCGAAAATAATGCGACCAGGTTCATCAACATGTGAAATGTAAGAAACAGGACAAGGGCGATACCAGTTACGCTCATCACCACTTTCCTTCCAATAGATGAATTACTTAACCACATAAATGATTGAATTTAAATTATTTAATTGTTAGAACTAAAATATCCTACTCGATGATTCGTAATACGTTGCAAAATTAGAAGTTTTATCGAGATAACACAAAAGATTAAGGAAATAATTCTTTAATCTGACCAAATACTTTGGCATATTTCCAAACTTGTGCGAAGAAAAGGAAGATTTTTGCCGCACAAGTTCTCCGCCTGCACCGCACAGAATCCTCCAGCCGACCTGTCAGATTCTACCGCTTTCCGTCTTTCTCTCCAAACTGCTCCTGCTGAGCCTCTACAATCTTGCTTGCTTTCATCAGCTCCTGTTTCTGCTCTTCGCTCAATGCGCCGCTTCCTTGTGTCGGGAGAGCAACCGTGGTCTGCTTTTCTTCATCTGCATCGAAGAGCTGGGGCACTGGCGAAGGCAAGGTGGCAAACTCCAGTTCGCCGGCCGACGGCTTGACCTCACCGGCATACTCCATCCGTGCCTTGATTCTGACCTTTCCAGCCTTGGAAGTGGTTTGAACCAACACGCAGGCTTCTCCCCAAAGCACGGGCACTGCCTTATCTGCGCCAATCAACCGCCCCTCTCCTTCTATCTCAAACACGATGGAAGTATTGTTCAGACGCTTGACCACACCGTTACGGTCGGTCACCTGCGCTACAACAGTCACCAAATCCCCGCCATTGGCCACCGGCTGCATATTCTCCGTATCAGCAGACAAACGGATTTCGGCGCTTTGACGAGCCGGACAAACTTTGTGCGAAGCCACTACTTTCCCGTCAATCAGACCTTCAGCCAACAAATAAGATTCAGAATGCTTGCCTCCCCGTGCAAATTTCTTGTCAACCATAAAGTCAAAAGCCTTTTCAAACCTGACAATAGGAAAAGGTTTGTTGCCCAATTCCTGAGGCACTCTGTATATGCGCTGCTTTTCCCCGGTTTGGGTAGTCAGCCTCACTTCATCACAATTGCTGTACACCGTTACGTCCTCAGGCGAAAAAGGAGTCATAAGGTTCGCAACATATACCATGGGACGGGTTTGATGGCTTTTGGCCTGGAACATATAATATGAATATTTCGGACGACGGAAAGCATCCATGATTCCTCCGTAGAAAGGATCCGGATGATAGCCGCGCTGATGGTCGAACGAATGCCAAAGGCATCCTCCGAGATGGTTGGGCTTCGTTTCATACAACACATCTATGCTTGCCCATCCCACAGGAGATCTGCCATAATCTCTTGCCTGAATCAGCTGTGCGTGCTCTCCCCATTGCCGGGCCACCCGGCTGGGAGAATTGTGCGCATTCCAGTCATCCACATTATCTCCCCACTCACGCGTAAAATAAATTTTATTCTCATCGTAACCGGGATCTGTTTCCGACAGAGGAGCGGTGAAGCTTATGTCAAAATACCGTGAGCCCGTAGCCCGAAGATCGGCCGCGGTATAATTGTTTCCCGGAAGAGCCTCTTCCTTCACAATGCCGTGCACTTCCTTCGCAAAATAATCCGGATAGTTGGTTTCGTTCAGGATAGGCTCCCACATAATGACACAAGGGTGATTCCGGTCACGGCGCACCATATTCCTGATATCAGAATAAATACGTTCTCTGAATACCGGTTCGTCGCTCCAGAACTGCCAGCCCGGAGTGTTTACAATGACGAAAAGGCCCAAGGCGTCACAGGCCTCCATAAATGCGGGATCTTGCGGATAATGCGCATTCCGTATGATATCCATGCCCGCATCCTTCAGCTTTTTCGCGTCACGCCAGTGCAACGAGTTTGAAAGCGCGTTCCCTATCAGCGCATAGTCCTGATGGCGGTTAGCGCCGATAAGCTTTCTTGAGAAAACCTTCCCGTTCAGGATCAGTCCCCGTTTGGAATCAAATCCGATAGTCCGGATACCCGTCCGGATTCCATATCCGTCAAGCATATTTCCCTTTCCGTCCTTCACCCTCACTTCCAGCGTATATAGATAAGGAGTATCCGGCGACCACAGCACAGGACTGCTCAAGGTCATCCGCTTCTTCAGCGTCGTATTTCCCTTCAGCCTGCAGTTCTCACGGGATTTCGCCACCTCTTCACCGGAATCATTACGCAAAACGAACTCCACCTCACCCCTGACCGGAGAAACGGCATCATTCTGCAGATTCACCTGTATGCAAACATCCGCCGATTTGTCGCTCACATGCTCATAATATACAGCAACGCCCCCATTGCCTGTCTTATTTGCATTGCGCATGTTGGCATCTGTAATGTAAGTTTCCGAGGTAGTATACAGCCAGCAATCACGATAAATTCCTCCGAAATAGCAGAAGTCCAGCATTGTCTGCGGTTTTCCAGGAGGATAGTTCGGATCATCCGAATTGTCAGCCCAGACAGATACAAGATTCTTTTCCCCGAAACGGCATTGTTCTGTGATATCCAGGCTTACAGGCAAATAGCCTCCAAAATGTTCTCCGACAAGAGTTCCGTTCACCCAGATCTTACTCTTCCCCATAATCCCTTCAAAATAGAGGACACACCGTTCGCCTTGCAGGCCGGAAGGAAGCGTAAAATGTTTTCTATACCAGGCCTCACCACGGTAATTGATGCTCCCGCTGGCTTCCAAAGGCAATGTTTCCAGTCCGTTCGGCAATGATACGACCTGCCATTCCGAATCGTTGAAATCCACCCGCTCTGCCCCTTCCGCTCTGCCTTTGCAGAATCTCCATCCGGGATTCATGTCGAAGACCTGGCGCGGAGAATCGGAAAGGACATGAAACCCTGCCGTTGAGAAGCGGACTTGTGCGTTTCCGTCGCCCGCAAAATAGAAAAGGGCCAACAGGACAAAAAATACACTTGATGGCAATCTTTTTGTTTTCATAATCAGTTTTTCGGTTATTTGCAGACAATTCACTTGTGCCTCGGAAAATTCATTCCCGGTTCCGAGAGCAGTTCAACCGCCTTCTTCATGCTGTCGCTGAGCGTATTGATCACTTGAAAATACTCGCTCATATCCCACATGTCACGAGCTATCAACGCTTTTACCTGCGTCTTGATAAGCGGAAGCGCTGTCTGGTATTGCGTTTCATTATAAGGTATCTTCATCGTTTCGCCCAACGCCACAAGCTCCTTCAGCATCGCGTCATCCACCTCAAAGTCACGGTTAAAACGGCTGAACGTCTTGTATTTCTTCAGCCATTCCTGCCGATGGCGGTCAATCATCTTGATGTTGAACTGGACAATGGCACCTTTGTCACGCAGATTCATATAATAATCGGTATACATCGCCGTATCGATGGGCACGAAATAGTCAGGCATGATGCCGCCTCCGCCATACACCGTACGCCCGAGCTTCAACGTTTTGGCTTTCAATGAGTCCGGAAAATGAATACTGTCGGCGCTCATCATCTCACCCCGGTTATAGCGTTCGATCAGATCACGGTTGTATTGTTCCACACTCTCATAGGGCTTCTGGATGCAACGGCCCGAAGGCGTATAATAACGCGCCACGGTAAGTCGGATCATCGAACCGTCGGGCAGATCAATGGGACGCTGAACCAGCCCCTTCCCGAAAGTACGCCGTCCTACCACAATTCCACGGTCCCAGTCCTGGATGGCACCCGTCACAATCTCGCTTGCAGAAGCTGAAAATTCATCCACCAGCACAACGAGCCGTCCGTTCTGAAAATCCCCGTCCTCTTTCGCCTTAAACTCCGTACGCGGATTGCGGCGTCCTTCCGTATAAACGATCAGCTCCTTGGATCCGAGCACCTGGTCACAAAGGTCGATAGCCGCATTCAGGTAGCCGCCTCCGTTTCCCTGCAAGTCAAGAATCAAGTCCTTCATGCCCTGTTTCTGCAAGTTATGCAGCGCATCGGCAAATTCTTTTCCCGTCGTAGCCGCAAACCGGTTTACACGGATATAGCCGATATGTCCGTCCACCATATAAGAAGCGTCCAAACTATACACCGGAATCTTATCTCGCCTGATAGTAAACGACAGAAGTTCCTTTACACCTCCACGAAGCACTTTTACATTCACTTTCGACCCTTTAGGTCCCCGCAAGCGCCGCATCACCTCATCCGTATTCATTTTCACTCCAGCTATCACGGTATCATTCACCTCCACAATCCGGTCGCCAGCCAGTATTCCGACCTTCTCCGACGGACCTCCCGACACGGGCTGGATAACAAACAAGGTATCTGTCACCATATTGAACTGAATGCCTATCCCATCGAAATTGCCTTGCAGAGGCTCGTTCAGACGTTTCACTTCTTCGGGATCCGAGTAAGTGGAATGCGGATCCAGTTCCTCCAGCATTTTGACAATAGCCGTTTCCACCAGCTTGTTTTCATCTACATTGTCCACATACAAATTTGCGATGGCAAACTCAGCCAACTGAAGCTTGCGCGACGGAGAATTGAACTTGCTGTTTTGAGCGAACACCCCTCCCCCAAAAAGGCAGCAGAATGCTGCCAGCATGATATTCCTTTTCATCTCTATATTCTATATTAAAGACTGTTTTTCATTACATAAACCGGAGTTCTTCTTCTCTATCGGGTCAGAATGTCAATCAATTTCCATACCTTCCGGCAGGAAGTCGCTAACATCCTTGCCGAACTGAAGCAGCTCGCGTACAATCGTCGAGCTGACCGAAGTCAGTTCCGGCTCGGTAAACAGCAGAATCGTTTCTACACCGGCCAGTTTGCGGTTGATGTCCGCTATGGTTTCCTCGTACTCAAAGTCACGGACCGTCCGGATTCCGCGAATGATAAACTGCGCCCCGCGCGATTGGGCAAAGTCGACCGTAAGCCCGTCATAAGCCTCCACCTTGATACGGAGTTCGTCCGCATAAAGTTTCTGGATCATTTCCACACGCTTCTCGGTAGGGAACCAAGTGCGTTTGCTCTCGTTTATCCCGATACCGATTATTATCTCATCCATGAACGTGAGCGCACGGCGCACCACCGAATAATGTCCGATTGTAAACGGGTCGAACGTGCCCGGAAATATAGCCCTTTTCACCTCTAAATAATTGATTATCGACACTTGGCAGCTGATAACCGGAATCTTCATGCAAATCACCAGCCGTCAATTGCCAACTGTTAACTAATCAAGTCTTCTTCTATCACCAGGTTGTTGATAATGAAATTCTGACGCTCCATCGTATTCTTTCCCATATAGAACTCCAGCATTTCCTTCACCGCATCCGTCTTTCGGAGCGTAACCTGCTCCAGACGCATGTCTTTTCCTATGAAATTACGGAACTCGTCCGGAGAAATCTCGCCCAACCCCTTGAAGCGGGTGATTTCCGGATTCGGGCTGAGCTTCTCAATAGCTGCCAGCCGGTCTTCTTCCGAATAGCAGTAGATGGTTTCGTATACCCCTTTCTTTCTGTTTCGCACACGGAACAAAGGAGTCTGCAAGATATACACATGCCCTTTCTTTATCAGATCCGGAAAGAACTGCAGAAAGAAAGTGATCATCAGCAGGCGGATATGCATGCCGTCGACATCCGCATCGGTAGCCACTATCACCTTATTATACCGAAGTCCGTCAAGGCCGTCCTCGATGTTCAGGGCTGCCTGAAGCAGATTGAATTCCTCGTTCTCGTAAACCACCTTCTTTGTAAGGCCGAAAGAATTCAGCGGTTTTCCCCGCAAGCTGAACACGGCCTGCGTATTCACGTCACGGCTTTTGGTGATGGATCCGCTTGCCGAATCCCCCTCGGTTATAAAGATAGAGCTTTCCAGGCGAGGGTCGTCTTCCCCGTCCTTCGGCCCCTTCAGGTCGTTCAGATGCACACGGCAGTCGCGCAGCTTGCGGTTGTGAAGATTTGCCTTCTTCGCACGTTCGCGGGCAATCTTGGTGACTCCGGCAATCGCCTTGCGTTCCTTTTCCGACTCTTGTATCTTTTTAAGCATCACCTCTGCCACATCGGGATGCTTATGGAGGTAATTGTCTACATTTTCCTTCACGAAATCCCCCACAAACTTGTTGACGCTCACTCCGGACAACGGATAAGGATTTCCCTCGGAGTCTTTTTCGGGAGCCATCACCAGCGAGCCTAACTTGATTTTTGTCTGACTCTCAAACGTCGGCTCAATCACATTGACGGCAATGGCCGCCACCAGTCCGTTGCGTATGTCCTGATACTCCAGGCTTTTCCCGTAAAACTCCTTGATGGTGCGGGCGATGTGTTCCTTGAAGGCACTTTGGTGCGTTCCTCCCTGCGTTGTATGCTGCCCGTTGACAAACGAATAGTATTCTTCTCCATACTGCGAGCTGTGGGTAAAGGCTATCTCGATGTCTTCACCCACCAGATGAATGATCGGATAAAGTCCCGGAGCCGTCATGTTGTCGTTGAGCAGATCCTCCAAACCGTTCCGGCTCACGATGCGGTGTCCGTTATAATAGATGGAAAGCCCCGTATTCAGATAAGTATAGTTGCGGAGCATCGTTTCGATGTATTCGATGCGGAAATGATAGCCCGTGAAAAGCGTATTGTCCGGTTCGAAAAAGATATAGGTTCCGTTCTCTTCATCCGTGGGTCCCGACGTGTCGCTCACCAGATCGCCGCGTTCGAACACGGCTTCACGCATCTGCCCGTCGCGCACGCTCCGCGCCACAAACCGGGAGCTCAACGCATTCACCGCCTTCGCTCCCACTCCGTTCAGCCCGACGCTTTTCTTGAAAGCCTTCGTATCATATTTTCCTCCCGTGTTCAGCATGGAAACGGCATCTACCAGACTTCCCAGCGGAATGCCCCGTCCGTAGTCGCGCACCGAAACCCGAAGGTTGTCCTCCATCGTGATGTCGATACGTTTTCCCGCACCCATCTTGAATTCGTCGATACTGTTGTCTATCACTTCCTTGAGGAGAACATAAATGCCGTCTTCCGCCTGCGAACCGTCACCCAGCCGACCGATATACATGCCCGGACGGGTGCGCACATGCTCCATATCGCTCAGATGGCGGATATTTTCCTCTGTATATGAAACCGGATTTTCCTGCTGAATACGATTGTCTTCCATAACTTATACATTTAGCCTCGCCGGCCCTTTCTTCGGAAAAGGCCGGAGGGACATTCAAAATACTTTCTTGTAAGCTCTGCGGCGTTTGTGCTGAACCGATTCGAAGGCGCTCCACTGCGACTGCACTTTCTTGTTCAGCTCCAGTTCGGGATTGCTTTCGCCATACGCAAATCCCATCTGCTGGTAAACGGGCACCAGGTCATAAAACAGAAGCGCGTTCACGCCCTTGCTCTGGTATTCGGGCTTCACTCCCACCAGCAGCAGATCGAGAATCTTCGGACGTTTTACGAACAATGCCTTCAGCAGATAATACCATCCGAAAGGAAGCATCTTGCCTTTCGCCTTCTGCAAAGCTTCCGAAAGCGAAGGCATCGAAATGCCCACGGCCACCAGCTCGCCTTCTTCGTTTTCTACCAGCGACACCATGCGGAGGTCGATGAGCGGAAGATACATCTTTATATATTGGTTGATCTGCCCCTGAGTCATCTTCGAATATCCGTACAACGGAGCATACGCCTCGTTTATCAGATCGAAGATGCGCTGGCCGTAGTTATACTTCTTGATTTCGCCCCGCTTGAGCTTTTTGATCCTGAGCTTGTATTTCTGAAGAATAAGTTCTGAGATGCGGACAAACTTTTCAGGCAGCTTGTCGGGAACGGTGAGCTTATACTCCACCCAGTCGATTTCCTTCTGGAAGCCCAGCTGCTCCATATGCTCCGGATAATAAGAATAGTTATAGATGGTAGACATCGTGCTGAGCTGGTCGAATCCTTCCACCAGCATTCCTTCGGCATCCATGTCGGTAAATCCGAGCGGACCCACCATCGCTTCCATGCCGCGGGCCTTCCCCCATTCTTCAACGGTCTTGAGCAGAGCCGCCGACACCTCTTCTTCGTCGATGAAGTCAATCCAGCCGAAACGGACCTCTTTCTTGTTCCAGGTTTCATTGGCCCGATGATTGATGATGGCAGCTACCCTGCCAACAATCTCACCGCCGCGGTAAGCCAGAAAATAGTCAGCCTCACAAAATTCGAACGCTGCGTTCTTCTGCGGAGAGAACGTGTTCAGCATGTCATCCAGCAAATCAGGAACCGAATAAGGATTGTTTTTATAAAGCTCGTAATTGAAACGGATAAATTTCTTGAGCTCTTTCTTTGTCGTTACTTTCTTGATTGTAATGGTCATCGGTCTTTTTCTTTCGTTACTGCATAGAAAAATTCAGGCTGTAAAGATAAGGATTTTTATCGGGAATCACATTGTCCGCACACATTTTTCGTTTTTATCATTTTGACATAATGACAAACTGGACGCACGAGAATCGCTCATTTCCGGCCAACGGACGGGAAATCCGGAAAAATCGCAAGGAAATCGCCCCAGAGATTGTCAGATAGAAACATATTCATCCCTATTACCAACAATAAAACCGAAACATAGACCTTAAAACAGGTAACAAGACAACATAATCGGACATTCTGTTGTCTTTTTGTCTTTTCAAAACTGTATCCGTCCCGAATGCTTCCAGAATAAAAATGCCTCTTCCGCCACGCGGTCCACGTTTTTCTGAAACGATACGCACAAATCCGGAAAACTTCTCCCAATCTGTCGGGACACTTTTACCGGAATGTCCCGTCAGATTCCGGCAAACACCGCGGTGTTCAGACAAAGATGTCCCGTCATTCTGCCCCTTCCATAAGGCTCCTGAGCGGGGTATGCATGGAAGCCTGCCTAAAGATGCATCCTGTTTCACTCCCAACGACGCCCTCGCCCGTCAGCGCAAACCGGATTTTCACAACGTTATGACGGCCGGAGGCCGGATTTCACGACAATGTGCGCAATCGCTCAATCCGTCAAGGCGAGCGAATCCGGCAACGAAAGAATCATCCCGATCACCTCGGCATAGTTCTTTTGGGCCGAAGGTATCCGGTTTCCTTTCAGATACCATGAATAGACGGTTTCCTGAACGCTCCCGACAAAAGGGCTGTACAACGAAGCCCAATGCGCCTGCTTTTCCCGCAAATCGTCCAGCACTTCGGGACGGACGGAGGAAACCAGCCGGGCGTATGCTTCTTCCGGAAGCAGCGAACGGGCATTCGACAACACGTACGGAAGCAAGCCGAAATAACCGGAATAGCGTACCGCCGGACTATCTGAACGGATGCAGATCTGGTAAGCCCAGAAGTTGGCCTCGGCTTCACTGCTCACGCCCAACAGATGAGAATATTCGTGGGCATAAGTGAACGGGTATTCTACGGGAAGCAGGTCGCGGTTCAACTGCGATTCGGAGAAGAAAGGCCCCATGAAGCCAAGCACGCCTACACCCGAATAAAGGCCGTTGAAGGCAACCCGCTTGGGATGATGGAACGGACGGGGCCGGGCAAGTCCGAAGTGCGGGCGGACCGAAGCGAACACGGCTTTCAGCTCGCTTTCCAGCTTCTCTCGGGAAGGCATGGGGGCAATCGTATAAGACTTGTTCAGGCTATCGGTATAGGCGCGGAGGAAGCGGCCGAAAGCATCCGCACGATATTCGGCCCGCTCTGTTCCGGAACGCGTGAAGAAATCATGACGGAAATAATTGGCTCCCCATCCCACATAGAACCAGCACCAGACAATGACCAGAAGTTCGGCCTCGCGCCGGAGGACCGTGCGCCAGGATGCCTTCTTTTTCCGCCCGGCCCAAGGGATGAGCACAAGTGCCGCAACGCATCCCGTCACCACCCACTCTTCGAGCGAAAACGGAATCCAGCTCGTACAGGCCGAAAGCACGAACGAAACCGAAGGATAAACCGTGCGGGCATACCGTTCTCCGCAATCCGGCACAAAACGGCACATCAGCACAAAGGCTGCCAGAATCCCCTCAACCGTCCAGCGGACATATTTCTGCTTCATCGTTTTCATGCCCACGAATTTACAAAAAGTTTTCCAATGCAGCGTTTGCGGCATCGCTTTTTGTTTTCCGACTTTTTTCATTACCTTTGACATCCGAATCAAAAAACACGGACATGGTATTAAACTACATCTGGATTGCTTTCTTCGCCCTTGCCTTCATCGTGGCGGCGGTACGTCTGATCTTTTTCGGCGACACGGAAATCTTCCCTGCCGTCATCAATTCTACCTTCGAATCATCGAAGACAGCCTTCGAGATTTCCATCGGCTTGACAGGAGTGCTTTCGCTCTGGCTGGGCATCATGAAGATCGGCGAAAAGGGAGGTGTGGTCAACGTACTCTCACGCGTTCTGAGTCCGCTGTTCTGCAAACTTTTTCCGGATATTCCCAAAGGCCATCCCGTGACCGGAAGCATCTTCATGAATCTTGCGGCAAACATGCTGGGGCTCGACAATGCGGCCACGCCGCTCGGACTGAAAGCGATGGAAGGCTTGCAGGAACTGAATCCGAAAAAAGACACGGCAAGCAACCCGATGATCATGTTTCTGGTGCTCAACACGTCGGGGCTCACACTGATACCTATCAGCATCATGGTCTACCGCGCCCAGCTCGGAGCCGCCCAGCCCACCGATGTGTTCGTCCCGATTCTGCTTGCGACATTCTTCTCTACACTGGCCGGCATCATTGCGGTCAGCATTTACCAGAAAATCAACCTGCTCAACCGCACCATCCTCCTCTTTCTCGGAGGAGCCAGCCTGTTCATCGCCTGCCTGATATTCTTCTTCAGCACATTGTCGAGAGAACAGATAAACACCTGGTCGACGACCATCGCCAACGTGCTTCTCTTCACCATCATCATCAGCTTTATATGGGCCGGTGCGCGAAAGAAGGTCAACGTGTACGACGCTTTTGTGGAAGGAGCGAAAGAAGGATTCACAACCGCCATCCGCATCATTCCCTACCTCGTGGCGATACTGGTAGCGATCGGGGTGTTCCGCGCTTCGGGATGCATGGACTATCTGATCCAGGGAATCGCACGGCTGGCAGAACTTTGCGGCATAGACAGTCAGTTCGTAGGAGCTCTCCCCACCGCCCTCATGAAACCGCTGAGCGGAAGCGGGGCGCGCGGCCTGATGGTAGATGCCATGAGCACATACGGAGCCGACTCTTTCGTCGGCCGCCTGTCGTGCATTTTCCAGGGCTCTACAGACACTACATTCTATATCCTTGCCGTATACTTCGGAAGCGTCGGCATCTCCCGCATGAGGCATTCGATTCCCTGCGGACTGCTGGCCGACCTTGCCGGAGTTATCGCTTCGATTTTCATCTGCTATCTGTTCTTTTAAAATATTACGCAACCCATGATTAGTTATCAGACCGAAGGGGTAGAAATGCCCGACATCAAGAAATCAAAAATCACGGCATGGATAAAAGCCGTAGCCGAAACTTACGGAAAACGCACAGGCGAAATAGCCTACGTTTTCTGTTCGGACGAGAAAATACTGGAGGTAAACCGCCAGTACCTGCAACATGACTACTATACGGATATCATCACATTCGACTACACGGAAGGAAACCGGATCTCCGGCGACCTTTTCATCAGTCTTGACACCGTACGCACCAACGCCGAACAATTCAATGCGCCGTACGACACCGAACTGCACCGCGTCATCATCCACGGAATCCTTCATCTCTGCGGAATCAACGACAAAGGACCGGGAGAACGCGAGATTATGGAAGCGGCGGAAAACCGGGCGCTGGCGATGCTGGACCAAATGCAATGAACCCGTCCCGCCGGAATACCTCTTCCACACAAAAAGAAAAAAAGACGCCAAGCCGCAGTTTTTTCGGCTCATGCACAAAAGGCATGCGGCTTGGCCCGGACTTCCGAAAGCCTTAGAGCGTTTTGATTTTCCAATAAAATATTATATCAGGCTCTTAAACGTACCAGGAAAACAGGCTGCAGTTTTCATCACATCAAGCAACCGCCTTAAACGGAACGTTTGGTGTTGACCATGCCACCATTTTTTCGTATTTTTGCCCCCGAATCAAAACTATAAAAAGAAGAATGAACTTCAACTACGATGTGATTGTAATCGGTGCCGGACATGCGGGATGTGAAGCCGCGGCCGCGGCCGCCAACCTCGGCTCAAAAACATGTCTTATCACAATGGACATGAACAAGATTGCGCAGATGAGCTGCAACCCGGCCGTGGGCGGCATCGCAAAAGGGCAAATCGTGAGAGAAATCGATGCCCTTGGAGGATATATGGGTCTGGTAACCGACAAGACCGCCATTCAGTTCCGAATGCTGAACCGCTCAAAAGGACCTGCCATGTGGAGCCCGCGCGCGCAATGCGACCGCGGCAAATTCATCTGGGCATGGCGCGAAGTGCTGGACAACATTCCAAATCTTCATATCTGGCAGGATACGGTGGAGGAGCTGATTGTAGAGAACGGCGAAGTGACGGGACTCATAACATGCTGGGGCGTTACCTTTCATGCCAAATGCGTAGTTCTTACCGCCGGTACATTCCTGAACGGACTGATGCATATCGGGCACAAGATGCTTGCCGGCGGACGGTGCGCAGAGCCTGCATCGTATCATCTGACCGAGTCAATCACCCGGCATGGCATAACTGCGGGGAGAATGAAAACAGGAACACCTGTGCGGATTGACGCGAAAAGCGTACACTTCGAATTAATGGATACGCAGGACGGAGAAAATGATTTTCACCGCTTCTCCTTCATCAGCGAGCCTCGCAAACTCAAGCAGCTCCAGTGCTGGACTTGCTTCACCAACGAAGAAGCGCATGAGGTGCTGCGCAGCGGATTGAAGGACTCTCCTCTCTTCAACGGGCAGATCCAAAGCATCGGGCCGCGCTATTGCCCGAGCATCGAAACGAAAATCGTGACTTTCCCCGACAAGCCCCAGCACCAGCTCTTTCTGGAACCGGAAGGTGAAACGACACACGAACTTTACCTGAACGGATTTTCTTCTTCGCTCCCGATGGAGATCCAGCTCGAAGCCTTGAAAAAGATTCCGTGCTTCAAGGATATTGTAGTATACCGGCCGGGATACGCTATCGAATACGACTATTTCGACCCGACACAGCTCAAGCATACGCTGGAATCGAAAATCGTCAAGAACCTGTTCTTCGCCGGACAGGTAAACGGAACCACCGGATACGAAGAAGCAGGAGGACAGGGAATCGTTGCCGGAATCAATGCGCACATCAACTGCCATGGCGGAGAACCGTTCGTACTGGGACGCGACGAAGCGTATATCGGCGTGCTTATCGACGACTTGGTGACCAAAGGCGTAGACGAGCCTTACCGCATGTTTACCTCGCGGGCCGAATACCGCATCCTTCTGCGTCAGGACGATGCCGACATGCGACTCACGGAACGGGCTTACCGGATCGGGCTGGCAAAGCAGGATCGCTATGACATCTTCTGCAAGAAGAAAGAAGAGATAGAACGGCTGACAAAATTTGCCACGACCTACTCCATCAAGGCCGACAAGATAAATGACACGCTGGAGGCTCTCGGAACAGCACGCCTCTCCCATGGGTGCAAACTGATCGACCTTATCAGCCGGCCGCAAATCACCGTCGAAAACATCGCGCCGCATATCCCCGCACTTCAAGAAGCCATCGACCAAGTAAAGGAGCGGAAAGATGAAATCGTAGAAGCGGCAGAAGTCCTCATCAAATATAAGGGATATATCGACCGCGAACGGACGATTGCCGACAAGATCCATCGCCTGGAGTCAATCCGGATCAAAGGCAAGTTCGACTACGCCAACCTCCAGTCCCTGTCAACCGAAGCCAGACAAAAGCTGATAAAGATCGATCCGGAAACCCTTGCGCAGGCAAGCCGCATTCCGGGAATATCTCCAAGCGACATCAACGTGCTTCTTGTCCTGATGGGTCGGTAACGGACGGAGTGTTTCACGTGAAACAATTTATTTAAGGAAATCACATAAAACATTGGTTATGAATAAAGAAACATTAAGAAAGAACTTGAGAGAAATCCAGGATTTCCCCAAACCGGGAATCCTGTTCTATGATGTAACGACACTCTTCAAAAACGCCGAGTGCCTTCAAGGACTTATAGAAGAGCTGTATGAGATGTATAAGGACAAAGGCATCACAAAAGTAGTCGGAATCGAATCAAGAGGGTTCATCCTGGGAGGAGCCTTGGCCGCACGCCTCGGAGCCGGATTCATCATGGCGCGCAAGCCGGGGAAATTGCCGGCAGAGGTGGTAGAAGAAACCTACGAGAAAGAATACGGGACGGACACCATACAGATACACAAAGACGCCATATCAAAGGATGATGTTGTCTTGCTGCACGACGACCTTCTGGCCACAGGAGGAACCATGGCTGCCGCATACAGACTGACCAAACGCTTTGGCGTGGAGAAAGCTTATGTAAACTTTGTCATCGAGCTGAAGGGACTCAACGGAAGAAAAGCCTTCGAAGAAGGTACGGAGGTTACTACCCTGCTGCAGCTATAATATCCAGCAATGGAAGAAAACGAAAAGACAAACGGGTTGACAACGGCTGAGTACCTGCACAGAATCGTACTCAATCTGCCGGAAGGGCCAGGCATCTACCAATACCTGAACGCAGAAGGAACAATCATCTATGTAGGGAAAGCCAAAAACCTGAAAAGGCGCGTCTATTCTTATTTTTCAAAAGAGCATCAGTCTGCAAAGACAAAGATTCTTGTAACGAAAATTGCCGACATACGATATATCGTGGTGAATACGGAAGAAGACGCGCTGCTTCTGGAAAACAACCTCATCAAGAAATACAAGCCAAGATACAACGTCCTGCTGAAAGACGACAAGACCTATCCGTCAATCTGCGTCAGCAACGAGTATTTTCCGCGGGTCTACAGAACACGGAAAATCATCCGGGACGGATCAACTTACTACGGACCGTACAGCCACATTCCTTCGATGATGGCATTGCTTGAACTCATCAAGAAACTGTATCCGCTACGCACCTGCCGGCTTGCGCTGACTCCCGAAAACATCAGCCAAGGAAAATTCAAAGTCTGCCTGGAATATCATATAAAGAACTGCAAAGGGCCTTGCATCGGACTGATTTCACACGAAGAATACATGGAGAATGTCGGTCAGATAAAAGAGATACTGAAAGGAAACACGCAGTCCATAAGTGCTCTTCTCATGGAAAAGATGAAAGGGCTTGCAGACGAAATGCGATTTGAAGAAGCTCAAAAGGTAAAAGAGAAATACCTGCTGATTGAAAACTACCGTTCAAAAAGCGAGGTTGTCAGCTCGACCCTGCACAACATTGACGTATTCTCTATCGAGAAGGACGAAAACTCGGCCTACATCAATTACCTGCACATCACCAACGGATGCATTAACCAGGCTTTCACATTCGAGTACAAGGTGCGGATGAACGAAAGCAAAGAGGAGCTTCTTCAGCTCGGAATCGCAGAAATGAGGGAAAGATACAAAAGCCAGTCGAAAGAAATCATCATCCCGTTCGAACTGGATATGGAAATGAACGGAGTGACGTTTACCATCCCGCAACGGGGGGAAAAGAAACACCTGCTGGATCTTTCGGTCATGAACGTAAAGCAATACAAAATCGACCGCCTGAAACAGGCGGAAAAGCTGAATCCGGAACAGCGAAGCGTACGCCTGATGAAAGAGATACAAGAACAGCTGAACCTAAGCCATATGCCGAACCATATCGAATGCTTCGACAACTCGAACATCCAGGGAGCGGATGCTGTGGCCGCATGCGTAGTATTCAAGAAGGCCAAGCCAAGCAAAAAAGATTACCGGAAATACATAATCAAGACTGTTACCGGTCCGGACGACTACGCTTCCATGCAGGAAGTTGTAAGGCGCCGATACACGCGAATCCTTGACGAGCAGGGAGAACTCCCCGACCTCATCTTAACCGATGGAGGAAAAGGACAAATGGAGGTGGTCAGAGAAGTCATCGAAGACGAGCTTCACCTGTCAATTCCAATCGTCGGACTGGCCAAGAACAACAAGCACCGGACCTCGGAAATTCTGTTCGGATTCCCCCCACAAACGGTAGGCATAAAACAAGGAACGCCCCTCTTCCATCTGCTGGAAAATATCCAGGATGAAGTGCACCGGTTTGCCATCACTTTCCACAGGGACAAACGGAGCAAAAGTCAGATAGCTTCGGCGCTCGACAACATCAAAGGCATCGGAGAAAAACGGAAAACCGCTCTGCTGAAGAAATTCAAGAGCGTGGCCCGTATCCGCCAGGCAAGCCTTGAAGAACTGGCTGAAGTAATTGGCGAAACAAATGCAAAAACCGTCAAGGAAAGCCTGCAAGAAAACAAATAAATTTCGTATTTTTGTAAAAAACAAGAACCAATGAGAGTAGTAATACAACGTGTCAGCCATGCTTCGGTTACAATTGACGGAACATGCAAGTCGTCCATTAAAGAGGGATTTCTGATCCTTCTGGGCATTGAGGAAGCCGACGCCCGGGAAGATGCCGACTGGCTGTGCAAAAAGATTGTCAATCTCCGCGTATTTGATGATGAAAACGGAGTCATGAACAAATCGATTCTAGACACAAACGGAGAAATACTTGTAGTAAGTCAGTTCACGCTCATGGCTTCTACGAAGAAAGGAAACCGTCCCTCATACATACGTGCAGCCAGACATGAAACAGCAGTCCCCCTTTATGACTATTTCTGCAATGAATTGAGCATCGCCTTAGGGAAACAGGTGGGAACAGGAACCTTCGGAGCAGACATGAAAGTAGAACTGCTGAACAACGGTCCGGTAACAATCTGCATGGACACCAAAAACAAAGAATAAAATGACAATAGAAGAAGCTCAGAAAACAGTAGACAACTGGATAAAAAAATATGGCGTACGCTATTTCAGCGAACTGACCAACATGGCGGTTCTGACAGAGGAAGTGGGCGAACTTGCCCGCATCATGGCACGCACTTATGGCGACCAGTCTTTCAAGGAAGGCGAGAAGCACGATTTGGGAGATGAAATGGCCGACGTGCTATGGGTACTGCTCTGCATCGCCAACCAAACCGGAACAGACCTGACAGAAGCCTTCAAAAAGAATCTCGACAAGAAAACTGCACGTGACAAAGACCGACATAAGAACAACCCTAAATTATAAGCGATATGTATAACAACGACGAATTCGAAAGCGACCTGTTCCGCAACATGGAAGAGGAAAACAAAGAAAACCTGAACCAGTCCAGCAAATATGAGGTGGCTTTGGGAAAATACAATACAGATCTCAAAGACGATGGAATCGCATCAAAAGTATCGCATCTCATCGAGAAGCATGTGGATGAAAACAACACACCTGAAGTCAAGAAGTTCCTGTTCAACTGCATCGATCTGACAACGCTGAAATGTACAGACAGCGAAACCAGCGTGATGGAGTTTACAGAGAAAGTCAATGACTTCGACGACAAATACCCCGATCTGAAAAACGTTGCAGCTATCTGTGTTTATCCCAACATGGCAGAAATCGTCAACGACACACTGGAAGCCGACCATGTGAAGATAGCATGCGTGTCCGGAGGATTCCCCTCTTCACAGACATTCATGGAAGTAAAAGTTGCAGAAACGGCCATGGCGCTTCATGCAGGGGCTGACGAAATAGATATTGTGATCTCTGTCGGAAAATTCCTCAGCGGAGATTATGAAGGAATGTGTGACGAGATTCAGGAACTGAAAGACATATGCGGCGAAAAGCACATGAAAGTAATCCTTGAAACCGGTGCCTTGGGCTCTGCCTCAAACATCAAGAAAGCAGCCATTCTGGCAATGTATTCGGGAGCAGACTTCATCAAGACGTCCACGGGAAAAGAACAGCCGGCCGCTACTCCCGAAGCGGCTTACGTCATGTGTCAGGCTATAAAGGAATACTACCTTGAAACGGAAAGGAAAGTGGGATTCAAACCTGCCGGAGGACTGAACACAGTGCACGATGCCATCGTTTATTACACCATTGTAAAGGAAGTTCTCGGCAAAGACTGGCTAAATAACGACTTGTTCCGTCTGGGAACCAGCCGCTTGGCAAACAAATTGCTTTCAGACATATTGGGCGAAGAAACGAAGCTCTTTTAATCTCAAGCAAAACAAAGCTCCGGCCATCTCCATACGAAAGGAAACGGAGTCCCAAAAAGAACAAGGGTGAACAGCGTACAAATACACCTGCTCACCCTTGTTTTCTTATGCTGCGCAAAATCATTTGTCGCGTTCCACTACATAATCAATATAAGCAGCCAACGACCGGCAAATGGCATTGCCTTCAAAGTCAGACAAAAGGCCCAAAGCCTTGTTCCGGAAATCCCTCATTGTTTTTTCGGCATATCCAATGCCGCCTTCATTCTTGACCCGCTCTACAAAGCTGCCTATTTCCTCTTTCGAAGCCTCCAGTTTCCGTATGCGCAAAGCAAGTTCATTCAACTTGGAATCGTTTAATTTATTCAGCACATAAATGGCCGGAAGAGTAAGCTTGCCTTCCATCATGTCATTGCCTGTGGGCTTGCCGATTTGGGAACTGTCAAAATAGTCAAATATGTCATCCTTGATCTGAAAGGCTATTCCAATCAGCTCGCCGAAGAGGGAGGCCTTGCGGATGTTCTCCTCACCTGCCCCTACTGATACAGCTCCGCTCTCAGCACTCGCACGGAACAGAGCAGCCGTCTTCTTGCGTATGACATCAAAATAAGCCTGTTCTGAAAAATCATTGTTCTCGATATTGGTCAGCTGAAGTATTTCACCCTCAGAAAGGTCCCGTCCCAGACAAGCGACCAGTTCAACCAGACGTATCATCCCTGTATGTGAAGCATGCTTCAGACTCGTTGCCAACATGTAGTCCCCTACAAGCACAGACACCTTGTTATTATAGATCGCATTGACAGAGGATTGCCCCCGACGTTCATCGCTTTCGTCCACAACGTCATCATGAACAAGGCTCGCCGTATGAAGTAATTCCAAAGAAAGAGCAGCATGAAACGTCGCGTCATTCAATTTGCCGAACAGTTTGGCCATCAACATCACCAGAATAGGACGCATCATCTTCCCTTTCCGCTTCTTTATATACGACAACACATCCTGCAGCCTCGGATTTGAACTTGTCAAAGAGGCCTCAAAAAGTGCCCTAAATTCATTTAATTCTGTTTCTACGGGCTGCTTTATCAAATCTATTTTGTTCATGTGCATTTATTTAGCGTACAAAAATAATAATAAAAGAAATAATAGCGTATTTTTTTGTACATTTACATGAAAAAACTAAAGATTTTTAGCCGACATGGAGAAACTGTTCCTATTAGACGCATACGCACTGATTTACCGTGCCTATTATGCATTCATCAAGAATCCCCGTATCAATTCAAAAGGCTTCAACACTTCAGCCGTACTAGGCTTTGTCAATACACTGGAGGAAGTGTTGCGGAAAGAAGAACCCACACACATCGGAATCGCATTCGACCCTCCCGGGCCGACATTCAGACACAATGCCTTTGCCGCATACAAAGCGCAGAGAGAAGAAACGCCTGAGGTAATCAAATGGTCGGTAACGCCGATAAAGGATATTATCAAAGCCTACCGGATTCCCATACTGGAAATAAGAGGCTATGAGGCAGACGATGTGATCGGCACACTGGCGACACAGGCCGGGAAAAGGGGCATCAATACGTATATGATGACTCCCGACAAAGACTATGGCCAGCTTGTAAGCGAACATGTATTCATGTATCGCCCGAAATACGGCGACAAGGACTTCGACATCATGGGAGTCGATGAAGTTAAGGAGAAATTCAATATCGAATCGCCCGCACAGGTCATCGACATGCTCGGGCTGATGGGCGACACGGCTGACAACATTCCAGGATGTCCCGGCGTAGGAGAAAAGACAGCGCAAAAACTGATTGCGCAATTCGGAAGCATCGAAAGCCTGCTGGCCCATACCGATGAGCTGAAAGGAGCTATCAAGAAAAAAGTGGAAGAAAACGAAGAACAGATTCGCTTCTCAAAATTCCTTGCCACCATCAAGACCGATGTGCCGGTAGAGCTTGACATGGAAACCCTGAAAAGAAGAGAACCGGACGAAAAAGAATTGCGCCGGATCTTCGAGCAGCTGGAGTTCCGCACCCTCATAGAACGGGTATTGAACGGAGAAAAGAAATCCGCACCGGCCACGCCCGCACAACCCGATCTCTTTGGATTTTTCACGGACAACGGAACGGAAGAAACGAAAAATTCAAATCTCACGAGGCTTGACGACCTGCATTACGACTATCAACTTGTTGATAATGAAGAGAAAATGCGTGATTTATTTCAAAAATTAATTACAACGCAAGTTCTCAGTCTAGATACGGAAACAACAGGAACCGATCCAATCAGTGCCGAACTGGTTGGAATGAGCTTCTCGTATGAAGAAAACCAGGCTTTTTATGTTCCGGTGCCGCCCGACGGTGAAGAAGCACAAAAGATTGTAAACATATTCAAGCCCGTATTCGAAAACGAAAAAATAGTCAAGGTCGGACAAAACATCAAATACGACCTGCTGGTTCTGGAAAACTATGGAGTAACCCTAAAAGGGAAAATGTTTGACACAATGATTGCCCACTACGTTCTCCAGCCCGAACTCAGGCACGGAATGGACTATCTGGCGGAAATCTATTTGAAATATGATACAATCAAAATAGAGGAACTGATCGGACCCAAAGGAAAAAACCAGAAAAACATGCGTGACCTTCCGCCCAATGAAGTATACAAGTATGCGTGCGAAGATGCCGACGTGACGCTGAAACTGAAAAATGTGCTGGAAGGCGAACTGGCCGAGAACGGAGTAAAAGACCTGTTCGAGGAAATCGAGATGCCGCTCGTCCCCGTACTCGCCTATATGGAACGGAACGGAGTACGGATTGATACGGAGGCTCTGAAGGAAACCTCCCGACACTTCACCGCTCGGATGAACCAGATTGAAGAAGAGGTGCACCAGCTGGCCGGAACAAACTTCAATATCGCTTCTCCCAAACAGGTGGGCGAGATATTGTTCGACAAGCTCAAGATTGTGGAGAAAGCCAAAAAGACCAAGAGCGGACAATATGTAACCTCAGAAGAAGTGCTGGAAAGCCTGAAGGGAAAACATGAAATCGTAGGCAAGATCCTTGAACACCGCGGACTCAAAAAACTGCTGGGAACGTATATCGACGCTCTCCCCCAACTGATCAACCCGAAGACAGGACGGATACACACTTCGTTCAACCAGACCGTTACGGCTACAGGACGGCTAAGTTCAAGCAACCCGAACCTTCAGAACATCCCGGTACGCAACGAAGACGGCAAAGAAATACGGAAGGCCTTCATACCGGACGACGGTTGCGAGTTCTTCTCGGCCGACTATTCACAGATAGAGCTGCGTATCATGGCGCATCTGAGCGAAGACCCGCACATGATTGAAGCGTTCAATGAAGAGCAGGATATCCATGCGGCAACCGCAGCAAAGATATATAAGGAACCGTTGGAAGGGGTCACCCGCGAACAGCGGAGCAAAGCAAAAACAGCAAACTTCGGCATAATCTACGGCATTTCTGTATTCGGCCTGGCGGAGCGTCTGAATGTAGACCGGAAAGAAGCAAAAGCCCTTATCGACGGATACTTCGAAACATACCCACATGTACGGGAATATATGGATAAGAGCATCCGCTCGGCACGTGAGAAGGGATACATCGAAACTATATTCAAACGCAAACGCTACTTGCCGGATATTAATTCACACAATGCCGTTGTACGCGGATATGCCGAACGGAACGCCATAAACGCTCCGATACAGGGAAGTGCTGCCGACATTATAAAAGTAGCGATGGTCCGCATCTACCAACGCTTCATGAAAGAGGGCATCCGATCGAAAATGATTCTTCAGGTTCATGACGAATTGAACTTCAGCGTACTGCCTGAAGAAAAGGAAAAAGTGAAGCAAATAGTGATAAGCGAAATGGAAAGTGCTTACAAAATGAAAGTACCTCTGCGTGCAGACTGCGGTTGGGGAAAGAATTGGCTCGAAGCGCATTGATCTGAAGAAATTGTTAACGTATCTTTATTTGATAACATTTTGCTAATTAACCGCAAAATTTTCGGCAAAACATATACGACATATCAAAACTATCCGTATATTTGCACTGTGATTAAAAACAAAATGTCAGTCAAACCTTAAAAAAATAAAGATATGAAGACAAGAAGTTTATTGAGAAGTTTGTTTGTCGTAGTGATTGCTTTCGTAGCTAATCTTACAGTTTTTGCAGAAGAATGGGACAACAATCTCATCTATAACGCAGAAGAGGTAAACGGCGTGAAAGTTTCAGAAACCGTTTACAAGAAAGACGGCAATATGCTGACCAACTATATGAAATATAACTATAAATATGACGCAAACAACCAGATGACTGAAAACATGTCACAAAAATGGAACGGCATGAAGAACCGCTGGGAGAATGACTTGTGCATCCGTTATATTTATGATAACAAGAGCGTTACAACGGAATACTACAAATGGAACAACAAAAAGAAAGATTTCATTCTGATTCCGGAAATGACCGTTACAATGGATAAATAAACCACCTGATAGCAGAAAACAAAATTCATAAACTCTCTCATCTTTTGAAAGAGGCACCTCGTGAGGAAGTGCCTCTTTTTTATTGTTCTCTGCGCCCGGATTTCTAAAGTTAACCGCACAAAAGCACCGGTTTCACTTATAAACTGAAAGCAGATGAACGGAAAAGTCTGCCACCATGCAATTACAATTTCTGCACGCACAAATATATGATAAAAATTAAGTACCTTTGCACATCGTTTGAATATCAACGGATAATATTAAAAACAAAATAAACTTTATGGCATTACAATGTGGTATCGTTGGTCTGCCGAACGTGGGCAAATCAACTCTTTTCAACTGCTTATCAAACGCAAAGGCCCAAGCGGCCAATTTTCCTTTCTGCACCATCGAACCGAACGTGGGAGTGATTACAGTTCCCGACGAACGGTTGAACAAACTTGCCGAACTGGTACATCCGGGCCGCATTGTCCCTACAACGGTAGAGATAGTCGACATCGCCGGACTTGTGAAAGGAGCAAGCAAGGGCGAGGGACTCGGAAACAAGTTTCTGGCCAACATCCGCGAAACCGACGCAATCATTCATGTGCTGCGTTGTTTCGACGATGAAAACGTAACGCATGTAGACGGTACGGTCAACCCCGTACGCGACAAAGAAATTATCGATACAGAGCTTCAGCTGAAAGACCTTGAAACCATCGAAAGCCGCATCCAGCGCGTACAGAAACAGGCGCAAACCGGAGGAGATAAAGTTGCCAAGCAGACTTATGAAGTGCTGGTGCGCTATAAGGAGGCGCTGGAGCAAGGCAAATCCGCACGCACCGTGCAGTTTGAATCGAAAGACGAGCAGAAGATTGCACACGACCTCTTCCTGCTGACCTCGAAACCGGTGATGTATGTATGCAACGTTGACGAAGGAAGCGCCGTTACGGGAAACAAATACGTAGAGCAGGTGCGCGAAGCCGTAAAGGATGAAAACGCACAGATACTGATCGTTGCCGCCAAAACAGAAGCAGACATCGCCGAACTGGAAACCTACGAGGACCGCCAGATGTTCCTGCAAGAAGTGGGACTCGAAGAATCCGGAGTAAACCGCCTCATCAAGTCGGCCTACAAGCTGCTGAACCTGGAAACATTCTTCACCGCAGGCGAAATGGAAGTCAAGGCATGGACATACCACAAAGGCTGGAAGGCTCCGCAATGTGCAGGCGTTATCCACACAGACTTTGAGAAAGGATTCATCCGCGCTGAGGTCATCAAATATGACGACTATCTCCATTATGGAAGCGAAGCTGCCGTACGGGAAGCCGGCAAGCTGAACGTGGAAGGCAAAGACTACGTAGTGCAGGACGGCGACATCATGCACTTCCGCTTCAACGTATAAGGACCGCCTCGGAGTACACGAATAACAGACCTGTGTACTCCGATACAAACATCTTTCATTAACAACAATCCTTATCCGGCAGGAATTCCATGCAATCAGAAGCCAAACCACGCAAACCCCATCGGATTCAAATATGTTTTTAAGCCTTCAGGTTTGCTTGTTTTTCAGTTTATCTATAAGTTTGCAGACACAAGAACATAAAAACTCATTCGCATGAAATATTTGATAGTAGGAACAGGGGGCGTGGGAGGTTCCATAGCCGGATTCCTGGCCCTGGCAGGCAAAGATGTAACCTGCATCGCACGAGGCAGACACCTTGAAGCCATACGCCGCAACGGACTTCACCTGAAGTCAGACCTGAAAGGAGAGCATTATCTCCCGGTCACAGCTTGCACATCTGAAGAGTTCGAAGGGAAAGCAGACGTGATCTTCGTGTGCGTAAAAGGATATTCCATCGATTCAATCAAGGATGTGCTGGAACGTGCCTCAGCTCCCGGCACACTGGTGATTCCTATCCTCAACGTATACGGCACAGGTCCGCGTATCGGACGGCTCGTGCCTTCAGTGGATGTGCTCGACGGATGCATCTATATCGTGGGCTTTGTTTCGGGCGAAGGAGAGATCACCCAGATGGGAAGCATATTCCGCATGGTATTCGGAGCACGCCCCGAACAGGGGATTGCCCGGAAACGGCTGGAAGAAATAGCCGGAGAACTGCGCGGATGCGGCATTAAAGCAGATGTTTCCGACGATATAAACCGCGACACCTTCATCAAGTGGGCGTTCATCTCAGCCATGGCATGTACGGGCGCATATCACGACGTTCCGATGGGTGAAGTACAGCGCGAGGGAGAAGTGCGCGACACCTTCGTCGGCCTGTCGCGCGAAAGCGCCGAAATCGGGCACAGGCTGGGCATAGCTTTCCCTGAAGACCCGGTCGCATACAACCTGAAAGTAATCGACAAGCTCGACCCGCACAGCACGGCCTCCATGCAGAAGGACATTGCGCGCGGACACGAATCAGAAATACAAGGCTTGCTGTTTGACATGATCGAACTGGGAGAACGCCTGCATGTCAATCTGCCGACCTATCATAAAGTAGCACAAAAATTCGGAAAAGCATGAAACATATCATTGACATCGATACGTGGGAGCGGAAGGACAACTACAATTTCTTCCGCGGATTCGCCAACTCATGGATTGCCGTTACCGGCGAAGCGGACTGCACCGAAGCGTATGCTTCCGCCAAGACAAAGGGAAAGTCCTTTTTCCTTTATTACCTGTATGCCATTCTTCGGTCTGTAAACGAAATCAAGGAACTGCGTTACCGCTGGGACAAGAACGGGCAGGTGGTCTATCACGACACTGTAGATGTCATCTCCCCCATCGCTGTGCCGGGAAAGACTTTCTATACGGTACGCATCCCCTATCACAAGGATTTCTGCACGTTCTATGAGAAAGCCAGACAGATAGTAACCTCCATTCCGGAAGACGGCGATCCTTACGGAACCGACAAACAGATAGCCTCCCAAGGGGATTTTGATGTATTCTTGCTGAGTGCCACACCGAAACTCTACTTCACGTCTATCACCTACACCCAGCAGTCTGTAGGCCACCCGCTAGACTATCCGCTGATGAATGCAGGCAAGGCCATCACCCGTGCCGGACGGCTCTACATGCCTATCGCACTGACCGTAAGCCATGCTTTTGTGGACGGAGCGCACATCTCGCTCTTTTTCGAAAAGGTGGAACGGATTCTGAGAGAGCTCTCTCTCAGCAAAGTCAACTAATATTAAGGACGATTATTCTTATAATACTCTTGACTGACTTCCTTGCTGATTTTTTTTGCACTCTCTTCTGCAAGATTGAAATAACGCCAATAAACAACAGCTAAAACAAAACAAACCGCTCCAATGAAAAGTGCAATTAGCGAAATTATATCACCTACAAACAACGAACTCAAAATTAAAGGAATAATAAATGTTGCAAAAAGAAAGGCTCCCGCTAGTTTTATATTGCGGCTACCTCTCGCCACCAACGCCTGATAAGTTACATTTTTCTCCAAGATTTCAGCTATGGCTGCTTCGTCTTGCCTTATTCTTTCTTCCTGCAATTCCTTATCCGATGACAATTGGTTATATTTTTCATCCGGTGCGACAGATTCGTTTTGCTTGAAATAAAGACACAAAGCTTCCACCGTTTTAGGAAGAAAAAACTTCTGATTATTTTCATCTATCATAAAACAACAGTCTTCTGTTCCATCCATTTGTAAAACGAGAACAGTACCGTCCATGAACAATGGATGAAACATATAAGCATCTTCTTCTACAGTTATAAGCAAGGTTTTATTGGCTTTTATGTATTGCCACGAACCTTTTGTCACTTTGCCATTGATGGAATCAAACAAGGTTCCGTCTTTTTGAAAAACATAAACCTCCTTCACCCCTAGGTCATTAAATACAAGCCATGATTTATTACACAAAGCGGCTTTTACATCTAACGAATCACCAAACCGCTGTAAATCATCAAAAACACTTAGAATGTATGTTTTCATGTATACAATTTACTTATCTTAAATACTCGCACAACTTCTGCACCGCGCGGGCACGGTGACTGATCTTATTCTTTTCCTCGTTGCCCATTTCGGCAAAAGTTTCGTCATAGCCTTCGGGCACGAACACCGGATCGTAGCCAAAGCCCGAGCCTCCGCGTTTTTCTTCGATTATACGGCCTTTCACAATGCCTTCAAAGAGATGTTCTGTGCCGCCTTCAATCAGGCAGATGGCGGTGCGGAATTGAGCCTTGCGGTTCGTTTCCCCGCTCAGTTCAGCAAGAAGCTTCTTCATGTTCGCCTCAGAATCGTGCCCCTCTCCACCGGCATAGCGTGCCGAATAAACTCCCGGTGCGCCGTTCAGAGCCTCCACTTCCAGGCCTGTATCATCTGCAAAACAGTCCATCGCATAATTCTTATAGATATATTCCGCTTTCTGCCTCGCATTCCCCTCCAGCGTATCGGCGGTTTCCGGAATATCTGCATGGCAGTTGATATCATTCAGACTCAGCACTTCTACCTTTTCACCCAATATCTGACGCACCTCGTCCAGCTTGTGCGCATTGTTCGTTGCAAAGACCAGTTTCTTCTTCATATCGTCAACCGTTTTTAATCGGGATAAAGGTACGGATAATTTCCGGAAACGGCATGGCGGAAGCCATAAAATTCCGGGATTAAAACTTCAGGCAACAATGTGGTTTGTATAAACCACGATGTTGAATGTATAAACCACAGTGTCGTTTGTATAAACCACATCGCCGTTTGAAGAATATGCCGGAGCTTTTTCTTCTTTCCCATCGGATTCAGACAAATCTATTCGGCTTTCAGACAAACAAATTTCCGCCGGCATTGCTTTTCTTTGCACCATAAAGAAAACCATTGCTACGAAGACAAGTTCCAGAAAAATTGTACAACACAAAACAATGAGGTTATGAAAACGAATCTGATTTCTTGGAAACATGTCGTCGCGCTTATATGGGCATTTTCCGGACTGGCCGCCTGCGATGACGACGACAACTGCCGGAAAATCTACTATCCGGCGCACAGCACCGGATGCATAAGCATGGGTACGGTAAAAGACGGCAAAATCCTGACCGACAAGGGAAATACGCTTATCATAGACGAAACGTCGGTCGAACACGAACTTGAAGAAGGAAAAAGGGTGTTCATCAGCGGAGAAATACTGGACAGGGAAAGTGAAAGACGGTATCTGGTGAAAGTGAACAAATACCACCAGCTCTTGGAAAAAAGCTATATCACCATGCCTTCCGATGCCGACACCTTGGGACACGATGCCGTCAATATCCTCAGGGCATGGTTCGGAGGAGAGTGTCTGAACCTGCAGGCTGAAATGTACTACAATCCTTCATCAGGCATCTCTCACCTGCTGAATCTTGTCTACAACGACACGCTGAGCACAAACGACACCCTCCGGTTCAGTCTGCGCCACAATGCATACGGGGATACCCTAAAAACCCGTACAGGCAGAGCCACGGCTTCGTTCCACATCGACACACTCGCAACAAAGGAGAAGACGCATGTGATTGTGGAATATCCATGGTATGACCGACACGGCAAAGAACGAACGTATGTCACAGAAGGAGATTACTACATTGCTGAAGAGAACCAGGAAGAAGAAACAGAAAACAATACGGATACATCAGAAGACGGAACAATCAGCATCCACTGACCATGCTCCAGACTCTGCTTCAACTTATACAAACTACGACAGAAGCCATGACAACTATATTTCTGCATCAAAACATCTTTTCATTATCATATATGCCCGTCCGGTTCGTGATGAATAGAACGGGACTTAAAAGAATCGCATTCACCATATTGCTTCCCTTCATCGCCCAGGCTTGCGACAAATACGAAACAGGCGAATACACTCCACTTCCGAAAATCCACCTGGGAGAAACGTTCAGATACCTCTGCGTGCCGGAAAACTACATCCAGATGGCATACGACTCGCTCGGAAGCGCAGCTGTATTGAACTTCTACAAAGAAGAGGTCACGGATCTCGACTACATCGACTATGACGAGCAGTCCTGCACTTTTTCGTTCAACAAAGGAGAAACAATGACATACAGAATCAGCTGGGACTATGAATCGGAAAAGAATGTAGTCCGCTTTCTATACGGCCAGAACGGCATGTGGTACCGCATGAACAGCAATTATGCCAACGAGTATATTCTTGAGGCGAACGATGGCATGGCTATCCGCACCGTCGTATACCGCACAAACTACGACTCGATCAACATAACCGTCAACCAGTTCCGCATCGAAGAATACACAAAAGAATCGGAGTCTGCAGAGCAATAAGGATACGTCACTCTTTCTCGATGCATTCATTTTTTCTGTACGCACCGGGAGAAACTCCGCAGCACCGTCTAAAAAATTTGCAGAAAGCAGACTGGTCGGAGAAATTGAGAAGCTCCGCCACATCCTGAACCGACTTTTCCGGGTCGAGCAGACAGCCTTTGGCATCCAGCAGCAGCTCTTCCTCAATCAGTTGGCTGGCGTTCTTCCCGTAGAATTTGCGCAACCTGGTCGAAAGCACATCCGGCGAAACACAAAGCTGCTCGGCATACCATTTCACCTCATGGTGTTCACGGCAATGAGTCCGCACCAGATGGAGAAAACGGCCGAGCATATCGGCCCACACATACCTTTCGCTGCCAGAACCTGTCTTGTATAGCTTGAAAACGATGTTCCACAAATCCAACAGCAAGGTCTGCAAGAAGTCTTTCTGAGTTTCCTCGCAGAAATGATGGTCCGGCTTATTGATGATGTCAATCAGCAGATCTGTAAGCAAAATCATGCGCTTGCTCTCCTCGTCGCCGAACGAAACAAAAGGCTTTTGCGCACACCAATAGATGACTTCCGAAAAATTAAAGCGGATATTGTCTATCGTTTTCTTAAAGAAAATCTTGTCTGACAGAATCAGGCGGCCTTTAAATGCTGCATTCGTCTTTATGTCGCTCCACCTGTTGCTGACAAGGATAAAATCGATGTACGCCGGAGCAAGAACCGCAACGCGTTCTCCGCGTATCGAAAAGCTAATCTCCCCCTCCATGAGCAGCAAAGAAGTTTCACACGATTTCTCCGACACGCCCCCAAAAGAAACACATGCTCGCCTGAAAGTTCCAGTATGCTCATCCTGCTGTTGGAGGCCTTCTCTGTCACCTGTCCGTTAGTCACGGCCTCAGGCGAAATCCACTCTGAAAAAACTTTACATTTCATGCTTATCTGACATTTTGCCCATAAAAATAGACAGATCGGTCCAACGGCAGAAATCATTTTCAATGTTTTATAGTTTGTAAACTGAAAAAAGATATAATCATCGGTTTGAAACTATTTCTTTTCGGATTCTGACAATTTTTCTGCCATACGCCTCTTTGCGTTCCATCCTGCCTGCAAAAATCAAAACATTCTGCAACTAGCGTTTAAAAACATTAAGCAGCAAATTCAAACCAACAAAAAACGGAATGAAACCCGAACTCTGAGAAGCGCACTTCCTACTTTTGCTGTCAGAATTAACTTAAAAACAAAATCAAATTAAAGAAATGAAGAAGTTGTTTTTATACACAGAAATCGGATGTCTGCTGCTGGCAACATCCTGCAGCAACACACCGCATACTGCCGAAACGGGCAGATACAACACGATGACCATGACCGCCGAAAGCCGCACGCTCAACCAAAACTATACTGCGGTCATCACCGGAAGGCAATGCGTGGAAATACGGCCGCAAGTCAGCGGCACGATAACAGAAGTATGCATCGAAGAAGGAGCAAAAGTCACTAAAGGACAAACACTCTTCATCATCGACCAGGTGCCATACAAAGCTGCCTTGCAGACGGCTGTGGCCAACGTAAAAAGCGCAGAGGCTGCTGTGGCAACTGCACGGATGACTGCAAGCAGCAAAGAAGAGCTGTTCAACGAGCATGTCGTATCGGCTTTTGACCTGCAAACGGCACGCAACCAGCTGCTTGAGGCGGAAGCCGCGCTGGAGCAGGCACAAGCAGCCGAAATCAGCGCGCGGAATGACCTCTCGTACACAGAAGTGAAAAGTCCGGTCAACGGAGTGGCAAGCATGATTCCATACCGTGTCGGCGCACTGGTCGATGCTTCCATAACCACACCGCTTGCCACGGTTTCGGACGACGGGGAAATGTATGTTTACTTCTCGATGACCGAGAATCAGGTATTGTCGCTGATACGAGAAAACGGAACGCTGGAAGAAGCCATAAAGCAGATGCCTGAAGTAGAATTACGGCTGAGCGACGGACTGATGTATGCGCACAAAGGGAAAATAGATGCAATGAGCGGCACAATCGATACCGGAACGGGAAGCGTCAGCCTGCGGGCCACCTTTCCCAACCCCGAACGGATGCTGCGCAACGGAGGAAGCGGAACGGTGGTCTTTCCGTATCAGATGGACAATGTGCTTGTCGTACCGCAAGAGGCTACCTACGAAATACAGGACAAAATCTTTGTCTATCGCGTGACAGACGGCAAAGCGACATCCACTCCCGTAACCGTCTTTCCGGTTGACAACGGAAAAGAATACATTATAGAGCAAGGACTGAAGGCCGGTGACGTGATCGTGGCCGAAGGAGCAGGCCTGCTGCAAGAGGGGACACTGATTGAAAGCGGACACGAAAAGACCTGAAAGAGCCATGAAAGCAAAAACGACAAACAAGTATGATTGGACTATTCTTACAACAAACAATATCAACTAAAGCATTATGAAATTACAGACCTTTATAAACCGTCCCATCCTGGCAGGCGTAATATCGGTGTTGATCCTGCTGGTAGGACTTATCGGACTAAGCAACCTTCCGATGGAACAATATCCTGACATAGCACCGCCTACTGTCATGGTATCGACCACTTATACGGGAGCCAATGCCGAAACCGTACAGAAATCGGTTGTCGTACCGCTGGAAGAGGCCATCAACGGCGTAGAAGACATGATCTATATGACATCCACTTCCACCAATACCGGTGCAGGCGACATTACCGTCTATTTCAAGCAAGGCACCGACCCGGATATGGCGACTATCAATACAAAAAACCGCGTGAGCGAGGCCGAGGGACTGCTGCCGGCCGAAGTGACCCAAATCGGAGTCACCGTAGAAAAGCGGCAGAACAGCATGCTGAAAATCATCGCACTCTATTCGCCCGACGACAGCTACGACCAGACATTCATCAACAATTATTTCAAGATAAACATCGAGCCGCGGCTGTCACGCATCAGCGGCGTGGGAAACGTAAACGTGATGGGGGACGACTATGCCATGCGCATCTGGCTCAATCCGCAAAAGATGGCGCAATACGGACTGGTCCCTGCAGACATTACCGCCGTTCTTGACGAGCAAAACATAGAAACCGCCACCGGTACGTTAGGCGAGGACTCGGACAACACATTCCAGTACACTTTAAAATACCGCGGACGCTATGAGAAACCCGAAGAATTCGGAAACCTGGTCATCACCTCCCTGGAAGGCGGAGAAGTGCTGCGTCTGAAAGACATCGCTACCATTGAACTGGGCACGCAAAGCTATTCGCACAACAGTGAAGTAAACGGACACCCGGGAGCCACGGCTATGATCTCACAAACAGCCGGCTCGAACGCAAACGAAATTATCAGCGAAATAGACAAACTGATGGAAGAAGTGAACAAAGAACTTCCCAAAGGACTGGTGCTGGCGGACCTGATGAGCACAAAAGAGTTTCTCGACGCTTCCATCCACGAGGTTGTGAAAACATTGGTCGAAGCAATCATTCTCGTCATTCTCGTGGTTTACGTCTTTCTGCAAAGCATACGGTCGACCGTCATTCCTGCCATATCGGTCATCGTATCGCTGGTAGGAACCTTTGTATTCCTCTATGTAGCCGGATTTTCACTGAACCTGCTGACATTGTTCGCTCTCGTGCTGGTCATCGGTACGGTGGTAGACGACGCCATTGTGGTGGTAGAAGCGGTGCAGGCGCAGTTCGATGAAGGAATCCGCTCGCCCTATCAGGCCACAACACGGGCAATGGACGGCATCGCCACGGCCATCGTCACCACTTCGCTGGTATTTATGGCTGTGTTTGTACCCACCTCGTTTATGGGATGAACCAGCGGAACGTTCTATATGCAGTTCGGACTGACAATGGCAGTGGCGGTAGGCATATCCGCCATCAATGCGCTGACACTCTGTCCTGCACTCTGCGCACTGATCATGACGCCGCACACCGATGCATCCACCGGCCAGAAGCTAAGCTTTTCTTCGCGTTTCCATCAGGCGTTCGAGGCTTCGTTCAACCGCCTCCTGCTACGCTATAAAAGCGGGGTGAAATGGTTCTTCCGCCGCAAGTGGCTGATCGGAGCCGGTGTTGCGGCATCCATCGTCCTGCTTGCCGTACTGATGAAGTCCACTAAAACAGGACTTGTGCCCGACGAAGACATGGGCACTGTATTCGTCAACGTCACCATGCCTCCCGGAAGCAGCCTTTCACAAACCATCAAGGCCATGGCCGAAGTGGAAGCCAGCATCAAAGACATACCGCAAATCATGCGCTACTCCAACGTAGCCGGATACAGCATGCTGGGCGGACAGGCTGCCAGCGGCGGAATGCTCATCATCAAACTGAAGAACTGGGAAGAACGGCAAAAGGAAGAAGACTACATCACTGCTGTCATCGGAGAAATATACCGCCGTACGGCCAATATACACAGTGCCAAGCTCTTCGCCTTCGCACACCCCACCATCATGGGATACAGCACAGGAAGCGGCGTGGAGCTCTATGTGCAGGACCGCGCAGGAGGCGACATCTCGACACTGAAGGAATATACAGACAAGTTCATCGCGGCACTGAACAAACGCCCCGAAATACAGACAGCCTATTCTACCTTTGACATAAACTATCCGCAATACCGCGTGGAGGTGGATGCCGCGCGATGCAAACGGATGGGCGTATCACCCACCGACGTGCTGGACGTCATGTCCGGATACATAGGAGGAAGCTATTCGTCCAACTTCAACCGGTTCTCCAAGCTCTACCGTGTTTATGTGCAGGCCGGCAAAGACTTCCGTCTGAACACCGGTGCGCTTGACAACATGTTCGTACGCACAGATGCCGGAGAAATGGCTCCCATCGGACAATTCGTCACCCTTACCAAGACATACGGGCCGGAAACGCTGACCCGCTTCAACCTCTACAACAGCATCCAGATCAATGCCATGATGAACGACGGATACAGTTCGGGCGATGTCATAAAGGCTGTAGAAGAGGTGGCGCAGAGCACATTGCCCGTGGGCTACGGCTACGAGTACGGAGGTATCACCCGCGAAGAAGCAGGAAGCAGCTCGAACACGGTCATCGTGTTTGCCATTTGCATTGTATTCGTCTACCTCATTCTCTGCGCTCTCTATGAAAGCCTGTTCGTCCCACTGGCGGTAATGCTCAGCGTACCTTTCGGATTGTTGGGCAGCTTCGCCCTGAGCAATCTGTGCGGACTGGAAAACAACATTTACATGCAGACGGGACTGATCATGCTTATCGGACTGCTGGCCAAGACTGCGATTCTGGTAACCGAATACGCCGCCGAACGCCGCCGCCAGGGAATGAGCCTCGCCCAAGCTGCCGTTTCTGCCGCATCCGTCCGCCTGCGTCCGATTCTGATGACCGTGCTCTGCATGGCTATCGGCATGCTTCCCCTGGTATTCGCGTCAGGAGCAGGGGCCAACGGCAACATCTCGCTCGGCACAGGCGTGGTGGGCGGCGTGATTATAGGAACCATCGCCCTGCTCTTCACCGTTCCGGCCCTCTTCATCGTGTTCCAGGCAATGCAGGAACGGCTGATGCCCAAACGTATATATAAAGAAGACATTGACCATCATACAAATAAGCAATAAACACCGGCAAAAGCAGAAAATCCGGACAAAAATGACCAAGCATATGAAAAAGATATTGTTTGCCCTATTTGCCACATGCCTGCTTGAAGGATGCGGCATCTACAACAAATACAAGCAACCCGATCTTACAGCCACAACCGACAGCCTGTTCCGTGAAGAACTGGCTGCCGACACCGCTTCGTCGCTGGCAGAACTCTCATGGAAAGAACTCTTTGCCGACCCTCAACTGCAGGATCTGATAAGCCAGGCACTCCGGACGAATACGGATCTCCGCATAGCCCGCCTGAAAGTCAAGGAAGCACAAGCTTCGCTGATGTCTTCCAAACTCGCCTATCTCCCTTCCTTGCAACTTGATCCGGAAGGAAGCCTGAGCAGTTTTGAGGGAAGCAAACCGGCCAAAACCTATACGCTGGGAGCATCGGCAAGCTGGGAAGCCGACCTTTTCGGCAAACTGACAAACGCAAAGCGAAACGCACGCGCTGCACTGGAAGAAAGCGATGCCTACCGGCAAGCCGTACAAACACAGCTCATCGCCACCGTAGCCGAAAACTACTATACACTCCTGATGCTTGACGAACAAGCAAATGTCACTGCCGAAACCGTGGAAAACTGGAAGGAATACGTGCAAACGCTCTATTCCTTGATGAAAGCCGGACAGGCCGACCGCTCGACCGTAAGTCAGGCAGAAGCCAGCCGCGCCGATGCAGCCGCCTCGCTGCTCAGCCTTCAGCAAAGCATAAAAGAAACGGAAAACTCGCTGTCTTCCCTCTTGGGACAAACAGCAAGGCATATCGAACGGGGAAGCCTCAGCCGCCAGTCGTTTCCGCAAAACCTCAGCACGGGAGTTCCGCTCGACCTGCTCGCAAACCGTCCGGACATCCGGCAGGCTGAAGCCGCATTAAAACAGGCATTCTATACAACCAACAGCGCACGGGCGGCCTTCTATCCGAGCATCACGCTAAACGGTGCGGCAGGATGGACAAACAATGGAGGGACAACCATAACCAATCCGGGCGGATGGCTTCTGCAGGCCATCGGATCATTGATACAGCCTCTTTTCAACCGCGGAGAAAACATTGCTAACCTGAAAATAGCAAAGGCTCAGCAAGAAGAAGCCTTGCTCAGCTTCCGGCAGTCGCTGCTTGATGCCGGCGAAGAAGTGAACAACGCCCTGTCGCAATGGCAGACGGCCCGCGAACGGATACGCCTGAACGACGAACAGGTTAAACACCTGCAAAACACGGTACACGACACGCAGCTCTTGATGGAACACGGAACAACAAACTTCCTGGAAGTTCTTACCGCGCGCCAGTCGCTGCTGTCAGCCCGCCTGACACTGATAGCCGACCGCTACGATGAGATACAAAGCGTCATCAGCCTCTATCATGCCTTAGGCGGAGGAAACAGCTAGGGACACACTTTTCTTTTCATTATCATATACATTGCCTGTGTCCGGTCCGTGAGGATAGGACACTCGTATAAGAGCCTCTCCGCTCACGGCACACTCCCCTATTTCACTTTCAGCTTGTCAAACCCTTCGCCGTACACGCCCACCACGTTGCTCTGGGAAACGAAAGCATTCGGGTCTATATCCTTCACCAGACGGAAAATGTCTATTGACTCGCTTTTCTTAGCCAGCACCACCACCACTTTGATTTCCTGCTTGCTGTACCATCCTTTCCCGTCGAGCAGCGTCACGCCGCGGTCAATCTTCGTGGCTATTCCTTCAGCGATTTCTTCGTATTTGCGCGAAAAGATCAGGAACTGCACCGACTGGCGGGCACTGTTGATGACGTAGTCGATCACAATGCTCATGATAAACAGCACGCAGAATCCAAAAAGCACCCTGCGCCAGTCATGAAAAATGAAATAGCAGGAAGAAATGATGACAATGTCACAGTACATCATCATCCGGCCCAGCGTCACGTCCTTATACTTGTTGATAATCCATGCGATGATATCCGTTCCGCCCGTGCTACCGTTGTTGCAGAACACGATGCCTATGCCGAAACCCAAAAGACCTGCCCCGATAACACAGGCCATGAAGTCCTGATTCGGGCCGAGCAGTTGTGGCAAATGTCCGTTTTCGTCCTTCAACAGCATCTGGAAAAACCAAAGCAGAAAAGTCAGCATAAAGATGGCATACACAGTCTTCACGCTGAATCTCGGGCCCAGAATCTTCAAGGCAAATCCCAGAAAGACGGCGTTGATGATGAAATAAGAAATCTGGATCTCTATCCCTGTGGCATAATAGATGATAGCTGCAATACCTGTCACTCCCCCGGTAGTAATCTGATAAGGCAGAAGGAAAGCCGCCCAACCAAGCGAATAGCAGATCAGACCGAACGTAATGGCCAGATAGTCTTTCGACTCACGGCCCAATTTCTTGATTAACAATGATGATTCCATAAAAACCGATATAAAGAGTTCACCGCAGAGGACACGGAGAACACAAAGATCAGTCACCCTTCTCTGTGTCCCTCTGCACCCTCTGCGGTGAATAAAAAGGTTACAATACGATGTTTACAATTTTCTTCGGCACGATAATCACCTTCTTCGGTGTCTTGCCGTCAATCCATTTCTGCGACTGTTCTTCGGCCATTACTGCAGCCTGAATGGTTTCATTGTCTGCATCTACCGGGAATTCCATCGTGAAACGAGCCTTTCCGTTGAACGATACCGTATATTTTACAGAGTCTTCCTTCAGATACTCTTCATTGCACAGCGGCCACGTTGCGTCACACACGGTTGTGTCGTGTCCGAGCGCTTCCCATAACTCTTCCGCAAGATGAGGAGCAAACGGAGCCAGAAGCACAATCAAGTCGCTCAACACGGCTTTGTTGCGGCACTTCAGTGCAGTCAGTTCGTTCACGCAGATCATGAATGCACTTACAGATGTATTGTAAGAGAACACCTCAATATCTGCCGTCACCTTCTTGATCAGCTTATGGATCGATTTCAGTTCTTCTTTGGAAGCCTCTCCCTCTGCCGGCATGAAATTGCCCTGACGGTCGTAGAACATGTTCCAAAGCTTCTTCAGGAAGCGGTGAACACCGTCGATGCCGTTCGTGTCCCAAGGTTTGGACTGCTCTACAGGACCAAGGAACATCTCATACATGCGCAACGTATCGGCACCGTATCTTTCTACAATCATATCCGGATTCACGACATTATACATTGATTTGCTCATCTTCTCAACGGCCCATCCGCAGATGTATTTTCCGTCTTCCAGGATGAATTCCGCCGTATTGTATTCCGGACGCCAGTTTTTGAAGGCTTCAATGTCAAGAACGTCGTTCGATACAATGTTTACATCCACGTGCAGCGGAGTCACATCATACTGATCTTTCAGTCCCAGCGAAACAAAAGTATTGGTATCCTTGATGCGGTAAACAAAATTGCTTCGTCCCTGAATCATGCCCTGGTTCACAAGTTTCTGGAAGGGCTCTTCCTTGACACTTACACCCAAATCATACAAGAACTTGTTCCAGAAACGGGAATAAATCAGATGTCCCGTCGCATGTTCTGTTCCGCCGACATACAGATCCACGTTCTGCCAATAACGGTCTGCCTTCTCAGAAACCAGTTCCTTGCTGTTGTGCGGATCCATGTAGCGCAGATAATAAGCGCTTGAACCGGCAAATCCCGGCATGGTATTCAGTTCGAGCGGGAACACATTCACATTGTCAATCTTTGAGTTTTCCACCACTTCGCCCTTCGTTACATCCCAGGCCCACTTAGCTGCATGCCCCAACGGCGGCTCGCCTGTTTCTGTCGGAAGGAACTTGTCTACTTCCGGCAATTCCAGCGGCAGCTTGCTTTCGTCAATCATATAAGGCATCCCGTCCTTATAATACACAGGGAACGGTTCGCCCCAATAACGCTGGCGCGAGAAGATGGCGTCACGCAGACGGTAGTTTACCTTCACACGCCCCAGGTTATGTTCCTTCACATATTTCTTGGTCGCTGCAATCGCTTCCTTGATGGTCAGTCCGTTCAGGTTCAGATCACAATATGGCGTAACGCCTTCTTTCGGAGAATTGCATACGATGCCTTCTTTCGCATCGAAACTTTCTTCGCTTACATCGCATCCTTCCACCAAAGGAACAATCGGCAGGCCAAAATGCTTTGCAAACGCATAGTCACGGCTGTCGTGAGCCGGAACCGCCATAATGGCTCCCGTACCGTATCCCGCCAACACGTAATCGCTGATCCAGACAGGCACAGCTTCACCCGTAAACGGATTGACAGCATACGAACCGCTGAATACACCCGTCACACGGCGGTCAGAAATGCGTTCACGCTCTGTACGTTTCTTCGTGCGGTCAAGGTAAGCCTCCACTTCAGCACGCTGCCCGTCGGTAGTCAGTTGAGAAACCAGCTCACTTTCGGGTGCCAGCACCATGAATGTTACGCCAAACATCGTATCGGCACGAGTGGTGAAGATAGTAAACTCCATGTCACTGTCCTTCACCTTGAAGCGCACTTCCGCACCTTCCGAACGACCGATCCAGTTGCGCTGCGTTTCTTTCAGCGAATCAGTCCAGTCAATTGTGTCCAGACCGTCAAGCAAACGCTGGGCATACGCCGAAACTCTCAGGCACCACTGGCGCATTTTCTTCTGCACCACCGGATGGCCGCCACGTTCCGACACACCGTCAACAACCTCGTCATTGGCAAGCACCGTGCCTAAGGCCGGACACCAGTTCACCATCGTTTCACCCAAATAAGCAATGCGATAGTTCATCAGCGTTTCCTGCTTTTCCTTATCCGACTTGGCCTTCCATTCTTCTGCCGTGAAGTCCAGCTCTTCGCTGCAAGCCACATCCAGCCCTTGGGTACCGCTTGTTTCAAAAGCTTTGACCAGTTCGCTTATAGGACGCGCCTGCCGTTCCTGGTTGCAGTAATAGCTGTTGAACATCTTCTGGAACGCCCATTGCGTCCAGTGGTAATATTCCGGATCACATGTGCGAACCTCCCGGTCCCAGTCGAACGAAAAGCCGATCTTGTCAAGCTGTTCCCGATAGCGGTTAATGTTGTTGACAGTAGTGATCGCCGGATGCTGTCCGGTCTGGATGGCATACTGTTCGGCAGGCAGGCCGTAAGCGTCATAGCCCATCGGATTCAGCACATTGAACCCTTGCAGCCTTTTATAGCGCGCATAAATGTCACTGGCGATATATCCCAAGGGATGTCCCACATGCAGTCCTGCACCCGAAGGGTAAGGAAACATATTCAACACATAGTATTTTTTCTTTGTTTCATCTTCAGCAACCTTGTAGGTTTTATTTTCCACCCACTTCTGCCGCCATTTCTTCTCAATCTCTCTGAAATTATATTCCATAGCGAGTAATTATATATTTGATTTTTATTTATTTCCCATCAGACGTGCAAAGATAATGAAAGTTAACAGGTTTATAGGCATTTACAAATTAAAAAATCTTGTTACCTTTGCTAATGTATCATTTACCCAAAATCACTCCGTATGAAAAAACATATTCTGCTGTTCCTGACCCTGATTCTGCAAAGCCTTTTTTCTGCTTTCGGGCAGCAGATTTCTTACCTGCAACTTGAAAGGATTCACAACGATACCGAATCATCCATCACCAGCTGCTTCCTGCAAGATCCCAGCGGCCTGATATGGTTTGGCTCAAACGCAGGCCTGCTCAGCTACGACGGATACACCGCCCACGCCCATTTTGAGTACGGAACGGAAAACAACGTGCGCATCTACTGCGGCATATGCATCGGCGACTGTTTCTATCTTGGAACAGACAACGGCATCTTGATATACAATTACAAAACAGACCATTATCTGCCCGCACCGGTTTCTTTTCCTCCCGATGTGCGCAGCATTGACCGCCAGGAAGACCGGCTCTGGATAGGCACGTTCAGCGGCTTGTTTCTTTATGACCTGAACACAAAACGCCTCCGCCAGTTCACTCCCCGCAACAGCAATCTTCCGCACCCCACCATCTATTCACTGCTGCTATCATCAGACAGTACGCTCTATGTAGGCACCTACAACGGGTTGTGCAGCTTCGACGAAGAAAAGAATGACTTCAAACAGATCAACATCCAAAATCCCAACGAACACAAGAACCTTTTCATCAACGCTCTGCTGGAAGACAAGGAAGAGCGGTGTATCTGGATAGGAACCGAAGGTGAACTGATGAAGTATAAGCCGGACGGAAAAACGGAACGGATCGAATCGTTTCACCGTAACTCTATCAAATCGCTGGCCTTCGACACGGAAAAGAATCTTTTGCTCGGAACAGACAATGGAATGTATATTTTCGACAAATCCACACGGCAAATCACCCACCTCCGCCATGATTCCAGAAATACAGCCTCCCTGCCAAACAACATCGTATGGAGTCTGTTTGCTGATGCAAACGCCAACGTATGGATCGGGACCGACAATGGAGTATCGCTGGCAAAAAACTCCAGACACTACCGCTTCATGCCGATCTGGCAACTGACCGACAGCGGAGAGGGAAACCAGTTTTATTCAATTCTGCACGACTCAAAAGGAACCTACTGGATAGGAGGCACAGACGGACTGCTGCAACTGACAAGCCTGGACGAAGAGAAACCGCAAGTCCGTTGGTTCAAGGTAAACACCTCACTCCCTCTGGCGCACAACCGCATCCGGCATATCTATGAAGACAACGACGGAGATGTGTGGATAGCTACGGACGGAAGCATTGAAAGATACGACAAACAGACCAGACAGTTCGTGCATTATTTCATAACCGACAGCACCCATACCTACAACGCAAACTGGGCATACTATCTGTTTGAAGACAAGCAGAAAAACCTTTGGATAAGTACCTGCCTCGGGGGAATCTTCCGCATCAGCATGAAGAAACTGAAAGAATCGCGCTCCAACTATCTTATCGCAGACAAGAACTATACATCGGCCGACGGACTGAAAAGCATGTTCGTGAACCAGATCGTGCAAGACAAAACCGGAAATATCTGGCTCATGCTCTACAATAACGGGATCCAGAAACTGAACCCTGAAACAAATGCCATCTCTACATTCAACCTCCCCGACTCGCTTTCAGGGACACAGCCAGACTTTCTCATGACCGATTCAGAGGGCTTGGTATGGATAGGATGCCACAATCAAATACTCCGTATCGACCCGGCCACGGAGCACACAGACCTCATCCCTCTTGAAGAATCACACGACTGCGGAATACTGTCGATGACAGAGGTGGAAAACGCTATCTGGATTTCAACCTCCAAAGGGCTTTGGACTATATGCAAAAGCGAGTGCAAGGCTACCCGGCTGCGCATTGCCGACCGCCCGTTTTCCTGTCTTTACTATGACAAGACCAACCGCCGGGTGATTCTCGGAGGAAACGACGGAATAGGCATTTGCAGCCAGTCGATAGTCAACGAACCCGAACAGATGCCCACAACCGTGCGCCTGACCGGCATTTACGTAAACAACCATCCGTTCAAGACAGAAAAGAGCATCCGCTACAGTGAAACAGTCAGCCTGAAACATACGGAAAACAACCTGATTCTGGAGTTTTCCGACCTTCCCTATTCGCAAACGGAAAGAAAAATGTTTGCATACAGACTGAAAGGGCTCGACAGCAAATGGCACCTGGAAAACGGACATTCAAACCGAATCGTATACAACAACCTGCCATACGGAAAATACCAACTGTCGGTGAAAGACATGGAAAGCGGAAAAGAAACAGACAATCTTCTGACTGTCAACATCCTCCCGCCATGGTACTATACTCTTTGGGCAAAAATATGCTACTTCATGCTGGCAAGCGCGCTTATTGCATGGATCATCAATTTTTTCGTTGTCAAGAACCGGCTTCGGCTGGAACGCATCGAAAAAAGACAGATACTGGAACAGTCGCGAAGAAAAATCAACTTTCTTTCAAACATCTCGCATGATCTGAAAAATCCGGTAAGCATGATTATCGCACCGGTAAGCAAACTGATCATAGACACCAAAGACTCCAGGCAAAAGGCCATGCTGGAAAGCGTATACCGGAACGCCATGTCACTCAATGCAATGATTCATAAGCTGCTTGACTTCAACCGCATCGACAGCAAGGAGGATTCGTTTCTGATAACTTCACGAATCGAACTGGTATCACGCGTCAGAAGCATATACATGGGATTTGCCGAAGCTGACGTAACGCACAAGCACGAATGGAAATTCACCAGCGACACGGACAAACTTTATATGGACATGGATGCTGTCAAGTTTGACTCGATCATCAATAACCTGCTGTCAAATGCAAACAAATATACGCCGGAAGAAGGAAGCGTATCAGTCGCCATCCATTATGACGAAGAACGGGAAACAGTATCCATAACCATTTCAGATACCGGAATCGGCATTCCACAAAACGAACTCCCTTACATCTTCCAGCGATTCTTCCAGTCGTCACGCACCAAGCACGTCAAGGAAGGCACAGGCATCGGGCTATATCTGGTCAAGACCTATACAGAAATGCACCATGGAGCTGTTTCCGTAACTTCTGATGACGGCAAAGGAACATCGTTTACCCTGTCTTTTCCCGCCGACCGGACAATCAACCTTCAGCCGGCAGAAGCTGAGAATACGGAAGATGAGGACAAACAAACCGTTCTGGTCGTTGACGACAATGCCGAGATGAGGGATATGATAGGAAATATCCTGACAGGGCACTACAACTGCCTGTACGCATCGGACGGAAAAGAAGCGTTGTCGAGCGTTGGAAGCCACATGCCCGACCTCATTATCTCAGACTTTATGATGCCGGTTATGGACGGAATCGAAATGAGCGACATCCTGAAAAAGAACATAAACACGTCCACCATCCCCATCATTCTGCTTACGGCCAAAGACGACAGGGAAACGCGGCGGGAAAGCCTGCAATCAAAAATAGATGCCTTCATCTCCAAACCCTTTGACGCTGAGCTGCTCTTATACAAGGTGGCACAGCTTCTTGACAACAAAGCGGCCTATGAAACCAAAGCGAGAGTTGACAGCCTGTCCACTCCCAAGGAACCGGACAACATCGCTTCGCAGGACGAAAAATTTCTGGCCGGCATCACCCAGCTCATTGAAGACCATATTTCGGATTCAGACCTGAACGTAAACTCGCTCTGCGAACTGTCCGGGATGGGAAGCAAACAGATTTACCGCAAACTGAAACAGCTCACAGGCATGAGTCCCGTAGAATACATCAAGTCCATCCGGATGAAAAAAGCTGCCATGCTGCTCAAACAAAAGAAGTTCAGCATCGCGGAAGTCATGTATATGGTAGGATACTCCAACCCGTCTTACTTCTCGAAATGCTTCCAGGCTGCTTTCGGCAAAACACCCAGACAATACACCGCAGAATCATAGACAAACGGCTGCCGCAGGAAGGGTTGCGAAGAACTATTTTCCCCTCACGATTTTCTTTATGTCGTTCAGCTTGTTCAGAGCCTCCAGCGGAGTCAGATTGTCGACGTCCAGATTCAGAATCTCGTCACGTATCTGGCACAATACAGGGTCATCAAGCTGGAAAAAGTTCAACTGCACTCCTTCTCCGGGTTTCGGACGTGATGCCGCCGCCGCTGCAACCGATCTGGAAGCAATACCCTCCTGACGGTTCTCTTTTTCCAACTGGCACAGAATCTCTTCCGCCCGCTTCACGATAGACTTGGGCATGCCGGCCATCTTCGCCACATGAATACCAAAGGAATGCTCGCTGCCTCCCCGTTCCAGTTTGCGGAGAAAAATTACCTTGTTGTCCACTTCCTTCACCGAAACATTGTAGTTCTTTATACGCGAGAACTTAGCCTCCATATCGTTCAGCTCATGATAGTGCGTAGCGAAAAGCGTGCGGGCACGGGCGCGCTTGTGCTCGTGGATATGCTCCACAATCGCCCACGCGATCGAGATGCCGTCATAAGTGGAAGTTCCTCGCCCCAGTTCGTCAAAAAGCACCAGGCTGCGGGGAGAAAGGTTGTTCAGGATATTGGCAGCCTCGTTCATCTCAACCATAAAGGTTGACTCGCCGACAGAGATGTTGTCGCTTGCTCCCACACGTGTAAAGACCTTGTCGACCAGCCCCACATGCGCGCTTTCCGCCGGCACAAAGCATCCGATCTGAGCCATCAGCGTGATCAATGCGGTCTGCCGGAGCAAAGCCGACTTTCCGGCCATATTCGGTCCGGTAATAATGATGATCTGCTGTTTCTCCGTATCCAGATAAACATCATTGGCTATGTATTTCTCTCCCAAAGGCAACTGCTTCTCAATGACCGGATGGCGTCCCTGTCTGATATCAAGAATGTCATCGTCAGCCACTACCGGGCGGATGTATCTGTTCTCCTTCGCCACGCCGGCAAATGCAAGCAGGCAATCCAGCCGCGCAATATGCGATGCGTCGACCTTGATGGAAGGAATGTATTCGGTCAGTCCGGCCACCAGTTCATTATACAGGCGGGTTTCCAGAATCAGAATCTTTTCTTCCGCTGTCAGAATCTTTTCTTCATACTCCTTCAGTTCCTGCGTGATGTAACGCTCCGCATTGACCAGCGTCTGCTTGCGGATCCAGTCGGAAGGGACCTTATCCTTGTGGGTATTCCTTACTTCAATATAATAGCCGAACACATTGTTATAGGCGATCTTCAAGCTGGGAATGCCTGTCTGTTCGATCTCCCGCTGCTGTATCTGAAGCAGATAGTCTTTTCCCGAATAAGCAATCTTGCGCAGTTCATCAAGCTCTCCGCTCACGTTATCCGCAATCACTCCGCCTTTATTGATGAGCAGCGGCGGATCGTTCTTTATCTCTCCGGCAATCCGGTCGCGCAGTTCAGCGCAGGGCTGCAGCTGTTCGCCGATGCGCCGCAGGCTCTCGTTGTCCGCATTCAGACATGCATTCTTAATCGGTTCGATTGCCTGCAAAGCCACTTTCAGCTGCACCACCTCCCTCGGCGAAATGCGTCCTACCGCCGCCTTCGAGATGATGCGTTCCAGATCGCCGATCAGATGCAGCTTTTCCTCAACAAAATCCTTGAAATCCGGTTCCCGGAAAAAATACTCCACCACATCCAGCCTCTCGTTTATCGGCCGTATCTCCTTCAAAGGGAACAGCACCCAGCGCTTCAGCATACGCGCGCCCATCGGACTGACCGTACGGTCGATAATGTCGAGCAGGCTGGTTCCTTCGTCATTCATGCTTCCTACAAGCTCCAAGCTTCTCACCGTAAACTTGTCAAGACGCACGTACCGCTCCTCTTCGATGCGCGTGATCGAAGTGATATGGTCAATCTGGAAATGCTGCGTCATCTCCAGATACTGAAGGATAGCTCCCGAAGCCACGATGCCGTTATGAAGATTCTCGATACCGAACCCTTTGAGGTTCTTGGTGTCGAAATGCTTCAGCAGCTTTTCTCTCCCGAAGTTTTCGGTAAACACCCAGTCTTCAAGCTCGAAAGTGAAGAATTTGTTGCCGAAGTTTCCTTCGAACATCGGCTTCTTTCCGCGTTCAAAAAGCACTTCCTTCGGAGCGAAATTGTTCAGCAGCTTGTCTATATGGTCCGCAGGACCTTCCGCCGTGAGAAACTCTCCGGTCGAGATGTCTAGAAAAGCCACACCACAAGCGGTTTTCCCGAAGTGTATGGCTGCCAGAAAGTTGTTCTCTTTATAAGAAAGCACATTGTCATTGATGGCTACTCCCGGTGTCACCAGCTCCGTGATGCCCCGCTTCACCAGCTTTTTCGTCGTTTTCGGATCCTCCAGCTGGTCACAGATAGCCACACGCCTGCCTGCACGTATCAGCTTGGGCAGGTAAGTGTCGAGCGCATGGTAAGGAAAACCCGCCATTTCTACAGTCTTGCTTTGTCCGTTGGCGCGCCGGGTCAGCGTGATTCCCAAAATATCGGCAGCAGTCACAGCATCCTCCGAATAAGTTTCATAAAAGTCACCGCACCGGAACAGCATGATCGCGTCCGGGTGCTTCGCCTTCAGTTCAAAGTACTGCTTCATCATCGGGGTCAATACCACTTCATTATCTTTAGCCACAATGTTTCCCTTTCTTTTTGTTGTGTTCGACGTAAATGAAAAACTCCTGCAAAGATACGTGATTTTATGATACGGCGAAATTCTCGGGCATACGAAAAAGGAGGATGCGCCGGGCAGAACACTCCGGAAGTTCCGGATACAAAAAGACAGAAATGCCAGCCACATTTCTGTCTTCAGCCTAAAGATATGCATCTTCAGGTTAAAGATATGTATCTCCAGACTGGAGATACATATCTTTAACCTGGAGAAAGAGATTTTATCCTTTCAGAAAAGGTTTGATGTGGGAAGCCCCACACGCATTCAGTTGCCGCCCAACGCAGCCTTTTCCTCTTCCAGATGGTGCGCATACAGTCCGTCGATGATGCCGTCAGACAAACCGATTACCGGCACGTATACATAGTTGGCATGGATAATGTCGGCAATGGTCGTGAATATTTCCCCTGCCGGCACGATAACATCCGCACGGTCGGGCTTCAACTGGTATTTCTCCATACGTTCTTCCACCGAGAGCACCTTCAGACTGTCGTGCAGCTCGTGGAGCGCCTCAACCGGCATTTTCTGCTCTTTCTTGTCTTTCTTTTCAACCAGACGGTAAATCTTGTTGATATTTCCTCCCGAACCGATAATGTTTGTTCCGGGATATGATTTGGCAATATCAGCCATGTCGGTTTTCAGGCGTTCCCATTCGCTGGATTTCACCGCCTTGTTCAGGATTCTTACCGTGCCGATGTTATACGAACGGCTGCACACCAGTTCTCCCTGAGAAAGCAAGTTGATCTCGGTGCTTCCGCCGCCCACATCCACATACATATAGTTTCCGTTCCGGTCTTCCATGCATTCGATGTGGTTATTGTAGACCATCTTCGCTTCTTCCTGTCCGTCAATGATTTCGATGTTGATGCCCGTTTTCTTCTTGATGCGCTTGATGATTGCCTTTCCGTTCTTGGCATCACGCATGGCCGAAGTGGCGCAGGCACGATAATCCTCCACATCGTAAATTTTCATAAGATTCTGGAAAGCGTCCATCAGCCGGATCATGTCTTTCTCTTTCCGTTCGGAGAGCTTCCCCATGGCAAACACATCAAATCCCAAACGGAGAGGCACGCGCAAAAGAAGCACTTTCGAGAAAGTCGCCTTTCCGTTCCGGTCTTCCTCCACATGCTTGATGAGCAGACGGACTGCGTTCGAACCGATGTCAATTGCAGCATAGTTGAAGCCGTAGCTTTCAAATTTGTCTTTCAAATCCATAATTATTTAGTCATTCATGTTCTCTGCCACATAATGGTTGTAAAGTGCTTCTTGAGAGCGGAAAGGCTGGGCGCCTTCTTCTTCCTCTCCCCAGAACTTGTTTTCTCCGTGCCCGTCGACGATGCGTCCCTGCATCGTGTCTTTCAGCCCGTATTCAACGATGAGCTTCATCTCCTCCTTGATTTCCGGATTATAGACAGGAGTGATCACTTCAATGCGGTTGTCGAGGTTGCGCGGCATCCAGTCGGCAGAACCGATAAACACCTTCTCCTCACCGCCGTTGGCAAATACAAAGATACGTGAATGTTCCAAATAACGGTCAATAATTCCGTGAATTCTGATGTTGGAGCTGATTCCGGGAATTCCAGTCACCAGCGAGCAGTTGCCACGGAGCACCAGATCAATGTCGACACCGGCCTGCGACGCTTCATACAGCTTGTTCACCATAATCGGGTCGGTGATATGGTTGATCTTTATCTTGATGTAAGCCGGTTTTCCCGCCTTCTTGTTCTTGATTTCATTATTGATGAGCGCCACAAACTTGTTCTTCATCTCGTTGGGAGAAACCAGCAGCTCCTTGAATCTAATGGGAGTATACGGGCGTTCGATGAAATCAAATACATGGTCAACGTCCCTTACCAGCCGCGGATAAGCGGTCATCAGCATGCAGTCGGTATACATGCGCGCATTGCCCTCATGGAAGTTGCCGGTGCTGATGCAGGCTATATCCGGCCCCTTCTTCATGCCGATATGCGTGATCTTGGAATGCACTTTCAAGCCTTCCACACCAAAAATCACCTTAATTCCCGCATCCTGCATCTTTTTCGACCAGTTGATGTTTGACGCTTCGTCAAACCGTGCCAGCAGTTCAATGCATACGGTCACTTTTTTTCCGTTCCGAGCTGCACCGATAAGAGCCTTCACCACCTTCGACTCCTTGGCCAGGCGGTAGAGGGTAATCTTGATGCTTTCTACCTCCTTGCTCACAGCCGCCTCCTGAAGCACACGGATAAATGAATCAAAGCTGTGATAAGGCACATGGATAAAGCGGTCTTTCTCCTGAATCTTGTGCAGCAGGCTGTCCGACCCGTCAAGCTCTTTCTTCAGAATGGGCTGCCAGGAAGGATATTTCAGATGCGGACGTCCGCAGTCAGGGAATTTCATCAGGTCTTTATGGTTCTGATAGCGTCCGCTGCTGATTACCGTGTCCATGCTGTCGAGATCAAGCTTCTTCAATACCCGTTTCAGCAAGTCTTTCGGCATATTCGAGTCATAAATCACACGCAGCGGCTCACCGCGCTTACGGCTTTTCACACCCTTCGAGATTTTCTGCAGCGTACCCGTACGCAGGTCGTTGTCTATTTCCATTTCTGCGTCACGCGTAAACTTGAAAGCATACGCTTCGAACTTGTCGAAGCCCAGCCCCTCAAACACCAGAGGCAGGCAGCAGCGGATTGCGTCATCAAGATACATCAGATAACTCTTGTCGCCGCTGTCCGGAAGACGCACAAAGCGTCCGCAGATATTTACCGGAAGCTCCAAGAAGGCATAGTCCGACACAGCTTTTTCCCCTGTTTTCGTTGCCTTCACCGCAAGATAGATATTCTCGTCGTTTTCATAATCAAGCAGCTTGATTGCCGAGAACCATACGGGAATCAGAAATCCGTAAATTTTAGCTTTATAGAACGAGCGTATGAATTCCAACTGCTCGGAAGTCACTTCCGCGTCTGAAACCAGATAAATGTTGTCTTTGCGCAGGTCGGCAGTTACATTATGCACAGCTTCTTCATAGTCCTTTACGTAATGAGAGTTTATTTTTCCGATCTGCTTGAGCAGCTTTTTCGCCTTTTCCCTCTCAGCCGCAGCCGAGCGGTCCATACACTCGGCAATACGGCTTTGTGTGGCGACACGCACGCGGAAAAATTCATCAAGATTGTTCGAGTAGATCCCCAGAAAAGCCATACGTTCCAGAATAGGAACATGCGGGCGACACGCCTCCTGCAAAATACGTCTGTTAAAATACATCCAACTGATATCCCTTTCCAGATAAGGGTTTTCTTTCTTCTTCTGTGCCATAAAATCACTTTTTTTGCAAAATAAACGATTTTATGTTACAAGATGATTTCAACAGAGGATTTTAGACTTTTTTACACAAATTCTTCTACCATATACATCTGATGCAAAGAATTTTGCGGAGCAAAACGCTCGATTTCATTCAAGATGATGTATTCGGCCGATTCAACCCATCTGCGGAACTCTCTGTTGGGCCGGAATCTGCCGGCAAAGTCAACCAGATTGTCCAGATTGAAGTTCCCGTCAATGATGCCGGCTCCGTTCTGTTCTGCATCGAAGGCATTGCATTCCTGTTCGATATGGGCCGGAACCATCATGATCGGCTTCCCCAAATACATGGCCTCGCAGATCGACTCGAACCCCGCCGTGCTGGCATAAGCCTTGCATCCTGCCATCTGACGCAAGAACTCCACGTCATCAAGCTGGTAAAACGAAAGCGTGCCGTCTATTTTCTTCACCGGTTCTTCTTCCCAATGATCCCAAAAGAAGCGGAGAGGCATCTCTGGATGAATCTTGTGCCACTTCATAATGCTTTCCGAAAAGCCCGAATTGACCATATACCCGTGAATATAGTCGCCTTGCCTGCTTTCCTGACGGAACACATCCGAACGCAGCAGAGGGGGAACAACCGTGATATGCCTTTCTGCGTCTTCGTCCATCGGACGGAACGAAAGAGCCAGCCTGTGGGATGCTCTCAGCGAAGTCATCTTCGTAAAAAGGTTCAGGAAAAAAAGGCTGAAACGGTTGGCCTTGGGAAACTTGAAATCCTTATGTAAGAAAAGATACTGATGGCCGATGCAGATTTGCGGCACATTGGGACGGAGAAAGAAATAAGTCAGCCCCGTCAGCAGCTCATAAAAGTTAATGACCAGCTCCGCACCGGTTTCTTCTATGCGCTGCCGGATATAGCACATGCTCTCGAAGTATTCAGGAAGCTTCAGCAGATTATACGCCACACTCCGGGAGAGATTCGCCCGCTTGTTGGCATGCGTAGGCAAAAAGTTCGGACTCGTAAACTGCCTGATGGGAGCATGCATGGAACGGATGAAGAATCCAGGCAGACGCCTCGACTCGCTTTTTCCGACCAGCACTTCAACCACCTCGTGCCCGTTGCCTTTCAGCAACTTTTCCATTGTTATAGCCTGAGTAAGATGTCCTCTGCCCTCACCCTGAACAACAAACAGTACTTTCATGAAGCTATAGATATTAAAGGTAATACATTTTCTTGTTCGCTCTCCTCTTCCGGCGAAACCGCTCCGGCAAGGTCTGAATAATAGACAACCCTCCATTCTCCGTCCACGTCTTCCGTCAGAGCCGACATGGTTTCTACCCAGTCGCCCGAATTAAGGTAATGGATGCCGTTTATCATCCGGTTCTCAGGGTGATGGATATGCCCGCAAATCACTCCCTCGCACTGGCGCGCACGCGCAAAATCAACCAGCACATTTTCAAAGTCAGAAATATAAGATACGGCAGACTTCACTTTCTGCTTGATGGCCTGCGAAAGCGAATAGTAAGGCTTTCCCCGCTTCACGCGATACTTGTTATACAGGCTGTTGAGCCAGAGCAGCAGGGTGTAGCCTATATCGCCCAACTTGGCGAGCCATTTCATTTCGGTCGTCACCTTGTCGAAAACATCCCCATGCGTCACGAAGTAATGCTTCCCGTTGCTCTCCAGCATATAATCTTTTACAATATGGAGATTGGCAAGGCGCAGCGGAGCCAGATTGTCGAGAAAGTCATCGTGGTTCCCTCTCACATAAATGATTTCCGTCCCGTGCTTCTCCATCATCTTCATGATGATCTTGAAGAAGTGCGTATGCTCCTGTTTCCATTTGCCGATGCCCGACTTCTGCAGATGCCAGCCGTCGATGATGTCCCCGTTCAGGATGAGCCGGTCACAGTCAACCCTTCTTAAGAAATCGCTGATTTGGTTTACCTTCGAGTGGGATGTACCCAGATGAATGTCCGAAACTACAATGGTCCGGTAATAAGGTCTTCCTTCCATATCTATGTTTTTCTCTTAACGACATACAAAAATAGCCCGATAATATTACAGAGATATGTCTGCCGAGTTAATATGGCATTTCAAAAAAACAAGCCATCGCTGTTCGCACAGAGATGGCCGAATGACTAAAAAATATTGGCAATTATCTATTTGGTGTGTTAGAGCTTTCCTCTCACGCGATGTCTTCGATGTAGAAGACCGAATTGATTTCGCTGAAGAACTCTTCGGCGGCCTCTTCAAGGTTTTCAATGGCCTCTTCTGCCGTTTCCCCGAAAGCGCAGCATTGTTCGTGATTCAACAGATAAGCATAATACTCTCCGCCCGAAGTGCATTCCACTACGTATTTGTTTCCGATAGTTTCCATTGTCTGTGTCCTCCTCTTGATTTTAGTTTGCACAAAAGTCGCTGTTTTATGTTACAGAACGGTTTCTTTCGGATTACTTTTGCATGAATTATGTAACAATCTTTTACAGGTACAAGTTTCTTGCCATGCGTATTCGGAAAATAAAAACAACCTGAAAAAATATGATGGGAAAAACCGATTAAGATGATGGGACAAGTTGGACAAGATGACGGCTTATCTTCATGAAGATGACGGCTCATTTTTTTAAGTTGCCTGTTATCTTCCAGCGGCGGACAAGGCATATCAGGAGTGCCCTCAAAATAAGATTCTCCGAAGAGCAAAGCTTTTCGGAGAATCTCTGTTGGACTACCAGGATTCGAACCTGGACAAACAGAACCAAAACCTGTTGTGCTACCATTACACCATAGTCCAAACTTCATGCGTTTTCCTCAGAAAACGGTGCAAAGATACATGTTTTTTAGAATATGCTCCAAATAAATCTTCACTTTTTTTGTTGCGCAACCTTCCTTTCCGCCCGCAGGTCACCAGCCAATGCCCGTCGGTCTGCCCCTGAGCTGGCAAATTGCACAACATTCAAAAACTGATTTTGCCGATTCGGTTATTTTTGATAACTTTCCGCGCTGTAAACGGAAATTTAAATTTATCAGACAAAATGAAGAAACTATTGCTAAGCCTTGTATTGGGAACCGTTACGGCAGGAGCCACGGCAGCCACCCCTCTTTGGATGCGCGACGTGCGAATCTCGCCCGACGGAAAGAATATTGTGTTTTGTTACAAAGGGGATATTTATAAGGTAGCCGCAACGGGCGGAGAAGCCGTGCGGCTCACAACGCAAGATTCGTATGAATCCTCTCCCGTGTGGAGCCCTGACGGCAAACAAATCGCCTTTGCAAGCGACCGCTACGGAAACGCCGACATCTTCGTAATGCCGGCAGAAGGAGGGTCGGCTAAACGGCTGACAATGAATTCGGCCGCAGAAACTCCTTCGGCTTTCACTCCCGACGGAAAGTACGTGGTGTTCTCAGCCAGCATACAGGACCCGGCCAACAGTGCTCTCTTCCCGACCTCTGCCATGACCGAACTGTATAAAGTGCCGGCAGAGGGAGGAAAGACAGAACAGATTCTTGGAACTCCAGCCGAACTTGTCTGCTTTGACAAGGCCGGAAGCAGATTCCTTTACCAGGACAGGAAGGGATTCGAAGACGAATGGCGCAAGCACCATACTTCGTCCATCACCCGCGACGTCTGGATGTACGACACCCAGACGGGAAAGCATACCAATCTGACAAACCATGCAGGAGAGGACCGCAATCCGGTATGGACCGGCGACGAGAATGCGTTTTATTTCCTGAGCGAACGCAACGGAGGCTCGTTCAACGTATACAAAGCTTCTCTTGACAATCCGCAACAGACAGAACAGCTCACCGCATTCAAAACCAATCCGGTGCGTTTCCTTTCCGCCGGAAACAACGGCCTGCTCTGCTATACTTATGACGGAGAAATCTATACACAGCAAACCGGAGGAAAACCGAAAAAAGTAAACATTTCGCTTACACGCGACGATGAAGACATCCCGGCCACACTGACATTCACCAGAGGAGCCAGCGAAGCGGTGGTTTCGCCCGACGGCAAGCAGGTGGCGTTCATCGTCCGCGGAGATGTGTTTGTTACCTCCGTCGAGTACGGAACGACCAAACAGATCACCCATACTCCCGAAGCAGAAGAAGGGCTGTCGTTCGGTGCCGACAACCGCTCACTGGTTTATTCCAGCCTGCGCAACGGCAATTGGGAAATGTACATTGCCCGAATATCACGCAAGGAAGACCTCAACTTTCCAAACGCCACGCTGATCGAAGAAGAAGCGCTGCTGCCTTCGAAAACGGTTGAAAGAACGCATCCCTCTTTTTCTCCCGACGGGAAAGAAGTGGCTTTCATCGAAGACCGGCTCCGCCTGAAAGTCGTTAACCTGCAATCGAAGAAGGTGCGCCAGATTACAGACGGGTCTACATGGTACAGCCTGGGAAGCCCGTTCAGCTACTCCTGGTCGCCCGACGGAAAATGGTTCACGTTCGAATTCGTCGCAAACCACCACGACCCGTATACCGATATAGCAATTGCAAGTGCCGACGGAAAAGGATCTCCGGTCAACCTCACCAACAGCGGATATACCAGCGGCTCTCCCCAATGGGTGATGGGAGGAAACGCCATCCTTTTCACAACCGAACGGTACGGTATGCGCAACCATGCCTCATGGGGATCGCTCGATGACGTGATGCTTGCATTTGTCAATCAAGATGCCTACGACAAGTTCCGTTTGAGCAAAGAGGACTACGAACTGCAGAAAGAACTTGAAAAAGAACAGGAAAAAGCAAAGGCAGAAGCTGAAAAGAAGCAAGACAAGAAGAAAAAGGATGACGGCAAGAAAGATGAAGCCAAGAAAGAAGAAACAAAAGACATTGTGGTAGAACTCGACGGCATCGAAGACCGCATCGTGCGTCTGACCCCAAATTCATCAAGCATCGCTTCGGCCATCATACCCAAAGACGGCGAGTCGCTGTATTACTTGTCGGCTTTCGAAGGGGGATTCGACATGTGGAAAATGAATCTCCGCAAGCATGACACCAAGCTCATCCACAAGATGAATGCCGGATGGGGAGGCATGCAGCTAGATAAGGAAGAAAAGAACCTGTTCATTCTGGGAGGAAGTGCCATGCAGAAAATGGATCTGGCTTCGGATGCACTGAAACTGATCAGCTATCGCGCAGAAATGAAGATGGATCTGGCGGCCGAACGGGAATTCATGTTCAACTATGTATATAAAGAGGAAAAGAAGAGATTCTACGATGAGAACATGCACGGAGTTGACTGGGAAGCGATGACGGCCACCTACCGCAAGTTTCTTCCGCACATCACCAACAATTACGACTTTGCAGAACTACTGAGCGAATGGCTGGGCGAACTGAATGTGTCGCACACCGGAGGGCGCTACAGCAAGTCTGGAGGAGAGAAAACAGCCAGCCTCGGCCTGCTTTACGACTGGAACTACACGGATAACGGTCTGAAAGTGGCTGAAGTGATTGAGAAAGGCCCCTTCGACAGAAAATCTTCACGAGTGGAAGCCGGCACTGTCATTGAAAAAATAGACGGCAAAGAACTGACCGGCACAACCGACTGCACAGCTCTGCTGAACGGGAAAGCCGGGAAAAAGGTACTGGTTTCTTTCTGCAATCCGGCAACCAAGGAGCGCTGGGACGAGGTTGTGAAACCGGTAAGCAGCGGAACAATGAACGGGCTGCTTTATGAACGCTGGGTAAAACAGCGCGCCGCCGATGTAGAAAAATGGTCAAACGGACGGCTGGGCTATGTACATATCGAATCGATGGACGACGGAAGTTTCCGCACCGTATATTCAGACATCCTGGGCAAATACAACAATTGCGACGGTATCGTCATCGATACGCGTTTCAATGGAGGAGGACGCCTGCATGAAGACATTGAAGTGCTGTTCAGCGGAAAAAAATACCTGACTCAGGTAATCCGCGGACGTGCCGCCTGTGACATGCCAAGCCGTCGCTGGAACAAACCTTCCATCATGCTGCAGTGTGAAGCGAACTACTCGAACGCACACGGTACGCCCTGGGTCTACAAACACCGGAACATCGGGAAACTGGTAGGAGCACCGGTACCGGGAACCATGACCAGTGTCAACTGGGTACGGCTGCAAGACCCGTCGCTAATATTCGGAATCCCTGTTATAGGCTACCAGCTGCCGGACGGAAGCTACCTGGAGAACAAACAGCTCGAACCGGACATTTACGTGCTGAATGCTCCCGAAACGATAGTGACAGGTGAAGACACGCAACTGAAAGCCGCAGTTGACGAATTGTTGAAAGAGCTGGACAAGAAGCCGTAAAAACAAAAAGATTGTGCCAATTATAGATTCAACCTATAAATTGGCACAATCTCTTTTATCGGAATATATCTGCAACTATTGCCTGCTTATTTAGCAATAACCAGATAATAGTTTTTCTTTCCTTTCTGAACCAGAAGATACTTGTCATCCAGCAGATCCGCAGCAGTGATTAGTTGGTCGAAAGCAGACAGTTTTTCCTTGTTAAGCGAAACGCCGCCTCCCTGCACCAGCTTGCGCATCTCCCCTTTTGACGGGAAAATAGCCGCTTTTTCTGTAAAGAGATCAACAGCCTTAATGCCTGCCTCGATTTCCGTCTTGGCAACCTCAAACTGAGGAACTCCCTCGAATACCGACAAAAGCGTATCCTCATCCAGTTTCTTCAACGCTTCAGAGGTTGAGTTGCCGAAGAGAATGCCCGATGCCTCCACCGCAGCATTGTAATCTTCTTCTGAATGAACCATCACGGTCACTTCTTTAGCCAAACGCTTCTGAAGCACACGCAGATGCGGAGTCTGTTTATGCTCAGCAACCAGCGCGTCTATTTCTTCTTTAGTAAGCGAAGTGAAAATCTTGATGTAACGCTCTGCGTCATCATCGCTTACATTCAGCCAGAACTGATAGAACTTGTAAGGAGAAGTATATCTAGGGTCAAGCCATACATTGCCCGACTCGGTCTTGCCGAATTTTGTTCCATCAGCCTTAGTCACCAACGGACAAGTCAACGCAAAGACCTCTCCTCCATTCGTACGACGGATCAGCTCGGCACCTGTCGTGATGTTCCCCCACTGGTCGGAACCGCCCAACTGCAGTTTGCAGTATCTAGTTTCATATAAATGCAGGAAGTCATATCCCTGCAAAAGCTGATAAGTGAACTCCGTAAACGAAAGGCCGTCACGCGCTTCACCGTTCAGACGTTTCTGAACCGATTCTTTCGCCATCATATAGTTCACAGTGATATGTTTTCCTACCGTACGCGCAAATTCAAGGAAAGTAAAGTCTTTCATCCAGTCGTAATTGTTCACCAATTCCGCCTTATTGGGTGCATCCGACTCAAAATCAAGGAATTTTCCTAACTGTTTCTTGATACACTCCTGATTATGGCGCAGCGTTTCTTCGTCAAGCAAGTTGCGTTCCTGCGACTTTCCCGACGGATCACCGATCATGCCGGTAGCTCCTCCCACCAATGCCAAAGGCTTATGGCCGCACCGCTGAAAATGACGGAGCATCATGACTCCGCACAGATGGCCGATATGCAACGAATCGGCAGTAGGGTCAATACCCAAATAAGCAGTAACCATTTCTTTTTCCAGTAATTCTTCTGTACCCGGCATCATGTTGTGGACCATTCCACGCCATTTTAATTCTTCTACAAAGTTCATCGAATGAGTTTCTTAATTTAACATATTATGATTTTATAGATATATTGTGGGAAGCAAAAATACGACACTTTATCTGAATAACCAATTTTTATCGCTTAAAAAAGAGATGCGCAGCATTGAGGCTGAGGACTGTGCGCAATGCCTGACATGTTTCGCCCCGCACTTCAGCCAATTTACGCACTACCTCTGAGATATTGCAGCCTTTATCGTCTGTTTCCGCCAGCAAACGTCCCGAAGGAACAATCTTCACCGCTTCGGCATTGAACTTATCCCCCACCGACAGATAAAAACCGTGACGGAGCAGACTTGCGGCCAGCTCCTTTTTCCCGCGGAATCCATGAATGATCCAGGGCTGGGAAGGATTCGCTTCTTTTTTACACGCAACAAGTTCATTGAAACTCTTCACCGCATGGATAACAAGCGGAATCCGGTAACGCTCGGAAAGGGAAACAGATATCCTGAACGCTTCCTGCTGAACATCAAAAGGAGTGCCGCACAGCCGGTCAAGGCCCGATTCGCCCACCGCAAGCACACGCGCATCGCCGGCAAGAAGCGACTCCAGCCATTCTGCCTGCCTGTCAAGCGTACCGGAAGAAAGATACCACGGATGAATTCCCGGCGAAATCCACCGGGCCTGCTCAAACGCCGGCAGATCCCTGTCCTGCATGCAGCAGCTCCATAGCGCCGTTTCGGGCAAGGGCGGCAAATGATGGGTATGGACATCAAGCAACATAATCGGGGAAAAGAAAAAGTTATGGAACGGGGTCATATCCCGAACCGCCCCACGGATGACAGCGCAGAATGCGGCGTATGGCCAGATACAAACCTTTGACAGGCCCGTGCTTCTTTATCGCCTCAACAGCATATTGCGAGCAGGTCGGAGTGAAACGGCAGGAAGGAGGCGTAAACGGAGAAATGCAGTTCCTGTAAAAATAAATGGGAAGCAGAAGCAGAAAAGTAAAGAATTTCCGGATCATGAAATGCGTTCCGCTACAAGTTGCAACAGTTTTTTCACCTTAGCTTCCACTTCGGACGAATCATGCAGTTCGTTGTCGAGCCAGATAAAGGCGACGGCAACTTTGCGTCCGGCCGCTTCCAGCGCGTCAAGAAGGATATCCTTATGCATACGATAAGCCTCACGTATTTGCCTTTTCACCCTGTTGCGCTTGACAGCTCGTTTAAACCGCTTTTTAGGCACACTTACCATAATACTTGCCGCAGGAAGATTCTCCCCTTCCACCTGCATGTATACAATACGCAGCGGAAAGGCAGGAAGCGATCTGCTCCCTCCGGAAAAGAGCTTTTCGATAAGTATCCGGCTGTTCAGCCGTTCTTTCTTTGGCAACGCATATGTTTTCATATCTTGTCAATACACCACAGAGGCCGCAGAGTTTCACAGAAAGATGAAAGCTCTGTGCGCCTCTGCAGCCTCTGCGGCGAAAATGCTATTCTTTTATTTATTTGTTATGCTCGCGGATAAACATATCCAATGCGGCAGGCATGGAAGGAGCGGCGCTTGTCGGAGCTTCCAGATCCAGACGCAAGCCTGCATCTTTCACAGCCTTCGCCGTTGTCGGTCCGAAACTGCCGATAGCGATATCCTTCTGCTCGAAGTTCGGAAAGTTCTTCATGAGCGACTGGATTCCCGCCGGGCTGAAAAAAATCAGCATGTCATAGTTGAATTCCTCTTCCGGAGTGAAGTCGTTGCTGACAGTCCGGTACATCACCGCTTCTGTATGCTGGATTTTATTTTTGTCGAGCAGGTTCTTCACCTCATCATTATGTACGTCGGACATCGGAATCAGGTATTTCTCTCCACCGTGCTTCACCATCAGCGGAACCAGGTCGGCAAACTTGCCTGTAGACCCGAAAAACACCTTGCGCTTGCGATACTGCACATACTTCTGGATATAAAGTGCAATTGTTTCTGACGTACAGAAATATTTCATCGTTTCAGGAATGGTCACACGCAACTCTGTACAAAGACTAAAGAAATGGTCTATTGCATGACGTGAAGTAAACACAACAGCTGTGTGGTCCAAAATAGAAATCTTCTGTTGTCTAAATTCTTTAGCCGACAAACTCTCTACCTTTATGAACGGGCGAAAATCTATCTTCACTCCGTACTTCTCAGCGATGTCATAATACGGTGACTTTTCTGACGTCGGTTTAGGCTGAGAAACCAGTACTTTCTTTATCTTCAATGTTCTAAAAATTTAGAATTAATAAGTTGTTTATATACGCCAATCCTTTCCAAAGAAAAAGAAGAGGTCCTATTTCGAGGGCACAAAAGTACAGAATTAAATGTAAAATGCCATAAAATCGGCTGAAAAAGTTCCTAATGCACTTATAAAATAACAATATTTTGCCACAAATTAATATAAAAAGAACTATGCCGCACGAAAATCCGGCAGACAGACCGAAATAAACAGCCAGCAGAGAAACCGGGAAAAGCATGAGTCCGCAGCCCCCCAAAAGGTCGAAATAAGAGGTTATCCAGCGCGCGTTCTGCTCTTTTTCGAAGAAGACCCAGTTGACAAAAAGATAAGCCCCCCACTTGATGCAGACAAGCAAAAGAACGCTGGCTATATAAATGCCCAGCAGAAGAATATGAGGCATGACATGCAGGAGGGAAGGAGCGGTTTCCGTGAAATAACCGTAAAGGAACAGGCCATACAGCACACAGCATGAAGTCGACAAAGCCAGCGCATATCTGAAATTGTAGCCGGAATCATCATCAAACAGACTGGCGCGGTCTTTCTGCTTGAAAAAGCCCTTAAAATGCTGGTACAGGTATTTCTTTCCGTTCCTTATGGCATAAAAGATCAAAAAGAAGCAGCAGAATATCACACAGGTTACAGACCAGTCGGCATAAAGCGAATAGGGCAAAGGCTCGCCCTGCATCCCCGAAGCGTCCTTCGCTTCCATGCTCCGGACCAACGCGCTGTCTGTTTCTGCCTTATGCTGCTGATAAAGCACCCTGACCTGTGAAAAACCTGTATGGCAATATTCATTCATATTGCCGCAAATTTACAAATTTCTTTGCTCCAATAAGGTATTGTATACAATAAATCTACCGCTTCTTCGGGAGTATAAGCCATCTGCCAAAGATTCATGTGCTGCTCGCGCATGAATTTCTGATCAGCGGCCTGCCTCAGAAGTTCAAGCAAGGGGTCGTAAAAACGATTGGTGTTGAGCACAACGATAGGCTTCGGGTGCAGCCCGAGCTGTTTCCATGTAATTGCCTCAAGCAGCTCCTCCAGCGTACCGCATCCGCCCGGCAAGGCTATGATGCCGTCGGCCATGTCAATCATCAGCTGCTTGCGCTCGTGCATGGTTTCTGTCTGTACAAGCCGGGTAAGCCCGCTGTGGTGCCATCCGCGTTCTACCATGAACCGGGGAATAACTCCCGTCACGGTTCCCCCTCCGGCCAACACTGCGTCTGACACGCTGCGCATCAGCCCCTGGCATCCCGCCCCGTTAATCAGGTTGATGCCTTGAGAAGCAAGAATCTCCCCCAGTCTGGAAGCGGCATCGAAATAGACAGGCGCAACCTGCGTGCTCGAAGCGCAATAAACGCATACGTTCTTGATTTCATTCATAGGAATTGTGGTTTAAAGTCTAACCAACCCCCTCCTAGAGGAAGATTATGACCATTTATTCAAGAGGCTGTGTCAAAACGAAAACCAGCCTTCATTTCGTCATCCTGAATGCAGTGAAGGATCTCGAAAAGACAAATGATTTACACGAGATTCTCCGCTATGCCAGAATGACCTTGATTTTTGACTGTCATTTTCCGTTTTGACACATCCTTTGGGGAGCCCTTTCTTATTTCAGCCCGAATGCTTCCTTCACTTTGTCCACATAATCAAGCTTTTCCCAAGTGAAGAGCTCCACTTCGATATCCTTGTTGCCTTCGTAAGCCGATTCAAAATGCTTGGTCACCATTTTCGGTTCACGTCCCATATGTCCGTAAGCCGCGGTTTCGCTATAAATCGGATAGCGCAATTTCAGACGCTCTTCAATGGCACGCGGACGCATGTCAAACAGTTCGTCCACCTTCTTTGCTATCTCTCCGTCGCTCATAGACACATGGCTGCGGCCGTAAGTATTTACAAAGATATTGATGGGCCGTGCCACGCCGATAGCGTATGAAACCTGCACAAGCACTTCGTCGGCTACACCGGCGGCCACCAGATTCTTCGCGATATGACGCGCCGCGTATGCCGCGCTGCGGTCAACCTTGCTGGGGTCTTTCCCCGAGAAAGCTCCTCCGCCGTGCGCGCCGGCACCCCCGTATGTGTCTACGATGATTTTACGTCCCGTAAGACCCGTATCTCCGTGCGGGCCGCCGATAACGAATTTTCCGGTCGGGTTGACATAATATTTGATTTTGTCGTTAAAGAGCTTCAACACTTCCGGATTATGGATTTCAGCTACCACGCGAGGCATCAGCACTTCGATCACATCCTTGCGGATCTGTTCAAGCATCTCCTCGTCTGCCTTCAGCTGCGCTTCTGCAGATTCGTCGGCAGGACGGATAAATTCATCGTGCTGAGTAGAAACCACAATGGTATCGATGCGCACCGGACGGCGGTCATCATCGTATTCGATGGTAACCTGGCTCTTCGAGTCCGGACGGAGATAAGTCATATACTTTCCTTCGCGGCGGATTTCAGCCAGCACCATCAGCAGCTTGTGCGCAAGATCGAGCGAAAGCGGCATGTAGTTTTCCGTTTCGTTGGTGGCATAGCCAAACATCATGCCCTGGTCGCCGGCTCCCTGATTCATCGGGTCTTCGCGTTCCACGCCTCGGTTGATGTCGGGGCTTTGCTCGTGGATGGCAGAAAGCACGCCGCACGAATTTCCTTCAAACATGTAGTCACTCTTGGTATATCCGATTCTATTGATCACTTCGCGCGCCACACGCTGCAAATCGATATACGCCTTGGTTTTCACTTCTCCCGCCAGTACCACCTGTCCGGTAGTCACCAGAGTTTCGCAAGCTACTTTCGAACTGGGGTCATACGCCAGCAGTTTGTCAAGCACAGCGTCCGATATTTGATCGGCCACTTTGTCGGGGTGTCCTTCAGACACCGATTCGGATGTGAATAAGTATCCCATTTTACTGAATAAATTAAAAAAATGATTGTTTGTTTATCCGTGTACGGACAGAGTAGGAAAGTAATCATCGGGGAAACAAGTCTGTGTTTTAGCATTTTTTTCCGTGGTTGCAAGCTACTCAAATCTTTCCACTTTTTTTATTTCGCCTGCAAAGATAGAATTTATTATCGGAATAAATGCAGCCTTACTCTATTTTTAACATAGCAGACACAGGAAGGCAAAAGCCGGGCACCGCAAACCAATCTTTATCTTCAGACTGGAGATATAAATCTTCAGACTAAAGATACATATCCTCAGACAGGAGATGCATATCTCTAGACTAAAGACCTTGAACCTTCCCTGCACACAAATCAGACCAAGCTGCACAAGCCCGAAAAGCCTTTCGGACACCCTCCACAGGCTTTTGTCCAAAAATTGTCTTGATATGTCCAATATTTGTCGTTGTTCCATATTTCCATTCTCTACTTTTGTACTTGAGTTTCAAGGACCTGAAATTCTGATGGAAAACATTAAACCAAAATTTAATCTAATTACCGCTTTATGAAAACAAACCTTTTAACCGTGACCAAAGCCAAGATGCTCCTGCTTTTCTGCATCCTCTGGCAGGTCTGCGTGTCAGCCGCCTTCGCCCAGTCGGGAGGCAGAACGATTACAGGCAAAGTAACCGATGACACCAACGAGCCGCTTATCGGCGTAAACGTACTTGTAGCAGGAACAGCCGTAGGAACCATTACAGACTTCGACGGAAATTATTCGCTCACCGTACCCGACGGAGCGAAAGAACTGCAGTTCTCTTATATCGGCTATGCCTCGCAAACAATTGCCATCAAAGGCAACGTATTGAACGTGCAGCTGCAGCCCGACAGCCAGGTGCTGAGCGACGTTGTGGTTATTGGCTACGGAACGCAACGGAAAAGCGACCTCACCGGTGCCGTAACCAACGTATCGAGCGAAGACTTCAATACAGGACTTGTCAGTTCGCCCGAACAGCTTATCAACGGAAAAATTTCAGGCGTACAGATTATGTCGAACAGCGGTTCTCCTACATCGGGAAGCACCATCCGCGTGCGTGGCGGAGCTTCGCTTAATGCCAGCAACGACCCGCTCATCGTGCTTGACGGAGTTCCCCTGGAACAAGGAGGAATCAGCGGCAACGACGGAAACTTCCTCAGCCTCATCAATCCGAATGACATCGAAAGCATGACCATCCTGAAGGATGCTTCATCAACCGCCATCTACGGATCGCGCGCGTCGAACGGTGTCATCATCATCACTACCAAGAAAGGAAACTCCGACAAGCTGAAGATTTCGCTCAGCACGACCCATTCCATTCAGACAAGAACCAAACTGGCCGACATGCTCGACTACGACCAGTTTATCAACGTAGTCAACACACAAGGTTCTGCAGCCCAGCAAGCTCTACTCGGAACAGCACGCACCGACTGGAACGACCAGATTTATCACAACGCATACGGAACCGACAACAACCTGAGCCTTTCGGGACGCATCGCTCCCAACTGGCCCATCCGAGTTTCCATCGGCTACTACAACCAGGACGGTCTGCTGAAAACCGACAACGCAGAACGTTTCACGGGAAGCGTTTCGCTCTCTCCCTCGTTCTTCGATGACCATCTGAAACTGACACTCAACGCAAAGGGAGCGCTCAACAAAAACCAGTTTGCCAACACTTCAGCCATTTGGGGAGGAGCCACCATGAACCCCACCATCCCCGTCTATTCGGGCAATGATGCCTTCGGAGGGTTCAACGAAGCGATAGGAAGCGACGGAAATCCGGTAAACGGTGCGCTGGTGAACCCGGTCGGACTGCTGGAACAGCGCGACGCACACAGCAAGGTAGTGCGCTTTATCGGGAACTTCGATATTGACTACCGGGTGCATTTTCTTCCCGAACTGAAGCTTCACGCCACACTGGGCTACGACTATGCCGAAGGAAAAGGCTCTGAATACGTCAGTCCGGAAGCCGCACAATATTACACAACGGGCGGATATTATTATCCTTACGGGCCACAGAAAAACATCAACCGGCTGCTGACCCTCTATGCCAACTACAACAAGTTCTTCGACTCGATAAACAGCAGCTTCGACATTACGGCAGGATACGATTACCAATACTGGAAGTCAAGCTCTCCTGCCACGGCATCCATGAATGCGGCAGGAGATGTTCAGACCACTTACAGAGCTACGGATTACCGTCATGTCCTGCTTTCGTACTACGGACGTATCAACTATTCATACGGCTCGCGCTATATGCTGACCGCTACCGTGCGCCGTGATGCCACTTCCCGTTTCGCACCCGACCAACGTTGGGGTACTTTCCCCTCTGTCGCCCTGGGATGGAGATTGACCGAAGAGGAGTTCATGAAAGACCAGAAAGTTCTGAGCAACCTGAAGCTCCGTGCCAGCTACGGTGTCACCGGACAGCAAGACGGAATCGGGAACTACAACTATCTTCCGCTCTATACGCTGAGCCAGGACGGAGCGCAGGGAATAGTAGGCGGAACACCTGTCTACACTTACCGTCCGGAAGCATACGTTTCAGACTTGAAATGGGAAACGACTACTTCATGGAATGTCGGATTTGATTTCGGATTTCTGGATGACCGTCTGACCGGTAGCTTCGATTATTATACCCGCCAGACAAAAGATCTGATCGCCACAGTTCCCGCGGCCGCAGGATCTACCTTCAACAAAACCATTACCACCAACGTAGGAAATGTGGATAGCCAAGGTATCGAATTCTCCTTGAACGCTACTCCCATACAGACCGATGACCTGATCTGGGACATCAGCTTCAACATGACCTGGCAGAAAATGAAAGTAAAGAACCTCTCGCTTGTACAGGGCGGCGAAGCAACCAATACACCGGTAGGACCTTCTATCGACGGCTACCAGTTCCAGACATTAACCGAAGGTTACGAACCTTACATGTTCTACGTCTACAAGCAGCTCTATGACGAAAAAACCGGAAAGCCAATTGAAGGCGCGTATGCCGACCTCAACAATGACGGCACGATTAATTCGGACGACTTATACCGCTACCATTCGCCGGCTCCCGACTATATCATGGGACTCAGCACTTCGCTCCGCTGGAAACAGTGGAATCTGGGCATGAGCTTCCGCGCCAATATCGGCAACTACGTATACAACGGCATGGCTATGAACACGGGAGCGTTTGAAACAATGAGCTACAACAGCTACCAGCTGAACAACCTCTCGACAAGTTATCTTGAAACGGGATTCCAGACACGCCAGTATTTGTCGGACTATTATGTAGAAAACGCTTCGTTCCTGAAAATGGACAACCTGACTTTGGGATATAACTTCGGAGAAATATTCAAAGGATGCAGCCTTAATGTCAGCGCAATGATCCAGAATGTGTTCTGCATTACCAAATACAGCGGCGTAGACCCGGAAGTGCCCAACGGAATGGACAACTCGTTCTATCCGCGCCCAAGGACTTATTCATTGAATCTGGGACTCAATTTTTAAACTAACCGATAATCAACAATTGACAACCGGCTGCTGACAGCTGGCTGTTAGCTGTCAACGGTCAAATATCAACAATAGCAAACGATACTAAAATGAAAAGGATATTATACACAGCACTGATCTGCTGCACAGCGGTACTGACTCCTTCTTGCGTGGACGACTTGAACCAGTATCCGCATACGGAAACCACCTCCGAAAGCATCTACCACACTCCGGAAAGCTATTTCCAGGTATTGGCGAAAATTTATACGTCCATGGTGACCAACGGACAAGAAAAAAACGGAAGTGCAGACTTGTCTACCAATAACGGCCAGGACTATTCGCGCTGCTTCTTCAACCTGCAGGAAGTCTGCACCGACGAAGTGGCTTATACGTGGCTGAGCGGCGAGAACCTGACTGACATCAACAACCTTTCGTGGGATGCAAACGACTCATGGGTGTCGGACATGTATTACCGCATCTATTACAACATCGCGCTTTGCAATGAATTCCTGCGCAACGCTACGGAAGAAAGCATCGCTTCGTTCAGCGCGGAAGACCAGAACACAATCCGCCAATACCGTGCGGAAGCCCGTTTCCTCCGCGCTCTGTTCTATTATCACGCAATGGACTTCTTCCGCAACATTCCTTTCGTTACGGAAAATGATCCGGTGGGAAGCTATATTCCTCCACGCTATACGGCGCAGCAGATCTTCGACTTCATTGAGGATGAACTTACCGACCTCACTGAAGGTTCGAATTTGTTGCTCGACAGAGCCGACTGCCCCTACGGACGTGCATCGAAAGGTGCTGCCTATACCTTGCTGGCAAAGATGTATCTGAATGCAGAAGTGTATATCAACGAAGCCAAATACACAGAATGCATCACGGCCTGCAACAATGCCATAGCTCAAGGATACTCGCTGGAAACAGACTACAGCAAGCTTTTCAATGCAGACAATCACTTGCGCACCAACGAAATCATCTTCACACTCCCGATTGACGCTACAACTACGGTTTCATGGGGAGCGGGAACTTATATGGTGTGCGGAGCAATCAGCAATACTTCTACCGCACAGCAGCCGGCTGACTATGGTGCTGCCAACGGCTGGGGAAACATGAGAATCCGTCAGACGGCATCAGAGGTGTTTGACCCCGACGACCGAAGAGGCATGTTTTTCAAGGAAGGACAGACGCAGGAAGTAACGGCCATGGACGACCAGTCAACCGGATGGCTGGTAACGAAATGGACCAATCTGACCGATGACGGACAATCCGCATCAAATACGGCAGAAAACGGTGCAAACACTGATTATCCGCTCTTCCGTCTGGCAGACGTATATTTAATGTATGGTGAAGCCGTTGCCAGAGGCGGACAAGGAGGAAACGCCACAACAGCAATGGGATATGTGAACGAATTGCGTGAACGTGCGTTCGGCGACACCAGTGAGAACGTGACAGAAGCCGACCTTAATACCGACTTCTATCTTGATGAGCGTTGCCGCGAGCTTTATTGGGAAAGCACACGCCGTACAGACCTGATACGCTTCAACCGATTCACTACAGCCGATAAGCTTTGGGAATGGAAAGGAGGCTCGTCAAGCGGGACTTCAGTGGACAGCAAATTCAACATCTACCCCATCCCGTCGACTGAACTTACGGCAAATCCGAATCTGTATAACGAAAATTATTAACCGTATAAATCAAAGTTACAATGAAAACGATAAAATACCTGTTTGCCGTAATCGCAACTTTGCTCTCCTTTACATCGTGTGAGGAGGACGGCGACAAGATCTATTTGCAGAGTTTGAGCGGCAACGAACTGATCGCATCCACAACCGATGTGACATTAAACGCAGACGTTGCGCAGCAAATCGTTCTCTCGTTCGCATGGACAGACCAAACAATCGTAATCAGCGATGAAAATGTAGGAACGGCTGCCAAAGTAGTAGCCAGCCTTGAAGCGTCTTTGTCGGAAGATTTTTCCGGTACTGTGTCTGAAACAGAAACCACTTCCTTGTCACACGCCTTTACAGGAGCAGAATTGAATACAATCGCAAATACGGTAGGTGCAACAATCGGCCAGTCGAATGCCATCTATTTCCGTTTGGGAAGTGCAACGGGAACCAATATACCTTCTGCATACAGCAATGTGGTGAAAGTGAATGTCACTCCGTATGAAATGGATATGAATACAGGAATCATATTGGACGCAAGCAAAAATGCTACTGGCGAAACTCTTTATTCGGCAAATGCAGACGGAATTTACTCAGGATTTATTGTGGCTAATGCTTGGGAGAACTTCTATATGCGCGAAGGAAACGGAATGGTTTGGGGAAACATCGGTGAAGATGGAAAGCCCTTCGTTCTTTCAAATGAATCTACCCAATGGAATATGTGGTACCCCAATGCAAGCGGATGTTACTATGTAACAGTCAACACACAAGATGAAGAATGGAGTGCGCTTCATGTTTCTTCGCTCACGGTCAGCGGCCTTGCGGGTGAGGACGTAGCCATGACGTTGAATGAAAGCAGCAATGAATGGCTGGCAACCTTCACAGCAGATGGAGCTGAAAGCCGGACAATAACTATTTCCGGACAAGGGGAACAGTTCAATGCTACTACCGGAACAGATTCAGGACAATCAACATCTATTGCTTTCGCCATGAACGGTGAAAGTCTGTCGCTTGCAGAAACGGCAGGAAGCATCAACGTGGAAGTTCCTCAGGCAGGAGAATGTACAATTCGTCTGAATCTGTCCGACCCGACAAACTGGACAGTGACGGTTGAAGCAGGTGGAGCAGAGATCCCTGTGACATATCCGGAAACCTTGGATGTTGTATGTTATTCTAATGATGGAAGCGAAACCTTCATGACAACTCTTCGCCTTACTGATAGTGCGAATGGTATTTATACCGGAACATATTCCGGCGAATATCGCAGTGAAATCAACATAGTGGACAGAACGAACGGGGTATGGTACGGATGCGATCCGACCGACAACTCGAAACTTTCTTCTGCCGATGACAAATGGAATATCTGGTTTGACGGATCTGGAGCCGTTTCCATCACAGTGAACCTAAGCGAAATGACATGGAGATACGAACCGATTGGAACCGGCACAGGCAACATGTCAATGTACAAATTCAACAGAGATACATGGACAATAAGTGACTTGGTCATTGAACTAGAAGAAACTTCAGAAAATATCTTTACAGGCACGTTCAACAGCTATTATGATTTTGACTTTGTGTTCGTTGGCGAAGACGGAACACTCTACGGAACGACATGGAGCGAAACCAATCAGAATGGCACATCGCTCGAAGCAAACAGTTTCGGAAGTCCGCTTTGGATCTACGGATACGAATGGGGAGTAACACCGAATCTTACCATTACAGTCAATCTCACCACTATGACATGGAGTTATACTGAAAACAACTAAAAACAGAATTACATTATGAAAAAGATAAAAACCTGGTGGATGAGTTTCATCCTCCTTTGCGGCTTGACAACCGTTTCTTGCAACGATGATGATAACCCGACCTTCCCGGAACAGCCGGAAAACACGGACCCGACGGGAGGTTATGACATGACAGGCTTCGCACGCGGAGCTGACATAAGCTGGCTTACCGAGATGGAAGCCAGCGGACGCAGATTCTACGACTCTACGGGAGTGGAACGCGAATGCATGGAACTGCTCCGCGAACTTGGCATGAATTCCGTCCGCCTGCGCGTGTGGGTAAATCCAACCGACGGATGGTGCAACAAACAGGACGTACTGGTAAAGGCGTGGAGAGCAAGTCAGTTAGGCTACCGCCTGATGATTGACTTCCATTACAGCGACGAATGGGCGGATCCGGGTGACCAAAAGAAACCGGTGGCATGGGAAAACTATTCGCTTACCGAACTGGAACAGGCTGTAGCAGACCATACAACAGATGTCCTGTCTGCACTGAAAGCCCAGAACATTGATGTAGAATGGGTACAGGTAGGCAATGAAACCCGTTACGGTATGCTTTGGAACGACGGATTCACAGAATACGACTATAGCAACGCCGCCAACTTCGCCCAACTCATCAATGCGGGGTATGATGCGGTAAAGACAGTATACCCCGATGCACAGGTTATCATCCATATTGACAAAGGCAACCGGCCACAATATTACAACGGGCTGTTTGATGCCTTGAAAGCAGCAAATGCCAAATGGGATATCATCGGCATGTCGCTCTATCCGGGCGAAGACCCAAGCGATACAAACGGCCTGACGGAGTGGAATCCCATTGATGAAAACGGAAACACCTGGATGCAACAGAACGATGCCTGTATCGCCAACATGAAAGCGCTCATCGAAAAATACAGCACAAAAGTCATGATGTGCGAAATCGGCATTCCATGGAACTACGAAGAAGCCGAAGCTTTCTACACTGATTTTATCACAAAAGCAAAACAAGTAGAAGGTTGTCTGGGCGTATTCGCATGGGAACCCCAATGCTATGGAGGCTGGAAAAGCTATCACAAAGGAATGTTTGATGATGACGGACGTCCAATGACCTCATTGAACGCATTTAAAAGGGATTGAAAAACTGAACGTTTTTCCGTAATTTTATACCAACTCAAACTTTAAAACCATGAAGCACAAAAAACTTCTGCTTGCGACAGTTTTTTTTCTGGGATGCGTCTGTACAACATTCGCACAGCGCTCGGAACAGACTTTGGAAAAAGGCTGGAAATTCACGAAAGGAGATATAGAGAACGCGCAGACCGTTGGATTCAACGATGATAAATGGGAAGAAGTTACTGTTCCTCACGATTGGGCCATCTACGGCCCTTTCGACAGGAACAACGACTTGCAGAACGTAGCCGTAACACAAAACTTCGAAACGCAGGCTTCTGTCAAAACCGGACGCACGGGAGGACTGCCGTATGTAGGGGTGGGATGGTATCGCACAACGTTCAATTCAGAACCAGGGAAACAGACCACATTGGTGTTCGACGGAGCCATGAGTGAGGCGCGTGTCTATGTAAACGGAAAAGAGGCTTGTTTCTGGCCGTTGGGATACAACTCATTCCATTGCAATGTCACTTCTCTGCTCAACGGGAATGGAAAAGACAACGTGCTTGCTGTCCGACTGGAGAACCGTCCGCAATCATCACGCTGGTACCCGGGAGCCGGACTTTACCGCAATGTACACGTTATAACAACCGGGAAAATCCATGTGCCGGTATGGGGAACGCAGCTTACAACTCCTCATGTTGCAGAAGACTACGCCTCGGTTTGCCTGAAAACTTCCATCGAAAACGCGGAAGGCATGGAGCTGACGGTTATAACGGACATCATTTCTCCTGAAGGAAAAACGGTTGCTACCAAGAAAAATAAAGGATATATCAACCACGGACAACCTTTCACACAGAATTTCATTGTAGAAAAGCCGAAACTCTGGTCACCCGAATCACCTGCACTTTATCGTGCTGTTTCAAAAATCTATAAAGGAGAAACATTGCTCGACAGCTATGCCACCCGTTTCGGAATCCGCTCCATCGAATTTATTGCCGACAAGGGATTCTACCTCAACGGAAAGCACCGCAAGTTTCAAGGGGTATGCAATCACCACGACTTGGGTCCGCTGGGAGCGGCAATCAATGTTTCTGCCTTGCGCCACCAGCTTGTCATGCTGAAGGATATGGGATGCGACGCTATCCGCACATCTCACAACATGCCTGCCCCCGAACTGGTTGAGCTTTGCGACGAAATGGGATTCATGATGATGATTGAACCTTTTGATGAATGGGACATCGCCAAATGCGAGAATGGCTATCACCGCTATTTCAACGAATGGGCGGAAAAAGACATGATCAACATGTTGCATCATTACCGCAACAACCCGTGTGTAGTGATGTGGAGCATCGGAAACGAAGTGCCCACCCAATGCAGTCCGGAAGGCTACAAAGTAGCCAAATTCTTGCAGGACATCTGTCATCGGGAAGATCCCACACGCCCTGTCACTTGCGGAATGGATCAGGTGAGCTGTGTGCTTGACAATGGATTTGCTGCCATGATAGATATCCCCGGATTCAATTACCGCGCACACCGCTATCAGGAAGCCTATAACCGTCTGCCCCAAAATCTGGTGCTGGGATCCGAAACTTCCTCGACGGTCAGTTCACGGGGCGTATACAAATTTCCGGTTATCAAACAACATACAGCCATATACGACGACCACCAGTCAACGGGATATGACCTGGAACATTGTTCATGGAGCAATGTCCCGGATGAAGACCTCGCCTTGGCAGACGACTATCCCTGGACCATCGGCCAATTTGTATGGACAGGATTCGACTATCTGGGCGAGCCTTCTCCCTATGATACCGATGCCTGGCCCAGCCACAGTTCACTTTTCGGAATCATCGATTTGGCAAGTCTGCCCAAAGACCGCTACTATCTTTACCGCAGTCTTTGGAATAAAGAATCGCCCACCCTGCATGTCTTGCCTCACTGGAACTGGCATGGAAGAGAAGGAGAAAATACGCCTGTATTTGTATACACCAGCTATCCTGAAGCTGAACTCTTCGTCAATGGAAAAAGCTACGGCAAACAGCACAAACTCACCCGTGAGGAAAGCAAGGCTTTGCAGGGAAAAGATTCACTCTGGCTGCAACGCCGGTACCGCCTGATGTGGATGGACGTTCCCTATACTCCGGGAGAAGTAAAAGTGGTGGCTTACGACGATAAAGGAAAGGCTGTAGCCGAAAAAATAGTCCGCACGGCCGGAAAACCTCATCACATCGAACTGACAAGCAGCCGGAGTACTTTGAAAGCCGACGGAAAAGATCTGGCATATGTCACATTGCGGATTGTGGACAAGAACGGCAATCTCTGCCCCACCGATGGAAGGCTGGTTAGTTTCAAGGTAAAAGGCAAGGGAAAATACCGTGCTTCTGCCAATGGTGATCCGGCTTGCCTCGACCTTTTCCATCTCCCGCAAATGCACGCATTCAACGGGATGCTGACAATCATCGTGCAGGCCGAAGAGGAAGCCGGTATAATGGAACTACAGGCAACCGCCAAAGGCATTAAAGCCGGGAAGATCCAAATAAAGACAGAATACCCGCAAGCAACCGCAACGACCTCCTCTTCTTCAGGGAAAATTGTGGAGGACACTTTCTATAAAGGAGCTGACATAAGCTGGACTACACAACTTGAATCAGAAGGACATCGTTTCTATAATTCAAAGGGAGAAGAACGCGAATGTACAGCATTGATGAAAGAACTGGGATTGAATGCCATCCGTCTGCGCGTATGGGTGAATCCGAAAGACGGATGGAGCAGCAAAGAAGACATGCTTGTTCTGGCCAAACGCGCCAAGGCAAACGGAATGGATCTGATGGTCGACTTTCATTACAGCGACTGGTGGGCCGACCCGGCAAAACAGAATGTACCCGAAGCATGGAAAGGACTTTCATACGAAGACATGAAGAAAGCGCTCGCCTCTCATACGAAAGAAGTGCTGCAATTATTGAAAGACAATGGCATCACTCCCAAATGGGTGCAGATAGGAAACGAAACCAGCGACGGGTTTCTTTGGGAAATGGGACGTGCAAGCAAACAGATGGCACAATATGCAGGGCTGACTACAGCCGGATACGATGCCGCCAAGTCTGTTTTTCCTGATGTCATTGCCATTGTCCATCTGGACAACGGCTTCAACAACGATCTGTACAATTACATCTTCGACGGTCTGAAGGCCAACGGAGGAAAATGGGATATGATCGGCATGTCGCTTTATCCATACTGGTCGATCATGTACAAACATGTAAAGTCGGCCGATGAAGCAATTGTCCGGTGCATGGACAATATCCGCAAAGTGAGCCGAAAATATGGATGTGACGTAATGATAGTGGAAACCGGAATGGAATCGGCAAAACCGGAAGAAGGAAAAGAAATACTGAGCCGGATTATCCGGGAGGCAAAAAACAATACGGACGGACATTGCAAGGGCGTATTTTATTGGGAACCCGAATGCAAGCCTACTCCGTATGTATTGGGAGCCTTTACAGAAAACGGCCGTCCTACAGCCATCATGGAAGCATTTAAAGAGAACTGAAAACTGTTTGAACGCAGAAAGACGGGAATCCGGGATTCTTTGCCTTTCTGCGTTCAAACAAAAAATCATGCAGGGAAGTCAGCCCAGTCGGTCAGACGCATATCCCCTTTCTTCAGGAACACCTGATGCATTCCCAATGCAGCCGACAGGCAATGGCAAGTCTGTCCTTTGGTAGAAATCTTCAGGTAATCCCAAAGCAACTGCTTGTAGTCGGGATGCGCACAATTCTCAATAATGGCTTTTGCACGTTCCATCGGACTTTTTCCGCGCAAATCAGCCACACCCTGTTCAGTTATGATCACATTGACCGAGTGCTCGCTATGGTCAAGATGAGAAACCATCGGAACAATCGAGCTGATACACCCGCCTTTCGCCGTTGAAGGACAAGAAAAAATAGAAATGTAAGCACTGCGTGTGAAATCACCCGAGCCTCCGATACCGTTCATCATTTTCGTCCCGCAAATGTGCGTAGAGTTGACATTGCCATAAATATCGGCCTCAATAGCCGTATTCATGGTTATTACACCGATGCGGCGTACAACTTCCGGACAATTGGATATTTCGGACGGGCGGAGAACCAGCTTATGGCGGAAGAAATCCATATTATCGTAGATATCTTCCAGACAATCATTCGTCACACTCAGCGAGCAGGTGCTTCCGAACTTCACCCGGCCTTCTTTTATCAGCTTGATAACAGAATTCTGAATCACTTCCGTATACATTTCAAAAGGCGGAATGCTTTGGTCTTTTCCCAATGCGCTCAGCACGGCATTGGCTATATTTCCTACTCCCGACTGCAAAGGAAGGAAAGTAGAAGGGATGATTCCTCTCTTCATGTCTGCCGACAGAAATTCGGCCACGTTCTGGCCAATCTTTTCAGTAACGGCATCCGGCTCATGAAATCCGCGCGCCTCGTCAGGCATGTTCGTTTCAACGATGCCTACCAGCTTGCTCAAATCCAACTGGACATAAGGCAGACCGATACGGTCGCTCGGACGCACGATGGGAATCGGACGGCGGTAAGGCGGACGCTCCATTTCATACAGGTCGTGAATGCCGATAAGTTTCTTGCTATGAGCCGCGTTCAGTTCGATAATCACCTTATCGGCCAAACGCGCAATGGTTGGCGTGATGCCCACACCGGCGGTCAGATATACCCGTCCGTCTTCTGTTATTTCGCAGGCCTCGATCACCGCAACGTTCACATGACCCAGAAAGCCGGAGCGCAAACGCTGAGCCACTTGCGAAAGATGAATGTCAGTATAATTGATTTCTCCGTTGTTTACCGCTTTGCGGAAATCTGCGTTAGTTGTATAAGGAGCGCGAAACTTAAGGGCATGGGCGCGTGTAAGCGTCCCGTCACACGAATCGCCCGTCGAGGCTCCAGTTATCAATCCTATCTGAAACTCCTCGCCCTTCGCATGCTTTTCTTCCGCCATTTTCGCCACCTCTGCCATCACAGCTTTCGGACTTCCCGCAGGAGTAAACCCGCTAAGTCCGACAATATCCCCGTTCTTTATCACATGGGCGGCCTCAACCGCCGAAATAAAATTGAAATTCATGGTATTAATGTGTTTTTAGTGTTATCAGTCAAAGTTATTCAGGTAAGGGATCTTCAATCATATTTGCGATTGAATATTTCGGAATAGATAAACGCGCGGCGCGCTTCGGAAGCATTTTTCAAGGACGGCAACGGATGTATTTCGTTGCCTTTCTCTTTGCCCTGCTCCTTTCTTTCCGCCGGCATTTCATTCCGTTTCTTACGTTCTTTCTTTTTCCGTACAGAAGTATTTTTCAGCCCTTCTTCCACAGATATGTATGATGGTACAGAATATTCCCCTTCGGTCTGCACAAACGGCTTTTCCTGAACAGGCTGAAAGGTCTGATGCGGAGAGGCTGTTTTTTTCTTCGCAGCTTTCTTCTGGATGTTGTCGGTCACACGCTGATAAAAAACAGCCGCCATGACCAGCATGAATACCAATATCGTTATAAAATCCATAAGGCCAATCATATGAGGTTCCGGTCAAAGATACGAATAAAATCCATTATCTCCTACCGTTTTCATGGAAGTTAACCAAGAAACAGGTATCTTTGCGGCCGAATCATTTAATATAAATACAGTATGACAAAAGAAACTACAGGAACAGACTTTAAATCTGCGACTGAAAACGAAAACAAGAAACTGTTTATCGAAACTTACGGATGTCAGATGAATGTGGCTGACAGCGAGGTAGTTGCCTCCATCATGCAGATGGCGGGATATTCTCCATGCGATTCGCTTGATGAAGCCGACGCCGTATTTCTGAACACCTGCTCCATCCGGGACAACGCGGAACAGAAAATTCTGAACCGCCTGGAATTTTTCCATTCGCTCCGGAAAAAGCGCAAGAATCTGATTGTGGGAGTATTGGGATGTATGGCCGAACGCGTGAAAAACAACCTGATCGACAACTATCATGTAGATCTTGTGGCCGGCCCCGACGCTTATCTCACTCTCCCCGACCTTATCGCATCGGTAGAACACGGAGAAAAAGCCATCAACGTAGAGCTGTCGACAAGCGAAACCTACCGCGACGTCATCCCTTCACGCATCTGCGGGAACCATATTTCGGGCTTCGTTTCGATTATGCGTGGATGCAACAACTTCTGCCACTACTGCATCGTTCCTTATACAAGGGGGCGCGAACGGAGCCGTGATGTGGAAAGCATCCTGAACGAAGTTCATGATCTCGAAAGAAAAGGCTACAAGGAAGTGACGCTGCTCGGACAAAACGTAAACTCCTATCATTTCGAGAAGGACGGAAAAACGGTGGACTTCCCTACTCTGCTGCAAACCGTGGCCATGGCAGTGCCCGGAATGCGTATCCGCTTTACCACCTCGCATCCTAAAGACATGAGCGACGAAACGCTCCGCGTGATTGCAGAAATGCCTAACGTATGCAAACACATCCACCTGCCCGTACAGAGCGGAAGCTCGCGCATTCTGAAACTGATGAACCGCAAATATACCCGTGAGTGGTATCTGGAACGGGTGGAAGCCATCCGGCGCATCATTCCCGACTGCGGTCTGAGCACAGACATCTTCTCCGGATTCCACTCGGAAACGGAAGAAGACCACCAGATGTCGCTCTCGCTCATGCGCGAGTGTGCATACGACTCCGCTTTCATGTTCAAATATTCTGAACGTCCGGGCACATACGCATCTAAACACCTGCCGGACGATGTTCCGGAGGATGTGAAAATCCGCCGGCTGAACGAACTCATCGAACTTCAGAACAGACTTTCGGCAGAAAGCAACGCAAAAGATGTAGGCAAGACATTCGAAGTGCTTGCCGAAGGAGTGTCGAAACGCTCGAAAGAACAGCTCTTCGGACGTACCGAACAAAACAAGGTTGTTGTATTCGACCGCGGCACACACCGTATCGGCGACTTCGTGAAGGTACGCATTACCGAAGCTAGTTCGGCTACACTGAAAGGCGTGGAGATAACCGAATGACCAAATATTCTGACCCGGGAAGCTTTTCAATTTGTGCCGGCAAGTCAACCGACTTGTGCGGCCAGGCCGGAAGACTTCCCGGGTCAACTTTTTACTCCACGCTCCGAGGAGCCTCCGGCATGATCAGCCACAAAACGAGGTAGACAATGCCTCCGGAAAATACCGTGAAGAAAGTAAGCAGCACATATACGATACGCACCAGCGTTATGTCCCAGTTAAAGTAATCCGCTATTCCTGCACAAACTCCCGCAATCATGCGGTTGTTCGAGCGTGTCAGTTTTTTATTTCCCATATCACATCAATATCTGTTTCAATAATGAGGGCGAAGATAATAAAAACCTGCTGAAAACCACCGAATCTCTTAAAAACTTTTAAAGAAAAACGACCCATGCTCATTTTATTTGTTTCTTTGCAAGAAATTAGGGATTAAAGTGAATCTACGAAATATAGACAAATGTCCGCTCTGCGGAGAGAATCATTTTGAAAAGGAAATGACGTGCATAGATCATTATGCCACGGGGGAATCATTCGACATTTGGCGATGCAAGAAGTGCGGTTTTCTGTTCACGCAATCATTTCCTGCCGAAAACGAAATCGGACGCTACTACGAATCACCCGACTATATTTCACACAGTGACACGAACAAGGGCCTCACAAACCGTATCTATCACTGGGTGCGCCGCTTTATGCTCGCACGCAAGGCACGCCTCATCAAGCGGCACAGCGGGCTGAGCCGCGGAATCCTGCTCGACATAGGCACAGGCACGGGCTACTTCCCTCATTATATGAAGAAAAAAGGCTGGCGGGTTTCAGCCATCGAGAAAAGCCCCCAGGCACGGGCATTCGCCAAAGAACATTTCGGCCTCGACATAGATCCTCCCGAAACGCTGGAGCAGAAAGAGGACAAGTCGTTTGACGTCATTACGCTCTGGCACGTCATGGAGCATCTGGAACACCTCAACGAAACATGGGAAACATTGAACCGCATTCTGAAAGACAGAGGCATACTGGTGGTGGCTGTTCCGAACCCGACCTCGTTCGACGCAAAAAAATACAAAGAAATGTGGGCAGCATACGATGTGCCGCGGCATTTATGGCATTTTTCTCCGGCCGTTATGCAACAATTCGGAGCCAAACATGGTTTTATTCTTACCAAATTCCTCCCGATGCCGCTCGACGCATTCTATGTGTCCATGCTGAGTGAAAAATACAAGAAAAGTGCATTGCCTTTCCTGAAAGGAATGGCAAGCGGAACAGAAGGATTGTTCAGCTCGCTGGCAACGAAAGAACGCAGCAGCTCTATCATTTATGTATTTAGAAAGAAATAAGTATGAGCAGAAAAAACGGAACATTTTTCGACATGCAGTTCATCACTTCATGCATCAGCACGATGCTGGTGCTGATGCTGCTCGGAATGGTGGTCTTCTTTGTAATGACCGCAAACAACCTTTCTGTATACGTGCGCGAAAACATTTCCTGCTCTGTTGTGCTCAGCGACGACATGAAAGAACCGGAAATCATCAGCTTTCAGAAGAAACTCGAACAGAAGCCTTTCGTCAAACAGACCACATACATATCCAAGGCGCAGGCTCTGAAGGAACAGACGGAAGCGATGGGAACCGACCCGGCCGAGTTTCTGGGATACAATCCGTTCACGGCATCCATCGAAATCAAGCTGAACTCAGCTTATGCCAACACCGACAGCCTGAAATGGATTCAGGAAGAACTGCTTGCAAACAAGAAGGTGATGGAAGTGAACTATCCCGAAGAACTGATGGATTCGGTGAACCGGAACATCAAGAAAATCAGTTTCTTTCTTCTCGGACTGGCCGCGCTGCTGACCTTCATCTCGTTTGCGCTCATCAACAATACGATACGACTGGGCATTTATTCCAAACGTTTTCTCATCCATACCATGAAACTGGTGGGAGCAAGCTGGTCGTTCATCCGCAGGCCTTTCATGACAAGACACATATGGATAGGAGTTTTGGCCTCGGCCATGGCTGACGCGCTGCTGATAGGCATGGCTTATTTTCTGGTGAAATACGAAAGGGGACTGCTGGAAATCATCACCCCTGCGGTAATGCTGACCGTTATGGGTGCGGTGTTCGTGTTCGGAATCGCCATCACTTCGCTCTGCGCCTACTTTTCCATCAACAAATACCTCAGGATGAAGGTGGGCGACCTTTACAACTTATAAATTCAAGACGCACTCCAAAAGAAAACAATAAAAACAAGAAACAATATGGACAGAAAAAAATTTGCCTTCGACAAGACAAACTTCATCCTGCTTGCGGCAGGGATGATTGTCATTATCATCGGCTTTCTGCTGATGTCAGGTCCCGGATCAACAGAAACTACTTTTCAGCCGGACATATTCAGTGCACGCCGCATCAAAGTAGCGCCAGCCGTATGCTTCATCGGATTTATCTCGATGATCTACGGAATCCTGCGCAAACCGTCGGACAAAACAACAGACAATATAGACACAACGAATAAAACAGATAAATGATGGAAGGGGATTTGAATTTATTGCAGACAATCATCATTGCGATTGTTGAGGGACTGACCGAGTTTCTTCCGGTATCTTCAACCGGACACATGATTATAGCACAGAACATGCTGGGAGTAAAAAGCACCGAGTTCGTAAAGGCATTTACCTTTATCATCCAGTTCGGTGCCATCCTGTCGGTTGTAGTGCTTTACTGGAAACGCTTTTTCCGGCTGAACCACACACCGGTTCCCGAAGGAAGCGGCGCATTGCAACGTTTTCTCCACAAGTATGACTTTTACTGGAAACTTCTGGTAGCTTTCATTCCGGCGGCCGTTCTTGGTCTGCTTTTCAGCGACTTCATCGACGAAATGCTTGAAAGCGTAACGGTAGTAGCAGTCATGCTGATCGTGGGAGGCGTATTCATGCTGTTCTGCGACAAAATATTCGGAAACGGAAAAGAAAATACCCAAATGACCGAAAAGCGCGCCTTCATCATCGGACTTTTCCAATGTATCTCAATGATACCGGGCGTGTCACGCTCCATGGCCACCATCGTAGGAGGTATGGCACAGAAGCTCACACGGAAAGCCGCGGCAGAATTTTCATTCTTCCTGGCAGTTCCTACCATGTTTGCGGCCACCGTATATAAAATGGCCAAACTTTTCATGGACGGAGGCATTGAAATCATAACCACCAACCTCACTGCGCTGATAGTAGGAAACGTAGTAGCTTTCATCGTGGCGATGCTGGCCATCAAATTCTTCATCAGCTTTGTCACCAGATACGGATTCAAAGCTTTCGGATGGTACCGGATTATCGTAGGAGGAATAATACTTGCCATGATATTAATGGGTTATAATTTAGAATTGGTTTGATGAATTTCAAGGAAGGAGAAGTGCTGTATTTCGACAAGCCGTACCGATGGACATCGTTCGCGGTTGTCAATAAAATAAGATACCATATCAGCAGAAAGCTGGGAGTAAAAAAGATAAAGGTCGGTCATGCAGGAACGCTCGACCCGCTGGCAACCGGAGTGATGATAATCTGTACCGGAAAAGCAACGAAGCGCATCGAAGAGTTTCAGCATCATACCAAAGAATATATCGCCACCCTTCAGCTAGGTGCCACCACACCGTCGTTTGATCTTGAGAAAGAAATAGACGCTGTATACCCTACAGAGCACATCACAAGAGAAGCGGTGGAAGAAGCGCTGAAAAAATTTGTCGGCACAATCGAGCAGATTCCGCCGGCATTCTCAGCATGCAAGATCGACGGGAAGCGTGCCTACGACCTGGCAAGAAAAGGTGATGAAGTGGAACTGAAACCTAAAATTCTTGTCATCGACGAAATTGAACTGCTGGAATGCAACCTGCCCGAAATAAAGATACGCGTGGTATGCAGCAAAGGAACCTACATACGGGCACTGGCGCGCGACATCGGCGAAGCGCTTGAAAGCGGAGCGCACCTGACCGGACTGATACGCACACGTGTGGGTGATGTGAAGCTGGAAAACTGCATGAAGGTGGACGACTTCGAGCAATGGCTCAACCAACAAGAAATAGATGTTATAAACGATTAAGGAAAGAAAGAAAGAAGATGAAACTGTCACAATTCAAATTCAAGCTGCCGGAAGAGAAAATCGCTCTTTACCCGGCAAAGTACAGGGATGAATCGCGCCTGATGGTTGTACACAAGTCAACAGGCGAAATAGAACATGTCATTTTTAAGGATATTCTGAACTACTTTGATGACAAGGATGCTTTTATCTTTAATGACACAAAAGTATTTCCTGCACGTTTGTACGGAAACAAGGAAAAGACGGGAGCCAGAATCGAGGTATTTCTGCTCCGCGAACTGAACGAAGAACTCCGCTTGTGGGACGTACTGGTAGACCCCGCACGGAAAATCCGTATCGGAAACAAGCTTTATTTCGGCGACGACGACTCGATGGTAGCCGAAGTTATCGATAATACCACTTCGCGCGGACGCACGCTCCGTTTCCTTTATGACGGGCCGCACGACGAATTCAAGAAAGCACTCTATGCCTTGGGAGAACCGCCATTGCCTCCATTCATACACCGTCCGGCAGAACCGCTCGACGAAGAACGTTTCCAGACCATATTCGCCAGAAATGAAGGGGCAGTAACCGTTCCTGCAGCCGGACTCCATTTCAGTCGCGAGCTGATGAAGCGCATGGAAATCAAAGGAATAGATTTTGCCTTCATCACCATGCACGCCGGGCTCGGCAATTTCCGCGACATCGATGTGGAAGATCTTACCAAACACAAGATGGATTCGGAGCAGATGTTTGTCAATGCCGAAGCCTGCCGGATTGTCAACGAGGCCAAAGACCGGGGAAACAAGGTGTGTGCCGTAGGAACTACCGTCATGCGCACCATCGAAACGGCGGTGGGCACAGACGGCCATCTGAAAGAGTTCGAAGGGTGGACCAACAAGTTCATCTTCCCTCCTTACGAATTCTCTGTAGCTAACGCCATGGTTACAAACTTCCACATGCCGCTTTCCACCATGCTGATGCTGGTATGTGCATACGGAGGATACGAACTGGTCATGCATGCCTACGATGTGGCGCTCAAGGAAGACTATCGCTTCGGCACGTATGGGGACGCTATGTTGATTCTCGATAAATGACGGTGACGTGTCAAAAGTTTATTTAGGATTAGGCACCAATCTGGGCGACAAAAAGCAAAACATGCTCAGAGCCATAGAAGCAATAAAAGAGAAGATAGGGAAAGTTGTTTCCCTTTCTTCTTTTTATGAAACCGCCCCCTGGGGATTCGACTCGGAAAACAGCTTTCTGAACGCGGCGGCATGCGTAGAAACGGCTTTTCCCCCGCTGGAAGTACTGCACCTCACACAAGACATAGAAAAAGCGATGGGACGCAGCAAAAAGTCCGTGAAGGGCGTTTATTCCGACCGAGTGATAGACATTGATCTGCTTCTGTATGACAACATTGTTTTTAACTCTCCGGAACTTGTACTTCCGCATCCGCTGATGACGGAACGAGCGTTTGTCATGACTCCGCTGAGCGAAATAGCGGGTGGCCTGCTTCATCCCGTATTCCGAAAAACCATCTCCGAACTCAAACAGTCTACATCCGGCAAAGGCGTATTCTGACCATAAAAAAACCGCCGGACTTTACAGAAAATTCATATCCAGGCTGGATATATATATTTTCAGCCTGAAGACATGTATCTCTAAGCTGGAGATTCATATCTCTAGGCTAGAGATACAGATTTTCATGGGAATGGCAGATTTCCATGCGGCTTGCATGGCCCTCCCTGTCCTGCACCGCCACATCTTAGCACGCATAGCCTTGCCTTGATTACCCGGACCGACCTGCAGAGTTTCAGAATTTCAGCCCCAACTCTACCCCCATGATATTGCGGCATTCTTTCGGTTCATATTGCCGGCAATAAAACAAGTCCAATGAACAGACCCTTGAAAGCTTGAACACAATTCCCGGACGGTAACGCATTCTGCTGACAGTAAAAAAAGCGTCGTCACCCAAAGGCTGAAAAAGTTCCGCCGAGAAATAAGGGGACAACACACTCTTGCCGGAAGAATAGCTCAGCTTAAGCCGCGAGCGCAACCTGTCTTCCGACACGCCGTCAGCCGTTGTACGCTGCAATCTTTCACGAAGGGACAGCTTTATATTGCTCCAGCCTAAAGTGCCCGTCAAGCCCAATTTATAGCGGTTACGGACACCCCAGACACCTTCGCCTTTATACCGATAATGGAAAGCGTACCCTCCTTCAACCTTCAAATAAGAATTCAGCCTGTAATTCAGCATCGCGCTCAAAGTCCAACGGTCGGTGTGCTTCAGATTGTCTTTGGAACGAAATTCCGCATAACCGACAAATCCCAGCTTATGCGTCATTCTGTAATCCACCTTTATCAGACTCCATGTGGCGAAGTTCCCCGAGTTCGCTGCAACGGCAGGAACGGCGCCCGGCAGCATAAGCAAAACGAAAACAACAGCAAACGATATTTTGTGCAACCCCATAGTACCCCTGTTTAAAAAAACAAATGTACTGAATATTAAGGGGAGAATCAAGGAAATTGCCAAAAAACTCAAATGCCGCTGCAATGCCCGTTTATCCTTTCTTTTACTTTACCCCAGGCACGTGTGCCGAACAGACAACATTGCCGCATAGTTACGCACATGGTTTTAAACCGATGAAAAGGAATGACAAAACTCAATTCATTCTCCCCTACATGCGGCCGCACCGAAGGATCAAACAGGCCAAGAAAGGTACGGCTTCCCTTATCCCTGTTTTCCTTCACGGCAAGCGATACCACAGAAGAACATCCCGAACCGAACATGGAAGTCACGGCATCAGGCGAATTGTTGTCATAGAATGCCCAGGCACACAGACCGGAAAGTATATCGGGAGTGGCAAAAAACAAAAGTCCTTCGGCATCTTCAAAACCGTCGTCTACCTGATCAGCCCGCACGAAATTCAGAAATTTCTTGCCGGCCGCTTCAAGTCCGAGCTGCTCTATATAATCCGCCACCATTCCGGGTGTCTGCTTGTAATGTTCTTTCTGCGAAACAAAATCGGGAACATATTCAGGCATCGACGCAAATCCGGTATAAAACTTACCTCCGCCACAACCGATTACTTCTCCGTTCAGACTCACCGGAATGCCCTGACGCACACGTTGCAGCACCTTAAAAAAGCAGCCTCCGGTTTTCTCAGTGTCGGCCAAAGGAGTGTCTGAATAAAAGAACAGAACAGGCAAAGGAGCACATTCTCCGAACGCTTCCCTATAATCATTGACAAAACAAGAGATATTCATAGCAACAATAGTTTGGAAAGCAACAAATATACGGAATTCAGATTTATCTGCTGACGAAAAACAGAAAGAAAATAATCGAGCGAGGGTATGCCAAAATGCATGGCAGGAATTACTTCTTTTCCACACTTCAAAATAAGTGCAGTCCGTTCATTTTTCCACATTATTCAGCCTTAAGATTATGCTGATTCTTATTTCAATTGATATCTTAGAAACTGTTTTGAATTTATCGTGTGCTGATTTGGGATGAGTTTTTGAGGCATTTCCGTTTGTGTGATGAGGAAGATAGCGGGCTATCTGACGAAGAACAGAAGCGGAAAAGACCAAAAAATAGCCCAAAGCACACACGAAAACGAATACATCAAGCCAAGAAAAACTTTTTGGAGAAATTCAAAACAGTTTCTTACTTATTTCTCAAAAGATCAAGGGCTTTTTCTATTACACTATCTCCATTATTTAAAAACGTGTCAATATCTTCTTCAGCTACAATATCTGGTTGAATTCCAACACCTATAAATTCATTTCCATCGGTATCTAATTCATGTTTGGTGCAAATACAACAACCCAATCCAAATCCAAGATCAATAAAGATTGGATTTCCTGTACTTCCTCCGGTAGGAGTCCCGATAATTTTTCCTCTTTTAGCACCTCTGAACAGTACGCAAAAATTTTCAGCGGAAGAAAAAGTGGTAGCATTTACCAATAACACAATAGGTTTCTGATAAATTTCCTTTTCATTAATAGGTAAAATGGGGGCTGGAGTTTGCATATACCATTCCCGCGGATAATTCCAAGAAGCATGGGCTGCTATATACATTGGCGAACTCCATGTTCCTTGTGGAATGGGCAGATGGATAAAATGGCTGACAAGGTAATCTGCATTTAATGAATTTCCACCGCTATTATTACGAATATCAATAATTAAAGCATCTGTTTTTAATATTTCATCATACAGTTCATCGAAATATGCACGATTGAAATCGGAATTTTGAAAACTACCCACAGTCAACAAGCCTATATTATCTTCCTTTACCCTAAAGCTCATCGAAGGAGTATCTTTTTGTAAGTCCCATGAAAGATTTCTATTACTCTCTACTACAAACTCCTTCCCTTTTTCATTCTTGAATAAAATTTTACTTGATTTAGAGCCTTTATCCTTGGTCAATTCAAACTCTGCAAATGGTCTATATTTTGACCATTGGGGAGTTGAAGAAGCTAAATAAGGTCGAATATGTCTATTTCCATAATCCAGTACATTTTCGCCATCTATTTCTACAATCTCACACCCGGGACGTACTCCCGACTGTTGCAGATTTGAACTATATACATCCGTTACAAATACTCTATCACCGATTCTTTTAGTTTTCATCGGAAACGGCCGAGTCCAATCAGACGGATTCTTGGGATTATTCATCGGGAAAATATATGTATGTCCATCATGAAGCTGATTACAAAGAATTTGCATCCCTTTCAAGAAATCTTCATCGGATGAAGTTGCTATCAAAGACGGCATCGAAGCTACGCACAAACTATCCCAATCGAATTTTAGTTTATCATAAAAAGCAAAATTGTATTTTACTTCTGTGCAAAAACGCGACAATATATAAGCTTTCGTAGGTGCATTTAGTTCGGTTTCCCCAGTTTGTCCATATGCAAAAGTATTTTTTACAAATAAACAAACACATAATAGTATAAGAATCTTTTTCATCTTATGATAAATTCAATATGCAATTTCTATAATCTTAGAATTACCTCTATTCGATTGCAAACATAGGAAATTCTTAATTAATATCATCGCCGTTAGACAAAATCAATTCTTCAATATTGATTTATTTGCCAGTTTGTTCAGAAAAGCCCCATTGCATTATAATAGAAAACAAACATCCGGCTTTGCATCAAAGAATGCAAAGCCGGATGTTTGTTGCGGTGCGTACGGGACTTTAACTTACACAATCAAGAAATCTCATAAAACTGCAATATACTGATAATAATCAAGTTATTACAAATAAACTATATTACTAAATATCATTAAATACCTTTTGCTGTTTCAATTATTGGGTGTATATTTGGGTGTTGATTTTAATACACCCAGCTATGAACATCAAGAGAAACATCATCTTTTCATTGGAAAGCCGCAAGAAGAACGGAGTGCCAATCGTGGAGAATGTCCCTATCCGTATGCGTGTTGTTTTTGACAGCCACCGCATCGAGTTCACGACAGGCTACCGCATTGATGTCGCTAAATGGGATGCCGACAAGCAGCGTGTGAAGAACGGATGCACCAACAAGCTGAAGCAAAGTGCATCGGAAATCAATGCGGACTTGCTGAAATACTACACCGAAATACAGAACATCTTCAAGGAGTTCGAGGTGCAGGGATTTATGCCGACTACCGAGCAGGTAAAGGACGCGTTCAACAGATTGCACAATGGAAAAAAGGAAGATGAGGAACAGGCTCCGGTCGTATTTCTGCCTTTGGAGGTGTTTGATGAGTTCATCAAGGAGTGCGGTACGCAAAACGGCTGGTCTGATGCCACCTATGAGAAATTTGCCGCAGTCAGGAAACATCTTGAAAAATTCGACAAGGGGCTGACATTTGAATCGTTGGACGAGCCCAAACTGACAAAGTATGTGAATTTCCTGAAAGACACCGAAGATATGCGGAACACATCCATCATGAAACAAGTCGCTTATCTGAAATGGTTTCTGCGCTGGTGTACCAAGAAAGGGTATTGCATGAACAATGCCTATGAAGATTTCAACCCCAAATTGCGAAGCACACCGAAAAAGGTGATATTCCTCACTTGGGAAGAACTGAACAAACTCAAAAATTATCAGATACCCGAAACCAAGCAATATCTTGAACGGGTGAGGGATGTCTTTCTGTTCTGTTGCTTTACCGGACTCCGGTATTCGGATGTACATAATCTGAAGAAAAGCGACATCAGGGACGGATTTATAGAAATCACCACCGTAAAGACCGCCGAAAGGCTTATCATCGAGCTGAACAACCACAGCAAGGCGATACTGGATAAATATAAAGATGTGGAGTTTGAGGGGCATAAGGCTCTCCCGGTCATCAGCAACCAAAAGATGAACGATTATTTGAAGGAGTTGGGCGAGCTTGCCGAAATCAACGAGCCTGTAAGTGAAACCTACTACAAAGGAAGCAGCCGTATAGACACCATTACACCCAAATACGCATTGCTGGGCACCCATGCCGGGAGAAGGACTTTCATCTGTAACGCTCTGGCTCTCGGCATTCCGGCTCAGGTGGTCATGAAATGGACGGGGCATAGCGACTACAAGGCGATGAAACCTTACATTGACATCGCTGATGATGTGAAAGCCAATGCGATGAGCAAATTCAACCAACTGTAAAAAACAATCATCAAGTTTCATGGAAAGCCTGTAATTCGGCTTACCTTTGTAACTTTCAATACATACAACAATGAGCAACAACGATAACAATATAGAGAAAAGAAGTTTCGAGGCTTTTGTCAATGCCATCGGGTCAGAAATAGAGCAGGCGCAAGTCCGGCTCATCAGTGCAGCCAATGCGCAGATGCTGTTCCACTACTGGAAAATGGGCAATTACATATTGTACCACCAGAACCGACAAGGCTGGGGCGGTAAGGTCATCAAGAAACTGGCGCAGGCGATACGGTTCAATTATCCTGAAAAGAAAGGGTATTCGGTCAGAAACTTGGCTTATATGTGCCAGTTCGCACGTTCATATCCATTGACCGTATTACGGAGTTTTATCGAAACCGATGCGAAATTGATTATTCCAAGTGTGCAGAAAATCACGGATGAACTTCAAAGCCTGAACAATATGACATTTACGCAAGAGGCTCTTGCGCAAATTCAATCCACAGACAACAAGGAAGTTGCAATTATGCAAGAACCTCTTGCACAAATTCAGGATGTAGTCCAAACAGTAGCCTCCGTTTATCAAGTACCGATTGAGGACATGGAAAAACTGTTCCTGGCATCACCTGTTGCAAGAATCAATTGGGCAAGCCATGTGATTCTGCTGAACAGTTCCCTTCCGTTAGGTGTCGATTACTGGTATATGAAGCAATCTGTGGAAATGGGCTGGAGCAGCAATGTCCTAAAAATGCAGATTGAAAGCAAATTGTACGAAAGGCAAATCAACAGCCACAAAGTCAATAATTTTACCGCCACGCTTCCTGCACCCCAAAGTGACCTTGCCAACTACCTGTTGAAAGACCCGTATATCTTTGATTTGGCGGGAGCCAAAGAGCGTGCGGACGAAAGGGACATAGAGGAACAACTGGTGAAGCACGTCACCCGTTATCTGCTGGAGATGGGCAGCGGATTCGCCTTTGTCGCAAGGCAGAAGCATTTCCAGATTGGCGACAGCGATTTCTATGCCGACTTGATTCTGTACAACATAAAGCTCCATGCCTATGTGGTCGTGGAACTGAAAGCGACCCCGTTCAAACCGGAATATGCAGGACAGTTGAATTTTTACATCAATGTAGTGGATGACAAGCTGAGGGGAGAGAACGACAACAAGACCATCGGACTGCTGTTGTGCAAGGGCAAGGATGAGATTGTCGCACAATATGCGCTGACAGGCTATGACCAGCCTATCGGCATCAGTGATTATCAGCTTAGCAAGGCTGTGCCGGAGAACCTGAAATCGGCGTTGCCGAGCATAGAACAGGTGGAAGAAGAACTGACTATGCTTCTTGACAATGAAAAGAACAAACAAAAGTAGGACACCTATGGCAGACAAGATACAGACGATGATACCCCGATACGGAGAACTCAACAGAATATACAGGGACTATATAGACAATCGCGTTTTCTCTTTTGACAGACAAAAATTCATTTCCGATTTCTGTCAGGAATACAATGACATGAAGTCTTTTGAGGCTGCTATCCTTGAACTGGTGCTTGACAGGCAGAAAGAACAATACACCTTGATACTCAACAGCCTGAAAACCGAAATAGAAAAGAGCATACAGGCTTATGAGGTGTGCCCGTTGAGTGATAGTGCCGTAGAGCGTGCTTGCTATCGACACATGGAAAGGTATTCCCTTGAAATTGAAGCCCAACTGGATGTAACAAGGAGCCTAAGCAAACCGCTGAATGAAGCCAACAACAGATATGATTCCATTGGCTACAGGGAACATACTGCCGAAGAGGAAAAACAGGCTGAAAAAGAATATGAACGCTGCAAGGCTGAATATGACAAGGAAAGAGCTAAACTGAACGAACTCTATGACCAGCAAAAGGCAGCAAGGAAAGAGGCATTCCAATATATGAAGAACCGTTGTGCGGACATGTACCGTCAAAGCTGCCTTTTTCTGGATATATTGAAGAAATACATTCCTGACGGGAAACGACAGGACGAGCCGAGCAAGCCAATCAGTCAGCAGGAAACGGAGGATGAACAACAAGAGTATTTCAGCATGAAATTGCTTTCGCTCATTCATGAGGTATGTGTTGGAGAACAGTTCGAGGAAATTTCCGCACCGGATTTCTATGCCAATATGAACCTGCACCCCTGTAACTGCAAACTGAAAACCAAACCAAGAGAGAAAATACGTGTATGCTATCTGATATTTCTGATGGGCGAGAAACTCTCCAAACAGGACAGGGACAAATGGAAAGCCGGAATACTGGGACTGCTGGATATTGACGACAGCTACTACAAGTCCAAGTACAAGGAACCTGTTTCCGATTTTCCGAGTGACAGCAACCAGAAATTCGCCAAAGAAATGGAGCATATATTCAGATAATTCGTGACATATCCTGATATTTTACGAAAGTTCCACTTTTACCACTCAAATTAATTTTTGAGTGGTATTTTTATTTACTGATATTCAATAAGATATATCAATATTCGGATTATACCGTCCCCATCCTTACCACCCATAAACCTACCTAATTTTGCATCGTTCGAGAACAGAAATAACAGCCAGTGCGCAGGGCTGATTGTTTAACGACTAATTAGATTGGACTATGACAAATATCCAAGAATTATTATCCAAACCCGTCTGGCAGATGACAGGCGAAGAGTTTATAATGTTAAGCAGGCACGCATCCGGTCAGACAGAAGCGCAGCCGCAGCCCGTAACGGACACAAGCAGGAAATATGTGTACGGAATACTCGGCATAGCCAAGCTGTTCGGGTGCAGCCTGCCTACCGCCAACCGCATAAAGAAAAGCGGAAAGATAGACAAGGCTATCACTCAGATAGGGCGCAAGATTATCGTGGACGCGGAACTTGCCCTTGAACTGGCAGGAAAGAAAACAGGCGGACGCAAATAACGGGAGGAATCGCTATGGACTATATGAAAGACATCCGGGAAATATCGGACGAACAGGCGGTAATCCTCTGGCAAGCCTCACGGCTGAGCCTGTCGGGAAAATACGAGAAAGCGCCCGAAATCCTCAGCGTGAAAGGTTCTGTAATCGGCACGTTGGGAAATTTCAGCGCATCCATCGGAAAAGCCAAGAGCAAGAAGACATTCAATGTGTCGGCTATCGTGGCAGCGGCATTGAAGAACGGCACGGTACTCCGGTATGCGGCTGAACTGCCCGAAGCCAAACGGAAAGTGCTTTACGTGGATACGGAGCAAAGCCCCCACCACTGCCTGAATGTGATGGAACGCATCATGCGCATGGCAGGGCTGCCCGATGACAGGGATAACGAGAACCTTGAGTTCCTTGCCCTGCGGAAATACACGCCGGAGCAGCGCATAAGGATTGTCGAACAGGCAATCTACCATACGCCGAACCTTGGTCTGGTGGTGATAGACGGTATCCGTGACATGGTGTATGACATCAACAGCCCCAGTGAATCGACGCGCATCATATCGAAACTGATGCAGTGGACGGACGACAGGCAGATACATATCCATACGATACTCCACCAGAACAAGGGCGATGAGAACGCGAGGGGACATATCGGCACGGAACTGAACAACAAGGCTGAAACCGTGCTACTTGTTGAAAAGGACAAGAGCAACGGGGACATAAGCAAGGTTTCCGCCATGCACATCCGTGCAATGGACTTCGAGCCGTTTGCCTTCCGCGTCAATGACAGGGCACTGCCTGAACTGATGGAGGATTACCAGACAGAAGCCAAAACACCCGGCAGACCCCAAGGCGAAAGGTTCGATGCCTGCAAGGACATTTCCGAGCAACAACACCGGATAGCACTGGAAGCAGCATTTTCGTTGCAGGACGAATACGGATATAAGGAACTGAGCAAAGCATTGAAAGAGTCGTATGCCTTGGTGGGTGTTCCGTTAAGCGACAACAAGCTGGTCAAACTCATCACAGTGTTGAAGAACAAGCGGATGATAGTGCAGGAAAACGGCAGAAAGTACAGGTACGAACCGGATTTCCACTATTGACACGCTTCTCCGCAATCACTTCACTTTATTCTCCGGGTCTATATATTAGGATAAAGCGAAGTGGTTGAGGGACACACCAAACCGCTTCACTTTAAGCCGTATCCTATATATACGACAATAAAGTGAAGTGGTTATATAGCCAGTAACCTATAAACAGGTACTGGCGAAAAGAAAAACAAACAATAACCGATAAAGACAATCATTTATGGACATACAGACAGCAAAACAAATCAGACTGGAAGAATACCTGCACAGCTTGGGATATAGCCCGGTGAAGCGGCAGGGCATCAATCTTTGGTACAAATCGCCGTTCAGGGAAGAAACCGAAGCCTCGTTCAAGGTGAACACCGAGCGGAACCAATGGTATGATTTTGCGCTCGGCAAGGGCGGCAACATCATCGCGCTGGCTTCGCACCTCTATGCAACGGACAGCGTGCCGTACCTTTTGAAACGCATAGAGGAACAGGCACCGCACGTGCGCCCCGTTTCTTTCTCTTTTCGCAAGCAGTCATTTACAGAGCCGAGTTTCCAACAGTTGGAAATCGTGCCGCTTTCTTCTCCTGCCTTGCTCGCTTACTTGCAGGAAAGGGGAATAAATCCGGTACTGGCGAAAAAAGAATGTAAGGAAGCGCGGTTTACGCACAACGGCAAACGGTACTTCGCCATTGCGTTTCCCAACATGTCGGGCGGCTATGAAATCCGCAACCAATATTTCAAGGGCTGTATCGCACCGAAGGAAATATCCCACATCAGACAGTCGGGAGAGCCAAAGGGCACGTGTTTCGTTTTCGAGGGATTTATGGACTACCTCTCATTTCTGACCCTACGGCTCGAAAGCTGTCCGCAATACCCTGATTTCGACAGGCAGGATTACATGGTTCTGAACTCTGTTGCCAATGTTTCCAAAGCACTTTATCCGTTGGGAAGATATGAGCGCATCCACTGCTTTTTTGACAATGACCGTGCAGGAATGGAAGCCCTGCAGCAAATCCGAAAGGAATACGACAACACCCGGCATATACGGGACGCTTCCCAAATCTACTGCGGATGCAAAGACCTGAACGAGTATTTGCAGAAGCGCATGGCTGATGGAAAAGAGCAAATGCAATCCGTCAGAAAGAAGAATGATACGCTATCCAAGAAACCGAAAGGCTTCCGGTTATAGCCCACTATAACTACACGCTTCGCTTGCGTAGTTGTGGGCTCTCCCGAGGGGCTTAGGACGCTGCCCTAAAAACCCGGCAAGGGCTTTCAGCCCTATGCAACCCAACCAAAGAGTGACCCTCTCTTTGGAAACTCCGCTCATGGGTTACACCCCTAAGAACCCCTTGCGGATATGCGCGGAAAGCAACAAACAGATTTAATAAACAACTCAATCAGAATCTAAAAAGATGGCAACAAAATCAAGCATACATATCAAGCCTTGCAATGTGGCATCAAGCGAGGCTCATAACCGGAGAACTGCCGAGTATATGCGCAACATCGGAAAATCCAAGGTATATGTGGTATCCGAACTCTCTGCGAATAACGAGCAGTGGATAAACCCGGACTTCGGCAATCCCGAATTGCAGGCGCACTATGAGGACATCAAACGGATGGTCAAGGAAAAGACTGGTCGTGCCATGCAGGAAAAAGAGCGTGAGCGCAAAGGGAAGAACGGCAAGATTATCAAAGTGGCAGGATGTTCACCCATACGTGAGGGCGTGTTGCTCGTCAGACAGGACACGACACTGGCAGATGTGCATAAATTTGGCGAGGAGTGCCAAAAATGCTGGGGCATTACACCGCTCCAAATCTTCCTGCACAAAGACGAAGGGCATTGGCTGAATGGACAGCCTGACCAGGAGGACAGGGAGAGTTTCAAGGTTGGCGAAAGGTGGTTCAAGCCGAATTACCATGCGCATATCGTATTTGACTGGATGAACCACGATACAGGCAAGAGCCGCAAACTCAATGACGATGACATGATGCAGATGCAGACCTTGGCATCCGACATCCTTCTGATGGAGCGTGGTAAGTCAAAAGCCGTAACAGGCAAAGAACATCTGGAACGGAACGACTTCATCATTGAGAAACAGAAAGCCGAACTGCAACGCATAGAAGCCATAAAGCGGCATAAGGAACAGCAGGTAAACCTTGCAGAACAGGAACTCAGACAGGTAAAATCGGAGATACGCACGGACAAGCTCAAAAGCGCGGCTACCGATGCTGCCACTGTCATAGCAAGCGGAGTGGGTTCTCTTTTCGGCAGCGGGAAAATGAAGAAACTGGAGCAATCCAATGACGAATTGCGTCAGGAAATTGCCAAACGGGACAAGGGCATTGATGACTTGAAAGCCCAAATGCAACGTATGCAGGAACAGCACGGCAAGCAGATACGCAATCTTCAAGGAATACACAATCAGGAACTTGAAGCCAAAGACAAGGAAATATCACGGCTGAATACCTTGCTTGAAAAGGCTTTCAAGTGGTTTCCGATGCTCAAGGAGATGTTGAGAATGGAAAAATTGTGTGCTGCCATCGGCTTCACCAAAGAAATGATAGAGAGCCTCCTGACCAAGAAAGAGGCTATCAGGTGCAATGGCAGGATTTATTCCGAAGAACACAGACGGAAGTTTGACATCAAGAATGATATTTTCAAGGTGGAAAAGAATCCGACCGATGACACCAAACTGGTACTGACCATTAACATGCAGCCAATTGGCGAATGGTTCAAAGAACAGCTTGGCAAATTGCGGCATGGCAGGAAAGAGGCCATTGAAGAACCCAAAAAGAATAGAGGATTCAAGCTGTAATTGCTAATTCATTTTAATAGTAAAAAGAGCAATTTACCCATGCGGATTTGCTCTTTTTTACTTAACTTTGCACCCCAAAGAATAATTTAATAGAATAAGTATGAATAATAAACACAAATACTATTTGATTAGCGGGCCGATTATTGCATTAGGACTTATGCTTGGTACAGCAATAGGTGCAAGTATTGGAAATATTAAAATCGGAGTAGCTCTTGGACTGATTTTCGGTGTTATTTTTAGTGCATTGGCAATTCTCTTGACTGTTTATAAACAAAAGAAAAAATAATCAAGGCATAAGCGGGAAATGGAAATAGACAACAATTTCATTGTGTATTATTTCAAATTACGGTCAAAGCAACTATTCTTGAAAGCCCAAATGCAACTCATGCAAGAACAGCACGGCAAGCAGATACGCAATCTGCAAGGAATACACAATCAGGAACTTGAAGCCAGAGACAGGAAATATCACGGCTGAATATCCTGCTTGAAAAGGCTTTCAAGTGGTTTCCGATGCTCAGGGAGATGCTGAGAATGGAAAAGTTGTGCGCTACCATCGGCTTCACCAAAGAAATGATAGAAAGCCTCCTGACGAAGAAAGAGGCTATCAGATGCAACGGCAGGATTTATTCCGAAGAACACAGACGGAAGTTTGACATCAAGAATGATATCTTCAAGGTAGAACAAAGTCCAACCGATAGTAGCAAACTCGTGCTAACCATAAACAAACAGCCAATTGGAGACTGGTTCAAGGAACAGTTTGGTAAGCTGCGGCATAGCATCCAAAGAACACTAAGTGAACCGAAAAATAGAGGCATTAAATTATAAATGGTTATTAATTGGTTAAAATTCATAATGCAAAGCAATAAGTTTATACCTTTGCATACATTTATTATAAATTGTCATTATATGGAACTTAAAAAGATTATTAGTAATTCACTTAAAGTATTGCTTATCCTACTCATTATAGTTCTTGCATACTTTGTTTATTTAGTCGTTTGGACTTACCAATTTCATGCTAACCAAGATAAAATTGTTGAAAACGTTGATTCTGTTTTCTATCAAACCTCTCAAATAATTCGTGACCCGAACGGTTATTTTGGAGTAGCCGCTACCGTAAACGGTCTATATACTGATACGCTTTTATTCGACACGCAAGCTTCTACATCTCTTGCCAAACAAGAAACACTTGACCTGTATGGAGCGGAATATTGGAGAAGGAAACCGATGCCGACATTTAATTTTTACAAACAAGTCTATTTTTCAAAACTATACAGAGTGAATAATATCACTCTTGGAGATTGTACACTGGAAAAGGTTATTTTCACGTCAGTCCCCAAAGATAATGGTATGTACAATGCGCTTTACCGTCCAGTATTGGGACGTACCATAATGGAAAATATGGTTTGGAAGTTCGATATGGATAATAATGAAATGACCATATTCTCGCTTAAAAACAAAGAAAAACTAAAACAAGAAACAACTGGATTTACTTTAGTTGAAGATGGTGTAAACAATTTACCGCTTTGCAGCGAGCAGACAGATAGCTTGAACTTGATGTTGGACTTAGGCTCGAATTATGATGTTATAATAGATAAAGATGTTTATGAGAAATTACGGCAGCATCATGTCCCGAGAAAATATGTTAATTTCCGCCGGGAGGGATTGACAGACACGATTGCCGAGTTCAGCGGAATTACAATGTATTGCAATGGCGTGGCTGTTCCGAATTGTGTGTTGGATTATATCCCTTCGATAAATAAAAATGTCGCAGGAAATCTTTTTGCAGGCAAGATGAATTTTATACTTGCCGGTGAAAATCTGTATATCAAACAACGGACTAATACACTTTTAAATGATTGCAACGGATTTCCTGCACTTGGGTTAGGTATTAATATTCGTAACGGTAGTATCTGTATCACTGCATTGGAAATAAACGGACCGGCAGAAAAATCAGGGTTAATGTTAGGAGATAAGGTAATTGCTGTTAATAACGGAACGGTAAGTGTAAATGCAATGTCCGTATCAAACGGGAAATTAGAGAAATATGTTCAGCAGACTAACAGTCTTACTTTAGAAATAGAACGCAACGGGAAAAGGCAGACATTTAACGTAACAAGAGAAAGCGAATAACGTGTATCATAGAAAAGAATAGTAAAGAGCAAAGGGGAATAAACACTTTTTGCTCTTTACTTGTATGTATACCGTATATCCGTATAGATATGGTTTTAGCAATTATTTCTAAAACTGCCATTAATAAAAACACCCGACTTTACATTATTGGGTGTAAAATCGGGTGTTTATTTTGCAAAACATTGATTTTTAATGTTTATTGCGGTGCGTACGGGACTCGAACCCGTGACCCCATGCGTGACAGGCATGTATTCTAACCAACTGAACTAACGCACCATTAAGTTTTGATTTTGCTGCTTTCTCTCTCGATTGCGGTTGCAAAGGTACAACTATTTTTCTTATCTGCAATATTTTCAGAATATTTTTTTTATTATTTTTTTTAACCATCTGGATATCAGAATCTATTGAAACCATCTTAAATAGACTGCATTCTCCATTGCTCGACCAAAACTGGTTGCCTCTATTTGAACCAAACATGCAGGCATAAAAAAAGGAGTACCGCTGTACTCCAACCTTTGTTAACCTTAAAATCTAATACTATGAAAAACACATTGCAAAGATACGGACTTTTGGGTTATCTGCAAATGTTCAGCCCAAAAATCCATGTTTTACAACATGTTTTAACAAGAAGATGTTTCAGCTTAGAGGCTGTTAACAAATAAATGTCATAAACCTAGCTTTGCAGAGATCTCCAGCATCTTTTCAATCGGCTTTATGGCTTTTTCTGCGATTTCCTGGTCCACCTGAACTTCAGGCCATTCAAACTTCAAGGTGTTATACAGTTTTTCAAGCGTATTCAGGCGCATGAAATTGCACTCGTTGCATGCGCAGGTACTGTCTTCCGGAGGAGCTGGTATGAAATTTTTTCCCGGACACTTCTTTTTCATCTCATACAGGATTCCGCTTTCTGTAGCTACAATGAAGTTTTTGTTGTCGCTCTGCATGGCAAACTTCAGCAAGCCGGCCGTAGACGCTACTTTATCGGCCAGTTTGGCAACGGCTCCCTTGCATTCAGGATGCACAAGCACCTGCGCATCGGGATACTGTTTCTTCAGTTCCAGAATCTTCTCCACCGAAAACTTCTCATGCACATGGCAGGCTCCGTTCCAAAGAAGCATGTCGCGTCCTGTAATCGAGTTGATGTAGTTTCCCAGATTTTTGTCGGGACCGAATATCAGCTTCTGATCTTTCGGAAAGCTTTCTACAATCTGGCGCGCATTGGTAGATGTGACCACAACGTCAGTCACAGCTTTTACGGCTGCGCTTGTATTTACATACGAAATCACCTTGTATCCGGGATGTTCATTCACAAAACGTGCAAACTCATCGGCCGGACAACTGTCGGCCAGCGAACATCCTGCATTCAGATCGGGTATAAGCACCTTCTTGTCGGGACAAAGAATTTTAGCTGTTTCTCCCATAAAATGTACGCCGCACATGACAATGATATCTGCAGAAGTCTTTGCGGCCCATTGTGCAAGTGCCAGGCTATCTCCTATAAAGTCGGCTATCTCCTGGATTTCGTCAGCCTGGTAGAAGTGCCCTAAAATGACAGCGTTCTTTTCCTTGCAGAGTTTCTTTATCTCCTTTCTCAAATCAATGCCTTTGTCAACGGCTTCATCGGCATAACCCTTTTTCAACCAATTTTCTTTATTCATCATAATCTTATTATTTTTTCTTCTTTTTAAAAGAAATGTATGATAGTGATAATATCCGGTTAATTGTGTTAGAAAAAAAACATCTGTTGATTTGCTTTTTCCGTTATTAAAGCAAGGAAACGAGATATGAGTGCTTCATTCACATCTTTAATCCTTGATATTGTTCTTTTTATATGTTCTATTAACAAATTGTTCACTTGTTGCAAAGTTAAAAACTTTTCATTTATCCGCTTGCTGAAATCGGGTAAGAATGTGTTTAAATTGCAGATACAAAAAATAAGTTTCTTTCTTTGCATTGTTCGCTTTCCGGCATTTATAGGAATTTATGCGAAATGTGCAAGAACTTTTTTTCATTTTCTTTTCCCATACTATTTACATGTTTTCAACAGGGTTATGAATATAGTTTGTATCTTTGTACACATCTAAAAACACTTTTACTCTATGTCTGAAATGAGAAAACTGAAAATTACGGAAATGAACCGCCTGACGGCAGATGAATTTAAGGAAGCCAGCAAGTTGCCGTTGGAGGTGGTGCTTGATGATGTTAGAAGTTTGCATAACATCGGAGCCGTGTTCCGTACTTCGGATGCGTTTCTTATCAATCGGATTTGTCTTTGCGGAATAACTGCCACTCCTCCTCATCCGGAAATGCACAAAACGGCTTTGGGGGCAGAGCTTACGGTTGGATGGAAGTATTTTGATACAACGCAAGAGGCTGTAGATGAACTTCATGCGTTGGGATATACGGTATTGGCTGTTGAGCAGTGTGAAGGCAGCACCATGCTCGACAAATTTCAGCTTGAGCCAGGGAAGAAATATGCCGTTGTATTGGGAAATGAAGTGAAAGGGGTAAAGCAGGAAGTTGTGAATATGTGCGACGGATGTATCGAGATTCCGCAATACGGAACTAAACACTCCCTGAATGTTTCTGTTACGGCAGGTATCGTTTTATGGGAATTTGCGTATAAAATGAAGGAACTTTTCGGATATTAACCGCTATGTTTATTAGTCGGTTTATAACATGTTAATTATTTGAACGACAATAGTTACAGTTGGCCGTTTTCTACAAGAGTAGCGACTCTTTCAATCATTTTGTCTTCATCATCCGGACGATACTCCTTTTTCAGGCTTGCTCCAAACAGAGCAGCGAAAGTCTGGTAGAATCCGGCCTTGAAGGGCCCCATGAAGGCACGCACCAGTTGGAACGAAGACTGGTTGCATTCCCGGTCAACCAGTTTTATCAACAGCTTGCCTTGCGAGAATGTTAATTTCTTCATTCTTGGTGTGTATTGCTTTTTCAAGCCTTTTTCAACAGCTTTGATGTGTTTCTGTTTGGCCTCTTCATCGGGAAGAGTTTCCAGGTATTCGTATGTTTCTATGACGGCATTCCGCACTTCCTTGGCAAGAGGGAGTGTCTTCTTCACATCTCTCACCAGTTTGTAATAATATCTTTCCTGACGTTTGTTCTTGAATTTCAGTTCAGGGTAAACGTAGACAAGTCTGAGCGTTATATGAGGTATAGTGTCACCGTTGTATATGATGGCAGGGACTTTATACCCTTTGATTTCGGTGTGAAGCTGTTCTTGTCCGTAAGCTTTGAATGCCAAAGCGAACGGCAGAAAAAATAATATGTATAGCCATCGTTTCATATTGGCAAAAATAAAAATAATAATTTGATTTTATGCCGTTATTAACGTATTTATGTGAGTTGTTAACCCTGTTTATTTCTATGTTGAAAAAGTTTTATTTGGTCTGTATATTAAGTTGTTGCATCTGTTCAAATCTCTGTGCACAGTCTGAGTGGATGGAATGGTGGGAGCATATGGATACTGACGAAGGCGTGTCGTTTATGCAGGAGCAGTATGAAGAGCTCAGCGAACTTGCGGAGCATCCTTTCAATATCAACACCATCACAAAAGAGCAGTTAGAGCAGTTGCCTTTTCTTTCTGATAAGATGATTGAAAATATTTTGTATTATCTGTATAAGTATGGTCCGATGCTGACAAAGAATGAACTTCTCGGTGTAGAGGGAATGGATGTGCAGACGAGGCGGTTTCTTGAAGATTTTATATATATAGGGCCTGCAGAAGATGACAGAAAAGATATGGGGTTCCGGAAAATATGGAAATATGGCAAGCAGGAACTGATGGCTCGTGTTGACTTCCCTGTGAATAAGAAAGCTGGATACGCTGAGTATTCAGAAAAAACGCTTTCTGAAAATCCTGACAAAAAATATATAGGTGATCCGTTTTATCATAATGTGCGGTACAAGTTTCAATATAAAGATCGGATATTCTTTGGATTTGCTGCTGAAAAAGATGCGGGCGAACCGTTCTTTGCTTTGTATAACCGGAAGGGATATGATTTTTATTCGGCCAGTCTGTTTCTTAACAACTTTGGAAAGATCAAGGCATTGGTTCTTGGAAACTACCGGGCAAGTTTCGGATACGGGCTTGTAATGAACATGGGATTCAATATGGGGAAGTCATCTTCTTTGGGAAGCATGAACCGTGTCGGAAGAGGGCTTATGAAATATGCTTCTACCAATGAGTCGGACTACCTTCAGGGAGCTGGAATAACTGTGGAGCTGGCAAGAAGGTGGACAGGATCGGTTTTCTATTCTTTCCGCATGCAGGATGCACGTGTGGAGGACATGTTTATAAGAACGATGAAAACGGATGGATATCATCGTTTGAAGAAAGATATGGAAAAGAAAAATACAGTCAATAATCACTTGATTGGTTGTAATTTATCTTATAATGGTAAATATATGGAATATGGATTAACTACTGTTTATAATGTTTTCAACAAGCTGTTGAATCCTGCCCCTCGTTTGTATAATCGGTATTATCCGAGGGGGCAATGTTTTTTCAATATCGGGGCAAATTATAAATTTTTTCTTCAAAAACTGATTTTGTCTGGCGAGCTGGCTTTTGACAAGTCGGGAGCTTTGGCCATGCTTCATACATTGAGTTATTCACCGTCTGTTAATACTACATTCATATTTATGAACAGATATTATGACAAGCGTTATCAAAGTCTTTATGCGAACGGTTTCGGTGAAAATACCAAGACTCAAAATGAACTTGGGTTCTATATAGGACTGGAAACAAATGCATTGTCTAAATGCAAATTGGTTTCATACGTAGATTTCTTTTACTTTCCGTGGTATCGGTATCAGGTGGACAGACGGAAAACAATAGGATTGGAAGGTGTTTTTCAGTTAAGTTATTCACATTCAAATTCACTGAATATGTTGATAAAGTATAGCTGCAAAAACAAGGCGAAAAACTTTATATGGAAAGAAGAGGAGAAATATATTTTGCCGAATATCCGGCAGCGTTTTCATGGGCAGGTTTCATATCAATGTACGGACTGGATGCATATGAAAGGTGTGGCAGAATATGTCCGTTCATCGTATTGGAAACAGCGGCCTTCTAACGGGTATGCGGGGAGTGCAACATTTAAGTTGGGAACTGAAAAGTTTCCTTTGCGAGGCTCCGTTTCGGCTTCTTGTTTTTTTACGGATGATTATGCTTCGCGCATCTATCTTTATGAACCAGGACTGCTTTATGCTTTTTCAATGATATCGTTCTATGGAAAAGGAACCAGGCTGGCATTAAATATGAACTGGCGGTGGAAAAAACTGTTGACAATTCAAGCGAAATGGGGATGGACACATTATGGCGACCGCAGCTCGATTGGTTCGGGTATGGAAAAGATACAAGGCAACAATAAATTTGACCTGCAATTGCAATTGCGAATAAAATGGTGAAGAGCAAAGGTATTATGCGTACGGGATTGAATAATTTGTTATTTTTGTAATCAATAAAAAAATACAGTTATGTCTACAGTCATTTATTCAGCTCCTATATTCGGTCCTGTTCATAGCCGGCGCTTGGGAGTATCGTTAGGTATCAACCTGCTTCCTGCTGACGGTAAAGTGTGTACTTTCGATTGTATCTATTGTGAATGCGGGTATAACGGCCAGCATCGTCCTAAATTGAAGGTTCAGACGCGTGAGGCAGTGCGTGAATCACTTGAGGAGCGGCTTATTGAAATGAAGGCAAACGGTCCATTTCCTGATGTGCTGACTTTTGCCGGTAACGGAGAGCCTACGGCCAATCCTTATTTTCCAGAGATTATCGATGATACGTTAGCCTTGCGAGATAAATATTTTCCAGATGCGAAAGTGAGTGTTTTAAGCAATTCTACTTTTATCCGCAAGCCCGAAGTGTTTGCGGCGTTGAATAAGGTGGACAATAATATATTGAAACTGGATACGGTGGATATTGACTATATTCGGAAAGTTGACCGTCCTGTCGGGCATTATGATTTGGATGAAATTATCGAGGGGTTGAAAGCATTTAAAGGAAATCTCATAATCCAGACTATGTTTATGAAGGGAAAAACGGATGGAGGAGAAGATGTGGATAATACTTCTGACAAGTATGTATTGCCTTGGTTGGAAGTGATGAAGGAGGTTTCTCCCCGTCAGGTGATGATTTATACCATTGATCGCGAAACGCCCGACCATTTCTTGATGAAAGCTTCGCATGAGGAACTTGACCGGATCGCTGCGTTGGTGAAGAAAGCTGGAATCCCGGTGAGTGTTTCTTATTGAAGCTGATATAAAAAATAATCGCAGATTCCATCGATTTATGAATCAGTGGAATCTGCGGATTAAAGTATTTAGCTAAAGATTATTTGATGCGTTTATACCCATAAACGGCCAGATCGCCCAGCTCTTCTTCGATGCGGAGCAGCTGGTTGTATTTAGCCATACGGTCTGAACGGCTTAATGAGCCGGTCTTGATCTGTCCGCTGTTGGTAGCTACGGCAATGTCAGCAATGGTTGCATCTTCCGTTTCGCCTGAACGATGAGAAGTGACGGTAGTGTATCCGTGGCGGTGAGCCATTTCAATAGCGTCGAGTGTTTCACTTAATGAGCCTATCTGATTTACTTTTATCAGAATGGAGTTGGCGCATCCCATGGCAATGCCTTTCGACAGGAATTCTACATTTGTCACAAACAGGTCGTCACCTACCAGCTGGCAACGGTTTCCGATGCGTGCAGTCAGTTTCTTCCAGCCTTCCCAGTCGTTTTCGCTCATTCCGTCTTCGATCGAATCAATAGGATATTTGTTGATAAGTTCTTCCAGATAAGCTATCTGTTCGTCAGAAGTGCGTTTCTTTCCGTGTTCGCCTTCAAATACGGTATAGTCATAGATTCCGTCTTTGTAGAATTCAGAAGAAGCGCAGTCCATGCCGATCATGATATCCTTTCCCGGTTCATAGCCTGCTGTTTTGATGGCTGTGATGATGGATTCCAAAGCGTCTTCTGTGCCTGCCAGCGAAGGAGCAAATCCGCCTTCATCGCCTACGGCCGTGCTTAGTCCGCGGTTATGGAGCACTTTTTTAAGTGCGTGGAATACTTCTGCACCCATTCGGAGGCCTTCGCGGAATGAAGAGGCGCCCACCGGGCGAATCATGAACTCCTGGAAAGCAATGGGAGCATCGCTGTGTGAGCCGCCATTGATGATGTTCATCATCGGGACAGGCATCACGTATGTGTTTACACCGCCGATATAACGGTAAAGCGGGATGTTCAGATAATTTGCCGCTGCTTTAGCTACAGCCAGCGACACGCCGAGGATGGCATTGGCTCCCAGATTCGATTTGGTCTTTGTGCCGTCAAGTTCCAGCATTTTCTTGTCGATGGCGCGCTGTTCGAGCGATGACCATCCGGCCAATGCCGGGGCAATGATTCTGTTTATATTTTCGACAGCTTTCAGCACGCCTTTTCCTCCATACCGTTTAGGGTCGTTATCTCTTAGCTCTAATGCTTCATTTTCGCCGGTGGATGCACCGGAAGGAACAGAAGCGCGTCCGATAACGCCTGATTCCAGTTTTACTTCCACTTCTACGGTAGGGTTACCGCGTGAGTCAAGAATTTCTCTTCCGACAATAGCTTTGATTTTCATGATGCTTTATGTTTTTGAGATTATACAATATTCCAGCTACAAAATTGAGAACTTCTTTCAAAGAAGGCAATACCTTGAATTAGGTATTTTGCAGGATTAAAAAAGAGGATGGAGCCCTCAATTCTGAAAATCGAATTCCCATCCTCTTGTTTATATGTTGAAAAATCAATAATTATTTTTCTTTACTTCAAAGTAAGCCTGCGGATGCAAACATGCCGGGCAGATTTCGGGAGCTTCTTTGCCGACGAACAGGTAGCCGCAGTTACGGCATTGCCATATTACTTCGTCATCTTTCTTGAATACCTTTCCTTCTTCTACATTTTTTGCCAAAGCCAGGTATCTTTCTTCGTGGCCCTTTTCAGCTACGGCAATTTCACGATACATTTTGGCGATGGCCGGGAATCCTTCTTCATCTGCGATGTCGGCAAATTTCGGATAGTCAAGGCTCCACTCTTCGTTTTCTCCTGCTGCTGCTGCCTTCAGGTTTTCGAGAGTCGTGCCTATTACGCCCGAAGGATAGCTGGCGGTGATTTCCACCATTCCGCCTTCCAGCCATTTGAACATCCGTTTAGCATGTTCTTTTTCCTGGTCAGCCGTTTCGGTGAAGATGGCTGCGATTTGTTCATATCCTTCTTTTTTGGCTGCACTTGCAAAATATGTATAACGCATTCTTGCCTGTGATTCTCCTGCAAACGAAATGCCAAGGTTTTTTTCTGTTCTTGTTCCTTTAATGCTCTTTTCCATAATTTTCTGTTTTTAATTGGTTAGTGATCTGTTTTCTTTGACAAAGGTAACTGTTTTATTCAAATTTGTAATAATTACAATATTTATTTAGTTTTTATTAAGACTATTCCTTGTGTGCTGGATGGATATTGCAATTTTTATTTATCTAAAATACGCATTATTTGGAGTTAATGTTCAAATAATTACCTACTTTTGCACTTCTTTTGAGAATTATAACACTAAACAGAATATTTTATGAAAGGGGTTGAATTTAAACCGAAACTATTTGAAACATTAAAAAACTATTCGAGGGCCAATCTGATGACGGATGTAATGGCTGGAGTTATTGTGGGAATCGTGGCTTTGCCTTTGGCCATCGCTTTTGGCATTGCATCTGGAGTGAGTCCGGAAAAGGGAATTATCACAGCAATCGTTGCCGGATTCATTGTTTCTTTTTTGGGAGGAAGCAAGGTGCAGATAGGCGGGCCGACGGGTGCCTTTATCGTGATTATTTATGGAATTATTCAGCAATATAGAATCGAAGGTCTGATGGTCGCTACAATGATGGCGGGGGTGCTGCTCGTATTGTTGGGCGTATTTAAGCTGGGAACAATCATCAAGTTTATTCCCTATCCTATCATTGTCGGCTTTACGAGCGGTATAGCATTGACTATCTTTACGACTCAGATTGCGGATGTGTTCGGGCTGCGGTTCGGAGATGAGAAAGTGCCGGGTGACTTTATAGGGAAATGGATGCTTTATGCCCGTCATTTTGATACGGTCAATTGGTGGAATGTGGCGGTTAGCATTGTAAGCATAGTGGTTATCGCTCTTACTCCGAGGCTTTCAAGGAAGATGCCTGGTTCGCTGGTTGCTATCGTTTTGGTGACGGCCGGTGTGTATTTCCTGAAGATGTATGGCGGAGTTGACTGTATCGATACGATAGGCGACCGTTTCAGCATCAAGTCGCAGCTTCCTGAAGCGGCTGTCCCTTCACTCAATTGGGAAGCCGTTAAAAACCTGTTTCCTGTGGCCATTACCATCGCTGTCTTGGGGGCTATCGAGTCGCTGCTCTCAGCTACAGTTGCAGACGGTGTGATCGGTGACCGGCACGATTCGAATACAGAGCTGATTGCGCAAGGCATAGCCAACATTGCCTCTCCTGTGTTGGGCGGAATCCCTGCAACTGGAGCTATTGCACGTACGATGACTAATATAAACAATGGCGGGCGTTCGCCGGTAGCCGGCATTGTTCATGCGGTGGTGCTGTTGCTGATATTGCTTTTTTTGATGCCTTTGGCCCAGTATATTCCGATGGCTTGTCTGGCGGGGGTTCTTGTCGTGGTTTCTTATAATATGAGTGGCTGGCGGGTTTTTAAGGGACTGCTCAGAAATCCGAAGTCTGACGTGGTGGTGTTGCTTATGACATTCTTTCTTACTGTCATCTTTGATCTGACCGTGGCTATTGAGGTAGGCTTGGTGATTGCTTGCGTGTTGTTTATGAAGCGTGTGATGGAAACGACTGAAATATCTGTCATTACGGATGAGATAGATCCGAATAAGGAGTCGGATATGGAAATGCACGAAGAGCATTTGGCTGTGCCCGACGGAGTGGAGGTGTATGAAATCAACGGTCCTTATTTCTTTGGAATAGCTACGAAATTCGAAGAAATCATGGCGCGTTTGGGTGACCGTCCTAAAATTCGTATCATCCGTATGCGGAAGGTGCCTTTCATTGATTCCACCGGCATCCACAACTTGACAACTTTCTGCGAAATGTCGCAAAAAGAGAATATCCATCTGATTCTTTCGGGAGTGAATCCTCAAGTGCATGCCGTATTGGAAAAGGCCGGATTTTATGAGATGCTGGGAAAAGAAAACATTTGCAGCAACATTAACGAAGCATTGGATGTGGCCAGAAAGGAATTGAATGGTTAAGGATTGATGTCCTGCAGTTCTAGCCAGTATTTAATTGATAAAGACTATTAATGCCGGATTCTAATTGCTGAAAAGATGTTATAAAGCATGGACTTTGGGGCTGAATATTTGCAGATAACCCAAAAGTCCGTATCTTTGCAATGTGTTTTTCATAGTATTAGATTTTAAGGTTAACAAAGGTTGGAGTACAGCGGTACTCCTTTTTTTATGTCCTTTCGTTTCTTTCTCCTTTTGTACAAGAATGTGTTCTGTATTTTTTGTGCTATATTTTCCTTATGGAAACCATTATTCCTTGGAGACTGTTTGAATTTTAAGGTTTGATATTGAAATGGTGTTTCTTATTTCCATGAAAATGATTATTCTCTGGTTGCAAACTTAGGGTTTGTTTTTAGTTTTCTCCGGCTTTAATTTGTGGATTGTTCTCAAGGATTTAAACGTAAGGGAAAGCTGATAAGATGATTAATTGGAAAAATTAAATAGAATCTTAGGTTAAAGATGTCTATCTTTAGCCTGGAGATATATATTTTTGGGCTGGAGATTTGCATCTTGAGGTTGGAGATATGGATTTTTCCGAAAAAGTTTGTTTTTTTACTGCAGGCCTGCTAAAAAATATTGGGGTCAAACAGTTTTTCTTCTGAATAAATGTTTGAAGTATATTATTATATGTATAAGGCCTTCTCTTTTACTCTTTTTTCTTTTCATCTTTTTATATAATGTATATATCTGTTTTTCAGATAATTGCTGTTTGGGATGCAAAAAAGTTTGAAAAAAGTTTGTCTTTAGTCTTGCAGTTTCGGAAAAAGTGTGTACCTTTGCACTCGCTTTCGGGGATGACCCGGGGCGAGATGAGAAAGAGATCATTGAAATTGTGAGGACAGACAACAAGGATAGTGCGGTTCCGCAGTTTTGCTTCGGCATTCGGCGGTACCGCGGACGAGCGAGGGAATAACAAATCAATAA
>SDWH01000013.1 GCA_019550975.1 Bacteroidales bacterium SW299 | reverse complement strand
TTTAGAAATATTGAATGGTCTGTAAATGGGGAATCTTGTTAGTGGGATTATCTGTTTGAGGTAGTATAAAGATAGTTACTTTATAGGTGGGGAACTAATCTTAGGGTCACACGTTGGATTTTCAAATTTGAGGATATTCTGAATTTAAACTATTGGTATGCTTGTATTGTAACCCAGAAGAAAATCCAGATAAATTGAATCTGGACTTTCATTTCGGGTAAGTACAACATTTTTAGAAAAGGGGTTATAATAAGAGGTTTTATGATAAAATGTTGTAGCTGACTAAACTTTTTCATATTCCAGAAATAAGGCTCTTTGTCTGTTCTTCCAATAATCCCTTAGCTCAAAGAAATCACTTAGAAAATCCTTTGGCTTCTTCTTTATAGGTGGCATATTCAATAAGCTGTATATTTCATCCCTGATTTTATTAATCTGAGATAATTCATAGGATTGTCCTGTCTTAAACCTGTTTTTCACCATTTCAATGAACTCTGTACCTGTCCGTTTATCATTGTACCTTTTAAGTATCATGGCTTCTCTTATTGGGGACTGGGAGTATTTCAGTTCCTCTATTTTTGCCTTACCTAACTCATCATAAGCCTGGACTATAAAAGCGTCAGTTCGGATAAGTTCTCTTTTGTGCTCCATCGCTATGCTGGTTTCATCCCCTTTCAGAATTTCCAGTTGTTCCACTATTTCCCTACGTTTGGCTTTTATGCTTAGTGATTTATTTTCTCGTTTAAGCCTTTCGGTGTCACTCAATTTATAGGCTTGCGATTCATAATTCAGATTAAAGAATTCGCATTGCTTGTAGTGCTCTACCAATTTATCAAAACTGTTATAATATCCCTGTACCAGATTTTCTGCCAGATAATTGTCTATCTTAAACCAGTTCTTTGTTCCATCTGTGTTTAATAAAGGAGTGAGCGGGTGATTATTAAGTATTGCTTTGACCGCATCCCTTAATTCATCACTGGTTGCATTATCATAATATGCTTTGAGAGTTTTATAAGTTTCTTCAAACACATTGATTCTAAACTGTAACTGTTTTTTTGACCTTACTTGAAATTTATAGTCCGTATTCGTTATATGGCTTACTGAGGCTATCCCATTTCTGAATCTTCCAATTATCTGTATGGTATCGGTAAACGGGTCTATTATGCTCTGGGTAGCCATAGTAACATCGGTTACAATAAAAACTTCTGGCTGGAAATCCAGTTCAATATCCAGAGCATTAAAGAATCTGCTTGTCAGAAAATTGTATTTATTCATCTTGGCTGCATCCCAATCTGAATAGGCTTGACTGAACTTCTTATCCTTTAGGTTCTTTACACTATTGTATGCACAGAACACTGTAGATTGTTCCAGAATATCCAGTTTATCCATAATTGAATAAATGGTTTCCGTAGAGTTGATAAACAGAAAAATCGGTTTTTCTGTATTGCTGATTCGTTTCTTTAGTTCCTGTAGCACATTATTAGTATGGTATAGGTTTAATGGCTGAGCATATTCGAAATTGGGTTGAACTTCCATTATCTGAAATTTCTGATTAAAAAATCTTGGGTCAGTAAAATCCAGCGGAGTAGCAGACACAAGACCTTTGTTCTCAAACATGAAGAAATCATCGAAAGGTAATGTTATGTTTTCTCTGTAGTCTACATCTTTCACTATCTTGTGGCATTCGTCAAACAAAAGGTAGCAGGTAGAATAAATATCCCTATCAATTTCTTCAAATGCAGCTTTAATCTTGGAAAAACTTTCTGGAGTGGATAATAGCTTTATATGTTTTTCCTTACTGGCTTGCAGGTATTTTACAATAGAATCTACCGTTACATTCTCGTAAACTCCCATAAGATTGTCCTTTGTGTGTTTCGGGTCTTTGCATTTACCTTTGATTACTGGAACATTCGGTTCTAGGATAATGGAATCTCTGTCAGCTTTCAGTTCGCCATAAGTTGCTCCCAGTCCTGTCAGTTTTTTATAGAGTATGGTATTGGTTGGAATTTCTGGTAAGACTTCTGTCAGATATTGAGTTTTTCCGTTCTTCTTTTCTATATTGATATATGTAGTATTCATCTTGTTTTCGTTTTAGAAGAGGGGAGTTTTTGGCTCCCACTCTTTAGGTTAATAATTATCAGATTATAGCTTCCTTTTCACGCAGGTAGTCCAGAATTTCATCCGTGCGTTCCACTCGGAAGAATATCTTGCCACGGAGAAATGCGCTGGTTGCACTGATATAATTATTGACCTCACGAAACAACGGAACGAACTGCACACGTTTTCCAGATTCAATGAGCTGTTTCAATATGGATAACTGAAAATTGTTATCTTCGTTTGCTTTAAAAGGGGTAAGTTCAGTTGGCTTTATTCTTCCATCTTCACTTTCTCCAGTTGTCAGATAAGTGTATATCCATTTGAAAGAAGCTGGATTGACATAGTATTTGAAACCTGCAACATTATAAGATTCTACCCAAATGCAAGGATAGTTTTCTTTGTCGGTATATAGTCTAATGCTTAGAGTTTCTTTTCTCTGCATCATTGACTTGATGGCATTGTGTGCACCTTGATTATCGTATTTCTCTACTTGTGGAACAAGTGTTCCATTAATGTTAAATTCCATAATTCTTCTTTTTTTAGCTTTTACTTTATTCCCATTCTGAGGGAACTGTCAGATAATCATCATTAAAAGGTGCGCACCGTTTTATTTCTGATTACGTTGCAAAGGTATAGGCTATATGGTGAAGTTAGAGGAAAAATAGGAGAATAGGGTTTAGGGAAACCAACGCTTTAGTTTTCCCTAAATAATAATATATTAGAAATCAAGAGGATAATCAATATAGTTAGAAATGCTTGTTGGAGTAGTATCTGGGCATTTCTTTATATTATCAGCTATGCGTTTTCCTATATCGTCAGGGTCTTTAATATATTCTTTTCCATTAATAAAAACCGTTCCATATAATTTTATTTTAAACTTGTTCTTTGTTGTTATAGGTGTAGGATTGTATTCCGTTAAATATGAGTCTTCTGTAACAAAATTCCCCAAATACAGAAGTTTTCCAATAAATGTCATTTTGCTGGGCTTCCGTACTTTTACATGGTTATCTAAGAAGTACCTGAACATCTTAACAAATAACGTTATTTTTTTTATTTCATGCTTACCTTTTTCATCTATGATTGTTTGATAGAACTTGATATTCATTAAATTATTATTGGGCTGTTGAATTAGTATCTCACAAAAATCTTTGAACGCTTTTATAAATACAGGATTTTTTAGGCTAATTCTCTTATCAGGTGAGGTTACAGTTATATTAATATCATTGCTATTTTCAATTAACGAAATGCACTCTTTACAGAAATCATTTATTGAAAGTTTTTCTGTATTTGTATCTTCATAAAAACAACTTTCTGTAAAATCTGTAATGAATAAAAACAATAGCCATAGTTTATTTGAATCCAGTTGGTAGATATTTATAGTAGATTTGATTTTTTCATTTTGGCTATATTCTTGATAGGCTTTTTGAAATGTATCGTTTAGAGTTTCGTACCTTGCTTTAAAAATGCTTTTGGCATGAGTTGAAGCATTAAGTTTGGAATATTCATCATTAAATTCTGGCAAGTGACAATATTCCTTAGCTACGAAAGTAATATATTCAAGATTTTCTTCAGATAGTTCCATCGTAAATAATTATTGGTTTATATGCAAAATTAAAAAAGAAAATCCCACTCACAATAACTGCAAGTGGGATAATCATTTTATAGTAGATTCTTCATTGCATCATCTACTTGTTCATTATCAAATTTACTTAGATATATCTGGGTAGTTTTTATATCTTGATGTCCTAATGCTTGTGATATGATTCCAATGTTTACTCCAGATTTCTTTAATATGGTAGCGAATGAATGACGAGCAACGTATGTGGTCACTTCTGCTGTTATTCCTAATTCTTTAGCAAATGCTCTTAACTCAGTATTCACTTGATGGCAGATTTTATGTACTCTGTTACTTTTCTGCATGGGTGTTATATGGCGTTTGCAATGTAGAATAGGAAATAGGTATTCTGCTTCCTGTTGGTAAGTAGAATATTTCTCAATTATGGCAGAAGCTTCTTTTGATAATAGGAGATTGATATTGCCATGTGTTTTTTGTCGCTGGTAAATCAGCCTGTCTTCAATAATGTTTTGATGTGTCAGATTGGCAATATCCACAAACGAGATTCCTCCACATAAATAGGAGAAAGAAAACAAATCATGGGTAAGTTTCCTAAGTTTACTTTGATTTGTACAATCTGCATTTATAATTTTCAGAATATCATTCTTGGATAAGGCTCTTTTAATAGTTTTGGTATTGAAGTGGCTTAGCTTGTACTCAATGAACGGGTTCTTTTCACGTGCCACTATCTTTGCTTCTATAGCCTTGTTATAGGTGGCTCGTAAAGTACGGAATTGATAACTGAGGGTCGTATCCTTGTTCCCCTTACTTCGCATCCAGTCCTCAAATTTTTTGCAGAAAGAAACATCTATATGGCTGAAAGTATAATTCAGCTTTTTACCTTTATTGAAATTGCGCAGGGTATTGTATGAGTTTAAGTAAGCATAGCTATTACCAATTCTACCTTTCTGCTTTAAATCTTCGATTAGTGACAGGTAGAATTCTTCAACCGTTTTTGCTTTAATTGAATCTTTCTGTTCATTGATAAGGGAAGATGCTGTGAATTCCTCCTTTTTGAGCTCTTTATCAAGTACCTTAGACTGATATTCCATTTCAGTTTTCAGAATGATTTGTTTGATTTGATTCCTATTGGGACAATTTGTTTTTGGTTGGTTCTTACTAAAGTCCCAGTGTTGAGGATTAACGGATATGCCTAAACTTTTCATTGTACGTTTTCCATCTTTGGCTATTCTTACCATTAATGGCGATTCTCCGTTTGCAAGCACTTTATGCTTGTAGCAAATAATAGAAATTGCAGCTTTCATAAAAAATACGGTTGACTTCTTGGTTGACTTTTCGCGTCAACCACAGCGTCAACCGCTATAGCTATATGAGCTATATAAAAAACAAAAAGCATCGACAATCATCAGATTATCAATGCTTTTTACCAGTCGGGGTGACTGGATTCGAACCAGCGACCACACGCCCCCCAGACGCGTACTCTAACCGGGCTGAGCTACACCCCGAATTGCGAGTGCAAAGGTAACGCTTATTTTTGAATAAACAAGCGTTTTGCGAATTTTTATTTTGTCTGTTGCCCTTAATTTATTTTGCCTGCCGGCAGAGGGGATCTCTCTATCCCATCGTTTCGCTATAGAAATCAAGCAGTTCGTAGATTTCTTCCTGTGTTGCCGTTTGGTTGATGCGGATATCCCCCACATCGGCAAGAAGCGTAAAATTGATGATTCCTGATGAAGAATTCTTTTTGTCGTGCCTCATGAAATTATACAGCGTTTCATAATCCTCACATGTGAAGTTGAGTTTGCCATAGTTTTCTTTGATGAACTGGATGGTCTGGCGGAGCTTGTCTTTGGGGAACCCGGCCCGGATATGCGACAGGTAAAGTTCGCATACCATTCCCCACGCCACTGCATAGCCGTGAAGCACTGGGAGGTTGTTGTGGAGAGAGAAACTTTCGAAAGCGTGCCCGGCGGTGTGTCCGAAATTCAGCGCTTTGCGGATATTTTTTTCGAACGGGTCTTTTTCAACAACGGCTTCCTTTATTGCCACAGACTCGCCGATAAGTTGCTGGAGCTTTGTATAATCAATGCCGTATGTGTCGAATTTCAACAGTTCGGCCCAGTGAGAAACGTTGCTGATAAGCCCGTGCTTCAGCATCTCAGCATAGCCTGACAATAAGTTCCTCCGGTCGATCGTCTTCAGAAATTCGCTGTTGATGAGCACCTGGTCGGCGGGACAGAATGCGCCGATTTCATTTTTCAAGTCATTGAAATTGATTCCGGTTTTTCCTCCTACCGCTGCGTCCACCATCGAAAGCAGTGTGGTAGGTATGTTTATGTAAGAAATGCCCCTTTTGAAAGTGGCTGCGGCGAATCCGCCCAGGTCTGTAATCATTCCGCCTCCCAGGTTTATCATCAGCGAATGGCGTGTGCCGCCTTTTTCGCTCAGTTGTTTCCATACATAGGCCAGGGTTTCCAGATTCTTGTGGATGTCTTCGGGACCGACATTGATTTGTATGGCATCCTTTATGAAGTCCATGTCCTTTATCAGGGGAAGGCATTGCACGTTGGTATGTTCGTCGGTAAGGATGAACAGCTTGTCGAACGAGTGGGCGTTGACAGCTTCAGTCAGCTCTTTCTTGAAATTCTGACAGATGATAATTTCCTGTTTGCTCATATCTGTAGTGTTTGGAAGGCAAAATTAGAAAAAAAGTTAGAAGGATATTTGTTTTGGCTTACAAATAAGTATTTTTGCGTCCGGATTTTTTCCGGATGAAACATATGGGGAGAGCATTCCTGAACGGGCTTGCTGTTTTGATCTGAAAAATAAGTTAAAAGAGTGGGGGATTCGCTAAACCTTTGGAAGCGATGCGTGTCAAAAACACATTCATATTATTTTTAATTGGGTTTTAATAATGAAAAGATGGGTTTTGGGTTTACTGCTGATGGCAACTGGTGCCATTTCTGCTTTTGCACAAAGCGGAGGCGGTAAGGTGACTGTTTCGGGAACCGTAGTGGACGGAACAGACAAATCTCCGGTCATTCAGGCCGGCGTGCAAGTGTTGTCAGTGAAAGACAGTTCGGTGGTTGCGGCCAACGTCACGGATGTTGACGGAAAGTTCCGGGTTGCCGCACGTCCCGGGAAGTATTTGCTGAAAATTTCGTATATCGGTTATCGGTCCGATTTCCGCACGGTTTATCTCAACGCAAACCGTCCGCGTCTGAATATGGGCGAGATACCGCTTGAGATAGATGCAGTCATGTTGGGAGAGGCTGTGGTTGTGGCCGAAGCCCCCGAGGTGATAGCAAAGGAAGATACTTTGGTCTATAACAGTTCGGCTTACCGTGTGCCCGAAGGCTCTGCGCTTGAAGAACTCGTAAAAAAGCTTCCGGGAGCGGAGGTGGACGAAAGCGGCAAAATAACCATCAACGGAAAGGAGATTACCAAAATCATGGTTGACGGCAAGGAATTCTTTGCCGACGATCCGAATGTAGCGATGAAGAATCTTCCGGTGAATATCATTGATAAGGTCAGGGCATACGACAAACAGTCGGATATGGCAAAGATGACAGGTATCGATGATGGCGAAGAAGAAACGGTGCTCGACCTGAGCGTGAAGCCGGAACTGAACAAGGGATGGATAGGCAATGTGGACTTGGCTGCCGGAACTGAAGACCGCTACAGCGGAAAAATGATGGTAAACCGTCTTGTAGGGGGCAATCAGTTTACGGTTATCGGATCGGCTAACAATGTGAATGATGCCGGCTTTCCGGGCGGCGGAGGTGGCTTCAGAGGAGGACGCCAGAACGGGCTGAATGCAACGAAGATGATCGGCTTCAATTATGCGGTTACAACGGAAAAGCTGGAAAGCGGAGGCAGCGTGAACTTCAACTATAAGGATGCCGATGTCAGGAGCAAGCAGAACTCTGAAACCTTTGTTTCTTCCCAAAGCAGCTCGTTCAAGAATGCGATTGACGCTTCGCGCAACAAGTCAACCAATCTGAAGGCGGATTTCCGTCTGGAATGGAAGCCTGATACACTGACATGGCTGATGTTCCGTCCGCGTTTTACTTATGGAAAGACAGACAACGGAAGCAGCTCTAATTCTTTTACATTCAACGAGGATCCGGAGCTGACCACCGATGAGCTTGTTGCTGCTGACGACATCACTTCGCTGGTGTCGGAAGAAAAGATTATCAATACGATTGTGCGCAATACATTGTCGAAGGCGGATAACATCAACGCGCAGGGGATGCTGCTGGTAAACCGCAGGCTGGGAAAACCCGGACGGAACATTACGATGAGGATGCGCTATAACTATACGAACAACGACAGTGAACAGTTTTCCGCTTCGCACACGGATTATTATCAGACGGCAGAAGAGGCTTTGGCAAACGGAGTGATGTCGGAAATTCTGAACCGTTACATTACTACTCCGACCAGAACGTCTGATTATGCGGTGCGTCTGTCGTATAGCGAACCGATATTCAAGGGAGGTTTCCTGCAGTTCAGCTATGACTTCCAGTACAGGAACTCGAAAACGGAAAATTCCACTTTCGACATGCCGGACGACTGGACCGTGAACCAGGGATTCCTGTCTGACCAGGCCGTGTTTAATACCGACTTGAGCAAGAACGCCGAATACAACTATTTCAACCATCAGGCTGAGGTGCAGCTCCGTGTGATCCGCAACAAGATGCGCTTTAATGTGGGCGCGTCGTTCCAGCCCCAGCGTTCAACGCTGAGCTATACCATGGGTGACTATTCGATAGATACCGTGCGCACGGTGTTCAACTTTACTCCGACACTTGATTTCCGCTACAATTTCTCGAAAACGAGCCAGTTGCGCGTAAACTATCGCGGGCGAAGCTCTCAGCCGAGCATGACGGACTTGCTTCCCATTACGGACGATACGGACCCGCTGAATGTAAAGCTTGGAAACCCGGGGCTGAAACCGGAGTTCACGAATACGTTGAAGATTTTTTATAATACCTTCAATACGGAGAAGCAGCGTGGCGTGATGACGCACTTCAGTTTTCAGAACGTGATGAATGACATCAGCAACCGAAGGACATATGACGAAACAACCGGAGGCTACCGTACGATGCCGGAGAACATTAACGGCAACTGGAATCTGTTTGGCATGCTTGGCACGAATACGGCTCTGAGGAACAAGAAGTTTACCATCAACACTTTCACAATGGCCCGCTACAACAACATTGTCAGCTATATAAGCAGCCGTGAAACCTTGTCGGATACGGACAAGAATAAAACGCGCCAGCTGGTAATGAGCGAGCGTCTGCGCGGAACATACCGGAACGACTGGTGGGAACTGTCGCTGAACGGTTCGCTGACGTACAATCATTCGCGGAACAGTTTTCAGGAACAGAACAATATGGACACGTATCAGTTCTCCTACGGTGCCAGCACGAATTTCCGTCTGCCCTGGAACATGTCGGTTTCGACGGATATATCCCAGAATTCCCGCCGAGGATATACCGACAACAGCATGAACCGTGACGAGCTGATATGGAATGCCCAGATTTCACAAGATTTCTTGAAGGGAAATGCGGCTACGGTCAGTGTGCAGTTCTACGATATCCTGCGCCGTCAGAGCAATATCAGCCGTACCATATCGGCAGCCATGCGTCAGGATACCGAATACAATGCTATCTACAGCTATTGCATGGTTCATTTTATCTACCGCCTGAACTTGTTCGGAGGCAAGGGAGGGCGTGCTCCGATGGGGCCGGGCGGATTCGGCAATGGCGGGCATCACGGACCGGGCCCGAGGCGTTTCTAAAGCCATGAAGAGGGTGTGCCGGCTCATGTTCCTTATCTCTAGCCTGGAGATGTATGTCTTCAGCGTGGATATATATATCTTTAGGCTAGAGATGTATATCCCAAGGCTGGAGATAAACTTGTTTCCATGTGTTTCGGCTTTCTGATATTGTTCTTTATCCGTTTTGTCTTTTGTTTTTTCACAAAATACTTGTATTTTTACGGAAATTCAAGTTCTGATGGAAATCGTAATCTGGAGCCACGTCTTTATGGCCGCATTCTATATCCTTTATTTTGCGGTTATCATAACCACCGTGTTTGTGGTTATACTTGACAACCGCAATCCGGTGAAGACTATGGCATGGATACTTGTGCTGTTCTTTCTGCCTGTTGCGGGACTTGTCTTTTATCTTTTTTTCGGGCGGAGCACCCGCAGGGAGCATCTCATCAGCCGGAAAGGGTATGCCCGTCTGACCAAGCGTCCGATGGCCGAATACCAGACACAGGTTTCGCTGCATGCTCCTATCGAAAAACAGACGCTGATGAATTTCTTCAGCCATGTGAACGGAGCACTTCCGTTCGGAGGAAATCGGACGACCGTTTATATAGACGGAGCTTCTATGCTGGCCGATCTGATAAAGGAGCTTTACCGGGCGAAACACCACATTCATGTAGAGTTTTATATTTTTGAAGACGACGCGGTGGGAAGACTGGTACGTGACGTGCTGATCGACAAGGCGCGCGAGGGGGTGAAAGTGCGTGTGCTGCATGACGACGTAGGATGCTGGAAAGTCAGTCATGCCTTTTATGAGCAGATGCTGTGCGAAGGAATCGAAGTCATGTCGTTTCTGAAAGTCCGCTTCCCCCAGTTTACGGGAAAAGTAAACTACCGCAATCATCGGAAGATTGTAGTGATAGACGGGAAAGTGGGTTTTGTTGGGGGCATGAATCTTGCGGAAAGGTATGTGAAAGGTGTTCCGTGGGGAGTGTGGCGCGACACGCATGCAAAGCTGGAGGGCAAGGCTGTGTATGGCTTGCAGACGGCTTTTCTTACAGACTGGTATGCGATGGACAGAACGCTGTTTACGTCGGCCGAATATTTTCCGAAGACAGATGTGCGGGGAAATGTGGTTGCGCAGATTGTAACTTCCGATCCGGTGGGCGAATGGAGGGACATTATGCAGGGGCTGATGATGGCCATCTGCAGTGCCCGGCGTTATTTTTATGTTCAGACTCCCTATTTTCTTCCCGATGAAGAAGTGAAGACTGCCTTGCAGACGGCGGCTCTTGCAGGAGTCGACGTGCGTATCATGCTTCCTAAAAAGGCGGACACCTGGCTGATACACAAGGCATCTCTGTCATATCTGGCAGAAATGATGAAAGCCGGAGTGAAAATCTATCTTTACCGCAAAGGGTTCATTCATTCCAAACTGATGGTTTCGGACGATGAGTTCTCGACAATCGGTTCCACGAATATGGATTTCCGGAGCTTTGAACACAATTTTGAGGCCAATGCCTTTTTTTATGACAAGGATACGGCATCGGCCCTGAAGGAAATATTTCTGGCAGACCAGCGCGACTGCATGCTGCTTTCGCTGAAAGTGTGGGACAAACGTTCGTGGAAGAGCAAGGTCACAGAGTCGGTTGTCCGTCTGCTTTCTCCGCTGCTTTGAAGAGCGAAAAGTTCACGCTCCCGTAGTGTCTGTGCTCAACGAAGTTGGGATGCTTCTCAAAGCTTTGGTCCTTGCCATGCTCAAGCACGAAAAGTCCGTCTGGTTTCAGCAGGTTGTATTTAAAGATCAGATCCGGAATCTCTGCCAGTTCTTGCAGCGCATAGGGCGGGTCGGCAAAGATAAAGTCGAACTGCTCGTGGCATTTCTGTATGTATTTGAACACATCGCCTTTCAGAGGAAAGCATCTGTCGGTTTTCACTTCATTCATTATTTTGCGTATGAACGCATGGTGCTGCGGGTCTTTTTCTACAGATATGACCCGTTCGCATCCGCGCGAAACGAGTTCGATGCTGATGCTTCCGGTTCCTGAAAAGAGATCAAGAGCCGTAATGCCTCCTTCATCAAAGTCAATGTAGCCGTTCAGCACATTAAACAGATTCTCTTTGGCGAAATCCGTAGTCGGTCTTGCTTTAAAGGTATGGGGCACATCGAAATGCCTCCGCTTGTATATTCCACTGATTACTCGCATGAGATGGTTGTATTATGTGTGATTGTTAAAGTAGGGCAAAGGTACGAAGTGGAATTGAATATCCAATCAAAAAAACATTAGCAAATGAGGATTAAATGATAACTTTTCGCTATTTTTGTTTTATTGATTGGATAGAATTTTAAATTAAGCAGTATGAAAACGATTAAGTTATGGGTATCTCTTCTTTGTGTTGTTTTGATTTTAGGTGCTTGTAGAGCATTACAAGCTCCAACAATAATAAAGTACGATTCTATTGATGGATATAAATATGTATATATAACTCCAACTAGTGGATTAACATCAGGTGCTGGTGAGGTTTTTAATGGATACGGAGCTACTACTACTAAAAGTATTAATCCCAGTGATATTATAGCAGGTGAACTTATAAAAAGAAATTTTATAATAGTTCCAAAGTTAGAACCACAATTAGCCGATAAAACATTAATAGTAAGTTATGGTGAAACTGATAGAAGATATAGGGGATTAGGGTATACTATAGAAGTGACTTTGCAGTTTGTTTCAGCAAAATCTCATGAGATGGTATGTTCTTGTACCGCTGAAGGTCAAGGGGAAACAGAAGCTGATGATATCCGGATGGCTATACAGCGAGCTATATCAGGCTTGTTTCGGCAAAGATATTATTGAGTCAATCTGAGTATAGATTGAATATTGTGGATTAGAATGATTCTATTCGCATGAGATTAAGCATAATATATCGGAAGAGATTCCTTCTATGCGGCTTGTGGCCGTTTCGGTGAATTCTGTCCTTGGGTTAATAAATATGATGTTTTGCAGGTAAAGAGCAAGGCTTTTCATCAAGTCTTGCTTTGGCTGTTTGCTGTCTACATACAGCACATCCTGCTGTTGGTCAAGATTCAGCTGCTTCCAGAGATTGAGCAGGTAGTAGCATTTGTCGTTCATGTTCGAGGCTTTGAACGAATTGGCAAGGACAGGCTTCTGATTCTTGAACGCCAACAGATCGAGCGATTTCTGGTGAAGGATGGCAAACACTTCAGCGCGGCTGTTTCCGTTTTTTCTGCTCCGCAGAGTGAGGTATTCGATTGTGGGGCTGATTGATGCGAAGAAGCGCGCTTTCGGAAAGTAGTCTGAAAGCAGTTGGTGTGTCAGCTTGTCGATGGAGAACAATATGGCGATATTGCTCTTGCTCAGAATGTTGCAGAGAATGATTTCGTTGTTCTGCTTGGGAAGGTTCTGATAGAAAAGCAGTTCTGTCTGATCGTCTTCGTAAAGTTCGAAAGGAACCGGTGTATACCTTGACGTATGGATGAGTATGTTGGTTTGCCGGAAAGCATGTTTCAGCGTGTCCGTTTCGGCCAAAAACTCTTTTACGTTCGCAGCCATGGAATGTTGCGGGTTGACATGGAAAGTGCGGAACAGCACGTCCTCTCCGCCTTCGTCCGGATGGATGGCAAATGAAAATCCGTCGGTGCTTAGTCGGATGGATAAGGTATATCGGTCGGGTTGGTTAAAGTCTATCATGCTCTTTAAAGTTAGAGTGGTTTGTTGTTTTGTCTGCAATATTTCCGTGCATCTTGTCTGATTGTTGTTTTTTTGCTTTATATTCGTGTCACAAAAATAGTAAATTTGCTTGAACGATTTGATGTCGCCACTTATTTTATTTCGACGCTATGCTTACAGATGACTTGTTCCAACGGATCCGGCTGAATTTTCCGCATCCTCCCACTGCTGATCAGGAGAATGCGGTCAGGAAGTTTGCCGATTTTCTTGTTTCACCCTCAGACGAGGCCGTGTTTGTATTGAAGGGATATGCCGGAACGGGAAAGACTTCGATTGTCGGCGCTCTGGTACGGACGCTTGACGAGCTGAACCGGAAGTATGTGCTGCTTGCTCCCACGGGAAGGGCAGCAAAGGTCTTTGCACACCATTCCAATCATTCAGCTTATACCATTCACCGGCGGATTTACCGTCAGAAAGCGTTTTCAAATGAAACGGATAATTTTGTGATGGAGGACAATCTTTTGAAAGATACGCTCTTTGTTGTGGATGAGGCTTCGATGATTGCGAATGAAGGATTGTCGGGGACATCGTTCGGAACGGGACGCCTGCTGGACGATCTGGTTCAGTATGTTTATAACGGGAACGGATGCCGGATGATGCTTGTGGGGGATACAGCCCAGCTGCCCCCTGTGGGGGAAGAAGAAAGTCCTGCTTTATCGCGTTCCATGCTGGAAGGCTATGGATTGCAGGTGTCGGAATGCAACCTTACGCAGGTGGTGAGGCAGGCCGGAAACTCAGGGATTCTCTGCAATGCTACGCTCCTCCGTATGCTGATTACTCAAGAAGACTGCTTTTCGTTGCCCAAAATACGGCTGAAAGGTTTTCCAGATGTGAAGATGCTTCCCGGAAGCGAACTGATAGAAACCATCAGCGAGTGCTACGAACATGCCGGAATGGACGAAACAATCATTGTTTGCCGGTCCAACAAACGGGCGAATCTGTATAATAAGGGGATTCGGAGCACGATTCTGTATCGGGAAGACGAACTGAATGCCGGGGATGTGCTGATGGTGGCCAAGAACAACTATTTCTGGGGAAAAGACTGCAAGGAGCTTGATTTTATTGCCAACGGTGATGTCGCTGTGGTTCGCAGGGTACGGAAAGTTCGCGAAATGTATGGGTTCCGTTTTGCCGATGTCCTGTTGGAATTTCCTGACTATCAGGGCTTGGAACTGGAAGCCAAAATCTTGCTTGATACGCTGCACAGCGATGCGCCTGCCCTGACGCGGGAACAGAATGAACAGCTTTTCAGCAATGTGATCGAAGATTATGCGGATGTAAGCGTAAAGCGCGAGCGGATGAAGAAGATGAAAGAAGATCCTTATTACAATGCTTTGCAGGTGAAGTATGCTTATGCCGTGACCTGCCATAAGGCGCAGGGCGGACAATGGAAGCGTGTGTTCATTGACCAGGGCTACCTGTCGGAGGAGATGATTTCGCCTGACTATTACCGGTGGCTGTATACGGCCTTTACCCGTGCCACGGAGCGGCTTTATCTGGTGAACTGGCCGGAGAAGCAGACGGAGAGGTGACGGATGCGGAATGTTCCGCCGCGGACTGTATCCTGGGGATAAGCCTGCGGCGGAACGGGCAGTTCATGCTATTCTGCTACCAGATAGGTATAAGTTTCTTCTTTGTAGTACTCGTAATCATCTTCTTCATAAACTTCGTGTATGATGAGCGTGTTTCCGGAGAAGCTCAAAGTGACGAACTCATCTTCATACCATTGGTTGTCCCACGAATAAAATATGGTTCCTGCATCTTTGTTCTTCCATTTCCATGATGAGATGCCGATTGCTCCATCTACGTAAGTAACCATATATGTTCCTGACTTGGAGAAAAGCACTTCGTCACCGAATGTTTCCATTATCTCATAATCCTGCCAGTTGTCGCGTGTTACGGTGGCGCTGAATGATTGGTCGCCTTCCGTTAGATTTATTTCCAGTTTATCCATTCTCCAGGTGCGGCACAATGCGTTTGTCATGTCGTCGTCAGCCATCACCTCTTCTTTTTCTACGGTGAGGGTCACCGGGCCGCCTGTTTCGGGAGTCAGTTCGATGCCTGTAACTGTCTTGTCTTCGGCATAGATGATTTTGACGATGCCGAATCCTTCCAGATCGAAGCTTCCGTCAGCGAGTTGGGTGTATGTGCCGTAAATGATGCCGTTGTAGTTTGTTGCGCGCGACGCATCGGTCTTGTCCTGATAGAAGAAGCTGCTTTTCTTTTGTCCGCTTCTTGCCTGTTGTGCATAGTAGCTGCTGCCAGTGATGACAATGTAGTTTCCGCTTGCTCCCAGTTCGATGCTTCTGTATTGGGAGCCGGGTGAAGTGATGTTGTATTTTCCGCTGACGGATTCATACTTTGGGGTTCCTAAACTGATGCTTCCATCATCGTCGCCGCAGGATGTAAGAATCGGCGTAAAGAAAAGCAGCAAAACTGCGATGTACCAGAAATTTTTTAATGTCTTCATAGCTTTAACCTTTTAAATTAATAATGCGTAAGATAATAAGACTTTCTGGATTAAGAAAAAGACAGTTTTGGCTGTTTTTACTATGACTGGCCTAAGTGCAGCTATGAGGGGTGAAAATGTGATTATCCGGATGAAAAAATAATCATACCTTTCATGATATCTCCGTCTTTAAGGTAGAGATATGTGTCTTTAGGTTAAGTATATGTATCTTCAGACTGAAGATTTATATCTCCGGCCTGGAGATAAAGCATATGGGCCGATGTCTTTATTTGGCGGAAAAAGGAAAACCTCAAGAAGAGAACTTGTCTTCCTCTTGAGGCTTTCCTTTGATGTGGATGGTGACGGCTTGTCAGAATCCGGCCAGTTCGATGATCTTGTCTACGGCAGCACTCAGTCCGTCGGGGTTCTTGCCGCCCGCCGTTGCGAAGTGGGGCTGACCGCCTCCGCCGCCTTGAATCAGTTTGGCAGCCTCGCGCACCAGCTGGCCTGCGTTGAGTCCGTTCTTCACAAGGTCGTCGCTGATCATTACGGTCAGCATGGGCTTGTTCTCGAATGCGCTTCCGATGGCCACAAACAGATTTTCGGGAATCTGTCCTTTCAGTTGGAAGGCGATGTTCTTGACCGTATCAGCAGGCATCGGAAGAACAGACCTGATAACTTTTACGCCGTGGATTTCTTTTGCGCTCTCAATCAGTTTCGCCTTTATGTCGGCTTCTTTTTCTTTCATGAACGCTTCTACTTGCTTTTTTAAACCGGCATTCTCGTCAATGTATTTTCTGATGGCCGCTTTCAAATCAGGCGCATTGTTGAACAATGCCCTCAAGTCGTCGAGCGTGTCCTGGATGGAATCGAGCATTTCTTCTACCTTGGCTCCGGTAACCGCTTCGATACGGCGTACGCCGGCAGCTACCGAACTTTCGGAGATGATCTTCACCATTCCGATCTTTCCCGTGGCCGATACGTGTGTGCCGCCGCAGAATTCGATGGACGAACCGAACTGTACGACACGCACTTCATCGCCGTATTTCTCTCCGAAAAGCGCGATGGCTCCCAGTTCCTTGGCTTTTTCAATCGGAAGGTTGCGGTATTCCGTGAGAGGAATGTTCGCGCGGATCTTAGCGTTTACCAGATGTTCTACCTCACGCAGCTGTTCCGGAGTAACTTTCTGGAAGTGAGAGAAGTCGAAACGCAGCGAATCGGGGGTGACGAGCGAACCTTTCTGCTCCACGTGTGTGCCCAATACCTGGCGCAGCGCTTCGTCCAGCAGGTGCGTACACGAGTGGTTGGCTGCACAGGCTGCACGGCGGTCGGTGTCTACGCATGCCATCATCGGTGCATCCAGATGCTCCGGCAATTTCTTCGCGATGTGGATCGGCAGGTTATTTTCTTTTTTAGTGTCGATTATTTCGATGGTTTCGAATTCGCTGACCAGCGCACCGGTATCTCCTACCTGACCTCCACTTTCTGCGTAGAACGGAGTTTCGCTGAGAACGATCTGATAGTAGGTCTGATTCTTCTGCTTGACTTCGCGGAAGCGGAGAATGCTTGTTTCATATTCCGTATAGTCGTATCCTACAAATTTGGTTTCGCCTTCTTTCAGCACCACCCAGTCGCCGGTTTCAACGGTAGCAGCGTTGCGTGCCCGCTGTTTCTGCTTCTGCATTTCGGCGTTGAACTCGTCTTCGTTCACCGTCATCTGGTTTTCGCGCAGAATCAGTTCGGTCAGGTCGAGCGGGAAGCCGAAAGTGTCGTACAGCGTGAATGCGTCTACTCCGCTGATTTCCTTTTTCCCGGCTGCCTTGGCATCGTTCATAACCTTGTCGAGCAGGCGTATGCCGGTTTCGAGTGTGCGAAGAAAAGCTTCTTCCTCTTCTTTCATCACCTTTTCGATCAGCGTCTGCTGAGCTTTCAGTTCGGGGTAGGCGCCTCCCATGTTTTCTATCAGTACCGGAACAAGCTTGTACATGAATGCCTGCTTTTGTCCGAGGAACGTATAGGCGTAGCGTGTGGCGCGGCGGAGAATGCGTCGGATGACGTATCCGGCCTTCGCATTCGACGGCAGTTGTCCGTCGGTGATGGAGAAGGCAATTGTGCGGATGTGATCGGCCACTACACGCATGGCAACGTCTACTTTCGGATCTTTGCCGTAAGTAACGCCTGCAAGGTCGCCGATGGCTTTGATTATAGGCTGGAACACGTCGGTGTCGTAATTCGACTTCTTGCCCTGCAATGCCATGCAGAGGCGTTCAAATCCCATGCCGGTATCAATAACCTTTGCCGGAAGCGGTTCCAGGCTTCCGTCTGCTTTCCGGTTGTACTGCATGAACACCAGGTTCCAGATTTCAATTACCAGCGGATTGTCCTTGTTCACCAGTTCGCGTCCGGGAACTTTAGCCTTTTCTTCATCCGGCCGGAGGTCGATGTGGATTTCCGAACACGGGCCGCATGGGCCGGTTTCTCCCATTTCCCAAAAGTTGTCGTGCTTGTTTCCGTTGATGATATGGTCTTCCGGCAGATACTTTGCCCAGTAGGAAGCCGCCTCGTTGTCGCGTTCAAGCCCTTCTTCCGGGCTGCCTTCGAATACGGTTGCATAGAGGATTTCCGGATTGATTTTCAGCACATCCACGAGGTATTCCCATGCCCATCCGATGACTTCTTTCTTGAAATAGTCGCCGAACGACCAGTTTCCTAGCATTTCAAACATGGTATGGTGATAGGTGTCATGACCCACTTCTTCCAGGTCGTTGTGTTTTCCGCTTACGCGCAGACACTTTTGTGAGTCGGTGACGCGTTTGTATTTTGCAGGGTGGTTTCCAAGAATGATATCTTTAAACTGATTCATGCCTGCATTGGTAAACATCAGTGTCGGATCGTCTTTGATGACCATCGGTGCTGACGGAACGATCTGATGTCCTTTAGACTCGAAAAATTTGACGAACGAGTCACGAATTTCATTTGCTGTCAACATAATCGCTATCTTGTCTTGTAGTTAATATTCTCAAAATCGATTTGCAAAGATAATCGGTTTTATTATTTTTGTCTGTATGTTTGGTACAAAAACTTGATATGTTGTGCCTTAAAAAACTTCAAATCAGGACGTGAATGCGTAAAGTTTACTATATCTATAACCCTCGGACCCGTACGTACGACCGGATTTATCCTACCGTCAGGCAGCGGGTGCTGAGTTACTTGAGGCGTTTGTTTGTGGGAATGGGGCTGGGTGCCGGAAGCTTTATCGCGCTGCTTCTGGTGTTCGGATCTCCTTCGGAAAAGAATCTCCGGATTGAAAATGCCCGGCTGGTTTCGCAGTACAACATCTTGTCGAGCCGCCTGGATGAGGCGGAAGAGGTGATGTCGCGTTTGCAGCAGCGTGACGACAATCTGTATCGGGTGATCATGCAGGCCGATCCCTTGCCTGAAGAGCTGCGTACTGCAACTTATCATAATACCAACCGTTACCAGGATCTGGTGGGGATGGCAAACAGTGAGCTTGTCATCAATACGACGCGCAAGATGGATTTGCTTGCGCGTCAGATATACATCCAGTCGAAGTCGTTTGACGAAGTGGTGGCTCTTTGCAAGCAGCATGACAAGATGCTGACATGCATCCCGGCCATCCAGCCGGTGGCCAACAAAAACCTGAAGCAGACGGCCTCGGGGTATGGCATGCGCATTGATCCCATTTACAAGACAGTCAAGTTTCATGCGGGCATGGATTTCTCGGCCAATGTTGGCACGCCTGTGTATGTGACCGGAAACGGCAAGGTGAAACAGGCCGGATGGGACGGGCTTTATGGCAACTGCATCACCGTTGATCATGGATTCGGATACGTTACACGTTATGCGCACCTCAGCAAAATAAAGGTGAAGGTGGGGCAGGAAGTGGTCAGAGGTGAAGTGATAGGAGAGGTGGGCAGCACGGGCAAGAGTACGGGACCGCATCTCCACTATGAAGTGCATGTCAAGGGGCAGGTTGTGAATCCCGTAAACTATTATTTCATGGATTTGAGTGCCGACGAGTATGACAGGATGATAGAAATCGCTTCAAATCACGGTAAGGTGTACGACTAAAAGACTAGACATATGGCTTTCAAGACAAACAAGGAATTGAAACTGTATTACTCCATCAGTGAGGTTGCCCGGATGTTTGGGGTGAACGAATCATTGTTGCGGTATTGGGAAAAGGAGTTTCCGATAATCTCTCCCAAGAAGGTTGGTGGAAACATCCGTCAATACAGAAAAGAGGATATTGAAAATATCCGTCAGATATACTATCTGGTTAAGGAAAAAGGCATGACATTGGCCGGCGCCAAGCAGCGTCTGAAGGTGGGTCCGGAAAGTGTTGCACGGAACAGCGAAGTGCTTGAACGTTTGAAAAGCATCAGGGACGAACTGGAACAGATGCGCAAGGAACTTGATTACGTAACGTGAGGTGCAGTGTTCCGGTATTTAGCGCAGAGGCACGGAACCGCAATCCGGATTTCCGTGCCTCTGCGCCAGAGTCTGGTTAGTCTGTGATTTCATCATCGAAATTCTCGATGCGGGTCACTTTATTGATATGCTCCAGCTTTTTCAGGTTGGAGCAGATTGTATTTACGTCATCCACATCATGTACGAGCAGTTGGATGCGTCCCTCAAAGATTCCGTCGTTCGACTCGATGTTCAGTTTGTGGATGTTCACGTTCAGCTGCTGCGAAATGATTTGCGTCACTTCGTTCAGAACGCCGATTCCGTCTATACCTTTTATATATACGTTGACGGGGAAATTCAAGGCCTTGCCTATTTCCCATTGCACGGCAAGCAGGCGGTTGCCGAAGCTGGATTTCAGTTGCGCGGCGATGGGGCATTGCCGTTTGTGGATAATGATGCGGTTGTTGTCATCAATGTATCCCAGCACATCGTCCCCTGGTATTGGCTTGCAGCAGTCTGCTATGATATAATGCTTCTGAAGTTCGTCGGGAGTCAGTTTTACAATCTTTTTCTTGTCGATGTTCAAAGGCTGTGCAGCCTGTTCTGCCTGCTGCGGCTGTTTGGATTTGCTGCTTCCGAAGGCAAAGGATATATATTTCTTCCAGCTTGTTGTGGCAGGTTTCTCTTTCAGTTCGTTCCGCTCAAGATCTCCCAGTATAATGCTTTTCTGTCCGATCTTGTAAGTCAGTTCGTCGGCCGATTTCAGATTATGCAGTGTGCAGAGCTTTTGGATATTCTGCTCATTGTATTCCAGTCCTTCTTTTTTGAAGAAATCGCTGAGCATGTCTTCACCCTGCATTTGGAATTCCTTTCTTTCCCGTTTCAGTATGGATGAGATTTTCGCCTTTGCTTTTGCCGTGGTCGCGAAATTGATCCACGACGGCTGCACTTTCTGCGATTTGGATGTAAGGATTTCCACCTGATCTCCGCTTTGCAGTTTGTGGCTTAGCGGAACCAGCTTGTGGTTGACCTTGGCTCCGATGCAATGGCTCCCCAGAAAGGTGTGTATGGAGAATGCGAAGTCAAGAGCCGTCGCATTTTGCGGCATGGTCTTTATTTCTCCTTTAGGAGTGAATACAAATATTTCTGAAGCGAACAGATTCAGCTTGATGGTATCGAGGAAGTCGAGCGCGTCCGGTTGCGGATCGTCCAGAATCTCTTTGATTGTTTTCAGCCATTTGCTGAGTTCTCCCTCGTCTTCGCTTCCTCCGCCTTCTTTGTATTTCCAGTGAGCGGCAAATCCCTGTTCAGCCACATCGTTCATGCGCTCGCTTCGTATCTGCACTTCAATCCACTGTCCTTTGTTGCTCATCAAAGTGACATGGAGAGCCTGATAGCCGTTTGCCTTGGGGTGGCTTACCCAGTCGCGCAGACGGTCGGGGTGCGGTTTGTATATTTTTGAGATGGCTACATAAATGTTGAAGCAGTCGTTGAGTTCCTCTTCTTCGTTTCGGGGGGTAAAGATGATTCTTACGGCAAGGATGTCATAGATTTCTTCAAACGTGATGTGCTTGTTCTGCATCTTGTTCCATATGGAGTAGGGCGATTTGATTCTTGCCAGGATGCGGTAGGGAAGCCCCATCTTGTTCAGTTGTGCCCGTATCGGTGCGGTAAACTCTTCGAATACCGTTTCACGTTCGGCCTGCGTAGCTTTCAGTTTGTTTTCGATTTCCTGATAAGCTTCCGGATGTTCGTATTTGAAGCTCAGGTCCTCCAGTTCGGTCTTGATCCGGTTCAGTCCGAGCCGGTTGGCAAGAGGAGCGTAGATGTAAAGCGTTTCTCCTGCAATTTTGTACTGCTTGCTTGGAAGCATTGAACCGAGGGTGCGCATATTGTGCAGGCGGTCGGCTATCTTAATGAGTATCACCCGGATATCATCGTTCATCGTCAGCAGCAGCTTTTTGAAATTTTCGGCCTGTGCGGAAGCTCTGTCCCCGAAGATTCCTCCGGATATTTTTGTCAGTCCGTCAACGATCTGCGCTATTTTAGATCCGAACAGGTTTTCAATGTCTTCTACCGTGTAGTCTGTGTCTTCCACGACATCGTGGAGCAGAGCTGCGCAAATAGACGTAGATCCCAGTCCGATTTCACAGCATGCGATGCGTGCAACGGCTATGGGGTGCAGTATATAAGGCTCGCCCGAACGCCTGCGCACTCCTTTGTGCGCTTGTCGGGCGAAGTTGAAAGCTTTGGTGATGATTTCTACTTTTTTTCTGTGCCTGCTTTCAAGGTATCTGTCCAGCAACTCTTGAAATGCGTCGTCAATCAGTTTTTCATCTGCTTGCTCTTGCGTAAGTTTTTCATCTGTCATATTTCTCTCCCTCGTTTTGAATCTGTTTTGCAAAAATAGGAAAAAATATGAATCATGCAAGCGAATGTTAGTTTTTCTTTATCTGATTCTGAGCGACTTACCAGCCCGTATGTTACTTCCCTTTATTCCGTTCAGTCTGCGTAACTGATTGATACTCACACCGTATCTGGCTGCTATTCCACCTAAAGTTTCTCCGTTGCGAATACGGTGGTACACGGCTTTTCCTTTGCTTGTTCCCGTTGCATTCTTTACCGCAACGGTTGAGCGTCTTGTCAGGTAGGTGTCTGCCTTGTAAGCGTAAATGCTGTCTTCCTTGTCGATGAAGGTGCTGACCATGTTTGTCGGAAGCCGCAGTGCATACGGCTTTTCGTTTCCGGGTATGAGGTCTTTCTTAAATTCCGGATTCAGTGCGCGAAGTTCGTCAATGTTGATTTTGCATACGTCGGCAACCTGGTTCAGGTTCAGCGGGCGTGAAACGTGGATGGTATCCGTGCTTTCGGGCATTCTCATTTCCATGGGACTGATGTAATGCTCGCAATAATAGGTCATGATGTAGTTTGCCGCTATGAATGCCGGAACATATCCTCGGGTTTCCTTTGGGAGATAATTGTATATTTCCCAAAAGTCTTTGTCGCCTCCTGCGCGTCTGATAGCTTTGTTGATGGTTCCCGGTCCGCAATTGTAGGCTGCCAGCACCAGATTCCAGTCCTGATAGATGTCGTACAGGTCTTTCAGGTAACGGGCTGCGGCACGTGTAGACTTGATCGGGTCGCGCCGTTCATCGACCAGCGAGTTGACTTTCAGTCCGTATACTTGTCCTGTGCGCAGCATGAATTGCCATAATCCGGTGGCTCCTTGTGTGGAAGTTGCCATCGGATTCAATGCCGATTCGATGACCGGAAGGTATTTCAGTTCGAGCGGAAGGTCATACAGGTCAAGCGCCTCTTCAAAAATTGGCATATAGAAATTGTTTGCGCTCAGCATAAACGCAACTTTCTGCCGGAGGCGGGTTGCATACATGTCAATGAATTTCCGTACAATTTCGTTGTATGGCATTTCTATAATTGCGGGAATCCGTTTGAGCCGGTCCATATAGATGGAGTCGCTGACGGGCGGATTCTCGGTGCGCATGGTGCAGTTTTCGTTCGGGTTGATATAGTGCTTTGATATCCAGTCAAGATACAGGCTGTCTGTTGTAGAGATCATGCCCTGGGGCAAATCAATTTCCTCCTTTTGTCCGTCTGCTGCACTAATGACAATACTCTTTTCCGTTTCTTGTCCCGAAAGCAGTGATATGCTGAGGGTTGTGCAGGTAAATAAGCTGAATAATAGTTTTTTCATGGTTTAAAAATTAATGCTGCATTGCACTCCGATTCCTTGCGGACGGCCTCGGAACGCATCGTTAAAAACTGTCGGCTGCCATGTCATGGTCAGATCTTTGCTGATATCGAAATCAGAAAGCTCGGCATCTACGTATGCATCGATCACCGAGAGCAGATATACTCCGATAAAGGCGAATATGCTTAAGTCCCTTTGCCGGCGGTATAAGTCTTTTCTTCTTCTGAAAAGGTCTTGATAATATTCCAGTCTGTCATTCACGTCTACGCCGGGGGGAAGGAAGTCTTCATAGCTGTTGTTGTTCGGATTGTTGCTCATGATGTCCTGATAGGCTTGGGAGTAATCCTTGTACATTTGCCCGTTCCACGTCAGCGCATAGGCACAACCGACAAATCCTCCGTAGATAATAGGCAGCTTCCAGTATTTTCTGTTGTATATTTGTCCGGCTCCGGGTATAACCAGGCTGAGCCATACCGTCTTGTTAGAGTTGGGGATCCACCGTTTCTTCTCTTGCTGCGGCATTGGAACCGTTGACTGGATTGAATCATTCTTTCGTGCCAGTTCGGCCGTGTCTATCGGCGCTTCGAGGGATGCGATCTTTTCATTTTCCAGCCACTCGGCAGAATCACGGGCAAATGTGAGCGTGTCTTTCAAGCTGATTGGCTGAAGCGAGTCTTTCCGGTCCATGGCCCGGATGGAGTCTGCCGACAGGATTCTTTCCCGGTGCTTGCGTGCACGCTGGGCATGCGCTTCCGTGTATCCCATGAATGAAGCGCAGCAGAACAGCAAGAAGGACAGAATATATGTAAATGTATGCGGTTTCAAATTGTCTGTTGTTTATTCCGATTTCTTCAAGGAATCCAGAATTTCCATTATACGTTCAAGGTCTGATTCACTGTTGAAAGGAATGCTGATCTTTCCTTTTCCTTTCGGAGTGCATGATAGCTGCACTTTTGTTCCGAAAAAAGAGCAGAGATGATTCTGCAGCATGGTATATTCTTCTGAAAGTTTCGTGCCTTTAGGAGTAATCTTTTTTCCTCCCGATTCCACACTTTCTCCCGATGCCAGCGCTTTTACGATTTCTTCAACCTTTCTGACCGAGTATCCCTGTGAAATGATTTCGTTGAATATCTTGATTTGGGTTTTCGGATCGTCCAGCGCAAGAAGCGCTCTGGCATGTCCCATATCTATTTCTTTGTTTTTCAAAGCCATCTGTATGGGGGCAGGCAGTTTCAGCAGGCGCAGGTAGTTGGTAATGGTGGCGCGTTTTTTTCCAACCCGTTCGCTTAGCCGCTCCTGCGTCAGTCCGTATTGTTCGATGAGATGCTGGTATGCCAAGGCTATCTCCAGCGAGTTCAAGTCTTCTCGCTGGATATTTTCAATCAGTGCCATTTCCATCACATTCTCGTCATCGGCTGTGCGGATGTAGGCGGGAATTGTTGTGAGTCCGGCCATTACGGATGCCCGATAGCGCCGTTCTCCTGCAATGATCTGATAAGAGTCTTCCGACAGTTGCCTCAAGGTTATCGGTTGGATGATACCTATTTCCCCGATAGATTCGGCCAGATCTTGCAGGGCGATCGGATCGAACTCCCTTCTCGGCTGGTTCGGATTGACAGAGATCTTGCTCAGCTCGATTTCATTGATTGATGAAGAACCTGACGTCTTCACTTCTTCGCTTGAAATCAGAGCGTCAAGCCCTCGTCCCAATGCATATTTCTTTTGTACTGCCATTTGCTTACTTACTGTTTCTTGTTATAATTTCATTGGCCAAGGCCAGATGGTTTTTCGCTCCGGTAGAATCTGCATCATACAGAATGGCCGGAATGCCGTGGCTGGGAGCTTCGCTCAACTTGACATTCCGCTGGATGATTGTCTTGAATACCAGCTCCTGAAAATGCCTTTTCACTTCATCGTAAATCTGGTTTGCCAGTCGGAGGCGTGAATCGAACATAGTCAGCAGGAATCCTTCAATTTCCAGCGACGGGTTTAGTTTGCTTTTTATAATTTTTATTGTGTTCAGCAGCTTGCTGATTCCTTCCAAGGCAAAATATTCGCATTGTACCGGAATGATTACAGAATCGGCTGCTGTAAGCGCATTGATGGTTATCAGTCCCAAAGAAGGCGAACAGTCAATCAGGATGTAGTCGTATTCCCCTTTCATTGGTTCAAGAGCCTGGCGCATGATTTTTTCTCTTTTTTCGAGGTTGAGCATCTCGATTTCTGCTCCAACCAGGTCGATGTGAGAAGGAATGATGTCCAGCCCGTCAATGTCTGTCGTATAAATGGCTTCCCGGATATCCGCCTGGTTGATAAGACATTCGTAGATTGAACAGTCAATATCTTTCAAGTCTACACCAAGACCGGATGAGGCATTAGCCTGTGGGTCAGCGTCAATCACTAGTACTTTCTTCTCGAGAGTAGCTAAAGATGCAGCCAAGTTGATGGTGGTTGTGGTTTTTCCGACTCCACCTTTCTGATTGGCTATAGCAATAATTTTTCCCATATTAATCAGTTTAATCTGATTGCGAAGTAACTAATAATATGTGACACTTTCCATCAATGGAGGGTTACTTTTTGATGAAATGTTGATAAGTCACAGCTTTTGTTAATAACTTCAGCGTTGGCAAAGATAGGAATTTTCGTTTAAATCCGGTTGCCGGTTTGATAAGATTAAGATTTGTTGTAACTTTACGCTCGCTAAACGAAACGCTTATATATGACAGAAAAACCATTGCTGCTGTTGTCAAATGATGACGGCTTTGACTCTAAAGGACTTAAGGAACTCATTGAAACTTTGCGCCCTATGGCTGACTTGATTGTGGTGGCCCCTTCCGGTCCCCGCTCCGGTTCTTCGGGAGCCATTACGTCGCAAGTGCCTCTGCGCTGCAGTTTGGTTTCTGAGGAGCCGGGGGTGACAGTCTATAAATGTAGCGGAACTCCTGTTGATTGTGTGAAACTCGCGTTGAATTCTTTTGTTCCGCGTATGCCTGATATGGTGATAGGGGGCATCAATCATGGAGATAATTCTTCGGTTAATGTCCATTATTCCGGAACAATGGGAGTGGTGATAGAAGGCTGTCTGAAAGGAATACCGTCGGTGGGATTTTCTTTATGTAACCATGCTCCCGATGCTGACTTCTCTGCAACTTTGCCTTATGTGCGCCGTATCGTTGCAAATGTTTTGGCCGAAGGGCTGCCTGTGGGAGTTTGCTTGAATGTGAACTTTCCTGATGTACCGGATCTGAAGGGGGTAAAGGTTTGCCGGCAGACTGATGGTGTGTGGGCAAGCGAGTTTGCTGAAAGAAAACATCCGCATGGGGATGTATATTATTGGATGACAGGAGTTTATGTAAACAATGAACCTGACGCGCCTGATACGGATCATTGGGCCCTTGACCACGGATATGTTGCCATAACTCCCACCCAGATCGACATGACGGCTTATGGACAGCTGAAAAGGATTAATGACTGGAACTGGAATTTATGAGATATTATCTGATTGTAGGGGAGGCTTCGGGGGATTTGCATGCTTCTAATCTGATGAGGGCTATCAGAAGGGAAGATGCTTCTGCCGAATTCCGTTTTTTCGGGGGCGATTTGATGGCTGAAGCCGGAGGTACAAGGGTGAAGCATTATAAGGAACTGGCTTATATGGGATTTATTCCGGTTCTGCTTCATTTGCGTACAATTTTCCGCAATATGGACTTTTGCAAAAAGGATGTCGTTTCGTGGAATCCCGACGTGCTGATATTAGTGGATTATCCCGGCTTTAATCTGAAGATCGCCGAATATGTAAAGGCGCATACTCGAATTCCGGTATTCTATTATATTTCTCCGAAAATCTGGGCATGGAAGGAATACCGGATAAAAAATATCAAGCGTGACATTGACGAACTGTATTCTATATTGCCATTTGAAGTTGAGTTCTTCAAAAATCATCATTATCCGGTCCATTACGTTGGAAATCCATGTGTAGATGCTGTTGGAGCATATTGTGCAGAGCATGCTGCCGATACGAAAGAACGGTTTCTGGCGGACAACTCTCTTTTTCCGAAACCGATTGTCGCTTTGCTTGCCGGAAGCCGCAAACAGGAAATTAAGGATAACCTGACTCGTATGCTTCAGGCTGCGCAAAGTTTTCCGGATTATCAGTTTGTGGTAGCTGGGGCTCCCGGCATTGAGCCTGATTTTTATGGAGCTTATATTGATGCGGAAACGAAAATCGTTTACGGGCAGACTTACAGGCTGCTGAAGTATGCTTCTGCCGCTCTTGTGACCAGCGGTACGGCCACTCTTGAAGCGGCTCTCTTTCGTGTTCCCCAAGTGGTGTGCTACTATACGGCTGCAGGAAAGCTCGTTTCTTTTCTGCGCCGCCATATTCTGAAGGTGAAATATATCTCTTTGGTGAACTTGATAGCAGGGCATGAAGTTGTGGCAGAACTCGTGGCAGATGGAATGACCGCAGATAATCTGAAGAAAGAGCTTGCGGGGATTTTGCCGGGAGGAGAAAAGCGGGAGAAAATCTTGTCTGGTTACGATGAAATGATTCGGATTCTGGGAAATTCGGGCGCATCGGAGCGTGCGGCTAAGATGATGGTCGGACGGCTGAAAGAAATCCATGCTGACGGATAGAAAAAAGGGCATGAACTTGCGCAATAATTAGCTTTCAAGTTCATGCCCCTTGTTTGTCTTAGGACTTTATTTGAAAAGTGAAATTACATATAAATAGATAACAGATGCCGGTACGGCCATCAGTGTGCTGTCAAAGCGGTCGAGCATGCCTCCGTGTCCGGGCAGAATATTGCCCGAATCCTTGATGCCCAGGGTGCGTTTCAGTAAAGATTCAGTCAGATCGCCCCATGTACCGAATACAACGACAGTAAGTCCGAGCCCGATCCATACTCCTAATGGCATGAAAGGGAAGAAATGTGCCATTATGACTGCCGCTATGGTACTGAAAATCCCGCCGCCGATAGAGCCTTCCCATGACTTCTTGGGAGAAATCCGCTCGAACAGACGATGTTTTCCGAACAATACTCCCGTGCAGTAAGCCCCGGTATCATTTATCCAAGTGAAAACGAAAATGGACAGCGGAAGTATCGGATTGTACTCCGATGCGCTTCCCGTAAGACTTGTGTGGAAAGCCAGTATATTCAGTGCAGCAAAAGGAAGTGCAATATACATTTGGCTCATCATTGTGTATGCAATGTTATGCAACGGATTTTTCCGTTTCAGATACAGTTCCGCTATCATCAAATAAATGATCAGAAACAGATAGGGAATAAGTATTTCATTCTGTCCGGGAGCTATACCGATATAGGCAAAGCCGAAAAACAGAAACACGCCTGCCAGCATGCAGATGCTTTTGTTTATCTGAACCCCGTCCTGCTTGCTGACTATCGTTCCGAATTCGCGGATTGTCAGAGCGGTAATCAGGGCGAACAGAATACTGAATGAAACCGGTCCGCCCAAGATTCCTCCCACCAGCACCGCTACGAAGATAATTCCGGTTATTGTCCGTTGTATAAAATTGTTTTTCACGATATGATGAGTTTAATTACTTGCTGTTATTGTTCGTTTCCGTAGTAGCATTGCCGTCAGCCGGAATCCCGTTTTCTCCGTTGCCTTCTTCTTTCTTCTCTGGCAGCTGTTGTTCGTCTGTCTTGTTTTCCAGACTCTTTGTTTCCTGAGCTTCCAGCTTTTCTGATTCAGCCATGATTTCTTCTGAACGGGACGTCCATGGGCGTTTTCCGAAAATCTTTTCAACGTCTTCTGCAAAGATTACTTCGCGTTCTATCAGCAGTTGCGCCAGTTTGTTGTGTCCCTCGCTGTGCTGTTTCAGCAATTCTTTTGCCCGCGTATACTGTTCGTTGATCATGTTTTGCGCTTCCTGGTCAATCATCTCGGCAGTACGTTCGCTATAAGGCTTGGTAAAGCTGTATTCGTCTGTACTGCTATAGTAGCACAGGTTCGGAAGTTTGTCGCTCATGCCCGCATATGCAATCATGCCGTATGCCTGTTTGGTAACCCGTTCCAGGTCGTTCATGGCTCCCGTTGAAATATGTCCGATGAATAATTCTTCGGCTGCCCGTCCTCCTAAAGTGGCACACATTTCGTCAAGCATCTGTTCTTTGGTTGTAAGCTGTCGTTCTTCAGGCAAATACCAGGCAGCACCCAAGGCACGTCCTCGGGGAACGATTGTCACTTTTATCAGCGGGTTGGCGTGTTCGAGCAGCCATGATACGGTGGCATGTCCAGCTTCGTGCAGTGCTATTGAACGCTTTTCTGCGGCCGTCATTACTTTGGTCTTTTTTTCCAGTCCGCCCACAATGCGGTCGATTGCTGCCAGAAAATCATCTTTACCCACTGATTTCTTCTGGTGGCGGGCTGCAATCAAAGCTGCTTCGTTGCAGACATTGGCAATGTCTGCTCCACTGAATCCGGGAGTTTGCCGCGCAAGCAGGTCCACATCTACCGTGTTGTCGAGTTTCAGCGGACGGAGATGGACACCGAACACCTCTTTTCTTTCATTCAGGTCGGGAAGATCCACGTATATTTGCCGGTCAAAACGGCCTGCACGCAACAAGGCTTTGTCAAGAATGTCCACACGGTTGGTTGCGGCCAGAATGATTACGCCACTGTTTGAACCGAAGCCATCCATTTCAGTCAGCAGCTGGTTCAGTGTATTTTCGCGTTCGTCGTTTCCTCCCATGCTCGGATTTTTTCCGCGGGCACGTCCGACTGCATCTATTTCATCAATGAAGATGATGCACGGAGCCTTTTCCTTTGCCTGGCGGAAAAGATCACGTACGCGTGAAGCTCCTACGCCCACAAACATTTCTACGAAATCAGATCCTGAAATCGAGAAGAAAGGCACATCGGCTTCTCCGGCAACGGCTTTTGCCAGCAAAGTCTTTCCTGTTCCCGGAGGTCCTACGAGCAATGCTCCTTTGGGAATTTTCCCTCCCAGTTCTGTATATTTCTGCGGTTGTTTCAAGAAATCTACAATTTCCTGTACTTCTTGCTTGGCTGCTGCCTGCCCTGCTACATCCTTGAATGTGATGCGGTTGGTTCCTTTCTCGAACAATTGAGCCTTGCTTCGTCCCACGTTGAATACGTTCGAAGCGCCGCCGGCACCTCCTCCGCCTCCCATGCGGCGCATGAGGAATATCCACAGTCCGATAAAAAACACAATGGGAAGCAGATTCCAGAACAGCATTCCGAAGTAGTCGCTTTTCTTGTCATATTGGATTGTGCCTTTGAAGTTTCCGTTTTGCTGTTCTTCCTCTATGAATTTGTCGAAAGTGTCCATCGAGCCTATCTGCACAGTTACGGCAGGACTTCTTCCCACCTTGTCGGCATCTTTCTTGAATACATCCACGATGTGTTCCGGTTTGATGTAAACCTCCAGCGTGTTGTTGTCATATGCCACGATTTTGTCGGCATATCCTTGGGTTACCATGTCCTTGAATTCTGTATAGTTTACTTCTTTTGTGGCGCTTCCTCCGTCACTGGTAAACCACAGCCATGCAAAGACCAATGCAATCAGCACGTACAGCCACGTCAGATTGGGACGTGGAACGTTGATTTTTGGCTTGTTTCCGTTGCTGTTGTTATTGTTGTTCGTATTTTCGTTCATATGTTGTTTCGTTTAAATGGTGGATTCCAATCAGTCCAGATCGGGGATTGAGGTCAGCTTGGCATCTGCCCACAAATGTTCGAGGTCATAAAAGTTCCGGACTTCAGGCAGAAAAATATGGACAATCACATCGCTGTAGTCCATAGCTACCCATTGTGCGTTTCTCTGTCCGTCGATGGAAACGACTTTTGTTCCAGTTTCTTTTCTCACATGGTCTTTGACTGAGTCTGTTACAGCCAGAACCTGGCTTGGAGAATTTCCTTGGCAAATAACGAAGTATTTGCATATTGTATCTTCTATGCCGGTCAAATCAGCAGTGATGATGTTTTTTCCTTTCTTCTCTTGAATACCTTCGATTATTTTCTCAATAAGTTGTTTCGTTTCGTTCATCTAATTATTTCTTTTTTAATGAATGATTTTGTAAAAAAGTAAAGTCAGGCAAATATACTTGCTTTTCTGTATATCACGAAAGAAAGTAACTTATTTATCTTTTTCTTTTGTATTTTTTTGTTGGTTTTGTTCCTGCCGGGAGCTTCGCGGCATGAGAAAAAGTCTAAAAAATCAGATAATGGATGAATTTTTCCGCGAAAATGTTTGTATGTTCCAAAAATGTTGTACCTTTGCACCGTCAAATTAAAAATGACGGTCGTTCTCTGATTTTGGGCTATGGTGTAATGGTAACACAACAGATTCTGGTCCTGTTTTTCTTGGTTCGAGTCCGAGTAGCCCAACTTCATGTGATGAGGTCTTCATGGAGAGGATATCATCAGTCAGTTTGGGCTATGGTGTAATGGTAACACAACAGATTCTGGTCCTGTTTTTCTTGGTTCGAGTCCGAGTAGCCCAACAAAGAGGCATGATTCCGGTCATGCCTCTTTTCGTATCCGGCAAACACTTGCCGCATGATTTTTTTGTCCGCTAATTTCTTCCCGTTGAACTCTTTTAACGCTTATTTTTTCGATTGTATGTATTTGCGTCATACTTTTACGCTGAATTGTATGAATATTTTATAATGAATGATAATATGATAAGGCTAAAGGTTTTGTTTTTATTCTTTTTGGCACTTCAGTCAGCGGTTGGAATGGCTCAAACAGAAGTTTCTTTTCAAGTAAAAGGGATATTGCTCGATTCTTTGACACAAGAAGGCGAACCGTATGCCACTATCCGAATAGTCCGCGATGATAAGCCGGAAAAGCCTGTCAAAATGATGGTGTCTGACATGAAGGGGCGTTTCAGGGAAACGGTTTCCGGGAAGGGAAAATTCACGCTATCCGTCACTTCGGTGGGGCGTACCACGATTGTCCGAAAGTTTACGGTAAAGGAAAGCGGCGAAACGTTTGATTTCGGAACAATTTATATGACTGATGCCGCCAACGAACTGGGAGTGGTGGAGGTTGTAGCCCAGAAACCGCTGGTAAAGGCTGATATTGACAAGATAGAATACAGTGTGTCGGATGATCCTGATTCGGAAACCAATACCATGCTGGAGATGCTGCGTAAGGTTCCTATGGTAACGGTTGATGGCGAGGATAATATAAAGGTAAATGGGAGCAGTTCGTTCAAGGTGTATGTGAACGGCAAGCCAAACAGCATGATGAGCAATAATCCGACCGAAGTGTTGAAAAGTATGCCGGCAAATACCATCAAGAAGATAGAGGTAATCACCAATCCGGGACCGAAGTACGATGCCGAAGGAGTAGGAGGGATTCTGAATATCATCACTTCCGGAGGGGGTTTTGAAGGGTATACCGTCACGTTGAGTGGAAACGCCAGCAATACGGGTGCCGGAGGCGGAGCGTTCGGTACGGTGCAGAAAGGAAAGTTTACGTTGAGTGCCCGTTACAATTATAATTACAACAACAGCCCAAGGAGCTATTCGGGAGGCAGCCAGCGTGCTACGGACATCTCTTCGGATGTGGCCAATCTGGATTATGACGGGAGCAGTAAAGGGGATGGTTCCTTTCAGTCAGGGAGCATAGAAGCCAGTTATGAAATAGATACATTGAATCTGGTAAGCGTTTCATTCGGTCTGTGGGGAGGGAGCAACGACAGCAGAGGAAACTCCCGTTATGCAGGGACATCTCCAGCCGACGGAAGCTCTCTTTACCGTTATGTCACAGCTTCCGGAAGCGAATCGTCATGGTATTCCATTGACGGAGGCATTGACTTCCAACATATATCGCCTGCAGTCAAAGAGCGTATGCTGACTTTCTCCTACAGAGTGAACTCACGTCCGCAAACTTCTGATTCCAATACGGAATATACGATTGATGAGGGATATGATGTAGACTGGGGCGAATATCTGCGCCGGCTGGAAGGCCAGCGCAATGACGGAGAGCAGAATACTACGGAACATACTTTCCAGACTGATTTCACGACTCCGCTCGGGAAGAATCATAAGGTGGAAACCGGAGTGAAATATATTTTGCGCAACAATTCTTCCGACAACGACCGTTATCTCCGTGCGGCAGGAGCTTCCGAATTCCTTTTTGATGAGGAGCACAGTACGCATTACCGCCATCAGAATGATATCATTGCCGCGTATCTGGGTTATGGACTTACCTTGAAAAAACTTTCCGGCAGGCTGGGCGTGCGTTATGAACATACTATTGAAGACGTGAAGTACCTGTTGGGGAGAGGAGAAGATTTCCGGAAAAACTATGATGACGTAATACCTTCTGCTTCGCTGGGATGGAAACTGACTGACCTGTCGAATCTCCGGCTGGGGTATAACATGCGTATCTACCGTCCGGGAATATGGTATTTGAATCCTTATCTTGACGACAGCAATCCTTCCAGCCTCTCTCAGGGAAATCCGGAGCTGGAAAGCGAACACAGCCATTCATTTTCGTTGAGCTACAGCAATTTCACTTCTAAATTCAACATAAACCTTGCGGCACGCTATTCATTTACCAACAACAGCATTCAGTCGGTAACGAGTCTGGTGTCGGAGGATGATATTCCCGACTTGTCGGCCGAAAACCGGACTGGCAAGGATGTGCTTTATACCACTTATCAGAACATCGGAAAAAGCCGTGATTTTAATCTGAGTGCATATGCGAACTGGAATGCCAGTCAGAATACGCGCATTTATGCCAATCTGTTCGGCGGATATACGAAGCTGAAAGGTGCTGACGGACTGGAGAATGACGGATGGAATTTCTTCGGATATGGAGGAGCGCAACAGAGTTTCAAGCATGACTGGCGTTTGAGTATGAATGTGTTCGGACAGACATCCTGGGTTATGCTGCAGGGAAAGGGAAGCAGTTTCTTCAGCTATGGAATCTCCCTGAACAAGTCGTTCATGAAGCGGAAACTGACTCTTTCAGCATATGCCAACAATTTCTTCAAGAAATACAACCGCTTTTCATCGCACATTGAAGGTTCGGGATTTATCAGCGACAGTTGGAACGAATATCCTCAGATGCGCTTCGGGTTCAGTATCAGCTATCGTCTGGGTGAACTGAAGGCAAGCGTAAAGAAAGCCGTCCGCACCATCACCAACGATGATGTGAAGTCGGGTGAAGGAGGGGGTGGCGGAGGCATATCCGGCAACTAAGGAATCAGCAGCGATGAATCGCCGTAGCTCAGAAAACGGAAGCCGTGGTTCAGCGCATAGTCGTAAATTTTCTGCCAGTCACCTTTTACGAATGCCGAAACCAACAGCAGTAATGTGCTTTGCGGCTGGTGGAAATTGGTCACCATCTTTTTCACTATTTTGTAAGTGTATCCGGGCGCGATGATTATCTGGGTGCTGGTGTGCAGTGCTTCCAGACTATGGCGGTTCATGTAGTCAAGAACCTGCCGGAGTGCTTCGGTCGCGGTCAGTTGCGGATTGGTATCATAAGGTTGCCATTGGCTTACGTGCAGTTCTTCTTCGCTGGCATCGGGGTGTTCGCTGATGGAAACTCCTATGTAATAAAGACTTTCCAGTGTGCGTACAGAGGTCGTTCCTACAGCTATGGCCTGCCCGTTGTGAGCTATCAGCTTTTCGACCGTCTTTTTGTTGACAGAGATATATTCAGTGTGCATTTCGTGCCCTTCGATTTCTTCACTTTTCACCGGCTTGAATGTTCCGGCACCGACATGCAGGGTAACCTCTTCCAAATCGATTCCCTTCTTTTTCAATGCGTCCAGCACCCGTTCTGTAAAGTGCAGTCCGGCGGTAGGCGCCGCTACCGATCCTTTGATTTTCGAATAAACCGTCTGATAGGTTTCCTTGTCGCTTTCCTGCGTTTCCCTGTTCAGGTATGGAGGGATGGGGAGTTCGCCGAACATTTCCAGGATATCGGCAAACGTGATTTCCGGATTGTCCCATGTGAAGTCAATCCAGTGGCTTGTTCCGCGGCATTCTCCACGTTCGGCGGTCAGGGTAATCGTCTTTCCTTTTACTGTCATTTCTTTGTGGAGCGGACCTTCTTTCCATTTTTTCAAGTTGCCTATCATGCAGAGCCATGCCGAATGCCTGGTCTGCTGGAAGTTCAGCGCATAGTCGTTGGGACATGCCGGCTCCAGGCAGAATATTTCGATAAGTGCTCCGGTTTCCTTGCGGAAATGCAGCCGTGCCTGAATGACTTTTGTATTGTTGAAGATCATCAGTTCTCCCGGTTCCACATAATCGGGCAGTGAGGTGAAGCGGTCTTCGCTCACTTCACCGTGCCGGTATACCAGCAGTTTCGACTGGTCGCGGACAGGCAGCGGGAATTTGGCGATGCGTTCGTCGGGCAGCGGGTAGTTGAATTCGTTTATTTTGATATGTCTTGTTTCTTCCATTGTCGTTTGATAAATTTCTGCAAAGGTACAATATTTTGCCGGATAATTATCCCGTTTTGTTGAGATACAGCATGTCATCCCGCATCCAGCCGGTCAGAATCCCAAGAATTTCTTTTCTGTTTCCAGATCGTGGTCTGTCATTTGGGGCGACGGGATGTTGCACATCCGGATGATGTCTTCCGGCTGGCAAGTATAGGCATAGTAGCGCTTCTCTGTTTCGTCAAGCGACTCGTAGCTCTTCAGTATTCCTTTGGTCTTCAGGAACTCTTCACGGCTTATGCTGTCAGACACTTTCATGAACAGAATTCGGCGCGCTATCGGATTGTAGTTGTAGTCGCAGCAGGTGTAGATTCCTCTCAGAAAGGGCGGCCGGTCGTACATGGGTATTTTCAGGCAGATGTAAAATAAGGCCAGTTGAGGCGGTTGGCTTTCGTTGAACATCAGGTAAAGATGATTCTGTCCGTTCATCATCACTGTTCCCCAGTGCGTTGTCCCATATACATTCTGATGTCCTACTTCCACATAGTTCCCGTTTTCGGAAGGAGTGATGAGGTAAGGTTCGATTTTCATTGCCTTGCTGCTCGACGAGATGCTGTAGCTCAGATAGAGTCCGCTGTAGTTGGTTATCTGGTTTACGCTTTCTTTCAGGTTGTTTCCCAATGCGTCGAGAAACGGATTGGCCGAATTCTCTTTCTGTTTCTGCGGAGCCGCGCTCATCGTGAGCAGAGCGTTCTTAAGTATGGGAAGCGAGCCGAGCAGCTTCTTTTTTGAAACGTTGTTCACCCACACCAGTGCCTTGTCGAGTGCTTCTCCTTCGCTGCATCCCTTGTCTAGCTCCTTGAAATAAGCAGGAAGCACGGTCGAATAGATGGCCGAGAGCACGCTGGGAGAAAAGCCCGACTTTTCGGCTATTTCCTTCATCTTTATTCCTTTTTGTCTGAGAAAGCAGATCCGCTCGTATATCTCTTTCAGTTCGTCCATACGTTAGGCTTTAATGTTTCGGTGTTGAGAGCCTGTTTATAAGTATTTTTATCCGCCCCTTTTTGCGTTTGTTTCCGGTCTGTTTCCCTGCTTTCACCCGTCAGACAGCCCGCTGTCGTCCTCGTAAAAACTGAAAAACATCCTCGAAAACAATTCTCAAACCGAGGCAGAGCAAAATTTAAACGGCTTTGAAAATCGGTGCGTAAAGGTACGAATTATTTTGAAATATAGTCTTGCGTGAGATGTTACAATAATGTTTCAAGCATGTTTCGTGCAGGTTTCGTTCTTGTGATGAATCTATTTCATGAATGTTTCTGAATTATTTCGTGTTTATGATTCATGGTTTATTCATTTTTCTCTTCGCCTGCCCTTTCTACTTTTGCGTCAGATACAGAAAAAGAACATTATGGAATCATCCTTACATAGAGAAAGACGGAAAGACATGCCCGACTGGATATTTGTGCTTTGGGCAGGCGGGACGGCGCTGTTGTCGTATTCGCTTGTATATGCACTCCGCAAGCCATTCACGGCCGCTGAGTTTGAAGGGCTTCAGGTGGGAGGAATGGACTACAAGATAGCGGTCAGCATCATTCAACTGCTGGGGTATGTGACGGCCAAGCTCTTAGGAATCAAGTATATTTCGGAACTGAAGCCCGAAGGACGGCTGAAATTCATCATCGGATCGGCCGCCCTGTCGGAAATCGCGCTGCTGGCTTTCGGACTGCTTCCCTTACCTTATAATATAGCGGCTTTGTTTTTCAACGGACTTTCGTTGGGGTGCATGTGGGGAGTTATTTTCAGTTCTCTTGAAGGAAGACGCACCACCGACATCCTGGCGAGTATCATGGGGGTGAGCATGGCGCTTAGTTCGGGAGTGGCCAAGTCGATGGGACTTTATGCACTCAACAGCCTGCATGTGAGCGAATTCTGGATGCCTGCTTTGATTGGAGCTTTTGCATTTCCGTTGCTTTGCGTGCTGGGCTGGACGATGACAAAGTTTCCCAAGCCCACAGAAGCGGACATTGCCTCGCGTTCGGTGCGTGTAACGCTGGACGGACATCAGCGCTGGATGCTTTTCCGCCGCTTCATGCCTGTGCTTTTGATGCTGTTCGCCGCCAATCTCCTGCTGACAGTGCAGCGCGATGTGAAAGAAGACTTCATCGTATGCATCATCGACGTAAGCACCATCTCTTCATGGGCATTCGCTCAAATCGACTCGATAGCGACGCTGGTTCTTCTGGCGACATTCGCCCTGCTTGCCACGACCTATGATCATCTGAAGGTGCTTTGTGTGCTGCTGATCCTTTCTGTTGCCGGTATGGGAACGCTGGCGGTTATTGCCGCCAACTTCGAGCAGATGAATCTGCCCGTTACCATCTGGCTTTTCCTCCAGAGCCTTTGCCTCGACATGGCTTATCTGAGCTTTCAGACTATCTTTTTCGAGCGGTTCATCGCCTGCTTCAAAATCAGGGGAAATGTGGGATTCTTTATTATCACCATCGATTTTGTTGGATATATGGGAACGCTGGCTCTGCTGGTTTTCAAGGAAGTGTATGCTTCGCATGTCAACTGGACCCTTTTCTATAATCAGATGAGCATCTATATCGGCGTTGCATGCTGCCTGGCGTTCGTCGGTTCGCTGATTTACATGATCCGTGCCAGCAGAAGGTTCAGAAAAGACCCCGATGCTTTTTCCCTGTCCGGAAAAGCAAGTGGCGAAGCTGGCGATAAAGAAGATAAGACAGACAACAATTATTTAATGACAAATGTGATATGAAAAAAATTGAATGTGTGATTCTGGACTGGGCGGGTACGGCCGTTGACTATGGCTGCTTTGCTCCTGTATCTGCCTTTATCGAAAGTTTCAAGTCGTTGGGCCTTGAAGTGACGGCTGCCGAAACGCGTGCCCACATGGGACTGACCAAGATTGAAGAAATCCGGGCTTTGTTCAAGATTGAGCGTGTGGCGAATACTTTCCGTGAAAGGTACGGGCGCGATTACAATGAAAATGACATTCAGGCCTGCTATGCTGAGTTCCAGCGTCTGCTGTTCGCTTCCTTGCGCAGCTATTCCGGGCCGATCTCCAGGGTGGTTGAAACCATCGATCTCTTGCGCTCACAGGGCATTGTTATCGGTTCGACAACAGGCTATACGAAAGAGATGATGGACATCGTGATTCCTGCCGCCGCCGAACAGGGTTACCGGGTGGACAATTGCGTGACTTCGGACGGTTTGCCCGCGGGACGTCCTTATCCTTACATGATATACAAGAACATGTGCGACTTGGCTGTTCCGTCACGTTTTTCCGTCCTGAAATATGGCGATACCATTTCCGACATCAAGGAAGGCGTGAATGCCGGCGTATGGAGCGTGGGCGTCGTGTTGGGGAGCAACGAACTGGGGCTGACCGAAGAGGAAGTGAACGCCATGCCTGCCGGTGAACTGAAAAAGCGGATGCTGGAGGTGAGATACCGCATGTATGCTGCCGGAGCACATTATGTGGTGGATTCGATAGAAGAGCTTCCTGCACTGATTGAGAGCATCAACGCACGAATGAACAGGGAATGAACGGAATGTTGAAAATATAAAAAACAGAACAGATATGCGACCTTATTTACTGTTGACCCCCGGTCCGCTGACTACGAGCGAAACCGTGAAAGAAGCCATGATGAGTGACTGGTGTACATGGGATGAAGATTATAACATCGGTATTGTAGAAGTTATCCGCAAGCAGCTGGTGGAACTGGCAACCAGCCGGCCGGAAGAATATACGTCCGTTCTGATGCAGGGCAGCGGGACGTTCTGCGTTGAGGCTGCCTTAGGCTCTGCCATACGTCCGGACGACCATCTGCTGGTTGTTGCGAACGGCGCTTACGGAAAGCGCATGGGGGTGATTGCCGGATATTATCATCTGAATTGCCATGTGATGCAGTTTGACGAAACTCAGGCCGTTGACCCGAAGGAGATTGACGGGTATCTGAACGCACATCCGGAAGTGACTCACGTGTCGGTGGTGCATTGTGAAACTACTACAGGCGTACTGAATCCGCTGGCAGAGATTGCCGGGGCGGTGAAATCGCACGGCAAGGTGCTGATTGTGGATGCGATGAGCAGCTTCGGCGGAGTTCCTGTCGACATGGCTGCCTTAGGCATCGACTTCCTGATCAGCAGTGCGAACAAATGTATCCAGGGTGTTCCGGGATTTGGTTTCGTCATAGCCCGCCGTTCGTTGCTGGAGCAGTGCAAGGGAGTGGCGCGTTCGTTGTCGCTCGACCTGTACGACCAGTGGGAAACAATGGAAAAAGGCCACGGAAAATGGCGCTTTACTTCGCCCACCCACGTGGTGCGTGCTTTCATGCAGGCCATGAAGGAGCTGCAGATTGAAGGGGGAGTGGAGGCGCGTCATGCCCGCTATTGCGAGAACCACCGCATTCTGGTGGAAGGGATGCGTTCGCTGGGGTTCAAGACCCTGCTCCCCGACAATGAGCAGTCGCCGGTCATCACGTCTTTCTATTATCCGAGTGCGGATTTTGACTTCAAGGCGTTCTATTATGCGCTGAAATCGAAAGGCTTTGTGATTTATCCGGGAAAGATTTCGCAGGCAGACACGTTCCGTATAGGAAACATCGGCGATGTATTTCCTGCCGACTTTATCCGCCTGATTGAAGCGGTCAGAGAGCTGAATATAAAGATCGGCTGACACAAACGGCGTTGGAAAGGCCGGACGCGGAATGCGGAAATGCGGGGAAGAGAATCGGAGAGTCTTCGCGTTTCTGCGTTTCCGCGCCCGGCTTTTTTTGCTCCGCTCTTGATTCCGGAGCGTCTTTTTTTGATTTTATTCTGAAAAGTGTCTACATTTGTATGCGTATGAAATGAAAAAGAAAACAGACGGAATTATGAAAATAGGAGATAAAGTCCGTTTCCTGAGCGAAGTGGGAGGCGGCATTGTGAAAGGATTTCAAAGCAAGGATGTGGCGCTGGTAGCCGATGAAGACGGATTCGAGATACCGATGCTGGTGAAGGAGTGTGTAGTCGTGGAAACGGATGACTACAACGTTCCGCTCAAGACGGCCCAGAAGCCAGCTCTTCCTGAAAAGGAAGAAGAGGAAGACAGCCGTCCGGTTACTTACCGTGCGCCGGAAATCCGCGGAAACGACGTGCTGAACGTATTTCTGGCCTTTGTGCCGCAAGACCTGAAAGCCATCTCGTCGACATCGTTTGACGCTTATCTCGTGAACGACAGCAATTATTTTGTCGATTATCTCTATCTGTCGGCCGAAGGGAAGAGCTGGACGCTCCGGAGCCGCGGGACTGTGAAGCCCAACATGAAGCAGCATCTGGAAGAGTTCGACAAGTCGGAACTGAATGCGCTGGAGCATGTGGCGGTGCAGGTTCTCGCTTATAAGGACGACCGTACCTTCCTGCTGAAGCCTGCCGTAAGCCAGGAGTTACGCATCGATACCGTAAAGTTCTACAAGCTGCATACGTTCCAGCCTTCCGACTTCTTTGCAGAGCCTGCGCTGGTTTATGATGTGGTGAAGGATGATGAGGCGGTGAAACAGGTGTATGTTTCGGCTGATGACATCAAAACGGCTCTCTTGCAGAAGTCGGTGCCGGATGCGCCCGCACGGCCTAAGGAAGAGCAGCGGAAAGTGAAGAATAACATCGTGGAGGTAGACCTGCATATCCATGCGCTGCTGGATGATACGGCGGGAATGAGCAATTCGGAAATGCTGGACTACCAGCTTGACGTGTTCCGCAAGACGCTGGATGAGTTCAAGAACAAGAAAGGCCAGCGCATCGTGTTTATCCATGGAAAGGGGGACGGGGTGCTGCGCCGTGCCATCCTTGATGAACTGAAGCGGAAATACAAGACCTATACCAGCCAGGATGCTTCGTTCCGTGAATACGGATTCGGAGCCACAATGGTTACAATCCATTAATTACCAACTGATTGAATTAGCTATATGGGAACGCTGAAAGAAATGCTCTCGCACGACCGTTTTGCGGCTTGTGCCGGAGTGGAACTTCTTGAAATCAGTCCGGGATATGCCAAAGCCCGGATGGAAGTGACAGACAATCATCTGAATGCCGGGGGAGTGTGCCAGGGCGGTGCATTGTTCACGCTGGCCGACCTGGCTTTTGCAGCAGTGGCCAACAGCCGCGAGAAGCTTACGCTTTCGCTCAATGCGCAGATCACGTTTCTCCGTCCGGCACGGAAGGGATATGTTTATGCCGAAGCGAACGAGGTGTTCAACCATGCCCGCGTGCCTTTCATCGAAGTGCGCATCATGGACGAGAATCTGCAGCTGGTCGCTGTCCTCACCAGTTCGGGATATCGGAAAAGCGAAGAACTGGATGTGGATGGACTGGAATAGCCGGGTGGCTTGACTGAAGTGGAGGTTCCGGAAACTGCTCCGAAGGCATCTTTTGGGGAACCTGTATGCTTTTGCTGTTTTTCTGACCGTTCGGACGGGTGAGTCTGTGCGGTCATTTTTATGCTTTTGTGCGTTCGGAAAATCATTTTTGTCCGCAGAGAAAAGGCGGAGTAACGCGGATGAATCTTTATCTCCAGACTGGAGATTTACATCTTTAGGCTGGATACATATATCTTTAGTCTGGAGATGCATGTCTTTAGTCTGGAGATAACCTTTTTGCGCTGGCATCGGATGTTTGAAAATGAAAGTCTGCCTTTATTTTCCGTCCGGCGAATGTGTGGCTTAATTTTATGGCATACAGACCGTTTGCGCATGATGTGGCGGATTTATTTTCTCTTTTTAATTAGTTTAACTATATAGTTTAGTTGTGTAACTAAAACTTTTAGTTTATTTGTGGAACAAAAAGATATCGTTATGAAAACACTGACAGGAAAAGAAGAAGAAGTGATGGGATTTTTCTGGGAGAAAGGCCCCCTGTTCGTAAGGCAGATAGTGGAGCTTTATGAAGAGCCGCGTCCGCATTTCAATACCCTTTCGACGATTGTGCGCGGGCTGGAGGAGAAAGGCTATCTTTCTCACACGGCGTTCGGAAACACTTACCGGTATTTTCCGGTGGTTTCGCGTGAAGAGTTCAAGCGCCGGACGCTGAAGGGGGTGATAAGCAAGTATTTCAACAATTCGTATCTCGATGTCGTTTCTTCGCTGGTCAAGGAAGAAGAGCTTTCGCTTGACGAGCTGAAGGAGCTTGTGCGCCGTGTGGAAGAGGCGGATCGGGAAAAAGAAAGGAAATGACACGAAGCGTATGGGAGAAGTTCTGGTTTATATATTGAAGTCATCGGCGTGCCTGGCTGTATTTGTCGTATTCTATAAAGTGCTGCTGAGCCGGGAAACGTTTCACCGCTTCAACCGGTGCATGTTGCTGGGCGTGGCGGTATTGTCGTGTGTGCTTCCGTTGGTGCAGATTCACTTAGACAACGGGGATGCGGCCGTTCCTTCTTTCTTTGTGGCGGAAGAATGGTGGCTTGCGCAGGATGTGCTTCCGGAATATGGCACTCAAGAGGCGGCGTTTCCGTGGGCAGGCTTTGTCGTGCTGCTTTACTTTGCCGGGATGCTGGCCACGTTTTTCTGGCATGTTGCTTCTGCATTCCGTATGTTCCGGCTGCTTGACGGAGCCAAGAGAGAGCAGCTTTCTGACGGAAGTGTCCTTGTGCTGCACAGGCGTGAGGCGGCTCCGTTCAGTTGGATGAAGTTTGTGGTGATGTCTGAAAAAGACTGGCGCGAAAATGGAAAAGTGATTCTTCTTCACGAAGAGGCGCACGTGCGTCTGTACCATTCGTACGACCTTTTGTTTGCTGGGCTGCTGGCATGTGTCCAGTGGTTCAATCCGGCCGTATGGTGGCTGAGGCGCGAGTTGCAGGCGGTGCACGAATATGAAGCTGACGAAGCGGCCATGTGTGGCGGAGCCGATGCAAAAGAATATCAGTTGTTGTTAATAAAAAAAGCCGTTGGCGCAAGGCTCTACTCTCTTGCCAACAGCTTTAATCACAGTTCACTTAAAAAACGTATCACTATGATGATCAAAAGAAAATCCAATCCGTGGGCGCGCATGAAGTGTGTTTATGTGCTTCCGCTGGCAGCCGTGGCGGTTGCCGCCTTTGCACGTCCCGAAGTTTCAGACCCGTTGGGCGAAATTTCGAATGCCAAAGTTACAGATTTGTCCGCATTTGTGAAAGCGGATGAGGTTAAAAGTGTGGAAAACGGACCGGCAGCGCAGCCGAAAGACAGCCTGAAGGGCAGAATGCTGATTTTGAAATCGAAGAAAGGAAGCCTGAAAGACAACGAAGTGGTGGTTGTGGGCTATGCTTCTGCCGATGAAAGCAAGGCCGAAAAGATATTCGATGAGGTGGACATGGTGCCGGAATATCCCGGAGGGATGAAGGAGTGCTTCCGTTTTCTTGCTATGAACCTGCGTTATCCTGTAAAGGCCATTGAAAATCATATAGAGGGAAATGTGGCCGTTCGTTTCGTTGTGGAAAAGGACGGAAGCCTTTCAGGCATGCATGTGCTGCAAGGAGCAGATCCGTATCTGGATGCCGAGGCACTTAGGGTGATCGGTTCGATGCCGAAATGGAATCCCGGACGTGTGGACGGAAAGCCGGTGCGGACAAGATTTGTTCTGCCTATCGTGTTTAAGCTTCAGGAACAGGAAGAGAAGGCAGATGTGGATAAGGTTGCAGGAACGGACGAAAAGCCGGTGGAACAGGATTTGTCAAAAGCACTGATCCTTGTGGACGGAGAAAAATATACGGGCGATCTTGGCAAACTCGACCAAAACCAGATAGAAAGCATCAGTATATTTAGAAAAGGTGCCAAGGGTATAGAGGAGTATGGTGATGAAGGAAAAAACGGAGTGCTTCTCATCAAGACCAAGAAAGCGGGCAAGCTGAACACTTCCGAATCTGAAGTTGAGCATAATGTGCAGGAAAAAAATGCTGTGCTGCGCATTGCAACATCGGACGAAAATAAAAGATAAAAGACAGAATCCTTAAAAAAACGAATAATGTTTGTTCGTTTCTTTAAGGATTCGTTACCTTTGTGCTTGAAAATACAAAATACAGTTATGAAAGTCCGTGATTTTATAGAAGAGAATAAGAGCACAGGGAAGCCGGTCTTCTCGTTCGAGATTCTGCCTCCGCTCAAAGGTAACAGCATCCAGAAGGTTTATAATGTAATCGACAAGCTGAAAGAATTCGGTCCGAAATACATCAACATCACCTCGCATCACAGCGAAACGGTCTACGTGCCCCAGGCTGATGGAAACTTGAAAAAGGCTACGGTGCGCAAACGTCCGGGTACGGTGGCTGTGGCCGCGGCCATTCAGAACAAGTACGGCATTCAGGCTGTGCCGCACATTATCTGTAAGGGATTCACGAAGGAAGAAACGGAATATGCGCTGCTCGACCTGAACTTTTTGGGGATTTCCAACCTGCTCCTTTTGCGCGGAGATGCGAAATCGCTCGACATTCCTGCAAAAGACAGGGATTTGTATCACGAACACGCCACCGATCTCCAGCGGCAGGTGAATCTGTTCAACCAGGGAATCGCGCTCGACGGATCGAAGATCGAGGGCATAGACACGCCTTTCTCTTATGGCATGGCCTGTTATCCCGAAAAGCATGAGGAGGCTCCCAACATGGAGTCGGATATTTATTACCTGAAAGAAAAGGTTCGCAACGGAGCGGACTATGTGGTGACTCAGATGTTTTTTGACAACGAGAAGTATTATTCGTTTGTAGAACGCTGCCGGAAAGAGGGCATTAATGTGCCGATCATTCCCGGAATCAAGCCGGTAGTGCTGAAGAGTCAGCTTACGGTGCTGCCGAGAGTGTTCCGCACGGACATTCCCGAACCTCTTGCCGCCGAGCTTCGAAAGTGCAAGACGGACGACGAGGTGAAGGAAGTGGGTGTGGAATGGAGCATCGAGCAATGCAAGGATCTGATTCGCCACGGTGTGGAAGGACTGCATTTCTATACGCTTCTTGCATCAGACAGCGTGCGGAAAATCGCGGAAGCGATTTATTGAGGCAGGGATTTATTGCCTTGCAGGAGCTAAAGGGAGTTAGGGGAGTCCGTCACCCTCGCAGGGGTGTAAGCCGGTTGTTCCGCAGACTCCCTTTGCCCTTTTTAAGGAAACTACATGGCAATCCTCCGGAGCCGGATGCGGAGGTTCGAAAGTTCCGCGTCGGTATGAGGTGAAGCCGGCTTGTGAGGCTTGACGGTTACGGTGTGCGATTTCCCGTTCAGTATTTCGGGAAGAGTTATTTCCTGTTTGTATGTGACGGGCTTTTCTGCTGTGCGGAATAAATAGCCGAACCGGTTTTCAAAACGGTTGTAGAGCCGTATGACTATGCAGTTCTTTCCTTTGCGCAGCGGAATGGCTACCTGTTCCTTGCGGAAAGAGCATCGGTAGGGATTCAGGTGTTTCATGATGGAAACTCCGTTCACGCAGATCTCAATGCCGTTTCCGGCACCTATTTCCGCTATCACCCGTTGCTGCCGGGGGGATTCGACCTCCTGCATCAGGTAGTAGGTTTCAAATGGCTTGCAGGCCACTGTTCCGCTGTCTGCATCCAGCTTCTTCCAGCCGTTTCTTTCCGTTTCCGGAGCTGCCGGAGCGTCAAACGAAGTGTGTTTGGGGCCGCATAGGTAAAGGCTTCCCCATGCTGTCCCGGGCAACGGATCTTGGCTTTGCGGTTTTCCTTCGCCCAACTCTACCGTATAAGTCTTTTGGTCGATGGTCAGATCGATAGTCTTCCCTTTTTCTTGCGGAGTGTAAATCAGATCAAGCTGTTTGAGAAGAATCTGGTCGAAATTCCACGAATATCCGATGATGCTCTTGTAGTTGGTGTAATAGTCGAAGCACGAATAACTGTAGAGGGGTGTCGCGTTCTGTGCGGTCAGTGACGTGCTCCTTACGTTTTTCCCGGGGAAGCGGGTGATTTCTTTGTCGAAGTCTAAAGTGAGCACATGAATCACGCTGTCTTTGTAGGCTGAAGCCGGGACGGTGAGCACAATCTCATCCCCGTATTGCAGGTAGGATGCCATTTTTCCGTCCCCCTTTTCCAGCACGTATCCCGGCATGTTGAAAGTGATTTTTCCGTCTTTGGGATAGTTGCCTGAAAGAAACAGATAGAGCTGCTTCCCTTTTCGTGCGGCTGTTCCCCAGTCGAATTCTTCGTTGAAGGGAGAAGAATCACTTCCGTATACTGCATATCCGTACTGCCCGAGCCATTTCCCGATTCTTTCCAGCACCTGTCTTTCGAATGAAATCACATTCCCTTGTCCGTCGGGACCGATATTCAGCAGGTAGTTTCCTCCGTGAGAAACCACGTTGGCCAGTGCGCGCATCTTTTCTGCGGCTTTTTCTTTTGCATTTTCCCGTTTTTGCCACGAACGGTAGCCCCATGTTTCGTTGAACATCGAGGCGCATGTCTGCCACGGTGTCTGGAGAGTAGCGTCCGGATATTGGTTGTCGCCCATCACGCAGAAGTCGTAGCAATCGTTTCCGAGCCTTCCGCTTACCATGCACGAAGGCTGTATCCGGTGTACCAGTTCATAAAGCTCCCTGCTTTGTTCCGGCGTGTTCGACCCCATGTCAAACCATAGCTCTGAGATAGGTCCGTAGCGGGTGAGCAGTTCTTTCAGCTGTGCCTTGCTGTATTCGTGGTGTTTGGACGGAATGAAATTCGCATTGTGCGGTGCCATAGGCGAAGCATACGGGCAATGCCAGTCGATGAGCGAGAAGTAGAGCCCGAAATTCAGTCCCGCGCGTTTGCAGGCTTCCGCCATTTCTTTCACCAGGTCACGTTTGCATGGCGATGCGTCATAAATGTTGTAGGCTGTCGTTTTCGTGCGGAACAGGCAGAATCCGTCGTGATGCTTGCTGGTGAGCACAACCGAGCGCATCCCGGCACGTTTGGCAAGAGCGGCGATTGAGTCTGCATTGAAGCAATTCGGATTGAACTCTTCGGCCAGTGCTTCGTATTTGTCTTTTGGAACGGGAGCGAAAGCCATGATCTGTTCGCTGTATCCTTGTGTCACGGGTTTTCCTTTCCACACGCCTCCCAATTTGGAGTAAAGCCCGAAGTGGATGAACATTGAGAATTTGTTGTCCTGCCATTGGCGGAAGGATTGGGTATCATGCCCGGCTTGCATTCCGGCGCTTGCCAGCAGAAGGCAGAATGAGATAACGAACTTTTTCATGGGTTTTTGCTTTTCTTGAAAGCAAAGATAGTGACTTCATTTTGTGAAATGAAAAAAAAAGCTATTTTTGTGATGACGACCTTTTTAATTAATTCTATATGAAAAACTTGGCATTTGTGTGTTGTTTGCTGGCTGTGGCGCTTGAAGCTGTGGCCGGACTTCCGGAAAGGGAGCGCGGGGACGGCCTGCTTGTGCGTGTGGGGGCCGGAGCAGGCTTTGCAAATCAGGCCGGAACGGGCGAATCGGCGTGGTATGGCCCGAAACAGAAAGGGAACTGCGGCTTCCAGTACAGTGTGGATGTGCTGAATTATTGTAGAAGCCTGGGTTATGGTGTGACGTTCAGGCATTATCTGCATAGCCGTGACATAGCGGGAAGTGTTCCTGATCTGCTGGACGAAGATGTGCAGGTCATGTATGTCGCTCCCCAATTCTCGAATATCGACAAGAGCCTGTTTTTTGAAGGACTTACAAGCAACATTGATTTGGGAGTGGGATATGCCCACTACAAGAGCAGCGGAACGGTTGGCCGGTATGCATACGATGCGCCAGCTTCAGGCTTCGGCGTGAATGTGAACATCGGACTCGCTTATCAGGTGAACCGGCATCTGAGCACAAGACTTTCCCTTTCGGGAGAGTTTTACTGGTTCTATAATCTGCATGATGGGAACGACTATTCTTTTGAATCTCCCTTTGCCCGGCGTGACAAGCTTAAAATGGTGATGATCATTCCCCAGCTATCTGTGGCGTACCATTTTTAGTGTTCCGCACATGGGCGTTTGTTTTCATGAAAATGAGCGGTCATCCTCATCGTGATGGCCGCTCATTTTGTCAGGGTTGTGCGCTTATTCTTCCGTGTCAAGCAGGATGTCCATTACCTGGCAGGCGCATTTCGCAACCGATGTGCCCGGTCCGAAGATGGCGATAACTCCTGCCTTGTACAGGAAGTCATAGTCTTGCGGAGGGATGACACCTCCGGCAAACACCAGAATGTCTTCGCGTCCCATGCGCTTCAGCTCTTCCATGATTTGCGGAATCAGTGTCTTGTGTCCTGCGGCCAGCGAAGAAACTCCCACGGCATGCACATCGTTTTCTACCGCTTCGCGCGCAGCTTCTTCCGGAGTCTGGAACAACGGTCCCATGTCTACGTCGAAACCGCAGTCGGCAAAGCCGGTTGCCACTACTTTTGCACCTCGGTCGTGTCCGTCCTGTCCCATCTTGGCTATCATGATACGCGGACGGCGCCCTTCTTTCTTTGCAAATTCTTCGGTCAGTTCGCACGCTCTGGCGAAATCTGCATCCTTTTTACTTTCTGATGAATACACTCCTGATATGGTTCTGATTACTGCTTTATAGCGTCCCACTACTTTTTCGCAGGCGTCTGATATTTCTCCCAAGGTAGCGCGTACACGGGCCGCTTCTACCGCCAGTTCCAACAAGTTACCCTTGCCGGTGCGTGCGCATTCGGTGATTGCTTCCAGCGCCTTGTCTACTTCGGCCTGGTTTCTTCCTTCTTTCAGGCGGCGCAGGTTTTCGATCTGTTCCTGGCGCACTGCGGTGTTGTCTACTTCCAGAATGTCGATCGGGTCTTCTTTTTCCAGCCGGTACTTGTTGGTTCCCACGATGGTCTGTTCGCCCGAGTCGATGCGTGCCTGGGTGCGTGCGGCGGCTTCCTCAATGCGCATTTTCGGAATGCCTGTTTCGATGGCTTTGGCCATGCCTCCCAGCTTTTCAATTTCCTGTATGTGCTCCCATGCCTTGTGCGCGATTTCGTTGGTCAGCGATTCCACGTAATAAGAACCTGCCCACGGATCGACGTTCTTGCAGATCTGGGTTTCTTCCTGAATGTAAATTTGCGTGTTGCGTGCGATGCGTGCCGAAAAGTCGGTAGGCAAGGCGATGGCTTCGTCCAGCGCATTGGTGTGGAGTGACTGGGTGTGGCCCAACGCCGCTGCCATGGCTTCGATGCATGTGCGTCCCACGTTGTTGAACGGGTCCTGTTCGGTGAGCGACCATCCCGAGGTTTGCGAGTGTGTGCGCAGAACCAGCGATTTCGGGTTCTTCGGATTGAACTGCTTTACGATTTTTGCCCAAAGCATACGTGCCGCGCGCATCTTGGCGATTTCCATAAAATGATTCATTCCGATGGCCCAGAAGAACGAAAGGCGGGGAGCGAAGGCATCGATGTCGATTCCTGCGGCGATGCCGGCACGCAAGTATTCCAGTCCGTCGGCCAGCGTGTAGGCGAGTTCGATGTCGGCTGTGGCTCCGGCTTCCTGCATGTGGTAGCCCGAAATGGAGATTGAGTTGAACTTCGGCATCTTTTGCGAGGTATATTCGAAGATGTCAGAAATGATCTTCATGGAGAAGGCTGGCGGATAGATGTAGGTGTTGCGCACCATGAACTCTTTCAGGATGTCGTTCTGGATGGTTCCGGCCATCTCTTCCAGCTTTGCCCCCTGTTCCAGTCCGGCGTTGATGTAGAATGCCATGACGGGAAGCACCGCGCCGTTCATTGTCATCGACACCGACATCTTGTTCAGTGGAATCCCGTCGAACAGCACCTTCATGTTGTCGAGCGAGCAGATGGAAACGCCTGCCTTGCCCACATCTCCCACTACGCGCGGATGGTCCGGATCGTAGCCGCGGTGAGTAGGAAGGTCGAAAGCAACCGACAGACCTTTCTGTCCTGATGCCAGGTTGCGGCGGTAGAATGCGTTCGACTCTTCAGCGGTGGAAAATCCGGCGTACTGGCGGATGGTCCATGGGCGGAAGGTGTACATCATGGAGTACGGTCCTCTGAGATAGGGAGGGATGCCGGCCGCATAGTTCAGGTGTTCCATGCCTTCCAGGTCTTCCTTTGTATAGACAGGTTTCACCGGAATCTGTTCGGGCGTGTTCCAGTTGGCTGTAATGTTGTTTTCTTTCTGCCATTCTTTTCCGTTTTGGGGGTGGAATCCGGCAAATATATCAATATCTTTAAAATTCGGTTTCATGGTTTGTCCTGATTTACAGTAGTTGTTTGTTATACTCGCGTAAGGTTTCCAGCACGTTGCAGCGCACATGGATGAAATTCTCGATTCCGGCAGCTTTCAGATCGTCCATGCATGCCGGGGCTCCTGCCACGATAAACATCGCGCGTCCGTTGAGAGCCTTGAATGCCGGAACTGCATATGCTGCATACTCGTCATCGCTTGAGCAGAGCACCACAATGTCTGCGTTTGCCTTGAGAGCCGCTTCAACTCCCTCTTCAACCGTGGCGAAGCCTAAATTGTCGATAACCTCATAACCTGCACAGGCGAGGAAATTGCACGAGAATTGGGCGCGTGCCTGACGCATGGCCAGGTTGCCGATGGTCAGCATGAAAGCTTTCGGACGTTTGCCCGAATGTTCCGTTTCCAGGCGCAAGGCCTCGAACTCGCTTGCCGCACGTTCAGTATTCAGTGCCGGGAAAGGCTTTTCGCATTCGTGTCCGTGCTCTTTTCCGTTTCCGCAGCAGCAGGCATGTTCCAAAGGCGCCTTGTTGCCGGCCTGTTCGCTAAAGTTCGGATACTGGTTGGTTCCCAGCAGAATCTCTTTTCTTCTGGACACAGCCTCGTGACGCGCCTTGTTGCTGGCATTCACCGCATTCTGCACTGTTCCGGCTTTGATGCCTTCCAGCATTCCGCCCTCATCTTCTGTCTGAAGGAAAAGTTTCCATGCTTCTTTGGCGATGGAGGCGGTCAGCGTTTCGATATAGTATGATCCTCCGGCTGCATCTGCCACACGGTTGAAGTGAGATTCCTCTTTCAGCAGGAGCTGCTGGTTGCGCGCCAGACGTTCCGAGAAATCGTTGGGCGTTTCATATACCTTGTCGAACGGAGTGACGGTGATGGAGTCGACTCCTGCGATGGCTGCGCTCATCGTTTCGGTCTGTGTGCGGAGCAGGTTTACGTAAGAATCAAATAAGGTGAGATTGAATGTCGATGTTTCCGCATGTATGTTCATCATGCACGATTCTGTCCGTTCCGGCTTGTATTGCGCCACGATATTTGCCCAAAGCATGCGTGCGGCGCGGAACTTGGCAATTTCCATGAAATAGTTTGAGCTGATGCCGAAGTGGAACTTGATTTTCTTTGCGGCCAGATCAGCCGGCACTCCCGCTTCGGTCAGTTGGCGCATGTATTCATTTCCCCAGGCCAGTGCATATCCCAGTTCCTGGTAAATGTAGGCGCCCGAGTTGTTCAGCATGACTGAGTTGACTGCAATGCACCGGAAGTTGGGATAGTCTTTCAGCGTTTCGGCGATTTCCTTTCCGAAAGCGAACACGCCGCTCACGTCTTTCCCCTTTTGCAGCATCTTGCTGATCGGGTCGAAGTTGAGCGAACCGTGAAGCTTTTCCGGGCTGTATCCTTTTTCCTTGAAATAGTCAGCCAGCAGTTGGGCGAGGAGCAGCGTGTGCCGCTGGCAGGTGGAGAAGTTCAGTTCGATGCATTCGCAACAGATGTCTTGCAGGAGCGTGCGGATGAATTCGGCATTCAAGTCGGACTTTTTTACGGAGAATCCCAGCGAATCCACCCCTTTGTTCAGAATGTCGAGTGCCTTGGCGTTGGCAGCCTTTGCATCGTCCGCCACAATGTCCTGCCGGATGAACCAGGTGTTATCGTCTTTCTTGTTTCCCCTGATGTAGGGAAATTCGCCCGGCAATCCTTCGGTCGTTTTCAATCCTTCAATGTCTTCCTGGCGGTAGAAAGGCTTTACCTTGAACCCTTCGTTGGTTTTCCATACCAGCTTCTTTTCGTAATCGGCCCCCTTCAGGTCTGCCATCACTTTGTCTGTCCATTCTTGGGTAGACACAGGAGGGAAATCTGAAAACAGTTTTTCTTTATTATCTGCCATAATTAGATGTGTTTTGTTGATATTCAGATTTAAAATAATGTTCGGGCATGTGCCTTCGAGAGCAAATATACGAAATATTTGGATTCTTAGGCTTGTATCCGCCATGATTTTCATCGGAATAAAAAGGACAAAATCCGCGAAGTGTCGCACGGATGTTGTATATTTGTCATTGTGATGTAACGGGCATGAGCTACTTTTGTCCGGAAATCGTTTGATAATTCATCAAAAAACCGGTTTTATTATGAAAAATAGACTTGTTTGTTTGGTTGCCTTGTGCTGTATGGGAGGCAGCCTGTTTGCGCAGCAGCTTCGTTTCGGAAGCGACGGAAAGTTCAAGATCGTGCAGTTTACAGACGTTCACTGGGTGGCCGGCAATCCGGCAAGCGAGGAGGCGTCCGTGCGCATGAATGAAGTGCTGGAGGCAGAAAAACCCGATTTTGTCATTTATACGGGCGACTTGATTTATGGACGTCCCGCAACCGAAGGGCTTGACAAGGCGCTTGAGCCTGTCGTTTCGCGGAATATACCCTTTGCCGTAACATGGGGCAACCATGATGACGAGCAGGGCATGACCCGAGAGCAGTTGAGCGACTACATCCAGGCGAAGCCGAATAACCTGACCGGTACGGTGGAAGGCCTTCCGGGAGTGACAAACTATATCCTTCCGGTCCGCTCTTCTGACGGGGCGAAAGATGCCGCAGTGATGTATGTACTTGACAGTCATTCGTATTCCGGGCGGAAGGATGTGAAGGGATATGACTGGATCAAGCCCGAGCAGGTGGAATGGTTCCGCAGAGAGAGCGCAGGGTATACGGACAGGAACGGAGGGAAGCCGCTGCCTGCCCTGGCATTTTTCCATATACCTCTTCCCGAATACAACCAGGCAGCTCAGGATGAAAAGGCTTTGCTGATAGGCACGCGCAAGGAAAAGGCATGTGCGCCGGCTCTCAATACGGGGCTGTTTGCAGCCATGCTGGAAGCCGGTGACGTGATGGCTACCTTTGTGGGCCATGACCATGTGAATGACTATGTGGTGAACTGGTACGGGATGCTTCTCTGCTACGGCCGCTTTACCGGAGGAAAGACAGTGTACCATGACATACCGGGAGGAAACGGTGCCCGTATCATTGAACTTACGGAAGGCGAACGCGGCTTCCGCACATGGATCCGCTTGAAGGACGGCAAGGTGATCAACGAAGTAAGCTTCCCGGAGTGACTTTTTCCCGGGCGTTATGAACCGGCAGGAACGGCGTTCGGAAAAAACGCTTTCTGGGGCAAAATCTATATCTCCAGACTAGAGATGCAAATCTCCAGACTGGAGATACATATCTTTAATGTGAAGACACATATCTCCAGCCTGGAGATAAAGAATAATTAAAGGCATATAAAACAAGCGTACCCTCTGCCGTGCTTTTGAAGTCCGTCGGCTGGCAGGCAGCCTGTCCGTTTCCCTCTGCCTTTATCCGATATTTTTCACCTTGATCAGGTATTCGGCAATCTGTACGGCATTGAGTGCAGCCCCCTTCTTGATCTGGTCGCCAACGATCCAGAAAGTGAGTCCGTTCTCGTCGGCCAGGTCCTTTCTGATGCGTCCCACATATACGGGATCCTTGCCTGCGAGGAACAGCGGCATGGGGTATTCCTTCTTTTCGGGATTGTCCATCAGCACCAGTCCTTCTCCGTGTGCGAAAGCCTCTCTTGCCTCCTCTACCGAAACCGGCCGTTCCGTTTCAATCCAGATGCTTTCAGAGTGCGAGCGCAGGGCCGGCACGCGTACGCAGGTTGCGCTTACCTTCACGTCGGAGTGCATGATCTTGCGCGTTTCGTTATACATTTTCATTTCTTCCTTTGTATACCCGTTGTCCGTGAACACGTCGATCTGAGGGATCAGGTTGAATGCAAGCTGGTATGCGAACTTTTCCACCTTTACCGGTTCTCCGGCCAGCACCTGGCGGTATTGTTCATACAGTTCGTCCATAGCTGCCGCTCCCGCGCCGCTGGCTGCCTGATAGGTTGATACATGCACCCGTTTGATGTGTGTCAGGTTCTCGATGGCTTTCAGTGCTACAACCATCTGGATGGTCGTGCAGTTCGGGTTGGCGATGATGTTGCGCGGACGGTTCAGCGCATCCTCCGCATTCACTTCCGGAACGACCAGCGGAATGTCTTCTTCCATGCGGAATGCGCTGGAGTTGTCTATCATCACTGCGCCGTATTTGGTGATTGTTCCGGCAAATTCTTTCGATGTGCCTGCTCCCGCCGAAGCGAAAGCGATGTCTACCCCTTTGAAGTCATCGTTGTGCTGCAGAAGTTTGACTTCGATTTCTTTTCCCCGGAATGTGTATTTGCGTCCGGCACTGCGTGATGAGCCGAATAACAGCAGTTCGTCGATCGGAAAATTTCTTTCATCGAGCACCCGCAGAAACTCTTGTCCTACGGCACCGCTCGCACCTACAATTGCTACTTTCATCTTCGTATATCTGTTAAATTAGTTCCTTATTGCATCGTATATGACGGAAAGTGTGGCAAAATATCAGAGCTTTCAATCAATTCGCAAAATTACAACATTTTGGGATACAGAAGTGAAAATGCGGAACTTTTTTCGTATTTTTGTACCCAAATAGATTTAAAGTCTTCCCTTTTTATGAAAGAATTGCTCGATTTGGTTCGTTTCGATATAAGCTTGCCTGTCACTGACCCGACATGGATCTTCTTTTTGGTATTGGTAATCATACTTTTCGCGCCGATTCTGCTTGAAAGACTGCGCATTCCGCACATTATCGGGATGATACTGGCAGGTATTGTCGTTGGCGAGCATGGCTTCAATATCCTTGCGCGCGACAGCAGTTTCGAGCTTTTCGGAAAGGTGGGGCTTTATTACATCATGTTTCTGGCCGGGCTGGAGATGAACATGGAGGACTTCAAGAGCATCCGTGTGAAGGCCACGGTGCTTGGAATCCTGGCTTTTGTCATTCCGCTGGGAATAGGCATCTGGACCAATCTTTATCTGCTTGATTATGCGCTTGTAACTTCCGTGCTGCTTGCCAGCATGTATGCGTCGCACACGCTGATCGCTTATCCGATTGTAATCCGTTATGGAATCAACCGGCAGCGGGCGGTGAGCATTGCGGTGGGGGGTACGGCGGTAACTGACACGCTGACATTGCTTGTGCTTGCGGTCATTGCGGGCATGTATAAGGGAGAAACCTCTGACATGTTTCTTGTGTGGCTCGTGCTGAAAGTCGTGGTGCTGAGCGTGTTGATCATGCTGACCTTTCCGCGTATCGGGCGTTGGTTTTTCCGGCGGTACAGCGATCAGGTGGTGCAGTACATCTTCGTGATGGCGATGATGTTTCTAGGCGCTGCTCTGATGGAGCTTATCGGGATGGAAGGCATTTTGGGCGCTTTTCTTGTAGGGCTGGTTCTGAACCGGCTTATCCCTCATGTTTCTCCGCTGATGAGCCATCTGGAGTTTGTGGGGAATGCCTTGTTCATTCCTTATTTTCTGATAGGTGTCGGAATGCTTATCAATGTAAACATTCTGTTCGGGCATTTCGATTCTATCAAGGTGGCTTCGGTGATGATTGTTGTGGCTTTGACAGGCAAGTGGATCGCTTCATGGCTCACACAGAAGATCTATCGGATGCGGGCGGTGGAGCGCGAACTGATGTTCGGGCTGAGCAATGCACAGGCTGCGGCTACGCTGGCGGCTGTACTGGTGGGATATAATATCGTTCTTCCCGGCGGAGAGCGTCTGTTGAACGAAGATGTGCTGAACGGAACCATTCTGCTGATTCTGGTCACTTGCGTAGTAAGTTCGTTCATGACGGAACATGCTGCCAAGCGGATTGTGATGGATGACGTGGAGGTGGACGAGGATAAAGAAAACGACAAGGAATGCATCCTGATCCCGGTTGCGAACCCTGACACGCTGGAAAGCCTGATGCAGTTGGCGCTGGTGGTCCGTAACGAAAAAATGGACGGCAACCTTGTGGCGTTGAATGTGATTAACGACAACAACGATTCCGTGCGTCTGGAAATGAAAGGAAAAAGAAGCCTGGAGCGTGCGGGACAGATAGCTGCATCGGCCAATATTTCGCTGAGGGCGCTGAGCCGTTTCGACCTGAATATTGCGACGGGCATTCTGCATACGGCCAAGGAAGTGGATGCCACAAGCATTATCATCGGACTGCATCACAAGGCGAGCATCGTCGACTCTTTCTTTGGAAACCTCACGGAGGACTTGCTCAAGAATACTTACCGTCAGGTGATGATCGCGCGCTTTCTGATGCCGGTCAATACCTTGCGCCGCATCATCGTTGCAGTGCCTCCCAAGTCGGAGTTTGAGCATGGCTTTGTCAAATGGATCACCCATCTCTGCCGCATGAGTTCCCAGTTGGGATGCCGTTTGCACTTTTTCGCTCATCCGCAGACGTTGGGCTACCTGAAAGGGTATATACAGAAGAAGCACAAGGATGTGCTGACAGAATATCAGGAACTGGAAGACTGGGATGACCTGCTGATTATTACCGGACAGGTGAACTTCGACCATTTGCTGGTGATTGTCAGTGCACGCCGGGGATCGATCTCTTATGATTCGGCGTTCGAGCGTCTGCCCATGCAGGCGTCCAGGTATTTCAACAATTGCAGCATCATGCTGCTTTATCCGGATCAGAAGGGTGACCCCAATGAGGCTTTGTCGTTTGCCGACCCGCGCGGCTGGGCCGAAACGCAATATTATGATAAGGTGGGAAACTGGTTCTATAAATGGTTTAAGAAAGATTCATGAGTGAAATGAGAGATGAATGGCAGCAGCGCACCGAACTGCTGCTGGGTGAGGAAAAGATGGAGAGGCTGCGCAAGGCGCATGTGCTGGTGGTCGGTGTGGGAGGCGTAGGCGCTTATGCCGCCGAAATGCTTTGCCGTGCCGGAGTGGGAAAGATGACGATTGTGGATGCCGATACGGTGCAGCCGAGCAACATGAACCGCCAGCTTCCGGCTCTCCGTTCGGCTTTGGGCCGTTTCAAGGTTGATGTGCTGGCCGAGCGTTTCAGGGATATCAATCCGGAACTGGAGTTGCATGTGATGCCGGTTTATCTGAAAGATGAGGCGATACCCGAACTGCTGGACAGTGCAGCGTTTGATTTCATCGTAGATGCGATAGATACTGTGGCTCCCAAATGTTTTCTGATTTATCATGCGTTGAAGCGCAGGATGAAGATCGTCAGCAGCATGGGAGCGGGAGCTAAAAAAGACATAACTCAGGTCCGGTTCGCTGATCTGTGGGATACATACCACTGCGGATTGAGCAAGGCGGTGAGAAAGCGTCTGCAGAAGATGGGAATGAAGCGGAAGCTTCCGGTTGTCTTCAGTACGGAGCAGGCCGACCCGGAAGCTGTGGTGCTGGTAGAAGGGGAGGCCAACAAGAAATCTACCGTAGGCACTATAAGCTATATGCCGGCTGTATTCGGATGTTATTTGGCCGAATATGTGATTGGAAAATTGTAGCTGGCATGAAGTTATCAAGAATAAAGACAGATTAAATGATGATAGAACTGGAAGGTATAACAAAAAGCTTCGGTTCCTTGCAGGTACTGAAAGGAATCGATCTGACAATCGCCAAAGGAGAGATTGTGAGCATTGTCGGACCCAGCGGAGCCGGAAAAACAACGCTTCTGCAAATCATGGGAACCCTTGACAGACCTGATTCGGGGCGTGTCGTGCTGAACGGAACCGAGGTGAACCGTCTGAATGAGAAAGCTCTTTCAGCGTTCCGGAACAAGGAAATCGGTTTTGTGTTTCAGTTTCACCAGCTTTTGCCTGAGTTTACAGCACTTGAGAACGTTGCGATACCTGCTCTGATACGAGGAGAGTCGGCAGGGAACGCTCGCCGGAAGGCTATGGAAATGCTGGAGCTGATGGGCCTGCAGGATCGTGCTTCGCACAAGCCGGCCGAATTGTCGGGGGGAGAGAAGCAGCGCGTTGCGGTTGCACGCGCTTTGGTGAACCGTCCTTCGGCGGTGTTGGCGGATGAGCCTTCGGGAAGCCTCGACACGCAGAATAAGGAAGAACTGCATCGTCTGTTCTTTGATTTGCGTGACCGGCTGGGGCAGACTTTTGTTATCGTGACCCATGATGAAGGGCTGGCTTCAAAGACAGACAGAACAATACATATCATTGACGGAAAAATTAAAAAAGAAGAATTATGAGTCATATAAAATTAGGACGATACAATCAGTTGGAGATAGTTAAGGAAGTGGATTTTGGTGTATATCTTGACGGAGATGAAGACGGAGAGATTCTGCTTCCGTTGAAGTATGTGCCTGAAGGAAGTGCTCCCGGCGACATATTGAACGTGTTTATTTACCTTGATATGGAAGAGCGGCTGGTAGCTACTACGCAGCAGCCCTATGCGCAGGTAGGCGACTTCGCATGCCTGGAGGTGGCGTGGGTGAATGAGTATGGCGCCTTTCTCGACTGGGGATTGATGAAAGATCTGTTCGTGCCTTTCCGCGAGCAGAAAGTCAAGATGCAGAAAGGACGCCGCTATGTGGTGTATGTGGATCTTGATGAGGAGAGTTACCGTATCATGGGCTCTGCAAGGGTGGAGCGTTATCTCTCGCGCGAACGGGCAGACTACTTGCCGGGCGACGAGGTGGAAGTGATGGTATGGCAGCGCACTGATTTGGGCTATAAGGTGATTGTGGACAATAAGTTTGGAGGCATGCTGTACCATAATGAGATTTTCCAGCAGCTGGCAACAGGCATGAAGCTTCCTGCGTTTGTGAAGCAGGTACGCCCTGACGGCAAGATTGATCTGGAATTGCAGCAGGCGGGTTTCCGCAAGGTTGATGATTTTGCGGAAGTGCTTCTGCAGTTTATCAAGGATAAGGGCGGACGTACTTCAATCAATGACAAAACGGACGCCGAAACGATTTATGATACTTTTGGCGTAAGCAAGAAAACATTCAAGAAAGCCGTAGGCGAACTCTATAAGAAACGCCTGATTGTGCTCGAAGACGGCGGCATTCGTTTGGCCTGAAATCTGCATTTGGACAAGTTGAAACGCTGAAACGCAAAGTCACAGAGATTGCATGTTGAAGTCTGGCTGCATGAACTTCAGAATCCTGTGACTTTGCGTTTGGTATTTCTGCCTGCGCACTTTATAGTCTTTTCGCTTCGTTCCGGCGTGCCTGTTGTGCCGACCGGTTCTGCCGCTTGCCGCTATGCCGGTTGTCTGTTCTCGGTTTTCTTTGAGTGTCCGGCCTGTCGGGGCGTGAAACGTTCGGTCTGCCCGGTTTGGCTTCCGGTCTGTTTGCGTGCGGCTTCTGGGGTCTTGCCGTACCGGGGCGGTCGGTCTGATTTCCCGGATGTCGGTTGGACGGAGTAAAATGGAATCCCGGATTTTTCTGCGGAGGCGTGTGCGGCCTTCCCGGAGCAGGTCTTTCCGGCCTTATTCCCGGCCTTCCGAAGTCACGGTGCGGGGCATGGGGACGTGCAGGCCTTGCATGTGCATATACGGGATGGTGATAGCGCACAGGGTAAATGTGCTGGTAATAACTTCTTCCGCCGAAATGCGAACGGCAGTGTCCGCCCCGGTAGGTCAGATAATGCCTGGGAGGTCTGTAATAAAAATGATTCCGGTTCGGGTATACCTTATATATACGCAGGTAACATACGTTGTTCAAGGTGTAGACCGGGTGGAAAAAATAGTCGAGCGCGATGAAACGTGCATATTCCGCATTTGAAAGGACCCAGCGCAGGTCGTCGTTGCGTATGTCAAGGTAGCGGTAATAGAGGTCGATGGCTGTTGCATCGGCTGCTGCTATCCGTGCGATGTACGGATTGATTCCGGTGAAGAAATCATAGTTGATCTCATACAGGTCGTTGTATTGGTCTGTACTCAGGTGCAGTTCGAACGCCATACGGTCGGTAAGAAAGCGGGCATTTACGCGTATGTCGCCGAATACGCTTGCGGATGCCGGCAGAATGCTCAGGCAGGCCGCCAGGACAGTAAACATTAAGGTTCTTGCTTTCATGGCTTCATCTGTTTGGTTTCTGATACAAAAGTATGCAGAGAAAAATCTCCTTGCAAGATGATTTCCCCTATTTGTTCATAGGGAGTTCCCTATGCCGCAGGGGAGTTTTCAGAAAAGCGGGCGCATGGTTTGCAAGCCTCTCTGCAGTCCGGAGCGGAGCGAAAAGCGCAAAAGGGCAGGCATAAGGCGCTGGCTTCCGGTCAGATGGCATCCCTGTTTTGTGCCTTTGCGTTTATGTCTGTTTTCAGGCTGCGGTTGCTTGGCTTCTGTGTATCTGTCCTATTTGATGATTTTCAGAAACTTCTCGATGTCTTTTCTGATCATCTGATAGAGCGGCGAACTTGTATAGTTTGTGTTGCGGTGAATCACTTGTTCTACATTGACCTGGCAGCGTTCGTAGTTGGTGAGTTCATTCTGCAGCTGCATGCTGTGCAGGGCGAGGCTGTGGATTTGCTGCTCCCTTTCTCTGCGCAAGATGGTGCAGACAGGGATGAGCAGCCGCATCACTACATTGTCCATGATGTGGTGTCCCTGTATGAACATGTATGTGTTATTCGGATGCACTCCCAGCTCTTTCAGTTCGGTTTTCATGGACTCTATTTCCGGAATGGCATTCCTGTGCTTGTGTTCCAGGTCGCGCAGTTTGCGCTTCACCTTCCTTTCCATAGCCTCCAGCGACCATTCCGGGTGGTATGTGTTTACATGGTCCAGCTTTACATACGAGCAGAAGTCCATCAGCGAAAATTCAGAGAGAATATGGTGGCGGTAGAACCAGATAGACCAGATGAAAAGCGGATAGGCGATTTGTGAATACTGCTTCATGAACTCCGGAAAGTCGACCAGCTTATGGTCGTTCAGCGTAGCCATGACGCATACGTCATGCAGTCCTTCTGCATAGCAATGGTAGTTTTCGATTGCATACGCATACGTCTGCATGACATAAGGACATTTCAGCATATAGCGCGAGGTGTTGGTGCATCCTTGCAGCAGATAGTCATAGTCACTGTCTACGCAGGCGATCATGTTCTCGCCGAGCTGGTTTCCGAGCTGGTTCATCAATACCGTTTTCTTGCCTTTGGCCAGTGATGTCCGCGAGGGGAGCATCACCTCAAAATAGCGGCTGTCGTTTTCATACTCCGAAAGCAATGTCCGCCAGAACGAAATGTCATCGTAGCTTTCCACATAGGCAACTATCTTTCTTCTTGCATGTTTCGGTTTCAGTTTGTTTGCCGCGCCAATGTACAGGGAAGAAAGGTTTTCGGTGAGTCTTTTTCCCATAATCCTAAAGTTTTAGTGAGTGGTTATGTCGCTGACTTCCGTTACCGCATCAATCCATCCGTTCATGATGAGAGCCGGAGAGTGCGTGGTGAGGATGATCTGCACGTGCGGATTCAGGCTCCGGATGAGGGAGATGAGGCGCTGCTGCCATTCGACGTGGAGCGAGATTTCCGGTTCGTCCATGAAGAGCGCATACGACTGGTTGTCCTGTACCAGCACGGTGAGCAGAATGACAAGCATCTGTTTTTCGCCTGACGAGAGCTGGTAGGGGGTAAGTGTGTCCCCGTCCTGCTCAAACAGGATTTCGTTGCTCTTGCGGATAATCTTTTTTCCGGTTTCGCTGAACAGGTCGTCAATCAGATTCTGAAAACTGGTTTTGGGCCGTGACACTTCGGAAGCGTCTTCGGGCTTTCCTCCGGTGAGCAGTTCGATGATGCGGTTTCCGATGTTCACCTGATAGTCGAGGTAGCGGCGTTGGAGCTGGTAAAGCTGCCAGTCAAGCTCTGTTTTCACTTTCTGGTTTCCGATTTTTCCGAGAAGTTCCGAGTTGAGCAGCGGGCGGTCGAAGCTTCTGATGACATCGAAATGAATGTAAGTGGCGTCTTCCGGAGAAAACACGAAAGAAACTCCCGGCTGCACGCCGTTTTTCAGCGCGCCTCCTTCCAGCATGGTCAGGCTGGTCACCGAATTGTTCAATATGGTACTCTTTCCTATTCCGTTTACCCCGCTCAAGATGTTTACGTCAGGGCGCAGTTCCCACGATATGTTCTTGCGTCCCCACAGGCCCTTTATCTCGATGCGTTTGATATAGTCTGCCTTTTTTTTCATGGCTGTAACAAATTGAAGATTGTTTCTAACAAATGTAGAAAATTTTGCGGAATAAATCAATCCGTATCGTTCTTTTTTCAGAATCATGCTAACTTTGCGGAAAAATAGGGATGTATTATGAATGCAAAGGACATAAAGGCACATCTGGCTTTGCTGGGAGCGGCCAGTATGTGGGGACTGATGTCGCCGGTGGGAAAAGCGGCGATGGAGGCAGGCGTTTCGGGACTTAGTCTGGCGAACATGCGCATGATCGGGGCAGCCTGCTGTTTCTGGATTACCTCGTTGTTTGTGAAGCAGGAGAAAGTGAACCATCACGACCTGCTGATGCTTTTTTTCGCTTCCCTGCTGGGCATCGTATGCAATCAGGGATGCTTCACTTTCGGGCTTTCGCTTACGTCGCCGGTCGACGCTTCCATTGTGACCACTACCATGCCTATTGTGACCATGATTCTGGCCGCCCTGTTTCTGAAAGAGCCGGTCACTCCGAAAAAGGTTACGGGCATCTTTCTTGGCTCGGTGGGAGCGCTGGTGCTGATCATGAGCAATCAGGGAGGAGGAGAGAAAGAAGGGGGCATTCTGGGCGATGCGCTTTGTGTGATGGCTCAGGTGAGCTTCGCCTGCTACCTGACGATTTTCAAGAAACTGATAGCCCGCTACAATGTGATTACCCTGATGAAATGGATGTTCACGTATGCCGCCATCTGCTTCATCCCGTTTTCGTACAATGACTTTTCTTCCACAGACTGGGCTTCGTTCCCGATGGAAGTATGGCTGGAAGTTGGCTATGTGGTGCTGTTCGGTACCTATGTGGCGTATATTCTGATGCTTGTGGGGCAGAAGACGCTCCGGCCTACGGTGGTGAGCATGTACAATTATATGCAGCCGGTGGTGGGCAGCAGCGTTGCGGTGCTTGCAGGCATGGCAAGTTTCGGATGGGTGAAAGGTATAGCCGCCGTGCTGATATTTACCGGCGTTTATGTGGTGACCCAGAGCAAGTCGCGTGCGCAGATGCTGGCGGAACGGAATGAAAACAGATAACAGGACGCGTATGGCAGAATCTCCTGTATTATACCTTCAGCGCCAGTGCGAACTGCTGAAAATGGAATACGAATACGAAAAAGAGCAGTTCAGGCAGCAGACCGAAGTGATGGGCATCGGACGCAAGATCAAACGCGGGATGTGCTGGTATCCGTTGAATGTCGGGCGGAGCTATTACAACGCTTTGAACCAGCTTGTGGTTGAGGTGGAGAGAAGGGAGGACAAGGATATAGAGCATGTGTTTGAATACGGGAAGCCGGTGTGTTTCTTCACGCAGGACTTCAGCGGAAAGATCACTTACCTGAACTTCGTGGCCACGGTGAGCTATGTCGATGAAGACCGCATGGTTGTGGCACTTCCCAATGCCGATGCCCTGCTGGCGGTTCAGGGCAAGGAAGTGCTGGGGGTGCAGCTGTATTTTGACGAAACCAGCTACAGGCTGATGTTCGAGGCCCTGAAGCGGGTGATTGCTGCAAAAAACAACCGTTTGGCTGAACTGAGAGATATTTTCCACGGCCAGCGGCCTGCTTCTTCCTTTTCCTTCCAGCCGGTCCGTTTTCCGTGGCTCAACCGCACGCAGGAAGAGGCGGTGAACAAAGTGCTTCACGCCAAGGATGTGGCCATCGTGCATGGCCCTCCCGGAACGGGAAAGACCACGACGATGGTAGAAGCTGTTTACGAAACCCTGCACCGGGAAAATCAGGTGCTGGTGTGCGCGCAGAGCAATATGGCCGTCGACTGGATCAGCGAGAAGCTGGTCGACCGGGGAGTGAGCGTGCTCCGTATCGGAAATCCCAGCCGTGTGAACGACAAGATGCTTTCGTTCACCTATGAGCGGCGTTTCGAGTCGCATCCCGACTACCCCCAGCTTTGGAGCATCCGCAAAGCCGTCAGGGAACTTTACGGGCGTTTGCGGAAGGCTTCCGACCGGGAATCGGTGCGCACCAAGATCAATTCGCTGAAAGACCGGGCCACGGATCTGGAAATCCGTATCAACGAATCGCTATTCAGCGAGGCGCGGGTCATTGCCTGCACGCTGGCCGGAAGCGCGAGCCGGGTGCTTGTGGGGCAGAAATACGGCACCGTGTTCATTGACGAAGCTGCCCAGGCTCTCGAGCCTGCCTGCTGGATAGCCATCGGCAAGGCCGACCGGGTGATATTGGCCGGCGACCATTGCCAGCTTCCGCCCACCGTGAAGTGCATGGAGGCTTTGCGGCAGGGCTTGGGCGATACGCTGATGCAGGCCGTGGTAAAGAACAAGCCGGAAGTGGTTTCACTGCTGAAAGTGCAGTATCGGATGAATGACGCCATCATGCGCTTTTCTTCCGAATGGTTTTACGGAGGCATGCTCCAGTCGGCTCCGGATGTCAGATACCGCAGCATTCTTGATTTTGACACGCCTATCGAGTGGGTGAACACCGAAGGAATGGATTGCAACGAAGAGTTTGTGGGCGAGAGCTACGGACGCATCAACAAGGCCGAAGCGGAACTGTCGGTAGCCCAGCTGAAAAATTATATCACAAAAATCGGGCGTGAGCGTTTCCTGGAAGAGCGGATCGACGTAGGGCTGATATCTCCCTACAAGGCGCAGGTGCAGTATCTGCGCCAGCTGCTGAAGAAAGACAGTTTCTTCAAGCCTTACCGCCCGCTGATTACGGTGAATACCGTCGACGGGTTTCAGGGGCAGGAGCGTGACGTGATCATCATCAGCCTGGTACGTGCCAACGAGGAGGGCCAGATCGGATTCCTCAATGACCTTCGCCGGATGAACGTGGCGATTACACGAGCCCGCATGAAACTGATTATTTTGGGGGACGCTTCCACGCTTACCCGGCATCCGTTCTACCGCCGGCTGTATGAATACATCGGCACGCTGGAGTAAGCGGCTTTCCGGCTTTTGGGCGTGAGGTGCCCAAAAGCCTTGTCTGTTGCGGATCGGATTTTTGTCTTTCTGTCGCGGAATTTGCGCTCAGCCTTTCAAAATGCGAGGAAAATGGCTTATTGTCTGATTGCGGACAAATGGAAATCCGCGCATCCGGAGGCGTTTTCTTTGACGGTTCAGCTCATCTGCCCGGCTGGAAAGCGTTTAAAAGGGAGATGAGGGAGGAAAAGAGATGAAAATTCGTCGGAAAAAGTTGAAAAAAGACGGGCAATTTTGAATGAAATGACCCGTCATTCCCGGCAAGATGACCGCTCATTCCGCTTAAAATGTTTCGTCATTCTTTCCGGATCAGGGTTTCGGGCCTTGTTTTTGTCCGGATTGTCCGGCATTCTTTCTTTCTCCGGATTGTTGCCGTGCCTGGTGTAAAGGCGTTTCTCTGCGCAAAAGGATGCAAATCCGTTGATATGGAAACAAATCGGATGCAGTCCGGCCTTTTTGCAGACAATGTGAGCGGAGAGCGGCGCGTGAGAATCCGTTTTTGCGGAAGTGGGTCCGGATGAGGCTGGAATGGCGGATTCTCAAAGGTCTGAAATGTCATTTTGTCAGCGTGTAAGGCGAACAATCAGGTGGCGGAATTTGTTTGAATAAGGGGTGAATGGTTATATTTGCGCTGTTTGTATTTGTTTAAAGATAATTTTTATGCTGACAGATTTGCTTCAAAACTCTTATTTTTCGGTATTTTTAATCGTTGCGCTCGGTTTTGTGCTGGGGAGAATCAAAATCAAAGGCTTGTCGCTTGATGTTTCTGCCGTGATTTTCATTGCGCTGGCATTCGGGCATTGGGGGGTGACTATCCCTAAGGAGCTGGGAAATTTCGGACTGGTGCTGTTTATCTTTACCATCGGCATACAGGCGGGACCCGGATTCTTCCATTCGTTCAAGAGCAAGGGGAAAACATTGATTCTGATTACGTTGCTGATTGTAGCCTCTGCCTGTCTGACGGGTCTGGGGGCGAAGTTTCTGTTTGATGTGGACGGGCCGAGCATTGTGGGACTGATTGCGGGAGCGTTGACCAGTACGCCGGGACTTGCCGTCGCTATCGACAGCACGCATTCGCCTTTGGCCTCCATAGCCTACGGTATTGCTTATCCGTTTGGCGTGATCGGTGTCATTCTGTTTGTCAAGCTCCTTCCCAAGCTGTTTGGCGTAGATCTGAAGGAAGAGGCGCACCGGCTTGAAAGAGAACGCCGGAGCCAGTTTCCGGAATTGGCGACAAAGCTTTTCAAGGTTACCAACCCGTCGGTTGCGGGGCGTACGCTCGCTCAACTGAATATCCGTGCGGTCACGGGTGCCGTGGTGTCGCGTTTGAAGAAGAACGGAGAAGTGCTGATGCCTTCTGCGCACACGGTGCTCGAAGAAGGGGATAGCGTGCAGGCCGTGGGAAGCGAAGAGGCCCTGAACAACCTGGAATCCCTGCTTGGAGTCAGGGAAGAGGGCGAACTGCCGCTGGAGCAGAATCAGGGGATCGAATCGCTTCTCCTTACGCGGAAAGAGGTGATAAACAAGCAGTTGGGCGAACTGAACCTGCAGAAGAACTTTGGATGTACGGTGACTTCCATCCGCCGGAGCGGAATCGACATCGCTCCCTCTCCCGAGCTGTCGCTGAAGTTTGGCGACAAGCTGACGGTGGTGGGCGAACAGAAAGGCATCCGGGCTGCGGCGCGCCTGTTCGGCAATGACGCGAAGAGGCTTTCCGATACAGACTTTTTCCCGATAGCGATGGGTATCGTGCTGGGCGTGCTGTTCGGCAGGCTGAACATTTCGTTCGGTTCAGGTTTTTCATTCTCTCCGGGACTTACGGGAGGAGTTCTGATGATGGCGCTGTTTTTGAGCGCGATAGGGAAGACCGGCCCGATTCTGTGGTCGATGTCGGCTTCTTCCAACCAGCTGCTCCGCCAGCTCGGTCTGCTGCTTTTTCTTGCCGAAGTGGGAACCTCGGCCGGAAAGACGCTGGTAGCCACGTTTCAGGAGAGCGGATTTCTGCTGTTCGGTCTGGGTGCGGTGGTAACGGTGGTGCCTATGCTGCTGGCGGCGCTGGTAGGCCGTTTTGTGTTCAGAATCAGTATGCTTGACCTGCTGGGTACCATCACGGGAGGCATGACCAGCACACCCGGACTTGCCGCCGCCGATTCGATGACCGACAGCAACATTCCCGGCGTGGCGTACGCTACGGTTTATCCCATAGCGATGGTCTTTCTGATTCTGTTTATCCAGCTGATTGCGATGGTGGTTTAAAGCTTGCTTAAAAACCGCTGGCGGTCAACAATGTAGCGGATATGGGTAGCTTCGCCCACGGTTCCTTTCGAGTCGTGGGCGGTGATGCTGAATGTAAGCTTCCGCCCGTCAACCTCCTCGAGCGTGGCCGTGGCGGTTATTTCTTCTCCTATGGCTGAGGGCTTGAGGTGAGTAGTCTGTATCATGGCGCCTACCGTGGAAGAACCTTCGGAAAGATGTTCTTTCACGGCATTCATGGCCGCATTTTCCATGAGTGCCACCAGTGCCGGGGTTGCGAATACTTCCATGTCGCCCGATCCCATCGCGCGTGCGGTGTTAGAAGCGTCTACGGTTGTTTTGCTTGTGTAAGTCAGTCCTTTTTCCATATTTATCGTTTCTTTTCAGTTTGGCTTTCAATGATGTCAACCCCCGACGGACGCTGGAAGAGCTTCAGCCCGAACTGGGGAATGCTTGCTATCAGGTAATCAAATATTTCTGCCTGGATGCTTTCGTATACGGGCCATTCTGTGGAGGTGGCGAAACAGTAGATCTCGATCGGAAGCCCTTCGGTGGTCGGTTCCATCTGGCGTACCATCTGCAGGAATTCATGGTTGATTTTGGGATGGCTTCCCAGATACTGCATCACGAAGTTGCGGAATGCCAGCAGGTTGACCGCCTGTCCTTCTTCGGCTTCACTCTTTTTCAGCCATCCTTTCTTGTAAAACAGCTTCGTTTCTTCTTCCGTACAGAAACGTATGGTGTTCATGTCGAAGAAGAGCGACCGCTTGATTCGCCGGCTTCCGCTCTGCCACATTCCGCGCCAGTTTTGGAACGAATCGCTTACCAGCGCATAAGGCGGGATGGTGGTGATGGTCTTGTCGAAGTTCTGCACCTTGACGGTTGTGAGCGACACCTCGATCACGTATCCGTTGGCACCGTACTTGTCCATCGTGATCCAGTCGCCCGGGCGGAGCATGTCGTTGGCAGAGAGCTGCACTCCGGCTACAAGGCCCAGGATGCTGTCTTTGAATATCAGCATCAGCACGGCGGCCGAAGCACCCAGTCCGGCAAGAATGGCGGCTGCGTTCTGGTTCATCAGGATGCTGATGATGAGAATGATTCCGATGCCTATCGCCACGAGCTTGATCATTTGGTAGATGCCCTTCAGCGGACGGTTGCGCAGCGTTTCGTTTTCGTTGGAGATTTCGTAGAGCGAATTGAGAAATGCGTTGATCAGCCGCAATGTGACGATAATCAGATAAATCAGGCAGATTTTCCGGCTGATGTCCAGTATGTTGGGCATGTCTTCAAAGACAAACGGAAGCAGGATGTAGATGATGATGGGAGGAATCAGCCGGCAAATGGCCGACAGCATCGGCCCGTTGAAGAGATAGTCGTCCCATGTAGCTTTGGTCTTTGCCGTAATCTTATGGATGGCAGGGATGATCAGGTAATGGAAAATCTTCGTGATGATGTAGGCCAGAAGAAGGACTCCTGCCAGGATGGTGATGCGTGTTCCCCAGTTGAGGTTGCTCTTTTCGATTCCTAAATTGTAAAGGAATGCAGCTATTCCTTGATTCAAATTGTCCATAGAGTGATGTGTTTTATTTCTTGTTGCCACAAATATAGCATAAAAAAGTGAATATTCGTCGTTCATGCAAATTGCAAACTTTGTAAATGCACTTTTTGCACACATAACTTTGATAGTCTGATTGCTTTCATTATTTTTGCCGATAAAAGAATCACTAATACCAAAAAACTTAATAGAAAATGAGCTTGAAAATTGTAGTATTGGCAAAACAGGTTCCCGACACTCGTTGCGTGGGGAAAGATGCCATGAACGCTGACGGCACAATCAACCGTGCGGCACTTCCGGCGATATTCAATCCGGAAGACTTGAACGCTCTTGAACAGGCGCTCAGACTGAAAGACACTCATCCGGGATCAACTGTTACCATGCTGACCATGGGACCCGGCCGTGCCGCAGAAATCATTCGCGAAGGTTTGTATAGGGGAGCTGACAATGGGTATTTGTTGACCGACCGCGCATTTGCCGGCGCGGATACGCTGGCCACTTCGTACGCTTTGGCTACGGCAATCCGCAAAATCGGCGCGTATGACATCATTATCGGCGGACGTCAGGCTATCGACGGCGATACGGCGCAGGTAGGCCCTCAGGTGGCTGAGAAGCTGGGGCTGCCGCAAGTGACTTATGTGGAAGAAATTGAAGAGGTGAACGGAGAACGTATCCGCGTGAAACGTCACATCGACGGAGGTGTGGAAACGGTGGAGGCTCCGCTGCCTGTTGTGCTGACCGTGAACGGAAGCGCGGCTCCGTGCCGTCCGCGCAATGCGAAGCTGGTGATGAAGTACAAGCGTGCTATGGGCGGACAGGAAAAGGCTGCACTGGCAAAAGAAGGCAAGGAACTGGCATATGCAGGCCTGTATGAATCGCGTCCGTATCTGAACATCACCGAATGGAGTGTGGCAGACGTAAATGGGGATGTCGCTCAGTGCGGCTTGTCCGGCTCGCCTACAAAGGTGAAGAAGATTGAGAATATCGTGTTTCAGGCTAAAGAAAGCAAGAGCCTGAGCGGAAGCGATGCAGATGTGGAGAACTTGATTGTTGAACTGTTGGCTAACCATACTATCGGATAATTATGAACAACGTATTTGTATATTGTGAGATGGAAGGCAATCATGTTGCCGATGTCAGTCTTGAACTTTTGACCAAAGGCCGTAAGCTGGCCACAGAACTGGGTTGCCAGCTTGAAGCTATCTGTGCAGGCTGTGGCCTGGCAGATGTAGAAAAGCAGGTGTTGCCTTTCGGTGTCGACCGTGTGCATGTGTTCGACGCTCCGGGCTTGTTTCCTTATACGTCTTTGCCTCATACTTCCATTCTTGTCAACCTGTTCAAGCAGGAGAAGCCGCAGATCTGCCTGATGGGAGCTACCGTTATCGGCCGTGACCTGGGACCGCGCGTTTCTTCGGCATTGACCAGCGGTCTGACCGCCGACTGCACGCAGCTGGAAATCGGTGACCATGAAGACAAGAAGAATGGCGTTACTTACAAGAATCTGCTGTATCAGATCCGTCCGGCTTTCGGCGGAAACATTGTGGCTACAATCGTCAATCCGGAACACCGTCCGCAAATGGCGACCGTTCGTGAAGGCGTGATGAAGAAAGAAATTCTTGATGAAAATTATCAGGGTGAGGTGATCCGTCATGATGTGGCTAAGTTCGTTCCCGAAACAGACTATGTGGTGAAGGTTATTGACCGCCATGTGGAAAAGGCGAAACACAACTTGAAGGGTGCTCCGATCGTTGTTGCCGGAGGTTACGGAATGGGCAGCAAGGAAGGTTTCGACATGTTGTTTGAACTGGCGAAAGAGCTTCATGCCGAAGTGGGAGGAAGCCGTGCGGCCGTTGATGCCGGTTTCTGCGATCACGACCGTCAGATCGGGCAGACCGGCGTGACTGTTCATCCGAAACTGTATATTGCCTGCGGTATCTCAGGACAGATCCAGCACATTGCCGGTATGCAGGATGCAGGTATCATCATTTCCGTTAACAGTGATCCGAATGCGCCTATCAATTCCATCGCCGACTACGTGATCAACGGAACGGTGGAGGAAGTGATTCCGAAAATGATTAAATATTATAAGAAGAACAGCAAGTAGTTTTTTCTGAGGAGTTAGAGGAGTTAAAGAAGTTAGAGAAGTTAAAGCCAATAGTTTTGTTTATGGCGACGCAAAGTTTTATGGATCTGAGAGCTTGGTAGAAAGCTCATCAATTTGTGTTGACTGTTTATCAGTTTACAGGCAAGTACCCAGCTTATGAACGTTTTGGACTTTGTTCGCAATTTCAACGGGCTGCTGTTTCGATTCCGGCTAACATTGCGGAAGGCTATAGGAAAACAGGAAAAGCTGACAAACTTCGTCTAATGAATATTGCGCAGGGCAGTTTGGAAGAATGCAGATATTATATACTCCTATCCAAAGATTTGAATTATATTACGTAAGATAATTATATTAAATTAACCAGAAGTATAGAGGATGTGAGTCGTTTGCTTAATGCTTATTGTAAAGCTGTTGCCGGTTGAAGGGTAGATACTAGACTCTCTAACTTCTAAGGAGCTTGCGACTGATAACTTCTATAACTTCTATAACTTCTGATACAAATGCCAAACTTTTATACAGAACATCCGGAACTCAAGTTCCACTTGAACAATCCGATGATGGAGCGCATCTGTCAGTTGAAAGAGCGCGACTATAGAGATAAAGACGAGTATGATTATGCGCCGCAGGATTATGCGGATGCAGTTGATTCGTACGACAAGGTGTTGGAAATTACCGGAGAAATTACCGGAGAAGTAATTGCTGCCAATGCTGAAGGAGTGGATCAGGAAGGTCCGCACCATGCAAACGGACGCGTGGAGTATGCATCAGGGACGAAAGCGAACCTGGATGCAATGGTGAAGGCCGGACTGAACGGTATGACCATGCCGCGCCGTTTTGGCGGTTTGAATTTCCCGATCACTCCGTATACCATGTGCGCTGAAATCGTGGCGCAGGCTGACGCCGGTTTCGGCAACATATGGTCATTGCAGGACTGTATTGAAACATTATACGAATTCGGCAACGAAGACCAGCACAGCCGTTTCATTCCGCGCATCTGTGCCGGAGAAACCATGTCGATGGACTTGACGGAGCCGGACGCAGGGTCTGACCTTCAGAGCGTGATGCTGAAGGCTACTTATGATGAGGCAAACGGTTGCTGGCGTCTGAACGGTGTGAAGCGTTTCATCACTAACGGTGACGCGAACATTCACCTGGTGCTGGCTCGTTCGGAAGAGGGCACGCACGACGGCCGTGGTCTGTCTATGTTTATTTATGACAAGAATGACGGAGGTGTGGATGTGCGCCGCATTGAGAACAAGCTCGGCATTCACGGTTCTCCTACTTGTGAGTTGGTTTATAAGAATGCCAAGGCGGAATTGTGCGGCGACCGCAAGCTGGGTCTGATCAAGTATGTGATGGCTTTGATGAACGGTGCCCGCCTGGGAATCGCTGCGCAGTCGGTGGGATTGAGCCAGGCTGCATACGATGAGGCTGTGGCATATGCGAAAGACCGCAAGCAGTTTGGCAAGGCAATTATTGAGTTCCCGGCAGTATATGATATGCTGGCCGCTATCAAGGCAAAGCTGGATGCAGGACGCGCGTTGCTGTATCAGACTTCACGCTATGTGGACATCTATAAGGCATTGGACGACATTGCCCGTGAGCGCAAGCTGACTCCGGAAGAGCGTCAGGAACAGAAACGGTATGCAAAGCTGGCCGACAGTTTCACTCCGCTGGCAAAGGGTATGAACTCTGAATATGCGAACCAGAACGCATACGACTGTATTCAGGTTCACGGAGGCTCCGGCTTCATGATGGAATATGCTTGCCAGCGCATCTATCGTGACGCACGCATCACCAGCATTTACGAAGGGACAACCCAGTTGCAGACCGTAGCAGCTATCCGCTATGTGACTAATGGTTCGTATGCTGCCACCTTGCACGAGTTTGAAGCCGTTCCTTGCGTTCCTGAATACGAAGTCTATCTGGACCGTATCAAGGAAATGACCCGCAAGTTCGAGGCTTGTACGGCGGCAGTGAAAGAAGCGCAGAATCAGGAGTTGCTTGATTTTGTGGCACGCCGTCTGTATGAAATGGCAGCCGTGAATATAATGAGCCACTTGCTGCTTCAGGATGCAGGCAAGGCACCCGAGCTGTTCGGAAAGTCATTGGATGTATATGTCAATTATGCAGAGGCCGAAGTGGAGAAGCATTTCAATTTCATCCGCAAGTTCAAGGCCGAAGAACTGGCAAACTATCGTCATTGACCGGATTGTCGGCTGTTTGACTCATTGAATGCAAAGACACAAAGGCGCAGGGAACATTCCCGGACTTTGTGTCTTTGTCTTTTTGCAGCGGACCATCGGTTCATTGGTTTCCGGTCTTCTGCCGGATTCTTTTCCGCAGCCAGTTGTTGAAGAAAAAGAGCAGCAGGAGTGCTATGGCTGTAGGCAGGCAGAGCAGTAATGTCTTTGCGTCAGGAACAGAATCTTTGGCTCTGTGAAACAGTGCCGTGAATTGTTCGTGGTAACTCCATCCGAAATAGCCTATGCCGCTTGCCAGCATCAGGGATATGGTGATGAGCCATGAGATGAATATTCTTTTTTCCTCACGTTTTTCTTTCAGATATGCCTTCTCTTCAATCCGTTTCATCGTTCGGTAGCTGAAGTTGCTCGGAAGTTTGAAGCCTGCCTGTTGGCCGACGGCTTTTTTTAGTCCCTTGTCTGTCATGGTCAGTCCTCCTTGGTCATTAATAAATAGAGTTTTTTGCGGATACGGTGGAGCTTTACTTTTGCATTGCTTTCCGAGAGGTGCAAGATATAACAAATTTCTGAAATCGTTTTCTCTTCTTCATAAAATAATGTGACCAGTGCCTGTTCGTCAGCCGACAATGTAGAAAGCGCCTGTTGCAGCTTTTCAATCTGTTCTTCGCTGTCTGTGTCCAAGGCTTCGTCGACTTGCGTGTCTGAAACGGATTTCCATAATTTGTCGTCGAATGACAGCACCTCGTTCCGTTTTTTGCGAAGCGCAGATAGCGTCGTGTTGTATGCAATCCGGTATATCCATGTTGAGAAACTGCTGTTTCCGTTGAATGCAGAAAGATGTTCAAAGGCTTTCATAAAGGTGTCCTGTGTCAGTTCTTCGGCATCTTCCGGTGAACCGGTCATTCGGACAATCAGGTTGAAGACCTGTTGCCCGTATGTATCGAGGAAATAGGAGAAGCGTTCTGTCTTTCCCGCCAACACCGAAGAAATGATATTTAGTTCTTTCTCATCCATGATGCCTTTTAGACGCTTCCGTCTGCAAAAGGTTACATTTGAAGAAAGAAAATCTTTTCCCCGTTTTTTGTAACCTGCCGGTCTGATTTGCGTCTAAAAGTGCAAAGAAACAAATTTAATTTCAATGATTATGGAAGAGTTAATGATTGTGGCCAATGTGGCTATCGTATTTGGAGTGATTTACAAGTTGTTCGAACTGTTTGTGAGACGCAAGGAACGCATGATGCTGATTGAAAAGATGGGGGATAAGCTGACTCCGGAAGTCTTCAAGAATGGGATCTTTTATCTTCCGTCTTCGTTTTCGTTCGGAGGGCTGCGTTTGGGCTGCCTGTTGCTGGGGTTGGGTTTAGGTTTGTTGGTTGGATATGTCATCGTTTGCTTGACCGGTCCGGAAAGACGTGGCTATAGGGTATCGGAAACGATTTCAATTATTTATGGTGCCAGCGTGTTGCTTGGCGGCGGACTGGGACTGGTTGTTTCTTATTTGATAGAGGTCAATAAAGTGGAAAGGGAGAAAGAAGAAAAATAAAGAACAGCAGTTCTGATTTTCCGTTTTTCAGTATATTCGTGCAGTAAACGGAATTTTGGATGAAAAAGATAGTTCTTGCGATAGACTCTTATAAAGGATGTCTGAGTTCGAAGGAAGTGGAAACGTGCGTGGAGCAGGAGCTTCATGTGCGTTTTCCTGATTGCAAGGTTGTGTGCTTCCCGGTTGCTGACGGAGGTGAAGGATTGCTTGAAGCGCTGGCCGGCATTCTTGACATGCAGCTAATTCATGCGGAAGTGCATGATCCGCTGATGCGGGTCTGCGATGCCCGTTATGGCATACTGGAAGACGGAGTGACCGCAGTGATAGAGATGGCGGAAGCGAGCGGCTTGCCTTTAGTGGCTGTGCCGGAGAGAGATCCGATGCGTGCCTCTACGTTCGGAACGGGTGAACTGATAGCGGATGCCTTGCAGAAAGGCTGCCGGAAGTTTCTGACAGGTATCGGAGGGAGCGCAACCAATGATGCCGGAATGGGGATGCTGGAAGCGTTAGGAGTACGTTTCTTTGATGAGAACGGGACTCTGCTGCATGGAAGCGGTGAATCGATGTGCCGCATTTCGCGTATGGATCTCACTCTAATGGACAGCCGTCTGAAGGAAGCCGACTTTCAAGTGGCATGTGACGTGGATAATCCTTTCTGCGGGGAGAGAGGGGCTGCGCATGTTTTCGCTCCGCAGAAAGGGGCTTCTCCCGAACAGATAAGGCGGCTGGACGAAGGGATGAGGCGCTTTGCCGCATTGATGCGCCGCACGCTGGGTAAGGATATCTCGGATCTTGCCGGAGCCGGTGCAGCCGGCGGACTTGGCGGTGCGTTGTGCGCTTTTCTTGGAGCGCGCCTGCTTCCAGGGATTGATGTGATGCTGGATGCCGCCCGTTTCGATGAGGTGCTGCCGGATGCCAGTCTGGTAATAACCGGAGAGGGGTGTTCGGATTTGCAGACCTTAATGGGAAAGGTGCCTTCCGGTATTTTGAGACGTGCACAGCGTTTTGATGTCCCCGTCTGTCTGATGTCCGGACGGATTGAAGAAAAGGATGCATTGCTTCGTGCCGGATTTGCCGGACTGTTTGAAGCAAGTCCATCTGATATGCCGTTGGAAGAGGCTGTAAAGCCCGAAACAGCAAAAGAGAATCTGCGCAGGGCTGTTCAGGCTCTGGCGCGCCTTATGGAAGATAAGCTTTGATCACTTTTTCTTCCCGAAAGTCGAGTTTATCCATTGCGGAAGAATACATACTCCGATAATCAGATAGGAATAATAGGTAATCAGCCGCCAGATGAACGCGGCTATCAGTGCTGTTCCGGCTGCGGTAAAGAAATCGCCGTAATAGACCTTGAACATATATTCGCCGAATCCGCTTCCTCCGGGGGTTGGAGTGACCACCAGAATCATCCAGATGACGAGCTGCCGGGCAAACGCCAGCAGATGGTCGCCTCCCGAACTGAAGGCAAAGAGCAGTGCGTTCACCACCCAGTAGCGCGAGCACCATGCCCAGGCCGTTACCAGAAAGCATTTCAGCCAGAAACCGAAAGAGCGTTTGCTCAATTCGTGTGAACTGGTAACCAGGTCGTCGCCCAGCTTCTCGATGTTGCTTTTCCACCGGCGGAGAAAAGGAAGAGAAAACAGGGCCGTCAGCACATTGCTGACCCACGATGCCTTGTGAAACAGCGCAACATAAAGAATCAGTGTCCACAGGCAGACAATGGCGAGAACGCTCATGAATATGATCTGCACGCCCGTATCGAAGGCTGCATTGTTCATGAAGAGCACATCCGTAGGAAACAGGACAAGCACCGCCAGACATGCGATACCCAAAAACAGTTCGTCCAGAAACAGGTTGGCAATCATAATCGATGTGCCTTCTCCTCCTGTCAGTCCTTCCTTGTGCAGATAAACGGCTATCAGGCTGCTTCCGCCCACGGCAGAAGGAGTAGCGGCTGAGGTGAACTCGCAAAGCATGTTCACGCGGAACACTTGTTTCCATGAAAGTTTTTTCCCTACCAGAATCTTGAACCGTTGGGTAAGAGCCAGGTTCTGGCAAACCATGAACAGAGCGGCAAGGATGATGCCGGACCACATCCGTCCGTTTGGCTTGAGCGAAGCGAACATGGACGGGTCGAACTCTTTCCAGAACATTCCGCCGATGACGGCAAGTCCCAGAATGATGGGCAATGCCACATAGTATGGATTGAATAGCGTTTCTTTTTTCATTGGTGATGATATCGTTTGATGAGGCTTGCGTAGCGGTCGCTTACTTCGTCGGCGATGTCTTTCCACGGGCGGGCCAGTGTTTCGGAGGCATTCAGGCTGACTTTTTCGAGCAGAGGCTTGTCTTTCAGTATGAGCTGTATCTTGCCGGCGAATGCTTCTTTGCTGTTTCCCGTAAGAAATCCGTTTGTCCGGTCCTTTATGACAGCTGCGGCCGTAGATCCGTCTATCAGAACGGAAGGAGTATGGAGTGCCGCGGCCTCTCTGACCACCAGCGGCGCGTTGTCGTAGAGCGAAGGGAAAAGAAACAGGTCGGCTGCCATATAGTATTTGCGCAGGATATTCCTGTCTGTTATGCAGCCCAGAAAGTTTATCCTGTCGCTGATGTCCAGCTTTTTGCTCAGTTCCTTCAGTTCGTCCGACGCATAGCCCGTTCCGATAAAGAACATTCTGAAGGGCATGGACTTCAGCAGTGCGACAGCATGAAGCAGAAAGTCCAGGTTCTTTTCCAGGATATGTTGTCCTACATACAGAAAGAGCGGCGTGTTTTCGTCTATGCCGAGTTCTTGCCGGAATGCGTTCCGTTCGGTTTCTGAAAACGTTCCGGCAAAGTCGTTGCCATTGTCCACCACTTCCACTTTTCCTTTGTAGCCGTATTCGCGGAGCGTTTCTTCGACTGACGCCTGCGGAATCCACACCTCGTCGGCGCGGTTATAGAAATTGACTATGCGTTTGATAATCAGGTCGACGATGAGTTTGCTCGGTATCACTCTGTCGAAATCGGCTCGGTACTTTGAATGGAACGTGGCTACGACCGGCACATTGCGGGAGTGGGCGATACGCATGGCCAGTTCTCCGGAAGAAAACGGGCAGTGCGCATGCATCAGCGTGAAAGGTATGTTGCTGATTTGTTTGTAGAAGGGCAAATCGATGTATGGGAATCCCATCCGGTAAGGCTTGCGCTTGGGGATGGGCATGGATACATACCGGTATACAGGGTAGGGAGTGTCATCGTAGGAAGACGCATTGGCCGACGGAGTTATGACGCAGACGTCTTCGCCCTTCCGGTTCAGCCAGTATGCGTAATTCTGCGTAGTGACAGATACTCCGTCCATTATGGGCGGAAAACAGTCGTTAAATAGTCCAATCATACCTGTTTTTTGTCGATTTGCGTTCGATATTATTAATTGTTGCAAATTTACAACACAATTTTGGATTCAAATGTTTTTTGTCAAAAGAATTTGCCCCGTTCTTCTTCTTCCCGCTTTCTGGTCAGAACGGAAAAAGCAGCGGAAGCACGAATATCATGACAATTCCCATCGCAAGCTGCAGCGGAAGCCCTACCTTTATATAATCGATAAAAGTGTATTGGCCGGCAGGCATTACCAGCGCATTGGGCGGTGTGGAGAACGGAGAGGCAAAGCACATGCTTGCACCGACCGCTACGGCAAACAGAAAGGGTACGGGACTGGCTCCTATCTGCGAGGCGCTTTCCAGCGCAATAGGCGCAAGCAGTACGGCTGTAGCTGTGTTGCTGATGAACATGGTCAGCAGGGAGGTGGTGAAGTAGATTCCTGCCATGAGCGCAAACGGTCCGTAGGATCCCAGTCCTTGTGCGAGTGAGCTTGATACCAGTGCTGATACGCCGGTTTTCTCCAGTGCCTGCGACATGGGCAGCATGGCGGCTATCAGCACAACGCTTTCCCAGTTGATGGTTTTGTAGGCGGCTTCTACGTTGCGGAAACATCCGGTGAGCACCATCAGAAGGGCGGCGATGATGACCGATGTAACCGGAGCTACCGGAATGAAGTCGAACACCATCATTGCCACCATCAGCAGCATGATTGCCGCCGCTACGGGTGCTTTGTAGTCGAGGGTTACTTTGGCGGCTTCGTCGAGCGGCTGTCCAAGCACCACCCAGTGGTCTTCTTCCCGGCTCAACCGTGCGATGTTGTTCCAGGTTCCTTGCACGAGGAGCACATCTCCGCTATGGATATGTTCGTTGCCCAGATCTTTCAGTATATAGTCGTGTTTGCGCCGGATGCCCAGTACGTTCACGTTGAATTTGTCACGGAATCCGGCTTCCTTGATTGTGTGGTTTGTGAGGCTCGAAGTGGACATCATCACGATTTCTGCGATTCCGATGTCGTAAAAGTCAAGCGCGTTGCCGTTGGTTTCTTCAGATGTATGCCCGTCAAGCAGTCCTAGCCTGTATTCTCTGCCGAACCGTTCGGCGTTTTCAAAGTTTCCGGTCACATAAAGTATGTCGCCGGCCGCGAGCTGAGTGTCCGTGTCTGCCAGTTTCTGTGTAATGGTTTTCAGGAACTTGTGTTTCGACAGGTCGCCCCGTCTTACCTCCAGTATATTCAGCCCGTACTTGCGCCTTATGTCCAGTTCGATGATGGTCTTCCCGAGCAGCCCGGAGTCTTCCTTTACTTGCAGGCGGAACAGATTGTTTGACAAGCCGTATTCACGCACCAGTTCCTGAAGCGATTTGCCCATCCGCGAGGCTTCCTTTTTCTTTCCTTTTGAAAGGAATAGCTTGCTTAGCGGCATCAGCACGATGATTCCGACCGCTACGCATACGATGCCTACCGGAGGAACGAGAAGAACGACAGCCCCTCATGGCCGGCAGAGATTAGCGTGTCGTTGATGACAAGATTGGGAGGCGTACCGATGAGTGTCATCATTCCCCCCATGCTGCTGGCGAATGCCAAAGGCATGAGCAGCCGGCTTGGCGAGATGTTCGCGCTGACGGCCAGGCTGACCACGATGGGAAGCATCAATGCCACAGTTCCCGTGTTGCTCACGAATGCGCCGATAGCCGAAGTGACCAGGATGACCAGCAGAAAGAGTCTGGCTTCGCTGTTCCCCGCAAACCTGAGCAGGCGCGAGCTTATTGTTTTGGCAAGTCCTGTCTGAAAAATGGCTCCCCCCACCACAAACAGTCCGATCATCATGATGACTACGGAGTTTGAAAACCCCGACAGAGCCTCCTCGGGCGTGAGAATCTGGAATATCAGCAGAGCTGCCAGTGCGCATAAGGCTACCAGATCAGAACGGACCTTTCCGTTTACGAAGAATATGGCTGAAGCGATGAGTATGCCTAATGTAATCCACATAGCTGTTAAGGGAATTGATTTGCTGGGCAAAATTATGGGAAATGTGCCAAACTGCAAAATCCTCCATAATATAATAAATGTTATAATCCGAACTTTTTCTGGCAAATAATTCTTTTATATCATATAAATCGCTATATTTGCAATGTGTTTTTCATAGTATTAGATTTAAGGTTAACAAAGGTTGGAGTACAGCGGTACTCCTTTTTTTATGCTTTTTCCGCAGGCAAGGCCCTGTTTCTCGGCTAAAACTTTTTTCCTCTTTTCTCGGCAGAAATGTCGGGTTATGCCGTTATATTTTATAATCCAAGGGCTGGAATGTAGAACGTGCGGGTCTGGTCATGGATTTTTGATGCGGCAGGATGGTAAAAGGCAGGATGAAGCAGACAGACTGGCCTCGGAACAGACTTTGAAGTAATTTTCTTCAGGTGTGGTTTTCTGATTTTTTTGCTTAAATTTCCAGCTTTATGTTTTCAGAAATTTAAAAATTTCATATTTTTGTCACCGTGTGTAAAGCAGAACCCTATGGAAGATAAGTTTAGAAGATGGATTGTTTGCCTTTGTCTGGTGTTCGTTTTTCCGCACGTTTCTGCTGATTCATATACGTTCCGTTCCCTTTCGGTTTCGGAAGGTATGCCGGATCTTGTCGTCAACTCAATATACAAGGACTCCCGCGGGTTTGTATGGTTTGGCACCAACACCACACTGGAGCGTTTCGATGGCGCGCGGCTCAGACATTATTTTCTTGAAGCAACAAACGGGAATGATGAGAAGGAGAAACGGGTTTATTCGATAGTGGAAACTCCTGAAGGAGAAATATGGGCGGGGACAGGCATAGGGCTGTTTCGTGTAGATGATGATGCGGGCAAGCTCTTCCGTCACGCTTCCGATGCGATAGATTCGGGAGTGCATGCGTTTTTTGTTTCCGGCGACACGGTTTATGTGGGAACAGACAAAGGGCTTTTCATACATGCCGGCGGCAGTTTCTCTTCCGTGCAGTTGGACGGGAACATCTTTTCTCCGGCCAACCGTGTGACCGGTATCGCCGGTGACTCTCATGGCATTCTTTGGATATCTACGCTGGGAGGATTGAAGTCGTTCAATCCTCTGACAGGGAAGGTAGGCTCTTTCCCGCCGCAGTCCGGCAGAGCAGCTTCTGCCTATTATAATGTGGCTCTGGTGGGGGCGCGTGTCTTTTTGGGCACAATGACAGACGGTATTGTCGAGTATGACGTTGCGGATGGCGTGTTCCGTCCGTACATTGATGTGGGTTGCGGAGTCATCTCTTCGCTTTCTACCGACGGCAAGGACCTGCTGTATGTGGGAACCGACGGAAACGGCGTTCATTTCATTTCCGTGTCTGCCAATCAGATAGTCCGCTCTTTCCGCCACGATACAAACGCCGATCCGGCCATCCGTTCCAATTCGGTCTATTCGGTGCTGGCCGACCGCGACGGGCTGCTTTGGATCGGTTTCTACCAGCTTGGCGTGGACTACAGCCTTTATCGCAGCCATCTTTTTCAGGTCTATCGCTTCGGCTCGCGTTTCACAACCGAAGGGATGCCCGTCCGGACGGTTTCGTTTCACGGGAAGCAGAAGCTGATCGGCACGCGCGACGGCTTCATATTTATAGATGAGGCCGACGGGCGTTTCAAAACTTTTGACACCCCCCAGCTTAGGGCAAGCATCATTATTTCAAGCTGTTATTTTTCCGGGAAATACTATATCGGCACGTATGGAGGAGGGATGTATGTGTTCAACCCCCGCACGCTTGAAGTGGAGGATTTTTATTCTTCCGAGCCGTATCCTTTCAAGAACGGACATATATTCTGCATCCGTTCCGACAGGGAAGGATGCTTGTGGGTAGGCACTTCCAACGGGCTTTACTGCTTTCGTGATGGAGAGAAGATCCGTCATTTCCAGAGTGCTGATACCAAGCTGCCGGAAGGAAACGTGTATGAAATCTTTTTTGATTCTACGGGAAAAGGCTGGATATGCACGGAAAACGGAATGTGCATTTGGGATCCTTCCACTTTGAGTCTGAAGGCAAACGTTTTCCCCGAAGGGTTCATCAACAGGGAAAAGGTGCGTATGGTGTATGAATCTTCTGACCATCGGCTGCTCTTCCTGCCGGAAAAAGGGAGCCTTTTTGTTTCTGACCTTTCGTTGAAGAATTTCGGAAGGGTGGGAAAAGGTACTTTGTTGGACGGGAAATCGCTTATGTCGGTTATCGAAGACAATTCGAAAGCTTTCTGGATTGCAACGAACAACGGAGTGTACCGGTATGACGGAGAAGGAGGCATCATGCCGTTCGGTATGGTTGACGGGATTCCCAGCAATGTGTTCATCAACTGCTATGCGCTGAAGGATTCTGCCGGGACACTGTGGTTCGGAAACTCAAACGGACTGGTTTCCCTGCCGGGAGGAAAGGCGAGGCGGCTGCCCGAACTGCCGTATGCTGCGGCCATATCCGGAGTGCTTGTTGACGGAGTTGACCGTCCGGAGCTTCTGGAGCGTACGGGCAACACCTACCGCATCAGTTTGAGCAGCCGAAACAGCAGTCTTACGCTGTTGCTTGCAGACTTGCTGTATGTTTCGCCGGATGAAGCGGCTTATGAATACCGTGAGGCGGAAGATGAGGAATGGAAGCTTCTGGTCGGCAAGTCAGAATTTAATCTTTATAACGTGCCGAAAGGCGGGTGCCGTTATTATATCCGCAGAATCGGTTATCCGGAATCGGCTCTTGAACTGGAGGTGCTTCCGCCTTCTTCCGGAGGATGGTGGGCGGGGGTGCTGGCTTTGGTTCTTGCTGCTGCCGGAATTCTGCTTTATCGCCGGAAACATGCGCGGCGGCAGGAGCCTGTGGTTTATGCGGAGCCGGAAGTTTCCGCTGTCCCTGCGTTTGATGCAGGCGGGAGTGCAAACAGCGCGGAAGAGCCCGAATCCCTCATTGCTCCGCACCCGTCACTTGAAGAAACGGCTCTTGCGGCAGATGAGGGAGAAGGCGGCGGCAAGTATAAGACGAACAAGTTGAGCGATGAAGAATGCGAACGCCTCAGCAATCTGCTGGACGAGGTGATGAACGAGAAGAAGCCCTATATCCATACCGACCTGAAGATTGCAGATCTGGCTTCTATGGTAGGCTCTTCGTCGCATGCGCTTTCTTATCTTTTCAACCAGTACTTGAAGAAGAGCTATTATGATTATGTAAATGAATACAGGGTGCTGGAGTTTAAAGCGATCGTCACGTCTGAAGACTGTTCCAAGTATACGCTCGAGGCTTTGGCTGAACGGTGCGGGTTCAGCTCGAGGGCTTCGTTTTTCCGCTCGTTCAAGAAGGCCACCGGCATCACTCCCAATGAATACATCAAGAGCGTTCAGAAATGAATCTCTGTTTCCGTGAGGCAGTATTTCTGCGTTTTTTCCCCCAGTTTCTCTGTAGACAAATGTATCATCCAGTCTTAAATAATAATTTGGGACTGGATGATATTTTATTGTGTATTAGTTAGTTATTCCGATATTAGTATCATCGGGTTATGTGAGATTTGTTTCAACGGGAAAAATTATGTGATGTCCGATTCTCCCTCTATTTTTGCAAGCGTAAAACAAATCTCAAAAGCTAATTAATATGAAAGACCCGGAAGAAAAAGTGAACCAGTTAGTCGCGGAATGCTACGAAAAGTACAGGCATCCGGTCTTCCTTTATGTCTATTATAAGACAGGGAAAAAAGAAGAATCCGAAGACTTGACCCAGGATGCGTTTGCCCGGCTTTTGGAATATCGCAAGATGCTTTGTGAAGAAACTGTGAAACATTTTTTGTTTACAATTGCCCGCAACCTGGTGACGGATTACCTGCGCCGCCATTACAGGCGGCAGGAAGTGGCAGCATATCTGTATGAGTCCGGAGGGCTCTGTTCGGACGAAACGGAAAGCGGGATTGTTGCGCGCGACCTGCAGAAAGCGGAATACCGGCGTGTGGCTTCTCTGCCCATGCAGCGTCGGATCGTTTATGCGATGAACCGTTTTCAGGGAAAGACCTCCGATGAGATAGCCCTGCGTCTGAACCTTTCGAAGCGCACGGTTGAGAATCATCTCTTTATCAGCAGGAAAGAAGTGAGAGAGTATATAAAACAATGTATATAATGAACAGAAACTGTGAGAACAAACGGAGTTGTTAATTTAAAGTTTAATCTTATGAAGCATGAATTTCTAAAGATTTCATCGAAAAGAGTCCTTTTCTCAGTGATGATGGTTTCTGCTATGGCAACGGGAAATGTCGTTTCGGCGTTTGCGGAAACTGATTCGGTCCGGTCTGTCATGCAGACGGTTGCGGTAAAGGGACAAGTGTTGGATGCTGACGGGGTTCCCGTTATCGGTGCGAGTGTTCTTGAAAAAGGGACTTCTAATGGTGTGATAACAGACATGGACGGAAATTTTTCGTTGAATGTTTCTTCTAAAAATGCTCTGGTAGTCATTTCTTATATCGGTTATAAGTCGGTCGAACTTCCGGCTTCAAGCCCGGAACTTGCTCACGTAAGCTTGCATGAAGATTCGGAAGTATTGGGCGAAGTGGTGGTTGTCGGTTACGGTACGGTGAAGAAGGAGTCGTTGACGGGTTCGGTGACCGTGGTGGACGATAAGGCATTTATGGAGAAAGGTAATCTTTCCAGTCCTTTGCAGGCCTTGCAGGGTCAGGTTCCGGGGGTGATGATTACACGTTCTTCTTCTGCGCCGGGCGATGAAAGCTGGAGCATGAACTTGCGTGGTTCGGTTTCGGTGAACAGCACCGAGCCTTTGGTTATCATAGACGGTGTGGCGACGAATAGCGTGAATGACCTCCGTCTGATAAACCCGAACGACATTGAGTCCATTAACTTCCTGAAAGACGGCTCGGCTGCTATCTATGGTGCACGTGCCGCAGGTGGTGTCGTATTGGTTACTACCAAGAAGGGAAAAGAAGGCAAGACCAAAGTGGAATATAGCGGTTCGGTCACGCTGAAGACTGTGGGACTGATGCCTGAACTGATGAGCATCGACCAATGGGCGGACGGTGTGATGACAGCATTGGAGAACGACGGCAATACATCGAACAGCTGGTACACGTATGCCCAGTTGGCAAAGAAGTACAAAGGAACTTACATTGATCTGGAAAATACTTCGAATCCGTTTGGCAATGCGGCGTTTACCGATGTGGCAGACTTTGTATTCGATGACAGCGTGGACTGGCTGGGTTCTTTGTTCGGCAATTCATTGTCTACCGATCACAACCTGAGTATATCGGGAGGTACGGAAAAGGCTTCTTACCGTTTGTCATTGGGATATATGTACGATGGTTCTCCGCTGCAGTATGGAAACAACAATAACCAGCGTTACAACTTCCGCCTGAGCAATTCGGTGAAGCTGACCGATAAGTTGACTTTGGAATCGGTTATCTCTTACAATCGTCAGGAACAGGTGTCACCTACCGATATCAGTTCGGTGTTGACCACCCAGACTCCGATGCCGGGATTGCCTTTGACTAATATGAACGGTGATAATTATGCGTGGGGTACATGGGGTTCGCCGGTAGCTAAGGTAGAAGAAGGCGGCGACAACAAGCTTTCCGTATCGTCATTGAATATCAGCGAAACTTTGAATTACACGATTAATGACTGGTTGTCGGCAAATGCCAATGTGGGCTATACAAACAGTACGGCAAACCGCGACGTGGTGAGCAATTCGGTCACTTACTACAACTTTACGGGAACCCGGCAGGTGCTGACTACTCCTACGGCAGATGCGTCTTATTATCGTGCCACTACGAATCAGACCAATTTCTATTCGTTCTCGGCTTACCTGAACGCGCATAAGAAGTTCGGCAAGCACGACTTGAGCCTGACCCTCGGTGGGCAGTATGAATTTAATGACTACAAAACGTGGGGTGTAAGGGTAGAAAACATCTTGAGCGGACTGGAAATCGTGAACGGTTCGGGTGACGTGACGTTGGACGGTGCCAACAACGAGGATGTTGACAAGTATCAGAATGCGTTCCTTTCGTTTTACGGCCGATTCAATTACAATTACGATGACCGTTACCTGCTGGAAGTAAACGGACGTTACGACGGATCTTCCAAGTTCCAGCCTTCGAACCGTTGGGCTGCTTTCTATGGCATCTCTGCCGGTTGGCGCATCAAGCAGGAAGTTTTTATGGAGGATGTGGACTGGCTGAGCGACTTGAAACTCCGTGTTTCATACGCCGAAATGGGTAACCAAAGCGGTATCGGCAACTACGATGGCGTGCAGTTGTATAATGTGAATACGGCTAACGGTGCTTACGTAGGTTCGGGATTACTTTCTTATATCGCTACGGACGGCAAACTGGTATCAACGACCCGTCATTGGGAACGTATTAAAAACTATAACGTAGCAGTTGATTTCGGTTTCCTCAACGGCAAGCTGACCGGTACGGTGGAAGCTTTCTTGAAGAAGAATGATGACATGCTGGTAGAAATCTCTTACCCTGCTGTATTGGGTGACGATGCGCCTACCACCAATAGCGGTAAGTTTAAAGGCTGGGGATATGAAGGCCAGGCTACTTGGCGCGACAAGATAGGCGACTGGAGCTACTATGTAGGCGGAACGCTGACTTTTGCCCGCAACGAACTGACTGATTATGGAGGAACAACCGTGCTTCAGTCGGGATACGTCAAGACACAGCAAGGCTATGCGCTGAATTCCATCTTCGGCTTGCGCTATGGAGGAAAGATCCAGAATGAAGAACAGTTGGATGCTTATCTGGCAAAATACTATGATACCAATGCAATCGGCATACCGAGCAACCTGCGTGTGGGTGACAATATGTATTGCGACGAGAATGGCGACGGTATACTGGACGAGAAAGACTATATCTACTTGGGAAGCGATTCGCCCGAAATCTCTTATTCGTTCAATGCCGGAGTTTCGTGGAAAGGATTCGATCTGAACGTGATTTTCCAGGGAGCGGCCAACCGTTTCGTTTACCGTGACATAGACAACACGACAGTACCTTTCCGTGCCAATTACACGAATACAACGACGGCTTCCATTGGCAATGTGTGGAGCCCGGAGAATCCTGATGCTTATTATGCACCTTATACGAATGATTCAAACATCAATAACTATAACTATCAGGCATCTTCGCTGACCGCCCAAGACGGACGTTACCTCTGTTTGAAGAATGTGACCATCGGTTATACGTTCGATTCGAAACTGTTGCAAAAAACGAAATGCATAGAAGGTCTCCGTTTGTATGTGACGGGTGCAGACTTGTGGGAAACCACCAAGATTACCGACGGATGGGATCCCGAAGCCAAGCGTGACGCTACCGGTCTGTCGCGTTATCCGTTTACCCGTTCGTTTACGTTCGGTGCCAATGTAACCTTTTAATTAACCGCATAAAGATTGATAGACAATATATGAAAAAGAGACATTACATAACTGCAGCCTGCTTTTCGGTGATGAGTCTGTTTACGACTTCTTGCTTGAATCTGGAACCGCAGGCACAAATGGGCGACAATCTGGTTTGGAATACAGCCGATAATTTCCAACTGTTCGCCAATCAGTTTTATGGCTGGACACGTGACATTTATTTATCTGGTACGGCTACTTACGGCAATGGCGTGAGCGACGGTCCGCACAGTGACTTCCGTTCGGATTTGCTTGCCACTTCGTCCATCAATGTATATAGCCAGGGAACCAATTCCATTCCGAGTGAAGATGAAAACTATACCAATCTGTATAAACGCATTTATTACACCAATCTGTTGTTGGACCGTGCCGAAAGTTTCGGCGATCAGGAAGCGATTGCCGTACCCGTGGGCGAAGCGAAGTTCTTCCGTGCTTACCTTCATTTTGAGTTGGTGCAGATATGGGGCGATGCGGTTATATTGACGCAGCCTCTTGACATTGACTCGCAAGAACTGTACGGCCCGAGAAACGACCGTGGGGAAGTGATTGATCAGATTATCACTGACTTGCAGGACGCTGCCGAACTATTGCCGGAAGCCGCTTCCGAGGCTGGCCGCTTGACCAAAGGCGCGGCTTTGGCGATGCTTTCAAGGGTTGCTCTTTACGAAGGTACCTGGCAGAAATTTCATGAAAAAGGTGCAGATGCCACTTCTAACACAGATCGCAGTACGGCATTGTTGACCATAGCCAAGGATGCCGCCAGTCAGGTTATCACAAGTGGTGACTACTCTTTGTTTTATAGTGAGGCTTTGGGTGACGAGAGTTACCGCTATATGTTTATCTTGGAAGACGGTATACAGTGCAACCCGGCCAATCTTTCGAAAAGCTCGAACAACGAATACATCCTTGCGCATCGCCACCGTTATGGCGACCGTCTGAGTACGAACATTACACACGGCATTCTGGAAGGTGCAACGTGGCTGACACGCAAACTGGCAAATATGTATCTGTGTTCTGACGGACTTCCTATCGACAAGTCTTCACAATTCCTGGGATATGCAGACGTTACGGATGAATACCAGAACCGTGACAACCGGATGAGCAATACGTTTTTGATGCATGGCACACGTTTCTGGGACAATGAGTCGGCAACGTCACGCACGACATGGACAGATGCAGATCTGGAGAATGCACGTACGGCAGATGTACGCAGCAACAGCGGTTACCGTCCCCATAAATGGGCGATAGAGCGTCGGGCGCAAGATAACATTGAATCGATGGACTTCCCTGTAATCCGCTATGCTGAAGTGCTGTTGAACTATGCAGAAGCAACCTATGAACTGAGTGGCAGCATTTCGGATTCCGACCTTGACATGTCGTTGAATCTGGTTCGTTTGCGTTCCAATCCCAATATGCCGAAACTGAGCAACAGCCTGGTAAACAATAACGGACTTTCCATGCGTGAGGAAATCCGCCGCGAACGTACGGTGGAGCTGATTATGGAAGGGTATCGCATCGATGACTTGAAGCGTTGGGCTACAGCCGAAACTGAAATGCCTCAGGATCAGCTTGGAGTTCTTGTGACCGGGACTTGGTTTGAAATCAGCTGGGCAGCACAGGCACGTCCGCTGAACGGTGAAGGTTGCATTATCCTTTACAGCGACCGTACATGGAGTGACCGGAATTATCTTTATCCGTTGCCTTCCGACCAATTGCAGTTGAATCCTGAATTGGGACAGAACCCGGGTTGGGGCAACAATTGAAGTATCACATTTTAAACAAGAACAGTTATGAAACAGATAATGAAATACAGTTGGGGATGCCTGTTGGCTTTGGTTCCTGCACTGATAATGCCTTCTTGCGAAGACGAAGCGACGGTGGGTGATCTGACATCGGCGGTGATGCCTGCTTCCATCGAACTGATCGTGCCTGCTGAAGTACAGCAGTACATTTACACAGATGAAAACGGCGCAAAGGTGTTGCCTATGCTGAAAGGAGAAACCGTTCAGATGAATTATGGCTTGCAGCCGGAAAATGTGACTTATTCGGATGTAATATGGACTTCTACCGTTCCGTCTGTGGCAACGGTGGAAAACGGACTGGTTACGGCTGTAGAAGGCAACGGCGAGAGTGCCACGGTCATTCAGGTTGCTCCGGAAGGAATGTTTTCGGGAAGCGGCATTTATGACAATGTGCGTGTCGTGGTGTCCAATACATTGGTGCAGGCAGAAAGCATCAGCATTGAATCGGAAGCTGACGAACTTTATGCGAGTGAAACCTTGCAGCTGACTGCTGCTATCCTGCCGGAGAACGCTACTTATCGGACGGTTAGCTGGAGCAGCTCGAATGAAGCAGTGGCTACTGTCGACCAGAACGGCTTGGTAACAGGTCTTGTGAATGAAGACATACAGGCATCCGTTACCATTACCGCTACTTCTTTGGACGGTTCGCAGGTGTATGGGACAAAAGAACTTGTTGTCAACCAGATGGTGCAGCCGGAAGAAGTGACCATCGATCAGGATTATTCAGTGGACAACGGTTATTATTGTGCCATAGCGGATAAGGCTTTGACATTGAATTACACGACGGTCCCTGCACAATGTACCACTTCTTTGATAGAATGGACTTCCGACAATGAGGAAATAGCTACTGTTGAGAACGGTGTCGTAACCTTTAACCAAGCAGGTGTGTTCGGCGATGTGACAATCACGGCTTCTTGCCCCGCTACCGGAAACTCGTCTTCCATTAAACTGAATCTGGCAGCCGGATTGATTCGCGAACTTTTCCATAAAGAGGATAATGTAACATGGAGTGCAGATCCGAGTCATTGTTCATCAGAATGGGGTTATGGAACATTTACTTTGATTTCGAAGGCTACCAGTGGAAAACGCCGTCTGGATTTCATGGCTCAAAATGTTTATTTCCATGCCGGAAATTATCCATTCTTAGCTCTTCGTTTGCAGTATGCCGGAGATATGGAGAATGTAAGCGGCAAGTCTTTTAAACTTGATGCTTCAGGTGGAACATGCAACGGTCAATCATTTAGCGGTGAACTTGGCGGTGGAAGTGAAAAATGGGATCAGACCTGGAAATGTAGTGATGGAAGCCGTATCGTCATTTATGATCTTTCAACTCAGGCTTGGAAGGGATTTGTATTGCCTGCTACGGATGTGGCGAAGGTTAACAAATTGACCTTTAAATATGCGGATATTGTATTGAAACAAGAAACAGGTGAGCAGCTTCGCAGTGCTATTTATTGGATTCAGACCTTCAAGACCTTGGAAGAAGTGGCAACTTATATCCAGTCGGAAGGACTGACTTACGAAGTGGTGGAATAAATTTAATAGAATGCGATTATGATAAAGAAAATGACATTTATATCTGGTCTGGCACTGCTGTTGGCAGTGCAGACCTCCTGCCGAGAGAATGAATTTGGTACGGTAGACTTGACGATGCCCGAAGATGTATACGAACCGGTAGAAGCGCAATATACGTACAATCATCCGTGTGCGATGTATAATCAGGCAGATTTCGACCGTGTGAAAGCAATGCTGGACGATGGCAGTGCGCCGCAAGCAGTGAAAGCAGAGTTTGAGAATTTGAAGCAGAGTTCGTTGACGGTTCTTCCTTATACAGCCGAACCGCAGGAAGAAATCGTGCGTGGCGATGCTACAGGAACTGCTGCCGGGAGTGAAAACTATCGTTATGCGATGGAGGACGCTGCCGCAGCCTATCAGATGGCGCTGCTTTGGAAGTTGACCGGTGATGACCGTTATGCTGAAAATGCCGTAGAAGTGCTTAACGCCTGGGCAGATATATGCAAGGAAATTACTTCGAATGATGCCAATCATAAGCTGGCAGCCGGTGCGCAAGGGTATACTTTTGCCAATGCTGCCGAGATATTGCGGACATATGAAGGATGGAACGGCACAGACTTCAACGATTTCAAGACCTGGATGACCAATGTGTTCGCTTCGCAAAACCGTGATTTCCTCGACAATCATCAAGGTTCGGACAACTGTGCAGAGCATTATTGGTCTAACTGGGACTTGGTGAATATGGCTTCTTATCTTTCAATCGGTATCTTGACCGAGAACGATGATATGGTGAACTACGTGGTTAACTATTTCTATCAGGGAGCAGGCAACGGATGCATCAAGCAGCTGATTCGCGGCGAACATACCGACCCCTTGGGCACGGGTGAAGATATCTTCCAGAACCAGGAGAGCGGACGTGACCAGGGACATGCTGAGATGTCCGTTATGGTGGCTGCTAACCTTTGTCAGATTGCCTATACGCTTTATCAGGCAAACCCGTCGGTCGCCCAGCTGGATTTCTTTGCTGCTGATGACAATGCCATTATGAAGATGGGCGAATACGTAGCGTTGTCCAACTTGCGTAATGGTACGGATAACCAGAACAGTACGGGAAGCTGGTTGGTTACTGCTACTCAGATGCCGTTTGCGACTTATGAATATTGCATCGACTGCTCTTGCCGTGACAAGAATCACGGTGCAACCCATACGCAAATGGCAGATGATGAAGGTCGTGGCAGCATTCGTCCGGGCTGGGAAATACTGTACAACCATTATGCAAAGGTGGCAAATGTGGGCAGTGGATATACATATGCCAAGCAGTTTGCCGACAAGCTTCGTCCCGAAGGCGGAGTTGGTGAGCCGGGAAACCGTTACGGTACGAACAGCGGGGCTTTCGACCAGCTGGGGTGGGGAACTTTGATGCTGTACCGCGAATAAGGAACCGTTGGCTTTAGGATATTCTCAATAGGTATCCACATAGATTTTTCAGGCAGAATCATGGCAGAGGTATGTTCTTGCTGTGATTCTGCTTGTTTTATGTGGACTCTTTCCGCATCCGCCCTGTCTGTAAGTCCTGCCTGTTTGTTTATAAGGCTTTATTTTCAGTTTTCCTTTAAATCCATCTCTCCGCTGAACGAGATGCTTTGCCTTTGCGTTGGCTGGACATACAGGGAGGCGTTCCCGTTTTTGTATACCGTGAGCCGGTAGATGTATGAGTCTTCATCGTTTCTGAGGCTGACGGTGATTTCAGTTTCACCTTTTTTCTTCGTTTTCTTTTCATAGTTTTCAATCGGTGCACTGAAGTTCAGCGCTTTTCCTCCGCCGTAAGGGATGCTGTATGCTCTTCCGGCATACGGGAGATAAGAAATGAGCGAGTCGTTGCGGACCGTGACGGAATAGTCGGTAGTGAGCGGCCGTCCGGGTCCCTTGGATGGAATCATATAATTGATGTCGATGGTGTATCGGTCAGCCTCGAGCGCTTTCCGTACGTTTTCTTCTTTTGCTGCCTCTTTTTCTTTGCGTGTTTGTGAAAAAGCCGGCAGTGCCATCCATGTAATCAGAATGAGAAGCAGTGTTTTCATGTTGCAGTAATTAAAAAGTTTCTTCAAAAATAATGCATTTGAAGAAATGATGATCCGGATTGAGTAAATTTAGCCTTGATACGTATTTATTATAAAAAGACAAGTCAATATGATTGAAAAACTGATAAGTAAAATAGTGCTGGTGCTATTGGTAATATCCCTTTCGTCATGTTCGCAAAGGGGGGATGCAATTTATGATTTTTCTCCGCTTGACTCTATTATCGGATGCTGGATTGATAAAGGATATTATCCGGGAGCAGCTATTTGTGTGGTAAAGGATGATTCTGTGGTGTTCAGCAAATGTTATGGAAGCTTTACCGGAGAAACGAAGGTTTATGTCGCTTCTGCCGGGAAATGGGTGGCAGCGGCTGTGGTTGGGGCTGTCGTTGATCGTACTCCGTTGGATTGGGATGATACGGTGGAAGAATGGATTCCTTTGTATAGGGGAGATCCGAAAGGGAAAATCTCGCTCAGACATTTGCTTTCCCATACATCGGGTATCCGTCCTTATCTTCCCGAGCCAAGGGTGGACAATTATAATCACTTGGATTCGGCGGTCATGGAGATTCTGCCGCTTGACACGGTGTTTGCGCAGGGTACACGCTTCGAGTACGGAGGACTGGCAATGCAGGTGGCCGGACGTATGGCGGAGATGGCGGCAGGAAATGAGTTCGAGTATCTTTTCCAGACACTGATAGCCGCTCCGCTTGGCATGGAAAACTCGCACTTTACCCCCATAAATACAGACGGAGGTCATGCCCCGATGTTGGGCGGAGGCCTGTGTACGACCTTGAACGACTACATGCGTTTTCTCGACATGATTTATCATGGCGGAACTTATTGGGGGAAAACGATCCTGAACCCCGAAACGGTGAAGGAGATGCAGGCTGACCAAATAAAAGGGGCGGAGGTACTTCCCGGGGAGTATGTTGAAAAGGCTATTGGAAAATGTCATAATGGAATTTACGGCTTGGGAGAATGGCGGGAGCTTATAGATGAAGATACAGGTGAAGCTTATCAAATCAGTTCGCCCGGGTGGGCGGGGGCTTATCCGTGGATTAACAAGCGTGATGGTGTTTATGGCTTTTTTATCGCTCATGTTGTCGGAGGTTCCGAGAAGGACGGTTTCTCTTCATTCTATGGCAGTTCCGTTATTTCAAGGACTGTGTCGGATATTGTGAAATAAATGAGATAGGATATGAAAAAGAAAAGGTGGATTTTTGTTTTGCTGGCCTTGCTGGCTTTCCGGCTTTCTGCTGCCGAGTGGCAATGGTCTGTTGCCGTCAAAGAGATGGTTTCTGCTGAAACCGACGGACATCCACGTGCGTTTTTGTGGATTCCTCCCACTTGCCGGCAGGTGAAGGCCGTGGTGATGGGACAGCACAACATGACGGAAGAGCCTCTTTTTGAGATGCCCTCTTTCCGTACGGAACTGGAGAAGGCAGGCATAGCGCTGGTTTGGATTACTCCGGGGCTCGACCAGCAATGGAACGTGTCGACGGGAGTGCAGAAGGCGTTTGAAGCGATGATGGATGAATTGGCGGATGTCAGCGGATATACTGAATTGAAATACGTTCCGATTGTGCCTTTGGGACATTCTGCCATGGCTACTTACCCGTGGAATTTTGCGGCATGGAATCCGGAGCGCACATTGGCGGTGGTTTCTTTTCACGGGGACGCGCCGCGAACGAATCTGTGCGGCTACGGAAGAGAGAATCTGGAGTGGGGGAGAAACCGCAACATTGACGGCATTCCGGGGCTGATGGTTGAGGGCGAGTACGAATGGTGGGAAGCGCGGGTCAATCCGGCTTTGGCTTTCCGGATGATGTATCCGGAGAGTTGCATTTCTTTTTTGTGTGATGCGGGCCGCGGGCATTTCGATATCAGCGAACAGACTGCCTCATACATCGCCTTGTTCCTGAAAAAGTCGCTTGATGCGCGTTACCCTGCCGGACAGCCTGTTGACAGGCCGGTCAAACTCAAGCCAGTCAGGGTGAAAGACGGGTGGCTTGCCGAACGCTGGCGTGCCGACGGCAGAAAACGTGCGAAGCCGGCTCCTTATGCTTTGTACCGAGGGGACAGGCATGATGCCTTCTGGTACTTTGACAGGGAAATGGCAGAGCTGACCGAAAGGCGTTACAAGGAATCGGAGGGGAAGAAGATGCAATACCTGGGAGTCGTTCAGCATGGGAAGCTGCTTGAATACGACCCGAAACTTCATGCGGGCATTGTGATGGATTTTGTCCCCGAAGCAGATGGACTGACGTTTCATCTGAAAGGAGTCTTTACCGATTCGCTGAGGTCTTCTTTTTCGGATGATCACGCGTCGGGAGAGATTCATGTTGACAGGATCTGCGGTCCGGCAGAAAAGGTGAATGACACAACGTTTGCCGTCCGCTTCTATCGCATGGGAATGTACAACAAGCGGAGGACGAATGATATATGGCTTCTTGCCAGCCAAAAGGGGGACACCCATTATAAGAGTGCCGTCCAGCAGCTTATGATGAGGATACCGTATCGGAACCGTGCAGGCAGGCGGCAGCACATCCTTTTTCCGGGGCTGGATGATGTGGAGGCAGGTACAACGGCAGTGGAGCTTCATGCAGTGTCCGATTGCGGGCTTCCTGTTTATTACTATGTGAAAGAAGGCCCTGCTGAAATCGTTGGCGGCAAGGTGATGTTGTCGGAGCTTCCTCCCCGGGCGAAATATCCGGTGAAGGTGACGGTCGTAGCCTGGCAATATGGCATCGGCGGAAAGGTCGCTACGGCTGAGCCGGTGGAGCGGAGTTTTTATATAAAGAAATAAACTGTAATCGTTATGAAATTAAGACTTTTGTTTTCAACTTTAGCCTTGGGCGTTTGCGGGCTGCTTTCTGCACAGTCTGTTTACCCCGGCTTGTTTCAGAACAAACTGAAAGTTGCTTCACAAGCGGAAGAGTCTGCCGCATGTTTTGAATTGAAGGATGTGCGTTTGCTTCCCAGCCGATTCCGCGAGAATTTGGAGCGTGATTCGGCTTGGATGGTTTCTATCGGGGTCGACCGGCTGCTTCACAGTTTCCGTACCACGTCGGGTGTCTTTGCGGGCCGTGAAGGAGGGTATATGACCGTGAAGAAGCTGGGGGGATGGGAGTCGCTGGACTGTGAGCTTCGCGGACACATCACCGGCCATCTGCTGTCTGCCTATTCGTTGATGTATGCCGCTACGGGAGGCAATGTGTTCAAGCTGAAGGGGGACAGCCTGGTGGCGGGGCTGGCCAAAGTTCAACAGGCATACGGCAACGGCTATTTGAGCGCGTTTCCTGAGGAACTGATAAACCGGAATATTCGCGGCGAAAGCGTGTGGGCACCCTGGTATACGCTTCATAAGATTTTTTCGGGACTGATTGACCAGTATCTTTATGCAGACAATCCGCAGGCTCTGGAAGTTGTGTGCCGGATGGGGGACTGGGCCTACGAGAAGCTTCGGCCGTTGGATGAGGCTACCCGCAGGAAGATGATCCGGAATGAGTTCGGCGGCATCAATGAATCGTTCTACAACTTGTATGCGCTGACCGGCGACGAGCGTTACCGCTGGCTTGCCCGATTCTTCTATCACAATGAAGTGATCGACCCGCTGAAAGAGGAAAAGGACGACTTGGGGACGAAGCATACGAATACGTTTATTCCGAAGGTCCTGGCCGAAGCGCGCAACTATGAGCTTTCGGGCGACGGGGAAAGCAGGTCGCTTTGCGAATTTTTCTGGAATACGATGATTGGCAGGCATACTTTCGCTCCCGGGTGCAGCAGTGACAAGGAGCATTATTTTGATCCGGATCAGTTTTCAAAGCATATCACCGGATATACGGGTGAAACTTGCTGTACGTATAATATGCTGAAGCTCAGCCGCCATCTGTTCTGCTGGAATCCTTCTGTCAAGGTGGCAGACTATTACGAGCGTGCATTGTACAATCATATATTGGGCCAGCAGGATCCCGCAACGGGCATGGTAGCCTATTTCCTTCCGTTGAAATCCGGAACGCACAAGGTATACAGCACTCCCGACCAGTCTTTCTGGTGCTGTGTAGGAAGCGGGTTTGAGAGTCATGCCAAATATGCTGAGAGCATCTACTATCATAACCGTGAAGGATTGTATGTGAACCTTTTCATTCCTTCCGTATTGCACTGGAAAGAGAGGGGGATGAGTGTGCGCATGGAAACGGATTTTCCGGAAAGCGAGTGTGTGAAGCTGGAGGTTTCTGCGGAACAGCCCGTACGCACTGCATTCTATCTGCGTTATCCTTCCTGGAGCGGAAAGGTGTCTGTCTGCATTAACGGGAAAAAGGTGAAGGTGGGGCAGAAGCCGGGGTCTTATATTGTGCTCGACCGTGAATGGAAAGACGGCGACAGCATTGAACTGACATATCCGATGGATTTTCGTCTGGAACAGACTCCTGACAATCCGGATGTTGCAGCATTGTTGTATGGTCCCGTAGCCTTGGCAGGAAAATTGGGAACGGCGGGAATGGAAGCCCCTGCTCCGTTTTCTGACCCTGCCCGGTACAACGATTATTATACGTATGATTACCATATACCGGCAGATCTGCCTGTCGTCTTGAAGTGCGACAGAAAGCGTCCCGGAAAGAATATCAGACGCACGGATGGGGGGCTGAACTTTGAAACAGCCGGCGGACAACGCCTGTCGCCTTTGTATGATGTCCATCACCAGCGGTTTGTCGTTTACTGGAATCTGGATTCGGAATAGTAGGATTTCGTGTTTTGTTTCTTTATCCAACGGGCGGTTTCCCGTGGCGTGCTTTATCTCCAGTTTAGAGATGCAAATCTTTAGGCTGGAGATATATGTCTTTAGCCTGAAGATACACATCTCCAGCCTGGAGATAAACTTCTTTTTCCGAAGAAAAGGCCGGCATGTTGCAGACATGCGTCTTTGTTGTCCGTGTCAGAGCTTGCGGTATTCATTGGGTGTGAAGCCCGTGTGCCTCCGGAAGAAGCGTGCCATATAAGACACCGTATCAAAATGGAAAAGCACGGCAAGTTCCTTCACCGAGATGTCGGTGGTGGTGAGCAGCCGTTTCATCTCCAGAATAATCTGCCTTTCAATCAGTTCTTTGGGAGTAACGCCGATGGTTCTGGCGGTTATCTTTGACAGGTAGTAAGGCGTGATGCAGAGCTTTTCGGCATAGAATTTCACGTCGTGGCGCGAATGGCAGTGCTCCACCAGCAGGCTGCAAAAACGGTTGAAGAGCCGGCGTGTAGAGCTTATCGGCTGTATCTGTGACCGGCTTTCGGAAACGACAATGCTTTCCAGTCCGATGAAAAAGTTCTGCATGTGATTGCGCAGCATCATATACGCTGACTTCTCCGCGCTGCACTGCGTAATCCATAGAAACTGTTTCTCCCATGTTTCCACCAGATTCCATTGTTCGGGCGTGGAGTGAAAGATCGAGTTGTCATAGAGGAGGTCGAAGAACTGCGACGAAAGGGTAAATGTAGCTTCGTCAAACATTTCGGACGAAATCTCAATCTGCTTTACGGAAAACAGTTCCGACACATCGTTTACGACAAACATGGTATCGGGGAAAATCAGTATGACATCCCTTTTCCTGACGGTGCGGGGCTTGAACTCTGCTGAAACCGTGGCCATCCCTTCTTCACAGAAGATCAGGATGCACCCGTCTGTGCGGATACTCTTTCCTTTCACATCTTTCCAGTCGGAAGTGCTGTATACAAACGTTTTCTTTTTCTCAGGCATACCTGTTTCTGTTTTTACTGCAAAAATAGAAATTTATCGTCTTTTTCTGTTTTTCTGTTTTCAAAAGTATCCTTTTTGTACGTATTTGTTCATAAGCCCAGGCTTTAAAACGTCCTACCTTTGCGCCTGCAAAACAGATTTTATACAGAAATATGAAAAAGCAAATTTGTGTGTGGGCTGTGCTGTGCAGTATATGCCTGGCATCCTGCAAGAATGGAACTACCGAAGGTAAGCCGCAGGCCTACCCGGTCTTTACGGTTGGCGTTTCGCCTGTTGAAACAACCGATGACTATCCTGCTTCTATCCGCGGACGGCAGGATATAGAGATTTATCCGCAAGTGTCCGGCAAGATCGTGAAGGTTGCTGTTACGGAAGGCGAGCGGGTGCGGCGCGGACAGACACTTTTCGTGATAGACCAGATACCGTATCAGGCTGCGCTTCAGACCGCAATGGCCAATGTGAGGGCTGCCGCAGCCAGCGTGTCTACGGCGCAGCTCACTTATGACGGGAAGAAGGAGCTTTTTGACCAGCGTGTCATTTCTCAATTTGAACTGAGCACGGCTGAAAATGCGCTCCTCACGGCAAAGGCGCAGCAGGCGCAGGCCGAAGCGCAGGAGGTGAATGCGCGGAACAATCTTTCATATACCGTCGTCACTAGTCCGGCGGATGGAGTGGTGGGCACGATTCCCTATCGTGTGGGAGCGCTGGTAAGCTCTTCTTCTGCGCAGCCGCTTACCACTGTGTCAGACAATTCGGTCATGTATGTCTATTTTTCGATGCCGGAGAATCGGCTGCTTTCGCTGGTCCGGTGCTACGGATCGGTGGAAGAAACGCTGAAGCAGATGCCTCCTGTGGGCTTGCGGCTGAATGACGGGAGCCTCTATGACCGGTACGGACGTGTGGAAAGTATCAGCGGTGTGCTGGATATGCAGACTGGAGCGGCTTCGTTCCGTGCAGCTTTCCCGAATCCTGCGGGACTGTTGCATAGCGGAGGGGCAGGCAATGTGCTGATCACGGAAACTGTGGACAGCGCACTTACCATACCGCAGGCGGCAACTTATGAAATACAGGACAAGGTGTTTGTCTATCGTGTCGTGCACGGCAAGGCAAAGTCTGCTCCGGTAGAGGTTACTCCGCTCAACGATGAGAAGCTGTATATCGTCCGTAGCGGGCTGGATGCCGGCGAAACCATTGTGGCAGAAGGCGTGGGTCTGTTGCAGGACGGTATGGACATAACAGTCAAACGACAATAAAAGAGAAAGCGTATGAAACTGAAAACATTTATCGAACGCCCGGTTCTTTCCATCGTTATTTCGGTAGCGATTGTGCTGTTGGGCTGCATCGCACTGGTGACGCTGCCGGTCGAACAGTTTCCCAACATCGCTCCGCCTACGGTGGAGGTGACCACCAGCTATCCTGGAGCCAACGCCGAAACGGTGCTGAAGTCCGTCATTGTGCCGCTGGAGGAAGCCATCAACGGCGTGGAGAACATGACCTATATCTACTCTACCGCTTCGAATGCAGGCGATGTTTACATTACGGTCTATTTTAAGCAGGGCACTGATCCCGATATGGCGGCTGTGAACGTGCAGAACCGCGTCAGCAAGGCGCAGGGACAGTTGCCGAGCGATGTGACGCGTATCGGCGTTGTTACCAACAAGCAGCAGAAATCCATGCTGAAGGCTATCACACTGTGGAGCCCGGACGGAAGCTACGATACGCAGTTCCTGAACAACTACCTGCAGATCAATGTCATCCCTTCGCTGAAACGTATCACTGGGGTGGGCGAAGTCACCCTGCTTGGGTCAAACTACGGTATGCGCATCTGGCTGAAGCCTGATGTGATGGCCCAGTACGGCGTGGTGCCCGGTGATGTGACTTCGGCGCTGAATGCGCAGAACATCGAATCGGCTACAGGTTCGTTCGGCGAGAACTACGAAGGTGTATTCCAGTACACGATGAAATACAAGGGCCGTCTTGTCACGCCGGAAGAGTTCGGCAGTATTGTCATCAAGTCGCTTCCCACAGGCGAAGTGCTTCGTCTGAAGGATGTGGCACGCATTCAGTTGGGTGATGAGGCATACAACTACAGGAGCATGACCAACGGAAAGCCCGGTGCCTTGTTCATGGTTTATCAGACGGCAGGATCGAACGCTACGGAAGTCATTACGCAGATTGACGCGCAGGTGGAGGAGATGTCGGAAAATCTGCCCAAAGGGGTAGAGTTTGCCGAACTGTACTCTACGAAAAACTTCCTCGACGCTTCCATGCATCAGGTTGTGAAGACACTGTTCGAGGCATTCCTCTTGGTGGTCATCATCACCTACGTGTTCTTGCAGGATGTGAAGTCGATGGTGATTCCCGCCATTTCGATTCTGGTGTCGCTGATCGGTACGTTCGCTTTCATGTCGGTTGCGGGCTTCAGCATCAACCTGCTGACGCTGTTCGCTTTGGTGCTTGCCATCGGTATTGTGGTTGACGATGCGATTATCGTGGTCGAGGCGGTGCAGGCCAAGTTCGATGTGGGATACAAGTCGTCTTATATGGCTACGTTTGACGCGATGGGCGGCATCACCTCTGCCATCATTACCACCACGCTGGTTTTCATGGCGGTGTTTATTCCCGTGTCGATGATGGGAGGCACCAGCGGCACATTCTACATGCAGTTCGGTCTGACCATGGCTGCTGCTGTAGGTATCTCTGCCATCAATGCCCTGACGCTTTCGCCCGCTCTCTGTGCGCTGATGCTCCGTCCGTACCTGGATGAAGAAGGGCAGATGAAGAAGAATTTTGCCGCAAGGTTCCGCACGGCATTCAATGCGGCATTCGGTGTGGTATCCAACCATTATATGGGAGGCGTGCTGTTCTTTATCCGCCGGCGCTGGATGGCTGTGGGCATATTGGCCTGCGCTGTGGCTGCTCTGGCCTGGATGATGAACACCACCAAGACCGGACTGCTGCCCGATGAGGACATGGGCAGTGTGATGGTGAACGTCACTACGCCTCCGGGCAGTTCCATTGCCCGCACTTCAGAAATTATGGAAAAGATCGAACGGAAGCTGGATAGCATTCCCGAAATCAAGATTGCTTCGGAAACGGCCGGATACGGACTGATTGGAGGTGCCGGACCGTCGAGCGGCATGGTTATCGCCATGCTGACCGACTGGAGCGAACGCAAGGACAAAGAACAGGCGATTGATGCGGTGCTTGCAAAGATTAATGCGTTTGCAGCCGACATCCCTGATGCGAACATCTTTGCCATGGCTCCTCCGCTGATTGACGGCTACGGTGTGGCCAACGGTTTTGAGATTTACCTGCAAGACCGTGCGGGCGGCAGCGTGAATGAGCTTTATTCGGTGGGGCAGGACTTTATTGCTGCATTGTCGGAACGGCCGGAAATCGGATCTGCCTATATTACGTTTAACGTGAATTTTCCGCAATATCTGGTTGAGGTGGATGCAGTCAAGTGCCAAAGAGCGGGCACGACGGCTGATGCTGTGCTCTCTACGCTGGCAGGGTATTACAGCGGCCAGTATGTGTCGAATTTCAACCGCTTCAACAAACTTTACCGCGTGATGATCCAGTCGTCGCCCGAATACCGTGTCACGCCGGAATCGCTTGACAGGATATTCACTCGGGTGAACAATGGGGAGATGGCTCCTCTCAGCCAGTTTGTCACGCTGACCAAGGTGTACGGTCCTGAATCGCTGGCGCGATTCAACTTGTACAGTGCGATGGGTATCAATGGTGAGGCGGCGCAGGGATACAGCTCGGGGGATGCGATCAATGCCATCCGTGAAACGGCAGCCGAAGTGTTGCCTCGCGGTTACGGATATGAGTTTGCGGGCATCAGCCGCGAGGAGAGCCAGACCACAAACAATACTGCCGTCATCTTTCTGATATGTACGGTGTTTGTCTACCTTATTCTGTGCGGACTGTATGAAAGTTTCTTTGTGCCGTTTGCCGTTATCTTGGCTGTGCCGTTCGGACTGATGGGCAGTTTTGTCTTCGCCAAACTGATGGGACTGGAGAACAACATTTACATGCAGACAGGGCTTATCATGCTGATCGGACTGCTGGCAAAGACCGCTATTCTGCTTACGGAGTATGCGGCAGACCGCCGTCGGGCAGGCATGTCGCTTGTACAGGCAGCACTGGCTGCGGCTCGTGTCCGTTTCCGTCCCATCCTGATGACCGTGCTGGCGATGATATTCGGCTTGCTGCCGCTGATGTTCGCCAGCGGTGCGGGAGCCAACGGTAACTCGTCGTTGGGCTCGGGCGTTGTAGGTGGCATGATATTCGGCATTCTTGCCATCCTGTTCTTTGTGCCCGTGTTCTTCATCCTGTTCCAGTATATACAGGAGCGGGTGAAGCCGGTAGAGTTTCTGCCGAATCCCGATTGGGAAATACAGAGTGAGATAGAAGCCATTGAAGAAAAGAAAAAAGAGAAAGAATGATGAAACGGATCTTTATCTTGTGCAGTGCCGTCATCCTGCTGGCGGGCTGCCATATCTATAAACCTTATTCGCGTCCTGACATACAGACTGACGGACTTTACGGCGAGGATGTGCAGGCGGAGGATACAGTTTCTATCGCTTCCCTGCCTTGGACGGAATTGTTTTCTGACCTCCGGTTGCAGTCGCTCATCCGTGAGGGACTGGAGAATAACGCCGATCTGGGCATCGCCCGCTTGCGAGTGAAGGAGGCGGAAGCTGCATTGTTTTCGTCGCGGCTTGCTTATCTGCCTTCCCTGTCGCTGAATCCGCAAGGACAGCTGAACAGCTACGACCACACAAAAACAGACAAAACATATACTATTGCCGCTTCTGCCGGTTGGGAAGTCGACCTTTTTGGGAAACTGACAAATGCCAAGCGTGGGGCAAAAGCTGCCTTGGAGCAAAGCGATGCATACCGTCAGGCGGTGCAGACGCAGCTTATCGCTACCATTGCCAACAGTTATTATAATCTGCTGACACTCGACCGCCAGTTGGATATCAGCCGCCGTACGGCCGGGTCGTGGGCGGAGGTGTTCCGCACCTATGAGGCGAAGAAACGGGTAGGAGAGGCGACAGAGGCTGCCGTAGCACAGGCAAAGGCAAACAAACTGGCGGTGGAGGCTTCTGTGCTGACGTTGCAGAAACAGATACGGGCACAGGAAAATACCCTGTCTGCTTTGTTGGGAAGGACTCCCGGCCGTATTGAGCGTACCACACTCAAGGGCCAGTGTTTTCCTGACAGACTGTCGGTGGGCGTGCCTTTGCAGTTGCTGAGGCGCCGTCCCGATGTGCGTCAGGCTGAAGCTGCTTTGGCTCAGGCATTTTATAGCACGAACGGTGCCCGGTCTGCTTTCTATCCGGGCATCACATTGAGCGGTTCGGCAGGATGGACCAACAATAATGGGGCGGCAATCATTAATCCGGGCAGCTGGTTGCTGGGTGCAGTAGGTTCGTTGGTTCAGCCTCTCTTTAACCGGGGCCAAAATATTGCCGCTTTGCGTGTTGCCAAAGCGCGGCAGGAAGAAGCGCTGCTTTCTTTCCGCCAGAGCTTGCTGAAAGCCGGGAATGAAGTGAACGACGCGCTTATGCAATGGCAGATCGCAGACTCACGGCTGAAGATTGTCGGCGAGCAGGTGGCAGCATTGCGGTCGGCCGTGAATGACACGCGGAAACTGATGGAGTATAGCAGCGCATCCGGCTATTTGGAAGTGTTGACGGCTCAGCAGGCCCTGTTGCAGGCAGAACTGACAGAAGCAAATGACGCATTTGATAAGATACAGGGGATGATCAATTTGTATCATGCCTTGGGCGGTGGTGTAGAATAAGGAGTGGAATGAAGCCTTGGGAAGAAGAGCCTGTTGGATTTTTATTTTGATTCTGTTTGGAAGTTGAAGAGCAGGTTGCCTTTCTTGTCCGAAGGGGCAGGAAAGGCAACTCTGGCTGTCTGTTGGAAAGTGTGTCGAAACATGAACCAACTTTCATTTTGTCATTGGTGACAAAGCGAAGAATTTCGGAAGCATAAGCTGGTACATGCGAGATGTTTCACTTCGTTCCCTTAGTCATTGCTTTTTGATAGCCAACTTTTGTTTTGACACATCCTTTATTTCATTTCGTTCAGCGAGGCTCTGATGCGGCTTAATGATTGCACTGTGATGCCTAGATAAGAAGCTATGTATTTCATTGGAATTTGCTGAATGACTTCCGGATATTCGTTTAAAAGAGTCATGTAGCGTTCGAAAGCATTCTGTTTCCACAAATCCATGAGCCAGTTTTCGTAAAGCAGGATGAAGTTTTCCAGCATTTTGCGTCCCAGATTGGCCATCGTTATCGATGAGTAGAAATGCTTGTGCAGCTCTTCTTTGGAAAGGCAGATCGCTTCGCTTTCTGTCATGGATTCAAACGACAGGCGGGATGGTTTGTCGGATATGTATCCCCATGCGGAAAATACCAATTCTCCCGGTGTGGCAAACCATGCAGTGGCTTCTTCTCCATACTTGAAGTGATAGGCTCTCCAGATGCCTTTGGTTATGATATAGACGTTGCTGTCGATCTCTTCCTTGTGGACGACAGTATAAGAAATTTTATAATAAACTGATATTATGCTCTTTACAATTATAAATAAGAACATTGTTTGCAATTTAGTACCATTTTAGCACCATATACCTTACTGCATAATCAATATATCATAATGTGTCCTTAAAACACTTCCGCATAGGAAAGCAGAGAGAAAAATTATGTTTCGATGTCCTGTTAACGATGTGACATGGATGTTTCCCCTTAAAAAGAAAAAGGAGTCGTTTATTTCATTCTTTGTCAAATCTTTTATATTATAAAAAACATCTCCCTGTTGCTTAATACACAGGGAGATATTTTATTTGAGATGTTTACTTGATTACCTGATTCCCCGTGGACCAAGTAGCCTTCTCCGTCGGCTTCTTCTTGTTGAGTGCCATGACACCCACCAGTCTGTGCGGAATGTACATTTCTTCCAGATAAGCCATGTCGTCCGATGTCAGCTTCAGGTCGAGGGCGGTGACGGCTCCTTCAATGTGGTGCAGCTTCGTAGCGCCGACTACGGGTGAAGCTACTTTCTGTAAGAGCCATGCAAGGGCAACTTGCGTCATCGTCACGCCGTAACGGTCGGCAAGTTCGGCAACACGGGCGATGATAACGCCATCCTGTTCGGCGGTGGCGTCATACTTCATCTTGGCTACGCCGTCCTCTTCCTGACGTTTCGATGTTTCGCCCGGACGTTTGGAGAGGCGACCGCCTGCCAGTGCGCTGTACGGGGTCAAGGCGATATTATCTTCTTCGCAGAGGGGGACCATTTCGCGCTCTTCCTCGCGGAACAGCAGGTTGTAATGCCCCTGCACGGATACGAACTTCGCCCAGCCGTTGCGGTCGGCAATGGCATTGGCTTTGGCAAGCTGCCAGGCAAAGCAGTTGGAGATGCCGATGGCGCGTACCTTGCCTGCCTTTACCGCGTTGTTCATGCCCTCCATGATTTCCTCAATGGGCGTGTTGTAGTCCCACATGTGGCAGATGTACAAGTCCACGTAGTCCATGCCGAGGTTTTCGAGGCTTTTGTTGAGCATACGCTCCACGTGTTGCTGACCGCTGATTCCGGCGGCAATCTCGTCGGCGGTGCGCGGCAGGAACTTAGTGGCTACCACCACATCTTCCCGTTTGGCAAGGGAGCGGAGGGCACGTCCCACGTATTGCTCGCTCGTGCCGCTTTGGTAAGCAATGGCGGTGTCGAAGAAGTTCACGCCCAGTTCCAATCCACGCTTGATGATTTCGCGGGACTGTTCCTCGTTGATAGTCCATGTGCAAGGTCCCTGCGTAGAGTCGCCGAATCCCATGCATCCCATGCAGATGCGGGATACGTTCAAGTCTGAATTTCCAAGTTTGATGTATTCCATAATGATAAATTTGAATGATTAATAATCGAATTGTGCCTCACAAATCATTTTGACGCAAGCCGGGTCGCGATGGTCGAAGATGGTGCTGCGTCCGGTGTCAAGTTTGGCGATAGTTGCCATGTCGTCGGCATCCAGCTCGAAGTCGAACACATCCATGTTCTCGCGCAGCCGTTCGGTGTGCGTCGATTTGGTAAGGACGATGATACCGCGTTGGATGAGCCAGCGCAAGATGACCTGTGCCACGCTCTTGCCTGTCTTGGCGGCAATGGCTTTCAGCGTTTCGTCTTGGAAGATGGCGGGATTCTGCGCGAACGGACTCCATGCCTCCAGACATGTGTCATATCCGCCGAGGAACTGCTGCGTCGCGATTTGCTGGCAGTAGGGATGCACCTCCATCTGGCATACCGCCGGGATGACCGTGTTGTGCAAAGTCAAGTCCATGAAGCGGTCGGGGAAGAAGTTGCTCAGCCCGATAGCCCGGATTTTCCCCTCCTTGTACATTTCCTCCATTGCCCGCCATGCGCCGAACACATCGCCGTAAGGCTGATGGATGAGGTACAGGTCGAGGTAGTCGGTCTGCAACTTGCGTAGCGACTTCTCCACAGCCGCCCGTGCACTCTCGTACCCTGCATCCTTAATCCACAGCTTGGTGGTGATGAACAGTTCCTTGCGGTCGATGCCGCTTTTCTTGATGCCGCTGCCTACGGCTTCCTCATTGCAATAAGCCGATGCGGTGTCGATAGAGCGATAGCCCAGACGGATAGCCTCGCACACACTGTTCTCACACTCTTTTTTGGACATCTGGTAAACGCCCAGCCCCAAAATAGGCATTTCCACGCCGTTGTTTAACTTTATTTTCTCCATTGTATTTTCTATTGATGTTAATTCTTTCCTGCATAAACCTGCGTCATGCCGCCATCAACCGTCAACTCGATGCCCGTGATGTATTTGCTCAAATCCGACGCAAGGAATACCACGGCATCGCCCAATTCCTCGCTTGTGCCGACACGCCCAAGTGGGATTTCCGAAGAAACACGGTCGGCGTATGCCTGCACATCGGCAGCGCTCATGCCCTGCACCACTTCGTACCCCTCGGTAGGTATCACACCCGGACTGACGGCATTGACACGGATGTCACGGCTTTTCAAGTCGGTCGTCCAACTGCGGGCAAAGGAGCGGACGGCGGCTTTCGTGGCAGCGTACAGTCCGAAGCCCGGCAATCCCATGTAAGCTGTAATGGAGGCGTTCAGGATGATGGAAGCCCCGTCGCGCAGGATGGGCAGCAGGGTCTGCACGGTGAGGTACGTGCCCCATACGTTCACATCGAACGTGCGGCGGTAGTCCGCTTCCATTGCCTCCTCGAACGGGATAGCCTTGCCTCCGCCTGCATTGGCAAAGATGATGTCGAGCCCGCCTTTTTCCTCCTTGATGATGTTTGCCAGCCGGAGCATATCGTCCTTGTTGGAAATGTCCGCCTGCACCGCCTTTACGCCGCTGCCCAACTTGGCGGCTGCCTGTTCCAATACCTCCTTGCGCCGTCCGGTGATATAGACGAATGCGCCTTCTTCCATCAGCCTCTTTGCAGTACCGAAGCCGATGCCGCTGCTGCCGCCTGTCACGAGGGCGACTTTGCCTGCCAGTAATTCTTTCTGTTTCATAATTCTATTGCTTTTAGAATGTTAATATTCATGCTGTTTCTTTTGCCCTGCTGGTAGATACCACGTATGTCCCGGCGATAACCAGCACCGCCGCCAGAGGCTTGTCCCATGAAAAAATGTCCTGCCCGACGCAGATTGCAGCTACGGATGATACAATCGGCTGTAAATTCATATAGACGCTGACGGTGGTCGCCCTCAGATATTTCATGCCGAAAGGGGTGAGGAAATAGGCGATGGATGTAGCCAATATTGCAACAAACGCCAACTCCCATACGCCAGTCCAGCCCCATGAAGTAGAAAAGAGTGCTTGTTCGGAATATTCGGTGCAGCCCAATGGAACAAGGATGATTGCCGCAAAGAGGAACATCCATTTCATTTGCGTCACCGTGGTGTATTTCTGCGCTACCGAGCGGATGATTATCAGATAAACGGAAAATGCTGTTACGCTGATAACCGCAAGGAATATTCCCCACAGATTGTTTTTACCCGATGCGGAATTGTCTATCTGCGCAATCATCAGCAATGCTCCGGCAATACCCAATACAACGCCTGCCATTTTCTTTCCAGTAATCGGTTCTTTCAGGAATATGGCGGCAAGTAGCATCACAACCAGCGGACTTAATGCTACAATCAGCGAGAAATAAACAGGTGAGGTGTATTGCAGGCTGACTGCTGTCAGGGATTGCGACACGACAAATCCCATGATACCGCCCATAGCGATAATCGCCAAATCTTTCGGGGATACTTTCTCTTTGGGCAAGAAACTTTGTATAATCCAGAAGATAATAGTTGCCACGAGTGTACGTGATGCCATATATCCGAACGGCGTCATCCATTGACTAAGCAGAGCCTTACTTATCGGAATGTTCAGTCCGAATATCAAGTTGGCACACAGGACAGCCACATGACCTTTCCATTTCTCTGACGCACTTCCCATAGGTTATTCTTATTTTCCTTTTCGTGCTTGCAATGTATGCTCCAACCGTTGCGAGCCAACTTCCGCAGCCTCAAATGATACTTCCTGCTCAATGAGCATCAGTATCTCGTGCAGCTGTTTCTCCGTCACGCCAACATTCAGCGCACCGCCGTAGTGCGATTCCACCATTGGCTCCTTGATAGCGGCAAGGGCAGACACGGTGGTAATCTCCCGCTCGACATACGAAAGCAGGTCGCGGGCGAAGAGGTCGGCAAAAAGATGCTCCTTCAGGCAAAAGTCCAGCAGCGGATTGAAACCGAAGAAGCCGCTGCGCAACTGTTCTGCCGTCATGCCTGCGCAAAGCATTTGCAGCCGTTCACCCCGTGCATACTTGCTTTCGCTCTCGTCAAGGGGCGATGCTTCTCGTCCCTGCTCGTCGTGTATGCCTTTGCTGCGCCGTTCATTCACCAAGTTCATAAACACAGTGGTCGCCCGGCACGCCGGAGCAAAACCCACGTAGCAATACAGGTGCACAATCTCTTCGTTAATCTCGTTAATGGTCATGCCGAAGTCCAACGCATCCGCCAAGACTTTCTTCAATCCCTCCACGTCGGTGGTGGTGATAGCCGTATGAATGGAAATCAAGGCGATGTGCGCCTGACGTTCCGTAAGATGTTTCAGTTCCATAATCTAATCCTTTGTTTTTATCTGACGATGCAAAATTACAGCGTTCCCCACCGAAAGCCGTTATACTGATTACTGAACGTTTGATACGGATAACTGAAATCTGGATAAAGGGTGAAACTATTAGAAAACAATACCTTATATTTGCAGTAGCAAACAAGAAAAGAATACTTATGAAGAAAGTAGAAAGAGTAAATATAGACGCATACAACAAGTATATGGGCGTGGAAACGCTGCATCCATTGGTGAGCATTATCGACTTTTCCAAACTGTCGCCCATACACAGTTTCCTATTCAACATAGACTTTTATGCCGTGTTCCTGAAGGAGGCGAAGAACGGAACTTTGACCTACGGACGGCAGTATTACGACTATCAGGAAGGAAGCATTGTCTGTATTTCTCCGGGACAGGTTATCGGTGCGGAAGCAACGGAAGAAATCTTCCAACCGCAAGGTTGGGGGCTGCTGTTTCACCCCGACTTGATTGTCGGCACGCCGTTGGCAACAAAGATGAAGAAATACACCTTTTTCGCCTACGATGTAAACGAGGCGTTACACCTCTCCGAACGGGAAAGACACATCATCCTCGACTGTTTCGACAAGATAACGGAAGAACTCAATCATCCGATAGACAACCACAGCCAGACATTGGTCTGTGTCTATATTGAGTTGCTGCTGGACTATTGCACACGCTTCTACGAACGCCAGTTCATTACCCGTAAAAAAGTCAATACCGACCTGCTGACCCGTTTCGAGAAACTGTTGCACGATTATTTCAACTCCCGCCAGCCGATGCAGTCCGGCTTGCCTACGGTCAAGTATTTTGCTTCCGAGCTTTGCCTTTCGCCCAACTACTTCGGCGACCTGATAAAGAAAGAGTGCGGAAAGTCCGCGCAGGAATACATCCAAGACACGGTTATTTCCATTGCCAAAGACCGCCTGCTTGACACCTCAAAGAGCATCGGGCAAGTGGCGGAAGAATTAGGGTTTCAATATCTGCCCTATTTTAGTCGGCTGTTCAAGAAAAAAGTCGGGAAAACGCCGGGAGAGTATCGGTTACAAGGGTAAATGCGGATGAAAATTGGATGTTGTCTCCATGTTATACTTTACAATGGAATAAGGATTTCAGATATTTATTTGAAGAAATTATCAAACAAAAAACATTTTAACGCCATAGCGGTTCATCCTGCCAGTCTTGTGGGATGCCTATCGCCTTGTAATCTACGCTTGGATATTGTTCCAGCAAGGATAGGAAATGCTGCTTCATATCGTTGTGGGGCGATATGATGTCGATAAACCACTTGATGATGCAGATTTCATAAAATGTCCTATGTGGGGGTACAGCATCGCTTATCCAAGGCCGTTTCATTTTCCGTGCTACCATCGGGTTGATGGCGTATTGCCTGTTCCATACCCTTGCGTGGTGGCAGCAGGAATTTCGGGTAAGCGTTATGACTGTCAGCCATGAAGTAAAAACGGGAGCGGGTAAATCGTAACAGGCTGCAATCTTTTTCTTCAACGGATTGGACTTGATATTCTCATAGATGCGGGTCACGACACCCATCGGCAATATCTCCACGAGCATCCATGCCGGAGGATAGGCATTGCTGTACTTGCTCTTGAAGTGCAGGATGAAATCCTCCTTTGAATTATTGACCTCCTTGTCTATCAGTTCCATCGTGCGGCTGAACTTGTTGGGATTGGAGAACAAGGTAGCATCAGTCATCCAAAAGATGTTTCCGGTCTCTTTCGCCACGACATTGGCCAAGGTGCTGCGTAGGGAAACCTCAATCTTCTCAATCTCATTGAACATGAAAAGACGGAGTTTCTTGTCGAACCGATAAAGTTTGATTGCCGCTTCAAAGCTGCTTCCCTGCTTGAAAATCTGCCTGTCTTTAGGAATTTCAAGGAAAGGATAGAAGTATGCGCTTAGCCTGTAATAGCCTATGTTGCGGATATATCGGCAGACACGCTCCTTGTCATCGAAAACAAGTCCTCTTTGGGATAGCAACTCGGCCAAATCCTTCGGGCTGTTGTATTGTTTCGGGAAATTTATTGTCATTGGGGTATAAAAATAAAACGACCCCCGATTTGAGCATTGTTAAGAGGCTTGGGGGTTCTCGTGCTGCAAAGGTAAGCAAAGATTTGCATACAACCAAATATATTTTTCCTTTTCATCCAAAAACTTTACTTGCCCGCCTCTTTGCTCTTTCCGAATTTATTTGTTTTTGTTGTCCGATGCCTCTTGAACAACTCTGAGTTGCTTCCTGAATATCGTCAAAGTGGAATCCACTCCAACCGTTTCCACCAGCTTCTCGTATGCCCCGACGGTCACGGCCAGTTCAGGGTACAGTTCGTTGAGCATGACCGTGGTCACTTGGTACTTGTCAGCAACCGTTCTCAACTGCCTGTTTTCCTCCCGGTACTCATGCCATCGCATCCAACTGGCGGCAAACAGGGCAAAAGAACACGAGCATGAAAATGATACCAGCCCATGCGTAAGGGTTCTTGTACCAGCCGTCGGGTATTTTGTCCCATAGCCGCTTGATTCTGCTTGTTACTTTGTAAAAGTGGATAGCTTGACAAAGTTTCCGTGTGAAGCCTTGCTTTTGCTGTGCCTTTTGTGAAACCTGCTTGTCTTTCTCCACATGGTCAGTAAGCACTTCCAGTATCTTATAGAGCAAATCCTTGGTAGTGGGGATGCCACGCTCGCGCATATTCTTGTCGTTGGCATCGGTGTATTCCTGCAAGCTCACAATCATTTCATCGCCCAATGACCTTTTGCTGTCCTCGATGGCTTCCTTGCTTCTGAAAATGCCGTTGATATTCTCCGGCGTGCTGCCGCCAAAGAAACGTATGACCGGCTCCAGCTTCACCGCAAGCCTTTTCACTGCCTCGTCCTTGTCCGAAGCGTCCTTTGTGGCCAGTATCTTCTTGATTTCCTCGATGTCCTCCGCCAATGCCCCGATAAGGTCGGCTATGTTCTGCAAGTTATCTTTCATCTTCTCATCTTTATTGGTTTATGTTTCTTCTTTTCCTTGTCGTTCTCGCCCCAGCCGTTTTCGTTTCCTCCACCGCCACCGCCGGATGAAACCTTGGCTTGGTGAGGTTGGACGCACAACTCGATAAGTGCGTTGATGCCCACTTGGACTATGCCTGTATTCGTATCGGCATCGGCGAAAGTTCCGCTGCCGGATGCTTCTGCATGGCCATCGGTAGAATAGGCTTTATCCGTCTGTTCAAATGAATTGTCCGGTTCATATATGGTTTCCGTTTGGCTTGTTCCGCTTTCAGCCGTTGGTCGGGTATGGTACAGATTGTTTCTCCATTCCAAGCCCTCGGCGATACGGCCTCCGAACTGCTTGTCCAGCTTAAAAAAGCCCATGCTGCGGTCTATCCGTGAACCGCTGAACGATATTCCATCTTTCGTGGGCGACGATTTCATTTTTTGCGAAACTCTTTCTTTCCTGGTTGTCTGTCAGCAAATGAATTTCATCTTCGCTCAGACCCTCTCTGTCGGAAAGTACCTTAATCCATTCTTTCATGTCAGTAAATGTTTTATACGTGAATATTGACAAGCCATTTGTTCAGTCTTTTTTTCAGCAGATACATGCTGGATACGAAGGTGAAGAACTCTGCCAGCGGAACCGTAAGCCATATGCCGTTATCTCCCCAAAGAATGGGGTAGATCATGATTCCTAAAACAACGAACAGCAGGCCTCTTTGCAAAGATACAAGTACGGAGGTCCGTGCATCGCCAAGTGAAGTGAAAAAACTGGACGACAGGATATTGGAACCGTTCAGAAGAAAGGCAAAGGCGCAGATGCTTGCTCCGATGGAGGTTATCTTCAGCACATCGCTTCCTCCGTCTGCAAAGAATTGGGAAATGATAAACTCATTTCCGAAAAACATGATGCAGAACAGGATGATGCCGATGGCTGTGTTGGTCTTGAAGCCTAGGAACAGTGTAGCCTTCACCCGGTTCAGATGCCCGGCTCCGTAGTTGAAGGACAAAATTGGGACAATGCCATCCGATAATCCGATAAACATTTGGATACCCAAGTTCAACAGATAGTTGATGGCTGTGAATGCAGCCACTCCGACTTCTCCCCAAGTCTGCATCATCACCCAGTTGAAAAGCAAAACCGTTATGCCGGCGGACAATTCGGACAACCCTTCTGATGAGCCGTTGTACGTCATTTCTCCTAACAGCTTGAAGGAGAAATGTCCTTTTCTGAGGTTGACCAGACTGTTCTTTTTAAGTATGGTTGGCGCCATGACTGCAAACCCGCTGGTAAATGCGATGCCTGTAGCCAATCCGGATCCTGCTGTGGACCATCCGAATGCGCCGACAAAAAGAATATTCAAAAGCAGATTGAGTAAGACGGTGCCTCCGAGTACAAGCATGGCAAAATAGGGGCGTCCCATGGCTTTCAGCATATAATCGCATAAGAATGTGAGCAGCATGAACGGGAAAAACAAGGAGAATGCCCGCACATATGACACAGTGTAGGGGAGCAATACTTCGTTTGCGCCCAAAAAACGGCACAGCGGTTCTGCTGCAAGCACGAAAACGCATCCCATGACAAGAGCTAGGACAGACAGCGACCAAAAAGCTGTACGGAAGGCACTATGTGCTCTTGTGTAGTCTTTGCTCCCCAATGACATGCTGACAATGGCCTGGCAGCCTACACCAACAACGACGGCAAGTGCAGTCATGAATGTATATATCGGGACAAAGATGCTGATGCTTGCCAGGACTTCTGTCCCGACATAGTTTCCTAGCACGGCACCGTCAATCATTGGCTGAAGCCCAATAAACAATAACCCAATCACCCCTGGAATCGCAAATTTTCGGAATAGCGCAGGAATCTTTCCTGTTGCTAATAATTGTTCTTCTTTTGTGAGATGCATAGAATCTGATTTTTTATTATTGAGTTGTTTGCAAAAGTAGGCCTTTAGGTTCGCTTCGGATTTATCATTGTGGTAAAAAATGGAAATTTACGACATTTTCATCCACTTTTTTTTCTTTCCCCTTATTTTTCTCTTCTTTGTCTTTCGTGCGCGCATATATTATATATAATGTACAGGCCTTTCCTTCTCCTTGATCCGTCTTTCATTTTTTTTCGTCCGCATTTCTCTGTGTTACAGCCGGTTGCTCTCCGGTGTCCAAAAAAGTTTGAAAAAAGTTTCCCCCATTTCTTGCATATTCGGAAAAAGTGCGTACCTTTGCACTCGCTTTCGGGGATGACCCGGG
>SDWH01000012.1 GCA_019550975.1 Bacteroidales bacterium SW299 | reverse complement strand
ATAAAGAAGACATTCTTGTCGGATACAGATGGTATGACACGAAAAAGGTGAAGCCTTTGTTCCCGTTTGGCTATGGCTTGAGTTATACTGAGTTCGAGTACGGAAAGGCTGTGCTTTCTGCTGACCGGATGACGGCTTCCAGCAGTATCCGGCTTTCATGTACGGTGAAAAACACAGGCCGGGTAGCCGGAAAAGAAATCGTCCAGCTTTATGTGGGCGATGAAAAATGCAGTGTGCCTCGCCCGCTGAAAGAATTGAAGGGATTCCGGAAAATTTCTTTGCAGCCTGGCGAAGAAGCAACGGTTGACTTTACCGTTACTCCTGATATGCTGAAGTTTTTCGATGACGAGAAGCATGAATGGCGCGCGGAGTCCGGCAAGTTCAAACTGTATGTAGGAGCTTCGTCGGCGGATATACGTAGCGTGGCGGAGTTTGTTTATGAATAAATGGTGGTTTGTTAGCTGTTTTTTACGGCTTATTTACGGAGTTTCTGGGGAGGCTGTCTCAAATAAACTTTGAGATGGCCTTTTTTATGTCTGCAAAAAAAATCGGGCAGGTCCTAACTTCGCTCAGTCAGAACTTGCCCGTCTCCCTAAATTTTTGTATCTTAGGGAATCAAGTCAATATATCCCAAAGATAATGTTTAAAAATTACACATCCAACGATAATCTGCTTTTACCTCCGTGTTTAGGCGATTTTATTCCCCAGAACGATCCGGTCCGGGTTGTTCACCGTATCATTGAACAGATAAACCTCGAAGAACTTTACCGCAGGTATTCTCCTAAAGGCTGTTCTGCATACCACCCGCGCATGATGCTTCAGATCCTTGTCTACGCTTATCTGCGTAATATCTATTCCAGCCGTCGCATAGAAGAGTTCTGCCGCAATGACATCCGCTTCATGTGGCTTACCGGCAATGTGACTCCTGACCATAACACCATCAACCGTTTCCGCAGCAGCCGGCTGAAGGATGTACTCAAGACAATATTTGCCACCATCGTGAAGTTCCTCGTAGCGGAAGGCTTTGTAAGTCTGGATGTGGCCTGTACCGACGGGACGAAGATGGAGGCGGACGCCAACCGTTATACGTTCGTCTGGGGCAAGTCCATACATACCCGCATATCCAGAATCGCGGAACAGCTTGAGGAGATATGGCAGTACGCCGAGTCCGTCACCAAGCAGGAACTGCGTGATTCCGCTCCCCTTACATATCAGGATATCACTCCGGAGAAAGTGGAAAAGGCGCTCTACCAGATAGACGATGCCCTGAACGGAGTGGACGCGGACAGAAAAATGAAAGCGAAGGTAAGACGTGTAAGGAAGTCATGGCCTGAACAGCTCAGGAAATATGAATCACAGGGAAAGATACTTGACGGACGCAACAGTTACTCAAAGACAGACAACGACGCTACTTTCATGCGCATGAAGGAGGACCACATGAGGAACGGGCAGCTCAAACCCGGATATAACCCCCAGATCAGTACCAACAGGCAGTTCATTCTGAACTATACCATCCATCAGTGTGCGGGTGATACCTCCACCTATCCTTTACATATGGATGACTTCCATTCCCTTTACGGCAGATACCCTGACGTATCTGTCTGTGATGCAGGGTACGGAAGCGAGGAGAACTATCTGTATGCCTTCAGACATGGTATTAAAACCTTCATAAAGTACAACTATTTTCATAAGGAACAGAAAAGGAACTTCCGGAACGACCCCTTCCTGTCTGCCAACTTTTATTATAATGAAGAAACCGACGGCATGTATTGTCCGATGGGACAGAGAATGGAAAGACTCTCCGATGCAAAGAGGATAACAGACAACGGTTTTGTGCAGACCATATCAAGATACAGGGCACGTAACTGTAAGGGCTGCCCGCTAAGATGCCGGTGTCACAGAAGCCGGTCGGAAAGGATTGTGCAGGTAAACCACCGTCTGAGGAAAATCAAGGAAAGGGAACGTGAAAAGCTGCTCTCTGATGAAGGCCTGAAATATCGCAGCCAGCGACCGCAGGATGTGGAAGCCGTATTTGGAAACCTCAAGAACAACAAGCACTTCAAGAGGTTCCATCTTCGTGGGCTTAAGAAGGTTGAAATTGAGTTCGGCCTGCTGGCCATTGCACATAATCTTGCAAAAGCAGCCTCTTAGGAGGCTTATGGCAACGAAAAAACAGTTTGAAAGGATGAAATCTTCAAAAGTAAGTTTATAAACTCATCTTTTGAGAGAAATCCAAATGACTTCAATCTGAAATGAAACAACAGAGGCCATCTCAAGTTTATTTTGAAACAGCCTCTTTCTTTTTTTAAGGGGAGATTCGGCTAGAGGCTGGATATTCTAATAGAAACACGGCTCTTTCATTTAAGCTTAGAAGAAGGTATATAATCCCCCCACCCACTTTTATGGGAAGCAGGAACTTTGGTATATTTGATACCCAAGACGTTACGAATCCTCTGAAATTACAAATTATTTCATTTTTGAGCCAGCATATGTATTATTGCGGTAAAGTTCATGGAAAGTTCTCCGATAAGTTCGGCCGTTCCCTTTGCCTTGTCAGAGAGCTTTTTCCTTTTGCCTTTCCATATCGAGAGTATTGCCAGTACCATCCTCTGTATCGTGTCAAGGTTTCTGGCGTACCTTGCATCTTTCCGTCTGATAAAGTCCTGCCTCAGGTTGCGGTCAAGGTCCCAGTGCATGCTTTCTATTGCCCAATGCATTCTGGCTATTGTGCCCAGCCGCCGGGCACTTCCGTGAAAACTGGAGACATAGAACCTTCCTTCGGAAGATTTCTGACCGTCAGATTTCCTTTCCGTTGCAGTCCGTATTTCGACAACCGTCAGATCTCCATTCCACTTTTCCCTGTCCGTAATCAGGTCATTTCCACGAAAGATGCGGCATACCCTGGTCTCTATCCTGCCATGTTCAAGGAAAGGCCCTTCCGAATATACATCCACAGGCTCTGCAAGCCCGACATTGTCCTCAATCCCATATCGCAAAGTCCTCTGGTTCGCCTTCAGCTCGATAAGGAAATCACCGCCTTTTTCCCGGATTTTGTCTATGATGGCTTTCTGGAAGGACATGGCGTCCGCCGTAACTATGCATCCCGACACATCCACCTTGTCCAGCAGTTTGGGCACGGAAGTTATCTCGTTGCTTTTTTCTTCGCACATGTCCGTGGCAAGAGTGACACCTCCTTTAAGGGAATAGGCTGACACGATGTCGGGGTTGCGTCCGTTTTCAAGTATCGTCCCTCTCATCGCCTTGCCGTCAATACAGAGGATGTCCACGGCAAAACCGACAAGTTCAGCATGGAAAGCGGCAGTAAATTCAGACATCCGTTCAGACATGGCTTCATCATCTATATGTTTGAATACACGGCAGAGCGTAGGCTCAGAAGGCACGCCCTCCAACAAAATCCCTAAAGAGCGGAAGCGTTTCAGATTACGCTCGCCGAATCTGATTATATCCGGCCTTGTTATACACTTGCCCAGCCGTCCGAGTATTACAAGAAGAAGAATATCTTCCAGCTTGTGTTTGTAGTTTCCCTTGTCTGTCCTGCGGTAATCCGGCACTGATTTCACAAATTCTTTCAGATGTTTCATTATGCTGCCACTATGGCGGAATGCATGTTTCTTTTTAATATATTAAACGCGCAAAATGTTGCATATCAGCAAAATAAATTGTATTTTCGCATAGCGAAAATTAAGGCGGAAATCAAAAAAACGACCTCTGTCGCATTGGATTTCCGCCTACAAAAATAATTTTATATGAACGATAAAAAGAAACACCGGAAGCGGTGCTTCCTGCATCGTTGTACGCAAAAATAATGGTTTTCGGAGAATAACAAGGATTATGGAGATTATTTTAAATGAAAGAGCCGTGCGTACTCTGGCAAATTTTTTGCAAAAATCATTGTCATGTAATAAATTTTTGTAACTTTAGCCTTTGAGGATATAGTGGCAATTACTTTAATGTTGTATTTGGACACTATAAATGCAATGCTTTTATTGTTATATTTCTAATTTTCAGATTCTTATATCGGATCCACGTTGAATTAGGCTATAAAGAGTGAAGATATGATGCAGAAGGAAAATAAAGAGGACTCCATGTCAAACTACTCCGAAGAAGTACAAGCCATTATAGACCGTATGCCTACCCAATGGGTCAAATGGTTTGCTCTGTGCGTAGGAAGTTTGATTGGAATCGTTATTTTATTGAGTTTCTGGATTAAATACCCAGATACGGTAGAAGGAGAAGTTTCTGTAACAGCAACCAAAGCACCTGTCAGATTAGTAGCAAACAACAGTGGACGTATGCAATTACTGGTAAAAAACAGACAATCAGTAAAGAAGAACGAAGTAATTGCATTCATCGAGAGTGGAGCTGATTATCATCATGTGTTGCAAGTAGAAGCTTTGCTTTTTAACCTTTATGCCGACCACGAAGCAAATTACCCGCTACCGGATAGCCTGCTACTGGGTGATGTAAGCACGGCATATAATTCGTTTTATATATCGTATAAACAATATAGGCAACTACTCACCTCAGATTTGTATGCCACGATGCGCATAAGCCTACAACAGCAAATCGAAATAGACAAAGAAATTGAAGACAATTTGCACAAGGAGATTGCTTTAAAAAAACAGGTGTTGGAAGCAATGGGCAAGCGTTTGGAAAAAGACAGCATCTTGTATGCAGCCAAAGGCATCAGCCAACAAGAGTATTTGGAAAAAGAATCCAACTACTTTTCTTTGCAAGAAACATTGCTAGCATTGGAAAGCAACTGTTTAATAAAACAATCTGAAATCAGACAAAGTCAAATAGAAATACAACGCACATTACTGGAAGAACAAGAAAACAAAGAAAAAGCCTTTGCCGAACTGGTAGCCCAACAAAATGTACTGTCCAACGCTATCAGCGTATGGAAAGAAAAATATATGGAAATAGCCCCGATTACAGGTGAGGTGGAGTACCTGGATTTCTGGAAAGACAACAGCTTCGTACAAGCCGGACAAGAACTGTTTACCGTCATACCAACCCGAAACGATATAGTAGGAGAAGTCATGATCGCTTCATATGGGGCAGGAAAAGTAAAAGAAGGACAAACTGCCAATGTAAAAATAAACAATTATCCTTACGAAGAATACGGAATGCTGAAAGGCAAGGTGCATTCTATCTCGCGTTTGACTAACAAGATGGAAACCAACAATAACATAATCGATGTATATTTGGTGGAAATCGTATTCCCTGATGGATTGGTCAGCAATTTTGGCAAGACACTTCCATTGGATTTTGAAAGCAAAGGTACAGTAGAAATCATAACAAAACGAAAAAGATTAATAGAACGTTTATTCGATAATCTTCGGTCAATAGGAGAAAAGTAAATATGAGATGGAAAAGGTTTCCAGTAGAATATCAGATGGACTCGCAAGACTGCGGACCAGCATCGTTGAAAATTATAGCCAAGTATTTCGGACGTTATTACTCCCTACAATACTTGCGGGACCGCTGCGGAATTACAAAAGAAGGTGTCTCTTTGCTAGATATTAGCACTGGAGCTGAAAGCATCGGACTACGCACTCTTGCCATTAAATGTACATTAAACGACGTTGTATCGAAAGTGCCACTACCTGCCATTGTGTTTTGGAATGAGAACCATTTTGTGGTAGTGTATAATGCAGATAAGAAATATATTTGGATATCCGACCCAGCCAAAGGACGTGTAAAATACACCCACGAAGAATTTCGCAAAGGATGGTATCCCAAGGGAGAAGAAAACGGTGTATTGCTTGCCGTAGAGCCGACTGTGGACTTCCAAAAAAGCGAAGCTGAAAAGACGCAACGCAAATCTACCTTTAGCGGCATACTGAGATACTTTTTCCCATATAAAAAACAGTTCGGCCTGGTCTTAGGTATCATGTTAGTGGTTACTTTATTGCAAGCAGTCCTTCCTTTCATATCGAAGGCTGTCATCGATGTAGGAATTAAAACCTCGGACGTGAACTTCATTCACATGGTGTTATTCGGCAACATTTGCATACTGGCAAGTGTCATGGCATTCAATGTACTACGCGACTGGGTGCTTCTACATATTACTTCGCGAGTGAACATTGCTTTGATATCTGATTATTTGATTAAGTTGATGAAATTGCCGGTAACATTCTTTGAAAATAAACTGCTGGGCGATATCCTGCAACGCGCACAAGATCATGAACGTATTCGCAGTTTTATCATGAATAATTCGCTGGCTTTAATATTTTCTTCACTAACGTTTGTTATCTTTGCAATCATATTGTTGGTTTACAATACAAATATCTTCTACATCTTTTTAGCAGGATCCGCATGTTACATCGTTTGGGTGTTACTATTTTTATCTATCCGCAAAAAATTAGATTGGGAATATTTTGAATTGCTCTCCAAAAACCAGAGTTATTGGGTAGAAACTGTATCTGCCATTCAAGACATCAAAATATTCAATTATGAAAAATACCGCCGTTGGAAATGGGAAGAGATACAAGCAAGATTGTATCATGTAAATAAGAAAGTACTGACTGTGACCAATGCACAAAATCTTGGCGCACAATTCATTGAAGGAATGAAAAATATGGCCATTGTGTTTTATTGCGCCGTAGCTGTCATTAATGGAGAAATCACATTTGGCGTCATGATATCCACACAATTCATCTTAGGTATGTTAAATGGCCCATTGATACAATTCATTAATTTCGTAGTTTCAGCCCAATATGCCAAAATCAGTTTTTTGCGCATCAACGAAATACGCGAATTGGAAGATGAAGAAGACTTGCTCTCCATCGGTTCAACAACCGTCATGCCGGAGAAAAAAGACATAACGCTGGAGAACGTCTTCTTCCAATATACTCCGAATGGCTCTATGGTCCTGCGAAATGTCTTCTTACGCATCCCAGAAAAAAAAGTAACAGCTATTGTGGGAGGTAGCGGAAGCGGAAAATCAACATTGCTGAAATTATTGGTTCGACTTTATAAACCCACTCACGGAGAGATAAAAATGGGGGGTATGAATGTTACAGCCATCAACTTGCGGCAATGGAGGGATTTATGCGGGGTAGTGATGCAGGATGGAAATATTTTCAGCGATACGATTTTAAACAACATAGTGTTAGATGATGACCACATCGACTATGACCGCCTGCGCGAAGTATGCCGTACGGCACAATTGGAAGAAGAAATCAACAGCATGCCTAAAGGATTTGAAACTATGATAGGAGAAACAGGACGTGGATTAAGCGGCGGGCAAAAACAGCGATTATTAATTGCACGTGCACTTTACCAAGACCCAGAGTTCTTATTTTTGGACGAAGCGACCAATTCATTAGACGTGATGAATGAACGGAAAATTGTAGAAGCTTTAAGCAATGCTTTCAAGCAACGAACCGTGGTGGTGATTGCACATCGGCTAAGTACGATAAAGCATGCAGATCAAATTGTTGTCCTAAACCAAGGATATATTGCGGAAATAGGAAATCATCAGACTTTAATGGAGAAAAAAGGATTATACTATCAACTGGTGGCCACGCAAGCTGCAGTCAATCCTTGCATACCGTCTGCAACCATATAGATAGAATAAATATACTGCGCAGACTTTGATATTTTAGAGTTTTAACCACTATAGCCCTATAGAACTTGCCTAAATTTTATGCTATCACCTTTTATTCAACCTTCTGTAGCTACAAGTATCCCTCAAGCAGACAAGAATAAATTTTAGGATAGACTGCCAACGCATGTTTTCATAATCATTTCACCATAATTAACATGAAAAACATTCTATTATTCACTTTTTTGACTTAACTTTAAAAAATTCAATAAACATCTATAACACACTATGAAAAACGGTGCATTACATCTATTCCTTTTGTGCCTGTCATTTCAAAGCCAGTTGGCAGCGCAAGAATTATCCACCTTAAAGTTGAATGAGGTATTGCACGTGTATGTTTTACAATCGCCTGTTGCACAAATAGAACAAAAAGAATACCAAAATGACCTGCTTCAATATGAAAATTACCGGAAAGGCCTCCTGCCTTCCGTTTCTTTTTCCTTCAATCCTGTGGCTTTCAATCGCTCATTGCGCCTGCTTCAAAGTCCGGAGGACGGCAGTTATTCATCGGTAGAAGATTATGCCAACAGCAGTTCTGCAGGCATCACAATCAGCCAACGTATCGGGTTGACAGGAGGGAGCCTCCAAATCGGTACAAACTTAAGCTATCTAAATGAATTTTCTGACAAGCGGCATAGCTTCACAACCTCACCTTTTTTTATCAGCTACTCCCAGCAACTATGGGGAAGCCGCAAATTGTTCCTTTTCGATAAAAAAATACAAGAAGCAGAACACAGCATTTCCATAAAGAAACATTGCTCCAAGATTTCTAAAATCCAAGAGGAAGTATTGGAGTTATTTTTCATAGCTTTATCTCATCAGTTAGAAAGTGAACTGACATTGCTCAACAGTGCTGCAAACGACACCTTGCTTTCTATTGCCAAAACTAAATTAGCCCATGGACATATCACTGAATACGACTATCGGCAAGTAGAACTGCAAACGATTGAACTGCAACTTAACTACAGGCTGGCACGGAAACAGTATAAAGAATCTTTCCGGGCCCTTTGCACATATTTAGGACTTGAGAGAAGCAGCGGTACACTAATTTTGCCTGACTTCGACCTGCCTTCTCTAATCGAACGCCAAGAGGTGGAATATTACGTGAAGCAGAATAATCCTACGTTGACAGAACAAGAAATGAACAGACTGGAAGCAGAAAAAGATTTTTTCAATGCCAAAATGGAAACGCGCTTCAATGGTAATCTCAGCCTGAATTATGGCATCAACCAATATGCCGAAAATTTTACAGACGCTTACCGCCATGCCAACAAGTTGCAAACGGTTACTCTCAGTTTCCAAATTCCCATCTGGCAATGGGGCATCAACCGAAATAAACGGAAGATAGCCCGCAACACCTATCAGGCACGTAATCTTGAGATAGAAAACACTATTCGCAAGTTTCGCGATGAGATAAAAGAATGCACCGACAACTATAATCATTCTGTCGGTTTATGGCAATTGTCCGAACGCGCTTATAAATTGTCACGCGAACAGTACCAGTTAGCCATCAAAAGTTTTGCACTGGGTCACGTATCTGTGTACGAATTGACCGACGCATTGCAAAAACAACACGAAACGATGCTGCAATTCTATTCAGCCATGCGAGACACCTATGCAGCTTATTATAGGTTGCGGGGAATGGCACTGTATGATTTTAAAGAGAAAAAAAACTTAGAAGAAATCTATCTATGAAACCATATTGCATCAATAAAGAGATTCTTGCGAAGATGAGCTATTATGTAGCGCTCAACGCATGTACTGTGGGGTTAAGTGGACTCTACAATGGCAAAGCCGGCATGTCTTTGACATTGTTCGAGGCTTCCCGCGTGCTTGCAGACGAATATCTGGAAGAACAAGCCAGCCAACTGTTGCAAGAAGCTTTATTGGTCAGAACTCAAGATATTAGCTTCGAGAACGGGTTGTCGGGCATTGGGTATACCGTACTGTATCTATTAGAAAACGGTTTTATAGAGACCGAGTTTGAAGATGTGTTTGGCAAGCAAGCTTTGACTATTTGCCAGCAGATAGGCAGGCAACAAAAACAATGCGAAGAAACTGGCAAACGCAGTCTTTACCCCGCCATTTATTTCCTGCACCATTATTCTAAATGGACAAACAAACCGGAAATCCGGGAATTGGAAGACAAGCTGTTCAGACGCATGTCGGAAGAACTGCTGCAGCAAGCATCACGGACAAACGCTTCTGCCGAAGAAATGGCACATTGGTTAGTTCTTTTCAAACAATACCTTTCCTTGTCGCTTTATTGCCGCAAGTTGTCACTCCAACCGGGTGAGTGGATGTCGCTATACGCATATGCACATGCCTGTGAATCTCAAGAACACATGTATTATATTGACTATGCCATTAGAAAGGTTGCCGAACAAGCATTCATCGATGATTTGCAAGTACAAGCTCGGTCGCATTTGGAGATTTCTGTATCCAAATTCGAATGGCAGAATTCTACTCTTGCCGCACAAGTAGATTTTTTGTTCCGACCGCTGCACGAACTGCCTTATCGGCAAAAAGCAGAAGAAATGCAGATGTGTTTCAGCGATGCAGATGCAGAATATTGGGAAGATTATCTGACAACTCATATACCAGCCTCTACCTTCTATGCCGGCTACCAACACGGAGTATCCCGTCTGATATTGTGGGCTGTGAACGATGCTACCGGAAGAAAAAGAAACGATGTATTACGACCTTTGTAACGATGGATTATGAAACAGATAAATCTATACTTGCTGGATATAAACAGTACGGAAGATACAACGGGAGTAAGCCGTTATTTACACGTACTGCAAGAAGGGCTACGCCACTATGCTTCCGTCCGCGTTTGCCGCATCGTGTTCCAATTCAGTCCGCGCGTAACGTTCGTTTCGATAAAAGAACTGCCGGAAGGCAAAAGACAGGTCATAATACCACTCCCGCAACATCCGGACGGTACAATGAACGAACCTTTCTGGATGGAACAGTACAACAAACTGGCATTCGGTCTTATAAAACAAGTATTTGTTGACGATGGCTGGCATATTTTGCACTTACATACGCTGAATTTGATTGACTTTGCCCTATTGGTAAAAAACCAGGTTCCAAATTGCCGCATTGTAACTCACCTGCACTGCATTCCTTGGAAAGGATTGTATAATAGAGACACACAACGCTTCAACCGACTCTACAAACAATTCTGCATTGACGGAATGCAACAACAAAAGGCAAGCATGGCAATGTCCTGCCATAACGAACTGAAAGCCTATGAGGAAGCAGACCATATCGTTTGCGTCACCGAAAACGGACATCGTTTCATAACGTCTCTGCTGGGTGAGAATGTAAACGTTTCTGTAATATACAATGGAATGCCCGATTTGAATCTGAATGATAACGCTTGCAGACGCAATGACAATCAGCGAGTACCTTTCCGCCTATTGTATGTAGGCTCTATATCTCCTTCCAAAGGCCTTGTATACATTTTACAGGCATTAAGAATGCTTCAGACAGAAGGCTACTGCTTGTCTCTGACTGTAGCAGGAAGAGGACAAAGCAATTACTTAGAAACATTACGAAAGGAATATGCAGATGTAGAAGCTGATTTTGTAGGAAGAATTTCCTTGGCAGAATTGAAAGAATACTACCAGACATGCGACGTGGGAGTCATAGCTTCCTTGCAGGAACAGTGCAGCTATGTAGCTATTGAGATGGCCATGTTCGCCCTGCCAATAGTTACTACAGGAATTGACGGCTTGGACGAAATGTTTGCCGATGAAGTAAATGCATTGAAAGTGCCGGTTAATTTTTCAGAAACAGAGGGACTAGCGGTAGATGTTATCCGGCTAAAAGAGCAAATCAAGCGATTAATCAATAATCCTTTATTACGGATGAAATTGGAACAAAATGCCCGCAAACTTTACGAGGAAAAGTTTTGTCTGAATACAATGGTAAAAAAGACTTTGGGGATTTATCAAAAGGTTACAATGAAGTAATATATGCCTAACATTTAAAAACGGAATTTTTATGAAAAAGATTACGAGAAAAAGTTTGGATGAGTTGGCTAAAATAATGCCGATCATCAATGAAACAGAGCAACGTACATACATAGGAGGGACAATGCCCCCAAGCGGACTGTATGGTTCTCAAACTTACACCTATCAAGAATATTTAGCTATGATGGCCAGCGGCTTATGGAATGGTGGATATGTTGAAGGCTTAGGAGTAATAGGGCCTGATGGAGGAAAAATAAGCGATGGAGGATATAATGTGAATGAAACTGTATCATATTTAACTTCTCATGCGCAATCAACCTCAACCCAGCAATGCGCAAAAGCTATACGACAGGCACTGGAAGCTGGTGGATTATTAACAAATGGTCATCCAATAGATGCGTGTGATTATGATACATGGCTACAAGAACGAGGCTTTTATACCGTGAGTTCTTCTATAACATCCGGGGTATATGTTCCTCAGGCTGGAGACATCGTAGTTTTTGAAGCAATAGAAGGACATCAACACGGGCATGTCGCTATGTATAATGGACAATATTGGATTTCGGATTTTGTACAACGAGACATGTATGGAGGACCTGCTTACCGTGAAAATCCAAATACGGAATATACGATATTAAGACGTTAAAAATGAGTTTAGATTGAATTAAATAAAAGATTAATTATCAGAATTTTTAATCCAATATTATAGAGTTTCCATAGCAGAATGCTTCTTTTATGTTATATAAGCTAACTATAAGAAGTTATAAAAAATCATTTGTCCAACTTAAAAACACCAATTATGAAAACGAAGTTCTTACTCTTGTTTTTGATTCTATTCCTCGCATCTGCTTCGCAAGGACAAACGGTACAAACAAGAAGTACAGTTGAAAGTCCGGAGGAAGCTTCAGCACCCGTAAGGATGCTGTACGATTTCTATAGGAAATATATGGAATACATGGCGGTCATGCCCCATTCGCAGGCTTTCGAGGATTCCCTGAAACGGGCCTGTCTTACCCCAAAAGCAATGGAGCAGGCAAGGAAGATGTCGCAGGAAAGCGGAGCAGATGCCCTTATCTGCGCACAAGATGCAAGCATGGACGGCATAGAGAGTATAAGAGTAGTCCATATACGAGGAAACAATTATGCGGTAATTTATCAAGACAAGTATGCCAAACGGGTTATACAGATACCTTTGACGGTGGAGCAGGTCGATGGACACTACATGATTAGCAACGTAGGGAAGGCTACCCGTACGGCATACTTTAAAGAAACTAATACCCATCTGCAATAAACCACAGTTGCAGATTTGTAAGATATTAATCGACTATTTTAGTAATGGCTAATCAAAATTTGAGCACAATGAAAACTTATGCAATTACCATCATTTTTGCTTTTTGCGCTTCTTTATTGGCGGCTCAAAACAGTTATTCTCCGAAGGCCCTTGCCAAAAACAACAGGACGGAACGCATGAGCATGCATTCGGATTCTTTGGAAACGGCTCTTAAACTTTTGGACGAAGCAATTGCCATAGACCCGTCGCTGGTAAACGCTTACGGCAACAAAGCCGACATCCTGGAGTCTTTGAAGTGTTCGGAAGAAGCCTTGCAGACCATTCTTGACGCAGAACAATATGTGGACAAACGTAATCCGTATTACTACTTAGGGAAAGATAACATATTGCTGAAGAACGGAAGAAACGGTGAAGCATCCGAAGCATATACCTAGTCGCTCCAGCTGTTCGAAGACATGCTGAAAAGCAAACCGACTTTGGAATCATTCATCAACTACGTTACTAACAAATATTTCGTGAACGGCATCGAACTGTCCTTGGCAGAAATAGAGAAACTGATGCCTACCACATTCTCTACCATGGAGAAAAAACAGGTGACAGATTTCTTTGAGCACATGGGCACTCCGGCACGGATAAAAGAAGCGTTACTTGCAAAAAGCAGATGAAAAAATGAAAATTTAGTTGTTTCATAAAATCTGAATGATTTCTTAGACAAGTATGGCAGCGATGGAATTACAATCACAATTAAATAACCCATAAACAATCACATCTATGAGCCCTTTGTTATTATTCTTTGCAGCATTTGCTTTGTCGCTTTCAGCGAAAGCGCAGCAGAGTGCGTATGTTATGGTAGACACTGTACGACTGAATGCCGCCTACGAAGCCCTGATGAAGAAGGAGGATGCGGACAGCCAGCGCGAGTACTTCGATGCCTTTCCTAAGACTTGGATGCAATATATCGCAACTTTTCAATACACCCGCAACAATGTCCCGCCAACTTTGTATTCCACATCGCACAAATTCGTGAATGCTTTCAGCAACAAGCTAACGGCCATATCAGCAGATGAGTATTGCAAAAGAGCAATAGACTTGTGCATAGGAGCAGAGATTGACGCAGACGCTCCCAATTATTTAAAAAGCATGGTTAGACAGTTATTGAACCAAACTGACACACGAAAAGCCATTTTCAACTACTTGTCCAGCTTACGCATCGGACATAGATTCCAATTCTGGTTTTTCTATTGGTCCAACATCACTCGCTCAAAAGACCTGGAAAAACAATTCGCCGATTTTTACGACTCCGTAAAAAACGATTATTCCGAGGAAGCAAACATCATGTTTGATGCTTACAAATACGCATACAACAACGTGAATTTTATAAGTACCGGGTATTTGGATGGCGAATAGGCACAGGTCATTTTTAATGCTCTACTCATGATGCAACCGTTGCTATGAGAACATATTTTGTTGTTGAACAAGGAATAACTGAATAGTATAATGAATCACATGGTAAGAATTTTTTTAGCAGTCATCATTTGCCTGCTGGGAGCAAATCCGAAGGCAAATGCTCAGAATCCGTTTCTGACCCAGGTAGATTATATCTGGCTATTCGATGTGTCGCCGGACGGGAAGTATCTTGCTTACAAGCAATGGAACAAGGACAAAATGTCCAAGATCGTAGTAAAGAACCTTTCTTCGCAAAAGGAATTTGTGGTAGACTCGACGGAAATGTCCGGCAATGCGCCAACGGAGGCATCGCATGGCTTGACATTCCTCCCGGACGGGCAACTGCTGTTCGAGAAGCAAGGAAACCTCTTAGCCTATTCGCCCTCGACACAAACTTGCAGTGAGATGGTGCGACAGGCAACCATCTCCCCAGCTCCCCTCTTGCATATGAGCGCCACCCGGCAAACGGTATACCTCGCAGGCATGCACACGCTTGCTTGCATGGATTTGGGCAAGGGCAGCAAAAAGCAGATTGAGACGGGCAAACAGGACGGGAACATCATTTCATTGTCTGCAACTCCCGGAGGAAACGCAATTTACAGCACCACGTATACGGAAGCAGGCAAGACGCAGGCACGGATATGGCAATGGAACGCCTCGCTTGCAAAGCCTGCGGACGTGACGGCACGCTTTGAGAAACTGGTCGCTGCCCCCTACCTGATAGAGGCTGCTTCGCAAGAAGGAACATTCATCGTGGCGGGCCGCGAAGGCGTATTCCGGGTAAATACGGAAACGGAAGAAACCACCCGGCTGATGGACAACTTGAGCGAGAATCCGGTGAGCAAAATCCATTTCGATGAACAGTCGCATGTATTGTATTACCTATTGTTGCGCGACAGCGGGCAAATACACCAATGCGAGGTACATAACTAGCCATAGTCTGTTTTTTATGATAATGGGAATTTAGCGGGACGAAGCCATGCAGCTACAAGCTGCAGACTATCCGGCAATAACCAGGACTGTGAAACCGCCCCAACTATGTTTAACCGCAGCGTGCCGCGTAGCTAGAGTTTCCGACGCAAAATTCAGCACCCGTAAGGGTGCTGTACGATTTCTATAGGAAATACATGGAATACATAGCGGTCATGCCCCATTCGCAGGCTTTCGAGGATTCCCTGAAACGGGCCTGTCTTACCCCAAAAGCAATGGAGCAGGCAAAGAAGATGTCGCAGGAAAGCGGAACAGATGCCCTTATCTGCGCGCAAGATGCAAGCATGGACGGCATAGAGAGTATAAGAGTAGTCCATATACGAGGAAACAATTATGCGGTAATTTATCAAGACGAGTATGCCAAACGAGTCATACAGATACCTTTGACGGTGGAGCAGGTTGATGGACACTACATGATTAGCGACGTAGGGAAGGCTACCCGTACGGCATACTTTGGAGAAACTAATACCCATCTGCAATAAACCACTGTTACAGATTTGTAAGATGTTAATCGACTATTTTAGTAATGCCTAATCAAAATTTGACCACAATGAAAACTTATGCAATTACCATCATTTTTGCTTTTTGCGCTTCTTTCTTGGCGGCTCAAAACAGTTATTCTCCGGAAGCTCTCGCCAAAAACGACAGGGCGGCACGCATGAGCATGCATCCGGATTCTTTGGAAGCGGCTCTTAAACTTTTGGACGAAGCAATTGCTATAGCCCCGTCGCTGGTAAACGCTTACGGCAACAAAGCCGGCATTCTGGAGTCTTTGGGGCGTTCGGAAGAAGCCTTGCAGACCATTCTTGACGCAGAACAATATGTGGACAAGCATAATCCGTATTACTACTTAGGGAAAGGTAGCATATTGCTGAAGAACGGAAGAAATGATGAAGCGTCCGAAGCGTATGACTGGTCGCTCCAGATGTTCGAAGGCATGCTGAAAAGCAAACCGACTCCGGAATTGTTCATCAACTACGTTACCAACAAATATTTCGTGGACGGCATCGAACTGTCCTTGGCAGAAATAGAGAAACTGATGCCTGCCACATTCTCCGCCATGGAGAAAAAGCAGGTGACGGATTTTTTTGAGCACATGGGCACTCCGGCACGGATAAAAGAAGCGTTGCTTGCAAAAGGCAAATGAAAAATGACAATTTAGCTGTTTCATAAAAACTGAATGATTTCTTGGATAAATATGTAGAGCGATGGAACTACAATCACAATTAAATAACCTCATAGGCTGGAGGCCGGATATTCTAATAGAAAATAAAAAGTAAGCAGATAATGGGCGGGTAATGAGGAGAAAAATGTATATTTGCAACCTATTATCATTATACTGCTTGATTATGTCTTGTATTTTACATATAGAAACTTCTACGGAAGTCTGTTCGGTGGCCGTCAGCCAGGATGGAGCTTCCATTTTCTCGAAAGAAGATTTTAAGGGACCTTCCCATGCCACGGAATTAGGGACGTTTGTTGATGAAGCTTTGTCATTTGCCGACAGCCATGCCATTCCGGTAGATGCTGTGGCGGTCAGCTGCGGTCCGGGATCTTATACCGGGCTGCGTATCGGCGTTTCTATGGCAAAAGGCATCTGCTATGCATTGGGCATTCCTTTGATAGGCCTTCCTACACTGGAGGTGATGTGTGTCCCTGTACTGCTTTTCCGTGATTTGCCGGAAGACGCGCTTCTTTGTCCGATGATTGACGCCCGCCGTATGGAAGTATATGCTGCCGTTTACGACCGCGCCTTGCGTGTGAAGCGTGAAATCTCTGCGGATATTGTCGATGAGAACGCTTATGAAGAATTCTTGGCTGAGCGTCCGGTGTATTTCTTCGGAAACGGCGCTGCCAAGTGCAAGGATAAGATTAAGCATCCCAACGCCCATTTCCTGGACGACGTTCATCCGTTGGCAAAATGGATGTTTCCGCTGGCAGAGAAGGCTGTAGCGAACAATGATTTTAAGGATGTGGCTTATTTTGAACCTTTCTATCTGAAAGAGTTTGTTGCGTCCAAACCTAAAAAGCTGCTGTAGCAGTTTATTTGTTTTTAGAACAACTTATTGATATGGAATATAATACCCAACAACGAAAATTGCCTCTTCCTGAATACGGAAGAAGCGTGCAGAATATGGTTGACCATGCACTGACCATTGAAGACCGTGCGGAGCGCCAGCGCTGCGCCAATACCATTGTGAACATCATGGGAGGAATGTTTCCTCAATTGCGCGACATGGAAGACTATCGCCACAAGCTGTGGGACCATCTGGCAATCATGTCTGATTTCAAACTGGATATAGATTATCCGGTGGAGGTGGTGAAGAAAGAAAGTCTGGAAGTGAAGCCGGAACAGATTCCTTATTCGCCGAATAAGATTAACTACCGTCATTATGGCCGTTTGATACAGGATCTGATTAAGATTGCGGTTGCCTATCCGGAGGGCGAAGAGAAAGATGTTCTTGTCCGTTACATCGCCAACCACATGAAAAAGGATTATATCAACTGGAATAAGGACGGAGTAGAAGATCAGAAGATTCTGGATGATCTTTGCGAACTGTCCGGAGGGAAAATAAAGCTTTCCGCTGCCGATTATCATTTGGTTGAACAGCGTATGCTGATTCCTCGGCGCCGTCAGGGGCAGCAGAACAATAATCAGAAACGTAAATATTAAAATGCTATGGCTTCGTTTGTCATCGAAGGCGGATATAAACTGAATGGGGAAATCACTCCGCAAGGGGCGAAAAATGAAGTGCTGCAAGTGCTTTGCGCAACCTTGCTGACCGATGAGGAAGTGACGGTCAGCAATATCCCGAACATTCTGGATGTGAACAACCTGATTCAGTTGCTCCGCGATATGGGAGTGCAGGTGTCGAAGACTGGAAGCGACACTTACACGTTCAAGGCGGATAACATCAATCTGGCTTATCTGGAAACCGAAGAGTTTCTTTCGCGGTGTTCCAAGTTAAGAGGTTCTGTCATGCTTGTCGGTCCGTTGGTAGCCCGCTTCGGGAAGGCGATGATATCCAAGCCCGGAGGGGATAAGATCGGACGCCGCCGGCTGGATACGCACTTTCTCGGAATCCAGAAACTGGGGGCGAAATTCGATTATGACGCATCGGAAGGCTTGTTCCGCATTTCGGCTGACAAACTGAGAGGCACTTATATGTTGCTTGACGAGGCTTCCATAACCGGAACGGCCAACATCATCATGACTGCTGTTCTGGCAGAAGGAACGACTGTCATTTATAATGCGGCGTGTGAACCGTATATACAGCAGTTGTGCAAGATGCTGAACCGTATGGGAGCGCGAATCTCGGGCATTGCGTCTAACCTTCTGACAATCGAAGGAGTAAGCAGCCTGAAAGGATGCACGCACCGTGCGCTTCCGGATATGATTGAGGTGGGCAGCTTTATCGGTATGGCAGCAATGACAGGGAGTGAGATAACGATCAAGGATGTTTCTTATGAGAATCTGGGAATCATTCCCGACAGTTTCCGCCGGCTGGGCATCCGGGTGGAGCAGCGCAATGATGATATTTTTGTGCCGGCGCAGGAACATTATCAGATCGAAACCTTTCTCGACGGTTCTATCATGACGATAGCCGACGCGCCCTGGCCGGGTCTGACTCCGGATTTGCTCAGTGTGATGCTGGTTGTTGCTACTCAGGCAAAAGGAAGCGTGCTGATCCATCAGAAGATGTTTGAAAGCCGCCTGTTCTTTGTGGACAAGCTGATTGACATGGGAGCTCAGATTATATTGTGTGATCCGCACCGGGCGGTGGTGATCGGGCATGACCGGGGCTTTTGTCTGCGTGGCGGAAACATGACTTCGCCGGATATCCGTGCAGGAATCGCGCTGCTGATAGCGGCCTTGGGAGCTGAAGGCATCAGCCGCATTCATAATATTGAACAGATTGACCGTGGTTATCAGAATATAGAGCAGCGCCTGACTGCTTTGGGTGCCCGGATTACACGAATCGAATGACAGCATATGATCAGAAAAGAGGAAGTATATAAGATAGGTGTCATAAACAAGCCGCATGGGGTGAGGGGAGAAGTATCGTTTACTTTCTCTGATGACATTTTTGACCGTGCGGACTGCGATTATCTGGTGCTTCTGCTCGACGGAATATTTGTCCCTTTCTTTATCGAAGAGTATCGTTTCAAGAGCAGCAATGTGGCTTTGGTAAAGTTTGAGGGGGTGGATACTGCCGAAAAAGCGCGCATGTTTACAAATGTCGAGGTCTATTTCCCGATCAGATATGCGGAAGAGGACGGGGATGCAGCCTTGTCGTGGAATATATTTGAGGGCTTTAAGGTGATAGACAAGAATCATGGCTTTCTGGGAGAGATAGTCGGTGTGGACGATTCGACAATCAATGTGCTTTTTGTAATAGAGAAAGAAGGGAAGGAGCTGCTGCTTCCTGCTCACGAAGAGTTTATTCTGGATGTAGACAGGGAAAATAAGGCCGTACATGTGGATGTGCCTGACGGATTGTTGGATTAAAGCGGCTGTGTTATGAAGAACTCAGGACATAAGGCATTCTGGAGGAACTTCAAGTTCAAGTATAAGTTGACGGTCATCAACGAGAATACGCTGGAAGAAGTGGTGGGCATCCATGTTTCAAAACTGAACGGATTGTCTGTGCTTCTGTCTGCATGTACTGTCATCTTTCTGATTGCCGCTCTGATTATCGCTTTTACGCCTTTGCGCAATTATCTGCCCGGCTATATGAACAGTGAAGTCCGTGCGCAGGTGGTGGACAATGCGCTTCGGGCGGATTCGCTTGCCGAGGCTTTGAATCGTCAGAAGATGTATATCATGAATATTCAGGATATACTTGAAGGGCGTGTCAAGACGGATACGGTCGGCTCGATGGATTCGCTTACCAGCATACGTACGGAAGAACTGATGTCGCGCACACAGGAAGAAGAGCGTTTTCGTCAGGAATATGAGCGGAAAGAACGCTATAACCTGCGTTCGGTATCAGAACGTACGGAAGTGACCGGACTTATTTTCTATCGTCCGTCACGGGGTGTCATAACGACGGAATTCAATCCTGAAGAAAAGCATTTCGGCGTAGATTTGGCTACGGCTTCCGGAGGAAGTGTGCTGTCGGCCTTAGACGGAACCGTGGTGTTTGCCGGGTATGCAATGGACTACGGATATATCATTCAGGTCCAGCATGTGCAGAATTTTATAACCATATACAAGAATTGCGGTTCGCTGATGAAACAGGTGGGCGACCGCGTGAAAGGCGGAGAAGTTATTGCTTTGACTGGAAAATCGGACGACAAGCGCTCTGAGCCGCATCTGCATTTTGAATTGTGGCACAAAGGGCAGGCTATCAATCCGGCTAAATATATCGTTTTTTAGACTTATGAAGAAACAGATTGCTATATTGGGCTCTACAGGCTCTATCGGGACGCAGGCTCTTCAGGTGATAGAAGAACATCCCGATTTGTATGAGGTGTATGCGCTTACGGCGAACAATAAGGCGGACCTGCTGGCTGAACAGGCACGCAAGTTTCATCCGGAGGTTGTGGTTATAGCCAACGAAGACAGGTACTTGCAGCTCAAGGATGCGTTGGAGGATCTCCCTGTAAAGGTTTATGCAGGGAACGATGCCTTGTCGCAGGTTGTTGAGGCAGGGCCGATAGACATCGTGCTTACGGCGATGGTGGGCTATGCGGGACTGCGTCCGACGATAAATGCCATCAAGGCCGGAAAAACAATCGCGCTTGCCAATAAGGAAACGTTAGTCGTGGCGGGAGAACTTGTCACCAGGCTGGCGAATGAGTATCACGCGCCTATCTTGCCGGTCGATTCGGAGCATTCAGCGGTTTTCCAGTGTCTGGAAATGAACAACCCGGTGCATAAGGTGATTCTTACTGCTTCCGGCGGACCGTTCCGCACTTATACGATGGATCAGTTGCAGACTGTTACGAAAGAGCAGGCTCTGAAGCACCCGAACTGGCACATGGGAGCGAAAATCACCGTCGACTCGGCTTCGATGATGAACAAGGGATTTGAAGTGATGGAAGCCAAATGGCTCTTTGGCGTGCGTCCCGACCAGATAGAGGTGGTGGTTCACCCCCAGTCGGTGATTCATTCCATGGTTGAATTTGAGGATGGAGCGGTGAAGGCTCAACTGGGAGTTCCTGACATGCGCTTGCCCATACAGTATGCCTTTTCCTATCCCCGCCGTGTACACTTGTCGGGCGAACGGCTGGACTTTTCGAAATACAGTACGTTGACTTTTGAAAAGCCGGACACTGCCCGTTTCCGTAACCTGGCGCTGGCATACGAAGCCTTGCATCAGGGAGGGAACATGCCGTGTATAGTCAATGCAGCCAACGAAGTGGTTGTGTCAGCTTTTCTGAGCGACAAGATTTCTTTCCTCGGAATGAGCGATGTCATCGAGAAGGCAATGGCCCGCGTGCCGTTTATACAGATTCCCGATTATACGGATTATGTGGAAACGGATGCCGAAACACGCCGTATCGCCGCCGAACTGGTGATAAACGGAGTGAAATGAGATGAAGAACAGTTATGGTTTAATTATAAAACAAGAATTTAAAGTAGAATGGAAACGTTTTTGATTCGCGCCTTGCAGCTCGTTCTCAGCCTTTCGTTGCTGGTGATTGTGCATGAAGGCGGACATTTTTTCTTTGCGCGTCTGTTCAAGATTCGTGTGGAGAAGTTTTATATATTCTTTGATCCTTGGTTTTCTTTGTTCAAGTACAAGCCGAAGAACAGTGACACGGAATATGGTGTGGGATGGCTGCCCGTAGGCGGATACTGCAAAATTTCGGGCATGATCGACGAATCGATGGATACCGAACAGATGAAGCGGCCGCCTCAGCCCTGGGAGTTCCGTTCCAAACCGGCATGGCAGCGTCTGCTGGTGATGATTGGCGGTGTGCTGATGAACTTTCTGCTGGCTTTGTTTATCTATTCCATGATTTTGTATGCGTGGGGCGAGCGTTATACGGCCTTGGGCGACATGACGTATGGAATGAAGTTTAACGAACAGGCTCAGAAGATAGGATTCCGCGACGGTGATATCCTCAAGCGTGCGGACGGAAAGGAACTGACCCGTTTCAACATGGATATGATACGGAGCGTTGTGGAGGCGCGCGAAGTGACGGTGCTTCGCAATGGAGAAGAAAAGAAGATTCTTATGCCGGAACTGAGCCTGCTGGACGTGGCGAAAGAAGATCCGATGTTTATGGATCTGTTTTGTCCGAATGTCGTAGACTCTGTGCTTGCCGGGGGCGGATTTGCCAAGGCGGGCATACAGAAGGGAGATTCGTTGCTGGCGTTCAACGGCAAGCCGCTGGCATCGTGGAACGAGTTCCAGCATGAAATGAACGTGCTTAAGGCGAAAGCTGAACTGGAGAAGAAAACTTCCGCCGAGTTTTCGCTGGTCTACTCCCGTGCAGGTGTACGCGATACGGTGAATGTACAGACCGATTCGAACTTTAAGGTTGCCGCAATCGGAAGCATTCCCGACTATAAGGTGACTGAGGTGGATTATGGCTTTTTCCAGTCGTTCCCTGCCGGCGTGACGCTGGGTATTAACACGCTGAAGGGATATGTAAACGACATGAAGTATGTGTTTACGGCGGAAGGCGCCAAGAGTCTGGGAGGATTCGGCACGATCGGGAGCATTTTCCCGAAGGTATGGGACTGGCAGCGTTTCTGGGAGATGACTGCATTTTTGTCTATCATCCTGGCCGTGATGAATCTTCTTCCGATTCCGGCGCTCGATGGCGGGCATGTGCTGTTCCTGCTTTACGAAATCATCGCGCGCCGCAAGCCGAGCGACAAGTTCCTGGAATATGCGCAGGTGGTGGGAATGTTCCTGCTGTTCGGCCTGCTCATTTGGGCAAACTTCAACGATGTGATGAGGTTCTTGTTCTGACAAACTTACGTAATGCCATACGGGGCTGCCGGGAGCGATTCTCGGCGGCCTCTTTTTTTTGAGGCGGCTATGACGGAATTTCTGGAAAAGAATCCCGTCATTTTTATCTCCTCACTGGAGTGAAGAGGTTGGTGTGCCTCAGACTTTTATGCGGACAAAGGCTTGTCTTTTACGGAAAATCCTTATTTTTGTCGGTGAAACTTGGGGATAGTTGACCTCCTCTTTGCGCGAATGCGTTTATGACTACAATTTGTAAATAATTAATGATATGATGAAACATTTGTTTGTTGCCACGGTATTGGCGGGAAGTCTGTGTGCCGCACCCTCTGCCTATGCGCAGGAGCGCCTTCCCGAATACCTTCAGGCTGAAAAGTTTACCAAATCCAAACTCGACCACATGCTGTTTTCTACAACGGTCGATCCGCATTGGTTTCAGAAGGGCGATTCTTTCTGGTTTACCTATAAGACCAGTGAAGGCACGTTCTGGTATGTAGTGAATCCCTCGGCTCGCTCGAAAGAATTGCTTTTCGACCGTGAGCAGCTTGCCTCCGAGCTGACGGCAATCATGCACGATCCTTTTGAGGCTCGCCAGCTCCCTATCCGCAACTTGAAGGCAAAGGAGGACGGGCGCACCTTTACGTTTGAAGTGGTGTCTTCGCAAGACGAGAAGCCGGAAAAAGGAAAGAAGTCCGGCAAGAAGGAAAAGAAGGTATATTATTTCTCGTATGATTACCCGACTCGCAAGCTGACCCATCTGGAAGAGGCGGAAAAAGAACCGAAGAGGCTGGGATGGGCGTCGGTTTCTCCGGATGAAAAGACGGTGGTTTACGCCAAAGACTGCAACCTTTACCGGATGAGCATTGAGGACTACCGCAAGGCGCAGAAGGACGAAAAGGACAGCACCATCGTTGAAGTGCAGCTTACCAAGGACGGCACTCCCGATTTCGGCTATGGAATCCCTTACAGCATGTTGAACACTGATACGTTGTGCAACGGAAAGCGCAGGGGTGTGTGGGGTGCCTGGTCGCCCGATTCGCGGTATTATGTGACCATCGTTCTTGACCAGACTGATGTGAAGCCTCTGTGGGTTATCAACTCTGTTGCCGAGCCGCGCCCTACGCTCGAAACTTATAAGTATGAGATGCCTGGCGAAACGGGCATGCCCGAATATCATCTGTATCTGTTTGACATGCAGAACAACACGCGGAAGGAAATCAAAACATCGGCCTGGAAGAACCAGTCGCTCGACCTTTCGTTCAAGCCTCGTGAACAGAAGCAGCGTGACAAGGAGTTCGCTCCCTCGGTGTGGCAGGGCGACAACAACCGTTTCTTCCTCACCCGCAGCAGCCGCGACCTGCACCGCATAGACGTGTGCACCTATACGGTCGGGCAGGATTCGATTGTGCCAATCGTGGAAGAACGCATGAACACTTATCAGGAAACCCGTCCGATTGAGGTGTTCAACGGAGGCAAGGAGTTCATTCAGTGGAGCGAACGCGACGGATGGGCGCATCTGTATCTGTATGATGACAAGGGAAACCTGAAGAACCGCATCACTTCGGGACCTTGGCACGTAGAGCGTGTGCTGAAGGTGGACGAGGCGACACGCACCGTTTATTTCATCGCAAACGGGCGCGAGAAGGATGAGAATCCGTATTATGAGCACCTCTATAAAGTGAATGCTGACGGAAGCGGACTGAAGCTGCTGACGAAAGGAGATTATTTTCATCAGGTGAAGGCCGATGACGACGCCCGTTTCTTTGTTGACAACTATTCGCGGGTAAATACCGTTCCCTGCACCGATCTGATTGACCGGAACGGAAACAAGGTGATGACCATTCAGGAAAGTGACTTTTCGCAGCTTAAGCTCGCCGGGTATCAATTCCCCGAACTGTTCAAGGTGAAAGCGGCTGATGGAGTGACTGACCTGTATGGAGTGATGTACAAGCCGTTCGACTTCGACTCGACCAAAGTTTATCCGATTATCGACTACGTATATCCGGGCCCGCAGGTTGAGGCGGTTTATTACCCGTTCACCCGCATGAGTGTGCGTACCGACCGTTTGGCGCAGGCTGGTTTCATCGTGATATCCGTAGGCCAGCGCGGAGGTCATCCCAGCCGTTCGAAATGGTATCATAATTACGGCTACGGCAATATGCGCGATTATCCGCTGGCCGATCATAAGGCAGCCGTAGAGCAGCTTGCTGCACGTTACTCCTTTATCGACATCGACCGCGTCGGCATCCACGGACATTCGGGAGGCGGCTTCATGTCGACCGCAGCCATCTGCCAGTATCCGGACTTCTATAAGGCAGCCGTTTCGTGTGCCGGAAACCATGACAACCGCATCTATAACCGCTGGTGGAGCGAAACCCATCATGGAGTGAAGGAAGAGATCTCGGAGAAAGGGGATACTACCTTTGCTTACCGTATCGCCACCAATCCGGATATTGTGAAGCAGCTGAAGGGACATCTGATGCTTGTGCACGGTGATATAGACAATAATGTGCATCCCGGGAATACGATTCGCGTGGTCAATGCCCTGATCCGTGCCAACAAGCGTTTCGACATGCTGATTCTTCCCGGCCAGCGTCACGGATTCGGCGACATGGATGAATATTTCTATTGGAGGATGGTAGACTTCTTCTCAGAGCATCTGAAAGGGAAAAAAGAAACTTCGGTTGACATACCGCGGAGGTAACGGCCATCGCAGTATGTTTATATGACAAGGGCTTGCGGTTCATGACGGAATTCAGTTTCCTGAATGTGCTGCAAGCCTTTTTTCTTCGGGCAGGTGCATAAAAAAAGCGAGGTTCAGATTCATGAACATCGCCGACATCCTAAAGAACCCCCTTTACGGGTTCTTTTCATCTTTTGTCTAGTCATTTTTGTTTGTGTTATCCTTTTATCAATCTCTTCTTTACCAAGAGAAAAAACAATTAATCTTTGAAAACTTTACTTCTTTGTTACCTTAATCTAATACCTTTAAAACCTTAAATTAATACCTAAATGTAAATTGCTTTTTACCTTAAAAATATTAATATAAATCTAATACCTGATTTTTTATCTTTTTACCTTCTGGTTTCACAACCACATTGCAAATGTACGTCATTTTCTTTATATGGCAAGCATTTGGTAGCTGTTTTTTGGTGATTTGCTTGTTTTCATGACATAAATCAAGAAAACATGTGCTTGTCTGGCTTCTGGCTGCTTCTGGAGCGTGTGCGATAACGGAATTTCTCATGAAATGCAGCGGCTGAAAATGTCCATTCTCCTGTATGTGTCAAATGGGTAACTTCAGCCGTGTCATTTGGCTGTTATTGTTAAATCTGTATCCGGATGCTTCCGCTTGTTCTTACAGGCGCATGCCGTTTATTCTCAGCACACGCTGGTTGCTGCTTCCCTTGAACTCCAGATGCGGCGAGTATAGTTCTTCGATGAACCGGCCGTCTACCAATACGTCGATGTGTTTCAGGAGCGGGCTCCGCAAAGGGTCGTTCTGTATTTCTTCCAGCGTATATCCCGTATAGCACCAGATGTTCATGCCGGTCTGCTGCTTGACTGCTTTCAGCACTTCGGCAAATTCCTGGGGATTGAAGAAGGGGTCGCCCCCGGTGAATGTCACTCCGTCCAGCAGCGGGTTGGAGTTTATTTCGCCGATAAACTTTTGCAGAACTTTCCCGGTGAGCGGGAATCCGGCGGCCGGATTCCATGATTCGGGGTTGTGGCAGCCTTTGCAGCGGTGAGAGCATCCGGCAAGATAGATGGAATACCGGATGCCTTCACCGTCGACAATCGTTTCGGGATAGGTGTACAGGTAGTGCAGCATTCTTATGAATGTTTTACTCTGTCGCTTTCTTCTGCCCGCTTTGCCGAGTTCCAGCTGTTCAGGTCACCGGTAAGATAGCCGGTGATGCGGCGCATGCGGAGTATGTTGTCGCTGTTGCATACGGGGCATTTGCTGTAAATCACTCCTTTGTATCCGCAATTGTGGCATGTGTCTACCGGGTGGTTGATTGAGCCGTATCCGATCTGTTCGTCGTGCATTGCTTTGACGATTTTCACGATGGCTCTGACATTCTTCTGCGCTTCGCCGTCCAGTTCTACGTAAGTGATGTGGCCTCCGCGTGTCAGTGCATGAAAAGGTGCTTCGCATTTGATCTTTTCAATGATGCTGATCGGCTCCTTTACATCCACATGGAACGAATTTACATAATAGTCGCGGTCGTTCACTCCCTCGATAATGCCATATTTCCGTTTGTCCATGCGGGTGAAGCGCCCGGACAGTCCTTCGGCGGGAGTGGCGAGTACGGAATAATTCAGGCGGTATTTCTGCTTGTATTCGTCGGCCACCTTGTTCATTTCCTCTACCGCTTCGTAAAGCGTGTCCCATGCTTTCCTGCAATGCCCGTGCCCCTGTCCGTACAGTGCGGCCATAGCGTTGTGCCCGCCGATAAAGCCGATTCCCAGCGTGCCTTGATTCAACACGTCGCCTACTTCATCGTTGGGATTCAGTCTGCCTCCTCCTTTCCATACGTCGTTGCTCATCATAAAGGGGAATTGGCGTGCCAGCGCTGTACGCTGGTACTGGTAGCGCGCGTAGAGCTGTTCTGCTATGAATCTTGACATTCTGCCGACAGCCTGCAGGAACAGTTCTTTCGCCTTTTCTTCCTTGTTTTCTCTGTCTGTTGACAGTGATTCCGCCTGACGGACAGCTTCGATGGCCAGGCGCGGAAGGTTCATGGTTGTGAAAGAAAGGTTTCCCCGCCCGAGCGAAGTCTTTTCGCCGTTGATGTTTTCAAAGACACGTGTGCGGCATCCCATTGTCGCCAGTTCATAGCGGTAGCGTTTGGGGTCGTCTGCCTTCCATTTTTCGTTTTTGTTGAATGGCGTGTCAAGAAACATGAAGTTGGGAAACAGTGCCTTGGCCGTGGTGCGGCAAGCCTTCAGAAAAAGGTCGAAGTTGGGTGTTTCAAACTTTATTTTTCCTTCTATGGCTGCGTCGAGATCCTGTATGGCAAGGTTATAGTCGGCTTCGGAATACGAAACCCCCTCCTTTACCTTGAAAATCTGGATAGGAAATACCGGCACTTCGCCTTGGTTTCCAAGTCCTTCTGTGGTAGCTTTCAGCAGTTCCTCCATAACCATGCGTCCTTCTGCCGAAGTGTCTGTCCCGTAATTGATGGAACTGAACACCACCTGGTTTCCTCCGCGCGAGTGCATGGTGTTTAGGTTGTGTATGAATCCTTCCATCGCCTGATGGGTTTCTTTCCGTGTCTGTTGGAGTGAACGGTGCAGCAGATGTTCCAGCTCTTCCATTGAAACCGTTATCCCGGCAGATTCGAGCGTGTGGAGCAGCGCTGACCTGGATTGTCTGTCGGGCTCAACTGTGGTGAGCTGTTCGCCTGCGATGGCATGAAGTTTCTTCTCGTCGTGCTCCGTTCCTTTCATCTCCAGGAAAAACGAAAGGTTGGCCGCCACGGCTTTCTGGAAAGATTTCAGCACGCCTTTCGCCATGAAGAAGTCAAAGGCGGGGATTGCCTGGCCGCCATGCTGCTCGTTCTGGTTTGTCTGGAATGTGATAGTAGCCAGCGTTGCATAGCTTTGAATAGACTGAGGTGTGCGGATACTGCCGTTTTTGGTGTGGAAGCCCCTTTCAAACAGATCGTCCAGGTCGTATTGGATGCATGTGGTCGTTTTGGTCGGATAATAGTCGAGGTCATGTATGTGAATGTCCCCGTTCCGGTGGGCTTCCGCATATTGTGCCGGCAGCAAATATTTGTATGTATAATCCTTGGTGATTTCTGATGCGAATGTCATCATTTGTCCAGCAGGCGTATGGCTCGACATGTTGGCGTTGCTCAGGTTCACGTCATTTTTGTCGATGGCCACGATGCCGTCCATGATGTGTTTGATTTGCGTTTTCCGCTCACGTTCGGTGTTTCTCCATTGGCGGTAGATGATGTACTTTTTTGCCACTTCAGGCTGGTCCTTCATCAGTTCGGTTTCTACCATGTCCTGGATTTCTTCCACTCCGATGGTAGGCTTTGCGATGCGTTTCACCACGTTGCGGGTGATTGATTCGATTTGTTTTTCCCGGTTTTCCATTCCGGTCGCCAGAAATGCCTTTCTGATGGCGTTGCTGATTTTGTCGCTCGAAAAGTCTTCCCGCTTTCCGTCGCGCTTGATGATACAGGTTCCGACTGTGTTCATTTTTTTCTGTTTTTAGTTGATGTACAATAGTTGTTTTCTTGAAGGCAGGTCTTCTGACTGATCTTTCCCCTATGGCGCCTTCCCGGTCTGTCAGACCAGTGGCTGTGGTTTACGTGCCAAGGTTCGTTAAGAATTACAGCAGCGGGTACTGTCGCCGATTCGCACGGCGTTCCCTTTTGAAACGTTTCCGCTACCTTCGGAAAACGAGTCAAAGATAAGAATAAAAAAGAACACTTTGAAAATCGAAAAATCCGTTTCTGTCTAAATTTGGGAAACTTTATCGGAGTAAAAATGCTTTGTAGTATGCTGTATGACGGTTATTTAGGTAACTGTAATTTATAATGATTTTCTTGTTTTGAAATATTGAACAAACTTCTTATGACTTATTCGTCTGATTTCTTCGGCTTCGGATCCGGAAGATTCACGGGTGTCAGACCCATTTTTTTTGCTTTCTCCAGCATGTAATTGAAGGCAGCGTCATGCTCGTTGGGTATTACTCCGTCAAGTATCGCATCTTTGATGGAACTTTTCAGGCTTCCGATTTCCCGGCAAGGCTGCAGATTGAATACATGCATGATTTCACTTCCGTCCACTGGCGGCTGGAAATTGCGGATACGGTCTTTCTCTTCAAGGTCTTTGAGCTTCTGGCGTACTAGCTTGAAGTTGTCGAGGAAACGTTGTTTGCGTGCCTCGTTTTTTGATGTGATATCTGCTTCGCACAGCATCATCAGGTCGTCAATGTCATCTCCGGCCTCGAAAAGCAGGCGTCGTACGGCCGAGTCGGTCACTTCCTCATCGGCAATTACAATCGGACGCATGTGAAGCCCTACCAGTTTCTGCACGTATTTCATTTTCTCGTTCATCGGGAGTTTCATCTTGCGGAAGAGTTCGGGAACCATTTTTTCTCCGATGAAGTTATGGTTGTGGAACGTCCATCCGTTTTTCGGATCCCAGCGTTTGGTGCGTGGTTTTCCGATGTCGTGGAGGAGAGTGGCCCATCGCAGCCATAAGTCGTTGCTTACTTTTGCGATATTGTCCACCACTTCCAGCGTGTGGTAGAAGTTGTCTTTGTGAGCCCGTCCGTTGCGTATCTCTACGCCTTGCAGCGCAACAAATTCTGGGAAGATAAGTTCCAGCAGGCCGCAGCGGTCCAGGTCGATGAATCCTTTTGAAGGAATGGGAGAAAGCAGGATTTTGTTCAGTTCGTCGGCTATCCGTTCGCGCGAGATGATTTTGATGCGCTCTTTGTTGCGTTCAAGCGCATTGAATGTTTCGTCATCGATATAGAAGTTCAGTTGGGTGGCAAAACGGATGCAGCGCATCATCCGCAGCGGATCGTCGCTGAAAGTGATGTCCGGGTCGAGCGGCGTGCGGATGGTGCGTTCCTTCAAATCCTTGAGTCCGTTGAACGGATCTACAAGTTCGCCAAAACGCGCCTTGTTCATGCATACAGCCATGGCGTTGATGGTGAAGTCTCTCCGGTTCTGGTCGTCTTCCAGTGTTCCGTTCTCTACCACCGGCTTCCGGCTGTCGTGGCTGTATGATTCTTTGCGCGCTCCTACAAATTCCACTTCCGTGTCCCGGTATTTTACCTGCGCTGTTCCGAAGTTTTTGAAGACAGACACTTTGGCTCCACGTCCCAGCTTCTGGCCGAAAGCCTGCGCCATGCTGATTCCGCTGCCCACCACCACAATGTCAATATCTTTGGACGGGCGGTTGAGAAAAATGTCGCGCACGTACCCTCCCACGATGTAGCATTCCAGTTGCAGCTCATCGGCAGTTTCAGATATCAGTTTGAATATTTTGTCCGTAAAGTGTTCTTTAAGTTCCATCTGTCTGTCTTTTGAATTCGGGCTGCAAAGTTAGACATTTTTTTTGAAAGGTGGAAGCCGCAGGTGTTCAATGGAGCGCGAGAAACAGAAATGCTTTTGAATGATTTTGTCTGATGTTTGTTCGGTTTTTGCTGAAAATTTGTATTTTTGCTTGATATATAAAGGCTGGATTATATGAGAAAGACATGTTTATTGGTTTTGCCGTTGGCTCTGATGCTGGCGGGCTGCGGCAGCGATGAGAAAAAAGCTGATGCGCTGTACAGGCGCGCCGAGGCATCGTATGCCGGAGGCAACTACAGTCAGGCCAAATTGCAGATTGACAGCATACGCAATTTTTATCCGAAAGCTTTCGAGGCGAGAAAGGCCGGCATCAGGCTTATGCAGCAGGTTGATCTGGCAGAACAGCGGAAGACGCTGGCCTATCTCGACAGCATGATGGCCGTCAAGAAGGCTTCACTTGATTCGATTGTCGGAAAATTTGTATTGGAAAAGGATACGGCCTATCAGGAAGTAGGCAACTATTTTTATCCTACGCAGGTGGTAGAGAAGAATATCGGGCGGACTTTTCTTCGCGGCCAGGTCAGTGAAGCGGGTGAAATGTCGTTAACTTCCATTTATTGTGCCGGGGGCAACATTCATCATACGGCTGTAAAGGTGAGTGTGGGAGATAATTTCGCGCAAACTCCTCCTTCGAGCGACAGTTACGAAACAACCGATTTGGGAAGACCCGTCGAGAAGGCTGATTACAAACAGGGCAGTGACGGAGGTGTGATTGCTTTCATTGCGGCCAACAGTGACAAGAAATCCATGCGTCTGGAGTTTATAGGCGACCGCAGCTATACCACCATGATGTATGCCAATGACATCAAAGCCATTGCCGAGTTGAGCGGTCTGGCGCGGGTATTGTCAAGTATTGAGGAGATAAAGAAAGAGCAGAAAGAAGCGAACCTGAAAATCCGCTTCGTTACCCGAAAGATGCAGGAAAGCGCCGCTGGTGATTAAAGCGGCGCAGAAAGTTCGTCAAGCGTTTTCCCCTCGAAGGCGCAGATGGCTTTCTTGTAGCTTAAAGGAATATCTACGGGTTCTTTTGTCGCGATGTCGTAGCCGACAAGTACGGTACGGCATTGGCATTTCAGCACGCCGCTGGCCTGGTTGATGGCGCGCTGGAGGAGCGTGAAGCTCTTGTGCCCCAAATGAATTACGGCAGTTTCTATAATCAGCTTGTCGGAAAAGAATACGGGAGCCAGAAAGTCTGCGTTTATGTTGGCCACAACCACGCTGAAATCCTGCCATTCTTTCTCTCCGAACACTTCCCGGAAATAGGAAGTCTTTGCCAGATCGTAAAGTGAAAAATAGACGGAGTTGTTCATATGTCCGTACTGATCCACATCGCTGAACCGGATCTGAACGGGGGTTACGTGCTTAAATTGGACATCTTGTTCCATAGTATAACTTTTTGTTAGTGCTTTTCGGTTTTTATATTTTCCAAATATATATCTTTTTTGTTGAAAAATGCCAGCGTTGATGGATATTTTTTTACTTTTGTCTGTCATTATTTGATGAAAGTTCAAAAACAGTTTTAAATATGGAACATAAATTTAGCAAAGAAACGCTCTGCGTGCAGGGCGGTTGGACTCCCAAAAACGGTGAGCCTCGTGTGTTGCCCATTTATCAGAGCACCACATTCAAATACGACAGCAGCGAACAGATGGCACGTTTGTTTGATCTGGAAGACAGCGGATATTTTTATACCCGTCTGCAGAATCCTACGAACGATGCGGTAGCCTCCAAAATAGCGGCGCTTGAAGGAGGCATAGGCGCAATGCTTACTTCGTCGGGGCAGGCCGCCAATTTCTATGCGGTGTTTAATATCTGTGAGGCGGGCGGGCACTTTGTCTGTTCTTCGACCATTTACGGCGGCACATTCAATTTGTTTGCCGTGACAATGAAGAAGCTGGGCATCGATTGTACGTTTGTTGATGCGGATGCTCCTGAAGAGGAAATTGACAAGGCTTTCCGTGAAAACACGAAGTGTCTGTTTGGTGAAACGATTTCCAATCCGAGCATCAATGTGCTGGATATTGAGAAGTTTGCACGGATTGCGCACAAGCACGGAGTGCCTCTGATTGTGGACAATACGTTTGCCACACCAATCAATTGCCGTCCGTTTGAGTGGGGGGCAGATATCGTGACGCATTCAACGACCAAATATATGGACGGACATGCCACTTGCGTGGGAGGTGCTGTTGTTGGCAGCGGAAATTTTGACTGGGAGGCTTATGCGGACAAGTTCCCGGGACTGACTCGTCCTGATGAGTCGTATCATGGGCTTACTTATACCAAAGCGTTTGGCAAGATGGCTTATCTGACTAAAGCTACCGCTCAGCTGATGCGTGACCTCGGTTCGATTCAGTCACCCGAAAATTCGTTCCTGCTGAATCTGGGACTGGAAACGTTGCATCTGCGCATGCAGCGTCATTGTGAAAATGCGCAGAAGGTTGCCGAATGGCTGGAAGCCAATCCGAAAGTGAAATGGGTGCATTATAGTGGACTGAAGAGCAACAAATATTATGCGCTTGCCCAGAAATATATGCCTAACGGTTCATGCGGCGTAATAGCATTCGGCCTTCAGGGAACCCGAGAGGATGCCATCCGGTTTATGGACCACCTGAAGATGATTTGCATTGTGACTCATGTGGCAGACGCGCGTACTTGTGTGCTTCATCCTGCCAGCCATACACACCGCCAGCTTTCGGACGAACAGCTGATTGAGGCCGGCGTGGCTCCCGACCTGATTCGTCTGTCGGTAGGCATTGAGAATGTGAATGATATTATAGCTGACCTGGAGCAGGCTATGGAGCAGATATAGTTGCTGTCCGGGTTTGTCCAGAATGGAAAGTAAAGCACGAGGTTCACAGAGAGGTGAAATGACAGAAACTCTGTGACTTCGTGCTTTGTTTTTCAGAATGAGCAGAAAAATGTTACCAGAAACGGGACGCTGAAATCAACCAGAAAGCCGTGAAAAATCGACACGACAACAAACTCTTGCCCGGCGCTGCGGGTAATGATGGGGAGTGTGGTGTCCATTGTTGTAGCTCCTCCGGCAGATATGGGAGCCAGGTTGCCGAACCAGCGCACCAGTAGCGGAGCGCAGAGCAAAGTTATCATTTCGCGCATGATGTTTGAAAGCAAGGCTACGGTGCCCAGTTCCGGCCCTTTGTATTCGGTGATGAAGATGCTGGATAAAGAGTAGTAGCCGAATCCCGAACCGATTGCCATACAGTCGGCCGCACTCCGTTCCGGCAGAATCAGGCTTGTCAGTGCAGAGGCAGCCAGTGTGCCGAGTATCGTCATGATCGGAAGGAAGGCAAGCCGTGGGTTGAGCGAACGGAAGTTGTTGAGCGTCTGCGGGTTGTTTCCTACGCTGAGCCCTACGCTGAACATCAGTGCGCAAAGCGCATAGAAACTGATGTCGCTTTGGGTTATGTCTATGGGGCATAGATGGAAAAGTCCGGCCAGTACCCCGATTGTGAAAAATCCGACAATAATCAGGCTTCCTTTCATTTCGCAGATTCTTTTTTCCTTGTTTTGTTAAGCCGGGCCCATAGTATTTTGGCTGCGATGCAGCTTCCTGCTACGGCTGCCACTGTAATGACAAACGCTTCGATGCCCAATGTGCCCAGGCCTTGTATGATTTTTTCATTTTCTCCCACTTCTATTCCGAGCAGGAACAGCAGTATCCAGATGAGCACTGTAATGATTCGGTTGAGTTGCGGCAGCTGACGGTTGCGGAGCAAGAAACCGAGGCACATCCCCCCGAGCATGAATCCGATGACTGTAAACATTTCTTATAGCGTTGAATGGTGCATGTACAAAAACACAGAAACACCCGCCGCACAATCTTCATTCCCGAAGCTTTGGCTTTGTGTTTCTGCGTTTTTGTTGAGATCGTAAAATCTGAGATTACTTAAACGACTTTTGGTAGATGTTCAAAACCTCCTCATCCGTCAGCGGACGCGGGTCGAGCGTGAAGAGTGCTCCCATCGTATCCCTTGCGTTCTGTACCATCTTGGGGAAGTCTTCCATTTTGATTCCCCAGTCGCTGAGCTTCAGCTCGTGTACTTTGCATTCCTTCTGCATGCGTACCAGCGCATCGATGAAATCGCTCGGGCGGTTGCTCTTCAGCTGGGTCATCACTTCCGCCATCTTCATGTAGCGTTTCATGCAGTCGTTCCGGAATGTTTCGAAGTAAGCTTCGCTGATAGCGATGAGGCCGGCTCCATGAGGCAGTTGCGGATAATAAGCACTCATGGCGTGCTCCATGGAATGTTCCGACGTGCAGCTTGAGGTTGATTCAACCAGTCCTGCCAGCGTGCTTGCCCAAGCCACTTTGGCGCGCGCTTTTATGTTGCGCCCGTCAGCTACGGCTACAGGCAGGTATTTGTATAGCAGGCGGATGGCTTCCAGGGCATACAGATCGCTTATCGGTGTCGAGCAGTTGGCGATGAAGCCTTCTGCTGCGTGGAAGAAAGCGTCGAATCCTTGATATGCCGTAAGGTGCGGAGGTATGGAAAGCATCAGCTCCGGATCGATGATTGACAGGGCGGGGTAGGTCAGTTCGCTGCCGAATCCGATTTTCTCTTTTGTGTCTTCGTTGGTGATGACGCTCCAAGGGTCAGCTTCCGTTCCGGTTCCGGCGGTTGTGGGAATGGCTACAACGGGCAGCGCTTTGCTGACCGGCCGTCCTTTCCCTGTGCCGGCAGGTATATAGTCCCAATAGTCGCCCGGATTGCATGCCATCACGGCTATGGCTTTTGCCGAATCGATGCTGCTTCCTCCGCCCAGTCCGACTATGAAGTCGCATTTTTCGTCCTTGCAGAGCGCTGCCGCCTCCATGACATGCTTTTTGGTGGGATTGGGAAGTATCTTGTTGAAAACAACCGATTCGGTTTCATTCTCTTTCAGCAGTTCGATGACCTTGTCCAGGTAACCGTATTTTTTCATGGATGTGCCTGAAGAGATGACAATCAAAGCTTTCTTTCCGGGGAGCTTTTCCGTTGCCAGCCTCTTTATTTCTCCGCATCCGAACACGATGCGTGTCGGGATGTACAAACTGAATACCGGATTTGTGTTCATAATGCTTAATGTTTAAAGTTTGTTTATTCAAATGTACGAAAAGAAACGCATAAACCGTGGTGAATAGTGTTAAAAATAATGATACCTCCCATTACTTGGCCGAGAGCGGTTTGCCGACGAAACGCGGACGCGCGAAAGGCTTGCCGCCCGAGATTGTCCGGCTGGATACGGCACGTTGCCGCGACTGTTTGGTCTGCAGGTCAAAAGTCACGAATGTGTCGAAGTCGGGCGAAGTGTCTGTGCCGTCTTTCATCACCCGGTCATAGATCGCTTTTCGTGACGGCGCGTTGAATCCGGCGTTGTTTTCGTTCATCATGCTGTTTTCTGTGGGGCGGTAGGCACCGTAAGCATACGTGCAGGCACCTTCAAAGATACCCAGTCCCTCATCGCCGTAGTTTTCGTTTTCAAGGAACTGATGCCAGAGCACCTCGCTTCTATCGTCTGTGAAGTCCACATTCTGCGCCCATCCGTATTGCGACTGGAGGTTCTGGATCTGTTCTTTTTCTGCCTTCGGGATCGAATTGCTGTAAGCGTATTCATCTTCGAGTTTTGCGAATCCGTGCCCTACGGCTTCATGAACAAGCACTTCTCTGAAATGCTCGCTTTCAAGGCTGTCTATCACCGGGCAGTAAGCGATGGCGAAATCCGTCATATCAGGGTTGGTGAAGCCGTAATAGGTAGTTCCGGCATATTGGTTTGTGTTCAGAATGACTACAGCGAGAACCTTGTCATAATCGATGTCCTTGACACAGTGCGTATAGCTGATGACTGCAAAGCTTTCGCCTGTGATGAGCGTGCTCCCGCCCCCTTCCAGGCTGCATCCGAAAGCTGTTTCATAGCCGCTCCCGAAGATATTGTTTTTTGATACGGCGGTTACCGTATACACGTCAAAATAGTCTTTCAGCGATGTGAAAGGTTCTTCCGTGAAAAGATTTTCATAGGCCTTTTCCATGGTCTGGTCGTAAGTCCCGTTGCTTATCTCCGCATCAATGAAGCCGTCGCCCATCAGCACGATAGGAATCCCGTTCCCTATTGTTGCCGACTGCAGCGTCTTTACCTTTCCGTCTTCAGAATAGTCGGTTGACTCGCTTCCGGTGCTTCCTTCCTGGATGATAGTGACTGTGGCCAGGATTATCTGCTGCCTGCTTTCTTCTTTTACAAAGTATAATGAGCAGACGCGGCTCTGCACTGCCGGGTTCGGGTCGACATTCAATGTCAATGTGTATTGGGTGAGCGCGCGTGAATCGGAATCTTGGTTGATCCATGAACTGTTGCCGATAATCATCAGTTTGTCGGCACTGATGGACGTGGAGAATTCGATGTTCAGTTCGCCCCCTTCCGAGTCTATCTGATATACGTTTTGCGTCAAGTGCACGTAGTCGGAAGTTTCCTGCCTGATGGTAATTGTCCGGCTGAGTCCTTCCGAAGTCAGTATCAGTGAAGCAATGCGGCTTTCATCCGAGTCGTTTTCCGTGAGGGCCATGATGGTGATCGCGTTTGTTCCGGCGGTACCCTCTGTCGCCGAAATGGTCAGCCAGTCGGCTGAAACCTCGGCTTGCCAGTTGAGTTCGCTGGTAAAGCTGATTGTGGACAGGGAGCCGGCTTCCGATGCCAATACGATATCTTCCGTGATGCTGAAAGAAAATCCGGGTTTTACGTCGTCTTCGGAGCATGAAGTGAATGCTATGGCAATAGCGATAGCAATGAGCTGGATGGCAGAATGCAGGTATTTCATTGTCGTATAATTAAGTCTGCCCAAATGTAGGAAATATTCGTGAATTGCGGAATGTTTTTGACTGCTGTTTGATAAAAAAATGCGTCGGTCGGATTCGGGAGCTTTTATTCGGATTCTGCTTTCTCCCTCAAGCCAAATCGCGTGTGTGGCCGCATGTTTTATGTTTTCAAAGTCTGGAATGTGCATTCCACGTTTTGGAACGTATATTCCACAGTGTGGAACATGCATTCCACAACGTGGAACGTAGAATGTATCCCGGATTCGTGAAAAAAATGGCGGGCCGGACGGGAAAACAGATGGGCGGAAGCGAAAAAAATCCGGAGCCTTGGCCGCGGCCGCTCCGGATTGTAGTCACGAAAGGAGAGTGATGTTGCGTGCTCATTGCTGTTTCTTGTAGCTTATAATAGCCCACCCGTAAAAAGTTACGGCAAATGCGAAGAGTATGCCGAGTTGGGGCAGGATGTCCGTCAGACCGCTTCCTTTCAGATAAACCATGCGCATGACTTCCATGAAATGGCGCAGCGGATTGGCGTATGTGATGACCTGTGCCCATTCAGGCATACTGCTGATGGGGGTGAAAAGGCCGCTCATCAGAATGAAGATCAGCATGCAGAACCACATAACGAACATGGCCTGCTGCATGGTGGCGGAATAGTTGGATATGACGAGCCCCAGCCCCGAAACCACAAAGATGAACACCAGAGCGGCGAGATAGATGTTCAGCAGGTTGCCTGCCGGTGTCAGGCCGTAAACCGCCCACGCCAGCGCCATGCACAGGCTCAGGACGATGAACCCGATCAGCCAGTAGGGCAGGAGCTTTGCCAGAATAAAGGTGAAGCGGCTGACGGGGGTGACGTTGATCTGTTCGATTGTTCCTGCTTCTTTTTCGCCCACAACGTTTAGTGCCGGAAGAAACCCGCACAGCAGGACAAGCACCATCGTCATCATTGCCGGAACCATAAACACTTTGTATTCCAGGTGGGGGTTGAAAAGGTAGCGCACGGAACTTTGGGATGGCTGCGACTGCAGAATCTGGGTGAGATAGACATTTCCCAGTCCGCCTTTGGTTCCGTTTACAGCATTCACTGCAATCAGTGCAGAGGCGTTGCGGCCGTTTATGATGTCTTTCTCAAAGTCGCGCGGGATTTCGAGAAGTATGTCTGCCTTGTCTTTCTCTATCAGTTCTATGCCTTCCCTGTAAGTGGAAGGAAAACCAGTCAGAACAAAGTAGCGTGACGCTTCAATCCGGTGCGTCAGCCGTTCGGATGTCGTACTGCGGTCGTGGTCGATCAAGGCGATGCGCAAATCTTCTATTTCGAGCGTAGCGGCCCATGGAAGAACCAGCATGATCATGCACGGGAATACCAGAATCAGTTTCGGCAGAAAGCTGTTGCGTTTCAGTTGGCGGAATTCTTTTTCTATCAGATAGCGTAACATCATAGTCGTTCTCCTTTCTTTTAGTCCAGGCGGTTGTTGAATTTGCGTGCGGTGAGAACTGTCAGCGCGATGCCCATGGCCAGAAGTATGCAGGTTTCTTGCCAGACGTAGCCGAACGGTACTCCTTCGATCATGAGCTTCCGTACAATGTCAACATACCATCGTGCCGGAATCAGGCAGGAAATGGCTTGCAGTATGGCTGGCATGCTTTCTATCGGGAAGATGATGCCGGACAGCACGATGGTGGGAATCATCATGACCATGCCCGACAGAAGCATGGCCGCTACTTGAGTCCGCACGATGCAGGAGATGAGCAGTCCCAAAGCCAGGGACACGAAGATGAAGAGCAGCGATACGCCCAATAACGCTCCCAGGTTTCCTGCGACAGGCACATGCAGCACGAAGACTGAAAGCAGCAGGATGGTGGTCAGATTCACGACCGACAGCACAAAGTAGGGTACAGCTTTCGAGAGGATGACAAACAGCGGATTCATCGGAGATACCAGCAGCACTTCCATCGTGCCGGTTTCCTTTTCCCGTACAATCGAGATGGAAGTCATCATGGCGCATATCAGCATCAGAATAAGTCCCATCACTCCGGGCACAAAATTGTATGCGCTCTTTATCTGAGGGTTATACAGCAGTTTGGTTGACAGCTTCAGGCCGCCGGACTGCCGGATGACAGACTGGGCCGATGCGATGACTCCTTGCGCATATGAACTTCGGGTTATCGCCTGGTTAGGGTCTGTCGCGTCGGCTATCAGCTGGATTGATTCGGAGTCAAAGCGCATCCGGTTCATGTCGCTCGGGAAAATGACCGCAAGGTCTATCCGGTTGCGCAGGAACAGCTCTTCGACTTCCTTCATTGAATAGACTCTGTAGCGCACCTCAAAATATTCGCTTGCGTCCAGGTGGTCGATGATGCGCCGGGTGTCTGAGTCGACGGAAGGAGCCAGCACTGCCGTCTTCACGTTTTTTACTTCGGTAGAGATGGCAAATCCGAACAGTATGATCTGTACGATGGGCATCCCTATGAGAATCAGCATCGTGCGGCGGTCGCGCAGGATGTGGTGGAATTCCTTTATGACAAAAGCGAGAAACTGTTTCATCTTTCGTGTTTTTGCTGTTTATTTCTGTTTTCTTGCCAGTTTTTGAAACACTTCGTCCATGTTGCTTGCCTGGAAACGGGCTTGTAAGGCTTGGGGAGTGTCAAGCGCCTTGATTTGTCCGTCTACCATCATGGAAATCCTTCCGCAATATTCGGCTTCGTCCATGTAGTGTGTCGTGACGAAAATCGTGATGCCCTGATCGGCTGCCTGATAGATCAGTTCCCAGAACTGCCGGCGTGTGGCAGGGTCTACTCCTCCAGTCGGTTCGTCAAGAAAAACGAGCTGCGGGCGGTGGAATATCGCTACGGAAAAGGCAAGCCTCTGTTTCCACCCCAGCGGGAGATCTTTCACCAGCGCTTTCCGGCTTTCGTCCAGTCCGATGCGCTGGAGCGTTTCATCCGCCCGTTTTCTGATTTCTTTGTCCGGTATGCCATAAATGCCTCCGAACAGACGGAGGTTTTCTTCTACGGTCAAATCTTCGTAGAGAGAAAATTTCTGGCTCATATATCCGATGTGCTTCTTGACCTCTTCGCTTTGCGTGCCGACATCATAGCCCAGCACTTCGGCTCTGCCTTCGGTCGGGACGCTCAGCCCGCAAAGAATGCGCATGGCTGTTGTCTTTCCGGCACCGTTGGCTCCTAAGAAGCCGAATATTTCTCCTTGCTTCACCTCAAACGAAATATGGTCTACGGCTGTAAAATTGCCGAACCTTTTCACCAGTTTTTCCACGCGGATAACGGCCGGCCTGCCTTCCGGATCTTGTTTTCTTGAGAGTCCGGGCGGACAGAGTATTTCTTTGAAACGTTCGAGAATGATTTCCGGCGCGTCGGTTCCCTGTATGCTTCCTTCGCGGATAAAGGCAATCCGGTCGCACTGCCGGGCCTCGTCCATGAACGGCGTGGATACCACGATGGTCACTCCCCGTTGTTTCAGACGTTTGAGCATCTGCCAGAATTCTTTTCTTGAAACCGGGTCCACGCCGGTTGTAGGTTCATCAAGGAACAGAATCTCCGGGTTGTGCACCAATGCGCAGCAGAGAGCCAGCTTCTGCTTCATACCTCCCGATAAGGCACCGGCACGGCGGTCGCGAAATGGAGCTATCTGCTCATAAATCTCCCGGATTTGCCCGTAGTTCTCTTCAACGGTTGTCTGAAATACCGTGGCGAAGAAGTTCAGGTTTTCTTCTACGGTGAGGTCTTGATACAGAGAGAAACGTCCGGGCATATAGCCGACACTTCTGCGTATCTGCTTGTAATTGTCCGTTATGTCGAATCCGTTCACAGCAGCTTTCCCTTTGTCTGCCTTTATCAGGGTGGTCAGTATCCGGAACAGGGTGGTCTTGCCTGACCCGTCCGGACCGATGAGGCCGAAAATCTCTCCTTTCCGCACGCTGAGTGAAACGTCGGTCAGGGCTGCTGTATTGCCGTAGCTTTTATACAGGTGGCTTGTTTCGAGGATGAAAGGACTGTCCATGCCGTTAAAACTTTACTTCTCCGTACATTCCCAGTTTGATGACGCCGTCGTTTCTTACCGCGATTTTCACGGCATACACCTGGTTTGCCCTTTCATCGTCAGTCAGAATGGTTTTGGGGGTAAACTCCGCTTCGTCGGCAATCCATGAAACCGTGCCTTCGTATTCTTTTCGCTGCTTGTCGCCGAAATCGGCAAAGACCTTTGCTTTTGCTCCAATTTTTATTTTTTCAAGCTGGGTGGAAGTGACGTATGCGCGTAAAAACACATGCTGCATGTCGGCTATCTTAAACAGCGGTTTCCCGACTGATGCCAGTTCGCCCGGTTCGGCGTATTTGGCGAGTATCGTACCGTCAATCGGTGACAGGATGTGGCATTTCTTGAGCTGGTCCTCGATTTGCGCCACTTGTATGGCTACGGAAGAGCTTTGTTCGTTCAGGCTCGCCGTGCTGTTGTGCAGCGTGGACAGTTGGGCTTCCAACTGCCTGTTCAGCACAGCCAGTTGGGAATCCCAGTCGTCCAGCTGTTTGCGGTTTGCCGCGTTTGCTTCCAGCAGCTTTTTCACTCTTAGTCTTTCGCGTTCGGCTGTAGCGATCTGTTCTTTGGTGGCAGCTATCTGCTTGCGTATGTCGGGCCGTTGGCTGTCCACCGATTTCCGGCTGGCTGTCAGTTGCAGTTTTTTCAGATGAAGCTGCACGGTATCAATAACTCCCACTTCTTCTCCCTGTTTCAGTATGCGCCCTTCTTCCGCATTGAGGAAGAAGAGTTTTCCGTTGTTTTCTGCTGATACGATGATTTCGGTTGCCTCAAACGTACCGGTCGCGTCGTAATCTTGGTCAGACTGGCAGGCGGTTGCTGCCAACATGCTTGCCAGAAAAAATAGCTGGATGCGTTTCATAACAGTTCAATATTTAGGTATGGTTCTTTTTCAAAAAAGGTTGGTTTGTCAGTTTGTCAGATGCTTGAGCTCGTATTGCGCTTTCAGCAGTTCGATTTTGCGGACTGCCAGATCTTGCTTCGCCAGGCTCTCGCGCGTCAGTTCACGGAGCATGTCGGTAACGGACATTGTGCCGTTGGCCACTTTCGCTTCGGAAGCCTTGCGGATATTGGTGCGCAGCTTCACGATTTCTTCGTCGCTTTCCATCTGGCGTTGCAGTGTGGCTATGTTCCCTTTCTCCTCGGTCAGTTTCAGCCGGGTGTTGAAGAGAAACAGTTCACGGTCGTTTGCGATTTGTTTTCTGCGTGTTTCCAGTTTGCGTTTGTCGTCCTTCAGTGTATAAAGACTTCCGAAGTTCCAGTTCATGCGGGCACCTACAATATAATAAGGCGAGAATTTGTCTTCCAGCATGTTCAGTCCGGGATTGCCGTATCCTCCTTGGGCGAACAGGCTGAACTTAGGCATGAATCCGGTGCGCAGCCGCTGCCGTTCTACATCAATCGTATGTCCTTGTGCTGCATATAAAGCCAGTTCGGGACGATTGATCAGTTCGCCGGCATTCAGTTCCGGCGTTTCGGGCACAGCCAGTTGCGTGTCGTTTCCTAATTCTTTTCCTGTAAGCATAGCCAGCATTTGCAGATACGCCTTCCGGCTGTTGTTCAGCTTGATGCGCTGTTGGTCTGTTTGCAGGATTTCCACCTTTACGGCATCGATGTCTGCATCGTTCGCTATCCCGTTGTCCCTGTAGGCGGTTACATTGCGCAAGTTCCGTTCAAGGTCGTCGCTCAGCAAACGGTTTTGCTTGAGCTGTTCGTCGATCAGCAGAATGCCGAAGAACACTTGGTTTACCCTTTCGTTGAGTGCATACATGCTTACGTCCGTTTGCTTTAATGCTTCATCGGTGGCGGCTTCAGTCTGTTTCTTTCTGTTTTTTATTTCTCCTCCGTCCCAAATGTTCTGGCTTATTTCCACCGTTACCTGATACTGGTCTTTCGACACTCCGTGGAAGTCAATGTCTGGCACCTCGAACGGCAAGGTAGTCGCATCACTCTGATATGTAGCTTTTCCTCCGAGTGAAATCTGCGGAAGGTTTCCTTTGGCGGCATTTGAAAGGCTGTATTCTTCCGACATTTCGATCAGTCTGTACTGGCGGACCAGCGGATAATTGGCTTGTGCGTCCTGCCGGCATTGTTCCAGAGTCAGTTGGGCAAACGCATGTGTCAGTCCCTGAAGGCAAAACAGCAGTGTGAGAAATCGTTTCATAGCTTTCATTCTTTTGTTTAATGCAAAGGTAGTGTTTCCGGAGTTATGCAAAGGTCCTAGAATTTGCTCTGTATGTTCCGATTGTCCGAATTTACGAATAAATCCCTTAATAAGCAAGGCAGATTATTGTCTTTGCATGCAATAAGTATGGAAAATATGAGAAGGAAAGAATTGCGTGACTTAGGGCTTCAACAAGTGATAGAGCTGCAGATGATTCCTTATAATGTGGAGCGTTACATTTCCTCGGACTTTGGATTGGTCCTTTCTGTGAAAGGCATGTCTGATATCACTGAAAAGATTTTTGTTCCCGAACAGCCTTACAGGCTGACCGAAGGACGCATTGTGTATATGCGTTCGGGTTATGTGCGTGTACGCATGAATCTGATAGAGGCAAGGCTTGACGCCCATCAGTTGCGGGTCGTTTCGCCTGGAGCAGTGATAGAGTTTGTGGAATATTCTCCCGATTGTGATTTGACGATGCTTGCCTTTTCTTCCGGTTTCATGGAAGGCTGGCAGAAAGAGAACCTGCTTTCAGCCTATATCCAAGGGAGGGTGAACCTGCAGCTTGCCCTTGATGCAAAGTCGGAGCATCGTCTGGAAAGCATATTCCAGTTGATGTGGGATGTGCTGCATGATGAGCCTTTGTCCCGTGAAACGATGCAGGCCTTGATTTCTGTTCTGTTCCGTCAGATTGAGTGTTTCCAGGGAAAGGGGCAGAAAGAAGTGAAGCGGACTACCCGGCAGGAGCAGCTGTTCGCCCGTTTTATCAGTCTGGTCAACCGTTATGCCGTGAGTGAAAGGAATGTGTCGTTTTATGCAGGAAAACTGTATGTCACTCCCCGTTATTTGTGTACGCTGATCCGTGAAACCAGCGGGCGCACGGTGATGGATTGGGTGAATGATGCGGTGTTGCTTGAGGCGAAACTGATGCTTTGCCATACGGATAAGCTGGTGTATCAGATTGCTGATGAATTGTATTTTCCGAACCCTTCGTTTTTCTGCAAGTTCTTCCGGCGCATGACCGGGAAGACTCCGAACCAGTACAGACAAGGACGCAGGTGATTTTGCTGTTTAATGAACTTTTTCTGGTCAAAGTCATTTTTATTATGTATATTCGGAACAGATAGCGAATGGCATGTTATCAGCATACATTATATTATATAGCATATGAAAAAGAAAATGATTTTGGGAATGCTCGGCGCGTTGGCTGTATTTTTGCCGGCCGGCAACATTGCAGCCTGTACAGGCATTTCGCTTGCGGCATCTGACAGCAGCCGTGTGGTAGCCCGCACCATTGAATGGGGAGGAAGCGACTTGAACAGTCAGTATGTGATCGTTCCGCGCGGATATGTGCAGCAGTCATATATCCCCGGAGGTGTGGCAGGCGGAAAGAAGTTTTCAGCCCGTTACGGCTATGTGGGACTTGCTGTAGAGCAAAAGGAGTTTGTGGCGGAAGGACTGAACGAAGCGGGACTTTCGGCCGGGCTGTTCTATTTCCCCGGTTACGGCGGATATGTAGCATACGATGAGTCTGAGAAGGCGGAAAGCGTTGCGGATCTTCAACTTGTTTCTTATATATTGGCCACGTGTGCTACCGTGGACGAAGTGAAAAAGGCTGTCGGTGATGTCCGTGTGGTTGCCATTGATCCGCGTGCTTCTACCGTACACTGGCGCTTTGCCGAGCCATCCGGAAGGCAACTGGTATTGGAAATTGTTGACGGCAAGTGCCGTTTTTATGAGAACAAGCTTGGCGTGCTGACCAATTCGCCGGATTTTGAGTGGCAGCTGACCAATCTCAATAATTATGTCAACCTTTTTCCGGGCACGGCTCCGGCTCAACGTCTGGGAAACTTGAGCCTGAAGTCATTCGGTGCCGGAAGCGGATTTCTCGGAATTCCGGGTGATGTGACGCCTCCGTCACGTTTTGTCCGTGCAGCATTTTACCAGTCGACAGCTCCGTTGCAGAAAACCGGTGAAGACGCTGTCTTGCAGTGCTTTCAGATATTGAATAATTTTGACATCCCTGTCGGTATAGAAACAGCCGCTGGAGAAGTGGCGGCCGATATTCCGAGTGCCACTCAATGGACATCTGCTACGGATGTGACTCATCGTGTCATCTATTTCCGTACCATGCATAACAGTGCCATACGCCGCATTGACCTGAAAGGAATTGATTTCTCGAAGGTCGGGTATAAGGCTGTGCCTTTGGATATGGTTAAGCGTCAGCCGATTATTGATGTTTTATGAAATACTATAGAAAAATGAAACGTTGGTTCTTGTTTTTGCTGGCGGGCGGGCTGTTCTGCACCGTCGGTTGTACGGCTTCGGTTAAAGTGATATATCCGAGCCGCAGTTATGTGACAGAAAAAAGACATCTTGGTGATGTGAAAACCATTATGCTTGTTTCGTCCGTTGATGTGGAGTATTACCAGACAAAGGGAAAGCCTTATGCGGAAATCTTTGCCTCTGATAATGTCCTGCCCGAGGTGCTGGTCGAAGAATCTGGCGGCACATTGACGGTAGGATACAAGCGTTCTGTTTCCTTTCGGGGTGAAAACCGCTGCAAGGTGAAAGTCTATGCTCCTTCTGCTACGGTTTTTGAAACGAACGCTTCGGGAGATATCAGCATTCCGGGCGGACTGCATACGAACCGGGCTGTCATATTGCATGTGAATGCCAGCGGCGACATTGATCTGTCGTCCGTTGTCTGCCAGTCACTGAAGGCGGAAGTGAATGCCAGCGGTGACATTCAGATTCAAAGCGTAAAATGCGATAGGGCGGATGGTATGGTCAATGCCAGTGGGGATCTTAATATTAAAAGGCTGGATTGTACGCGGGCCAATCTGGAAGTGAATGCTTCGGGCGACTGTGAGGTAGAAGGCCGTTGCCGGACCGTGCGGCTTATGAACAATGCTTCGGGCGACATTGATGCGGAAAATCTGAGAGCTGTGGATGTGACAGCGGAAAACAACGGCTCCGGCGACATCAGTTGCCATGCGTCCGAAAGTCTGGATGCTGTGAATAGAGGGAGCGGAGATATCAGCTATGCGGGCAGCCCGAAGCAGGTGAGGAAAGAAGGAAAACACATTGACAGGGACTGATGTTATGGATATTCTTCTGATCATATTGGGCGTTATCTGTTTGATAACCGCAATTTTGGGAACTGTGCTTCCGGTTCTTCCCGGACCGCCGATTGCGTATGTAGGAATGATACTGTTCCATCTTACCGGCCGTATCCAGTTTACGCCCACTCAACTGATTGTCTGGGCGGTATTGGTTGTGCTGGTCCAGGTGCTTGATTACGTGATACCGATGCTGGGCAGCAAATATGCCGGCGGAACGAAATGGGGAAGCTGGGGATGTGTGATAGGAACAGTAGTCGGTTTGTTTTTCTCGCCTTGGGGAATTGTCTTGGGACCTTTTCTTGGAGCGGTGGCCGGCGAACTGTTGGGTGACAAGGATTTGAAGTATGCGTTGAAGTCGGGCTTAGGTTCGTTGCTTGGTTTTCTTTTCGGCACAATCGTGAAACTTATGCTTTGCGGCTATTTCATCTGGCAGTTTATTGCTGCGTTTTGAGCCGTCTGGCGGTGAGAGTTTTTTTATTGGCGCAGACTGTTGCAGGCATTTTCTCTTTTGTCGGCAGCAGTCTGTTTTTTATTGTATGGGAGGGACAGCCGTTTGTAATTGGAAAGAAATATTTGTAAATATTTTGTATCCCACTCTTAATTGCATTGTCTTGCTCTGTTGATAAGGATGTAACAGCAGACCTCTTTCTTTGCGTAAAATTAATCAAAAGAGGTTATTAATGGAGAAAAACAATTTTTTCAGGAAAAAGAGTTTGTCGGGTAAGAAAGTTGTGGCGGCATTGTTGCTGGGCGCATGTTGTTCTGCAGCTTATGCCGATGAGGACAGGGTTATTACCGGAAAGGTGCTGGACAGCAGCGGTGTCGGACTTCCCGGAGTAACGATTTTGCAGAAGAACACTTCTAATGGAACTGTTGCGGATATGGACGGTAACTTTTCATTGTCTGTATCCGATCCAGCATCAGCTTCTTTAATCGTATCTTTTGTAGGTTATGATACACAGGAGATACCGGTCAAGGATAAGGGATTTATTGCGGTGACACTGACGGAAGATGTGCAGGCTTTGGATGAAGTGGTGGTTACGGCATTAGGAATCAAGCGAGAAAAGAAATCGCTGGGATATGCCCAGCAGGTTGTTGACGGGAATGAGATGAATGTAGGCAATGACGCGAACGTGCTGAACAAGCTGGCGGGAAAGGTTGCCGGTGTGCAGATGATAGCCGGCAGCTCCGGTGCGGGTTCTTCTACGAGGGTTGTTATTCGTGGCGAATCTTCTTTGTCAAACAATAACCAGCCTCTGTATGTCGTTGATGGAGTTCCTGTCAATAACAATATATACTCCAATCTTGCCGGTACGCCGCAGGAGATTGATTATGGAAACGGTGCCGGCGAACTGAATGCTGACGATATTGAAAGCATATCCGTGTTGAAAGGAGCCAATGCCGCCGCTCTGTATGGTTCGCGTGCCGCCAATGGAGTGGTGCTGATAACGACCAAATCCGGAAAGACGAAGAACAAGTTCCAGATAGCCGTCAATTCGACCACTACTTTTGAGATGGTTTCCCGTCTGCCAAAGTATCAGAACAGTTACAGTCAGGGACTTGATGGAGAGTTTGAATACTGGGACGGCAATAACGGCCATGGCACTCAAGATCATCAGGATCAGAGCTGGGGACGTCCTCTTGACGGAAGTCTTGTGGCACAGTTTGACTCTCCTTCTGTCGGTGCTGACGGTACGGTTTATCGTGGCGGTGATGTCTTGGGGCGTAACGGCGCGTCTATCCAGCCTACTCCGCTGGTTCCTCATCCGGATAATGTAAGGGACTTTTTTGAAACAGGTGTCACGCTGAACAACAATATCGCGCTGAGCGCAAGCAATGACAAGGGCGACATACGTGTTTCCTATACCAATCTGTACAGTATGGGCGTAATTCCGAATGTAGATCTGCGGCGGAATACGGTAAGTATAAATACGGGCTATAAATTTACAGAAAAGTTTTCGGTGAAAGCAAGCGCTTCTTACATGAATGCAGCCAGCACCAACCGTCCGAGCCTGGGATACGGCCCGGAGAATCCGATGTATACATTCACATGGTTCGGCCGGCAGGTTGATATCAATAGCCTGCGCGAGTACTGGCAGCGCGGTTATGAGGGAAGGCAGCAGTTCCACTTTAACTCGGGATGGAACGACAATCCTTTTTTCACGATGTATGAAAACACGAACGGGTATGACAAAAACCGCATGTTCGGCAATGTGATGCTTGCTTATGATTTCCTTCCGAACCTGAAGCTGACGGCACGTACGGGAATCGATTTCTTTTACGATCTGCGCCAGAGCAAGCGTGCCTATAGCAGCAAGAGTTTTCCGACCGGAGCGTACAAGCGTGAAAATGTATTCTTCTCAGAATGGAATACGGATATCCTGTTGCAGTGGAACAAAAGGTTCAAGGAGGTATGGCGTACGGATCTGACCGCGGGAGTGAACTCAATGGTTCAGAAGAACTCATATGACTATAGCTTTGCCGACGGGCTTTCCATTCCGGGGGTATATAACTTGGGCAATGCCGCTTCAAATGTTGCGGTGATACAGCGGGACAGCAAGAAGCGAATAAACAGCGTGCTGTTTACGGGGCAGTTGTCTTATCGTGATTATCTGTTCTTGAATGTGACGGCACGTAACGACTGGTCCAGTGCGCTGACCCGGTCGGACGGTGCGGGACATAATTCTTATTTTTATCCTTCCATATCTGCCAGTGCCGTGCTGAGCGATATCTGGAGGCTTCCCAAAAAGATTACATACTGGTCGGTCAGAGGCGGATATGCAGAGGTGGGAAGTGATACAGAGCCTTACCGTCTGGAAAATACTTATTCATACAGCAGCAAGTACGGTTCTCAGTCGGGGGTCACAATGCCTTCAACGCTGTCTAACACGGATCTGAAGCCCGAGCGTATGCACTCTTATGAAATAGGGACGGACTTCCGCATGTTCGATAACCGGTTGGGTCTTGACTTGACTTATTATAATACGTTGAACACCAATCAGATTGTGCAGATACCTATATCTGCTACTTCCGGATACGATACGCGCTACATTAATGCGGGTGAAATCCGTAACTACGGATTTGAGGCTACCTTGTCGTATACGCCGGTAAAGACGCAGACCGGCTTCCAATGGGACGGAACCATCAATTTCTCCATGAACAAGAGCCGTGTGGAGGAAATCAGCGATGAATATGACCAGTATGTATATTCTTGGGCAGCCATTTACTCGGATGAAGATGCGCGCGTGTATGCGATAGCAAAAGAAGGCGAGCCTATGGGCAATCTGTATGGTACAGGATTGAGGCATACCGACGACGGCAAGCTGATTGTAGACGCTACCGGGTTGCCGGTGGCAGACCAGACGCTTGTGAAACTGGGCAATTATAATCCGGATTTCATTATGGGATTTTATAACAAGTTCTCCTATAAAGGCTTTACTTTCGACTTTCTGATCGACTGGCATCAGGGAGGTGTGTTCGTTGCCAGATCATTTGGCATGGGCATGGAGTCTGGTGTGCTTGACAGAACAGAATACCGCAACGATGCCGGCATGGTGATTGACGGAGTTGTGTGGGATGAAGCGCAGAATGCTTATGTCAAGAATACGACTCCGGTAAGCCCTCGTGATTATTACAGAAACTTGTACCGGCGTTACCACGAAACCCAGTCTACTTTCAGTGCGACTTATGTGAAGCTGCGTGAAGTGAAGCTTGCATACAGCTTCCCGTCAAAATGGTTCGTGCATACTCCGATAAAGAGCCTGGGGCTGGCTGTGGTTGCCCGTAATCTGTTTATGTGGACAAAAGACCAGGACTATGTAGATCCGGAGTCTATTACTTACGAGGGCAGCTCGTCTACGCCCGGAGTGGAAGAGATGGCTTATCCCTCTACCAGAAGCATCGGTTTTAATGTGAATGTTGTATTTTAATTGTTAGGTTGCATATATGAAAAATAAGATAAAGATAGGATTTGTTTCGTTGGCTGTCTTCTGTGCGACAGCATGTACCTCTGATTTCGGTTCGATAAATACGGATCCGAACAATCCGACGAGTGTCACTCCGGACCTGTTGCTGACACCTTTGCTGCACACGCTGACTCAGAGGCAGTTCAATTATGGCGACGGAGCCGGGCTGGCGCATTATGTTTCGCGCACGAACTACAACGAAACGGACCAGTATGCGTTTGGTACGAATGAAAGCACATGGTCAGACTATTATCTTCAGTTGAACAATATCAGTGAAATGATCCGGCTTTCCGAAGAAACCGGCCGCCCTTCTTGCGTGGCGATTGGATACATACTGAAAGCCTTTGTGGCTTCTCAACTGACGGACATGTGGGGAGATGTGCCTTACTTTGAGGCTACCCAGGGAAGCGAGAATATTACTCCGGCCTATGATACGCAGGAAGACATCTATACGGCAGAAGGCGGAATCATCAGCCTTCTGAAAGAGGCGGACGAACTGCTGGCCGGGAATACGGACGTGCTTCCGTCTGATCTGGTCTATGAAGGCGACCGCGACAAGTGGCGCAAGTTCGGAAACTCATTGCGGCTGCGTTATCTGATGCGTATCAGCAACCGGATCGGCGACTGCACAATGAATATCAGGTCTGAAATCGCTTCCGTTATGGCGTTGCCGTTGATGGAGTCGAACGACGACAATATGCTTCTGCCGTTCTTGTCGGGAAATCCTAACATGTGTCCTATTTACGACATGCGTGCCGGCAATTTTGAATACACGCGGATGAGCAAGGAAATCCAGGCAATGTGGGACAATTATCAGGATCCGCGCGTTCCGGTATGGTTTGCCCCTTCTACGAATTCCGCTTCAACGTCATCTCCGGTTTATGCGGGAGTTGAATCGGGATGCTCTTCGACTACGCTTACGGAAATCGGATATTCACAGGCGGATGTGTCTATGTTGGGAAGCTATTACCGTGACGCTCCCGACGCATGTGATGCCGTGCTGATGAACTGTTCGGAGGTCAAGTTCCTGGAGGCTGAGGCCATAGCCAGAGGCTATGTTGCCGGAGATGCGCGCCAGGCTTACGAAGACGGCATCAGGCTGTCGATGGAATATTATGGGGTTGAAATGCCGGCAAGTTACCTCGCTCAGCCCGGGGTGGCCTACAGTGATGCTGATGCAGACGAGGCTGTCAGGCAAATCATGCTGCAGAAGTGGATGTGCATGTTCTTTGTCGGTTATGAAGCCTGGTTTGATTTTCTGCGTACAGGACTGCCTGAGCAGACTCCTGTGCTTGACAACCGCAATCCGACGGCTGCCGGTGAGATTCCTTCGCGTTTCTATTATCCGGAAGACGAGCAAGCCTTGAACATGAATAATTACCAGGAGGCTGTTGACAGGCAAGGAGGAACAGATGATATAAACAGTAAATTGTGGTGGGAAAAATAATGAGAACGATGAAAATGCATAGAACGGTTTTTACAATGGCGCTGGCCTGCCTTTGGGCTGCTTCGGCCGGTGCCGCAATGGTGAAAGGAACGGTTAAGTCGGGGGATAGAGGCCTTGGAGAAGTGCTTGTGACAGACGGATTCGCGTTTGTCGTGACAGATTCGAAAGGGAACTATCAGATTGATTTGAACGAGAAGGCGGAGTTTGTTTATTTGCTGACTCCCAAAGGATACGTGGCTGATTTCAGCACAGGAGTGCCCCAGTTTTATCAGCGGGTGGATCCGTCCAAAAAGAATTATGACTTTAATCTTCAAAAGATGGAAGGAGATCCCGACCGCTTTGCCATGATTACGATGGCAGATACCCAGCTTGATACCGAATCGGATGTGAAGCGTCTGATGGCGGAAACTCTTCCGGATGTTCAGGCTACATTGCAGCAGTACGGCGGCGTGCAGAAAGCGGGCATTCTTTTGGGTGACATCTCCTGGGACAATTATGTGCAGAATGACGCATATAAGGATTTTGTCCGCAAGCTGGGGATTCCGGTGTATCCGGTTATAGGCAATCATGATTTTGACAAGTACATGACGCCGTCGCCGGACGCTGACTTTGCCCATATTTATAAAGAGAATTTCGGCCCCTTGTATTACGCTTTTCAATTGGGGGACGTGTATTACATTGTATTGAACAATATGAAATATTTCGGCAACAAGCGCTACAAGACTACGCTTGAACTGGAAGATCAGATGAAGTGGCTGGAGCTTTTGCTGGGGTGTGTGCTGCAGCAGGACAAGCAGGTTGTTGTTGCGATGCATGCTCCGCTGAAACCTTCTCCCGAGGCTCCGCTGATCGAAGGAGGAGAAAAGCTGAAGCGTATGCTGATGAACAAGTTTCATGCGACGGTCGTTTCCGGACATTTTCACCGCAATTCAACTACGGATATTGGTGCAGGGATTATGGAGCATAACTTAGGAGCCGTATGCGGCACGTGGTGGAGCTGTGATGTATGCAGCGACGGCACTCCCAACGGCTACCAGGTGTTTGAAGGAAACGGAGCGCAAGTGTCCTCTTATTATAAGTCGACGGGAAAAGACCGAAGCTGTCAGCTCAAGCTGTATGCAAAAGGGCGGGTTATGGACCGGCCGGATGCAGTGGTGGCCAAGGTGTGGAACTGGAATTCCAATTGGAGAGTGCGTTGGTATGAAGACGGAGTGCTGAAAGGAGATATGTCGCAGTTCTATTCGTTCGACCCTGATTATCTGGAGCATTTGGACGGACGCAGAGCCGTGGCCGATTATACTCCGGCAAGGACCAATCATTATTTTTCGGCTCTTCCTTCTGAGGCGGCTAAAGAGATAAAGGTGGAAGCGGTAGACGAGTTCGGCAATGTGTATTCCGAAACGATCGCTTTGTAGTGGGCACGCTGTGTCAAAATGAAAGCAGGTTTTCATTTTGACACAGCTTCTGTTTTTTACTGTCAGATTGACTTGATGAATCTGGCGGGAACGCCTCCAACGATGACATTTGCCGGAACATCTTTAGTGACAACGGCTCCGGCTGCAACGATGGCATTGTCGCCGATGGTCACTCCCTGCAGGATGGTTGCGTTTGAACCTATCCACACATTCTTCCCCAAAGTGATGGGAGCGGGATAAGTATAGATGCGGTCTTCGGGGGCTGTGCCGTGATTGAGGGTTGCGAACACCACATTGTGTCCTATCTGGCAGCCGTCGCCTATGGTCACTCCTCCATGATCCTGAAAGTGGCAGCAGGCGTTTATAAACACATTCTGCCCGATGTGAATGTTTTTGCCGAAGTCGGTGTAAAACGGCGGGAATACGCGCAGGGTAGGATTGACCGGCTGTCCGAACAGCTCGGCCAGCATTTCTCTCACTTCATCCGGCGTATAGTAGCTGGTGTTCAGCTTGAATGTGATCTTTCTTGCTTCGTTGCTCATTTCATTCATAAACAGAAAAATTTCTTCCGTATTCAGGGGCTTTCCTGTTTTCACGTATGCGAGGAAATCGTTCAATGTCATATCTTTTCTCTTTCTTGTTGGTTTGGCTGCAAAGTTAGCCAAGTTAGCCGGTATGTCCTGTAGATATATTACGGAAGTTGGTGTCTTAATTACGGCTTTTGCAGCATGTTGTGTACATATTACGGAGATTATAACCGTTATTCCGTTTTTTTCAGGCAAGATGTTCCGGTTCATGATTTATTCTTTAAATTTGTGGAAATAAAAAGTGATTGTTATGGAAGCAGATGTAATCAAACTTGACAAGGTTGAACAATACAATGACCTGTTCGGACTGGAAACGCTTCATCCGCTTGTCAGTGTGGTTGATTTGAAGGAGTCTACCCGGTATCCCACACATTTTATTATCAATTATGGCGTGTATGCGCTTTATCTGAAGGATATCAAGTGCGGGGACATCCGTTACGGAAAGCAGAAGTATGATTATCAGGACGGCACTGTGGTGAGCTTCGCTCCGGGGCAGGTGGCTGAGGTGGAAATGCTCGACGGCATGAAGCCGATGGCGACGGGGCTGCTGTTTCATCCCGACCTGATCCGAGGCACGTCGCTTGGCGAGAATATCAGGCAGTATTCTTTCTTTTCTTATTCTTCGGCGGAAGCCCTTCATTTGTCGGAAACGGAAAAGGAAATATTCACCGACTGTCTGCATAAAATCAAGCTCGAGCTTCTGCGTCCCATCGACAAGCACAGCAAAAGGCTGATATCGAGAAATATCGAACTGCTGCTTGATTATTGCATGAGGTTTTACGAAAGGCAGTTCATTACCCGCAGGGAGGCGAACAGGGATGTGCTGACCAAGTTCGAGGCCTTGCTCGATGCCTATTTCATGGAGAACATGCCTGAGCGGAACGGACTTCCGACGGTGAGGTATTTTGCCGATAAAGTCTGTCTGTCGCCGAACTATTTTGGCGACCTTATAAAGAAAGAAACGGGGAAAACAGCTCAGGAGTATATCCAGAACAAGATTATGGATGTGGCAAAACAGCAGATTGTTGGTACGGACAAGACCGTGAGCCAGATAGCCTATGAGCTGGGCTTTCATTATTCGCAGCATTTTAACCGCATTTTCAAGAAAAATGTGGGATGCACGCCCAATGAATACAGGAAGGTGCAGCATGTGTGAGGCTGTAGGAAACCATCCTTCACTGTAAAAAACGGTGCTTTTGCTTTGTGGCATTCTTTATCTTCAGGTTAGAGATACAGATCTCCAGCCTGGAGATACATGTCTTTAGCCTAAAGATGCATATCTCCAGCGTGGAGATGAACTTTTTAAAGGGCAGGCGGATTTGTCCGCCAGGCAGGAAGAGTATGCCTTGCGCCCAGCCCGAAGTGGAGTGCCGGACAGATTGCCGGATCCGCTCTCTTCCGGGAAAAACAGCATGTTTCTAAATGAATGCGGATTCCGCTAAACCGATGACAAAATGTTTTGAATAGTTTCCGAGGTACAGATTAAGGCCAAAGGAAAAAATCGAATTTGAAAAGGGCGGTTATGGTCTTTCACGGCGGTGCATATTTCATCGGATTGTCACATCAATGCAACAATTAAGGGGATTGAAAGCGATGGTTCAAAAAATATTTTCAATTTATTTTCTTATAAGCAAAACTTTTTATAAATTAACTGCAAATTTTCAAAGAAAATTCGGCGTAATAGTGGTAGAAGCTAGAAAACGAAAAAACATTTTGCAAACGTTATACAAACAAAACTAACTTTATGAACAGACTTACGGTATGGGGAGGCGTATTTGCCTTGTTAATTCTCCAGGCTTGTGACAACGGGACTCCGGAGAGGATGCAGACGGACAACAGCGTGACGGACAAAGTGACTTTCACGTCTTCCATTGAGAACAATTCCGCATCGAGAGCGTATGATGGAAAGTGGGAAAAGAATGACAGAATCGGAGTGTTTATGCTGAACAATGCAGACGGAACGCCTATTGAAAGCAACGTACCTTATATTACTTCTTCCGGCGACGGCAACTTTGTGGGGGATGGTGATTTCATCCGCTTCCCGGAAGAAGGAACTGTTGTGGATTTTGTAGCCTGCTATCCCTATAAAGCTGATTTGGCAGATGGACTTTCTTATTCGGTTGATGTAAGTGACCAGAGCAGCCAGAAGGCCATTGACCTGATGGTTTCGAACAATCTGACCGGGCGCGATCTCACTAATCAGGCTACGGGAAATAACCTGCAGTTTACGCATGTGCTCTCAAAACTGGTGCTGAACCTGCGCTCTGCAGATAACGGTTCGCTTCAGGGACTGAAGGTTTATGTGCTGGGGACGAAGGTTCGGGCTTCTGTGGGCCTGAAGGACAAGAAACAGACAGAGCCGGAGGGCGAAGCGCAAGATATACTTATGTATACGAATGATGATTGTACGCAGGCGGAAGCGGTGCTTGTGCCTCAGACAATCGGCGGGAAACTGAAGCTGCGTCTGGAAATCAACGGAAAGAGCAAGGAAGTGGAAACCGGCATCGAAGGCGGACTGGTTGCAGGCAACAAATACATCTACAGCTTGACGGTAAGCAATACGGGAGGTCAAATCGTTACAGACCCGGAGGCTGAATATACGCGCTGGTTTGAAACTCCGGTAATTACCGAATCGCAGCTTGCACAGAGCAACATCAGATACATCACCCATTATGGTCCGGACGACGAGAAAGTGCGCAACTACAGCATGTTGTACGACACGGAACTGAAGATTGCCTATTGGGTGGCCTATCCGTTGTGTTCCTACTACACGGAAGGAAGCGGAAAACGCACTGACGACTGGGGATTCGATCCTGCAATCTCTTCAAGTTTGCAGGCAGATTTGAAGAAAGGATTTAGCGGATTCGACCGCGGGCACCAGCTTCCGAGTGCCGACCGTGTCCGCAGCAATCGGATGAATGCGACTACTTTCTATTATACGAACATGACTCCGCAAATCGGGCAGAAATTCAACCAGACTATTTGGGCTGATTTGGAAGAAGCGGTGAGAGGATGGAGCAGCGGTATTGACACGCTTTTTGTGGTGACGGGTGCCATGCCTACCACGCAGACAGATACACACATCACCTATACGAGAGACAATAGCGGAAACAATGTGGCTGTACCCAAATATTATTTCAAGGCATTGGCCCGGAGAATCTCTTCTACTGGAAGCTACCAGACAATTGCATTCAAGATGGACCAGAAAACTTATTCTGACAGAGATTATAAGAAATATGCCTTAAGCGTCAATGAACTGGAAGAAATCACAGGCTTCACTTTCTTCCCCAACATCGATGATCAGTATAAGAATAGTTCAGAACTATGGTGAGAAAGACTTTTCACTTTTGCAACGCAACGAACAGAATAACCCCTAAAATAAACGAGTTATGAAATTGAGTAATTTATTCTATCTGGGCGCGTTTTCCGCCTTGGTTCTTACCGGATGTAAGAGCAATGATGACAACAGTGAATGGATGGGAAGTGACGGTATCGTCTTTACTTCTCAGATTGAAGGAGTGACTTCAAGAGTATCAGGCGCTTCATGGGATGAAAACGATGAGGTCGGCATCTTTATGACCACTGCTGAAGAAGAATATTCAAACTACAAGTATCTGGCAAAAACAGACGGCTCTCTGGTGGCTGACGGGCAAGTATTGAAGTATCCGGCAAGCGGTGAGTCAAGTTTCATCGCTTATTATCCGTATACGGCTTCGCTCAGCGGGAAAATATATACGGTTAATGTAAGTGACCAGAGCGACCCGAAAAAGATTGACCTGCTTTATTCGAACAATGCTACCGGCATTCAGCCCAACGAGCAGGTTGTTCTTAGATTCCAGCATAAGCTGAGTCAGATTGTGCTTAATATTCAGAAGGAAGGCGATCTTGACATCAATGGAATGGCGATAAAGGTTTCCGGAATGAATACAACGGCCAACTTTGACCTGAATGACGGAACATTGACAGCGACAGACAGCAAGGCGGATTTCAACATGAACGTACAGACGGAAGGGAATACCGGAACGGCTGAGGCCATTGTCATTCCGGCTGCTGACTTGACTGGCGCAACGCTGACTTTCACGCTGGCTGACGGCAAGAACTTTGCATGGACTGTCGATTCGCCGGAAGCAGACGAAAGCTTCAAGGCCGGCACCAAGTATATCTATGCAGCAACTATATCCAACACCAACGGACAGCCTGCGGTTGAAATGGGCAAGGCAACGATCGAAGACTGGACTGAACAGGCCGGAGGCAATATCAATGTAGATATGGGAGATGGTGAGGATCCGCAGCCGGGAGAAGAGTTCGTGGCTTTGGATGAATCGTTTGCTACTGGCCCAGGTTCGTTCAGCATCGAAAATAAGAATCTGCCAAGTGAACTTACTTATATTTGGAGCAATGATGACAGATATTCTTGCATGAAAGCAAGTGCATACCTTAATAACACAAATTACGCAACTGAAGGATGGCTTGTTTCTTCTGAGATTGACCTGACAACTGCAACGACAGCTACACTAAGCTTTGAGCATGCTATCAATCACAACAAAGAAGGGAATATGAGTGACAACCACATTGTTGCAGTATCTGTAGACAATGGAAGCAGTTGGACTCCGTTAAGTGGTGTTTCGTATCCTGAATCTAACAGCTGGACTTTTATTTCGAGTGGAAACGTTGATCTTTCAGCGTATGCAGGTCAAAAGATCAAGCTTGCTTTCCAATACAAGAGTTCGTCAACATCTGCATCTACATGGGAAGTCAAAAACGTGAAGATTGTTGCTAATGGCAACGGCGGAACAGTTGATCCAGATCCGGATCCGGAACCGACTCCAAGTGAAAGTGATTTGTTCATTTCTGAATATGCAGAAGGGGCAAGTTTTAACAAGTATCTTGAGCTTTATAATCCAACGGATGAAACTATAGACCTTTCCAATTATACATTGGCTATGAAGAATTATTCAGGATCTTCGGATTACTTGAAACCAAGTGGAGAGAAGAAAATCGTTTTATCGGGAAGTTTGGCTCCAAAGACCACTATAGTTTATAAGCATTCTAAGGCTGCGCTTGAAGTTCCAAGTGCCGTTGAACTTAGCGATGATGTTATGAATTTTAATGGTAACGATCCTATATTGTTATATAAAAATGATGTGATCATTGACCGTTTAGGCGATGAAACGACAGGAGAAGTTTTCGGTGTAGATGTAACACTTCGCAGAAAGACTTCAGTGACTGGGCCATCTGCTACATACGATCCTAATCAGTGGGAAAAATTGGAAAAAGGAGATGTCAGTGGGTTTGGCAGCTTCTGATGCTATATAACATTCTAAAAAATGAGGCTGTATCAGAATCGGAAGTGACTGTCAAAAAATAATGTCATTCTGAGCGAAGCGAAGAATCTCGTGTGCATCTGTTTATGTTTCCGAGATCCTTCACTGCGTTCAGGATGACAAAATGAAAGATTATTTTCATTTTGACATACCCTCTTTCAGAGTTGCAATCTGGAATAATAATATTCGTAAAATTACTGAACAGATTTGATTAAACGATGATGTAGGCCAATGCTTGGCAAACTGAAATTGAAAATAAAAAAACAACGAATTATGAAACAAAAATTACTGTTCTTCATGGCATTCCTGTTGCCCTGCCTGCTCTTTGCACAAAGCAGATACAGCGTAAAGGGTAATGTAATCGGAGCAGTGAGCAACGATCCTGTTCCGGGAGTCATTGTGACCGTTACGGAACATGACATTCAGGTAACGACCGATGCAGACGGAAGATTTACTCTCCGGAACATGCAGCCCGGAAAATACGTGCTCCATTTAAACTCCGTAATGATTACTCCGAAAAGTGTGACCATCGAAGTGAATGATCTGGGCGATACGGAACTCGACCCGATCCGTGTGACTGAACTCAACGCCAACGAAGACATCTCAATGATCGGAATCATTGATGCGGAGATGGTGGACGATGATGTGGAAAGCGCTTCGCAGGATGTCAGCTCTACAGTAATCCTCTCGAACGACATTTTCTTGAACCGCACCGCTTATCAACTGTCACCGGGACGATTCTCGCCCAGAGGATACAACAGCACCAAAGAACTGAAATACATCAACGGTGTGGAATTCAACGATCAGAACCGGGGCGTGTTCAATTATGCTTCAATCGGCGCTTTGAACGACATGACACGCAACGGTGACGTAACCAACTTCACCGCGCCTTCGCGCTTTACTTTTGGGGCGTTGGGAGGAGCAGAAAACATAGACATGCGCGCCTCAAGCTATACGCCGGGCGGCAAACTGACGCTAAGCTATACGAACAGAAACTATTATCTCCGCGGCATGTTCACCTATTCAACGGGAGTGAACGACAACGGATGGGCTGTCACTGCTTCTGTGGGAGGAAGATATTCGCATGAAGGAAACATTGACGGAACATTCTACAACAATGTTTCACTGGCACTTTCGGCCGAAAAGCAATGGGAAGGCGGAAAACACAGCCTGTCGATGGTGGCCTTCGTTTCGCCCGTACAGCGCGGGCAGCAGGGAAGCTCTTACCGCGAAGTGTATGAACTGACAGACAACTATCTGTATAATCCGAACTGGGGGTATCAGAACGGCAAGAAAAGAAACGCGCGAGTGGTGACGGCATTCGACCCGACAGCAATCATTTCGCATGTCTGGAAGATAAACGACAACATGCGTCTGACAACCGGTATCGGAGCGCATTACCAGCGCTATGGAAATACAGCACTGAACTGGTATAACGGACCGGATCCGCGTCCGGACTACTACCGTTATCTCCCGTCTTACTTCGAGAACGAAAGCGTGCAGATGCTTTATCGGGATTTGTGGAGAAGCGGCTATCCGAGCTTTACCCAACTGAACTGGGACAACATGTATCTGGCTAATGCCAACAATCTGCGTAACGGAAACGGTGCGGCCATCTATATGGTGGAAGAAAGACGCAGCGACCTTTTTGAAACTTCGCTCAACTCGACACTGAACGCGCGCTTCGGAAGACATCTGAATCTGACTGCCGGAGTAGGCGCACGGTTTACTCAATCGCGCCAGTTCAAGACGGTAGATGATTTGCTGGGAGCCGAATACGTGCTGGATATCGACAAGTTCTCCGAGCAGGACTTTTCTGGCGACCATGACAAGATTCAGAACGACCTGCTGCGCCCGGACCGGAAAGTGTATGAAGGCGGTATCTTTGGCTATAACTTCAATCTGAACATTTATTCGGTGAATGCGTGGGTAGTGAACCAGTATACTTCGCGTCACTGGGATTACTATTATGGGATGAAACTGACCTATACCAATTTCCAGCGTGACGGAAAAATGATGAACGGACGTTATCCTGACGATTCGTACGGAAAGGGTGCCAACCACTCGTTTACCGACATCATGCTGAAAGGCGGTCTGACCTATAAATTCAACGGACGCCACATGCTGACAGCCAACGTCAGCTACGGAAGCGAGGCTCCGCTGCCCTATGATGCCTATATTTCACCGCGTATCACCGACCGCACCATCAGTAACATAGAAAGCGGGCGTGTGTTCTCGGCTGACTTGAACTATATATTCTCCATGCCGAAGTTTGCGGGACGTATCGGTGTGTTCCAGACTAATTTCTATGATCAGATGGAACGTAACAGCTATTACGACGGAATTGAAGGGACCTTCATCAATCACATCCTGTATGGCGTAAACCGTATTCATCGCGGATTTGAAGTGGGAGCGACCTACAAGTTGGACGACCATTGGAGTTTCGACCTGGCCGGTACTGTAGGCGAATACTATTACAGCAACAATCCGAACGGACTCAGACACTCCGAAAACGGCAAGGTAGTAGAAGAAGAAAAAGTGTATATGAAAGACGTATATGTAGGAGGAATGCCTCAGATAGCCGGAACTTTCGGAATCCGCTACTTCATCAACTACTGGTTCTTGGGAGCTAATGTAAACTGGTTTGCACGCAACTATATAGAGGCAGCTCCGCTCCGCCGGCAGGCTTCGAACTATGAAACCGTAAATCCGTACGATCCGGAAATGATGGAAGCTTATCGTAAGCTGACTACTCAGGAACGTTTCCCGTCGGCCTATACGATCGATCTTTCGGTAGGTAAGATCTTCTATCTGCGCAACCGCCAGTCTATCAACTTCAATTTGTCGGTGAACAACTTGCTGAACAAAGAGGATATTTGTACGGGAGGTTACGAGCAGGGCCGCTCGGATCTGGACTATCCGGACCGGTTTGGTGGAAAATACTATTATATGCAGGGAATCAACTGCTTCCTGAACTTAAGCTACCGCTTCTAACGATTCATATTACTAACGACAATAAAACTTATCATATATGAAACTTTTGAATAAATTCAGTTTATTGCTGCTTTCCGCTTCATTTGCATTTACTGCTTGCGAACGCGATTATGATGCACCTCCTTTGAGCGAACCGGAATATACCGGTCCGGCAGCAAATACAACCATAGCCGAATTGCGCGAATTAGGCGCGAGCGCAACCCAGGATGTACCGTTCGTTATCGCCGGAGATTTTGTTTTGAAGGCTACCGTAACAGGTAACGACGAATCGGGAAACATCTATAAAAAAATATACTTTCAGGATGAAACAAGTGCCATCGAGATGGAAGTTGACCAGAACAGCGTGTACAATTATTATCCGGTGGGACAGGTTGTTTATGTAAACTTGAAAGGATTGAGCATATCAGTGTATGGCGACGAGCAACAGTTGGGACATCCTGACGGTTATCTTTATCGTACCCCATGGGAAACATTTCAGGAAGTTGTGAGCAAAGACGGATGGGCTAATCCCGAAAACGCTAAACCTACAGTCATTGATGACATAAGTACGGTCAACACAAACGTTGACGGCTATAAGTTCAAGCTTGTCCAGTTTACGAATGTATCTTTTGCAAACGGAGGTAAAAACATTTTCGCTCCGGAAAGTGGTTACGGTGAAGAGAATCTCGTAGATAGTCATGGCAATACGCTGATGGTGCGCACCAGCAACTATGCTGATTTTGCCGGACAGACGCTCCCTGCAGGAAGAGGCAATGTAACCGGTATTTTGGGAAGATTCAACGGTACATGGCAGCTGACTCTCCGTTCGATCAATGATGTTGCTGACTTTACAGGAGAAAGTGCTGGCGATGGAGAACAGGGAGGTGAAACGGAAGAAAACGTTATCTTCAGTGAAACTTTCGGGACTCCGGAGAAGAGTGGCAGTTATTGGCCTTTATTTAAAGATTACAATGGGTTTGATAATCCGAAGGAGATGTTCGAAGACGAATCAGGAAAGGCTTCTGTGCGTATCGCAAACAATTACACGAACGTTTGGTATCCTACCGGTTCTGATATTAATATTAAGATAAAGGGCATCAATGCACAGGGACAAACTGTAGCTACTTTGGTATATGAAGCTGGAGCGAATGTATATGATGCTGGTGAAACTCAGGATCTGAACACGTTGAAAGTGCGTTGCAATGGAACTGAGCTGACTGTTCCAAGTAAAGTTGTTACCGGTGATGATAAGCAAGGCAATACGCCCTTCAAATTCACGTTTGAGAATGTAAATGTTTCTGACGATACTACCTTGGAGTTTTATACTACGTCCGCAGACAATACATACGGGCTTCGTTTGTATAATGTTAAGTTGTATACCGCGACAAGTGGTGGAGGCTCTCAAGGCGGCAATACCGGAGATGGAGGCACGCCTATAGAACCGATACCGACCAACAATTAAAATGTAATCTGATTATTTATGAACAAACGAATCATTTTATTGAGCCTGTTTGTGACATGTATTGCACTCAGCCTTTCTGCGCAGCAGAAAAGGCTGGGCGTATATGCCGCGGCATTCTATAACTTGGAAAATCTTTGGGATACGGAAGATGATCCGGACAACCCGGGGGATGATGAGTTCACTCCTAAAGGTCCGTACGAATGGACGGAAACAAAATACAGGCAGAAATTGAACAATGTGGCTAAAGTGATTTCTCAACTGGCGCTTGACTATTGCCCTGCCGGGCCGGCGATTATAGGTATTTCGGAGGTGGAGAACCGGAAGGTGGTCGAAGATTTGGTGAAGGCAGAGCCTGTTGCTTCGAGAAACTATCAGATCGTGCATTTCGAGTCGCCCGACCATCGGGGAATTGATGTGGCAGCACTTTATAACCCGCGTCTGTTCCGTTTCATTTCTGCTCAGAAATATCCGTTCAACAAACCGGATATGCCTGACTATCGTACGCGTGATATTCTTCTGGTAAACGGACTTCTGGCAGGGGAGCCTTTCCACTTGATTGTGAATCACTGGCCTTCGCGCTATGGCGGTGCCAAGTCTTCTCCGTTGCGGGAGTTTGCGGCAAGCATTGTCAAGCATATCGCTGATTCGCTTCATGCAGACAACCCGGAGGCGAAAGTCTTGATCGTCGGCGACTTGAATGATGATCCGAGCGACCCGAGCTGCAGCAAGGTTCTGGGTGCCAAGAAGAATAAGAAAGATGTGAAGCCGGATGGTTATTTCAACGCAACCTGGAAATTCTTCGATGAAGGCATCGGCTCGCTGTGTTATCAGGACAAATGGAACTTGTTTGACCAGCAGATCGTTTCGGGGAATCTGTTGGGCAAAGACCGCAGTACGCTGAAGTTCTGGAAATCGGAGATCTTTAACCGTTCGTTCCTTATCCAGCAGGAGGGCAAGTATAAAGGCTATCCGCTGAGAACCTTTTCGGGTACGACCTTCCAGAACGGATACAGTGACCATTTACCCACACTGACATATTTCATTAAAGAAATCCAATGACATTGACGGGCAAAGGCGGACGGGTGATGGAGAAACTGAATAAACGGCTTCGTTCACCCGTCCGCCTTTACTTTTTGATCAATATTCAAAAGTAATTCCCAATGTGGGAAGCACCGTTCCGCTTTCCTGTCTGATTGACTTCATTACGTAACGCTGCTCAGCCGACGGAGCAGATGGGTTTGCTATCTGCCCGGTGCTCATCAGTACATCCTGCTGGCGCAGCTTGCTCCCGGTGATGTTCTGTATGTCGATATAGAAGCCAAGCATATATTTCTTCAAGTAAAACGTTTTGTCTATGCGCACGTCAAGTTGTCCGAAAGCAGGCAGACGTTCCGAATTGTAGCGGCTATAGTCGAAGTAGGGCTTGCCCTGTGCGTTCCATGCCTCCACCAGCGATGACTTGTCCGTATCGTAAGGAGTGTAGGGAGAGCCGCCGATGCAGCATACTTTCATTCCTACGCTCCAGTTCTTCGGAAAGCTGTACGTGCCGCTTACGTTCAGAATAAAGCGGTTGTCCCATGCGGACGGCAGATAACTTCCTTCGTTGCCGGAGCGGAATTCGCTCTTGAACAGCGTAAATGAGGACGAAAGGTTCAGCCGGTTAGTGAGCAGCCATTTGAACATCATTTCAACCCCGTATGAACGTCCTTGAGCTTTCGACACGAGTTCTTCGTTGCCTATCACTCCATAGTCGTTCCCTTTGCAGGATAAAGGTATGCCGTCGGTTACGGAAAGAGGCATATTGCGGTATAATTTATAGAATCCTTCAACTGAAACTTCCATCGTTTCATTCGGGTTCCAGGTCAGTCCGATGCTTTCTTGCGAAACGGAAGTATAATCCAGATTGCGGTTGACATACTGCCCTTCATTTCCTTTGAATCCCAATGCCGTATATTGGGGAAGCTGGTAATATAATCCTACATGGCCGCTCAGAAAAAGTCCGTCAAGCAGCCGGTATGATACCGAGAGCCTGGGTGACATCTGGCGCCAGAGCTCTTTCATTCTGTCGCTGTAATTGTTCGCATCCGCCCGCAATCCCAATGATGCGGTGAAGCTTTCATCGGAGGAAATATAGTTCATTGACGCGAATAGTCCCCAGCGTAACAGGTTCAGGCTGGTATGATAGTCTGACAGATGCATTTGGTCGGTAAAAATCTTCTGGTAAGTAGTGTTCGTATAGTGCGACTGCCCCAGCTCCAGTCCGAAATTCAGTTTCCATACGTTCCATGCAGAAGTGTTCTCCAGCCGCAATTTTGTTTCCTGTTCTACAGAGCGCAGATTCAGTGTCAGGTTCTCTTCACTGCTTTCATCATTGTTCAGATACTTCAGGTTGCGGTTGTTCAGGTAGCTGTGGCTCAATGTGACCGTTTGCACATGATTGCCGGCATAATGCCGGTAGACTCCTCCCAGCGTAAAGGTTTCCTGTTCTATCTTCGGCAGATAGCTCAGCATGTATTCTTCTGCATCCTCTCCGTCGATGCCCAGATTCAGTTTCATGCGGTCGATTCCTCCCAATCCCAGTACGGTCAGTTCATTCTGCGGATTGAAGCGGGTCTTGACTTTAAACGAAGCGTCGGTGTAGGCTGGAAGAAAAGGCAGGCCCAGCATTTTGAAAAGCATCTGCAAGTATGACTGCCGGACGGATACCAGATAGGAGGTACGTTCGCCGATGTGTCCGTTGGAACTCAGTGAAACTTCTGATGCTCCCAGCGTAGCCTTTATTGAATTATGCTCCATGTCACCGTCGCGCAGGCTGAAGTCGAGAACCGAGCTCAGCGCATTGCCTCGGTTGGCGGGGAAAGCTCCGCTGTAAAAGTTTACGTTGCGGATCAAGTCTGCGTCAATCAGCCCGACAGGCCCTCCTGATGCTCCTTGTGTGCTGAAATGATTGATGTTTGGAATCTCGACTCCATCGAGGTAGAAGCGGTTTTCTGAGGGGCCTCCTCCGCGTACGATCAGGTCGTTGCGATAGCCGATGGGGGAGAATGCTACACCCGGATAATTTTGTACCACGCGCGATATGTCCCGGTTGGCTCCCGGTGCCTTTTCTATCTCCTGCATTCCGATGATGCGGAGGCTGACCGGGCTTTCTGCCACCCGGCGGAAAGGAGAGGCCGTAACGGTGACCATATCCAGTGCTGCCGCTTCTTCATCCATCTCGATTAAAATATGAGGGGTGATGTGATTCACTCTGTATTCCGGAGTCACGGCTGTTTTGTAGCCTATCAATGAAGCCTGCAGGCTGTAGATTCCTGGAGGCACGTTTCTGATTTCAAAACTGCCGGAAGCATCGGTCGTGCCGCCGATTCCCAGTCCCATAACCAGAACATTGACAAATTCGATCGGTTCGCGTGATTTCCGGTCGATTACGGTTCCGGCTATGCGGTAGTTGGCAGCCAGAAGCCGAAAGACGGCCAGAAGCAAAGTCAGGAACAGGGCTATTCGTTTGAAGGACATAGGCTTTGGAAGAGGTCGGTGAGAAGGTGTGCCAGGATTTAAGCGGGCCGGGCACAGGAAATATAAAGTTGCAGAGGAGAAAATAGCTGCCAGTCTGTGTCTTTACACTTGGATCTTTATCCTGTCACACCTTCTTCAGACACGATTGTAAACGGTTCAATGTAAACGGATTCTTGGTTCGTGCCGGATATTCCGGTTAAAGATTTTCTCTGATAGCCTTTGCAATGGCTTCAAAATCCTCCGGATGGAGTTTCAGTTTGGGATTCGAGAACAGCATGTCTGATTCTTTTTGCATCGGAATCAGATGAATGTGAGCATGGGGAACCTCAAGTCCGATTACCGCTTCGCCTACCTTTCTGCAGGGGAAGGCCTTCTGGATTGCCAGTGCCACATGTTTTGCAAACACGTGCATCTCTCCCAGATCTTCATCAGAAAGGTCAAAAATGTAATCCACTTCCTGTTTCGGCACTACCAGCGTGTGGCCTTTGGCCAGTGGGTTGATGTCGAGGAAAGCATAAAATTTGTCGTTCTCGGCTACTTTGTAGCTGGGAATCTCACCTGCGATGATTTTGCTGAATATTGTTGCCATACCGTATGAAATTAAATAAGGCAAGCCTGCACGAAGCAGACCTGCCTTCTGTTAGAATGATATACCTGTTACTTCCAAGCTGATTTTGCCCTGGGGAATCGTGATTTCAGCGACATCGCCTACTTTCTTTCCCAGCAGCCCTTGCGCAATCGGAGTGTTCACCGAGATTTTACCTTGTTTCAGGTTTGCTTCGTTTTCAGACACAATTGTATACGCCATTTTCATTCCGGTCTTTACGTTCTTCAGTTCCACCCGGCTCAGAATCTGTACTGTATCTGTTTTCAGCTTTGAAGTGTCGATGATTTTTGCATCTCCGATAGTAGCTTTCAGCTGGTTGATTTTCATTTCAAGCATACTTTGCGCTTCTTTTGCTGCATCGTATTCTGCGTTTTCCGACAAGTCGCCCTTGTCACGCGCTTCCGCAATGGCAGCAATCACCTTCGGCCGTTCAACCGACTCAAGGCGTCTTAATTCAGCCACCAGTTGCTGGTAGCCTTCTTCTGACATATAAGCCATAATTTTTCCTCCTATATATTTCGTTAGTTAATAATTTCAGATAAAAGTAAAGGGCTGTTCCAAAATAGAACCACCTATCAAAAGTAAAGTCATTCTGAACGAAGAAAAGAAGACGGGCACTGAGAAAGACAACGCCCACCGTCTTCACTTTGTTCAGAATGACAATTTTGAATAGTCAGTAAAAATTTTGATACAGCCTCTTGGCTATAAACTCTTTGTATTTTCTGCAAAGATAAGCTTTTTTGTATTACGAACCAAATGCAGAGAGATATGCTTTACAACATATATGGAATATTAAAGAAGTTTCTTGATTTCCGTTTCCAGATCGGCGTTTTCCGGGAGCCGGAGGCTCAGTTCGTTATTGCGGTTTATGAGGAAGCTTCCGGGAAGTTTGGTCAGACCGTATATGTTGATATACGATGAGTAGGGACCTTGCGGATCGCGGACGCAAATCCACGGCAGATTGTCGGCCGCGGTTTTCCAGAAATGCTCGTCCACGTCAAACGAAACCTGGTAAATTTCGAATCCCTGCGGCGCATACTTGTTGTAGAGTTCGCGCAAGGCAAGGTTGCGTACGCCGGAGGTGGCGGCGCCATAAGCCGTGAAGTCGAGGAGCACGACTTTTCCTTTCAGGTCTGTAAGGTGATGAAGCTTGCCGTTGATGTCTTTCAGCGGAACGTCTATGATGGATGTTTCCTGAATCTTGTCGGCCGGCAGGGCTATTTGTTCCTGCGCCGGCGTGCGCGTATTCTTCATTCCCTTAATTACCATGTTATAAAGGTTGCGCGAACGGTCGGCATGGGGATAAAGGTTGTTCAGGCTGGTAGCGACGGCCGCAAAGCATTTCACGTCGTCCTTGCTCGTCAGCGGGTCGAAAATCATGTAGCCGTTCAGCGTCTGGAACAATGCGAAGTAGGCGTATGACTTGTTGGGAGCCGCGAAAATATAGTTCCGGCGCACCTTTTCCTTATAGGCATTCACTATCCGCATCAAGCTGTCCTGAGCAATTCCGGCGGGCAGCCCCGACTGTCCTAATTTGTTGACAGCCTGCTGCAGTCCGGACTGCAGCAAAGCAAGTTCCTTTATTTTCAAGTTGTTTTCCGAACCTTCAATCTGATAGTCTGTGGAGAAGCCGTTGTAATCGGCCTTCACCGTTACCGTTTCAATGGAATCTACCGAAAAATTGATGATCTGATTGTCTATGCGCAGGCGATAGAATTCCGGAGATTCGGGGCGGTTGCCTTTGAAGCTGAAAGTTCCCTTGCTGCCGAGCTTGACAGAGTCGAGTTCAACAATACCTTCCAGACCGGTCTGCTCAAAATACAGCATTTTGTCATCGGCGCCAGTTACCGCACCTTCTACGAGGAAAGACGGATTCTGGTTGCAGCCAGCCAGAACGGCAGCTATCAAAGCTGCCACCATATAAGCACTTCTTTTCATTGACAGTTCTTTTTTAATTTTGCTGCAAAGTTACTTCTTTTCATGACTTCACAAAGTTTTTCCGCCACAAATCGATTTCACGCGCCTGCAAACCTTTTTCCGGGCAGGGAAGGGCCGCCGGGAAACGGCCGTAGCCTTGAATAAAACGGCCGCTCGTCTTGCCCGGTTTGTCCCGTCATCTTTGCAGAGATGGCCTGTCTTTTTTTGAGGGGATTTCGGTGGCGGAGAAAATGAGGAAACGTGATTCCGGTTTCAGAAAACGAACATATAAAAAACGTGTTGGCGGCAAAAGTTTTCACGGATAACGAGGGTGGTATACAATAAAATATCTATCTTTGCGCAGATTTTTGAAATAATATAAAAAAGTTTTTTATGATCAATCCTATTGTTAAGACGATCGAGTTGAGAGATGGAAGAACCATCACGCTCGAAACGGGAAAGCTTGCAAAACAGGCAGATGGTGCTGTTATGCTGCGCATGGGAAATACCATGCTGCTGGCTACTGTTTGTGCAGCAAAAGATGCAGTTCCCGGTACAGATTTCATGCCTCTCCAGGTAGAGTACAGAGAAAAGTATTCCGCATTCGGACGTTTCCCGGGTGGCTTTACCAAACGTGAAGGAAAGGCTTCTGATTACGAAATCCTTACTTGTCGTCTGGTGGACCGTGCCTTGCGCCCGCTGTTCCCGGACAACTATCACGCAGAAGTATACGTGAACATCATTCTTTTCTCTGCCGACGGCGTTGACATGCCTGACGCACTGGCCGGACTTGCCGCTTCTGCTGCTTTGGCCGTATCCGACATCCCGTTCGGAGGCCCGATTTCAGAAGTGCGTGTAGCCCGCATCGACGGCAAATTCGTTATCGACCCTACTTTTGAAGAGTTGAAGCGTGCCGACATGGATATCATGGTTGCAGCAACTTACGATAACATCATGATGGTGGAAGGCGAAATGAAGGAAGTTTCAGAACAGGATCTGCTGGAAGCCATGAAGTTCGCTCACGAAGAAATCAAGATTCACTGCAAGGCGCAGATGGAACTGATGGAGGAAGCGGGCAAGACGGTGAAGCGCGAATACTGTCATGAAGAAAATGATGAAGATCTGCGCAAGGCCGTTCATGAAGCCTGCTATGCAAAGGCATATGCCGTAGCAGAGTCAGGCAACAAGAACAAGCACGAACGTGAAGATGCGTTTGCTGCCATCTGCGACGAATTCAAGGCTCAGTTCACAGAAGAAGAGCTGGAAGAAAAAGGCCCTATGATCGACCGCTACTACCACGATGTGGAAAAAGAGGCTATGCGCCGTTGCATCCTTGACGAAGGAAAACGTCTGGACGGACGTGCCACTACTGACATACGTCCGATATGGTGCGAAGTAAGTCCGCTGCCCGGTCCTCACGGCTCGTCAATCTTCACCCGCGGTGAAACTCAGTCGTTGAGTACCGTGACGCTGGGAACAAAGCTCGACGAGAAGATCATTGACGATGTGCTTGACCAGCACAAGGAGCGTTTCTTGCTGCACTATAACTTCCCGCCGTTCTCAACCGGTGAGGCAAAAGCGCAGCGCGGTGTAGGCCGCCGCGAAATCGGTCACGGCCATCTGGCATGGCGTGCGCTGAAAGGACAGATTCCCGCAGACTATCCGTACTGTGTGCGTGTGGTTTCAGATATTCTCGAGTCAAACGGTTCGTCTTCTATGGCTACCGTATGTGCCGGAACACTGGCTCTGATGGATGCCGGTGTGCCTATCAAGAAGCCGGTATCAGGTATTGCAATGGGATTGATCAAGAATGCCGGAGAAGACAAGTATGCGGTGCTTTCAGACATCTTGGGAGATGAAGACCACTTGGGAGATATGGACTTTAAGGTGACAGGTACCCGCGACGGTATCACCGCTACACAGATGGATATCAAATGCGACGGACTTACGTATGACATTCTTGAAAAAGCACTGTTGCAGGCAAAGCAGGGACGCGAATACATTCTCGGCAAATTGACCGACTGCATCGCCGAACCTCGCGCCGAACTGAAGCCTCATGCTCCGCGTATCGAAACGATGACCATTCCGAAAGAATTCATCGGAGCCGTAATCGGCCCGGGCGGAAAGATTATTCAGGGTATGCAGGAGGAAACCGGAGCTACCATTACGATAGAAGAAACCGACGGTGTGGGACGCATTGAAATCGCCGGAAACAACAAGAAGAGCATTGATGACGCAATTCGCCTTATCAAGAATATTGTTGCTGTTCCCGAAGTGGGCGAAACCTATAAAGGCAAGGTGCGCTCTGTAATGCCTTACGGAGCATTTGTTGAGTTCCTGCCTGGAAAAGACGGCTTGCTCCACATTTCTGAAATCGACTGGAAGCGTTTTGAAACGATTGAAGAAACCGGACTGAAAGAAGGCGATGAAATCGACGTGAAGCTGATGGATATCGATCCGAAAACGGGCAAATTCAAATTGTCGCACAAGGCTCTGCTTCCCAAACCGGAAGGTGTGGAAAACGGAAACGGCAAAGGCGAAGGACGCGGAAAGCGCGAACGTCGTCCGCACAACAATCCGAAAGAATAAATGCAGCTTAGCTTAAGCTTATTCGCATAAAGAAAGTCCTGCTCTCTTCAATGGGGGCAGGACTTTTTTGTATGCTCGGTCTGATCTTATAGCCGTTATTTGCGTAAAATGCGTGTGGAGGCACTTGCGCGCCGGAGCATATAAAAGATTTCATCCGTAATGCGGCGTGTTGAGTTGTGGCGGGCGAGCGCGTAGTTGGCGCAGAGGTGGGAAAGGAGCGAACCCGCCAGAAACAGGAGGCCGGCAGTATGCAGTATGTTGCCCAGTCCCGCAAGAGGAGAAACGATTCCGCCGAATGCAAATCCGATAGCGCCCAACAGAGCCGAAGCTATTCCAGCGTTTGTCCGTTCGCAGTCCATTGCCAGTGCACTGGAGGCGGTGAATGTCATTCCTACCATGGCCAGCAGGCAGAAAGCCAGCGTTTCGTATATCCAGAAGTTGCATCCGAGGTAGAGTGCAACGAATAAAACTGTTGACAGAAGCAGCATGGCGGAACTTCCGAATCCAAGCGCATCTTTCATGTTGCGGAACCTTACAGCTACGGTAGACGATATGACCATTGCGATAGCATTGGCCCCGAAGCAAAGGCTGAATTCCATCGGACTCAGCCCATAGTGCTGCTGCATGATGAACGGGGCAGAAGCAATGTTGGCGAAGAGCACCCCCATGGTCAATCCGTATTGCAGGATGTAGCAGAGGTATTGCCTGTTGTGCGTCACGGTCCTGAAGCGTCGGAATACGTTGCTCCAGCGCATGGAGGCGCGCTGTTCGGAAGACAATGATTCGTTGAAATGGAAGCTTCCGGCAAGCAGAATGACTCCCAGAAAGAGCAGGAAGCAGAATATTCCATGCCATCCGCCGATTTCGGATAAAGTGCCTCCGGCAATGGGGGCGGCTACAGTAGCTATTCCGTTGATAGCCCCGATGATTGCCAGCATGGCTGCGAGTTCGTGTCCTGCATATTTGTCGGCTGCTATGGATCTGGATATAACTACGCCTCCGGCTCCGGCTATTCCTTGGACAAGCCGAAGCGCAACGAACTGCAAGATGGTTTCAGAAAGAATGCAGCTCGCGGTAGAAAGCAGGAAGAGAATCATGGCGGCAAGCAGAGAGGAACGCCTGCCGAATTTGTCGCTGACAGGACCGAATACAAGCTGTCCTGCAGCCAGTCCGATCATGCTGGCCGTCAGTCCCAATTGCACCATTGATGATGACGTGTTGAAATAGCCGGTCATTGCAGGCAGGGTAGGCAGGTACATGTCCATTACGAAAGGCCCGAATGCGCTCAGCATTCCTAAAAAGATTATGGTGAAGGTTCTTGAATTTTGTCTGCTCTTCATTGTCGTGCCGTTTTTTAATTCGCCTGCAAAATTAGGGCATTTCTATGGGATGGAATATTTCGGAATTTGTACAAAACATTTCATTTTGGGAACAATGTGGTGGAAATATATACAGGGCAGCGGATTATTGGCTATATTTGTAGGAAAAAACAGAATAAATCCATTTGGGGAATATAGCAGGATATGGATAATACACTTTTTCCGTCTGATACCTTAAATATTCATTACGAGGAAACCGATCTGCAGTTTCTTCGTTTAAAGCCTTGTCATTTTCAGTGTGGGATTTATATTATTTGTGTGCAGGGATATGCCCGCATGTCAACGGGTGTGCAGCAATATGAATTGACCGGACAGACCGAACTGATTTTTCTGACGGGCACGCTGCTGCAGCTTCTTGAGGCTTCGGACGATTTCCGCGTCCGTTTGCTGATGTTTCCTCAAGAGGTTTTTCTGAAAGCTGTGCTGCCTATTGATACACCTTATTTTAATTATACGCATGAGCATCCTTGCTACCGGCATACGGCGGACGAACGCAGCCAGAAGACATGGAAAGAAATCAATCTTTGGATGGATATGGCAAAGATGCTGTTTACAGGCAGCACCTCGCAGTTCAGGCGGCAGCAGGAACATGATTATTTGCAGGGAATGCTGATGTGGCTGTTCAACACCATTCAGGAAAAGCTGGCGTTGAAGAACCAGTATAGCCGGAAGCAGGTCATCTGCCACAGATTCATGCAGCTGGTCAGAGAGCATGGGCGACAAGAGCATCAAGTGTCGTTCTATGCCGAAAAGTTGTGCATAACTCCGCGCTATCTGCATCAGGTGACGATGCAGTATATGGATGGAAGGTCGCCGAAAGAGTTGATCGACGAACAGTTGACGGCAGAAATAAAGGTGCTGTTGAATCAGCCCGAACTGTCGGTTGCAGAAATAGCGGAGCGTTTGCATTTCGCGGACCAGTCGTACCTGACGCGATTCTTTAAAAAGAATACGGGTATGTCACCCAAGGAGTTTCGTGTGAAGTGATACGGATATATTTTTCACTATTATGTATGTTCCGTTGCAGACCGTACACTTTCTTTGAGCCAAGATTCCGGGAAATAAAAAACGCTGCCAGGATAAAAGTTATATTTAGTTGGTATTGTCAATCTTAAGTAAATGAGACGAAAACGTCCCGTTGCTTCGGTTTGCACGGCGGGACGTTTGAAACGAAGTGTCGGAAGGTTTTTTAAGGAAGCATCGGCTTGGCCGGATGTTATCCATGCACGGGCCTTACTAAAAACGCTCCGACAAAAAATCAGAATCCTGTATTAAGCCCACGGATAATGCCATCAGCGGTCAATTGTTTACGCAGTTGTTCCGAATAGACCGAGAGGGTCGCACCGATACGGTATTCTTTTTTCTTGGTTTTCACCACTTCGTAAACATCGCTGACCATGGTGACATAATTCCGGTATGCTCCTTCGTCCTCAAAGAAATCTTTAAAATAAGATTTATGTTCCTGTTCTACAACGGCACTTCCTGCCAAAGGTTTCTTTCCCCCACGCTTATTTTCATTGACAAATCCGCGGAATAATACACCGTGTACGGCACATTTCTTTATCAGGTTGAGGTTGGGCTTGTTTTTTTTCGATACGACCCATACCTTTACGAGATAAGTGCCTTGCGTCCCCACTCCGGCTCCTTCTATTTCGTAATTGAGCACATCACCTGCACAAACTGTTATCATAGAGAACAAGAAGCACAGAAATAAAGCTATTTTCTTCAGTGACATAGTTTTAATATTAAAGATAAAAAATAGATTACAAATTAAATCCGATTCTAAATGCCGAATATTTGATCTTCCCGTTTCCCAATTTCTGGCTGTTATATGCATAGCCCACAAAGATATGTCGGTTGATTTTCAGTCCGGTTTCGATTTCATAGCAGAAACCTCCTTCCTCGCCATCGATATTGTAACCGTATCCTGCTTTAAACCCTCCGAATGCTGCCATATCTTTGAACAACTCCGGACTCGTAAGCCTGATGCCGGTCATTACCTGTGGCGTAACGGTTGCCGCGAAATCTTCAGTATTTGCCATCGCTTTTAAGCTGACAGCATTCCATGCGATATTCTTTGTATATTCATGAAGATAGCGCAGACCTAAATCTACTCCCGTTCCATCTATGTCTTTCATTCCGCCGACACCTAAATCAATGCCGAACCAATCGTCCTTTGAATCAGACTCATCGTCAAAGCTCCATCTTTGTGCATTGGCCGTAACATTTAACAGCAACAAACCGAATGCAAGCAACAATATCTTCTTCATACTTCTATATTTTATGTTTCACTTTATTTAATTTCTCTTATCAGCATACCAGGATAAAAATCCTTTCCTCGCACTTTTTTAAATGTCGTGTATTGAAAGTCAGCACCATATGCACCTTCTTCACTAGCCATATAGCGATTGTCCCATATCAGATTCGGCACCGGCTTGATGATTCCTGCTCGTTTATAAGTGATATGCTCGTTTTCGTCCATCACAGCTTCCAATACTTCAAATACAGATTCGGGAGTGATTCCCTCTTTCAACCCGATCGCCGCTTTCAGGGGAGTCGTGCTAATCAGCGGAGTCTTTATCTTAAATGCTTCAAACTTACGCTGCAACAATACTACATTCTCATCGAGTGCACGCTGACAGGCTTTTCTTATCATCTGTTCCGGCACATCTAGATTCACTCCCATAAAGGAAGTTATATTACTATTATTCTGTTGATTGCCTATATATTTGAGATGAAATTTGTTTCTGTTTTTTTCAAAAGCATTTCTTTTCAAAGAGTCTTTTTCGCTATCGCTATAATAGTTAGTATAGAAATCCATGGCGGTCGCTTCGTCCCAGACCAACTGATACAAGTGAGTGTCTATTTTTACTCTAAAGCCTTTCAAGGTTTCCGTCATGGTTCCTGCCAAGTTTCCAATGTCATTGTAGAGATCTTGTCCTGTATAAGCTGAGGCAAGCGATCCCGCGATTCGCATGAATGCACCAAATCCTTTACTTGTTTTTTCCTTGTCCACGTAACGTATGTCATTCACCAATACAAATGTATTGCCTATAAGTTCTTCTCCCGCATCTTCTAACATGGCTTTCCCTCGTGCAGAACGTTCAGCCAATTCCTTGTCGAGTTCCGAAGCGTTGTAAAGTCCGCGTTCTTTAATCAGTGCCGTATTGCATTCGCCCGTCAGAATGTTCCGGTTGAACCATCGTGCTACAAGTCGGCTAGCTACGTTGTTGGTTTCCAGAAACTCCCTCCCCAATTCATCTTCTTTTATCTTTCTGTCGGTAGAGACCACCTTCACACTTAAGTCGTGGTCATTGTATTTGTCCGGTACAGGCATTTTCTTGAATACGTCTGCTATTTCTTTGCTGAATTTCTGGTTCGTATGATTTATCAGCAAACTGTATATTGAACTGCGGCGGTATTGCATTTCTTCCGTCTGTTGTGCCTTTAAAAGCAAAGGAAAAGCAAGCAATATGATTATGAAATATTTTGTCATATGTTTCATATATTCGTTTAATTATAAATTGTTTAATAATCCCATAATTCATCCGGAATTTTATCTTTCAGTTTGTAACTGTTGGCTGAAGTGTTTGGCATTTGGAGCAAATAACGGCGGAGTTCGATACCTGTTAGTTGTTGCTTATTGTTTTCTTCTAGGTATTTGACTGCCGTTTTTGCGTCCTCAAAACTGTTAAGAGCAACTGGTATTGCTTCTTGTCCGCTGCTGTTTATAATTCCATACTTTTCTTCATTTCTGACAATATGAAAATTCCGATTTTTATAAACCATAATATCCTTATAGTCATTCTCTGTGACTATTTGCTTCTTAACGGTAGAATAGCCATACCACTTTTCCTGTTCTTTCACCCAAACCAGCGGCTGGTTTTGATAATCCGGAAGGATAAGATTCTCCCATATCAATGGGACTACCGTTTCATTCATGCGGTTTACGTATCCCCATTTCCCATCTTTCTTTACACCGGCTAAGCCACATCTGAAGTTGGTTGCTTGTTCGTATTCCAACGGAATAATGATATTGCCTTTAGAATCTATATACCCCATTTTATCATCTGTGTCACTTATATAAATAAGCCCCTCGCACAATGTATTCCCGATACTTTTGTAAATGTAAGGAACCACATTCTGTCCTGTAGAGTCTATCATGCCGCATAATCCACTTGTACTTTCCAAAACAGGACATACGCCTTCTTTAAATTCACCGACATTTTTGAAAATTGGCGTGATCTGTTTCATCTGTTTATTGATAAAGCAATAGCCGTTACCTTTTTCCGGTTCCACCCTCGCAACTCCACATCTAAATGGTCGGTAAACTCCATTCTCAAACGGTACTTCGCACAATTGCTTTGTATCCATATCGAAATACGCCACTTTCATGTTTTTGCCTTTTTTCACTCTTAGCAATATCATTCCGTTTGAAGGCGGGAATACCGTGTAATGCATCTCTTCTCCGAATAATTTGTTTCCTTCCATGTCTACCACTCCGACTCTTCTGTCCGACTTATCGTTTGTATACCAGAAATAAAAGAAAGGAGATAAAGGTAGTTCACTGGAAGCAATCCGCATCCAGTTCGTTTTTTCCTGCGACTGTTCGGCTGTAGCATCGATATTGGGATATAAAACATCTGCATCGTCTTTCTCGTCATACATGTAATATTTGTCTTCTTTAATGACAACACTGAAAGAACCGACTTCTTCATAGACTGGAGGGATAATTTCTTTCCCTTCTTTATTGATGAGTCCGAAAGAAGAACCGCTAAACACTCCGTTTTTGTCTGTTTCACCTTTCATGCAGACCCAACATACCCCCATTGAGTTGAATGTTCCCGTTTCCGCATATTTAGGCTCTGCTATGATTTTGCCATCAGCGTTGATAAAACCACATTTTCCGTCTTTCTTGAATTTAGCCACACCGTTTTTCAGGTGATATGCTTCATCCAGATTGAAAGCCATTATAGTATCCCCTTTCTCATTTATGTAGCCGAATTTTCCGTCTTCGTTCGTTCCCGGATAAATTTGTCCGTTCGCTATTCCGGTCAACATGAGCATAGGAAGAACAATTGCTCTCATTGAATATTTAAACTTCATAAATTATACGTTTGAATTATTTTAACCACATCAGATTTGTCGTTTTCTCCTTTTGTCCGTTTCCATAAGCTACTCCCACAGCACGCGCTGCCTCTATTTTCGATTTTTCAATGTCAACAGCATCGTTATATTTCTGTCTTATCTCAAACTCCCAGTCATCTTTCATTTTTTCTTTTACTTCTTTGTAAAGAGATGCCGCTTCATCGTAACATTCTGCGTCAGGATCAATCTGATTCAAATAGAAAGCAACTTCTGTGGCTCCTTTTGCATCAGGACTTTGCATCCAAGCATTACGAGCTTTCATTATCAGATCACGACAATTGTTGTCGATATAAAGTTTATAATAACTTAATGTCAGTTTATTCGCCTCATCATATCGGTTACAACATTCCGGTATAGATGTTATATAAAACAAAGCCTCTGCGTTCTGCTTTACGGCAGCACATTGTTTAGTCTTTGCCACAATATTGTCAAAATTCCTGTTGTAATAATCTATTACTTTCTTCTTTCCTTCTTCCACCAGTTTCATTACCTTTGCATTGCCGGGTCTCAGTCCGCGAAGCGCATTGATATAAGCTCGCTCTTCACTTCTTCCTACTCCTTTTAACTCCAGATTCTGCGTAGCAAATATCTTCTGCCCTATAATATCACCTACATATAAATTTACAGAAAGCGTAATAGCTGTATTTTCAGGTGGCCCCGGAATTGTTTCCTTAAAAAGAGGGGTCATGTGTGCTGAGACAAAAAATCTGGCATAATCCTCGCTAGCATATACATCCGCATCCGATATTGCATTGCAGAGTCTGTTGAATAATTGTTCAGAAACCGTTTCTGATATACTCGTATCCTGCGGAAGTATTGCCATAAAATGTATGTCGCAATCTTTCTCTTGCGCCTGCAAAGGCAACAAAGCGCTCATGCTCAGCAGATAACCTGCCAGAATATATCTTATCTTCATATTATAAGTTTTTATAGATTACCTTTATTTTTCTCCGATTGTAAGCCTTGCTCTTCCTAATCCGGTTGTAGTGAGTTTACTTTGGATGTTGTACGGTTCTTTCCTGAGCATTCGTCGCAACATGGAAACAAAAACACGCGTATCCATAGGGGCTCCGTTAGTCCTAAACAACGGAATCCGCACATTATTAAAAATCATAGTCGACTCAGTGGCGACATCCAGGCTATAACGTCCCTGAACCGTATTCTCTGTCATCCACTCATCTATGATTTCCTGAAGTTCCCTCCCGTCAAATTCTGTTTCAAGATTAATGCCTTCATCATTATCAAACGTTTGAATTACAATACTGACAGAGCGTCCGTTACTGAGGAGGTCATCGAAATGCATCTGCATTTGTGACGCGAATTGATCAATGTTAGTAATAACTGCTTCTTCAAGCAGGAGAGGAATTTCAGCCGAGAAAGATTGTTCGCCTGTGCCTTGAGCCGCTGCTATCTGGTTGCTGGTATATGCGTCTATGCCACGCAAGTTATAAGTGATAGAATGTTTAGGTCCCACAGTATTAACAACCCAGCCTACTTCTACCAAGATGTCAGCTTTTGCTACATTCAGCAAGCGATCCATCGGTGACTCCACGACACTTGATCCGGAAGAGCTGACAAGCATCTCTGTTTCTAGGGTCAATTGCTCGGCATTTCTTACAGCCGCGGCATAATCCTTCAATATCAGTCCTCGTTCAGCCATTAGTTCTCCGAGTTTTGTAATGACGGCAAACAAATCTGCATCTTCAGCGGCTTTGGCATAGTCAGGAAACTCTTTTGTTGTACCTTGCTGGATTAAAGTTGTAATATAGCCATGTTCTTTACACCAGGGCAATGAAGGTACGACCATCACAGAAGGTTTTTTGGCCGCTTTCTGCTCGGTCTCTTGCGCATTGACAAAAGGCGGCATTATGCAACACATGACAAACGTAATTAATAATGTTCTCATATTCTAATCTTTTATGTTGATACTTATGATGCTTCACTTGATTTCTCTTATAAGCATTCCCGGATAAAAATTATTTCCGCTTACTTTTTCAAATTTTGTGATATTCATATCTGTATTCTCATCTTCTGCCATGAAACGGTTGTCACAAATATTTCCTTTTTTAGGTTTTATGAACCTTTTCCGATAAAAAATGATTGTAAACATTTTCATAATTATTTCTTTTAGATTGTCAACATAGAATTTATGATATGCGGAAAGACCGTCCCGTTTCCGAAACAGTCTTTTCCGTTTTTACCGTTTTCACACGGCTGTAGGCGTATGTCATCTCACTCTCACATAGATTTGACCACTTCCTTCTTCTATAAGATGGTTAGGAGTGTAGATTTCGTAGTGCGGCTGTCCGTAAAGACTAATCATATTTCTTTCAATCGTGTATTGTTCGCTCCCGTAACTGTCACCTTCCACATCTGTCCAATATACGGTTTCTCCGTTGCCAGTATTGATTGTTTCAAAAACAAGAGCACCGGTGTTATGGAATGCTTTCATTTCCACTCTCAGTTCTTTCATGTGTCCTTGGCCATCAAACTGAATACCATGCACTCGAAAGTCATTGTTGTAATATACACTGCTCGAAACATTCTGCTGTTTATAGATTGCTATTTCGGCAGCGCAAGCTTCGTATTTGTCTTCCATCCACACGCCCTGTATGTTAGACCATGAGTAAGCGGATGTTTCATCACTATTGCCACTATTATTATTCTGGTTGTCATTCTGCTCTGTATCCGGCTCATCGTCATCGTCTCCGCAAGAAGCAAGTGAGGAACAACAGAGCAGTCCCAATAATATGGTTATGCTCCATAGTCTTTCTTTCGTTTTGAGATAAAAATACTTCATAAATTAAAATCAAAAATAAAGATTATTATTTATTTTTTTGAATACGTGGTAATACTGCCGTTTTCTACATCGGTAAGTGTCAATATGTTATCTGTTACATCATAAAGATATGTGCTCTTTACGCCCCAATCGCCTCTGTCAAGCATAAACATAACATCCGTTGCCTCCCACGTAAAATAGCGTTCACTGTCAGCCCAGTCATAATCTTCATACAAGAACTCTCCGCTGCCATCGGAATGCAAGATCATTGTTCTATCATGGTCAACCCAGGTTCCTATAAGTGCATCTTTTGGACCATCATCTTTGCCACAAGAAGACAAAACAAATACACTCAGTATGGCAAGTGTGATAACTGCTAAAACATTTTTCATAAATTAAACATTAAATAGTTGATATTCTTTATTATTTGCTGCACGTGCAGATTGTCTGTTTAGAAATTGACTGCAAGACCTACCGAAAAATAGTCGCTCTTGTGCTCCTTGTCGAATTTAAATTCAGAGAAGATCCAATGATATCCTCCGATCAGGCAAATATCGCTGCCCGACTTTGCCTGATATAGGCAGATACCTATCTGCGGAGCAATTCCGAACCCTATGCCGCCATCGCTTTCTTTCTCCCAGCTTGATGAAGAAGACGATGAATGATTCTGACCGAGATTTGACGGAATCGCTCTCGATGACGAACGAACTTCCCCCATATTATATTCGGCAGAATTGTGCGCATAGAGGATTCTGGCACGTCCTTCGATATAGAACCTAGAGATGATGTAATATCTGTAGTTGTATCCTACTCCGACATACCAGCCCTTTCTGTTGCGCGCGATAGTTTCTCCTCCATATTTCACATCCTTTCCGTTTGTCACTCCTCCGCCCAAATAGAATCCTTTTGCGAGCAGAGAGAAATCAAGGCCGTATCCATCTTCCACGCCAAGGTAGCTGATTTCGAATCCCGACCTCTTTTGCTCCGGATTGCTTGTTTCTTCATCCAAGCGTTTTTCTTTTTCCCAAGAATCATCTTCTTCCTTCATTTCTGTAGCATTCTTCTTTTCAGCGAGTCCGATAAGAGAAGTCTGTGCATTTACATGCAGTGCACTCAAACAAAGCATGCTCACGCAAAAAAATAACTTTGTCTTCATTGTCTTTATTATTTTATTAGTGAATATATCAGATTTTTTCTTGCTATATATTAATACGACAAAGGTATTGAATTAAAAGGATTTTTATTTTTCCATAAAACATTCAAACGGATTAAATATGCGCATAGAGGTACTATCCGGAAGAAAAAGCGGATTATCAAGGTAAAAATAATTGTATGGTTTTAAATCGTGACCACGAATAAAATATGTAACGGCAAAAACACTAAAATATATTAAATGAATGTCCGCATGTTACCAAAATAGCAAAGTTTAAACTGCCAAATTGCCCCACAGGCATGTTTTGGAACACTTTATGCAAGATATAAAACGTAAGACAATAAACATATGCATTATGAACCTGCTTGATTTTTACCGTCAATATCCCGACGAGGCATCCTGTGAGGAATCCCTCCGCCGTTTCCGTGAGCATCACGGCCTGTACTGCAGTCAATGCGGCGGTTTGCGCCTGAGCTGGAATCCGAGCCACAAGTTCTGGACGTGCATGGATTGCAAACACGAGATGCTGCTTCGTTCCGGTACGGTGATGCAAGGCAGCCATCTGCTTGTCCGTGACTGGTTTGCTGCCATGTTCTTTCTGACGGCGACAAAGCGTGCCATATCCACCAAGGAGATACAGCGCCAGATTGGGCGCAAGCGTTACCAGCCCGTATGGGAGATGGTGCATAAGCTGCGCGACGTGATGGGCAAGCGCGACGGAGGCTGCCCCCTCCATGGGGACATGGAGGTTGACGAGGGCTTCTTCTCCACAGAAACGCCCGAAGAACAGAAAGATTGCCCGTTGAAGCGCGGACGGGGAAGCCAGCGCAAGACCTCTGTCCTTGTCATGGCGGAAAGTTGCCTGCCAAAGATGCCTCCGGCCAAGATGTACAGTACGCCAAAGAGTGTCGGGCATATAAAGATGCAGGTCATCGATGATTTCAAGGCTTCCGCCATTACGGGCAAGATTAAGCAAGGTACGGACGGGAATGCCGATGTGACCACGGACGGGTTCAGCAGCTATGCCTCCCTTGAAAAGAACGGGGTGGCATCCTCCCATCATGCCGTCGTTACGGACGACAAAAGGAGTGTCGGGAAAGTCCTGCCCTGGGTACACATTGCCATCAGCAACGCCAAGAGGAGCATACTGGACACTTACCATGACATAAAAGCGGAGTTCCTCCAGCTATACCTCAACGAGTTCTGCTACAAGTTCAACAGAAGGTATTTGGGCTTCAGGCTTTTTGACAGGCTAGAACTTTGTGCGTGTACCTATAGGACGGACTTCAAACATAGAATCTATTGATTGGCAACTTGCGGACATTCATAATATATTAATAGTGTGTCTCTCAAGTAAGATCCTTTTACTAAAAGAAGAATCATATGTTACTAAGCCAATTTGAAGACTGTTCTCCAACAGAAGAATCATGTATGTTGTATTTTAGGGATGTTCGTATCGACCAAGACATTTCTTGTCCTATTGTGGGAGAAAAGCTGATAAGTAGTCGTCCCTTAAAAATGTTTTATTTACTGTTATTCAGTTATTTAATCAATAAAAGTCTTTGATAATTCTGCAAGTTTTCTTATCTTTAGGTTAAGAAACTTGCAGAATTTATGATTAAAAACACGCATAATAGCCCTTCTTTATTCAGTAACCTATCTGACATGCTGAACCGATCGCACCCACTTTACCAGTTGGCTGACAAAATAGCTTGGGAAAAATTTGAAACAGCTTTTCAGCCTTTGTATTGTCAGGACAACGGTCGTCCCGGCAAGCCAATCCGTTTAATGTGTGGTTTGCTCATTCTGAAACACCTTCGTAATCTGTCAGATGAGTCATTGGTAGAACAATGGAGTGAAAACGCTTATTATCAGTATTTTTGTGGGATGCAGGAGTTCACCCCGTCCGCTCCATGTGCCTCTTCAGAACTGGTTCATTTCCGCAAGCGTATCGGTGAAGAGGGGATTGAACTTATTTTTCAGGAAAGCATCCGTGTGAATAACGGGGATGATGAAGGCCATCATCATGATACGGCCTTCATTGATTCTACAGTTCAGGAAAAGAATGTCACTTACCCCACGGATGCAAAGCTGCATAAGAAGATCGTGAAAAAAGTCCTTGGCATTGTGAAAAAGCTGGGCCTTCCTCTGCGTCAAAGCTACACCTTTGTGTTGAAGGATATTTATCGTGACCGGCGTTTTCGGAATCATCCCAGGAACAGGAAAAAAGCCCTCAGGGCAGACAGGCGTTTACGTACAATAGCCGGAAGGTTAGTCAGGGAGCTGAAGCGTAATCTTAAAGAGAATCACGATTATGACAAACTGCTCGGACTCTTTGAAACCATTCTTTCCCAAAGGCGTAACAGTCGGAAAAAGGTCTATTCCATTCATGAGCCAGAGGTGCAATGTATCAGCAAGGGCAAAGAACATAAGAAATACGAATTCGGCAACAAGGTATCCATCATACGTTCCGTCACAGGTATCATTCTGGGAGCCATGTCCTTTCGCAATGAATATGACGGTCATACCATCGAGTCTTCCCTGGAACAGGTGGAACGGTTAACCGGGCGAAAAATCAAAGTGCTGACCGGTGACAGAGGATACAGGGGCAAGAAGGAAATTAACGGGACGAAGATTATGATTCCCGATATACCCAAGAAATCAGACAGCCGTTATCAAAAGCAGAAAAAACATAAACTCTTCTGCAAGCGTGCAGGTATAGAACCGACGACAGGTCACTTAAAGTCAGATTACCGATTGGGCCGCAACTTTTATAAGGGTGTGGTGGGAGATACTGTGAACATGCTTCTGGCAGCAGCGACCTATAACTTCAGAAGAGCCATGAAAGCTCTTTGGTACATGATTCAAAAAATATGCAAGATACTGTGGTTGAACAATATCTCGCAAAAGTGGGCTTTTTAAGGGACGACTTTTTAAGAATCCATGCGATCCAAAGTACGATTGGTTTGATAGGCTAGTTAAGATTGTACTCATTTGTACCTCTAATATTTATCATATGGAGAGTTCTTGTTATTCACCTGAAGATGACATCATTTTAAGGTTTGTTGATATATTTATTGTCATATAGGAAAAAGAATGTTTGCGAATACAAATGATTTAAACCAGTTATTAGGCTATTTTACCGCACGTGAGGATGTTATGATTTCTTCTTTGGAAGAAGATGTAAATTACTTGAAAGAAAAATGGATATTAAAGTGTACGCGGCAGGAATAGATGAAATAGAATGCTGAAGATTAAAGAAAAGTTTAATCAGATAGGGTTTGTTGCATATCGCATTTCGTTTTCCATCTATTCACAATATATTGCAAGGAGAACAATATTTAAGCGCCTTCAATTCCATTTAAAGAGCTGGTGAATAAATCCGTATGGGAACAAAACGGGAACAATGGATATATAATAAAATCGGCTAAGAAAGTGATAACAATACTTAGCCGATTTGCTCGTACCCAGACCCGGTACAAGGCATAGAAATCATAGGAAAATAAAAGAATTTATCTTCCTTATTATCAGTCATTTGTATATTTCTTATTTTCTCCATTTTTGCCATATTTTGCCCATTTTTCGTCATTAAGTACACTTTTAGTACACTTTGAAATTTCATTTTCTTTTGTACCTTTGCAATATCGAAAAACAAAAGAAAATCAATTATTTAGCGTAATCACCCGATTACGGTATCTAAATCGGGATAAAACCTCTAAACAATGGCAAAGTTAGAAAATAAAACGAAAGAAAACCCTAAATTGGAGCAAAACAGGCTGTCGGACGGCAGAATTAGTTTGTATCTGGAGTATTATTTGGGTAGAGAGGAAAAGCCTGTATTGGATGAAAACGGTAATCAGGTGTATTATGAAAGCGGTAAGATGCGGGGAAAGCCGAAGTTCGCTATCAAGCATCACAGGCGAAAAGAGAACCTCAGCCTGTATCTGATAGAGAAGCCACGTACCCCTGCGGAACGCCAGCAGAACAAGGAAACACTGGAGCTTGCTGTAAAAATACGTGCCGAACGTGAACAGGAGTTTAAGGAAAGTATGTTGGGCTATCGCCTGAAAAAAGACCGGAACGTGAATTTCTTGGATTATTTTCAAGCCTATATCAATGACTATACCAAGAAAGACATTCGGATGGTGCAAATCGCCCTAAGCCGTTTCAAGGACTTTTTGAAGGAGCATTACCCGATGCACGAGTTCGGCATCAAGCCGGAACTTATCACGAAGGACATGATGGAACAGTTCGTAGCTTATCTGCAATCCCGGAGCGTGGGCGAAGGGGCTAAAAGCATCTTCCAGCGTTTCAAGAAGGTTATCCACTATGCGATTGACCACGATGTGATGCTGAAAGACCCCTGCAAAGGCGTTACCTGCAAGGCGGATAGCCAGATACTACGCAAGGACGTGCTTTCGCCGGAAGAAATCCAGCGGTTGATTGCGTGCCATTATGACAACGAGAACCCCAACGTAAGGCGTGCGTTTATCTTTTGCCTGTATTGCGGCTTGCGTTTCTGTGACGTGAAAGACCTTACCTATAAGAATATCGACTACGCTAACAAGCTGCTAAAATTTGAGCAGAACAAGACCAAAGGTCATTCCGTCAGTAGCGGTGTGGTCATTCCGCTCAATGACGGGCTTCTTTCGCTTGTGGGAGAACCGCCGACAGATGGCAACAAAGACGCTCTCATCTTCAACCTTCCTTCGTATGAAAGTTGCTGCAAATCCGTCAAGCGTTGGGTGAAAAGGGCCGGGATAGACAAGCACATAAGCTGGCATTGCGCCCGTCACTCATTCGCCGTGAATATCCTCAACAATGGGGCGAGCATCAAGACGGTTGCCAGCCTGCTCGGGCATAGCGGACTGAAACATACGGAGAAATACACCCGTGCGGTGGATAAATTGAAAGAGGAGGCGATAAACAGCCTGCCGGAATTAAAGTTTTAACCATAAAAGACTTACCTTCGCAATTATGGACTTTGAAGCATTAGTAAAACATATCAGCACGATACAAAGCACGTTGCAGGCGCAAGCCGCACACGCTGTAAACCTCGCCCTGACTGCCCGCAATTGGCTCATGGGCTGCTATATCGTGGAGTTTGAGCAAAACGGTGAAGACCGTGCCGCATACGGCGAACAACTGTTGAAGAAACTGGAACAGCGGTTGAATGTCAAAGGACTGAACGAGCGCAGGTTTCGTGAGTTCCGGCGGCTATACCTTGTTTATCCGCAACTGAAAGAGCCTATCGCACAATACATATTGGCAGGAAGCGAAATTCGGCACACACTGTCCGCCGAATTCACAGACCCAATTCGGCACACGGTGAGCGCCGAATTACAATCCGTTAATAATCAACCAAGTGAATGGAATACACAAGCTGATAGATTATTTGAAAGATTACCGTATTCTCATTTAAAGTTTATTTCTAAAATAGAAAATCCGGTCAAACGTGCTTTCTATGAAATGGAAGCAATAAGGGGTTGTTGGTCAGCAAGAGAACTGGAGCGGCAAATCAATTCCCTCTATTACGAGCGCAGCGGATTGTCGAAAAACAAAGAAGCCTTATCTGCTTTGGTGCAACGGCAAGCCATGCCGCTGCAGCCCAAAGACATTATTAACACGCCCGTTACGTTGGAGTTCTTGGGATTGAACGACCGTGCTTTGGTAACGGAAAACGACTTGGAGCAATCCATTCTGGACAACCTGCAACGCTTCCTGTTGGAAATGGGACATGGCTTCTGCTTCGAAGCACGCCAAAAGAGAATCCTGATAGACGGGGATTATTTCTTTGCCGACCTCGTGTTTTACCACCGCATTTTGAAATGCCATGTCATCGTGGAATTGAAGATAGACAAGTTCCGCCACGAATACGCTTCGCAACTGAACCTATATCTTAACTACTTCAAGGCGGAAGTGATGCAACCCGACGACAATCCGCCTGTCGGCATCCTGCTTTGCACCGAGAAGGGCGACACGTTGGTAAAATACGCCACTGCCGGATTAGACCCGAACATCTTCGTGCAAAAGTATATGATAGAACTTCCCACTGAAGAGGAAATTAAGAAGTTCATTTCAACTGCAAACTATTAACAATAAAAAACACTACTGGCGAAAAGAAGGAAAGCCATTCTTTCTCTTTTCGCCAGCACGTTTATTACTGCCAACAAGAATAGGTTTAGGTTAGTTTGGATGTATATACAAAAGACAGAACTAAACCGTAAATGCAGACGATAATTATAGCAAGTCACTTATGATACATTCTGTTCTTCCAAGACTATATTAGCATCATTATCGCATTTTTCAGGCTTAATCCGCTCTATACGACGAATATGTTTTGCCCTATTAGCTATAATTAACGGTACACGCTCGACAACAACAACCGATGTGTCAAGCCCCAACGCACTCGGTTCTCCAATGCCTATCTTTCTAATTAAGGCATAAAGGCTCATCAGCAAATTTTGTCGGCGGTTACGGGAATCTTCAGGATAATATATCCGGTGGATAATAATAAAGCGAAAATCACCCGGTATGCCATTCTTATGCAATGAAGGATAAGAGCTTGTTAGTTCTACTTCACCATCCGCAACAAGGTCATCAACTACTTGTCGTAAATAAAGGCTCACGCGCGGTTCTATACGAAAACCTATACGCATGGTTATACTAAACAATGTCCCTTTTATTAATGTGGAACAATTATATTCAAGTGTGTCTGGTGTATCCACAAATTCAAGGTTAATAAGCCAATAATGATCTGCCCGTTTAGGCTGCTTATTAATTATGGAATACAACAATTTATCGTCCACACAACCTTCTTTGTCTGCATGATTCACATAGACAAGATTAGAAGCATATTTGGATATGCTTTCGTCCGCCTTAATATCAGAAATAATGTTGTAGTATTCACTTAACCGTTTGGAAGACATATGTTTTCGACGAATTTTGTTGGCACTTACCCATACAAACATGATAAAACATAATAATCCACCTATTAACAGCGTAAACCAACCTCCGACCATAAATTTGGACAGGTTTGCAGCAAGGAAAATACCTTCAATAACACAATATCCGCCGACAAACAGTATTGATAGAATGCGTGGAATGTTATGCATATGCAAATAGAATCCCAACAACAATGTTGTCATCAACATTGTAATAGTTATGGCAAGTCCATAAGCGGCTTCCATGTGGGTGGAATCTCGAAACAACAATATAGTAAATATTACTCCAATATACATTACAAGGTTTACCATTGGAATAAATGACTGACCTTTTACGTTGGTAGGGTGCTTAATACGCATACGAGGCCAGAAATTCAAGTTCATAGCTTCACTCAATATGGAAAATGAACCGCTTATTAGAGCTTGGCTCGCAACAATAGCTGCCCCGGTAGCCATTGCTATGGAAAACAACAGTATTTCTTGTGGCATGATTGAATAAAATGGGTTCACTGTACCTTCTGCACTTTCCGGATGATGCAATACCCACGCTCCTTGCCCCAAATAATTTAGAATAAGCATCACCTTTACAAATATCCAACTGACCGTAATATTTCGTCTGCCACAGTGCCCTAAATCAGAGTATAAGGCTTCTGCACCAGTGGTACACAAGAAAACGGCACCCAATATCAGAAACCAGTGGGGGGATTCCACTAATAACCGTATGGCATAGTAAGGATTGAATGCCTTGAATACTTGAGGATAGGAAGTCAGACTGATAGCTCCGGCGATTCCAAGAAGCAGGAACCAAAGTAGCATAAATATGCCAAATGACCGTCCTATATTTTCTGTACCAAAACGCTGAACGAAAAATATAATGGTAATAATGGTCAGTGTAATAGGAATCACAGGCAGATGCGGACTGATACTTTCAAGTCCTTCTATGGCAGTTGTGACCGTAATGGCTGGAGTGATAATACCATCAGCAAGCAAAGTGCTCGCACCGATAATGGCAATGATGTAAATCCACCTTCTTCTGTGGCGGCGTAAAAGGGCATAAAGCGCAAGTATGCCACCCTCCCCGTTATTGTCGGCACGGAGAGCCACCAGCACATATTTCACCGTAGTCTGAAGAGTAAGCGTCCATATGATACAAGACAATGCGCCTAAAACATAATTTTCATCAAGAGCTTCTCCAGTATGAATGATGGCTTTCATAACATAGAGTGGCGATGTTCCAATGTCACCAAAAACAATACCCAATGTGATGAGTAACCCGGCAAATCCAAGTTTATGTTGAATATTGCCTTCTTTTGATAAGGTTGCCATAAAAAGTAGTTTTTTGTTCTACATATATTTGTTTTCCTTTTAAGCGGCGCAAATATAAAATAAAATCTTAACAATAAGATTTCACTTTTCTTTTTTCGTGAAAAATATCATATAAACCTTGACGATGGTCAAGGCTTGTCTAAAAAAAATAGTCTGTTTGAATTACGTATAACTATTAAACTCAAAAGCCGAAGTTATGGGACTTATCCTTCACCTCGGCTTTTTGCTATTTACTGATTTCCTAACCTATCAGCTTCCTTTTTCAACTGCTCAGCCTGCTCATTAAGCAGCTTTGCCCGTTCCAAGGCTTCCGCCTGCCTGCGGCAACGTTCCTCAAAATCTAGTACCGAATCCGTCAGGTTGCGGATAAAACGCTCGTCCCGCTGCCACTTGAACTTATTCTCCAGTCTTTCAAGGGTATTGCCGTCCGCTTGTCCCTGCATCAGCAGATAACGGTATTTCATGTCGTTGTCCTGCAACTGCCCCATCCGTTCAGCCAGACGGACATTCAGGAACAGGGACGTGGCACAGACAATCAGACCTGCCGAAAAGAGGAATAGCTTCGGGCGTACCAAAGAAGTTACTTTGTTGTAAATCCGCCGATGAAACGGTACGGGTTTGGCTTCTTCTTTTTCTGCCATGCGCTCATCATGGTACCGCTTCATTGTTTCCAGCATTTCCTTGAGACAGCCGAAAGTGGCTACTACATAATTCTTGACCTCCCCGAAAGATTGCCGTTGTTCCTGTCCTGATTTCCGCAGTTCGGCAAGCCGGGTCAGGATGTCTTGCAACTCTTTTTCGGGAACCGCCGGGTTCCTGCGTAACTCAGACAATGCCCGTTCTATAGCCTCCAGCCGGGCAAGGGTTTCCTCGCGTCCGGCTGGCGTCACCTGCGCTTCCTGCTTCTCCTTCAGTTCCGTGACCATGGAGAGAAGCCCCTCTAAAATCAAATTTTCTTCCATTTCCATTTATAGTTTAAGTTGTCTTTTCTTTTTCTTCTTCTTTTTTCTCAGACTCCAGTCAATTTCTTCGTCCGATGGAGCAGACGGCGAAACATCGAACAAGCTGAACAAGCCGCCCATTGAAGGGCTGTCGTTCCTTTGCGGTGTTTGCTCAGGCTCCAAAATAGGTGCGGAAACTATCTGCTGGCGGCTATTTTCTACGGTATCCATTCCTGCGTTCCCGAAATGCTTATCCAGTTTGGAGAAGCTGAAATTGCGGTCTATTTCCGAACCTTTGAACGTATAGGCACCTTTGGTGAAGGAGATGCCCTGCACCTCGTCTGTACGCCCTTTATACTTGAAGCGGATGCCGATGCCCTTTTCTGCCAGCCGCTCCTGTAACTGCCGCCAACTTTTGGACTTGCCGATTTCATTCCTCACAGCCGTGTAAATCTCGTATTTCGACTTGTCCGGCTCTTTCAGGCGATGCCGCTTAACCAGTTCCTTGCCTTTGGCGAAGTATAGCCCGTGCTTGGCTTTCAGCTTCTTGCACACCTGCTCGTTGCGGTACATGTCGTTCCTGTCCGAGATGGTCTTGCCGTTGTTGTCTATGCGATTGAACACGATATGCACATGCGGATGCTCCCTGTCCTGATGGCGCACGATGATGTACTGCGTATCGGTGATTTTCATCTCGCGCATATACTCTTGCGCAAGTTGTATCATTTTCTCGTCCGTCAGTTTGGGTGCATCTGTCGCGGAGTAACTCAGGGCGATGTGTCCGACCGGCTTTTTCAGACCGGGAGTCATCCCCGCCTGCATACAGAAGCTGCGGATTATGTCGCCCCGGCTTTCCGCCAGAACCCCGTCCGCATGGAGCAAGACCGCCTGCTCCTTGCCCAGCACGTAGTCCACGCAGCCCTTAAAACCCGCTTCCTTTCCTTATTTTTCCAATCATCCGACAAATGGCTTATGATTTCCACTATCCTGTTCTTAAGTTTCACCAGTTCGACCGCCACTTTCGCAAAGCCTCCGGCATTTGCCCGGTGCGCCAGCTGGTTGATGTTGTTCGCTTCGCCTGCCAGTTTGCGGAGGATGTCCGTATCCTGCCTGTTCAGCCGGGGCGTTATCTCTGCCGACACGACAGCCTGCCGCACATACTCGCTGACACGCAGCCCGGCTTCTGATGCCCGCTTCCTGACGGCGTAATACTGCAACTCGGTCAGCTTCGTGCTGACCACACGTCTTTGCTTGTCTATCCGGTTCTTTGCCGGACGACCGCCTGATTTGTTCCTTGTATCTGTCATACATTTTTGTCTTTGGAAGTTGTCTTGAAAATTGCGACCGACGGGAGCGGTTTCCTTTGCGGGGAGCAAAGCAAGGCGGTTTCGGTCTACCGAAACATAACCTTGCTTCCCCTAAGAAACGTCTGCCCGTTGCTCACAGTGTCTATCTCCGCCGGGTTAGATTCCCCTGCCTTTCTTCTGCCTTAGCAGCAGTTTCTGTCCGTTTTTCTGTTCCTGCTTCCTGCCGCACAGGTAATCGTTCAGGTCGGAATATCCCCGGTAATTGTGTGAGAAATCCCGTACCCGATAGGAGTATTCCGCTGTGATGGCTTGCGTTGCCCGGATGCCTGCCCCGTCATTGTCGAGCAGGCAGTGGATGCGTTCATACTGCCCCAATGCGTCAATGGCTTTCTGTACATTGGCGGTGGAGTTGAGTATGACGTAATCCTGCCTGTCAAGGTTGGGCATGACAGGGCAGTTCTTTGTCCTTAGCGTGAGGAATGAAAGATAATCCATGAAGCCTTCGAACACCAGGCACTTCTCCCTCGGTTCGCCCTGTTGCCGGATATGGGTGATGTCTTTCGGGGCGATGCAGCCTTTGAAAAAGGAGTTGCGCACCTCGTAGCCGCCAGCCACATTCGGGAAACCGATGGCGAAGTAGGGCTTGCCGTCATGAGTGAAACGCAGTTCCCTGCATTCTCTTTTTGCCAGTGTAAGGTCAATGCCACGCCCCTGCAAGTAACGGAGCAATGCCGGATGGGTGAGGTCACGGACTTCCAAATGTTGAAAACTCGGTGCCGACCTTTGCTGCCGAAAAGAAAAACTGACCGGGCGGACATGCTGTGCCTGTTCTGCTATCCGGTTTAAGAGGTACGGCAGATGGTCGGAACAGTAAAGTTCCTGTGCCAGTACGATGATGTTGCCGCCTTTGCCAGCCCCGAAGTCATACCATTGTTCCCGTTCTGTGTTTACTTTAAAGGATGCTTCATGTTCCTCCCTCAGTGGCGATTTGTACCATAGGTTCGCTCCCTGCTGCTTGACGGGTGAATATCCCAGACTGTGCAGGTAATCGGTGATGGGTATTTTCTTTGCTTCTTCAATGTTCATAATGCAAACTTTTTAGTGGATGATGAATAATAGGGAAGTGTACCAGTCCGGTTTAGACCTTCATATATACGCCCGTACTGTACCGGACTTGATTGCCGGGAGTGACGGGAAACGGGAAGTCTGTTCCCCTTATATATATGTCCGAACTAAACCAAACCTGTTTTAGTAGTGAAAATCGGGATTGTAACGGTATCCCTTTCCTTCCTTTACAATCATACGCTTGTTCACGAGGAACGTGTTCAATGCCACGAGGACATTGCGTCCCCGCTCGTAGCCGATGCTTGCATAGCCCTGCTTCAACGCCTGTATGACGTTGGAATAGCCTTGCACGGTGCGCTTGCCGAAACCGTTTTCCAACGCCGTGCGGTGCTGCTGTTCAGTCAGTTCCGTAAGCGGGAAACTTTTTTCCTGCTTGGGCTGCTGGAATACATAGCCGTCCACGACTTCGGGCAATGCGCTGTCGTTGATGCGGAAGGCGAAAGGCTCAAAGTCCCGGTCGCGTATATGTGCCGCCTTTACCTCGCTGATGTTCCCGTCCTGCGTGCTCTTGGTGATTTGCAGGACGGTTTCCGCCTTGTTGTTCAGTTCCGTGCCGATATGTCCCCTCGTATTGTCATCCCCCTTGTTCAGATGCAGCACGGTATGAATGTGCAGGTTGTATCCGCTTGACCAGCGCATGAGCAGGTTTATCAGGTCGGTCGATTCGCTGGGGCTGTTGATGTCATACATCAGGTCGCGGATGCCGTCAATGATGAGCAGCCCCATATCGGGCATGTTCTCCAGCATATACTCGATAATCCGCTTCCGCATGTCAGGGGTCTGTTCCCGAAGTACGATGAAAACAAAGTCGTCCCTGTCCTGGTCGGTCGGCAGCCCGGCAAGCCGCAGGATGCGTTCCATCACCTTGTGGCAATGGTATCTGCTCTGTTCGGTGTCCACATAAAGGATTTTCCGTTTGTTCGGAGGCAGGCACGCCGAATAGTGCAGCACCTCGTCATTGGTCAGTGCCGCTGCAACGATGGCGGAGATGTTGAACGTCTTCTTGCTTTTCGCCTTGCCTATGGAGGCGCTGAAGTTGCCCAGCGTCCCGATGGTGGAGCCGTTCACCCAAAGGATTTCAGGCGGCACATCGTAAGTGTCCGTCACTTTCAGGCGGATGCTTTTCCAAAGGGCAGCAAATTCTTCCTTCTTCATGATGGTGTCCCCTTTAGCCTCCGTGCTTTTCTTGTTTTCCATGGGCTTTACTTCTTTAAGGGACGGTTGAGAACATACTTCTGCGCTTCCTGCTCTATCTGCGTTTTGGTCTTTACCGGATTCTGGCGGAGCCATGCTTCCAGTTCGGACTTCTCAAAATAAAGCATCTTCCCCTGCGGCTTGTAATGGGGAATCAGATTGCCCGAAGTCAGCTTGTAAAGGTAACTTTTGGACAGGTTGAGGAATGTGCTCGCTTCATCAAAGCTAAGCACGTTCTTGGTTAGGAACAACATTCTTTCGAGTTCTTCCACTCGCATTTCCAAAGTTTTTTCCATATTGCTTGAAACTTTTTGGTGAAACAATATGAAGGTGCGCACCCTCGTTTTATTTTTGATGGAGCAAAAATCGGCATCCTCCAAAACATCAACACATAAGTTACGGGTAACTCACGTGAAATATTTTTGTTTTGACCTATGCCGACATGCCGCATCGTTTTGTTAACGGGGGCAAAGTTAAAGGCTTGGAAATGAAGTCTAATTGAGCTTTGTTTGACCGCTCAGACTATGCTCAACCTTTTTGCAGTTGCTTGATGTATTTGTCTATGATTTCGTATCCTTTCGGGTAGATGCACTTCACGTTGTCTGTCGCGCTCGACAAGTCGCTGCGTGTGAGGTATTTGTCTTTTATCTTGGCAAGTACCAGCTTGTTGTTGGCTATGACGGACTGCCACTCATAAGCGATATAGTTGTAGCAGCTAAGCTGCATCATCAGATAAGCCAGCAAGCGGTTGTTGTTGGACTTCAATACCCCGTTCAGTTTGCAGGCGAAGAAGTCCGAAAGGATTTTCGGGGTGATTGTCGTGGTGAATATGTGCGCTTCGTTGACACATTCGACCAACAGTTTGATTTGTTGCGTTGTAAGGACTGATTTGAATGGATTGGATTTCCCGACTATCTTGGTCGGCTCAGGCTGTGCCTTCTCTTCTTCTTTTGGCTGTTCTTCTGGTTTCTCATCCAAAGGAACAGAGGCGTGACTGGCGTCCTCCGATTGTTGGAGGTATTCCAGATATTGGGTCTGCATGACAAGGCGCACAATGGAAGAAAAGAACGGAAGCTGCTCATCATAGCAAGTGGAAGATTGCAGGTATTTGTCCATATCAAAAGAAGAACATTGGAACGAAATATATTTTTTCCGCTCGTCAAAAGAGAGATTCTCGAAGAAACCGCTTTCCCAAAGGAAGTCCGGCATCAGTATGTCAAAACGTATATTGTGCAGGGCACGGTTCTTTTGGCATAGGGATACAAGGTTCTCGGTCACGTTGAAAATTTCTTGCCGGATGTAGTCATTCATTTGCGCTTCCGTCAGGTATTCACGCTTTAAGGCAAGCGCATTAGTTTTCATCCCGTATTCATGGGCAACACATTTATCAAGTAACTGCTGTATCTTTTTGAAGTTGGTTTCTCTGAAATCTTCCATATACGTTGTGCATTAAAATCGGTTTGGGTTACAAAGATAAGTGATGGATACCGTTTTCAAAGCAAACAAAAGCAGGAGAAAGGAAGAAATATGCAACATCTTCGTTAATAAAGCATAAATATAAGGTTGCTAAAACGGCGAAAGTACTCTTTCTTTTTCTTTTCGTCAGGAAGTACACTTTTAGTACGCCCGATAAAAAGAAAAGCCCTTGATAATCAACTGATTATCAAGGGCTTGAAGTACCCAGACCCGGGGTCGAACCGGGATGGATGTTACTCCACTGGTGTTTGAGACCAGCGCGTCTACCGATTCCGCCATCTGGGCATTCCATTGAATTGTGGTGCAAAGGTACGCCTTTTTTTCGAACCTGCAACAGTTTTCCCGAAAAATGGTCAAAAAAACTTATCTAACACTATTTTGGATCCTTTTGAGGGGCATTTATGGGGAAAAAAGATTATCTTAGCGTAAACTTTAATGCTATTATATTATTAACCATGAGTAATAATAATTTTTATTGTGTTATCATGGCTGGCGGAACGGGGCGGAGGTTCTGGCCGTATAGCCGGAAAGCATTGCCCAAGCAGTTTCTCGACTTTTTCGGAAGTGGACAGACCCTTATCCAGCAGACCTACGAAAGGTATAGGCAGATTGTTCTTCCGGAAAATATCTATATTTCAACTTATAAGGATTATAAGGATATTGTGCTTGAACTGCTTCCCGAGGTAAAGGAAAGTCAGCTTATTATTGAGGAGGAGCATAGGAATACGGCTCCGGCCATCGCATATGCATCACATGTCATTCAGAAGATGAATCCTGACGCAACGGTGATAATGGCTCCGTCGGATAATATGGTGCTCAAGCAGGAGGAATTCAAGCAGGCAGTGCTGAAAGGTATGGAGTTTGCGTCACATTCAGGTAAATTGATCGTGATGGGGATTAAGCCGACTTATCCGGAAACGGGATATGGATACATTCAGGTGTCTGAAGAGCGTGAGGGGGATTTTTGCAAAATCAAGACATTCATCGAAAAGCCGGCAAGGGAGTTTGCCGAGGTGTTTGTGCAGGGTAACGAATTTTTTTGGAACTCAGGGATTTTCATTTGGCACATTGATACGATATTGAAGGCTTTTCATGAAATGCTTTCGGATATATGTCCGCGTGTGGAATGCGACCGTCCGGATTTCAGCTCATGTCCCAACAGTTCTTTCGATACGAGTATTATGGAAAAGGTAGACAATGTATATGTGCAGCTTTGTGATTTCGGTTGGGCGGATATTGGCACGTGGGGTGCTCTTCACGATTTGTTGCCGAAAGACGAAGAACGTAATGTGGTTATCGACAGCAATACGATGCTTTACGGATGCAAGAACAATCTGATAATGATGCCGAAGGACAAGCTTGCAGTGATACAGGATCTTGAAGGGTATCTGGTGGTTGAAAAAGACAATGTGCTTCTTATTTGCAGGAAAGACGACCAGAATGCTATCCGTAAATTTGTGAACGACGTTGAAATGCGTTTCGGAGAAAAATATTCCTGACAATGGATGAGATAGAAAGAGTCCGGGAAATGTCATTCCCGGATTTCTTTTTCCTGAAAGTCCTTCCTTCGCAGCACAAAGCTGTTGCTCAAGTATTTCTCTCGTACAATCTTGTTTTCGGCAAGTTCTTCGGGCGTGCCTTGGAAGAGGATTTTACCTTCGAACAGCAGGTAGGCCCGGTCGGTGATGCTCAGTGTTTCCTGTACGTTGTGGTCTGTAATCAGGATACCGATATTCTTGTCTTTCAGTCGCCACACAATGTGCTGGATGTCTTCTACGGCAATTGGGTCAACTCCGGCAAACGGTTCGTCAAGCATGATGAATTTAGGGTCGATGGCCAGGCAGCGGGCAATTTCCGTACGTCGGCGTTCGCCTCCCGAAAGCTGGTCGCCCAGATTCTTCCTTACCTTCTGTAGGCGGAATTCAGCGATCAAGCTTTCCAGTTTTTCTTTCTGATACTCCGGGCTTTTGTTTGTCAGTTCCAGCACGGAGGCTATATTGTCTTCCACACTCATCTTGCGGAACACTGAAGCCTCCTGCGCCAAATAGCCGATACCGATTTGGGCACGCTTGTATACCGGATAGGATGTGATGTCCTGATCGTTCAGATAAATGTGCCCTTCGTTTGGCACAATAAGTCCGGTTGTCATATAGAAAGACGTGGTTTTTCCTGCCCCATTGGGGCCTAACAGGCCTACGATTTCTCCCTGCTTCACATTGATCGACACGTGGCTTACTACCGTACGTTTGCCGTACTTCTTCACTAAGTTCTCTGTGCGCAATATCATCCGTCCGTCAGTCGGGAGTTCGAATGCTTCGGCTGTATGTGGTTGGTTCTCTAGCTCTGCCATAATAGAATCGTTGAGTGCTGCAAAAGTAGTAAAATTATTGGGTTATATGGTCGTTCGGTAGAATTTCGTCTTATCTTTTATTATAATATAGCTAAAAAAGCGTACTTTTGTACCAAATATTATTCAAGCTTATGGTAAAGCCTATTACGAACTTTGGAAAATATCTTGTGCTGATGAGCCGGGTTTTTTCTCGTCCGGAGCGTTTCCGAATGTATTTCAAGCAATATGTCAATGAGATGGTGCAGCTTGGAATCAATTCCATCGGCATTGTCCTTCTGATCTCATTTTTTATCGGAGCGGTAATCTGCATTCAGATCAAGCTGAATATCGAGAGTCCGTGGATGCCCCGATTCGTGGTGGGATATACCACGCGAGAAATTCTGCTGCTGGAGTTTTCGTCTTCTATCATGTGTTTGATCCTTGCGGGAAAGGTGGGGTCGAACATTGCTTCCGAAATCGGGACAATGCGCGTTACCCAGCAGATTGACGCACTGGAGATAATGGGGATCAATTCGGCCTCTTACCTGATACTTCCCAAGATACTCGGCCTGATGACCATTATCCCGCTGCTGGTTACATTCAGCATATTTGCCGGAATTATCGGTGCCTTCTGTACGGCGTGGTTTGCCGGAATAATGAATGCGACTGACTTGCAGTACGGTTTGCAATATTGCTTTGTGGAATGGTATATCTGGTGCGGGTTTATCAAATCACTTTTCTTTGCTTTCATCATAGCCAGTGTGTCGGCCTATTTCGGCTACACGGTTGAAGGAGGCTCTATTGCGGTGGGAAAGGCCAGCACAGACTCGGTGGTGTCAAGCAGTGTGCTGATATTGTTTTCTGATTTGATACTTACACAATTGTTAATGGGATGATACAACTGAATTCTATATGCAAGTCGTTTGAGGGACGTACGGTTCTTGACGACATCGATTTCTCTTTCGATGATGGAAAGACTAACCTGATAATCGGTCAAAGCGGTTCGGGAAAGACAGTGCTGATGAAATGCATTGTCGGTCTGCTTACACCTGAAAATGGTGAGGTGCTTTATGACGGACGGGATCTGATTCATATGGGAAAGAAAGAGAAGCAGGCGCTTCGCCGGGAAATGGGGATGATTTTTCAGAGTGCAGCCTTGTTCGACTCGTTGTCTGTGCTGGAAAATGTGATGTTCCCTCTTGACATGTTTTCAACGGATACTTACCGTGACCGCGTGAAGCGTGCCCGGTTTTGTCTGGACCGTGTGAACCTGATAGATGCGCAGGATAAATATCCCGGAGAGATCAGCGGAGGCATGCAGAAGCGTGTGGCGATTGCCCGTGCCATAGCCTTGCAGCCGAAGTATCTTTTTTGCGATGAGCCAAATTCGGGGCTTGACCCCAAGACTTCGCTGGTTATCGACGACTTGATCCATGGCATCACGGTTGAATATAATATGACTACCATTATCAATACGCATGACATGAATTCGGTGATGGGGATAGGCGACAGCATTCTGTTCATCTATCAAGGCCGGAAAGAATGGGAAGGCACGAAGGATGACGTGTTTAATGCAACCAACGAGCGGTTGAACAATTTCATTTTTGCTTCCGACCTGCTGCGGAAGGTGAAGCAGGAAGAAAACAAGGCCAAATGACGGGATGCTTCCGGCGCGAAAAAGGAGGGCGGAAAAACCTCTCCGGATGGGCGTTCGTTTTATGCAAGACATGCGCTCATCTTTCTTCAGATGAGCGGCCGTTTTTTGAAGAGGGCAGAGGAAATATGCGCAAGCGTGCGTTTTTCTTTTTTTTGCCTGACTTTTTGGTAATTGCCAGATTAAGCATTATTTTTGCAACCGCTTTGTAGAAAATAAAAGAAACTAATAATTAAATAAATAAGTCGGAAATGAATATTTCATTGCAAAATGTTGACAAAGTAAGTGCTGTGCTTACTGCTCAGATTGAAAAAGCTGATTATCAGGCTCAGGTTGACAAATCCCTGAAGACTCTGCGTCAGAGAGTGAATATGCCCGGATTCCGTAAAGGTATGGTTCCGATGGGACTGATTAAAAAGCAGTATGGAACTTCTGTATTGATTGAAGAAGTTGACAAGCTGCTGCAAGAAAAAGTGGGCGAATATATCCGTGACAACAAGGTTAATATGCTGGGAACTCCGCTGCCGAAGGAAAACAACGTAAACTTCGCGACAGACGAGAACTTTGAATTCTCGTTCGATATAGCTCTGGCTCCTGAATTTGACCTGGCGCTTTCGAAAGAGGATACCATCGATTATTATGATATCAATGTAACCGATGAAATGGTTGAACAGCAGGTGAAGATGTACACCCAGCGTACGGCCAAATATGAAAAAGTGGAAGAGTATCAGGATAACGACCTGCTGAAGGGTCTGTTGGCTGAACTTGATGAGAACGGCAATACAAAAGAGGGCGGCGTTCAGGTAGAAGGCGCTGTGATGATGCCTTCTTACATGAAGAACGATGAGCAGAAGGCTATCTTCAACGGAGTGAAAGTGAATACGGTGCTGGTGTTCAACCCTGCGGCTGCCTTCGACAACAATGAGGCCGAACTGGCTTCCTTGCTGAAGGTCAAGAAAGAAGAAGTTGCAAATCACAAAGGTAACTTCAGCTTCCAGATTGAAGAAATTACGCGTATGATTCCGGGCGACCTGAACCAGGAGCTGTTTGATCAGGTGCTGGGAGAAGGCAAGGCACATACGGAAGAAGAATTCCGTGCTCAAATTAAGGAAGTGATTGCCGGACAGTTTGCTGCCGACGCCGATTACAAGTTCTTGATCGATGTGCGCAACTATGCGATGAACAAGGTTGGCAAACTGGAATTTGCCGATGAACTGATGAAGCGCATCATGCTTGACAATAACAAAGACAAAGGTGAAGAGTTCGTTTCTCAGAACTACGACAAGAGCATCGAAGAGCTGACATGGCATTTGATTAAAGAAAAGCTGGTGGCTGCCAACAGCATTAAGGTTGAACAGAGCGATATCAGCGATATGGCGAAGGAGGCTACCCGCGCTCAGTTTGCTCAGTATGGAATGATCAATGTGCCTGATGAACTGCTTGAAAACTATTCTAAGGAAATGCTGAAGAAGCGTGAAAGCGTAGAGGCTCTTGTAAATCGTGTGATTGAAACGAAGCTGGCTAATGTTCTGAAAGAACAGGTGACATTGAATCACAAAGCTGTTTCGGCTGAGGAATTCAATCAGATGTTTCAATAAACAAGCAAATGCGGGTGGACGCAAATTGCTAAAACTTGCTAAAAAAGGGGGCTTTTAATCGGACTTCTTCCACAAGACGGAAGTGTTTTGTACTTTTGTTAGTCGGGAGAGAGGGGGATTGAAGGCCTCCTTTTCATTGTGTGACTTTAATCTTTATAAGATATGATGGATGATTTTAGAAAATATGCTACCAAGCATTTGGGCATGAACAGCATGGTGCTTGACGATGTGATCAAGTCGCAGGCGGGCTATCTGAACCCGTATATTCTGGAAGAGCGTCAGTTGAACGTGACTCAGCTGGATGTGTTCTCCCGGCTGATGATGGACCGTATCATCTTCCTCGGAACGCCTATTGACGACTATACGGCAAACACGCTTCAGGCACAGCTGCTTTATCTGGATTCTGTAGATTCAGGAAAAGATATCTCGATTTACATCAATTCGCCGGGAGGATCTGTGTATGCGGGATTGGGCATCTACGACACGATGCAGTTTATCAGCAGCGATGTGGCTACAATCTGTACAGGCATGGCGGCTTCTATGGCGGCTGTATTGTTGGTGGCGGGAAAGGAAGGCAAGCGTTCGGCTCTGACGCACTCGCGCGTGATGATTCACCAGCCGATGGGCGGAGCGCAGGGACAGGCTTCAGACATCGAGATTACAGCCCGTGAAATACAGAAACTGAAGAAGGAACTTTATACGATCATCGCCGACCATTCGCATACGCCTTTTGACAAGGTTTGGGCGGATTCCGACCGTGACTATTGGATGACGGCCCAGGAGGCGAAGGATTACGGGATGATTGATGAGGTGCTTTCGCGCAAACCTGAAGCAGCACAACAAGATATAACGAAATAAAAACAAGACAAATTGGAAGATAATAAAAGTTCAAGAACAAAAAGAAGATGCAATTTTTGCGGCCGTACGGAAAACGAAGTCGGATTTCTGATAACGGGAATCAATGGCTGCATCTGTGACAGCTGTGCGGAACAGGCGCATGAGATTGTTCAGGAAACGCTTCAGGCGAAGAACAAGCCTGCCGGTGAACTGGATATGAGCGAACTGCCGAAACCGAAAGATATAAAGGATTTTCTTGACCAGTATGTCATTGGACAGGATGATGCAAAGCGTTATCTGTCGGTTGCTGTCTACAATCATTACAAGCGTCTGCTTCAGCCGAAAGATGAGGCGGATGTGGAGATAGAGAAGTCGAACATCATTATGGTGGGAAGCACCGGTACGGGGAAGACTTTGCTTGCCCGTACGATAGCGAAGCTGCTTCATGTGCCGTTTACCATTGTTGATGCCACTGTGCTCACCGAAGCGGGTTATGTCGGAGAAGATATCGAAAGCATCCTTACTCGTTTGCTTCAGGTGGCAGACTATAACGTTGCCGAAGCCGAGCGGGGCATCGTGTTCATTGATGAAATCGACAAGATAGCGCGTAAGGGAGATAATCCTTCCATCACTCGCGATGTGAGCGGGGAAGGCGTTCAGCAGGGCTTGTTGAAACTGCTCGAAGGGTCTGTGGTCAATGTCCCGCCTCAAGGCGGACGCAAACATCCCGACCAGAAGATGATTCCGGTGAATACGAAAAACATTCTGTTTATTTGCGGCGGAGCTTTTGACGGAATCGAACGGAAAATCGCCCAGCGCCTGAATACGAATGTCGTAGGCTATAATGCCGCAAAGGAGCAGGTTAAGATAGACAGGAGCAACTTGATGCAGTATATTGCGCCGCAAGATCTGAAGTCGTTCGGGCTTATTCCCGAAATTATCGGCCGCTTGCCGGTGCTTACTTATCTGAATCCTTTGGACCGCAAGGCTTTGCGAAGTATTCTGACCGAGCCTAAAAACTCCATCATCAAGCAGTACGTCAAACTGTTCGAAATGGATGGGGTCAAGCTGGAGTTTGAGCCTGAAGTGTTCGAGTATATCGTTGACAAGGCTATGGAATACAAGCTGGGTGCCCGGGGACTGCGTTCGATAGTAGAAACCATCATGATGGATATGATGTTCGAGATTCCATCTCAGAAGACCGACCGTCTGGTGGTGACGCTTGACTATGCAAAAGAACAGATGGGGAAAGCGAATCTGTCAAGGTTGCAGGTGGCGTGAAAAAGTGAGTGTTTTTTGTGAAGAGAAGTCTTTGGAGAAAAATATTCGCCGAAATTCTTGCATGATATGAAAAGTTGTTTATAACTTTATAGACAGAAAATTTCAACGGGAATTATACATTAAATCTGAGGACAATGACGGAAAATATCAATTTGACAGAGCAACTGAAGAAATATTTTGGCTTTGATACCTTCAAAGGTAATCAGGAAGCGATTATCCGGAATTTGTTATCCGGGAAAGATACTTTTGTATTGATGCCTACGGGCGGAGGCAAGTCCCTCTGCTACCAGCTTCCCTCCCTGCTGATGGAAGGTACTGCGATTGTTATTTCTCCGCTAATTGCCTTGATGAAGAATCAGGTGGATGCGATGCGCAACTTCAGCGAAGAAGATGGCGTGGCGCATTTCATCAATTCTTCACTGACAAAGTCTGCGATTGAACAGGTGAAGTCGGATATTCTTGCCGGCAAGACCAAGCTGCTTTATGTGGCTCCTGAATCGTTGACAAAAGAAGATAACGTTGAGTTTTTGAGGCAAGTGAAAATTTCTTTCTATGCTGTAGACGAGGCGCACTGCATTTCTGAATGGGGGCATGATTTCCGTCCGGAATACCGGCGTATACGTCCAATTATTGATGAAATCGGAAAGGCTCCGATCATTGCGCTTACGGCAACCGCTACTCCGAAAGTGAAGATGGATATCCAGAAGAACTTGGGGATGATGGAGGCGGCTGAGTTCAAATCGTCGTTTAACCGTCCGAACTTGTATTATGAAGTGAGGGCCAAGACGAACAATGTGGATGCTGATATCGTGAAGTTCATCAAACACAACGAAGGTAAATCGGGGATTATCTACTGTCTGAGCAGGAAAAAGGTTGAGGAACTGGCTGAGATTTTGCAGGCGAACGGAATCAAGGCGCGCCCGTATCATGCGGGGATGGATTCTGCCACACGGAATGCCAATCAAGATGCGTTCTTGAAAGAAGACATAGATGTGATTGTGGCTACCATCGCGTTTGGCATGGGGATTGATAAGCCGGATGTGCGTTTCGTGATTCATTACGATGTCCCTAAGAGCCTGGAAGGATATTATCAGGAAACCGGACGAGCCGGACGCGACGGGGGAGAAGGCCAGTGCATCACGTTCTATTCGAATAAAGATTTGCAGAAGCTGGAGAAATTCATGCAAGGGAAGCCGGTATCTGAGCAGGAAATCGGACGTCAGCTATTGCAGGAAACGGCAGCTTATGCTGAGTCGTCCGTTTGCCGCAGAAAGATATTGTTGCATTATTTCGGAGAAGAATATACCGAAGACAATTGTGGAAATTGTGATAACTGTTTAAATCCTAAGAAACAAGTGGAGGCTCAGGATGCATTATGTACGGTGATAGAAACGATCATCGCTGTAAAAGAGAATTTTAAACAAGAGTATATTCTTGATATATTGTTGGGTAAGGAAACGTCGGAAGTGCTTGCCCATAAACATGAGGATCTGGAGATTTTCGGTGCCGGAATGGGCGAGGAGGACAGGCTGTGGAATGCTGTAATCCGTCAGGCTTTGATTGCCGGGTACTTGAAGAAAGATGTAGAGAACTATGGCCTGCTGAAGGTTACTTCCGAAGGACACAAGTTCTTGAAGAAGCCGAAATCGTTCAAGATTGTGGAAGATACGGATTTTGATGAAGAGGAAGCGGAAGAAACTCCGATGAGGAGCGGAGCTTCGTGTGCCGTTGATCCGGTTCTGTATGCAATGCTGAAAGATCTGCGCAAGAAGATGTCGAAAAAACTGGATGTTCCTCCTTATGTGATTTTCCAGGATCCTTCGTTGGAGGCCATGGCTACAATTTATCCTGTTACATTGGAGGAGTTGCAGAATATCCCGGGAGTTGGAGCCGGAAAGGCAAAACGCTATGGACAGGAGTTCTGCGACCTGATAAAGAAACATTGCGAGGAGAATGAAATCGACCGACCGGAAGATTTGCGCGTGCGTACGGTTGCCAACAAGTCGAAACTGAAGGTTTCAATCATTCAAAGTATCGACCGTAAGGTGGCGCTTGACGATATTGCTGTTGCTAAGGGTATTGAGTTCAGCGAACTGCTTGATGAAATTGAAGCGATTGTTTATTCGGGAACCAAGCTCAACATCGATTATTTCTTGAATGAAATCATGGACGAAGACCATATGCAGGACATTTATGATTATTTCAAGGAATCTACGACCGACAATATTGATGATGCGATGGAGGAACTGGGCGATGACTACACGGAAGATGAAATCCGTCTGGTTCGCATCAAGTTCATTTCTGAAATGGCAAATTGACCAAAAAGACACAAGAAAATGTGTGCAGGCGCGGAAAACAGGGGAATGAACCGCTGTTTTTCGCGTTTTCTTTGAAAAAAGATGTTAAGTCGTCTGTTGGTTTGGAAGAAAATCCGTATATTTGCACGCAATAAAATCTTAACGCATAAAGTCCTATGTCATTTATTGCAGATAAAGTTGTTATGGACGGATTAACGTATGATGATGTATTGTTGATTCCGGCCTATTCAGAAGTTTTACCTAAGACAGTCGAGCTCACGACTAAGTTTTCACGCAACATTGAGTTGAAAATTCCGTTTGTAACTGCAGCTATGGATACGGTTACAGAGGCGCAGATGGCTATTGCCATTGCACGCGAAGGGGGTATCGGTGTGATTCATAAGAATATGTCCATCGAAGAACAGGCGCGTCAGGTAGCTATCGTGAAGCGTGCCGAAAATGGCATGATTTATGATCCTGTCACAATTAAAAGGGGATCAACGGTGAAGGATGCACTGGATATCATGGCTGAATATAAAATCGGCGGTATTCCTGTGGTTGATGACGAGAAATATCTTGTAGGCATTGTGACAAACCGTGACCTTCGTTTCGAGAAGGATTTGTCAAAGCGGATAGATGAAGTGATGACAAAAGACAATATCGTGACCACAGCTCCGGGAACAGATATGGAGACTGCATCCAATATCCTCCAGGAACATAAAATTGAGAAACTTCCTGTTGTGGATGCCAACGGCAAGCTCGTAGGATTGATAACTTATAAGGATATTACAAAGGCTAAGGACAAGCCGATGGCTTGCAAAGATTCGAAAGGGCGTTTGCGCGTAGCTGCCGGTGTGGGTGTGACCAAGGATACGCTGGAGCGCATGGAGGCTTTGGTGAAGGCTGGGGCCGATGCCATTGTTATTGATACGGCTCATGGCCATTCAAAGAATGTAATTGACAAACTGAAGGAAGCTAAGCAGAAATTTCCTGAAATTGATATTGTTGTCGGTAATGTAGCGACCGGCGAAGCGGCCAAGGCCTTGGTTGAGGCTGGTGCGGATGCGGTGAAAGTAGGTATCGGTCCGGGTTCTATCTGTACGACACGTGTAGTTGCCGGAGTAGGTGTTCCGCAGCTGACTGCAGTATATGACGTAGCCAAGGCATTGGAGGGTACGGGTGTGCCTTTGATCGCCGACGGCGGTTTGCGTTATTCAGGCGATGTGGTAAAGGCACTGGCTGCCGGTGGATACAGCGTAATGATCGGTTCATTGGTTGCCGGAACAGAAGAGTCGCCGGGTGACACAATCATCTTCAACGGGCGTAAGTTCAAGTCTTACCGCGGCATGGGTTCGCTTGAAGCTATGGAAAATGGTTCAAAAGACCGTTATTTCCAATCAGATACAACAGATGTGAAGAAACTGGTTCCGGAAGGAATTTCTGCCCGGGTTCCGTATAAAGGAACTTTGTATGAAGTCATTTATCAGTTGGTAGGAGGACTTCGTTCGGGTATGGGATATTGCGGTGCGCATAATATTATGGAATTGCACAATGCCAAGTTTACTCGTATAACGAATGCCGGCGTGTTGGAAAGTCATCCGCACGATGTGGCTATTACGAGCGAGGCTCCTAATTACAGCCGTCCGCAGTAATTCATCGGAAAATTCTCAAGATTGTATTAAGGGGTGTTGTGAATATGTTAAGATATTCGGGCACCCCTTGTCTTTTTCATATAAATTTAAGGATGATGTGGCAGAAATTGCTTCTTGTAAGTGCATTGGGAATCGCATTGGATTGTGCCTCTCTTCGGGCGGGTACAGATGCTGATATCTTGTTTACGCTCAATGGTAACCCTGTTTCGGTTGGGGAGTTTAATGGCTATTGCGAACGCTCAGGTGCGGGGGAGAGGGAGTTCTCAGAACGTCTTTTCAATTATTTCCTCTATTTCAAGCTGAAAGTAGCCGATGCACGGCGAATGAAAATAGATACGCTTATGGATTTCCGTTTGCAGTGCAGGATGCTTCAGGGACAGGCTTTGGAGCATTATGTGGCTCAGGCTGAAGGGAAGAAAGATTATTCCAGTTTGAATGGGAGTAAGAGCCATGGGAACTTTCCGGCAGATGATTGGGTGAAAATCCAGCATATCACTTTGTCTTTGCCGCAGCATTCTTCTGCAGGGGATGAACGGAAAGCGGAACAGCGGATGGATTCTGTCTATCATGCGCTGAAGCATGGAGCTTCTTTTGAGTTTATGGCTTCATGCTACGGACAGGGGGAGGGTTTTGGTTATCGTCCGGATGAGTGGCTTCCCTTGTCGGCTTTGCTTGATGAGTTTGTAGGAAAACTCGAGCAACTGAAACCGGGAGAGTTTTCCGCCCCTTTCTATTCTCCGTTGGGAGTGCATATCGTGCGTTTAATCAACCGTAGGCATGGAATGGAGGCTGAAAGTGCTGTTCCGGATCGGGGCCTGCCGGAGAAAAAGGCGCAGCTTCCATTTGCCGGATCGGATTTGTTCCGGGCGTGGAAAGATGGAACCGATAATTGGCCGGTGGCTGTTTCTGCTTTGCTAAATCGCGTTGAAGATGAATTGCTGGCCGTTTATTGGGATAAGATGCAAGGAAAAACAATGCCGTTGGAGGTTTCTGACGAAGACCTGGAGCGTTATTTCAAAAGCCATCGGAAAGAGTATCAATGGAGTCTGCCCCATTTCAGGGGAGGAGTCGTGCATTGTCTTGATAAGAAGTCGGCCTCACGTCTGAAAAAGATATTGAAGAAGATTCCTTATTCACAGTGGAATGAAAAGATCCGGGAACTGGCGGCAGAAGATGAAAGGCTGGAGGCTGTTGTCGAAACCGGAGTGTTCCGAATTGGAGTGAACGCCTATGTTGACAGGCTGGCTTTCAAGTGCGGTTCGTTTGTTCCTTTCCCAGATCTGCCTTTTACTTTTGTTTTGGGAAAACGGTTGAAAAAAGGTCCAGAAAGCTATTTGGATGTTATTGATGAGGTTCGTAAGGATTATTTGTGCTCTTGTCAAGACGCGCGGTTGGCGGAATTGAAGAACCGTTACTTGGTAGAAATCAATAAAGAGGTTTTAAAAACCGTTAATTGTGGTGGAAGTAACTGATTATTGCAGTATCTTCGTTCATTAATTATTGCTGTATGAAGCGAAGTAAGGTATGGATTGTGACATGTTTTATGCTTCTTGTATGTAGCTGCCACCAGACCTCCGAAGATGATCAGAGTGGGGAACCGGTGGTTCGTGCGGGCGAGTACAGTCTGTATAAAAGCGATTTGAGGTCCGCTTTGCCAGTCGGTGTCCATGGTGCGGACAGTGTGCAGTTTGCAGAAAAGTATATTCGTACATGGGTTGAAGATATGTTGATGTATCAGCAGGCGGTTGAAAACCTTCCGGACGGCAAGGAGATAGATGAAAGGGTGGAAGCTTATCGCCGTGCGCTCACTGTACATATTTATCAAGAAAAGCTGGTAGAACAGGAACTTGGATCCAAGGTTGCTGATTCGGAAATAGAAACTTATTATAACACTCATTCTGAACAGTTTGTTGCGACGGAGCCTTACTTGAAAGGTGTATTCATGAAAGTGCCGTTGCATGCGGCTTCGCTTAAAAATGTGCGTGCCTGGATGAAGAATCCGGAAGGAAATGGCAATCTGGACCGTTTGGAGAAATACAGCATCTCACATGCGGTAAGTTATGAGTGCTTTCCTGACAGATGGAAGCCATTTTCTGAAATCTCTTTGCAGATGCCGTTGGTTAAGAAAGATCTTGACAACCTGCGTGGGCATAGGAGCGTTGAGGTTTCTGATTCTGCTTTCCGCTATCTGTTGCATGTCTGTGAAGTATTGCCGGTGGGAGAGCGTGTGCCGCTGGAATACGCTTCCGGAGAAATAAGAGAAATATTGGTGAATCTGAAACGGGCTGAGTATATAGGCCGGATGAAGTCGGACTTGTATAAGCGGGCTTTAGAGGATAAGAAGATAATTTATTATAATTGATAGAAATGAATAGACTGACTTTGACTTGTTTCTGTGTGTGTATATGTTTGATGCTGGGGATAGGCTCAGTGCATGCACAGGAAAATGTAATCGACGAAGTGGTATGGGTGGTTGGTGATGAGGCCATTCTGAAATCGGACGTTGAGAATGAGCGTTTGAACGCGCAGTATGAAGGAAGACATTTCGACGGTGATCCTTATTGCGTGATTCCGGAAGAACTGGCTGTGCAGAAACTTTTTTTGCATCAGGCAGAAATAGACAGTGTGACTGTGACTGACCAGGAAGTGTTGCAGGGAGTGGAAGCGCAGATGTCGTGGCTTATCGATCAGATTGGCTCGAAAGAGAAGATGGAGGAATATTACAACAAGACTTCCACCCAGATCAGGGAGATGCTCCGTGAGAATATCCGTAACGGAAAAACTGTACAGCAGATGCAGCAGAAAATTGTGGGGGACATAAAATTGACTCCTGCCGAGGTGAGAAACTATTTCAGCCGCTTGCCGCAGGACAGCATTCCTTTTGTCCCTACACAGGTGGAGGTGCAGATTATTACGCGTGAGCCTAAAATAAAAGAGGAGGAAATCGAACGTGTCAAGAAGGAGTTGCGTGATTTTACCGAACGTATCAATAAGGGAGAAACGACTTTTTCTACATTGGCCCGTCTTTATTCGGAAGATCCGGGTTCTGCCCGTCGGGGGGGGGAATACGGCTTTACAGGGCGCGGCGAACTGACACCGGAGTTTGCCAATGTGGTATTTAACCTGACAGACCCGAAGAAAATATCAAAGGTTTTTGAAACAGAATATGGTTTCCATATAGCCCAGCTTATAGAGAAACGAGGCGACCGTATCAGCTACCGTCATATTCTGATGAAGCCGCGTGTTGATGAAAAGGATATTGAAAGGGAGTTGAACCGTCTGGATACGCTTGCCAATGACATCCGGAAGGGAAAAGTGACTTTTGATGAGGCTGCTACATGGGTTTCTCAGGATAAAGATACGCGTAACAATCACGGATTGCTTGCCAATCCGCAGACGTCCACTTCCCGTTTTGAAATGCAGCAGCTTGCAGGCCTGATTTCGCAGGAAGTTGCAAAGACTGTTGAGAATATGCAGATAGGCGAGGTTTCGCAGCCTTTTACGATGATAAACGGTAACGGAAAGGAAGTTTGTGCCATTGTGAAGCTGAAAAACAGAATAGATGGGCATAAGGCTACGATTTCAGAAGATTATCAGAGGCTGAAGGAGATTGTTACAGCCAAGAGAAGCGAGGAGAAGCTTCAGGAATGGATTGTAGAGAAACAGCGTGCTACGTATGTGAGAATCAGTCCTGAATGGCGGAAATGTGATTTCAAGTATCCGGGATGGATAAAGCAATAAGATTTTTGACAGCTGACTGATGGGTGTGATACAGAATAACAACAAACGTTCGGACCGATCTCACCGGTTCCTGTTGGTTGCGGTCCTTTGTCTTGTCGTTTTTTGTGTGTCTGCGCAAGTGGTGGATACATTGCGGAATGTCGGTGGTGCCGTAAAAAAAGAAACGAAGCCCGTTGTTGTAAAAGACAGTGCGGCAGGAAGATCCGGGCAGACAGGGCAATCGCGTCAAGTGCGGAACAGGCCGGCAGCGAAAAGCAAGGTGTATCTTCTGCATTCAGATCTGCTTCGTAAAGATGCGGAGCATCCCGAAGCTCAGATTGTGATTGGGAATGTGCGCTTTCGTCATGACAGTATCTATATGTATTGCGACAGTGCCTGTTATTACGACAAAATAAGCAGCTTCGAGGCTTTCGGTAATGTGCGGATGGAACAGGGGGATACACTGTTCTTGTATGGCGACCGTCTGTATTATGACGGATTGACGCAGATTGCGCGGATGCGTGACAATGTGCGCATGGAAAACCGAACGACTACATTGCTGACCGACAGCTTGAACTATGACCGTGTGTATAATCTGGGGTATTTCTTCGACGGTGGAACGATGATGGATGACCAGAATGTGCTGACTTCCGAGTGGGGAGAATATAGTCCGCAAACCAAACAGTCCGTTTTCAATTATAACGTGCGTCTGGTGAATCCGCAGTTTACGCTGACTTCCGACACTTTGCGTTACAATACGGCTACTAAAATAGCAGATATTGTAGGGCCTTCGGATATTTGGAGTGACGCTAATCACATTTATTCAGAGAAAGGGACTTATAATACGGTAACGGGAATGGCTGATTTGTACGACCGGTCTGTACTGACCAATGAAGGGAGGCAGCTTACGGGAGATACGCTGTTCTATAACCGGAATACAGGTGTGGGAGAAGCCTTTCATAACATGGTGATGACCGATACGGTGAACAAGAATATGATGACCGGTGAATACGGTTATTATAATGAGCTGAAGAAGTTTGCTTTTGCGACAGACAGTGCGGTAGCGATTGATTATTCTCAGGGAGATAGCCTTTTTCTTCACGGAGATACGTTGCTGATGGAAACGTTCAATCTGGATACGGATTCGATGTATCGCGAAATGAGGGCATTCCATAAAGTGCGCTTCTATCGTACGGACATTCAGGGTACGGCAGATTCGCTTGTGTTTTCTACTGTCGACAGTTGTCTTACCATGTATCGTGACCCGATTGTATGGAACAAAAACCAGCAGCTTGTGGGTGAGTTGATGAAAGTGTACATGAATGATAGTACCATCGACTGGTCGCATATTATAGGACAGGCTCTTTCGGTGGAGCGGGTGGATTCGACTTTGTATAATCAGGTGACTGGGAAAGAAATCAAGTCGTATTTCTCCGGAGGGCAGATGAAAAAAACGGAAGTGATTGGCTCTGTCCGGGTGGTATATTATCCGATGGATTCCGACAGTACGCTGATTGGCATGAATGTATCCGAAACCAGCAAGCTTGAGATTTATCTGGCCAATCAAAAAATCGAAAGGATGGTGATGAGTCCCAAGTCAAACGGAACGCTCTATCCGATGTCGCAGATTCCGCCCGGAAAGGATAAACTCGAAAATTTTGTGTGGTTCGATTACATACGTCCGCTGAACAAGATGGATATTTTCAATTGGCGTGCGAAGCGGGTGGAAGACCAGCTGAAAAAGAATATACGCGGACCTGTGGAGTTGCCTAACAGCCATCTTTTTGATAAGAAAGAACAAAAATAGGAGATTTTATATATGAGTGACGTAATTCGGTTGTTGCCTGATTCCGTGGCTAATCAGATAGCGGCGGGGGAAGTGATCCAGCGTCCGGCGTCGGTCGTAAAGGAATTGGTTGAGAATGCCATTGATGCGGGAGCATTGCATATAGATGTCAGTGTGACGGATGCAGGCAGAACATGCATCCGGGTCATTGATGATGGAAAGGGAATGTCTGAAACGGATGCGCGCATGGCTTTTGAAAGGCATGCCACCTCTAAGATCCGGGAGGCTTCCGATTTGTTTTCCTTGCATACGATGGGGTTCCGGGGTGAAGCGCTGGCATCCATTGCTGCCGTGGCTCAAGTTGAACTGCGTACATGCCAACAGGACGGAACGTTGGGGACGCTGCTTGAAATTTCGGGTTCTAAGGTTGAAAACCAGGAAGCTGTAGCTTGCCCTAAAGGAAGCGACTTTTCTGTGAAAAATCTTTTCTTCAATGTGCCTGCACGCCGGAAATTTTTGAAATCCAACCAGACAGAGCTGAGTAATATCTTGACGGAGTTCGAAAGGGTGGCACTGGTAAATCCGGAGGTTTCTTTTACCTTGCTTCATAACGGTACGGAAATGCTTAATCTTCCAGCCATGGGATTGCGCCAGCGGATTATGGGTGTTTTCGGAAAGAAGTTGAATCAGGAATTGCTTTCGCTTGACGTTAAGACGACAATGGCACATGTTCATGGCTTTATAGGCAAACCGGAAGCTTCGCGCAAAAAGGGTGCCAGGCAATTCTTCTTTGTAAACGGGCGCTATATGCGTCATCCGTACTTCCATAAAGCGGTAGCTGACGCATATGTTAATCTGATTCCGGTTGGAGAGCAGGTTTCTTATTTCATTTACTTTGACGTTGATCCTGCCAATATTGATGTCAATATTCATCCGACAAAGACTGAAATAAAGTTTGAGAATGAGCAGGCGCTCTGGCAGATTCTGTCTGCCGCAGTCAAGGAAACGCTCGGACGTTTTAATGAAGTGCCTTCCATTGACTTTGATGTAGACGGTATGCCTGACATTCCGCCGTTGAGTACGGCTCCTTATACTGCTGCCCCGGCTTCTATCAAGCCATCATTTGATCCGACATACAATCCGTTTGATGTTTCTTCGGTGCCTCCATCCGCATATTCTTCTTATCATCCGAAAGGGAGTCCGGATTGGCAGCCTTTATTTCAAGGCTTGGAAAAACAGACGAAAGCGGAAAACGCCGTGCTTCCGGACAATGAGATCTGGGAGGAACCGGCAGAGCCAGACTCTGCCGGTGAGGGCGGTGTTCAAACCGATCTTTATTCAAAACAGGGAGCACCGGAAAACTCCATGCATCATTTTCAGTTTAAGGGAAGCTTTATCTTGACTTCCGTCAAGTCGGGATTGATGATCATAGATCAGCAGCGGGCGCATATAAAGATTCTTTATGACCGTTATATGAGTCAGATTGCAGGCCATAAGAATGCTTCCCAACGTGTCCTTTTTCCTGATATGGTGCATTTCGCTCCAGATGAAATTCCTGTGCTGAATGAAATAATGGATGATTTGAATTATCTGGGATTCGAATTGAGTGATTTGGGAAGCGGCACTTATGCCATTAATGGAGTGCCTGCCGGAATTGAAGGACTGAACCCGGAAAAGCTGCTGACTGATTTGTTGCATTCTGCCATTGATAAGGGGAGCAAAGTGAAAGAAGAGGTCCAAAGCGTTCTGGCTTTGTCTTTGGCTAAAGCGGCTGCAATCGTTCCGGGTCAGGTGCTGACTGATGAGGAGATGGATAATCTTGTGGACAGTCTTTTTTCTGCTTCTACGCCCAACTATACTCCTGATGGCAAGAAGGTGCTTGCTGTACTGAAAGAAGAGGACATAGAAAATATGTTTAAATGATTTGTACGCTTTGAAGGGCTGCAAGCTTTCCGGTGAAGCTGCAGCCCTTTTTTTCAGAGAGTCTTCTCCTTTTATTCTGCTGTAATTTGAGATATGTTCCTGAGAATGTTTCTCTGTTTGGTGAGGGAAATAGCGGAATATCCGCTGAAGAAAAACAGGAACACATACCGGACACAAGCATAAAGGAAAGCTGGCAGTATTGTTTGGCCGGGAAATTTAAACGACAGCCTCTTATTTTTTCCTTTTGAACAGTTCCTTTAAGGCGATTGTCTTGTTGTTGATTAGCGGGTGTGCCCAGCATCCTATAAAGGTAAGATATCCCATGAAAAGGAATATAAGGCACATGCCTGTACGGAGATCGGTGGCGTCTGCCAGCAGGCTGATCAGCAGCGGACCTCTTGCTCCGCCCACGATTCCGGTGCAGAGTATGCCGGCAAATGAGCCGTGGTTAGCTGTCGCCGTATTTAATGCTAATGAAAAAACAATCGAGTACATCATGGATATGCAGCATCCGATAGCCGGAAACGCGATAATGGCCATATCTGCTGTTCCGAAAAGCGCTGCCGTGAGCAATAGCATTGAAATCAGGCCGGAGATTTGAAGAAGGCGGCGGCTGTCAACCAGTTTCAATAGCAGCATTCCTGCCAGACAGCCGATGGTCATCGATCCCCAGAACCAGCTTATGCATTGTGCTCCTACCGTGCGCGGGTCGATGCCGTGATAATGTTCAAGGAAAGTGCTCATGAATACCGAAGTTCCCTGTTCTGTACCCACATAGCAGAAGATTCCCAAAAAGAACAGCCACACATAGCGTTGGCGGAACAGATTGAAGTAGGATGCTGATGATCCGCTTCGTTCATCTTCCCGCAGTTCGATATGAGGAAAGCGGACGCAAGCCACTATAATCAGCATTACAGCGAGGAGCGCAGTGAACACCCAATAGAGAGATACCCAAGGGAGTTCCATCGGTGTCAGCGAGGCCAATGTGTCGAGCAGTGCATTGTTCCCGGGTTTGTACATGTCGGGCGAGAGAGCATGGATAAGCCATGTATAGACCAGCGGACTGACGAAAGAAGCCGCTCCGAAAACAAATTGGGCCAGTTCTGCCACAAATGCGTAATTTTCTTCACCGCCTACCACGCGTTGCAGAGGATTGATGACCGTCTGCAGCATGGCCATGCCAAGTCCTATAATGAATGATGAGGCCAGCAGCACTTCATAGCAGGGAAAGCAGGCGAACAGCATTGAGCCGATGAAAGGCATCAGAAATCCGGTGAACAGTACAGGCTTTTCTCCCAAACGGTCTATAAGCAGTCCGGCTGGTATGGACATGACAGCGTAGGCGAGGAAAAATGAAGTTGGGATGAAGCCTGCCATAGCCAAATCCTTCAACTGGAAGTTGTCGATGATTTCCGGGATAAGAGGCCCGAGAATGTTGGTGATAAAAGAAATGGTGAACCAGAACATCATGATGCACACCAACGGGAAATATCTGTTTTGTCTTTTCATAAATAATAAGATTTTCTGCAAAAATACGCAGGCGTGCGGCAGAATGTCTTTATTTCTGTTGAAAGATGTTTTACATATATTGAAA
>SDWH01000011.1 GCA_019550975.1 Bacteroidales bacterium SW299 | reverse complement strand
CTTATGCTCCAAGACACGATCCAACGCCCTGAAAAACCAGCAGACAGAAAGACAAGAATATTCACACCCGAAGCGGTAATTTCACACTTGTTGCTACACGTTTTGCACGGAATTATGTAATTTTGCAAACCAATATAAATACACCGTATGCAAACAGAAGAAAACAAAGAGTTGCCTTTGCCCGACTTGTCGCACTCGATGGGCGAACATTTGGGCATACGTTTCACCGGAATGAAGGAAGGCTTCGTGCAAGCCGTCATGCCCGTTGACGAACGGACGTGCCAGCCATTCGGAATCCTGAACGGGGGAGCATCGCTCGCCCTGGCAGAAATCGTAGCGGGGCACGGATCTATTCCGCTCTGCGCCGAAGGACAGATGCCGTGCGGCATACAGGTCAGCGCAAACCACGTAAGCATGGTTCCGAAAGGAAGCTGGGTGAAAGCCACCGGAACGCTCGTACACCGGGGAAAAACCACCCACATCTGGAACATCGACATCACGGCTCCCAACGGGAAACTGGTTTCAACGGCACGCATAATCAATCAAATCGTAAAAAAACACGCATGAACATACCCGAAACATCCATCCATCACCTGATAGACAACCTGACACACGGCGGCCGGAGCTTTGCCCTCTACCGCCTGCCGTGGACCGACGAGCCGATTCTCGTGCTGCAAGCAGACGGGATGCCGGAAACGGCCGGAACGCTCGCCGAACTGAACGGAAAAGAGGGCTTTGTCATGGCACCGTTCCACGCTTCAGACAGATGCCCGATCATTATCATACGCCCGGACAAAGTGGCGCGCAACTGGGACAAGATTGCCGAAGCCCTTGCCGGCGAATCTGCACCCGAAGCGCGGGCCGAAGAAGGCGCTCAGACAGCAGAACAGCTCTCGGCGGACGAAGAAAAACAAAGGTATGCAGAAACATTCGGCCTTTTCATCACACCGCTCCGCCAAAAGCAATTCCGCAAGCTGGTGCTTTCACGCCAAAGCCGCCAGCCGCTGCCGGATAACTTTTCGCCGCTGGGCACTTTCGTAAAGGCATGCAACAGCTACCCAAGAATGATGATTTCGCTCTGCCATACTCCGACGGGCGGCACATGGATAGGAAGCACGCCGGAAGTCATACTCAGCGGAAACGGAACAGACTGGCATACCGTATCGCTGGCAGGAACCATGCCGATGAACGGAGAGAACATGCCGACCGAATGGAGCACCAAGAACAAGGAGGAACAAGGATTCGTCAGCGAATACATCCGGAAGGCCGTCAAGAAATTCGGCTCCAGGCTGACAGAGAAAGGACCGTACACCGCACGTGCCGGACAACTGGTCCACCTGAAAACGGACTTCCATTTCACGCTGAAAGAAACGCAGCATCTGGGCGACATCCTTCAGGAACTCCATCCCACTCCTGCCGTGTGCGGACTGCCTAAAGACGAAACCTACCGGTTCATTCTGGACACGGAGGGATACGACCGGAGCTACTATTCGGGAATCATCGGATGGCTGGCTCCCCGGGAAGAAACAACGCTCTACGTGAATCTGCGGTGCATGCACATCGGCAAAGACACGGCCACACTCTATGCCGGAGGGGGAATACTCCCGACTTCGGAAGTCGACTCGGAATGGGAGGAAACCCAACAGAAGATGAACACCATGCGCAACATCCTATAATGCAAAACAGCACCCGCCATGTATACCGACAAAAAGAACATACTGCAACTTGCTGCTCTGCTGAAAGCGCACGGCATAAGGAGAATCGTGCTGTGCCCCGGAAGCAGGGACATACCCATCGTGCAGACACTTGCCAGGATGCCTGAATTCACCTGCTATCCGGTGACCGACGAACGCAGCGCAGGATTCTTCGCACTGGGGCTGGCTCTCAACGAAAACAGGCCGGCAGCCGTATGCTGCACCTCCGGATCGGCTCTGCTCAACCTGCATCCTGCCGTAGCGGAAGCGTTCTACCAGCAAGTGCCGCTGGTGGTGCTCTCGGCCGACCGGCCCGGCGCATGGATCGGACAGATGGACGGACAGACCCTGCCGCAGCCCGGCGTGTTCGGCGGGCTTGTAAAAAAATCGGTCAGCCTTCCCGAAATCAAGGACAGCGAAGACGAGTGGTTTTGCAACCGCCTCATCAACGAAGCGCTGCTCGAACTGAATCACCACGGACAAGGACCCGTACATATCAACATACCCGTCAGCCAGCCGTTCTTCAACTTTCCGACAGCGGAAATTCCGCCGGCACGTGTCATTTCACGCTATGAGGGGAATGAAGCCATACACAGATTCATCCGGAAATTCAAACAATACAGCCGGCGTATGATGGTTGTGGGACAAATGAATCCGAAAAACGCGCTCAGCAGACAGACCGCCGAAGCGCTTGCCCCCCACTTTGCATGGATGACCGAAAACATCAGCAACCAGGCTGCTCCTCCGAATGCAATCCGGCACATCGAACCCGTGCTGGCAGCTCTCGGCAAAGACAGATGGGAAGAAATGCGTCCCGATCTTCTTGTCACCTACGGAGGCCACATCATTTCCGGCCGCCTCAAGAAGTTCCTCCGCAGCTGCCCTCCTGCCGAACACTGGCACATTGCACCCGACGGACAAGTAGCCGATGTCTTCCAGTCGCTCACTGCGGTCGTGGAGATGGATCCGTACCGTTTCTTGACGGAAACGGCTCCGCTCATCAGCGGAACGGCTTCCGGCTATCCAGCGTTATGGAACGATGTCTGCCGGACGCTGGACGAGGCTGACTTTCCGTTCTCAGAGATGGGTGCCGTGGGAAAAGTGATGCGCAGCCTGCCGCCATCCAGCGTCCTGCACCTGGCAAACAGCTCGGTGGTGCGTTATGCCCAGCTTTTCAACCTGCCGCCGGACATCGAAGTGCTTTCCAACCGCGGGACAAACGGCATAGAGGGTTCACTCTCGACGGCAGCAGGCTATGCCTCTGCTTCCGGAAAGCTCAACTTTGTGCTTATCGGAGATTTGAGCTTCTTTTACGACATGAACGCGCTTTGGAATTCAAACTACGGCAACAACCTGCGGATCCTGCTTCTCAACAACAGCGGAGGAGAAATATTCCATGCTCTGCCGGGGCTGGATGTGCAGCCCGCAACCACCCGGTTCGTCATAGCCAGCCATCAGACATCGGCCCGCGCATGGGCAGAAGACAGGGGATTCCGCTATCTGTCCGCACGCAATGAAGAAGAGCTGGAAGATGCGTCCGCCTTGTTCACGCAAGAAACCGGACTGCCTCAGCCGCTTCTGCTCGAAGTGTTCACGGACAAAGAAAAAGATGTTGAATTATTGAAAACTTATTACCATAACCTCAAAAAATAAAAGCCATGCCACAACCTAGAGAATGGAAAACCATCAAAACTTATCAGGACATCCTGTTCGAATTCTATAACGGAATTGCCAAAATCACGATCAACCGTCCCCGTTACCGCAACGCGTTCACGCCGGACACGACCAAGGAATTAAGTGACGCATTCTACTACTGCCGCGATTGCCGCGACATCAACGTCGTCGTACTGACAGGGGCAGGCGACAAAGCTTTCTGCTCGGGAGGCGACATGCACGTAAAAGGACACGGAGGCTACGTGGGAACCGACGGAGTTCCCCGCCTGAATATTCTTGACGTACAGAAACAGATCCGCTCGCTCCCGAAACCGGTAATCGCCATGGTCAACGGATACGCCATCGGCGGAGGCCATGTGCTTCATGTGGTCTGCGACCTGAGCATCGCATCCGAGAATGCCATTTTCGGACAGACAGGACCCCGTGTCGGAAGCTTCGACGCAGGATTCGGCTCATCTTATCTGGCCCGTGTGGTAGGACAGAAGAAAGCACGCGAAATCTGGTTCCTCTGCCGCCAATATTCCGCCCAGGAGGCTCTCGAAATGGGACTTGTGAACAAAGTGGTTCCCTTCGACCGCCTGGAAGACGAAGTGGTGGAATGGGCGGAAACCATGATGCAGCACAGCCCGCTCGCCCTGCGCATGATCAAAGCGGGACTGAATGCGGAACTCGACGGACAGGCCGGAATACAGGAACTGGCAGGCGATGCCACCATGCTCTATTACATGACAGACGAAGCGCAGGAAGGCGGAAAGGCATTCCTGGAGAAGCGCAAGCCCGACTGGTCTAAATATCCGAAACTCCCTTAACCTGCGCACAAGGGAAAAAACATAGACGAAAAGATGAAACACGCAGTCCGCCTGATAACCGTTCTTTGTCTGTGCGTCTTGGGCAGCCGGCAACTGAATGCCCAAGAACAGGCGGCAAAAGACTCTGTCGTGTTTCATCTTTCCGATACGCTGCTGCTTGACGAAGTAACCGTAACAGCCCCCATTCCTCCGATGGAGCAGAAAGGAGATACGGTGGTTTTCAATCCGAATGCGTTCAAGGTTCCCGAGGGAGCCTATCTGGAAGCATTGGTCCGCCGCATTCCGGGACTAAGCTACGATCCTAAAAACCATTCACTCTCATTCAACGGCTATCCGATCAGGGAAATCACCGTAAACGGAAAAGAGTTCTTCAAGGGAAACAACAAAATTGCTCTTGAAAATATACCGGCTTCATTTGTCAGCAAACTGAAAGTGTACGACAAAGAAACGGATAAAGAAAAGGATACGGGCATAAAAGATACGGAAAAGAATTATGTCCTCGATTTGCAGACAAAGAAAAAGCTGAACGGAACGCTCACAGCCTCTGCAGAAGCCGGATACGGCAACCACAAGAAGAAAAATGCCAGTGCCCAGCTGTTCCGGTTTGAAGAAGGCGGGGATAACTTCAGCGTCATCGGACGCTCGGGCAACCAAGACTTCACCACTCCCGACGAACGGAACATTTCGCATTCCATCGGAGCAAGCGCAAGCAGGCATCTGACAAAAGACGTGGAGCTGTGGGGGGGAATCGGATACAATTACAACCGGAACGGCGCGACCGGATCCGGATACAATGAAAACTATCTGACCGGAACCACGCAGTACGGAATCAATACAAACAACTCCTTGAGCAAAGACCGGAACGCGAGCGGAAACCTGGGGCTCAGATGGAACATCGACGAAAAGACCAGCGTCAACATAGGAGGCAACGCAAGGTTTCTGCCTTCCACCAGCCGGAACGACACGCACAGCTCCATATTCAGCGTCAACCCGCAGGTGGACGTGAGAAACCCGTTCGCGCAAATCGAAGAAACAGACCAGCGAAACCGCATCAATGACCATCTGAGCCAGACAGAGCACAAACGCAATTCATGGGGATATGACATCAACGCATCCTTCACCAGAAAATTAAACCCCAAAGGAAACAACCTGTCAATAAGCTATCTGGCAAACCGGAACCGAATGACCGACGAATCATTCACACTGGCTGAAGCAACCTACTTCCGGCTGAAAGACATCTGGGGAAACGACTCGGTGAGCCGCCAGCATCAGTTCCGGAAATCACCCTACGACACCCGGAGCCATGAAACGGAACTGGCTTATACGCAGGTGTTCGGCGAGAACGCGCGCCTGCAATTCGCCTATGCGTTCAAATACGAACAAGAAACAAGCAATCAGGATACCTACGACCTGTCCTTTCTGCCGGAAACAGGACAGCCGGCCATCGGAAACCTTCCGCAAGGATACGAATCGGGACACATCGACAGCTTGAGCAACCGGAGCGAAAGCAATACGGCAAGCCACCGGTTTACACTCACTTATAACTACCAGGGAAAAGTATGGAGCATCCAGACAAGACTGTCTGTAATCCCCCAAAGGCGTTCACTGAAACAGACGGATGCAAATACACGGATCGACACAGCCTCAACCAGCATTGAATGGCATCCGTCTTTAGCCCTCACCAGACAAAAAGACAATTGGTATGCAATGCTCAGCTATTCAGGATACACCCGCCAGCCTTCATTGGCCAGCCTGCTGGCACCCACCCAATATGTATCTCCCTTGCTTGTCACCCGAAGCAACCCCGACCTGAAGCCGTCATACAGTCATGCGGTTTATTTCATGATAAACAACTTCACCAAAGGCATCAATACAAGCATGGCATTCAACCAGGAATTCAACAGCGTGTCACAAGCCACCTCATATGATCCGCAAACCGGAAAAAGAGAAACCTTTCCGGTAAACATCAACGGCAATTGGAGCCTGATGGGAAATGCCGGATACAACCGAAGCATGGGATTGTTCAGACTGTTCGCCAACGCTTCGAGCAACTTTGCACACCGCATAAGCCTGATCGATGACACCGGTTCATCACAGATGGCACAAAGCGCAACACGCGCTCTCGGACTGTCTTCCGACATCCGCCTTTCATACGTCCCGGAATGGGGCAACATCGACTTGAACGGGAGATGGGACTACCAGCAGTCGAAGAACTCGCTTCAGGGAAACAACACGTACACGCGCTACTACACAATGGGCATTACAACCAACATCCAGCTTCCATGGAACCTGACTTTTGACACGGATGCCGCCTACAATATACGCAACGGCACCGGAATGGGAAACGATGACAACAATGAAATTCTCTGGAACATCCGCCTGGGATGGAAGTTCCTGAAAGAAAAGCAGGGCGAGATTTCATTCTACTGGGCCGACATACTCAGCCAAAAGAAAAGCTATTACCGGTATGCTTCGGCCACGCGTTTCAGCGAAACCTACTCCGAACAATTGAGAGGATACTTCATGATATCGTTCAAATATCAATTCAACAAAATGAATTAAAAAGCAAAAGACCATGTATAAGATTCAAATCATTCCACGAACCCTGCACTTCAAACAGCCTGCAGGAACCTCACGAGGCGTCTATACCACCCGCAAGGTCTGGTACATCCGCATAGAAGACCGCAATGCGGGAAGATTCGGCATTGGAGAATGCGCGCCGCTCCCGGCATTAAGCTGCGACGACTTGCCCGACTATGAAAGCATTCTTGCCGGACATTGCCGCAATACGGGAATGACAGGAACCATCGACTACGAAGCGATGCGTCCCTATCCGTCCATGCTTTTCGGTCTGGAAACAGCCTTGCAGCACCTCCACACCGGCAGCGTGAAACTGTGGAACACTCCTTTCTCTGAAGGAAAACAGGGGATTCCCATCAACGGACTGATATGGATGGGGAACTTCGATGAAATGTACAAGCGGATAGAAGAAAAGATGCGCCTCGGTTTCCGCTGCATCAAAGTGAAAATCGGAGCTATCGACTTCAACAAAGAGCTGGAGCTGCTTGCGCACATCCGCGAGCATTTCTCTCCTGAACAGATCGAGCTCAGAGTAGACGCAAACGGGGCGTTTGCACCTGACGACGCTCCCGAAAAACTGGAAGCGCTCAGCCAGTTCCGCCTCCATTCGATCGAACAGCCCATCCGCGCCGGACAATGGACTGCCATGGGACAGCTTTGCAAGAGCGGCCCCTTCCCCATCGCACTGGATGAGGAGCTGATCGGCATAAATACAGTGGCACGCAAGATCGAACTGCTTGAAACAATCCGGCCGCAATACATCATTCTGAAACCCTCACTGCATGGCGGGCTGAAAGGATCGGCCGAATGGATCACACTGGCAACACAGCGGGGCATCGGCTATTGGATTACATCGGCCCTGGAATCAAACATCGGACTGAATGCCATTGCCCAATGGTGTGCCACACTCAATCCGGTTCTTCCCCAAGGACTAGGAACGGGACTGCTCTTTACCGACAACATTGACTATCCGCTCTCTATCAAAGGCGACTGCCTGTGGTTTGACCCGGAAGCGCAGGCACCCGATTTCAAACATTATTTATCTGAATAAAAAACGCAAACAATGCCATTCATTACCGACAGACATAAACAAACCATAACCATCAACGGAACAGTCTATCAGCCAGCCGACTCGATGACAGAAAACGGCAAGCCGAGCCGGCTGCAAAGTCTGTTCCGGGAAAAATACGGCACCGACAGCTTCCATGCCCGGCTGGCCGACTTTCTCACAGAATGGTTCAATGCGTCCGACAGGCTGAAGGTGCATACTTCCGGATCCACCGGAAAGCCGAAAGAACTGTGGGTGGAAAAAGAGCGCATGATGAACAGTGCCATGCTTACCGTTTCATTTCTCAGGCTCCAACCTCATGACACAGCGCTCCTCTGCATGCCGCTGCAGTATATCGCAGGCAAAATGGTCGTGGTCCGCGCACTTGTTGCCGGACTGAACCTGATTCCGGTAAACCCCAGCGGACACCCCCTGAAAGACCTGGCCGAAGCTCCGTCTTTCGCGGCCCTGATTCCGATGCAGGTATTCAATTCGCTTGCCGTACGCGTAGAAAACGAACTGCTGCAACAGACACGCCACCTGATCATCGGAGGCGGAGCAATCGACCGCCAAATGGAAGAAACGCTCAGGCGCTTTCCAAATTCCGTATGGAGCACTTACGGAATGACGGAAACACTTTCGCACATTGCACTGCGGAAGCTCAGCGGACCGGAAGCCTCCGGATGGTATACGCCGTTCAAGGATGTGACTGTTTCCCTTTCAGACGAAAACACGCTCATCATCCGTGCTCCACGTGTCAATGCAGAAACCCTGACAACAAACGACATCGCAGAACTGAACCCCAAGGGGCAATTCCGCATCATCGGCAGAAAAGACAATACAATCAATACGGGAGGAGTAAAAGTACAGATAGAACAGATCGAAGAGGCTCTGCACGCCCGGCTCTCCCTGCCCTTCATGATAACGGCTGTACCCGATCCGAAATTCGGTGAACGCATCGTTATGCTGACAGAAGGAGAACCGCAGATGAAAGAAATCGAAAAGACCGTCTCCATGCTTCCCCCTTACTGGAGGCCCAAGCAGGTGTTCAAGACAGAGAAGCTCCCTCAAACAGGAACCGGGAAACCCGACCGCGCCGAGGCCAGACGGCTGGCAGAAGACATCGCCGCACGAATCTAGGCACACCAGCAAAAACAAGGCACAGAAACACACGCTGAATCCAATAGCTGCAAACGTTGTGTTTCTGTGCCTTTATGTCCAAAGCCTGTCCGCTGATCTTGCCGTCAAAGAGCGCAAGATCCCTTGTCCACATAATCCTCGCCGACTTCTCCTCCATATTCAGGATGCCTTTGAAGCCAGGACACCGCATACGAACAAGTGGCAATCGGTTTCAACTGCTTCACACGGGCATAATCATACACCGCCTTTACCAATGCAGCAGCAATACCACGTCCCCCAATCGCTTCGGGGACTACCGTATGCCGGATATCCAGTCCCTTTTCACGGATTTCGTAAGCCACATGAGCTGTATACCCATCAACTAAAGTCCAGAATCTTTTACCTCCTTCATCATGTAGTATTTCCATATCGCCTCTGTTAAATTGGTTAGTTTTGCAAGTTACGAAATATCAGAGTATTTGCCGATACAGGATTTTATAAAATATATGAATTGATTCCATGTTTTATAACATCACCGGAAACTCCCTGAAGAACGCACAAACCGCAGCAGCCGACATTACTCCTTCATACGCACATACTCCGGATCAGGCTCTGCCGCATTCCGCCCAGATTCTTCTTCAAGGTCATATTTTTTCGCGCCGTAATTCAGCAGAACCATCTTGTTGAGCGTACACACAAGTCCCTCAAGCGTCCTTTCCCTCACCTTCGGCTTCAGCTGGCATTCCCATAGCTGGATGACATGCCAGCCCATATCCCTGAGCATGATACGATCTTTCCTGTCGCGCTCCCGGTTTCTTTCGATCTTATTCCGCCAATAATCAACGTTCGATTTGGGAAGCACATAATACCTGCACCCTTCATGCCCGTGCCAAAAACACCCGTTGACGAATATCACCGTACGGTATCTGCGCAGCACGATATCGGGAGTGCCGGGCAGCCTCCGCACGTTGACACGGTAACGGAAACCGCGGGAAAAAAGATATTTCCTCACAATGATTTCCGGCTTCGTATCTCTGCTCCGTATGTGCGACATGCAGCGATGCCTCTGTTCTGGTGTCAACTTATCGGCCATAAGCAATGTTTAGTCAGCGAATATACAACAATATTCCAACACCCGGGCTATGAAAACTAAAAAAGGAAAGAGCCTCGCGGCCCTTTCCCAAACAATTATTACATACTTAACAGATTCTTTATTTAGCGAAGCTGACCGCACGTGTTTCACGGATAACCGTAATCTTCACCTGACCCGGATAAGTCATCTCATCCTGAATCTTTTTGGCTATTTCAGCCGACAGATTTTCGGTCTGCTTGTCGTCTATCTTGTCTGCGCCTACAATGACACGCAGTTCACGTCCTGCCTGAATTGCATAAGTCTTGGTCACTCCCGGATATGACATGGCAAGCTGTTCAAGATCGTTCAAACGCTTGATGTAAGCCTCAACAATTTCACGGCGGGCACCCGGACGTGCACCGGAAATGGCATCACACACCTGAACAATCGGAGCGAGCAGGCTGGTCATTTCAATCTCATCATGATGAGCGCCGATAGCGTTGCAGATATCCGGTTTCTCCTTGTACTTCTCTGCCAGCTTCATGCCCAGCAGCGCATGCGGAAGTTCCGGCTCTTCGTCAGGCACCTTGCCTATGTCATGAAGCAGACCGGCGCGTTTCGCCTTCTTAGGATTCAAGCCAAGTTCCGAAGCCATCACCGCACAGAGGTTGGCAGTTTCTCTGGCATGCTGCAACAGATTCTGCCCATACGAAGAACGGTATTTCATTTTACCGATAATGCGAATCAGTTCCGGATGAAGTCCGTGGATACCCAAGTCGATTGTCGTGCGCTTGCCGGTTTCGATGATTTCATCTTCCACCTGCTTGCGTACTTTTGCCACCACCTCCTCAATGCGTGCCGGGTGGATACGTCCGTCAGTGACAAGCTGGTGCAAAGCCAGACGGGCTATTTCGCGGCGAACCGGATCGAAAGCGGAGAGCACGATAGCCTCCGGCGTGTCGTCCACAACAATTTCCACTCCCGTAGCCGCTTCAAGCGCACGGATATTGCGTCCTTCCCGGCCGATGATGCGTCCTTTGATTTCATCCGACTCAATATGGAACACGGTTACCGAGTTCTCGATAGCCGTTTCGGTGGCCACGCGCTGGATAGACTGGATGACGATACGTTTCGCCTCACGGTTGGCTGTCAGCTTGGCGTCATCCATAATGTCGTTGATATACGACTGGGCCTGCGTCTTCGCCTCCTCTTTGAGCGACTCCACCAGACGTTCTTTCGCTTCTTCTGCCGAAAGTCCGGAAATGGCTTCCAGTTTTTCACGCTCCTGCGCCTGCATCACGTCGAGCTCTTCTTTCTTCTTCTCGATGATGCTGAGCTGTGCATCCAGATTCTCCTTGATGGCCTCCGCTTCATTCCGCTTGCGCTGAAGCTCCTCGTTCTTCTGGTTAAGCACCATTTCACGCTGCTTCAGCTTGTTTTCCGCCTGCTGGATTTTCTGGTTACGGGCAGCCACCTCTTTTTCTAGGTCAGCCTTCTTGTTAAGGAACTTCTCTTTCACCTCCAGAAGTTTGTTCTTTTTAATCACCTCGGCTTCAGTTTCAGCCTCCTTAATTATCGTTTCACACTTCGACTTCAAGCCGTACCTGAAGAATCCGTATGACAATGCCCCTCCCACAAGAAAGGCCACAACCACTAGTATTACTGTCGTCAACATTAGTATTTTAATTTAAACATATATAAAAAAAACAAGCGCACAAACTTCCTCCGGTCATCCCTTCAGACAGCTTGTGCGCCTTTAATCCTTCAATTGTCACCACCGAATCCGTCTACACGTCATCTTCTTTCTTCTCCTCCGGCTTCAGCACACGGTCCATACTTCTCATCATCTGCTCTATCCTTTCATAAAAAGGTTCCGTGTCATTCCGCACTTTCAACTGCTCATTTTCATAGGCGAAATCCAGGGCTGTCATCGCCCAGTGTATTTCCGCTTCAAACTTCGGATACGTGCTCCGATAATAATTCAGTGCCTTATCAATCCGCCTGGCCGCATTGCGGTAGAATTCTTCTTCCGACCTCAAGATAGTCAGCGGATACTCCTTATTGTCAATTTTCAGTCTTATTTTAAACTTATCGTCCATATAATGTTTCTTCACTGCCAAACATTCATTCTCCCAGCAACTTGATACATTTATCGACTTCACGCACAAGTCTCGCCAGCCTCTGTTTCGTATCGCGGAGTTCATCATCGTTGACACTCAAGATGCGAGCACTTTTCAAATTCCTGTACCTTCCATTCAAATCCTCCAAGCCTCTTTTCATCTCTGCCAGTTCCGCTTCTTTCTCAGAAAGAAGCCCGCGGAGCGAAGCGTTTTCCTGCTGCAAATTCTCATAAAGCACAAGCAGGTGCTTAAACTTCACGTCAAAGGCATCCAACAGCTTTTCGTTCTTTTCAATCATCAGATATAGGAAATTCGTATACAAATATAGTGGATTGATTGGAATTTCAAAAATATTTGCAGAAGAATTTACCTATTTTATGAAGAAAAATCCGATAAGGCAACAGAAAGGCATTAAAAACAAGCCGATTATCAGCTTATCTGAAAGAACGGGGCAATGAAAGAGAATAAAAGCAGACGGATTCAGATTTTCACTTTTTCATTCTGCAAACATGTTCTTTTTTTAGCGGAAGATCATATTTAAGATCTATTTTATTCTTGCCGACGGCTTTTATTTGATAACTTTGCATGTGGAAGCCGACAACTATTTTACTGTGCCATGAGAAAGAAAGAAGAAAAGAATGCAATTATTGAGATATGTCCTGTCCGGAACGTGATCGCCCGTTTCGGCAACAAATGGGCATTATTGGTGATTCTCATTTTAAGCGAGAACAAGGTTTTGCGTTTCAACGAATTGGGCAGGCTGATACTAGACGTATCTTCCCGCGTACTTTCAGGCACGCTCCGCACGCTTGAAGCAGACGGGCTGGTGGAAAGAACGGTTTATCCGACAGTGCCCCCCAAAGTGGAATACAGACTGACAGAAACGGGCGCTTCGCTAGTCCCGTTTATCGTGCAGTTGACAGAATGGGCACAAAAGCACATAAAATCAATCATCAGGCACAGAGAAAAATTTGAAGCCGCTGAAAAATAGCGGCTTCACTTCTCCAAACGCATCGGAACACATCATCAGCGACCGGTTGCTACACCCAGATCAGACGCTCTCCTTTTCGGGGTCTGGCTTTGATTTCATCCATCGGATCTTTCGGATAGCCGAGCAGCACATGAAGGACTGCGTAATAATCGGTGCGCACGCCCCACCGCTGAAGCGTTTCGTGTCCGAAAGGGTCGTCGAACGAGTCCCATGCAGAACCAATGTAGCATGACCCTATCCCCAAAGAGGTTGCAGCCAACAGCATATTTTCGGCAGCCACGCAAGCGTCGCTTTCCGCATAAAGGAACTTCCTGGGAGCAAAAAGCGTCACTACCGTTGGCGCATCGTAGAAAGCGTTTTTGATAGAAGCGTCATCGGCAATGCTCGACTGCTCCTTTGACATATAAACATCAACAGTAGACATCCTGCCCCGAACTCCTTGATATTTTCCAAAACAGCATCCATATCCTTCTCAGCCATCTGTCTGAATCTGGCATGACTGCCCAGCGCATAGATATAACAGTATTTACACCGCTGGTCGCACGCTTCTGTGATATGCCATTGAAATGCGAAATATTCCATAAGCCTTTTTTATTTTAAAAGTTCCTGCCGCATACCATAACATCCGGCAGGAACTTTTTTCATTGCTACACAATGAACTTCATTGTTTGTCACCCGCTCCGCAAGCGCTGCCGCAAGCACTCACAGCATTCAACTGTCTGAAAAAACGATTTTCTAACATAATCTTTAGTGTTTAAAAGTAATACAATCAGTTCTTGATTTCTTTTTTCCGATCACAAAATTACGACGCTTATTTCTGATAAACAAGAACTTACATATTCATCAGATAGTAACCTTTTTCTCGCTTTTGCTGATTAACAAAGGATTGTTCTCATAAAAAAATGCAGAAATGCTTTTTTTTACATTGATTAATTTTTTAGCCTATGCGTTTGGACCAAGAGCGTTTAGATTTTCCAATAAAATGATATTCCGTCAGGTTCTTTTGCGCTTGCTTCCGGCATGTCTTCCCCGATTCTATTCGCCAGCCGGTTGCCCTTCGGTACAAAGCACAATCCAGTCTTGCCCTCGAGGCTTTCACCCCTTGAAATATCCTGTCATTCTATATAAAAAAGACATTATCTCCTTTTGGGCAGTTTTTATTCCGAGTTTGACAATTTTCTTTTTAACTTTGCAGAGCGTTGAGGTGACATTAGACGCACGACTTATTTTCATCGTTTAAGCAACTAAAAAAGACAGAACAAAGCGTATGTTTACAGTTATCAAGCGGATGGAGATCTCCGCATCACACAAACTGACTCTATCTTACCCAAGCAAATGCGAAAATTTGCATGGTCACAATTGGGTAATTACAGTGTATTGCCAAGCCGAAGAACTCGATGAAAACGGCATGGTGGTGGATTTCACCCATATCAAAAAGGCAGTCAAGGAGCGGCTGGACCATAAAAATCTGAACGACATTCTGCCATTCAACCCTACGGCAGAAAACATTGCCAGATGGATCTGCGGCCAGATCCGCAACTGCGTGAAGGTGGAAGTGAGAGAGTCGGAAGGAAACACCGTCATCTATGAAAAAGATTAACGAAATTTTCTACAGCCTTCAGGGAGAGGGATTCCATACGGGAACTCCCTCCGTGTTCGTCCGCTTTTCCGGCTGCAACTTAAAATGCGGATTCTGCGACACGGCGCACGAAAGCGGCAGCCTGATGACAGACGAAGAAATCGTTGAAGAAACAAACAAATACCCGTGCCGCACAGTTATCCTCACCGGAGGAGAACCGGGACTGTGGATTGACAAGAAGCTGCTGGACCTGCTCCATCAGGCGGGAAAATACATCTGCATCGAAACAAACGGAACCTGCAAGCTGCCGGAAAGCATCGACTGGGTGACTTGCTCGCCCAAGGAAGGCACCGAAATAAAGGCCGGACACATCGACGAAGTAAAAGTGGTCTACACCGGACAGGATGTGACGAAATACCTGAAGCTTCCGGCAAAGCACTATTTCCTTCAGCCTTGTTCATGCAGCAATACCCAACAGGTGATCGGCTACATCCTGGAACACCCCGAATGGAGATTGAGCCTCCAGACCCACAAGCTGGTCAATATCCAATAAAAGCACTCACAGAAGACCGGAAGAGCTTCGGAAAAAACTCCATCTCCAGACTGAAGACATGCATCTCCAGACTGAAAACATAAATCTCTAGCCTGAAGACATACATCTCCAGGCTAGAGATAAAAATTTGCCCGGCAGAAACGGCATTATCCGGCAGTCCGCATCATTCCGGAAGTACAACCACGCCCAGTTTCTTCCTTCCGTCCATCTTCACGGCCAGAGGCTTTTCAAAACGCACCCAACGGATAAACTTCGTTTCCTCTACGGCAGGCATGCTGTCGAGTATCTGCTGGTTATAGATTCCGTCGTTGATATAGGCATTGATCGTAAAGTATCCCACACCGAAAGAAGTCAGGTTCTGAAAGAAATGTGTGCCCTGGCTGGGATCGACCCGATAGTTTGTCAGTCCGGCTTCAACGATGACACGGGCCGCCGAAATGTTCGGCCACTTCACCGGAATGCCGAGCCACGTATCACTGCTTCCCCAACGCCCCGGACCCACAAGCACATAATGCTTCCCTTCGTCAAGGAAACGGCGGTTCAGTTTCTCGATATCGTATGCAATCAGCTGGTTGTTGGATGCCGAATACCCCTCCGTCTTCACATAAATCACATCCTGAATGTCTTCCATTATTCCATGTCCCAGCGAATTCTCGCTCTTCAGCAACAGCCTTGAATCAGGAATAAGCGTAAGGTCTTCCTCCAGATCGGCTTTCACGTCCACCATCGGACGGATTTGCAGCATATAGAATGTGCCCGTCTTCGTCTTGGCATCGAAGTTCACCGCAAATTCAATCTCAACCGGCCTCCTCATCTCGCCCTGCCCGTATTTTTGAACAAGCTGCAGAATACGCGCCAGCGGGAACACATCGTGCTGGAGAATGTTGGCGAAAGTGATCAGCTTCCGTCCGCCCGGATAAAGTCCGTCGCGTATCACCATGTCATACGGATCATAAGTGGAAGCGATGAAATTGAGCGATCCGTCAGCCTCCGCATCCTTCACATGCAGCTTGAGCAGGTTGAATCCGTCGTCGAGCGAGAAATTCTGCCCCATATTCTTCAGGTCAAGCGCATAGAACCGTGTCTGCGTTTCACGCAGGGCTATCTCCATCTCGCTTGTCTGCAACACCTGCGTAGGATGATACGGACAAACGCGCAGAGTCAGTCCGCCGTCAACGATGTATTTTCCCAGACCGAGAGCCAGGCTTACGATTCCTTCTTCGGCCAGTTCATCGTTGATGGGATAATAATTGATGGAACGCGCCACCCCCGAAATAGCAGGATAATAACGGTCGCCGTACTGCGTCCCTACCACCTCCTGCAGAATGACTGCCATTTTCTCCTGATCGATGACATTGCTGGTTGCCTGCATGTAGGCCTTGCTGTCCTTATAATATACCGAAGCATATACTCCCTTGATGGCGTCGCTCAACATGCGGAGCATCTCATACTTGTCGTCCAGATACGGAATCATGTACGTAGAGTAGATGCCGGCAAAGGGCTGGTAGTGCGAATCTTCAAGCAGACTGGACGAACGGATGGCTATCGGCGCCTTCACCGCATCGAAAAACGTGAAGAAATCCTCCACAAGCCGGTCGGGCAGCTTCGCGCGGAGAAACGCCCGCAATATGGTTTCATCGTCGGCATCGCTCAGCGCCACCTGATAAAGCTGGTTCGTGTCCATGAACTCATCGAACACATCGGTACACAGCACCACCGTTTTTGGAATCATGACCGAAGCGTTTTCAAACTCGTCAAACTCGCTGTGGCGCTTCAGCAGATGGTCGATAAAGGCAAGGCCTCTCCCTTTTCCTCCGAGCGAGCCTTCACCGATGCGGGCAAAATTGGAATAACGGTCAAAGCGGTCGCGCTGGAACACAGCCACAACACCCTGATTCTTCATCTTGCGGTATTTCACGATCGCCTCAAAAATAATCTGGCGATGGGCATCGATGTCCTGCAAAGACTCCCACGTGATCTGCTTCAAGAACTCGGCCACCGGAAAAATGGCGCGCGAATACAGCCAGCGGGAAATATGATTGTGGCTGATATGGTAGAAGAAAGACTCGGCTGGAATGGAAAACAGCACATTCTGCAGCTCTTTCAAGTTATGCACACGCGCAACCTCTCTCATGGTTTTCGGGTCACGGAAAATGAAGTCACCGAAACCGAAATTCTGCGATACGGCCTCCCGAAGGTCGACGTCCATCTTTTTCGAGTTCTTGTCGATGAAGTGGGCATCCAGTTCGCTCACATACTTTCTGTTGTCTTCTTCCGACGACTCCAGGATAAGCGGAACAAACGGGTCGCGCTTCCGGATTTCGCGCAACAGCTGCACGCCGGCAAGCGGATCCTGTTCGCCCTGATGCGGAAAGCGGGCGTCAGAAATCACCCCCAGCACATTGTTCTGGTATTTCTGGTACAGTGACCAGGCTTCTTCATACGAACGCGCAAGCACAATTTTGGGACGTCCGCGCATGCGCAAGGTACGCTGATGGGCATTCAGAGCCTCCGTAGCAAAAAGCTGGCTCTGCTGGAGCACAAACTTATACAGATTGGGAAGAACAGACGAATAGAAACGGATCGAATCCTCCACCAGCAGAATCATCTGCACGCCCACTTCCTCTATGTCGCGCTCCAGGTTCATCTTGTCTTCTATCAGCTTGATGATAGACATGAGCAGGTCATTGTTTCCCAGCCAGCAGAACACGTACTGGAATATGCTCAGGTCTTCGTGTTCCATCCTTTCCCTTATGCCGTGTGAAAAAGGAGTAAGCACCACCAGCGGCATGTGCGGATACTTCTCACGGATTTTATGCGCAATGTCGAACGAGTCGCTGTTGTCCGACCCCGGCATGCAGATCACCAGATCGAACGTGGTTTCGTTGAGCTTCTCCCAAGCCTCCTCCAAAGCAGACACCTGGGTGAAGCGAGGCGGATAGCGCAAGCTCAGATTCATGTATTCGTTGAATATCTTCTCATCGATGCGTCCGTCATCTTCCAGCATGAAAGCATCGTAGGGATTGGCAACCAGCAGCACATTGAATATGCGCTTGGTCATCAAATTGGCAAACTGCGTATCCTTGAAATAAAGCTGGTTGAGCTTTATCCGTAAAGCGTTAAGCATGATATCTCTGATTTAAACGGTTAATAGACAAGCAAAATTCGGGATTTCGGACGACATTTGCAAATATTTTCAACGCCATCTCCGCAAGTATCATTTTATCATATTTTAATCGATTTTTCCAAGGAAACCACTTGCAGGAACCAGAAAGTTTCCTAACTTTGTAAAAGTGAAAGTTTCAAAATGTCACACCTTTAAAAATCTAATTATGGACATCAACAGAATTATGTCATCGCTGGAGGCCAAGCATCCAGGTGAATCCGAGTATTTGCAGGCTGTCAGAGAAGTGCTGCTCTCTATTGAAGATATCTACAACCAACATCCTGAATTTGAAAAAGCCAAAATCATCGAACGGCTGGTTGAACCCGACAGAATATTCACATTCCGCGTAACATGGGTGGACGACAAAGGCGAAGTGCAGACCAACCTGGGATACCGTGTACAGTTCAACAACGCCATCGGCCCGTACAAAGGCGGCATCCGCTTCCATGCGTCGGTCAACCTGTCTATCCTGAAATTCCTGGGATTCGAGCAGACTTTCAAGAACGCCCTGACATCGCTGCCTATGGGCGGAGGAAAGGGCGGGGCCGACTTCTCTCCGCGCGGAAAGAGCGATGCGGAAATCATGCGCTTCTGCCAGGCATACATTCTGGAGCTTTGGCGTCATCTGGGACCGAACATGGATGTGCCGGCAGGCGACATCGGCGTGGGCGGACGTGAGGTTGGCTACATGTTCGGCATGTACAAAAAACTGACCCGCGAATTTACGGGCACATTCACCGGAAAGGGACTCGAGTTCGGAGGTTCGCTGATACGTCCCGAAGCAACGGGATTCGGAGGACTGTACTTCGTAAAGCACATGCTTGACAAGAAAGGGATCGACATCAAAGGCAAGACCGTAGCCATATCAGGATTCGGAAACGTTGCGTGGGGAGCGGCAACAAAGGCAACCCAGCTCGGCGCAAAGGTCATCACAATCTCCGGCCCCGACGGTTATGTACACGACCCGGAAGGAATCAGCGGAGAAAAGATCGACTATATGCTTGAACTGCGGGCTTCGGGCAACGACATCGTAGCTCCGTTCGCCGAAAAATTCCCAAGCGCAACATTCGTGCCGGGGAAACGCCCGTGGGAAGTGAAAGCAGACATCGCTCTGCCCTGCGCCACCCAAAACGAACTGAACGGCGAAGACGCAGCCAACCTGATAAAGAACAATGTCATCTGCGTAGGTGAAATATCCAACATGGGCTGCACACCGGAAGCCATCGACGCCTTCATCGAACACAAGATGATGTATGCCCCGGGAAAAGCGGTCAATGCAGGAGGAGTAGCTACTTCAGGACTTGAGATGAGCCAGAACGCCATGCACATCAGTTGGTCGGCGCAGGAGGTTGACGAAAAACTGCACAACATCATGCACAACATCCACGAACAGTGCGTAAAATACGGTACGGAACCTGACGGGTATATCAACTACGTAAAAGGAGCCAATATCGCAGGATTCATGAAAGTGGCTCACGCCATGATGGCTCAAGGAATTGTTTAAAAACATAAAAGAGAAAAAAGAGGAAAAAAGATGTGCCGAGGGAGATTATAATTCTTATCTTTACGCACTTTTAAAAAATAATCTCGTTTAGTTGTATTTGTATTTTGTATTGTAGCTTGCGCTATCAGCCTGTGAAGGTCAAGATAGCGCATTTTTTTTCATACATCCCACATAAATCAGAAGCCGCAGCCCGAATGCTCCATGCTTGGCAAAGCCTGCGGCAGGCTTCCTCCGGAAAAAGATGAAGGGCACAAGCAGCCCGCATATGCATAAAACAAGGGCATATCTTCGCAAAAACATCCGCATGTTTCACCGAAGATATGCCCTTCTGTTTTAAAATCCAACAGATTCTCAGCCCTTGATAACGCCCAATTCTTTACCAACCTTGACAAATGCGGCAATCGCCTTATCCAAATGCTCGCGCTTGTGGCCGGCAGAAAGCTGTACGCGAATGCGCGCCTGGCCTTTCGGAACAACCGGATAATAGAAGCCCGTAACATAAATGCCTTCTTCCTGCATCCGGGCCGCGAAATCCTGCGACAATTTCGCATCATAAAGCATCACCGCGCAAATGGCGCTCTGCGTTGGCTTGATATCAAAACCGGCAGCCAGCATCTTGTCGCGGAAATAAGCAACGTTCTCCATCAGCCTGTCATGCAGTTCGTTGCTTTCCTTCAGCATGCGGAACATTTCCAGACTGGCTCCCACAATAGCGGGCGCAACCGAATTTGAGAACAGATACGGACGCGAACGCTGGCGCAGCATGTCAATGATTTCCTTACGGCCAGTAGTAAAGCCGCCCATCGCTCCTCCGAACGCCTTTCCCAAAGTTCCGGTAAAGATATCAACCCGTCCGTAAACGCCAAACTGTTCTGCCACTCCGTGTCCTGTAGGACCTACCACACCCGCAGAGTGCGACTCGTCGACCATTACCAGCGCATCGTACTTCTCCGCCAGATCACAGATCTTGTCCATCGGAGCCACATTGCCGTCCATCGAGAACACGCCGTCTGTGGCAATGATGCGGAAACGCTGCGCCTGAGCCTCCTGCAAGCAACGCTCCAGATCGGCCATGTCAGCATTCGCATAACGATAACGCTTAGCCTTGCAGAGGCGAACGCCGTCAATGATAGACGCGTGGTTCAGAGAATCCGAAATAATGGCATCTTCATCGGTAAGCAACGGCTCGAACAAACCGCCGTTCGCATCAAAACAAGCTGCATACAGAATCGTATCTTCTGTGTGGAAATAATCAGAAATGGCAGCTTCCAGCTGTTTGTGCAGATCCTGCGTTCCGCAGATAAAACGCACAGACGACATACCGTAACCGTGCGTATCCATGGCAGCTTTCGCCGCTTCGATCAGCCGCTTATTGTCTGAAAGTCCCAGATAATTATTCGCGCAGAAATTAAGGACATCTTCCCCAGCATTCACTTTGATGTCCGCTTTTTGAGGAGTGGTTATCACACGCTCGTTCTTGTACAATCCGGCTGCCTGAATATCGGCCAGCTCTTTTGTCAGAAATTCTTTAAAATTACCATACATATTAGCAGTGAATTAAGGTTCTTATTTCAAGTCAAAGATGGGACTTTTTTCTGAAAAAAGAAACAAAGCCTAAAGAAATAACACTTTTTCACGCTATTCTTCCCGCCAAATTGCTACTTTTGCCACCGTATAAATTCAACCATAAATAAAATGAAAAACATTTTGATAATAGGAGCTACCGGCCAGATAGGTTCGGAGCTTACCATGTTGCTCAGAAAGAATTATCAGGGAAATGTAGTAGCCGGTTACATCACCGGCGCGGAACCGAAGGGAGAACTTAAGGAGTCCGGTCCTTCGGCATTGGTAGACATCACTGATCCCCAACAAATAGCAGACGCGGTAGAACGGTTCAACATAGATACCATTTACAATCTGGCTGCTATCCTTTCTGCCGTAGCGGAAAAGAAGCCTCAACTGGCATGGAAAATCGGCTTGGGAGGCCTCTACAACACCTTGGAAGTAGCGCGCGAAAAACATTGCGCGGTGTTTACGCCAAGTTCCATCGGTTCATTCGGCGGAGGAACTCCCAAAGACAAGACTCCGCAGGACACCATCCAGCGTCCCAAAACCATGTATGGTGTAACCAAAGTAGCAGGAGAACTGCTGAGCGACTACTACTTTACACGCTTCGGGGTAGACACCCGTTCGGTCAGATTCCCGGGACTGATTTCGTATGTCACTCCTCCGGGAGGGGGCACAACCGATTATGCCGTAGACATTTATTATGCCGCTGCAAAAAAGGAAAAGTTTGTCTGCCCGATAGCGCAAAACACTTACATGGACATGATGTATATGCCCGACGCTCTGCGTGCCGCCATCGAAATAATGGAGGCCAATCCGGACAAACTCATCCACCGCAACTCGTTCAACATTGCATCAATGAGCTTCGAACCGGAAACCATTTACCGGAAAATTAAAGAATACCGTCCTGATTTTGAAATGGAATACCAGGTGGATCCGTTACGCCAAGCCATCGCCGACTCATGGCCAAACTCACTGGACGACACCTGCGCACGCGAAGAATGGGGATGGGCGCCCAAATACGACCTTGACGCAATGACACGCGACATGCTGGAAAAACTGGAAAAACGGTTCGGTTAATCCATTCTGCCCAGTTCATGCGGCAAGACGGAACATTCGGAATTCGCCGCAAATAAGACAAAGGCATGTATTAAACGGAGATTGAATTCTCGCTTAATACATGCCTTTTTGTTTTGCCGCCTCCAAGCGCATGGAAAGCAGCGTACAGCAAAAAAAGAGGAACCTCATCGCTGAAATTCCTCTCCTCGGGGTGACTAGTGGGACTCGAACCCACGACATTCAGAACCACAATCTGACGCTCTAACCAACTGAACTATAGTCACCATGTTGGCAATAATAATGTTCTGCTAAAAGAAGGGTGACTAGTGGGACTCGAACCCACGACATTCAGAACCACAATCTGACGCTCTAACCAACTGAACTATAGTCACCATGTTGATTATCCTTCTAAAAGCGAGTGCAAAGGTAAAGATATTTTTTTAATCCGCAAACATTTCTCTCACTTTCTTTCAAAAAAGTATTCTTCCATGCCTGTTGAGTGATCATGAAACAGACGGCGCACATTGTTCAGGAACAGCTCCATGCGGTTTTTCTCCGCTGCATTTACCTTTTCCTTATTTATATCCGAAGGGTAGACTGCAAAATTACGCTTCCCGCTCAAGACCGGACGCGACGTCCACACAAACGAATAGCCGCTTCCGGCCAAACGTGTCTTTCCGTTCGCCTTCCTCAACAGCAGTTTAACAGCCATTCCCCCATCCGTATGCAACTGGCTCATGTTCGAAATAAAGTTGCCCAAAGAATAAACCACAACACGAGGCTTCTTGTCCGCCAGCGTATCCACAACCTCTACCGGCTGAACCACATGAGGATGCGAACCGATCACATGATCCACTCCCAATTTCAACAGCCAGCGTGCCAGCTCACGGTCTGCGTTCTCCGGCAACAGCTTATACTCTATCCCCCAGTGCATGCAAGCGATAATGGCATCCGGATTCATCCGACGGGCCTTGACTACATCCTGACGGATCTGCTTGCGGTCTATCAGGTTAACCATTCCGGGAGAAGGAACAGGAATCCCGTTTGTACCATACGTATAATTAAGGATTGCGATACGGAAACCTTTCTTTTCAATCAAAAGCGGATACCTGTCCGCCCGATCAAGCGAATCCCGATAGATGCCCGCATTCCACACTTTCAGCGAATCAAACACCCCGACAGTACGCTCCAGCCCTTTCTTCCCCCTGTCCAGGCAATGATTGTTTGCCGCAAGAAAGACATCAAACCCGGCGTCGCGCAAGGCAAACAGCCATTCGTCAGGAGCACTGAATGCCGGATAACCGGTGTACGGCTTACCTCCCAACGGAACTTCCAGATTCCCAACGGCGATATCAGCCTTCATGATTTCAGGGGAAACCTCAGCAAAACATCCGGAATAATCAAAGCTGCCGTCTTCACGGCGGGCCGCATCGAGCTGAGCCTGATGCTGCATCAAATCTCCGACAAACAGCAAAGACAACGTATCTGCCTGCTCTCCGGCAAAACAAGATGCTGACACTCCCCAACAGAAAAGTGCCAGCATCCTGCCCGCTACAGTTCTTTTCAGCTTCATAAAATCACCCGTAAATAGCCTTCTTTCCCGCAAGCAGCGTATTCTTCATCAACGACACGATAGTCATCGGTCCGACACCTCCCGGCACAGGAGTTATGAACGAACACTTGGCAGCCACCTCATCAAACTTCACATCTCCGGTCAGCTTGAAGCCCGACTTTTTAGTCGCATCAGGCACACGGGTTGTACCTACATCAATCACCACCGCCCCTTCTTTCACCATATCCGCTTTAACAAAATTGGGCTGCCCCATTGCAGCAATAATAATATCGGCTTCCCGACATTCTTCCACCAGATCTTTGCTGCGGCTATGGCACACGGTCACCGTGGCATCTCCGGGATAAGCCTTTTGCATCATCAGCATGGCCATAGGCTTTCCCACGATGTTGCTTCGCCCTAAAATCACACATTTCTTGCCCCGCGTTTCTATCTCGTACCGGCGAAGCAATTCAAGTATCCCATTCGGAGTGGCAGAAACATAACAGGGAAGCCCGATGGACAGCCGCCCTACATTAATAGGATGAAAGCCGTCGACGTCTTTCCGGTAATCAATGGCCTCGATTACTTTCTGTTCTGAAATATGTGCAGGCAAAGGAAGCTGCACAATAAATCCGTCAATATCCGGATCTTCATTCAACTCATGCACCTTTGCGAGCAACTCTTCTTCTGTCACATCCGATTCATACCGGATTAAAGAGGATTTGAACCCGCAAACTTCGCAGGCCTTCACCTTCGCAGCCACATACGTTTCGCTTCCTCCATCGTGCCCGACCAGCACTGCCGCCAGGTGGGGACGCTTGCCACCTTTAGCCACGATATCAGCGACCTCCGCTGCAATCTCCTGTTTCACTTGTTCGGAAACAGCTTTTCCGTCAATCAATACCATATCAATAATTTGTTTTAAGGATAAACTGAACTCATAGTTTTACAAAAATAGCAAATTAAAAGGTAAAAAGACATCTATTTATCGGATTTTATAGCATTTATCAGCAATAAAGAAGATTTATTCGGAATACAGCCCGATTAAAGACAAAAAAATATTAACTTTGCCACGAATATATGTTTATGCAGACTATCAGATTCTACATACTATCTGTCATGTTATCCGTCCTGATGCCTTTTTCCGGATACCAGGAAACACATGCGGCGCCGGGCAAAACCTTCACGGTGGTCATAGATGCCGGCCATGGCGGCCATGATCCGGGTGCGATCGGAAAACGAGGGAAGGAAAAAAACATCAATCTGAAAGTTGCCATGAAGCTTGGCAAACTGATAGAGAACAACTGCGCTGATACGAAAGTCATCTACACAAGAAACAGAGATGTGTTTGTCCCCCTGCACCGCCGCGCAGAAATCGCCAACAACGCCAAGGCGGACTTATTCATATCAATCCACACCAATTCGATCGCCTCGCGCAGCAGCCAGGTTTCAGGTGCAGAAACCTACACGCTGGGGCTTCACCGCACCGAAGAAAACCTGGAGGTGGCCAAGAAGGAGAACTCCGTCATTCTGATTGAGGACGACTACAAACAGCAATACGCCGGATTCAACCCGGGATCGTCGGAAAGCTATATCATTTTTGAATTCATGCAAGACAAGAACATGTCGCAAAGCGTTGACTTTGCCAAAATGATACAACGCCAGTTCAAGCAGGGAAAACGAATCGACAAGGGAGTGCACCAGGCTGGATTCCTTGTATTGCGCGCCACTTCAATGCCAAGCGTACTGGTTGAACTGGGATACATCACAAATCCCAATGAAGAATCGTATCTGTTGTCAGAAAACGGCAGCACAAACCTGGCCCAATGCATCTACAGGGCATTCAGGAACTACAAAGAAGGGCACCGTCCGGACAACACGGACATAAAAAATGCAGAAACGCCCGTACAGAATGACATCGAGGAAACGGTTGCCGCTATTGAGCCGGAAACGACAAAGACCGCCAATAACAGCACTGTTTCAGAAAAGCCCGTGTTCAAAATACAGATACTCACATCAGGAAAAGTGCTTTCCGCCAAGAACCGGGCCTTCAAGGGACTGTCGCCCGTGAGCTACTACAAAGAAAATGGTCTGATAAAATACACTTACGGTGCAGACACAAACTATAACAGTATCCTCAAATTAAAACGGAACAAAGTCGACAGCAAATTTAAAGACGCCTTCATCATAGCGTTCAAAAACGGAAAGAAAATAAACGTGAATCAAGCCATCAAGGAATTCAAGAAAAACAAATAGAAACGAAGAAAGATGAGAAAAGAATTTAAAATCGGACTTGCCGGTATCGGCGCACTGCTGATATTGTTCTTCGGTATCAACTACCTGAAAGGAATCAGCATGTTCAAACCCGAAAGCTACTACAATGTGGAATTCGAGAATATCAACGGACTGTCATTGTCAAGCCCTGTCTTTGCAAACGGCTACCAGATCGGTATCGTGCGTGACATAAGCTACAATTACAAGAACCCGGGACATGTCGTTGTAGGCATAGAAGTGGAAGAAAATCTCCGCATTCCCCAAGGCAGCCAGGCTGAACTGGTAACAGAAATGCTGGGAACCGTAAAAATGAACATGAAGCTCAACCATGAGGCAACAGTATATGTAACTCCCGGAGATACCATAAAAGGAGTGGCAAATTCCGGCATTCTGGGAGCTGCAGAAGAAAACCTGCTCCCGCAGATCGAGAAAATGCTTCCCAAACTTGACTCCATCTTGACTTCTGTCAATGCTCTCCTTGGAGATCCCGCACTGAAAAAGACACTTCACAATGCAGAACAGTTAACGGCATCGCTCAATGCTACCAGCAACGACCTCCATCTGCTGATGAGCAAAGACATTCCCCAACTGACAAGCAATGTGAACGCCATCACCGAAAACCTGAAAGGAATCAGCGAAAACCTGAAAGATGTTGACTACGCCTCAACGTTCGTAAAGATAGATTCAACCCTGCAAAATGTCCGCCTGCTGACAGACAAGCTGAACCGCAAAGACAACTCGCTCGGGCTGCTTCTCAACGACGAAGCACTTTACAACAACCTGAACGCGACAACAGCCAATGCTGCAAGCCTGCTCAAAGACTTGCAAGAGCACCCCAAACGATATGTGCATTTCTCATTGTTCGGAAGAAAAGACAAATAATCTTCCCCAAGAGAAAACGGAAATACTGTCCGGCCAGCTCAAGGACAGACAACGATCCGATAAAAAGAACACCCGCAAAGGCAGAAAACAACAGAATAAGAACCGTACCCTATTCTATGCTTCTGCCTTTGCAGATGTTAGACTTCCATATTCAAACGTATCTGTTTAGTGCCGAGAAGACTCCTGTACTGCTCCCGACATTCGCATGCCACAGCCATTTACGCGCGAATGCATCACCCGAAAAACGCCCGAAAGAAAACGCCGGATTTTTCTTTATATAGAAATATTCTAAATAACACAGACATCCGCCGTGATAGATGTACAATAACATAAACCATTGATAACCAACAGATAGACAAACACACAAAGTTTCACGCAAGGTGGCAACCGAAACAAAACAAACATTTGAGTTTCAAACCCTTAGAATTTCACAAATCAGCATGTTGCATCTTTTTTCTTAACATGAATGTAACATCCTACTATTCAACCCATTAAAATAGGCTCCAAAAAAGCAAGAAAAAAGAGATTTGTTTTTCTAGAATTAGATTGCGAAATTTGCAAACGTAGAAATTTCGCTTTATCAATAACAAAGTAAGTATGATTGAACAGAACCAAGCCGAAGTGCTGTGGAACCGTTGCCTTGGATTCATCAAGGACAACATCAACAACGCGAAGGCTTTTGAAACATGGTTTGAGCCAACTGTCGGTCTGAAATACGAGAACAAGGCCCTGACAATCGGCATCCCCAGCCCGTTCTTCTATGAGTTCCTGGAAGAGCACTATGTGGGGTTGCTGCGTGCCGCCATATATAAAGAAATAGGCGAGGGCACCGAGCTGATGTATTCAATTCTGACAGACAAGACCAACCACATCACGGTCGATTTAAGAGGAGGTGACAGATCGCCTGCCCTCCCCAAGCAAAAGCCAATCCATGACGGCAACAAAACCCCTAATATCCTGCAGGAGCCAAGACCGCAGGATCTGGATCCGCATTTGAATCCGAACTACAACTTTGAGAATTTCATCAAAGGAAACAGCAATGAATTCTCCAGAGCTGTGGCAGAAACTGTTGCACAGAACCCGGCACGCACTTTCAATCCGCTGTTCATTTACGGACCGTCTGGAGTGGGTAAAACACATCTCATCAATGCCATTGGTACACGCATCAAGGAACTTTATCCCGAGAAGCGGGTGCTTTATGTATCTGCACACTTGTTTCAAGTGCAGTATACAGACTCCGTACGCACCAATCGGTTCAACGATTTCATCGGGTTTTATCAGACCATAGATGTTCTGATAATAGATGACATCCAAGAATTTGCGGGAGTTACCAAAACGCAAAACACATTCTTCCATATATTTAACCATCTCCATCAGACGGGAAAACAGCTTATCCTGACTTCCGACCGCGCACCGGTCATGCTGCAAGGAATGGAGGAACGCCTGCTTACGCGCTTCAAATGGGGACTGGTGGCCGAACTGGAGAAGCCGGACGTGGAGTTGAGAAAAAACATCCTCCGGAACAAGATCAAGCACGACGGCTTGAAGATACCGGAATCGGTCATATGCTACATTGCAGAGAATGCAAACGAAAGCGTACGCGAACTCGAAGGAATCGTCAACTCGCTCCTCGCCTATTCTATCCACCTGAAGCGGGAAATAGATTTGGATTTAGCTCAACGCATAGTACGGAAGGCTGTGCGCTGCGCCGAAAGCAAACCGTTGACTGTGGACAATATCATCGAAAAGGTATGCGAGCATTATAAAGTTGACCGCTCATCCATCTTCACAAAGACACGCAAGCGCGAAGTTGTGCAGGTACGGCAGGTAGCCATGTATCTGGCCAAGAAACATACAGAAACGTCTTCATCAAAGATAGGACAGCTCATCGGAAACAAAGACCATGCAACGGTGTTGCATGCCTATAAGATTGTAAAAGGACAGGTAGATGTAGACAAGGCATTCAAAGCTGAAGTCGAAGAAATAGAGTCGAGCCTGCATACGAAATAAAGCGAATATCTCAACCAACTCAACGTAATAAAACCCGCAAAGCCTGCAGCAAGATCAGCTTTGCGGGTTTTATTATGCTCAGAATCCCTGTTTTTTAATGACCTCTATCAGATTTGCAGACATCGACTCATTGTCAGACTTGGTGTAGCGGATATCGGTAAAAATCTGGGCCAAGGTTTCCGTATGATTGATTTCCACAAAATGCTTGTTTTCCGGAAGCGCTTCCTTGTATGCATAAATGTCGTCAATCATGGCCGGAGTGTAATCCTTATATGTTTCTTCATGAACAATGGCCCGCAAAGGCAGACGGTCCGGCTGGTCGGGATGCTCGTCGGGATACCCCACCGTAATGGTAGCCACAGGCATCACCAGTTTCGGCAGATTCAGAATCTGGATAATCCGGGCAGGATCGTAAATCGTTGTGCCCAAATAACAAATCCCCAGCCCCGACGCTTCGGCCAGCGTGCAGAAGTTCTGAGTTACCAGCAACGTATCGCTCGCCGCATTGATAAACGACATGAAGTTGTCATATCCGGGTTCTGCCTTACGCTGGCGGCACCACAGGCTGAAACGGTTGTAGTCGGCGCAGAAAGTCAGGACAACAGGAGCTGAAGTAACCATCGGCTGGTTGAAATGAGCCGGAGCAAGCTTTGCCTTCATCTCCGGATCACGGGTAACCACTACACTGTAGAGCTGCATGTTTCCCATTGTAGATGCCCTGAACGATTCTTCCAGCAGGCTGTCCAACAAGTCAGCGGGGATATCCTGCTCCGTATATTTTCGGATAGTACGTCTGTTTTTAATTGAATCCATAATAGTTCCATTTTGATCATACACTACCACAAAGATACAAAAAAAATGGAATAAAACACCCGTGGCCTAATTTTTATATTGAACAACCATTCAAAAGTAACAATTTATCATTTTTGACAACTTTACGAACAGAAGAAAATCATAACAGACTGAATATAAACGGATTAAAAAACAGTTTCTGAAAACTTCACATTTTGTTGACAACTTCTTCTGGATTTATTTTGCAATTCAAAAAAACATCTTTAGCTTTGCACCCACTATCCTTTGTTATCTGTAAGGCAGAATTTCTACAAATGCTTTAGAAAAATATTTATTATATCAACCATAAACAACCGTGGAAAAAAAAACGTATAGCTACGATGAAGCGTATAACGCAACATTGGAGTATTTTAAAGGGGACGAACTTGCCGCACGCGTTTGGGTAAACAAATATGCGGTAAAGGATTCGTTCGGGAACATCTATGAAAGGACGCCTGCTGACATGCATTGGCGTATTGCTAACGAAGTGGCAAGAATTGAAGCGAAGTATCCGAATGCGCTCAGTTCGGAGGAGCTTTTTGAACTGATGGATCATTTCAAGTACATCATTCCCCAAGGAAGCCCGATGACCGGAATAGGAAATGACTTCCAGGTGGCTTCGCTCTCCAATTGCTTTGTTATCGGACTGGATGGACCGGCCGATTCGTATGGAGCAATCATACGGATCGACGAAGAACAGGTGCAACTGATGAAACGCCGCGGAGGTGTAGGACACGACTTGTCCCACATCCGTCCCAAAGGCTCGCCCGTGAAGAATTCGGCACTCACGTCCACCGGACTTGTTCCATTCATGGAAAGATATTCCAATTCCACGCGCGAAGTCGCCCAGGACGGACGCCGGGGAGCGTTGATGCTGACCGTATCCATCAAACATCCGGATTCGGAATCATTCATCGACGCCAAAATGACGGAAGGGAAAGTAACCGGCGCAAACGTATCCGTAAGAATCGACGACGATTTCATGAAGGCAGCCATCGAGGAGCGTCCCTACATGCAGCAATACCCGATAGATTCGGACAAGCCAATGGTTTCAAAAGAAATCAACGCCAGCGCAGTGTGGAAAAAGATTGTACACAATGCCTGGAAGTCGGCAGAACCGGGCGTATTGTTCTGGGACACCATCATACGCGAATCCGTACCCGACTGCTATGCAGACCTTGGATTCCGCACCATTTCAACCAATCCGTGCGGAGAGATTCCCTTGTGCCCGTACGACTCCTGCCGGCTCCTGGCCATCAACCTCTACTCGTATGTCGTAAACCCGTTCACCCCGGAAGCTTATTTCGACTTCGAGCTGTTCAAGAAACATGTTGCGCTGGCCCAGCGTATCATGGACGACATCATCGACCTTGAACTTGAAAAGATCGAGCGCATTCTCGAAAAGATCGACGCCGATCCGGAAAGCGAAGAAATCAAGGGAACCGAACGCCACTTGTGGGAGAAAATATACCATAAATCCGGGCTGGGACGCCGCACGGGTGTAGGAATCACTGCCGAAGGCGACATGCTGGCAGCCATGGGGCTGAGATACGGCACCGAAGAAGCTACCGAATTTTCAGAACAGGTGCACAAGACCGTTGCGATTGAAGCCTACCGCTCTTCAGTCAACATGGCAAAAGAACGCGGAGCATTCAAAATCTACGACACCGAACGCGAAAAGAACAACCCGTTTGTGAACCGCATCAAGGAAGCCGACCCGGAACTGTATGAAGAGATGGCGAAATACGGACGACGCAACATCGCGTGCCTCACCATCGCTCCGACAGGAACAACCAGCCTGATGACGCAAACCACGTCGGGCATAGAACCCGTATTCATGCCTGTATACAAACGGCGCCGCAAAGTGAACCCGAACGATGCCAATGTACACATCGACTTCGTTGACGAAACGGGCGACGCTTTTGAAGAATACATTGTGTTCCACCACAAGTTCCTCACCTGGATGAAGGCGAACGGATACGACCCCGACAAGCGGTACACGCAAGAAGAAATCGACGAGCTTGTAACCAAGTCACCCTATTACAAGGCTACCTCAAACGATGTAGACTGGCTGATGAAGGTGAAAATGCAGGGACGCATCCAGAAATGGGTAGACCATTCCATCAGCGTCACCATCAACCTGCCGAACAATGTAGACGAGGATCTCGTAAACCGCCTTTATGTGGAAGCATGGAAGTCTGGCTGCAAAGGATGCACCGTTTACCGCGACGGCTCTCGTGCAGGCGTGCTGATCTCGGCACAGAAGGACAAAAAGAAGGAAAAGGAAGAAGAATGCTGGTGCAAACCGCCTCAGGTTGTAGAAGTGCGCCCGAAAGTGCTCGAAGCCGATGTGGTGCGCTTCCAGAACAACAAAGAGAAATGGGTTGCTTTTGTGGGACTGCTCGACGGGCATCCTTACGAAATCTTCACCGGCCTGCAGGACGATGAGGAAGGAATCCTGCTCCCCAAGTCTGTCACACACGGACGGATTATCAAGAACTATGATGAAGCGGGCATAAAACACTATGACTTCCAGTTCGAAAACAAGCGCGGCTACAAGATGACCGTAGAAGGCTTGTCGGAGAAGTTCAACAAAGAATACTGGAACTACGCCAAGCTGATCTCGGGAGTCCTCCGCTGGAGAATGCCGATCGAACAGGTTATCAAGCTGGTAAGCTCGTTGCAGTTTGACAACGAGAACATCAACACCTGGAAGAGCGGCGTTGAACGCGCACTCAAGAAATATGTGATTGACGGCACGGAAGCCAAGGGCATCAAATGCCCGAACTGCGGACACGAAACGCTTGTCTACCAGGAAGGGTGCCTCATCTGCAAAACCTGCGGCTCATCACGCTGCGGATAAATACTGATCTACAATGAATAACGGCACGAACAGCATAAGGCCTGCAGGAAAACAGACGGCATGCGGTTCGTGCCTTCATTTTATGCATACATGAAAGCAACTGAGATGTACATACGGCTGAACGGACTGAAAATTTTCGCCTACCACGGCGTCCTGCCGCAGGAAAACAAAGTGGGAGCCGAATACACAATCAACCTGAGGCTGAAGACTGACTTCGCCCATGCGGCCGAAACAGACAGGCTGGAGGGCACCGTAAGCTATGCGGAGGTGTTCCAGGCCGTTAAAGACGAGATGAAGATACCGTCAAAGCTTCTCGAACATGCAGCCCGCCGGATAGCGGAACGCATCCTGAAGGATTTCCCGACGGTTATGGAGGTAAAAATCAGCCTCTACAAGCAAAACCCGCCGATGGGAGCGGAATGCACAGACATCGGAGTTGAATCAACATACACAAAAGACTGACCTTATGAAAAGACTTGCCATATTTGACCTCGACGGCACATTGCTGGATACAATAGCTGATCTGGCAGCAGCCACGAACCATGCGCTATCGCAATTCGGATATCCCACACATACAACCGACGAATACCGCTTTTTTGTGGGAAACGGTATAAACAAACTTTTTGAAAGGGCATTGCCGGAAGGAGAAAAATCCCAACAGAACGTCCTGAAAATACGCGGGAGCTTCATTCCTTATTACAATATGCACAACGCAGACCTGAGCCGTCCGTATCCGGGAATCGAAACGCTGCTCGGCACGCTCCAGCAAAACGGGATGCAGCTTGCCGTAGCTTCCAACAAATATCAGGAAGCCACAACCAAACTCATCCGGCAATATTTCCCCTCCGTACGGTTTACGGCTGTATTCGGCCAGCGCGAAGGAGTTCCCTCCAAGCCAGACCCGCAGGTCATCAATGAAATCATCAGACTCGCCAACGTCAAGAAAGAAGAAACGGTGTATGCGGGAGATTCATGCGTAGACATGCAGACGGGCAAAAATGCCGGCGTCACAACCATTGGAGTGAGCTGGGGATTCAGACCGCGCGCTGAGCTGGAAGCATACAGCCCCGACCTGATAGCTGACAGATGCGAAGACATCCTGCGGTTTCTGCAACAGGAGTGAAATGAAAAAAAAGACATTCAGCAAATGACCCTGAATGTCTTTAACCATCTGTAGCGGGACCCGGGATATTCCATTTCCTCTCAATTTGTGCAATTCTTATGCAAATGGCTGCCTTAAGTCTGTTTCATTTATACTCCAAGCACTATATTCGCATCAATATTGAGTTTTCTGCTAATATCACGGGCAACTTTCAATGTAGGCTCGCAACGACCTGTCAAGTAGTCGCTGACACGTGAAGGGCTTACGCCAAGAAGTTCCGAGAGTTTAGCCTGATTGATACCCATTTCATACATACGGAGCTTTATCATATCTACCAAAGAGGGAAGCTTTATCGGATAATGCTCATCTTCATACTCCGACACAAGTTCGGACAACAAATCAAGCTCTATCAGATTCTTATCCGTCACTGGTGTATTGTCATCAGTCAATGGCAGAAGTTCTTCAATTCTTTCCATTGCCGCCTCATAAGCCGTTTCATTCTGAATCTTTGCCATACTATATATTTTTTGCATCTACCAAATCATACTCGGCATGAGTACCGATAAATCGAATCAATACCGTTTTTATCGTAAACTTAACGACCACTATCAGACGATGATTGTTCCCTCTGATATTGAACACATAATGCTGGTTGCCGACACTATCCACGTTATTAAACATTCGTTTCATGTCTGCAAAGCAAGTCCACTCGGCCTTCTTCACTTTCTGAAACCAGTCTTCAAGAGCTGTTTCCGCATCAGGGTGCTCCGTGTAATATTCAATAATCTTGCTTCTCGCTATCATTCTCATGCCTCCCGCCATTTACGCAAAAGTATATATTAAATTCCTAAATACAAAATTTTCTATTGGATTTTAGAACAGGACCATTCATAATCTTCAAACGCTGCATGAGTAAAAGCAAAGAAAGGGATTTTCGAGGCAACTTATTCTCCGAATTTACCGACCACTGAGTTTCAAGACTGTAAGGGTCAACTTTTGCACAAGGAGCTATATAAACAAAAAAGACATTTAAGAAACAACCTTTCTTAAATGCCTCATATCCAATTTTCTATATTCTGTAGCGGGACCCGGGATTGAACCGGGGACCTCATGATTATGAATCATGCGCTCTAACCAGCTGAGCTATCCCGCCATCATAAAAAAACCGCCAGGCGTGGAAGCCACCCAACGGCTTATCTTTTAAAAGTAGCGGGACCCGGGATTGAACCGGGGACCTCATGATTATGAATCATGCGCTCTAACCAGCTGAGCTATCCCGCCATCTTCCTGATTGCGGGTGCAAAGGTAAGCTAAGTTTTTCAATTACGCAAGTCTATGCCCATATTTTTTCAGCCGAATCCATAGAATGTGCTTTCCGATTCCAAAAATATACACTACAACAACCATTTTCGCTTGCACGTTCAAGATTTTCTTGATAACTTGCCAAAGCGTTTCTCCAAGACATGCAAACTTAGAAACTGTTTTGAATTTATCGTGTGCTGAATTTGGGGTGAGTTTTTGAGGCATTTCCGTTTGTGTGATGAGGATGACAGCGGGCTGTCTGACGAGTGAAAGCGGGGAAACAGACCGGAAACAAACGCAAAAGGGGAGGATAAAAATACTGAATCGGAAAATTTAAACGAACTAAAACAACCAACAACTTTAAATTTAAGAATGACAATGAAACGGGTTTATGCTTTTAACTTCATATTGCTTTGTTTGTTTACAGCCGTTTCGGCCGCATCACCGGTTAAGGGCCTGCTGGAACGGGTGTCACCGGGTTCTTCCGGCAAATTCATCATTGAACAGGTGGCTTCTGCCAGCGACTTCTTCGAGCTGGACCAGAAGGGTGAGAAAGTGGTCATACGCGGCAACAACCCGGTCAGCATTGCCACGGGAATAAACTGGTATCTGAAATATCATGCAGGGGTGCATTTGTCGTGGAACAATATGAGCGCCCAGCTCCCCGCTGTATTGCCGGCCGTGCCGCACAAAGAGCGTCATGAAACCGCCAGCACGTTTCGTTACGACTTCAATTATTGCACTTTTTCATACACAATGGCATTTTGGGACTGGAAACGTTGGGAGAAAGAGATAGACTGGATGGCACTCCACGGCATCAACCTTTCGCTGGCGCTGGTGGGTGCAGACGCCGTGTGGCGCAACGTATTGTTCAAGCTGGGCTACTCGAAAGAAGAGGCAAACGAGTTCATTGCCGGCCCGGGCTTCCAGGCATGGTGGCTGATGAATAACCTCGAAGGATGGGGAGGACCGAACACCGACTCCTGGTATGAAAGCCGCATAGCCTTGCAAAAGAAGATACTGAAACGCATGCACGAATATGGTATCCAGCCGATTCTGCCGGGCTATTCGGGCATGCTTCCCCATAACGCCAGGGAGAAACTGGGCGTAAACGTGACTGATCCCGGTACTTGGAACGGTTACAACCGTCCCGCATTCCTGCAACCCACCGACGAACGTTTTCAGGAGATAGCAGAACTCTACTACAAGGAAATGAACCGCCTGTTCGGCAAGGCAGACTACTACAGCATGGATCCTTTTCACGAAGGCGGAAAGGTGGCAGGAGTAGATCTGGACGCTGCCGGACAAGCCATCTGGAAGGCTATGAAGAAGAACAACCCCAACGCTACCTGGGTAATACAGGCATGGGGAGCAAATCCACGGCCGCAAATGATAAAGAACATACCGAAGGGTGACCTCATCGTGCTCGACCTCTACTCCGAAAGCCGCCCGCAATGGGGTGATCCCGAATCCACCTGGTACCGGAAAAACGGTTTCGACGGGCACCAATGGCTCTACTGCATGCTGTTGAACTATGGCGGAAATGTGGGACTCCACGGCAAGATGCAGCATGTCATCGACGAGTACTACAAAGCCGCGGAAAGTCCTTTTGGAAATTCGCTGAAAGGAGTAGGCATTACCATGGAAGGCACGGAAAACAATCCGGTGATGTACGAGCTGCTGTGCGAACTGCCTTGGCGCCCGGCCAGATTCTCGAAAGACGAATGGCTGAAAGGCTATGTTTCGGCCCGCTACGGAAAGTTCTCGCCGCGCCTCTGGGAGGCCTGGGTGCTGCTCGGAAACTCCATCTACAACTGCCCTGCCCGCTCCACCCAGCAAGGCACACACGAATCCGTTTTCTGTGCCCGCCCCTCGCTGAAGGTATATCAAGTTTCTTCGTGGTCAGAAATGTCCGACTACTACAATCCGCTTGAAGTAATCCGTGCGGCAAGCATGTTTGTGGAAGAGGCAGACCGGTTTAAAGGCAACAACAACTTTGAGTATGACCTGATTGATGTTGTGCGCCAGGCTGTTGCCGAAAAAGGCAGACTGATTTACAAAGTGGTAAGAGCCGCGTATGAGGCAAGAGATCCGAAGCTGCTCAAACAAGCCTCCGACCGTTTTCTCGAACTCCTCCTGGCACAGGACCGCCTGCTCGCCACCCGCCCCGAATTCAAGGTAGGCAGCTGGATAGAACAGGCGCGCAGTTTAGGACACACCGGCGCAGAAAAAGATTGGCTGGAATGGAACGCGCGCGTGCAGATTACCACCTGGGGCAACCGCCATGCCGCAAACGAAGGAGGGCTGCGCGACTATGCCCACCGGGAATGGAACGGTCTGCTGAAAGACTTTTATTATCTGCGCTGGAAAACCTGGCTCGACCGCCTGAGCCAGCTTCCTGATGAAGACCCTGCCGCATCCATCGACTATTATGGACTGGAAGAAGCGTGGACTTTGCAACACAACACCTACCCGTCAGCCCAAGAGGGCGATTGCGTGGAAACGGCGAAGATCATATTCGGAAAATTGAATTAAGCCATAATGTTCCGACGCCCTGAAAAAGGGCGTACGGACAATCATCCAGCCTGAAACATGCTTTTGCGAAGCTCCGGCTGGATTCAAAGAGCAAGCGCCCTTATCAAAAATGTTTTTCAACTTTCAAATTGGCCGTACTGACCTTGCTATTGCCTTGTTGCGTGCAATCAAACACATCAGTTTCTCCCTCCACACGCAACCGGCTGCCGGCTCCTGCCGATACTTGCAAGTACTTTGTCTTTACGTTCACCCTGCCCTTTGATCCTGAAGCCAGAGAAAGGCTTAACGAATCCACTGCAAACGGCCGGTCTGCAACCAGTTCAGAATATATCATGCTGATGCGGCGAACGTCATTCGTATAGATGCGCACCACATCTTTCGGCATCTGCCCGCTTGCGTCTTTGAGGGTGAACGACAAGGTTCCGTCTTTCATCTCCTGAATCCCCAGATCCGGATTTTCCACCTCTACGCGAAACGTGTCCGACGGAATAAGCACGACCTTGTATCCGGCAAAGTAAAAATTCCTTGCAGGTTCTTCTGCATGGACCAACAGACAAAAGCCGAGTCCTGCCAACAATAACGCCGTCTTCTTCATCTTGTTATGTATTTCAATTATCATTTACTTTCAAAAAGCAACAAGGCTGCTTTCATGCATTTTTAAATGCAAGCATAGCAATTGTAAAACTAATGCAGTTTACCGACAAAACAAAACGAATATACCGCAAAACAAAACATTTAGCATACATTTGCACGCCAAAAGCGGAGCATTCCGCCGGAATGAAAAACGGAAAAGCAGGGCGCATTTTACTCCCTCCGAAAAATAAGCCGTCATCCTGTCCAACGTTTCCCATCATCTTGATTAAAATGAGCCGTTATCTCAACCGACTTTACGGGTCAAAAAAACAAGCCGCTTCAACCCGGCCTTTACTCCATCCGCCAGCAACGAGAAAAAAATAAAGCGATTCGCTATGCGGTACGGAAAAAAATACTTTAATTTGCCGCCATTACATAAAACCAAAGAAAAACACCATGAAACGAAAAATACATATCGAGTATCCGCTAAACCCTTCATCGGGAACAATCATATGGAATGCCATCAGCACACCGGCAGGACTTGAACGCTGGTTTGCCGACAAGGTGACGCGCACAGACAAGAAATTCACCTTCCAGTGGGGAAAGACAGAAACAAGAGAGGCAGAGGTGGTGAACTACAGATCGGAATATTTCATCCGCTTCCACTGGCTCGATGAAGAAAAAGCCAAGACGTACTTTGAATTCAAGATACACTACAACGAACTGACCACCGACCACGTGCTCGAAGTGACCGACTTTGCAGACCCCGAAGAGGAAGACGACACACGCGAACTATGGGACTCGCAGATCGAAACACTGCGGAGAGTTTTCGGACTATAAACCTAAAATTTCACAAAACATTGTTTCCGTGTCTGTTTTTTATGCTACTTTTGCATCTTGATAATACACGAAACTTAGGATGCTACGCATAAAGAAACTCGACATATTTGTTCTCAAGAGCTTTCTGCTGCTCTTCGCCGGAACATTCTTTATCTGCCTGTTCATCTTCATGATGCAGTTCCTCTGGAGATACGTTGACGAACTGGTGGGGAAAGGACTGGAAATGAACGTGCTTGCACAATTCTTTTTTCTGTCGGCGCTGACGTTGATACCTCTGTCGCTTCCGCTGGCCATTCTGCTGGCGGCGCTGATGACATTCGGAAACTTCGGCGAACGATACGAACTGCTTTCCATGAAGGCGGCGGGCATCCCGCTGCTGCGCATCATGCGTCCCGTGGTGCTCTTCTGCCTCTTCCTGGGCGTGCTTTCTTTCTTTTTCCAGAATGTGGTGGGGCCGAAAGCCCAGAAAGAACTGTGGACGCTCCTGGTATCCATGAAACAGAAGTCGCCCGAAGTGGACATTCCTGAAGGGGTTTTCTACAGCGACATCGAAGGCTACAACATTTACGTGAAGCACAAAGACCGCAAAACCGGAATGCTGAAAGACGTGCTCATCTACAACTTTTCCGACGGATTCGAAAACGCGCACATCATCTGGGCGGAAGAGGGAAAGCTGGAACTGACGGCCGACAAGAAGCACCTCTTCCTGCATCTCTACAACGGAGAACAATTTGAAAACCTCCGCTCGCAGTCGGTCATCTCCAGAAACGTGCCGTACAGAAGAGAAACCTTCAAGGAAAAGCATACGCTCATCGCTTTCGACACAAACTTTGAAATGGTGGACGGAAACTTCCTGAACCAGCGCTCGGACATCAAGAACATGAGGGAAATATCGCTGGCCATCGACTCGCTCAGCATGTATGCCGACAGCGTGGGACGTTCGCTCTACAAGGAGGCCATGGACCGCACATACAAAGAGCCTCCGCTGACTGCAAGGGATTCGACCAGGCTGGCCGAACAGAAGATTACGCACATCAACACCGACAGCATATTCAACAGCCTGACCGCAGCGCAGAAATACAAGACACTGAACTCAACCAGAAGCCGCGTGGCGTCGCTCGCCTCCGAATGGTCGCTGAAGAGCTTCACCACGCAGGATGTGGACGGACGGATCAGAGGACACCGCTCTGACTGGCACAAAAAGATAACCCTGTCGCTGGCATGCATCATCTTCTTCTTTATCGGAGCACCGCTGGGCGCCATCATACGGAAGGGGGGACTGGGAATGCCGGTCGTCATTTCCGTGCTGATATTCGTGCTCTACTACATCATCGACTCAGGAGCCACGCGCGTGGCGAAGAGCGGCGAAATGAACATCGTGCTGGGAACATGGATGAGCACAGTCGTCCTGGCTCCGCTGGGCGGATTCCTCACCTACAAATCAAACAAAGACTCCGTGGTGTTCAATATCGACGTATACGCGGCATTCTTCCGCAAGGTGTTCGGCATCCGGGTGTCGCGGCACATCTTCAAGAAAGAAGTCATCATCCAGACGCCCGACTATGCAGAAGACATCAGCAAACTGGAAAAAGTCAGCGCAGAATGTGCAGACTATGCCGCAACCCACAAGCTGCTCGGACCGCCGAACTACTACCGGATTTTCACCAACAACACGCCCGACGATGCCATAGCAGACATCAGCAGGCAGATCGAGGAGCTGGTGGAAGAACTCTCAAACTCAACGGACACGGTGCTGCTGAACATGATGAACAATTATCCGTTCCTCTCTGTTAAAGCCCACAAGAGCCTGTTCGACAACCGCTGGCTCAACATGCTGTGCGGAGTGGTCGTTCCGGCCGGACTGCTGCTCTGGCTGAACATCTGGCGATACAGGGTGCGCCTCGACAAAGACCTGAAGGTCATCATCAAGACAAACAAGGATATCCAGGAAAGAATCAGACAGAAACTATTATAAAAACATATATCAGTTCAATTATGGAAAAAGTGAAACTCAACACAATTGAAGAGGCAATAGAAGATTTCCGGAAGGGCGAATTCATCATCATCGTTGATGACGAAGACCGCGAAAACGAAGGCGATCTGGTAATTGCCGCCGAAAAGGTAACTCCCGAAAAAATCAACTTCATGCTGAAACATGCCAGAGGGGTGCTGTGCGCTCCGATTACCATATCACGCTGCAAAGAGCTCGACCTGCCTCATCAGGTGACGAACAACACTTCCGTGCTGGGAACTCCGTTCACCATCACCATCGACAAGCTGGACGGATGCACCACTGGGGTTTCGGCAGCCGACCGGGCAGCCACAATCAAGGCTTTGGCTGATCCGGACTCCACCCCGGAAACATTCGGACGACCGGGACACATCAATCCGCTCTATGCGCAAGACAAGGGTGTACTCCGCCGCGCCGGACATACCGAAGCCTGTGTAGACATGGCACGCCTGGCAGGACTGTATCCGGCCGCCGCACTGATGGAAGTGATGAACGAGGACGGAACAATGGCACGCCTGCCGGAACTCAAGCAGATGGCAGACGAATACGGATTCAAGCTGATATCCATAGCCGACCTGATCGCCTACCGGCTGAAGCAGGAGTCGCTGGTAGAAAAGGGAGTGGAAGTGGACATGCCAACCGCCTACGGACATTTCCGCCTGATTCCTTTCAAGCAGAAGAGCAACGGCCTGGAACATGTGGCTCTCATCAAGGGAACATTCGGCCCCGACGAACCGGTGCTGGTGCGCGTGCACTCTTCCTGCGCCACAGGCGACATCTTCGGATCCATGCGCTGCGACTGCGGAGAACAGCTTCACAAAGCCATGCAGCAGATCGAAAAAGAAGGCAAGGGAGCTGTCATCTACCTGAACCAGGAAGGAAGGGGCATCGGACTGATGGAAAAGATGAAAGCGTACAAGCTGCAGGAAGAAGGAATGGACACGGTGGATGCCAACATTTGCCTCGGACATCAGGCCGACGAGCGTGACTACGGGGTGGGCGCTCAGATTCTCCGCGAAATCGGAATCCACAAAATGCGGCTGCTCACCAACAATCCGGTGAAGCGTGTCGGGCTGGAGGCCTACGGACTGGAGATCATAGAGAACGTTCCGATCGAAGTGACGCCGAATCCTTTCAACGAGCGGTACCTCCATACCAAAAAAGACCGGATGGGACATACGCTCCATTTCAACAAATAAAAAAACATCTAACCAACAACTTTCAATATGGAAACAAACAATTTAGTGAAAAGCATAGCGAACAGGACAGCCCAGACCGCCCTGTTCCGCAGCGTATACGTATGGATGACACTGGCCCTGGCCATCACCGGCTTTGTGGCGCTTTATGTAGCCAAATCCTACACACTGATCAACGCAATGGCACAGAACTCCATGATGTTCTGGATTCTTCTCATCGCAGAAGTGGGACTGGTCATGTTTCTTTCGGCACGCATCCACCGCATCAGCTTCACAACGGCAACCATCCTGTTCATCCTCTATTCTGTGCTGAACGGTGTCACCATGTCGGTTCTGTTCATGGTCTATACCATGAGCTCGATTGCCACGACCTTCTTCGTGACGGCCGGCACGTTCGGAGCTACAGCCCTCTACGGCTATGTCACCAAAAAAGACCTGACCCGCATCGGAAGCCTGTGCATCATGGGAGTTATCGGACTGATCATCGCTTCGCTGGTCAACCTTTTCCTGCAAAACTCCATGATGGACCTCATCATCTCGTATATCGGCGTGCTGCTTTTTGTGGGACTGACCGCCTACGACTCGCAGAAGATCAAGCAGCTTTTGTCGGGAGATGACGTGGAAGTGAACGAGACCACACAGAAAATAGCGCTGATGGGGTCGCTCACCCTGTATCTGGACTTCATCAACCTGTTCATCTACCTGCTCAGAATACTCGGCGACAGGAAATAACGTCTTTCATAAGCTAATTTCTTTCATATATCCAAGAAATTAGCTTATTTTGCAAAGAAATCCAACTTTAAACATCATAAGGAAAAATGAACCAACTTTCAGATCGTCTGAACAGCCTGTCGCCGTCGGCTACACTGGCTATGTCACAAAAAAGTAGTGAACTGAAAGCTCAGGGCGTTGATGTGATTAACCTGAGCGTAGGAGAACCGGACTTCAACACGCCGGACCATATCAAGGAAGCCGCAAAGAAGGCTATCGATGAAAACTATTCACGCTATTCTCCCGTTGCCGGATATCCGGCTCTGCGGAACGCAATCGTTGAAAAACTGAAAAAGGAAAACGGTCTGGAATATACAGCCGCACAAATCAGTTGCGCCAACGGAGCAAAACAGTCCGTATGCAACACCATCCTCGCACTGGTCAACAAGGGAGATGAAGTGATCGTCCCCGCTCCTTTCTGGGTTAGCTATCCGGAAATGGTAAAGCTGGCCGAAGGAACGCCTGTCATTGTGCGCGCCGGCATCGAGCAGGACTTTAAAATAACTCCGGCACAGCTCGAAGCGGCCATCACGCCGAAAACCCGCGCGCTGATTCTCTGCTCTCCGTCGAACCCTACCGGATCGGTATACAGCAAAGAAGAACTGGCAGGACTGGCAGAGGTGCTGGCCAAACACGAACGTGTCATCGTCATCGCTGACGAAATCTACGAGCATATCAACTACATCGGCAAGCACGAAAGCATTGCGCAGTTCCCGGCCATCAAAGACCGGGTGGTCATCGTAAACGGCGTTTCTAAGGCTTATGCCATGACCGGCTGGCGTATCGGATTCATCGCCGCTCCGGAATGGATCGTGAAAGGAGTAAACAAGCTGCAGGGACAGTACACCTCCGGCCCGTGCTCCGTATCTCAGAAAGCCGCTGAAGCTGCCTATACCGGCACACAGGAGCCCGTAGAAGAAATGCGCAAGGCATTCGAACGCCGCCGCGACCTGATTGTCAAGCTGGCAAAAGAAATTCCGGGATTTGAAGTGAACGTGCCGCAGGGAGCTTTCTACCTGTTCCCGAAATGCGACTCCTTCTTCGGAAAGAAAGACGGCGACCGTGTTGTCAGCAATGCGGAAGACCTGGCCATGTATCTGCTCGAAGTGGGCCACGTAGCCTGCGTGGGAGGAACTTCATTCGGAGCTCCCGAGTGCATCCGCATGAGCTATGCCACATCCGACGAGAACATCGTTGAAGCGATGCGCCGCATCAAGGAAACATTGGCACGCTTGAAATAAACATGCCATAACTTTATTTTCACCACAGAAAGCCGGAACGCATGTTTTATGCTTTCTGTGGTGTTTTTTGTGTATACCTTCGTCAAATTTCACATGAAATCTGAAAACTTATTCCACCTCCTTGCCATCGTGACGGTGTGCATCTGGGGTACCACATTCGTATCTTCCAAAATTCTGATCAGTTCAGGACTTCCTCCCGCAGAAATATTCCTCTACCGCTTTCTGGTGGCGTACATATGCCTGCTGGCCATTTCGCACAAGAAATTCATGGCCAACAGCCTGCGCGACGAACTGTTTCTGCTTCTGGCTGGTCTTTTCGGAGGATCGCTTTATTTCATCACCGAAAACACGGCGCTGGAAATCACCCAGGCCTCAAACGTGTCGCTGCTGGTGTGCACGACACCCGTATTCACCCAGCTGCTTTCCCGGCTGTTCTACAAGGAGAAATTCAGAAGATTCTTTCTGCCAGGCACGGTCATCGCTCTGACCGGCGTGGCGCTTATCGTATGCAACGGAAACGAAACGCTCGAATTCAACCTGTCCGGCGACCTGCTGACACTTGCCGCCGCCGTTTCGTGGGCCTTATACTGCATGGTGCTCCGGCGATTGGGAAGCGCTTATCCCACACTCTTCATCACCCGGAAAGTGTTTTTCTATGGCATCCTGTCGCTGCCGGTTTATTTCGCCTTCCGTCCGGAAGAGCTTCATATCGGGCTTCTTTTGCGGCCGGAAGTCTATTCCAACCTGCTTTTTCTGGGACTGATAGCCTCGATGCTCTGCTACATCTCATGGAATGCCACCGTGCGCATGATCGGTGCGTCAAAAGCGTCAAACTATCTCTACATCAATCCGCTTGCCACCATCATCACCGCCCATCTCATTTTGGGAGAAAAGATCACGCTGACATCGCTGCTCGGAGCGGCCTGTATTGTCGGAGGAGTTTATCTGGCTGAAAGAAAATAAAAAAGGAGCATCCCAAAGAGATGCTCCTGCATAAGTTTTGTCATACGACGATCCGATTATTCCTGGTGAATAGCTTCAGAAGGACAAACAGATGCGCAAGTACCGCAATCAGTACAAGCATCCGGATTGATTGAATATTTGTCACCTTCTGAGATTGCGCCAACCGGGCATTCATCGATACAAGTACCGCAAGCGATACAATCGTCACTAATTACGTAAGCCATTGTAGTAAAAAGTTTAATTATTATTAGTCCTAAAATGATGCTACAAAGGTAACGTTTTTATCATAAGTTGTAACACCGACATTGCAAAATCTGCGCAATTTGTACCCTGTCTAAATAGATTCATTTCATTAACGACTGATACATTGCCTGTTGCATGCGCGGACGTATATTCAGTTCCGTAAGCTTCGTGCGGTCAGAAGCGCGCGGATAAGTGCGGTTGCTCAAAAACACAAACACAAGCCCGTTGTCCGGATCCACCCAGGCCGCCGTACCGGTGAAACCCGTATGGCCGAACACCGAAGCCGGCGCTTCAGCCGCACACGGTCCGTCCTCAGGATGCTCCGTATCGGGCTTGTCAAATCCCAGTCCGCGGCGGCTATGCTTCGCCTTCAGGGTTGTGAACAGTTCGCAAGTAGCGCGCGACAGGTAGCGGCGGTCACCGCACACTCCCTTATCAAGCAGCATCTGGCAGATGCGCGCCACGTCGTGCGCTGAAGAAAACAGTCCCGCATTTCCCGATACGCCTCCCATAAACGCAGCCGCTTCATCCTGCACAAAGCCCTGCAAGGGTCCTCTCCGGATAAAATCCTCCTCCACTGTAGGCACAATCCGGTCTTTGCCGAAACGTGCAAGCGGATTGAAAGCCGTATGGATCAGCCCCATCGGCTTATAGAACACGCTGTCGAGGTAAACATCCATCGGCTTTCCGGCCAAGGTTTCCACAAGTTCCTTGAGCAGCATGAAGTTCAGGCAACTGTATCGGTAGGAACTGCCTTTCACCCGGGCATCAACAATCTGCCTGATGATCTCTCCGCGGAACGACTCCTTGACAAAAATGCTGTCGGACACCTGAAGCGGATACGCTTCCGAAGGTACGGACGACACCCACTCGGGCTTATACGAAAAGTTTGTACAGGCATATAAGTTCTCCCCCACCCGGAACGGATGGTTCGAATCACGCTTCTTCCTGAACAGCCCGCCCTTGCACGACTTCAAGTCGATCGCTTCCTGATAAAAAGGCAGATAGGCAGGAAGGCCCGACTGGTGGAAAAGCAGGTCCTGAACTGTGATACGCGACTTGTCGGTCTGCTTCAGGTAAGGGAGATAGTCAGACACACGGTCAGTAAGTCCGATCCGTCCTTCGTCATACAGTTTCATAACAGCCAGCAGGGTAGCTGTCACCTTGGTCAGCGAAGCCAGGTCATAGATGTCGCTTTCCAACGTTTTCCGGTTTCCTTCATACGTATGCTTTCCGAAACACTTGTCATAAACCGGCATGCCATCTTTCAGGATAAGCACATGGCATCCGGGAAAGGCTCCTTCACGAATGCCTTCTTCCGCGATGTCATCGATGCGCGCCAGTACGGAAGAGTCCATGCCCAGCTCTTCGGGAGAACAGGTACGCGGATGTTCCGGATCAACGGTCACACCCGTCCCCTCCGCAAAGACATCGCCCAAAGGCACAGACAGGCGCCCGTCGGCATACGCCTTGCCCAAAAGCAAGTCGGCCACATACTGCTGCACCGCTTCTTGCCCGTCGTGCGCAAGAATCACGGCCGATGCCTTCCGCAACAGATCCGGCGTCTTCTCCAGTCCCTTCATATCGGCAAACGAAACCAGCACAAGCGGCTTGTCTTCAGCCAAAGAAGTCAGCAGCGAATCATACGGAAGCAGATCGTCCGAATGAACGGCCACAATCACACGCTGCACCGGACGCAGCCTGCGTCTGATTTCCGGAATGGAATCCGCATCTGCATGTATCCAGTTTAAGGGGAACGCAGCATTCAAACGCTTATAAAAAGGATAAGCCTCGGAAAGCGCAGGCGACACGCTCAGCAAGACAGTGCCTGAAACGGCCAGATCCAGAGGAACCAGTCCGTCTGAATCGCGGGCAACGGTCACTGCTGCACAAGCCAGGCTCTGCTGCAAGCCTCCAACGAAGGCATCCTGCAATTCCTTTCCAATATTTTCCAGCGAAACCGGCTTGCAGTCCGCCAGTCCGAGCGCATATTTGAAGGCAAGTACCTTCCGGCATTTCGCTTCAATCAGTTCCTCCGAAAGTTCGCCGTGCCTGATGGCCTGCATCACGCCTTTCAGCTCCCTCTTCAGGTTGCGGGGAGCAAGAAGCATGTCATTTCCTGCCGCCAGCGCCTGCGCGCAGACATTTTCATTGCCGGAAATTCCCTTCATCTCCAGCGCATCCGTAAACGCAAGTCCCTCGAAATGAAGTTCATCTCTCAGCACGCGCAGAATGTCCGAAGAAATCGACGCGGGCTTTTTTCCCAACGCCGGCACATGCAGGTGACCGCTCATCACTCCGCCTATGCCAGCCTCTACCGCCTTTCTGAACGGATACAGCTCCACGCTGTCCAGACGCAGGCGGTCGAACGCCAGTTCGGGCAACGCCTCGTGCGAATCAACGTCCGTATCGCCGTGACCGGGGAAATGCTTGCACACGGCTAGCACTCCTCCGTCTTCAAGACCGCGGGCATAAGCAACCACCTTGTCGGCCACACGTTTCGGGCTGCTCCCGAACGAACGCCAGCCGATAACCGGATTGTCCGGGTTGCTGTCTACATCAGCCACCGGCGCAAAATTCACATGCACCCCTATGGAACGGCACTGCCGGGCCACTTCACGCCCGTATTCATACAGCAGGGAATCGCTTGCTATGCACCCCAGCACCCGGTTGTAAGGAAATCCGGGAGCATCTTTCAGGCGCATCGCCAGCCCCCACTCCCCATCGAATGCGATGAGCAGGGGAACCTCCGACACCTGCTGGAGATAGTTGGTCAGACTGGCCTGCTTCTCCGCCTCGCCTCCGGAAAAAAGAAATCCTCCCACACCGTACTCGCCAATGATTTTCCGCAGACGGTTCTTATTATACTGGGTATATTCGGGCGGAGCAGTATAAATGAAAAGCTGCCCTATCTTCTGCTTCAATGTCATTTTCTCCATCTGTGCGTCAACCCACCGTCTGCACGCCGCCGTATCGCCAAGCGCTTCCAGCACCGAAGGCTGCCGCGCGTGCAATGAAAACGTTGCCAGCAGGCCGAGCACCAAACACAATAATTGCCTTTTCATGATTGTTCCTTTAAATTATTCTTCCTGCATCCTGACAACCATCCGTCCTACAAAAGCCGCATGTTTGCCCATCTGCTGGACAGGGATTTCCTTCCCGTCCAAGTTTTTGTAATACCGGGGACCTTCAAAATAAGAATGCGAATGTCCTCCCAGCACGATATCTATGTTGCGGGTATTTTCAATCAGTTCCACATCCGAATAAGGTTCTCCGTTCCATCCCAAGTGAGACAGGCAGACCACCAGATCACACTGCTCCTCATTGCGCAGCAAGTCGGCAATGCGCTGCCCTTCTGAAACCGGATCTTCAAACTTCACGTTTCCGTAATTGGCATGAGCCACCAGTCCGTCGAGCGGAGCACCCAGTCCGAACACGCCGATCCGTATGCCGTTGCGCTCAATCACCGTATACTCCTTCACCAGTCCTTCAAGCACGGTTCCCTCAACCGCATAGTTGGCACACACAATGGGGAACTTTGCCATCCGGAACAGCCTTGCCATATTATCCAGCCCGAAATCAAATTCATGGTTTCCGATAGTCCCGGCATCATACTTCATCTCGTTCATCATCTTCACCTCTACCTCACCCTTGAAAAGGTTGTAGTAAGGGCTTCCCTGCGAAAAGTCGCCCGAATCAAAAAGCAGCAGATCCTTGTGCTTCTTTCTTTCATCACGTATAAATGCAGCGCGGCGAATGACACCGGCCTTTCCGGCCAACGCCGTATCGGGATAGTAAGCCGCAAAAGGTTCGATGCGGCTGTGCATATCGTTGGTATGATAAATAAGCAGTTCTTTGACGTTCTGTGCCGCCAGCAGACCTGCGGCAAAGCACATCAGCAACACACCTGTAATTCTTCGGTTCATATCAGCACACTGTTTTTAAGTTACTTGTTTTCAGATTTCGCCACCGTTATCCTTCCGCCGGCCGGCGCATCGACAAAGCGGCCCTTCCGCTCACACTCCTTCACATAGTCGAGAAAGACGGTACGCAGAAGCAGCGGCTCGGGAGGAAATGTTTTCGATTTCGCTTCGCGGAAAGCCGCCATCCTGTCGTTCCCTTCCGCAAGATAGTCGATGGTAGCCACCGTATAGTCTTTTCCCTCATCAACCGGACGCCCTCCTACCTCCGCAGAAAGGAGCTTTCCGTCGGGAGAGATAACCAGTCTTGCTCCGCTGAGTCCTTCGCCTCCCCTTCCAGCAATCTGCCGGAACAGCTCCATCAGCGTCTTTCCGTCCAGAGTCAGCACACACACGGCATTTTCAAAAGGAGTTATTTCATAGACCATGCCGTAAGTGACCTCCCCTTCAGGAAGCGAATTGCGTATTCCGCCCATATTCATCACGCCCACATCCGCCGGCTTTCCGGAAATGCCCGCCGCTCCCCGGCGTATGATGTCGGCCAGCAGATTGGAAAGCGGCGATTCCGGACGGTATGCCTCCAACGCTCTCGCCGAATGTCCGACAACAGGCGACATGATGCTGTCTACCACCCGGCGGTAAGGCTGCAGGATGGCTTCCGCATCCCGGTCGGGATTCTTGTCGTACTCGGCGGTCATGGCCACCCTTCCTCCTTCAATATCTTTCACCACATAGCCGGAAGCGCAGCCGCCAAGCAGCAGCGTCCCTCCCAGCAGAACAATCTTTATGCCATTTTTCACAATCATATCAGTTTATGAAACTATTTTTCACGTCAAATGTAGCCAAAAAAACACACGGGACAAAGCATTTTCACCGCTTCCCGCAAAAAACATTCCACCGGACTCAAAATATGAGCGAAAGTTTTGGCTGTATCGCAAAAAATCGCTTACTTTGCACCGCTTTCGCGCAATCGCTGTCATGAAGAGTTACTTGATATGTTGCGTTGTAACGATCTAACAATTTATTAAAAAGAAAAAATGGATTTAATTAAAATTGCAGAAGAAGCATTTGCTACTGGCAAACAGCATCCTTCATTCAAAGCAGGTGACACGGTTACAGTAGCATACCGTATCGTTGAAGGTAACAAGGAACGTATACAGATGTATCGCGGCGTTGTTATCAAAATCTGCGGACATGGCGAAAAGAAACGCTTTACAGTTCGCAAAATGTCGGGAACAATCGGCGTTGAACGTATTTTCCCGCTGGAATCTCCGGCTATCGACAGCATTACAGTGAACAAGATCGGTAAAGTTCGCCGCGCTAAACTGTACTACCTGCGCAAACTTACCGGAAAGAAAGCCAGAATCAAGGAAAAACGTCCGGTTGCTGCGGCTGAATAAATCTCCCGGCAAACCGACTTTCCACATACAGGTCCCCGATTCCGCAAGGAGCCGGGGACTTGTATTTTTATAGCCTCTGCATATCCATCCCGTTCCATCTCCATGCAAGAATCTGCCATATTGTTACAGGCTATTTGTCTGCCATTTAATCTGAAAATTGTTTTCGAGGACATTTTTCTGCTCTTGCGAGGAGGACAACCGCCGTCTGACGGAGAAGAACAGGAAATGCCTCCCCTTGCCTATCCGCCTTTCACACTGCAGTTTCTTTCCAAAACACTGAAACATAAATGCAACATTCTTTTAATAAGGAATGAAATAGAAGAAGTTTCTTTGCAAGAAATCAAAAATAAGCACATCTTTTTGATTCAAAATTAAAATATTCTCTAAATTTGCAACAAACTGTTTTTGTAAGTTTAAGACATGACCGTACAAATAAGCCAACCCAACACCCTTCGTTTCTCAACGAATGAGGACTTGCTGGAATCTATCAAACAAAATGACCATGCTGCCTTTGAGTACCTGTTCAAGCGTTTTTACCCAAGACTGCTGGGATATGCGATCCGCTTCGTTCAGGATGAAGATGTGGCGAAAGACATCCTGCAAGAATGTTTCATGAATTTTTGGGAGAAAAGGCAACTGCTTTCAGCCGTATCCATCAGTTCGCTGCTGTTCCTAATGGTCCGAAACGCATGTCTGAATTACCTGAAACACCACATGCTGGCAAACTACCTTTCAATAGACTATCTGAGCACTTTGGACGGTGAAGAAAAACTTTACTCCGCCGACCTGATGTTCTCTACAGACGAAAACATCCTCTACGAAGACCTGAAAACGCAGATTGACGCAGCATTGTCCAAACTTTCTCCACGCTCCAGAGAAATATTCCTGCTCAGCCGGTTTGACGGAATGAAGAACAAAGAAATCGCCGAGCTGCTAGGCATATCCACCACTGCAGTAGAAAAACACATATCCAAATCATTGAAGGTGATTTCAGACTATCTGAAGGACAATTCATCCTACTACCAATACATTGTCATCATGTCTTTCTTCCTCTTCACAAAATAAAAAACACATCTCCGGGGGTTGGGTAAAAAGCTGCCAAATTGTTCTATCTATAGAAATCAATTTCTATGGACAGAACATCAGAAAAACATAATTTGGCTATCCGGTACTTCAATGGGAAAATAACCCGTGACGATGAACGGGAGTTGTTTGAGTTCATCAACGAAAATCCCCAAAACCTATCTCTTTTCAGACAATGGGAAAAGCAGTGGGCCAGTGCAATGTGCGCCAGCACTGAAGTTGAGAGAGAATGGAAAAAGCTTCAGGCACGGCTGCTTGCCCGAGAAGCGGTCGCTCCGATGATTCCCAAGCGGCGTTTTACGTTCAGGCGGATAGGTGCTTGGGTCGCTTCCGCCGTTATTTTGGTATGCCTGTCCATCACAGCTTCGTGGTATTATTTTCATCAGACGGAGGCCTGTTTTTATTTCGTCAGCGAGGCTCCGTTGGGCGGAAAGTCGAAAGTGCTTCTCGCCGATGGTTCCTTGGTCTGGCTCAACAGCGGTTCGACATTGAAGTATTCCACGGACTTTAATGAGAAAGAACGTATTGTCACATTGAGCGGAGAAGGTTATTTCGAAGTGTCGAAAAAAAATGGTATGCCTTTCACCGTCCGTACCCAAGGGTATGACGTGGTGGTGAAAGGCACAAAGTTCAATGTGTCCGCTTACGAGGGGGATCCCTTTATTTCCACTACCTTAATCGAAGGGAGAGTTACGGTCAATTATAAAGACGAGTCGATTGACATGAATCCGGGAGAAGAGATGAAACTGATAAAGAATACCGGCGAGCTGCAACACACGTCGGTCAATGCTTTCCAGTCGAATGCGTGGATGGACAACCAGCTGGTAAACGACAATATTACTTTCCAGGACTTGATGATAAAATTGTCACGTCACTTCAATGTGAAGATTGAAATAGAAGATGAAAGACTGAAGTTTCAAACCTTCAGCATTTCGTTGCGGAACGATGAAACCTTGGAACAGATTTTCAAGGCATTGCAGAAAATCATTCCGTTCTCAGTAACGTGGGATAATCATGTTTATCATATTAAATCAATTAACCATTAAATTAAAAAATTATGAACAACCGAAAAGTTTTTCTCAGGCTGTTCCTATGCCTTTCGTTCGGGTGGGGTGCGTTGACGTTTGGATACGCCCAGACGGTGAGCAAGACATTTAGCAATGCTCCGTTGAAGACCGTATTGAAAGAAGTGGAAAGCCAGACAGGGTTGTCTGTTGTTTACAAGACAGACGAGGTGGATGTGAACCGGAAGGTGAATGCATCGTTTCAAAATGCTTCCTTAGAAGACGTGATGGCGCAAATCCTTGACAAAGGATTGACGTGGACTATACAGGAAAAAATGATTGTCATTTCGAAGCTGCCGCAGGAACAGGTGCAATCAGCAAAAAAAGGACTCAATGTAAGAGGAGTGATCCTAGACGAAACCGGCATTCCCGTTATCGGTGCCAGCGTATTGGTAAGGGGAAGTTCAAACGGAACCATTACCGATATAGATGGCAATTTCTCTATTGCCGATGTGCCTCAAGACGCGATGATAGATATTTCTTACATTGGTTACAAGACATTGACGTTCAAGGCTACAGACAAAGCGTTGGCGAATGTTGTATTGAAAGAAGATACCGAAGTATTGGAAGAAGTGGTGGTTGTAGGATATGGTACGGCGAAGAAGGCGAACTTGTCGGGTTCCGTAGCACAGATTTCGTCCAAGGAGATAGAGCATCGTATCAGCGCCAATACGGGGTCTGCCTTGCAAGGACTTATCCCCAACTTCAATGTGTCGTTCAGCGACGGTGCGATTAACAAGAAAGCCTCGTTCAATGTGCGTGGAGAAGGTTCTATCAACGGAGGCGAACCGCTGGTGCTGATTGATGGTGTAGAAGGGGATATGAATTACATTAATCCGAAGGACATCGCTTCGGTTACGGTTCTGAAGGATGCTTCTTCGGCTGCCATTTACGGAGCACGCGCCGCATTTGGTGTGGTATTGGTTACGACCAAGAATCCCGAGAAAGGGAAGATACAGGTGAACTACTCCAATCATTTTGCATGGAGCAATCCGACCATTAATACCGACAATTTCATTACAGACGGGTTGGAATGGGCACGGTTGAGTGACAAGCTGAGCCTGATGGAAAACACGAGTACCTATTTGGGCTATACTGAAGAAGACTATGCCTATATGGAAGCCCGCAAGAAAGACCCGTCGCTTCCCAGTGTGCTGATAAAGACTATAGATGGTGTAGAACGCTATGTGCATTATGGCAATACGGACTGGTGGAATTATATTTTCCGCAACAACCAGCCTTCGATGGAGCATAATTTGAACATCTCCGGAGGCTCCGACCGCGTACGCTATTATTTGTCGGGACGCTTCTATTCGCGTGACGGTATCTACCGCATCAATCCCGACAAGATGAAAAGCTACACGTTGCGTTCGAAGGTAGATTTTCAGATATTGGACAACTTGAAATTTACCAACTCCACCAATATTTATATGAGCGATTACGATTATCCGGTGACCAACGCCCGCGATATGAGCGGAAACAATAACAATGAAGATTGGCGGAAATACACTTACCACGCTTCGCCGTTGTATTTGCCTCACAATCCTGACGGAAGCATTATGATAAACAGTCCGTATGCACCGGGGCGTGATATTGCCGACGGTACTTTCGCAGATTTGACTTACGGAAAGAGCCACGGAACGGATTCGGAATATGACCTGATGAATACATTCAGTATACAATACACTCCTATTAAGGGGCTGGACTTGAACGCTGATTATACATTCCGTAAGGAAAGTCCGTTCTCACGTCAGCTGCGTGTATCTACTCCTCATACGAACCAACCGGGCGGAGCTGGAGTGACAGACTATAAACCTAATACGGAGTTGTATAAGGAAAGGCATTGGCATTCACAATACCAAGCTATCAATGCGTTTGCCACTTACAGCCATACGTTCAATAACAATCATAACTTGAAGGCGATGGTCGGATTCAATCAAGAGTGGAGACGCTGGGAGCGTACGGTTGCTATGCGTAGCGGACCTATCTCGGAAGATTTAGGGTCATTCAATCTAGCTACCGGTGAAAACATTGATTTGTTGGGTTCGAAAGCGGAATGGGCTATCCGTGCTGCCTTCTATCGGTTCAATTACGATTATAAAGGGAAATACTTAATTGAATTTAACGGACGCTTTGACCTTTCGTCTAAATTCCCTCATGACAACAGATTGGGTATATTCCCATCGGGATCAGTTGCTTGGCGAATGAGTGAAGAGAAATTTTTTGAGCCTTTGCGTTCGTGGATGGATAACCTGAAATTGCGCTTATCATTCGGTACGTTAGGCAATCAGAATGTCGGTGAATACGATTATATAGCCAAAATGAAAGTAAATCAGGGGAATTATATTGCAAACGGGTCATACTTGAATTACTTGAGTACACCAGGTGCTATATCTTCCAATTTCACTTGGGAAAAATCTCAAACCATTAATGCAGGTATTGACTTGTCGTTTTTCAACAACCGCCTTTCGGCTTCGTTTGACTGGTATCAGCGTGATACACGCGATATGTTGACGCAGGGTAAGGAACTTCCTGCCGTATTCGGTACAGAAGAACCGGAAGAGAACGCTGCCGACTTACGTACACGAGGTTTTGAATTGTCGGTAAACTGGAGAGACCGTTTCAACTTGTGGGACGCTCCTTTTGAATATAATATCGGAGTAAACCTTGCAGATAACCGCACTGTTATTACCCGCTTCGACAATCCGAGTGGAAACATAGACGACTTTTATGTAGGGAAAGAACTGGGTGAAATATGGGGATATACCATCGAAGGTTTCTTCCAGACCGATGATGAATATTTGACCCATGCCGACCAATTGTTGGTGAACCAGCGTATCCGTAACTACTATTTGGTTAACCATCCGGTAGCGGGTGACTTGAAATTTATGGATATTAATGGAGATGATGAAATCACTCCGGGAAAACAAACGCTAAGTGACCACGGTGATTTACGTCGGATTGGCAATACTACACCTCGATATACATTAGGTGTCAACTTAGGATTTAATTATCGGGGTATCGACTTCTCCGCATTCTTCCAGGGTGTATTAAAACAAGACTGGTGGCCGGGTGATGACAACGGTTATTTCTGGGGTCCTTTCACCCGACAGTACCTGAACTTCTATCCGAAAAGCATCGAATCCATGTCATGGACGCCGGATAATCCGGATGCTTATTTCCCGCGTCTGGCTGTTTATGCAGCCAATGAAGGCGGCAATTACGAAGGCTCACAGTTAAGAGTTGTTTCAGATAAATATCTTCAGAATGCGGCATACGTGCGGTTGAAGAATATCACTCTTGGATATACTTTACCCGAACGGATTTGTCAGAAGCTGAAAATTATCAGAAGCATTCGTATGTATGTGTCGGGTGAGAATATCCTGACATTCTCTCCGCTGTATAAGAATAATCCGGACCGTACTGTAGACCCAGAACAACTTGGTAACGGTAATGCTTATCCTTTCAGTAAGACATTTGCCTTTGGCTTTGACATTAAATTCTAAAGAAAATCAGTTATGAAAAAGAAATATAGTACAATCAAATTGGTTTCCCTTTTTGTGGGAAGCATATTGACGGTTTCCTGTAACGATTCCTTTCTGGACCGTTATCCCATTGCGGAAATCTCGCCAGAAAATTCATTTAAGACGGCAGATGACCTGAGACTGTACACAAACGGTTTTTATGAACAGCTTCCTTCTATCCGTAACATTATCGATGCAGACCTGAAGACGGATAATGTGCTGTATTCCAGCATACCGGAAGAGCAGCGCAGCCACGAACGGATTCTTCCTTCCGAAACAGGAAGCGGAGGCTGGGATTGGGAAGATCTGCGTGAAATAAACTTGTTTTTCGACAATTACCAACGCTGTACCGACGAAGCGGGGCGCAATAAATACGAAGGAGTTGCCCGGTTCTTCCGTGCGTGGTTCTATTTCGATAAAGTGAAGCGTTTTGGCGATGTACCTTGGTATGAAACAGTTATTCAGACTGATGATGCAGACTTATTGTACAAGGCACGTGATAGCCGTGAGTTTGTAGTCAGCAAGATTGTGGAAGATTTGGAGATAGCTGTAGACAAGTTAGGAAATGAACGTGCGTCCGATCAAGTTACCCGTTGGACAGCATTGGCTCTCCTTTCCCGTGTTTGTTTGTATGAAGGTACGTTCCGTAAATATCATACGGAATTGAATTTGCCCGAAAGCGATGTCTTATTGCAGAAGGCATACGAAGCGGCACAGCGCGTAATGGACGAATCCGGCTATACTTTATATAGTACAGGTAATCCGGATACGGACTATAGGGACTTGTTCGCTTCTACGTTAAAAGAGGAGGAAGTGATTTTGGGACGCCGTTATTCGTTGACTTTGAATCGGATGCATAATGTGAATTATTACCTAACATCACGGACCCAACGTGACATCGGTTTGACAAAAGATTTGGTGGATTCTTATTTACAGATGAATGGAACCCCGTTTACAAATAAGGACGGATATGAGACAATGGGATTTTATGAAGAAATGCAGAGCCGTGACCGCCGTTTAGCACAAACAATTCGTTCTTTGGGATATCAGCGTATAGGGGGAACGGCGACTTTACTTCCCGATTTTGCCGCTACGATGACAGGTTATCAATTGTGTAAGTTTTTATCCGATGAAACACAAGACGGTGACGGAGCTTCGTATCAGGATGTTGCGTTTATCCGTTATGCGGAAGTTCTGTTAAATTATGCGGAAGCAAAAGCTGAATTAGGAATCATCACACAGGATGATATTGACCGTACCATCCGGTTGATACGCAGCCGGGTCAGTATGCCTAATTTGGATATGGCATCAGCTAATCAGTCGCCCGATGCGGTATTGGCAGCCTTGTATCCGAATGTATCGGGAAGCAGCCAAGGAATTATATTGGAGATCAGAAGAGAACGGCGGATTGAGTTGGTAATGGAAGGGTTCCGTTGGGATGACCTCGTGAGATGGAAAGCCGGCAAATTGCTGGAGCCTCATTTTATCGGTATGTATTTCCCGTCATTAGGCGAGTTTGACTTGGATGGAGACGGTGCACCTGATTTGATGTTGTACACGGGTACTGCCCCTTCTACTACCGCTGCGCAAAGTGTGGAAATCGGAGGCGTGCTTCAGCTTACGGAAGGTGACCACGGCAATTTAATCGGTTTTAAGGATAATACAAAACAATTCGATGAATCGCGTGATTATCTGTATCCTCTGCCAACAGGCGACTTATTGTTGAACGAGAATTTGGAACAGAACCCGAATTGGGACAAATAAAGGAGAAACGCAATGATAAAGGCTTTTAAGTTTTTCATGCTCGTATCTGTCATGTCCTTCTATGCCTGTGGCTCCGATTCGATAGAAGGAGGTGCGGCATCTGCATCCATAGCGGTTGAGGCTTCTGCTAATGAGGTCGGTTATGGAGAAGGCGTGACATTTACGCTCCAGAATGTGACGGAATCAGATATAGCTTCTGTCTGTTGGGATTTCGGTGACGGTGAAACATCTGATGCATTTGCTCCGTCACATGCTTATCGTATACCTGATGATTATACGGTAGTGGCTTCTGTAACCTTGTCTACTGGAGAGGTGAAAGAATATAAGACTTTGGTAAAGGTTTTTGCCGAAGAAATAAATTCGACAGTCCGTCTTTCTATTCCTGAATCTTTGACAGACAGGCATTATCAGGTATGTGCACACCGTGGGTATTGGAAGGAAGCTCCGGAAAATTCGGTTTCCGCTATCGAGAAGGCTATACAGAACGGCATTGATTTCATCGAGATTGATGTACGGATGACGGAAGATAATGAGCTTGTGTTGATGCACAACGCCACGATAGATGAAACCACTAATGGAACAGGTAAGGTTTCTGACTTGACATTCGAAGAGATAAAGTCTTACTATTTGTATTTTGACGGTCGACAGACAATGGAACATGTTCCTTCATTGGCAGAGGCACTGATGGCGGCAAGAGGGAAGATTTATGTGGATATTGACATGAAGATCTCGGATTACCGTTCCGTTTACAATATAGTGAAACAATGCGGTATGCTGTCTCAGTGTATGTTTACTGTTTACGAGTTGCAGGATGCATCTAATTTGTTGAACATAGACAAGACGGTAAATGTGTTTCCGGTTGTTTACACAATGGATGATTTAGACGGCTTTATGTCTTTAGTTGATAAACTTGCTATCGTTCAATTCAATTCGGAGGCTTGGAAAAACGATATTTTGGAGAAAGCATATAGTAACGGGATAGCCGGATTCATGAATGTCTATGTCAATGACGATGATACTCCATATACGGACAACTATCAGAAAGTAAACAGGTTTGTCAGTTTGGGAGGAACTGTCGCACAGACGGATTTTCCTGTCGAGTTAAAAAAATATCTTGACAACTTAAAAAGAGATTAACAGCGTATGAAAAAACTAATATGGATGGCAGCGGCGTTTGTATTGATAACCGCCTGCCAAGATGACGATAAAGTGAATACTAAGCCGGTGGCTGCATTCAAGGCTACGGCTGCCATAGTGGAAGTGGAACAAAGCATTTCGTTTACCGATCTGTCGTTTGATGAGGACGGGCAGATAAGCCGCTGGCAATGGGATTTCGGAAACGGAACGACCTCGGAAGAAGAAAATCCTACCATTACCTACAGTGCGCCCGGTGACTATAAAGTGGTGCTGACCGTATGGGATAATCAAGGACAGCAGAATGCCAATTCGTTTGATAAGACCATTGCAGTCAAGGAAAAATCGTTATCAGATGAGGAACCGGAACTGATATGGGAATATGCTACTACAACGGGATTTCAAGATGCTTCTTTGGCTGTAGATAACCAAGGGAATGTTATTTTTGGTTGCGATGCCAACAACAGCCGCGGTGATTATAACATTGCGGTGCTGAATAATAACGGCGAAGAACAATGGACTTATAAGGCGGGTGATGTGGTAAGAAGTACGCCGGCTGTTGCTGATGACGGTACGTTCTACATCGGTAGCTATGATAAAAATCTGTATGCGTTTAATGCGTCATCCTCTACAATCTTGGCATCGTTTGCAACAGGTGCAACTGTGAAATACTCTTCACCTGCAGTGGATGCAGACGGTACGGTCTATTATGGAGGAAATAAGAAAATGTATGCTATATCCGCTTCTCCTGCAATGACTGAATTGTGGAGTGCGGATTGCGGCGGTGACATACAGTCGCCGGTGGTTATCGGTGACGATGCCGTATATGTCTGCAACAACAGTGGCAAGATGCTGGCTTTCGCTAAGGCAGATGGTTCTAAACTTTGGGAAATAGAATATGGATCGTCTTGTACGGCTGCACCGGCTTTGGGCGAAGACGGAACGATTTATATGTGCGGCAATACGTCTGACGGAGGCATCGTTATGGCTGTAAATGCTGCTGACGGAACTGTCAGATGGCAGTCGCCAAGTGTATCGAAATACGACAACAGCGGAATTGCGCTTGACTTGAGCGGGCATCTGTATGTCGGTGACAGTGACGGCGTGATGACTTGCTACAGCCAATCGAGCGGAGATATGGTTTGGACATTCCGCAGCCAGGGAAGGATTCGCTGTACACCTGCCATAACCGATAACGGAAATATCTGTTTCGGAGACGGTGCCGGCTATTTCTACATCCTGAATGAAGAAGGCAAGCAAGTATATAAGGAAGTCAAGCTGGGCAATGAGATTTATTCATCGCCGGCAATCGGCAGTGACGGTACGGTTTATATTTGCGTGAATGTAGAAACAAACCAGCAGCCGGGCAGATTGTGCGCATTCCGGACAACCGCTACCGGGGCAATGAAAGGCTGGTCAATGCGGGGAGGTAACAGTTTGAGAAACGGTCGTCGTTCAAATTAAAAAAGGTTTTCAATATGAGGTATTTTATATATTTGGTATGCGTCTGCTTGTTGACATTGTCGTCTTGCGGACCGAAAGAGAAGAATGAGTCAATCGCTGAAAAAACAGTCATTGAAAAGAAGAGTGTATCTGTTGCCGAAAACTTAGCGTCCGGAGGAATCTTGGTGGTGTCGCATCGTGGCGACTGGCGCAATGCTCCCGAAAACTCGTTGCAAGCAATTCAGAATTGCATAAATATGGGGGTGGATATGGTGGAGATAGATTTAAAAAAAACCAAGGACGGGCATTTGGTCTTGATGCACGACAAGACCATCGACCGTACGACAACGGGCAAAGGAAAACCTGAAGACTATACGCTTGCGGAGCTGAGGGAATTCTTCTTGAAAGGAGGGCACGGTCAGAAGACCCGTCACAAAATCCCGACCTTCGAAGAGGTGATGATGCTTTGCAAAGGTAAGATAATGGTAAACGTAGACAAGGGCTACGATTACTTTAAGGATGCATACGCCGTATTGGAAAAAACAGGTACAGCAGACCAGTGTGTGATAAAGTCGAACCATCCGTATGAAAAGGTGAAGGCCGAAAATGGGGAAGTCTTGGACAAAATGGTCTTTATGCCGGTGGTAAACCTGCATAAGGAGGGGGCTGAAGCCATTATCGACGGCTACCTGGAGCATATGAAACCCAAAGCGTTTGAGCTGGTTTTCAATAATGATTCGACAGAAGTTCTGCGTCTTATCAAGAAGGTAAAAGACAGCGGGGCTAAGATATTCATCAATTCCTTGTGGCCTGAACTCTGTGGAGGACATGATGATGACCGTGCGGTGGAATTGGGCGAACCGGAGGAAAGCTGGGGGTGGATTATCAGTCAAGGGGCCAAACTTATTCAGACAGACCGTCCGGCAGCTTTAATTGACTATCTGGAAGAACGCAAACTGCATGAACAGGAGGATGGCGGATGTTAAGGCAAATCATAAATTTCTACAAGGTTTCGGAACCGAAACCTTGTAGAGGCAGCGAATGGACGCCCGAATCGGAACGGAGGCTGAAACGCCTGCAATGGTCTACATTCCTTTCCGCCACATTAGGGTACGGTATGTATTACGTCTGCCGTTTGAGCTTGAATGTGGTGAAGAAACCCATTGTAGAAGAAGGCATTTTCTCGGAAACCGAACTGGGAATCATCGGCTCGGTGCTGTTCTTCACCTATGCTATAGGAAAGTTCACCAATGGATTTTTGGCGGACAGAAGCAATATCAGGCGTTTTATGTCGACAGGTCTGCTGGTAACGGCGCTTGTGAATCTGTGCCTGGGCTTTACCCATTCGTTCATTCTGTTTGCTGTGCTTTGGGGAATCAGCGGATGGTTTCAGTCGATGGGAGCAGCTTCGTGCGTGGTGGGTTTGTCGCGTTGGTTTGATGACAAAAAGCGTGGTTCGTTCTACGGATTCTGGTCGGCAAGCCACAACATTGGCGAGGCGTTGACCTTTATCATCGTGGCTTCTATCGTGAGCGCGTTCGGCTGGCGTTACGGATTTTGGGGAGCCGGACTGGTGGGCTTGCTGGGAGCATTAATTGTATGGAACTTTTTCCATGACACGCCGCAAAGCAAGGGACTGCCTCCTGTAAATCAGCCTAAAGCGAAGAAAGTGTTGACCGAGGCAGAGAGTGCTGACTTCAACAAGGCACAAAAGCGGGTGCTGCTGATGCCTGCCATTTGGATATTGGCATTATCGAGCGCATTTATGTACATCAGCCGGTATGCCGTAAACAGTTGGGGGGTATTCTATCTGGAAGCGCAGAAAGGATACGATACGCTGGATGCCAGCTTCATTATCTCCATCGGCTCGGTATGCGGTATTGTCGGCACGGTATTGTCAGGCTTCGTGTCCGACCGCTTGTTCAAAGGCAAGCGTAATGCGCCTGCATTGATATTCGGTTTGTTGAATACCTGTGCCTTGTGTCTGTTCCTGCTGGTTCCCGGTGTGCATTATTGGCTGGACGTGACGGCAATGATATTGTTCGGCCTGAGCATCGGTGTGCTGCTTTGTTTCCTGGGCGGGCTGATGGCGGTAGATATTGCGCCTCGCAACGCTTCGGGGGCGGCATTGGGCGTGGTCGGCATAGCCAGCTACGTGGGCGCCGGCATCCAGGATGTGATGAGCGGGATTCTGATAGAGGGGAACAAGGCGGTGGTTAATGGCGTAGAAACATACGACTTTACCGCTATTAACTGGTTCTGGATAGGCGCGGCACTGTTGTCAACACTCTGTGCTCTGTTGGTTTGGAATGTAAAACCCGGAGGGGATAAATGAGTAAATGTCCATATTCGGCCAATGTAGGGGCGTATGCAATACGCTCCTACAAGCAAATCCGTTCATATAAGTAAGTGCGCAAAATTAAATGACATTATCAGAAACACAGATTTTCGCAGATTAAAATCAGATAATCAGCACAATCATCTGCGTTTCTGAACAGACAGATTCTGTATAAACTGATTCTCAACATCTACTTAATTTTTAAAGTTTGGTCTATGAAGAAAGCTATATTTGCATTGCTTGTTGCGTTTGATGCAATAGGGATTGCAGCGCAAGAGGTAAGTTGGAAAGACTACTTGCCGGAAGTGCACGGAACGTTGAGAGGCAAGTACGAGTATCAGACCGCTACTGGAGAACAGCGTTTTCAGGTGCGCACCGCAAGGGTGAGCGTTACGGGAAATGTAACCCCCATCGTGAGCTATAAAGCCGAAATAGACCTTTGCGATGAGGGAGAAATCAAGATGCTGGATGCTTACGCGCGGGTTACTCCATTAAAAGGATTTTATATTACTGCCGGACAGATGCGTGTACCGTTTACGATCGACGCGCACCGCTCGCCTCACTTGCAGTATTTTGCCAATCGTTCGTTTATCGCCAAGCAGATGGGAAGTCTGCGTGATGCTGGCGCTACATTAAAGTATGTGCGTAAAGAAGGGTTCCCTTTTTCGCTGGAGGCAGGTTTGTTCAGCGGTTCGGGACTGACAGAGCAAAAAGGCTGGCACAAGTCCCTTTCGTATTCGGCAAAGTTGGAATTAACTCCTTTTAAAGGCTATAACCTCACATTGAGCACACAGCGTATCCGTCCTACAGACCGGAACATTTATATGTATGATATAGGCACCTTTTACAACTGGAATAACTGGCATTTCGAAGTGGAAACCATGTATAAGGAGTATGCCAATTCCTCGTTTAAGAGCGTATGGGCGGTGGATGCTTTTGTGAATTACGATTGGTTTATCCGGAAAAAGAAAAGTTTGTTCAAAAAGGTTTCTCTCCTTGCCCGTTTCGATTATATGGGCAACAACAGCGATGGCACATTAGACGAACAAGGGGAGTTCTTGATTACTGATTATGAACGCAAGCGCATCACAGGAGGCCTGACGTTCAGTTTCGGGAAACCGTTTCAGGCAGATCTTCGTTTGAATTATGAGAAGTATTTCTATTCAGACCGCTCGTTTGCTTTGGAATCGGAACAAGACAAACTGGTGGTGGAGATGATGGTGAGGTTCTGATTTTCAAATTTCACATTTTATTTCATTGCTGTCCGATATAGTTGCTTCGGCCGGAATCATCGCTTGCAGCCACGTAACCGTTGCCATAGCGTTCGGCAGGCGACAACATTGAAGCTCATAAAAGATTATAAAAACGAAAGACTGCATCACCCGAAAACAAACTTTACACAGAATCAGAATCCCAACTTTGCTTATTTTAAAATCCGTACCGGACGGAAGAGATGTTGCAAGGATGTTACAATCCGGACAAAAATAAAGAATCAGAAGGCTGCCGACAGCCCCCCCCTCCATATGCCCCCTTTAACATATCCCGCAAATCAAGTTCGCCAACAAATCAAAAAATAAAGGGTAAGGGTTTCTTTCTTTATTTTTTATTTATATATAAGGTGTAATTTGACCTTCGTGGTCCCGTTCGTGGTTCCCTTGTCTTCACAAATATTTGATTCACAAAAAGTTAAGTGTGACTTTCGTGGTTCCATACCCGTTTTTAAGTTAAATAAACCACATATTTAATTAAATAATATTACAAGCAATGCGTAAAAAAATGAGCCGTCAGCCCAAGTGACCTGACGGCTCATTTCAATCAGAATGACGGGAAAGATAAAAAAAATGTCCCGTCATCTTTTTTCACCCGTGCAGAGAAGCGCCGGACAGGCTCAGAACTGGAACAGCGCCGTAAACACGACACGGTTGTTCTTCACCAGATGCGTGTCGACAACCCGCCCCTTGGCATTGTTGTCGCCATACCAGGCTCCCGTCCACGTATATTCTACGCCGAACTTCCAGTTCGGACGGTTATAAGTCAGTTCTGCCCCCAACGTATTCAGCTGGTCAAGATCGGTCCCGGTGCCGATAAGGTTCGCAACCTCATCCGACGCCCCGAGGTTCTTCAGATAACCGGCAAACACGCCGCCGCGGAATGTCTTTCCGTACATCACGTTCACCCACGTATGCGACACGCGCAACGGAGCATACTCCTGCTCGCCCGTCTGCGGGTCGACGGATTTCACGCCATATCCGCCCACGGTGCTGGTTTGTGTCAGATTGGTGCTCAGCACGCTCTTGGCAGCAATCATCAGCCGGTCGCGCGTATACTTCAGATGAGCTTCGCCCGACACGCCCGTCACACGCTCGCTCACTTTATAGACACCGCCCGACGTTTCCGACTGGACACGGGGAGTGACGGACGACACATGCACGCCTGCCCCGAGCAGCAAGTTCGGATTCTTGTAGTCCATGCCCGCATAAAACTCCGGCACGCAACTGTTCTTGATATAATTCTGGCTCTTTGCCGTAGAAGTTTCTCCCGCCTTGTTTGATGCTGGTCCGACTGACAGATACTGCATCTGCCATACCGCGGCCGCGGTAAACACGAAGTGCTTCGATGTATAGCGGTAGCGCACCTGCGGAGCGCGGCTGAAAGGCTGGTAGGGCGCGCCCATGTTCAGGTTCAGTATCTCCGGAGCCACGTCGCCGTAAAGCGGATGCCAGTACTGCCCCACGCGGAGGGCCGACTTGCCCCAGTCGAAATTGAAGTAGGCATGGCGGATACGGACAAGCGAATAAGTAGTTCCGGAACCGCGGAAATCCACTTCCAGCTTGGCGGAAGTCTTCGCCTTGCCCAGCATCGGGCCGGCCACGTCTACCCCGAGGCGCGAATACAGCGTATAGAAATTGCCGTCGGGCTTGGCGTTCAGGTCCTCCCCGCGCGCATCGGGAGCCACATCCTTCGGATACATATAGAACAGTCCGTCCACGGTTTCCGAATTGGAACGGCTGTTATAAAACAGGTCAGTGCGTACCTGGCCGTAAAACTTATAACTGAAATTCTTTTTCTGGGCCTGCGCCCCGAACGCAACGGCGGCAAAAGCTACCCATAAAACAAGTTTCTTTTTCATTTTTAAAGTTCCTCAACTAAACGGAAGCAAAAGTATGAATTATCTGAAAAATCACAAAATGAATCAGAAACAATAAAAATACAGAATACTTTGTATCTTTGCTGATCCAACGCATAAACGATACGGACATGAAAAGAAAAAACAGCAACAACAGACGGAATGCCGGAATCCCGGCATTGGGAAGAAGCCTGCTCACCCTGCTGGCGGCACTCGTGTGCCTGCATGCGGCAGCCTTCGCCCCTCAGCCCAAACACGAAATCAGAGCCGTATGGCTGGCCACCCTGGGAGGGATGGACTGGCCGCGCCAGAAGGCCGTGTCCGCATCCGCAACCGCTGCGCAGAAAGCGGAACTTTCTGCCCGGCTGGACGCGCTGAAGGAAGCGAACTTCAACACCGTGCTCTTCCAGACGCGGCTGAGAGGGGACGTGGTTTATCCCTCGCAGATAGAGCCTTTTGCCGAATGCCTGACCGGACATACGGAACAGAATCCGGGATACGACCCGCTCCGGTTTGCCGTTGAAGAATGCCACAAAAGAGGGCTGGAACTTCACGCCTGGATTGTCTGCATCCCGATAGGAAACAAACGCCAGGTAAGCCTGCACAAGAACAGCGTGGTGAAAAAGCAGCCCGGACTCTGCAAGTTCTTCAACGGAAGCTGGTATCTCGACCCCGGAAATCCGGGAACAGCCGACTATCTGACACGGATAGCCAAAGAAATAGTGACCAGATACGATGTGGACGGCATCCATCTGGACTACATCCGCTATCCGGAACAGGGCGAAAAGTTTCCGGACAAAGACACTTACCGCAAATACGGACGCGGAAAGGAACTCAGGCAATGGAGGCGCGACAACATCACGCGCATCGTGCGGAGCATATACACCGAGGTCAAGAAGCTGAAGCCTTGGGTAAAGGTAAGCAGCTCTCCCATAGGAAAATACGACGACACAAGCCGGTATTCGTCGCACGGATGGAACGCATACAGCACGGTATATCAGGATGCGCAAGGCTGGCTGGAAGAAGGCATCCACGACGCGCTGTTCCCCATGATGTACTTCCGGAAGAACCAGTTCTACCCGTTCGCGCTCGACTGGAAGGAGAACAGGCACGGGCGGTGGATCGTGCCCGGACTGGGCATCTACTTCCTCCATCCGGGAGAACAGGACTGGAGCATCGGCGAAATCACGCGCCAGATTTTCTTCACGCGGGGAATCGGACTGGACGGACAGGCTTACTTCCGCAACAAATACCTGCTCGACAACACGAAGGGCCTGCTTGACCTGCTGAAACAGCACTTCTATGCCTGCCCGGCCGTAGTGCCTCCGATGACGTGGGCAGACTCAGTCGCCCCAAGCAGTCCCGCAGGAACGCAAATCGCCCTCAGCGGAAAGAGCATCCGCATGCAATGGAACCCTTCGTCCGACAACACGCAAGCCGGCATCTATTACCGGATCTACGCATCGAACTCCTGCCCGGTAGATACGGACAACCCGGAAAACCTGATATCCGCACGCACGGACAGTTGCCGGTTCGCCTATACCCCTTCTCTCCCCTGGCAGCAAAAGGTCTACTGGGCGGTGACAGCCGTCGACCGCTTCGGGAACGAAAGCGCGCCGTCTGCCTTCAACCGGAAGGACGAAAACACGCCGGAAATATTCGGCGAAAACATTCCGGACGTGCCCGAAGGATATACGCTAATCGTGAGCGATGCAACCGGCATCGAGCTTTTCCGGACCACAGATCCGGCAAAAGACATTCCGGCCAGACTGAAGCCCGGGCTCTTCCGCTTCAGCCTGCTTGCTCCTGACGGCACGGTCACGCTTGTCGGCGTATACGCCAGACAACAATAAGCAAGTGTGCAAAATTTTGTATAAACTGATTCCCAACATCTACTTATATCCGATAATTTATGGGAAAAAGCGGAATTATCGCTAAATTTGCACATTCAAATGATTATAAATATAATATCATATACTCATGAGCAACCAACGATACATGCAACGCGGCGTATCCGCATCGAAAGAGGATGTGCACAACGCCATCAAGAACATTGACAAAGGCATTTTTCCGAAAGCATTCTGCAAAATCATCCCTGACATACTGGGAGGAGATCCCGAATACTGCAACATCATGCACGCCGACGGAGCCGGCACGAAATCTTCGCTGGCCTACCTGTACTGGAAAGAAACAGGCGACCTGTCGGTGTGGAAAGGCATCGCGCAAGACGCGCTGATCATGAACATCGATGACCTGCTCTGCGTGGGAGCCGTCGACAACATCCTGGTTTCGTCCACCATCGGACGCAACAAGCTGCTGGTGCCGGGAGAAGTCATCTCGGCCATCATCAACGGAACCGACGAACTGCTTGCCGAACTCCGCGAAATGGGTGTGGGAGTCTATGCCACGGGAGGAGAAACAGCCGACGTGGGCGACCTGGTGCGCACCATCATCGTTGACTCTACCGTGACCTGCCGCATGAAGCGCGCCGACGTGATCGACAACGCCAACATCCGCCCGGGCGACGTAATCGTGGGACTGGCTTCTTACGGACAGGCCACTTACGAAAAGGAATACAACGGAGGAATGGGAAGCAACGGACTGACCAGCGCACGGCACGACGTGTTCGCCAAATACCTGGCCGCGAAATATCCGGAAAGCTACGACCATGCCGTGCCCGAAGAACTGGTGTACAGCGGAGGCCTGAAACTGACCGACGCCGTGGAAGGATCGCCCGTCGACGCAGGCAAGCTGGTGCTCTCTCCCACACGCACCTATGCGCCGGTAGTGAAGAAGCTGCTCGATGCGCTCCGCCCGCAGATTCACGGAATGGTGCATTGCTCGGGAGGCGCGCAAACCAAGGTGCTCCACTTTGTGGGCGATAACTGCCGCGTGGTGAAGGACAATCTTTTCCCGGTTCCTCCTCTCTTCCGCACCATCAAGGAGCAGAGCGGAACGGACTGGGACGAAATGTACAAGGTGTTCAATATGGGACACCGGCTGGAAGTCTATCTCTCGCCGGAACACGCCGAAGAGGTCATCGCCATCTCGAAATCGTTCAACATCGACGCGCAGATCGTGGGCCGCATCGAAGAAAGCGAACGCAAGGAACTGATTATCCGCAGCGAGTTCGGGGAGTTCAGGTATGAGTAAAATGGAAGGAAAGAAACGTCCGGCAGGAGTATATGTCGCATTGGCCATCCTCGTGGTGGGGGTAGGACTGAGCATCGTTGCCGACTGCCTGGGAAGTCCCTTCCTGAAGTCGTTGGCTCTCGTGCTTCCGTGCGGTCTGGCGGGATATGCCGTCAGCGTCTACATGTTCGACATAAAGCCTTTCCGGACAACGGCAGGGCGGCTCTTCTATGCCGCAATCATACTGCTGGTGACGATAGCTTTTTGGCTCATTGATATTTATTGAAGAAAATGACAGGAAACAATACATTACTGGAAAAACTGGAGGGACTGGTTTCCCGCTTCGAAGAGGTTTCGACCCTGATAACCGACCCTTCCGTCATTTCCGACCAGAAACGGTACGTGAAGCTGACCAAGGAATACAAGGACCTGAACGACATCATGAAGGCACGCAAGGAATACGTGCAATGCCTCAACGGGCTGGAAGAAGCCAAGGCCATGATGAACGAGAGCGATCCGGAAATGAAGGAAATGGCACGCGAGGAAGCGGCCCGGTGCGAAGCGCGCCTTCCGGAACTGGAAGAAGAAATCAAGCTCCTCCTTATCCCTGCCGACCCGCAGGATGACCGCAACGCCATCCTGGAAATCCGCGGAGGAACGGGAGGGGACGAAGCCGCCATCTTTGCCGGCGACCTGTTCCGCATGTACTCGAAATACTGCGAATCGAAGGGCTGGAAACTGGAGGTGTCGAGCGCAAGCGAAGGAGCGTCCGGAGGATTCAAGGAAATCATCTGCTCGGTGACGGGCGAAAAAGTTTACGGAACGCTGAAATACGAGTCGGGCGTACACCGCGTGCAGCGCGTGCCGGCCACCGAAACGCAGGGACGCGTGCATACGTCGGCCGCATCGGTAGCGGTATTGCCCGAAGCGGAACCTTTCGATGTGGAAATCAACGAGGGGGAAATCAAGTGGGATACGTTCCGAAGCAGCGGAGCCGGAGGACAGAACGTGAACAAAGTGGAATCGGGTGTCCGCCTGCGATACAACTGGAAGAACCCGAACACGGGCGCAACGGAAGAAATTCTGATCGAGTGTACCGAAACACGCGACCAGCCGAAAAACAAGGAGCGCGCGCTGGCGCGTCTGCGCACTTTCATCTATGACAAGGAACACCAGAAATATATCGACGACATCGCATCGAAACGCAAGACAATGGTGAGCACGGGCGACCGGTCGGCAAAGATACGCACCTACAACTATCCGCAGGGACGCATCACCGACCACCGCATCAACTACACCATCTACAACCTGGCCGCTTTCATGGACGGTGACATACAGGACTGCATCGACCATCTGATTGTGGCCGAAAATGCCGAAAGGCTGAAGGAAAGCGAACTATAACCCCAAGTGTCTGATCCGGACAAGCCTCTCTTCCGGGAGGGGCTGGAGAGGCTCTTTAATTACCTGAAGACATGGCAAGTAACTTTATCGAAAAAGCGGTTTACACCATAGCGGAAGCGTTTCAGAATTGCCTGAAACGCTTCCCGGTCACAGTATGCTTCGTGTTTGCCCTGACCGGACACCTGATTTATCTGTGCGCATCCGACGGAAAGGTACCGGACGACAAGCTGTTCTACACCATCAGCTACTACTTCTCCGTAGGAACCCTGCTTTCGCTCACTCTCCAGCTGTGGAGCGAGGAGATGAAGCGGAAAGCGGCCAAGGCCGTCACGCACCTGACCGGGCACCTGCTTCTGCTGGCCGACACGTTCTTTCTTTACACGCTGTCGCCGGAACAGTCGTGGACGGAAATCATCATCGCCCACGCTGCCGCCATACTGGCTCTGGGGCTTTCGGTGTTCTTCCTTTCGTTCTTCCGGGAGAAGAATGACGTGCCGAGCTGGAACTTCGCCCTGTCAAGCCTCGGCTCGTTCGTCACGGCCAACGTCATGGGAAGCATCATGAGCGGAGGACTCTGCCTGCTGCTGTTCTCCCTGCACCAGCTCTTCAACCTGGATATTAAGCCCAAAGGATACGGCTATATCCTCATTCTCTGCAACGTACTGCTCACCATGATGCTGTTTTTGGGACTCCTGCCGAAAGGAGAGGCCAAGCACGACCGCAAGCCGCTTGTCCGGAGCTTCCTGAACACGGCGGCGCACTATCTTTTTCTGCCGCTCACCGGAGCCTACCTGCTGGTGCTGTATGTATATGCCGCAAAGATACTGATCAGCTGGGAACTGCCCGACGGGTGGGTGTCGTGGCTGGTCACGGCCCTCATGACGGGATGCATCGCAATCGAATTCAGCATCTACCCTACCCGCATGGCATTGTCCGGCAGATGGGACGAACGCATCGCCCGCTGGCTTCCGGTGCTTGTCCTGCCTCTGCTCGTCCTCATGAGCGTGGGCATCGCACGCCGGCTCAATGACTACGGAATTACCGTCAACCGCCTGTATCTCGCCACCTTCAACGCGTGGTGCTATGCGGTGTGCATCGGACTGTTCGTCACCCGGGCCAGACGCATCAACTGGATTCCGATTTCCTTCGCAGCCACCTTTCTGCTGACTTCCGCTTTGCCGGTGAACTTTGCCAGCATAACCCGCCGGACTTTACGGCACGACATCGAACAGCTGACAGCACAAGTGGACAAAGACAAGCTGCCATTTTCAAACCGCCAGTACGAGGAGTGGCTGAACACGCTTCCCAGAGAAACCGCAACGGATGTAAACGACAAGCTCGCCTACATGCGGCACACCTTCGGACGGGAAAGTGTCCGCGACATTGTGGCAGAGGATGTGTACTTCTACGACAAGGTAGAAACCGCATCCGAAAGATCGCACCTGCTCGTCTGTTCGTTCGATGAAACGAAACCGATGGAAATACCCGAAGGATATACACGGTTCATCGGGGACAGCCAGGATACATTCTTCTTCTCCGCAGAGGAATGCCGGACAGGAACATTGGCCGTCCCTCTAAACAGATGGATCGGAAACTCCGAAGACTCCATATCCATAGACATCAAGACGCTGGAAGAATGGGACAAGAAAGGAGAGTCCGGAAACATTCCTCCGGCCCGAATCAACAGCAAGTCGGGGAACCATGTGTTCTATATAACTTATTTCTGCTATGATCCGAAACAGGGCAGCGAGCCTTCCCTCCGACTGAGCGGCTACCTATTCATGAAATAACCATCAAAACAAACCGATATGAACAAACAACAACTCTTTGAAAACATCAAGCGCAAGAAATCATTCCTCTGTGTGGGACTGGACACCGACATCAAGAAAATTCCGGAACACCTGCTGAAAGAGGAAGATCCCATCTTCGCCTTCAACAAAGCCATCATAGATGCAACCGCACCCTACTGCATCGCCTACAAGCCGAACCTCGCCTTCTACGAAAGCATGGGCGTAAAGGGCTGGATCGCATTCGAAAAAACGGTGCAGTACATCAAATCAAACTATCCCGACCAGTTCATCATCGCCGACGCAAAGCGGGGTGACATCGGAAATACGTCCGCCATGTATGCGCGCACCTTCTTCGAGGAACTCGACATCGACTCCGTAACCGTTGCCCCCTACATGGGCGAAGACAGCGTAACCCCGTTCCTCACCTACAAAGGCAAATGGGTTATCCTGCTGGCCCTGACATCCAACAAAGGCTCGCACGACTTCCAGCTCACGGAAGACAAGGACGGCGAACGCCTGTTTGAGAAAGTGCTCCGCAAATCGCAGGAATGGGCGAACGACGAGAACATGATGTACGTGGTGGGAGCCACACAGGGACGCATGTTCGAAGACATCCGCAAGATCGTTCCCAGCCACTTCCTGCTGGTTCCGGGAATCGGCGCGCAAGGCGGCTCGCTTGAGGAAGTATGCAAATACGGCATGACATCCGAATGCGGGCTGATCGTGAACTCCAGCCGTGCCATCATCTATGCCGACAAGACGGAAAGCTTTGCGGAAACCGCCGGCAAAGAGGCACACAAAGTGCAGATGCAGATGGAAGAACAGCTCAAAAACATATGCTGAAACGGGCCTGCCCGGAATCCTTCTTTTTGATACGTGAGGATAGCAGTACACGTTGTCACTCAGAATCTCCGGGCAGCCAGTCGCAAGAAATTAAGGGGGGGCATCTGCAAATAACTGACTTTTTCGACGGCTATGTAAAAAAAAAATATTTAATTTGCATAATTAAGTAGTAAGTATGCTTTATACTGCAACATTACAGGCAACCGAAATAAGAAAACCAAGGAACAAAAGACGATAATTATGGAGTTCTCAGCGAAACAGATTGCGGAATACATCGGAGGAACAATCGTAGGAGATGAAAATGCCAAAGTGCATACCTTCGCAAAGATAGAAGAGGGTGTGCCGGGGGCCTTGTCGTTCCTTTCCAATCCGAAATATACACATTATATATATAGTACACAGTCGTCAATCGTACTGGTGAACAACGATTTCTGCGCAGAGCACGAAATCAAGGCCACGCTCATAAAGACAGCAAACGCCTATGACAGCCTGGCCAAGCTGATGACTCTATACGAACAGAGCATGCCCAAGAAAAGCGGCATCAGCCCGCTGGCCTCCATCGCCGAAAACACAAAAATCGGCAGCAATGTATATATCGGACCTTTCGCCTGCATCGAAGAAGGCGCGGAAATCGGCGACAACTCCTATATCCACCCGCATGTAACCGTAGGCTGTCACGCAAAAGTGGGAGCAAACACCATATTATATCCCAATGTGACAATCTATCACGACTGCCGCATCGGGAACAACTGTATCCTGCACGCCGGAGCGGTCGTAGGAGCAGACGGCTTCGGATTCGCTCCCACACCGGAAGGCTATGAAAAGATCCCCCAGATCGGAATCACTGTCATTGAAGACAATGTGGAAATCGGAGCCAACACATGCGTCGACCGTGCCACCATGGGCGCCACCATCGTACACTCGGGCGTAAAGCTGGACAATCTTATACAGATCGCACACAACGTGGAAATAGGAAGCCATACGGCTATCGCTTCACAGACCGGCATCGCAGGCTCGGCAAAAATAGGAGAATGGTGTGTGTTTGCCGGCCAGGTGGGAATCGCAGGACACATCAAAGTGGGCGACCATGTAACGGTGGGGGCACAGTCCGGCATACCCGGAAATACAAAACCGGGGCAGACACTGATGGGATACCCTGCCATCGACCCGAAACTTTTCGCACGCTCTGCCGCCATCTACAAGAAACTTCCTGACATGTACGTAGAGCTGGGACGCCTTCAGAAAGAAATCGAAGAATTGAAAAAACAACTAAATAAATAAGACCCATGTTGAAACAACAAACATTAAAAGGCAGCTTCTCACTGAACGGCAAAGGGCTTCACACGGGAGTGAAACTTACCGTTACGTTTAATCCTGCTCCCGAACACCACGGGTATAAGATTCAACGCATCGACCTTGATGACCAACCGATCATTGACGCAGTTGCCGAAAATGTAGTGGACACCACCCGAGGAACGGTTTTGGCCAAGAATGGGATAAAAGTCAGCACGGTAGAACACGCGCTGGCCGCACTCTATGCAGCCGGCATCGACAACTGTCTGATACAGGTGGACGGCCCGGAAATACCGATTCTGGACGGAAGTGCCAAAGCCTATGTTGAATGTATCAAACGGGTGGGAATCGAAGAGCAGACAGCTCCCAAAGACTATTATATCATCAAATCCAAGATAGAGTTCAGGGACGAACAAAACGGTTCGTCAATCATCGTGCTGCCTGACGACAAGTTCAGCGTAGACACGCTCATCTCGTATGATTCGAAGATTCTGACAAACCAGTATGCCACATTGGAGAACATGGAAGAATTTCCCGCCGAAATCGCTTCGGCGCGCACATTCGTGTTCGTCCGCGAAATCGAGCCGCTGCTCAACGCGGGACTCATCAAGGGAGGGGATCTGGACAACGCCATCGTAATCTACGAAAAGCAGATGACGCAGGAGAACTTCGACAAGCTGGCAGATGTCATGGGAGTGCCCCACATGGATGCCAGCCATCTGGGATATATCAACCACGTGCCTCTGGTATGGCCCAACGAACCGGCGCGCCACAAACTGCTTGACATCATCGGCGACATGGCGCTGATCGGGAAGCCTATCAAAGGACGCATCATCGCAACCCGCCCGGGACATACCATCAACAACAAGTTTGCCCGCCAGATGCGGAAGGAAATCCGCCAGCACGAGATACAGGCTCCGGTCTACAACTGCAATGAGGCTCCGCTGATGGATGTGAACCGCATCCGGGAACTTCTTCCGCACCGCTACCCGTTCCAGCTGGTAGACAAGGTGATCGGAATAGGAGCCAACTACATCATCGGAGTAAAGAACGTAACTTCCAACGAACCGTTCTTCCAAGGACATTTCCCGCAGGAACCGGTCATGCCGGGTGTCTTGCAGATCGAAGCAATGGCGCAAGTGGGAGGACTGCTGGTGCTCAACTCCGTAGACGAGCCTGAAAAATATTCAACTTACTTCCTCAAAATAGACAACGTGAAGTTCCGGCAGAAAGTAGTTCCCGGCGATACGCTGATTTTCCGCGTGGAGCTGATGGCACCTATCCGCCGCGGAATCTCCACAATGAAAGGATATGTTTTCGTAGGCGAAAGAATCGTCTGCGAAGCTGAGTTTATGGCACAAATCGTAAAAAACAAATAAAGATATGATAAGTCCACTTGCATATATAGACCCGGATGCACAAATCGGAGAAAACGTAGAAATCGGACCATTCGTGTTTATTGACAAGAACGTAGTGATAGGCGACAATAACGTAATCATGCCTAATGCAAACATACTCTACGGTTCACGCATTGGCAACGGAAACCGGATTTTCCCGGGAGCCGTCATTGGCGCCATTCCTCAGGACTTGAAGTTTCATGGGGAAGAAACCACGGCCGAAATAGGCGACAACAATACAATCAGAGAAAATGTAACAATCAACCGGGGCACTGCAGCTAAAGGAAAGACAATCGTGGGCAACAACAACCTGCTTATGGAAGGGGTACACGTGGCGCACGACGTGTGGGTAGGAAGCGGATGCATCGTGGGAAACTCCACAAAAATGGCGGGAGAAGTCATCATCGACGACAACGCTATCGTGAGCGGAGGTGTGCTCATGCACCAGTTCTGCCGTGTGGGAGGATATGTGATGATTCAGGGCGGATGCCGGTTCAGCAAGGACATACCTCCTTTCATCATCGCAGGACGCGACCCCATCGCCTATTGCGGAATAAACATTGTGGGACTGCGCCGGCGGAACTTTTCGAACGAGCTGATCGAAAACATCCATAACGCCTACCGAATCATCTACAACAGCGGAAAAATCGTTTCAGAAGCCCTGGAACAGGTACGCAAAGAAGTCCCGATGAGCAAGGAAATCGAATACATCATTTCTTTTGTCGAGGGCTCGCAACGTGGAATCATCCGATAACAGCATATTATCTTACACAATTGACTAAAAACGAAAGGACAAGACAATGGTATATAAATTTAGAATCATATCCGATGAAGCCGATGATTTTCTGAGAGAAATCAAAATCGACTCTGAAGCCACATTTTACGACTTGCACGAAGCGATATTGAAATGCACGGGCTATAAAGATGACCAGATGACTTCTTTCTTTATCTGCGACGACGACTGGGAAAAGGAAACGGAAATCACACTGGAAGACATGGGACAAAGCTCTTCAGAAGAAGACACCTACGTCATGAAGGATACCAGACTGAGCGAACTGCTCGAAGACGAAAAGCAGAAAATGCTCTATGTGTTCGACCCGCTGTCGGAACGTGTGTTCTTCATCGAGCTCTCTGAAATAATCACCGGAAAGGATCTGGACAAAGCCGTATGCTCGCGCAAGTCCGGCGAAGCGCCCCAACAGATTATCGACTTTGACGAACAGATGAACACGAACAGCGCACTCGACCTTGACGAGAACTTTTATGGAGATGAAGAATACGACATGGAAGACTTTGATCAGGAAGGATACGGAATGGACAACGAAAATCCATACGACGACAAATATTAATCAAAATCATTCACAGAAACACAAGGGTGCGTCAAAGGATGTAATGTACATCAATGACACACCCTTGTGTCGTTTAGAGCCAATGGACAAACAATCTACATTAATCGTGCTGGTCGGTCCGACCGGAGTAGGAAAAACAGAACTGAGCCTATCGATTGCGGAAAGATACCACACATCAGTCATCTCTTCCGACTCACGCCAGCTATATGCCGACCTGAAAATCGGAACGGCAGCTCCTACGCCCGAACAACTGCAAAGGGCCAGGCATTATTTTGTAGGAATCCTGCAACTGACAGACTACTACAGCGCAGCCCGATATGAAGCCGAGGTGATGAAAGAGCTGGAATCGCTTTTCAAGCAAAACCCGGTACAACTGATGACGGGCGGGTCAATGATGTATGTCGACGCTGTTTGCAAAGGCATAGACGACATCCCAACCGTAGACAAGGAAACACGCGAACTGATGCTCCGACGCTATGAAACGGAAGGGCTTGAAAGGCTGTGCAGCGAACTGAAGCTGCTGGACCCGGAATACTACAGGATTGCAGACCTGAAAAACCCGAAGCGGGTAATCCATGCGCTGGAAATCTGCTACATGACAGGAAAGACCTATACCTCGTTCCGCACGCAGACGCAGAAGGAACGCCCGTTCAACATCATAAAGATCGGGCTCAAGCGCGAGCGTGAAGAACTTTACGAGCGGATCAACCGCCGCGTAGACCTGATGATGGAGGAGGGCCTGCTGGAAGAAGCCAAACGGGTCTACCCCTACAGGCACCTGAATTCGCTGAACACGGTAGGCTACAAAGAACTCTTCAAGTATCTCGACGGGGAATGGACCCTTGACTTTGCGGTGGAGAAGATAAAGCAGAACTCGCGAATCTATTCACGCAAGCAGATGACATGGTTCAAGCGTGATCCCGACATCCGCTGGTTTCACCCCGACAGCCATGCGCAGATCTTGCAGTTCCTCGATGAGAGCCTGACAAACGGATAGCCGGACAAGGCACGCCCCCTCTACTCATCCATAAGATACTCCTTGCGGAACATGTCGAGGAACAGCAGGAACAGAGAAACAAGCAAAGGCCCGAAAATCACTCCCATGAAACCGAACAGCGGCAAGCCTGCCACCACTCCGAAAATCGTGATCAGCGGATGCACGTTTGCCATCTTTTTCTGCAGAATGAAGCGGATCAGGTTGTCGCACTGAGAAATGACGATGCCGCCATACGCCAGCATAACCACTGCGCTGACCCAGTCGCTCACCACCAGGAAATAGACCGTGATGGGAATCCAGACCAAAGCCGTACCCACAATCGGAATGATCGAAGCGAAAGCCGTCAGCATCGCGCTCAGAACCGGATTGGGCGCACCGCTGAGAAGATAGCCGCCGAATGAAATGACGCCCTGAATGACTGCCAGCAAAGGGATGCCTATGGCGTTTGAACGCACCATCAGCTCCACCTTTCCCAACACCTCACGTTTGTTCTGCTCTTCGAAAGGCAGCAGCGACGACACATAATGCTCCATCTGCCTCCCCTCCAAAAGCATGAAGAACAGAAGCATGATGGCAACGCCCAGATTCACAAACAAATCGCTCACGCCCGACATGACGGACTGTCCGATGGAGGATGCCTGGGAAACGATGAACGAAAGGGACTTTTCTGAAAGCAGATCGAAGCCCGTATTAATCTTGATAAAGTCGATCACCTTCATGGCCGGCCGGATAATGGCTTCCGTGTCAAAGTGCATCTTGGAAATCTGACCGACAAGTATCCAGATGAACAACGACAGGGGAATCAGGATAAAAAGCGACACGCCGATGGTCACCAGCCACACAGCCAGCGTATGGTTCATCTTCTTCTGAAGCCAGAACGTAAAGTTCCGGAGCAGCAGATACAAAGTGAAGCCTCCCAGAATTCCATTCATGAAAGGCTCAGCCTGCCGGAAAAGGATATAGCCCAGTCCGATGATGAAGATGATCAGCGAGTATTTCCAGTATTTTTCTTTCATCGGCTGTTCTTTTTTTCTTTTGCCTCTTCCTGGGGTATGCGGAAAGCCGTATACAGCTCCAGTACAGCGGAAACGGCCAGACACACAATCCACTCGTTGCGATGCCACAGCAGCATCACCACACCTGTCAATATCAGCAGCATCGCACCCAGAATCTGCTGGCGGCGCAAACGCTTTATCATTACGTTGGTGCCCGAATAGCCCGAAACCACCACCTGCACATAGGCAAACAGCACGGCTCCCAGCAAATAGACATACGGAGCACACTCAAACTTGAAGAACTGCAACGCCAGTCCTGCAAACAAAACCAGCGTTCCGCAAAACGCCACTGTATCTGCTACTTTCGCACTCATTCCTTTTCTGTATCTTTTTGAAAAACAAATATGTCTTCGTTCTCCTGCTTCATCAGATAACGCTCGCGGGCCACTTTTTCCAAAGCGTCTTTATTGCCCGTAATCTCTTTCAGCATCTTGCTGTCCTCCTCATACCGCTGGCGGTAGCGTTCTATTTCTGTCTTCAGCGCATGAATCTCCCGCCGGTGCTCGAAACGCCGGATCAGGCTGTTCTCGTCGAACACACCGATAATCAAAAGGAAAATGACGGTAACCACCCAATACTTATGCCGCCCGATAAACGACCATATCACAGAAAGCTTGTTCATAAACTCAATTGAATTAACAAAGACAAAGATACGCATTATTTCAAAGCAACCCCATGCAAAAGAAAAAGATTTTGCGTACATTTGCATGAACAAACAAAAATGCAGCAGATGGAAAACTATATCGTATCAGCACGAAAATACCGCCCCGCAACATTCGACACCGTAGTAGGTCAGCGCGCATTGACCACCACTCTGAAAAATGCCATAGCAACACAGAAGCTGGCGCACGCCTACCTTTTCTGCGGACCGAGAGGAGTGGGGAAAACCACCTGCGCACGCATCTTTGCAAAAACCATCAACTGCCTCCATCCGACTGAAGACGGAGAGGCATGCAACGAATGCGAATCGTGCCTCGCATTCAACGAACAGCGCTCGTACAACATCCACGAGCTGGATGCTGCCTCAAACAACTCGGTTGAGGACATCAGAAGCCTGATTGAACAGGTGCGCATACCGCCGCAGATCGGAAGGTATAAAGTGTACATCATCGACGAGGTGCACATGCTTTCGACAGCGGCCTTCAACGCTTTCCTGAAAACACTGGAAGAGCCGCCGCAGCATGCGATATTCATCCTCGCCACAACGGAAAAGCACAAGATTCTGCCCACGATCTTGAGCCGGTGCCAGATATACGACTTCAACCGCATCAATGTTGCAGACATTGCCGAGCACCTGGAGGATGTGGCCAGAAAAGAGCACATCGACGCTGAGCCGGAAGCACTGAACGTCATCGCGCAAAAAGCCGACGGAGGCATGCGCGACGCGCTGTCTATCTTCGACCAGGTGGTCAGCTTTACAAACGGGCATATCACATACAACAGCGTCATAGAAAACCTGAATGTGCTGGACTACGAATATTATTTCCGCCTGACAGACTGCCTGCTTGAAAACAAGGTGACCGACTGTCTGCTGATATTCAACGACATCCTGCAAAAAGGCTTCGACGGAAACCACTTCATCACGGGATTAAGCTCGCACTTCCGCGACCTGCTGGTGAGCCGGGACGCCTCTACGCTGAAGTTGCTGGAGGTGGGGGCATCCATACGCGAGCGATACCAGACGCAGGCTCAGAAATGCTCTCCGCAGTTTCTGTACAAGGCCATGAAAATCAGCAACGACTGCGACCTGAACTACCGCCAGAGCAAGAACAAGCGACTGCTCGTAGAACTGGCACTGATACAGCTTGCCCAGCTCACTGCACCGGCGAGCAATTCTGCGGAAACCGAACAAAGTGTCCCCAAGAAGATTTCTCCCGTATTCAACAACAGCCAGGCAGAAACAGCAAAACCCCAGCCGGCAGCCGCCCAACAATCGGAATATGCCGCAACCCTGCAACAGCCGACTCCCGTATACCAGCCGAAAGCGCAGGAGGTGCAGGCAGCTCCGGCAACGGCAGCCGCCCGCCCCAATCCCATTCCGAAGCCTCAGCCGGGGAAAAAGATACCGCTGATGAAAGCGGAAAGCCTGAGCACCTCAATCAAGCGTACAGCGCAGGCACAGCAGGCATCCGGCGAAACGCGCCCCGCGCAAACCGCCAGCAGCGCACCGGTTGCGGATACGTGGGAAGACTATATCTTCAATGAAAAAGACTTGAACTATTACTGGAAGGATTTCACGAACAAGCTGCCGCAAGAAGAAGCTGCCAATGCCGGCCGCATGAAAAACATGCACCCCAAACTGCTGAAAGACCAAAGCACGTTTGAAGTGGTGGTAGACAACGAAATGGTGCAGAAAAACATGCAGAGGCTTGCCCCGCAGATAGAGAACTACCTGCAAGGCCAGCTGCATAACCGGAAAATCAAAATGACGGTACGTGTCAGCGAAGCCGGCGAAACCGTCCGCGCCTACAGCCAGCCGGAAAAGTTCAAGATAATGAGCGAAAAAAACCCAAGCCTGCTGAAACTGCAGAAAGAGTTCGGACTGGAACTTTCCTGACCGCCGCCGGCAGCCCTCTGCCGGATGCAAGGCCGCAGCCGTTACAGGTCGTGGTTCTTCATCCTGTATTCGGCCAGCTCTTCGTATTTCGTGCCGGGACGTCCGTAGTTGCAATACGGATAAATGGAGATGCCTCCACGCGGGGTAAAGATGCCCGTCACTTCAATGTATTTCGGATCCATAAGCTTAATCAGATCCTTCATGATGATGTTCACGCAATCTTCATGAAAATCTCCATGGTTGCGGAAGCTGAACAGATAAAGCTTCAGGCTCTTGCTCTCCACCATCTTCACGTCGGGCAGATAACTGATGCGGATTTCCGCAAAATCCGGCTGTCCCGTGATCGGACAGAGGCTCGTAAATTCCGGACAGTTGAAACGCACCCAGTAGTCGTTGCCGGGATGCTTGTTGACAAACGCCTCAAGCACCTCCGGCGCATAGTCCTGCTTATAAACCGTATTTTTGTTTCCCAAAAGGGTCAGTTCGTCTTTTCTTTCCATACAATCATAAACTTTTAAATATGTACCATCCCTTTCTTCAGTCTGAAGACAGAGATTTTATCCGCACGGACACACGTTTCAGATACGCATTCCGCGCCCTATTTCTTAGAGGCCAAATACTTCTCCAGCCCTTCCCGGCGCAGCCTGCAAGCCGGACAATGCCCGCAGCCGTCGCCCGGAATGCCGTTGTAGCAGGTAAGCGTTTCGTTGCGCACGATATCCAGCACCCCCAGTTCATCGGCCAGCGCCCACGTCTGCTCCTTGTCAATCCACATCAGCGGCGTATGGATAACGAACTGCTCGTCCATCGCAAGATTGAGCGTGACGTTGAGCGACTTGATGAATGAGTCCCGGCAGTCGGGATAACCGCTGAAATCAGTTTGGGACACACCGGTCACCAGATGGCAGACTCCCAGTTCGCGGGCATATACAGCCGCTATGCTCAGGAAAAACAGGTTGCGTCCGGGCACGAAAGTGTTCGGATACGAGTCCTGCGGCTTTTCCTCATCCATCCTGATGGAAGTATCCGTCAGCGAGTTCTTCCCAAGACGGCCGATAAAGGAAACGTCCATCGCATGAAAGTCCACACCCGCCTTTTCCGCTATCGCACGCGCCAGTTCCACCTCCTTTTCGTGTTTCTGGCCGTAAATGAAGCTCAAGGCATATACTTTTCTGAAGTGTTTCTTCGCCCAAAACAGGCAGGTAGTGGAGTCCTGCCCGCCGCTGAACACCACCAATGCTGCATCATGATTCATAAGCGTCAAATTTCTTTAATCTTCAATATGTTGTAAGAGATATGTTCGTCGTAGACATCGCTTCCGTCCACCCGCTTCACATAGTTGACCACACGGACAGTCACGGGCAGGATAATGACTTCATAAAGCGTTTTCAGCACCACCTGAACCAGCATCATGCGGCCCAGCTCCTCGAGCGGCATCAGTCCGCCGAACGCCAGCGGGAAAAAGATCAGCGAGTCAGCGCTTTCTCCGGCCAAAGTAGACAGGACAGCACGCAGAGAAAAATGTTTGCCATGCGAAGCCACTTTCATACGGCTCATCACGTATGCGTTCATGAACGAGCCAACAAGGAAAGCCAGCAGACTGGCTGCGGCAATGCGGGGAGCCATGCCGAACACAAAGTTGAAGCCTTCTTCGCCCTCCCAGAACGGAGCGGCAGGAAGAGCCACGGCAATCTGGCCCAATGCGACCACCAGAAAGTTCATCAGAAAACCCATCCAGATGATCAGACGTGCCTTGCGGAAGCCCCACACTTCGGCTATGCAGTCATTGATAATATAGGAAATGGGAAAGACCAGCAATCCGGCGGTCACGGCAACCGGACCCAGCTGCACGACTTTGGTTTCCAAAAGATTCGCTGCCACGAGGCAGACACAAAAGACAATGCCCAAAACCATAAAAGGCACTGACACGGTATTTTCTTTTTTCATCGCTCCTGTTTTTTACGTGGTGTTCTAGAATACACGGAGAGGCTTCAATCTGTTTTCCGCACTCTCATCACAAGTGAATGTTCGCTTTTCTATCGGGCGCAAAGGTACGAAGAATTTGCCGGATTACAAAAAATTACGCATCTTATCCAAACCGTTTGCAACGAACGGATCCGGTCTTCTGCGCTAACCCCACATTCGGATGCTACTGTATGATATGTATCCCACGCAGCCATTCTTCCACACTGCCACCGGAGTAAGTGCGCAAATGAACAGACGAGGGCGTTACCTCATGTATCTTGTCGATAGACTGCTGCAAATATTCTGTCGAACCGTATGTAAAGAACGGGACAATAATCTTCCCGCTCAGGTCATAACTTTCCAGGAAAGTACAGACCACCATGGCCGGATTATGCCACCAGATGGGCGAACCGACCAGAATGACATCATAATCTTCTACATTGTCGGGCAAATTGGCTACTCCCGGACGAAGGTCATCATACGATTCGTTTTGGATACGGCCACTGTCATCATAAGGATTGCTGGCATACGGCTCGGAAGGCTGGATACGGTATACGTCTGCACCTGTCGCCGCTACAATCTGGTTGGCAAGGCGTTCTGTATTTCCTGTCTGCGAAAAATAAGCGACCAATATCCGGCGGCTTCCGTCATACTCGATATTGTCTGCCGGATAATTCGGGTCAAAGTCCTCTTTACAAGATGTTGCAAGAAATGCGGCCAATGCCGCGAACACTAATACATAAAGCTTTTTCATACCGATCTATTTTTAATGTGATTCATCTGCCGCAAAATTAGACGATGCATATAATACCTTTGCTACACAAATAACAGATAGATGAACCTATTTTACATGCGGGCCGATTATTTGCCGAACCCCATCCGTTGCAGCCAATTCTGTATTGCCGTTTCCGCCTCACCCAGGTTCTTGCGCGAAATGGCAAGTCCTTTCTGCATCTTCGCCCCTTTCTCCAATGCCGCTATGGTCTTCTCTGCCTGTGAAAAACGGCTTCCGGCATGTGTGCAAAACGGTATCAGCGTCTTGCCTGTAAAATCGTATGCGTCAAAGAAGGAGTAAAGCGGCATCGGCATGTCGTACCACCAATTAGGGAAGCCGACGAATATCACGTCATAATCCTTCAAGCGTTGAATATGCGAAGTCAGCTTCGGACGGGCTTTTGCGTCAATTTCTCTCTTTGAGGCATCTAGCAGTTCCTTGTGCGTGCCGGGATAAGCATTCGCCGTCTTAATCTGAAACAGGTCGCCGCCGGTCTTTTGGCTGATGAGATCCGCCACATACTCGGTGTTGCCATACAGCTTGCCGTCGGCGACAATCCGGCTTGCTCCCGACGAAGTGTCCACACCATCCGTTTCGGGCGAGGTAAAATACACTACGAGCACTTTTCCTTTTACCGGTACGGCTGCAGGTTGTGCCGCCTCAGCCGAAATTCTGTCGTTCGTTACGGATTCTGCCGTACAGGTGCGACTGGCATAAGCATAGACGGTGAAAACGACTGCCAACGACACGGCAACGGATAAAAATAAACTAGCCTTGTTCATATTCAGCCGGGCATTCAAGAAAGCGGTCGGATGTACGCCCAATAAATACCGGATACCGGATTAGGAGCAAGTTTAAAGAGAATCCTCTAAATCATTAGCCCTCAATCATATTTCGGCGAATTGCTCAGCATCTCGCTTTTTTATATTATCTTTGCAGGCATACCAAACACGGACAGATTATGGCAAAGAACAATTTGCTGAGCGAAGAACTGAACTATATCGGCGAAAGCCGCACTCCCACACATCTGCACCTGTGCAGCTACAGTGCGAAGGATATCCAGACCGTCACAGGAAAAGAGCTGGCAGACATCCTGCCCCACATGCGTGACGAAGCCATCAACTGGATTCAGATACACGGTCTGGAAAACACCGGTATCGTCCGCGATGTGTGCAACCACTTCCATGTGGATTTTCTCACCGTACAGGACATACTGAACTCAAGACACCTCACAAAGATCGAAGAACATGACACCTACAATGTGGTGCTCCTGAAGCAGCTCTCGCCCAACGAAGAAAACGAATACACACCGCAACAGTTCTGCATCATACAAGGCGAAAACTTTGTGCTGACATTTCTCGAAAAGGATACGGACTTTTTCAATGAAATCAATACGGCCATCAACAACAATGTGCTGAGAATCCGCAACCGGCAATCGGACTTCCTGATGAGCGTAATGCTGAACAGCGTGATGGCAAGCTTCATGTCGATCATCTCCAAAATGGAAGACGAACTGGAGGATCTGGAGGAACGCCTGCTGTCGCCGACCGACACCAGTCCCGGCATCGACGAAATCCAGCAGTACCGGCGCAATTTCCGCCTCGTCAAGCGAAGCATCCTCCCGCTGAAAGAGCAGTTCAGCAAACTTTTCCATACAGAAAACAACCTGATCCACAAGGCAAGCCGCCCGTTCTACAGCGACGTGAACGATCATCTGCAATTCGTGTTACAGACACTCGAAGGATGCCGCGACATGATTTCTTCCCTGCTCGACCTCTACATGTCGAACAACGACCAGCAGATGAACAATATCATGAAGCAGCTCACCATCGTTTCCACCATCTTCATTCCGCTGACTTTCCTCGCCGGAATATGGGGAATGAACTTCAGCTTCATGCCCGAACTCGACTGGAAGTTCGGCTACCTGTTTGCCTGGCTGCTGATGCTTCTGCTGGGCACAGGACTTTATTTTTATTTCCGACGCAAAAAATGGTATTGAGATATGACAAAGAAAGACCTGTATCAGAAAGTTATCGAATACTTCAACGCGGCGATGCCCGTGGCAGAAACGGAACTGCATTACGAAGACCCGTTCCAACTGCTCATCGCCGTTATTCTGAGCGCACAATGCACCGACAAGCGGGTGAACATGATCACCCCTCCGCTCTTCCGCGACTTCCCTACTCCGGAAGCGCTTGCTGCCACAACACCGGAAGTAGTGTTTGAATACATCAAAAGCGTAAGCTACCCCAACAACAAGGCGAAGCATCTGGTAGGCATGGCTCAGATGCTGGTGAAAGACTTCCGGAGCCAGGTTCCCGACACGCTCGAAGAGCTGGTGAAACTGCCCGGAGTGGGACGGAAAACGGCTAATGTCATTCAGAGCGTGGTGTTCCACAAGGCAGCCATGGCGGTAGACACCCATGTGTTCCGCGTAAGCCACCGCATCGGCCTGGTGCCCAAAAGCTGCACGACACCGCTCGCCACCGAAAAATACCTGATGAAATACCTGCCCGAAGCGATTGTACCCACCGCCCACCACTGGCTGATACTCCACGGACGCTATGTCTGCACGGCACGCAATCCCAAATGCGCCGAATGCGGACTGAACGGAATCTGCAGGGAATCGCTGAAAGGAGCAAGCGGAAAATAGAAGCATAGGGATGCAAGGAGATGAACTTCATGTCTTTGCGTCCCATCTATATTAAGCCGAGCAAAGGCAATCCGTAATCTTATTTCTTTATCCTTCCCTCATTTGCCAGCTCAGACAATGCCCTGGCCAACGACGGACGGGTAACTCCCAGCTTCTGAGCCACTTCCTGCTGATTATGGATCGCAGGATGCGTTTCCAGGTATTTCAACAGACGAGCCTTTAGATTCAACAATGCAAACTCATTCAGTTTCCTGCTTAGAAAAACACTCCGGTCCGAAATATCCTTCAAAAAATTCTGCATCATCAACGGATGCAAGTGCATAAATTCCAGGAAACGTTCTTTTCCTATTATAAAAACCTCACAAGGCTCTACAGCCTCTACATTGACAGGAAAGCGATTTTCTGTAGCAAAAATAAAGCCTGAGGCCAGCAAGTTGGGAGCGTCAATTTCTTCTACCGTCAGTTCTTTTCCTTCATCATTTATCATCCCCGCCCGCACACTTCCCGAGGCAAGAATGTACAGCCCTTTGCATAAGCTATCTTGCCGGGCGATGACATCACCCGGCTCAAAGTGCTTCAAGCTATTCGGAACGCCGAATAGAAAAGCAATCAGTTCTTCTTCTTTCATTCCCTGAAAAGGGGCAACCTGCAATAATCCCGTCAGTTCCATCCTGCTTTCTTTTAACTGTTGTTTGTACGCGCTGTAACATATGGTACAGTTTAAAAGACGGAAACCGTCTACTTTTGCACAAAAATAATAGAAATCATTAAAAAGAGAAAGATATGGAGAATAACATGTTTTGTTTCCAGTGTCAGGAAACAGCCAAAGGTTTCGGTTGCACCTTAAAAGGCGTTTGCGGGAAGAATGCAACTACAGCACGCAATATGGATTTATTACTCTTTGTTGTGCGGGGAATTTCTGTTGTGGCGGACCAACTGCGCCAATATGCTCTTCCCGTTGAAGAAAATGTAAACAATTTCATTGCAGATGCCTTGTTCTGCACCATTACCAATGCCAATTTCGATGACGAAAGCATCGTGAAACGCATCGGCAAAGGCCTGGCAATACGTGATGAACTCAAACATCGGGCTTCGTCCAAAAACATTCCTCTGCCGGAAGCTGACGAATTGAACTGGAAAGGTGACCGCGATGAATACGATACAAAAGCTGCAACCGTCGGAGTGTTGCGCGAGACAAACGAAGACCTGCGCTCGTTAAAGGAACTGATTATGTATGGCCTAAAAGGAATGGCTGCTTATCTGGAACATGCCATGAGGTTAGGACACAATGACGAAAGCATCCATCGTTTCATGCAGCATACCATCGCACAGCTCACCACAAAATCTTTATCGGCGGATGAGCTGACTGCATTAGCTTTGAAAACAGGTGAAACAGGCGTGCAAACAATGGCTTTGCTCGACAAGGCAAATACTTCCAGCTACGGCAATCCGGAAATTACCCGCGTAAACATCGGAGCAGGTACCCGGCCCGGCATTCTGATAAGCGGACATGACCTGCATGACCTGGAGGAACTGCTGGAACAGACCAAAAACAGCGGTGTAGACGTATATACTCACGGTGAAATGCTTCCTGCACATTACTATCCGGCATTCAAGAAATATACACACTTTGCCGGAAACTACGGAAATGCATGGTGGAAACAACGCGAAGAGTTCACCTCATTCAATGGTCCCATCCTATTCACAACCAACTGCATCGTTCCTCCTCTGCCCAACGCCACTTACAAAGAACGCATGTTTACCACCAATTCTACCGGATATCCCGGCTGCAAGCATATTGCAGCAGACGAGAAAGGACATAAGGATTATACTGAAATTATAGAAGCAGCCAAACGATGCGCCGCACCGACGGAAATAGAACACGGAGAAATCATCGGCGGCTTTGCCCACAATCAAGTGCTGCAACTGGCAGACAAGGTGGCAGAAGCCGTAAAGAGCGGAGCCATCCGTAAGTTCATCGTCATGGCAGGCTGTGACGGACGTATGCGCGGCCGTGACTACTACACTGCTTTTGCCGAGATGCTCCCCAAAGACACGGTCATTTTGACTGCGGGATGCGCTAAATACCGTTATAACAAACTGGCGTTGGGTGACATCAATGGCATTCCGCGCGTTTTGGATGCAGGACAATGCAACGACAGCTATTCATTGGCAGTCATCGCCCTCAAGCTGAAAGAAGTGTTCGGGCTGCATGACATCAATGAACTGCCTATTGTTTACAATATCGCATGGTATGAACAGAAAGCGGTGATCGTATTGCTGGCGTTGCTCAGTTTGGGAATAAAAGAGATTCATCTCGGTCCCACCTTGCCTGCATTCCTCTCGCCCAATGTAACGAAGATACTGGCCGACAACTTTGGAATAAGGGGCATCGGCACTGCAGAACGTGACATGAAAAAATTTGGATTAATAAACGAATAAACAAAAGATTATGAAACAGAAAAATTACAATTCATACACTGTCGGACAAATTGTAGCCGGCAACTTTGATGCTGCCAAAGTGTTTTCCCGCTACCGCATTGATTTTTGCTGCCATGGCCATATTCCGTTTGCGGAAGCCTGCCGGAACCGCAACCTTGATCCCGAAGCTGTGGCGCGTGAACTAAACGAATTGCAGGAGAATGCGAACGGCAATGCTCCCGACTTTCCCGGATGGCCCATCGACTTATTAATAGACTACGTATTGAAGATCCACCACCGGGGAATCCGTGCCAAAGGCCCGCAAACAGAAGCCTTATTGGCCAAAGTAACCGAAGTGCATGCGAAGAATCATCCGGAGTTGCTGCAAGTCCAGACACTGTTCCGCGACTCGCTCCGTGATTTGGAAAATCATTTGTCAAAAGAAGAGAATGTTCTGTTCCCTTACATTTACGAGATGTTCCAGGCCAAAGAAGAAGGCGTGAAAGTAGCCAAATTTCATTGCGGCACCATCCTGCACCCCATCAAAGTCATGGAGGATGAACATAGCCACGAAGGAGAACGTTTTGAAAGAATCTCTTCCCTAACCAACGGATTCACCGCTCCTGAAGACGCATGTGCCAGCTTCCGGCTGGCATTGCAGCAATTGAAGCAATTTGAGGAGGCATTGCACGAACACATCCATTTGGAAAACAATATCATTTTCCCCAAAGCACTGGAATTGGAAAAAGAGCAGACCGCCTGACAGCGACACCATAGGATTTCCATTTAAGCAAGTGCGCAAAATGAAGAGCCTGTCGTTTAAATTTTCCGGTTAAGAAACTGTTTTGAATTTATCGTGTGCTGATTTGGGATGAGTTTTTGAGGCATTTCCGTTTGTGTGATGAGGAAGATAGCGGGCTATCTGACGAAGAACAGAAGCGGAAAAGACCAAAAAATAGCCCAAAGCACACACGAAAACGAACACATCAAGCCAAGAAAAACTTTTTGGAGAAATTCAAAACAGTTTCTAAGTATTTTTATCCGCTCCTTTTGAGTTTGTTTCCGGTCAGTTTCCCCGCTGTCATCCCCGTAAAAATGGATAAACATCCTCGAATACAATTCTCAAACCGAGGCAGAACAAAATTTAAACGCTCTAAATCCGTCGGACTCACGTTAATATAAAAAAGCTCTACCTTCCCCTTTCCGGAGAATGATAGAGCTTTTTGAATTTATGTCCATTGCCACAGAACAGCCCAGCATACTTTTGCCATCAAACGCCAAGCATGTCGGCTGTTCCGGAACAAGGCATTTGTTTTTAATAGTTCGGAGTGAATACGGTCGTTACCGAAGAAGGCTGTACCCGGCTCAGTTCTGTTTTACCTTTACCGGTCAATTCACCGATAATGTTGTCAATTACGTAATCGATATTTTCAAATCCGGTAGACGTATCTGTCAGATGCATCACATTGATCCAACTGTCCAGATCACTCCAGCTGCCTCCATTGGACTGAGTCCCGTTTGGAGCAAACAATACCAAGCGGCGTCCGGAAGGCATGCTGTCCCATTTGAGCTGCACATTTTCCAAGGTCAAGTCCGTATAGCTGGAACCAGTCAAATAAGGCGCATCTGTCCACAAAATGACCACCTGACGATGATAGCCGTCGTCTTTGCCCCAATCGTCCCTTGAAAAAGCAGTATCCAGCGCTTCCAGACCACTTTCCGGGGTATCACCTCCACCTGTAGCTCTCAGTCCATTGACAAATCCGCTGAACAGCTCCCTGTCATCAGGCATGGCATACACATCCGATTTCAACAGCCAGTCTTTATCCTCATTCTTGTCACGGAAAGCAATAACCTGGGTATTCAACGAAGACAATATGATGTTTGATTCAACGCAAGCTTTCTCAAATATGTCATAAAAATTCAGGGCATTTTTCTTTACCGTATTAATCAGTCCGCTCATACTGCCGGTCACATCCATACACATCACTACATCCACATTCAAGATATTATCGCCTGTAGTAAATTCTTTGATGACCGTATCGTATCCGACCTGTCCGTCTGAAGAAACCTCAACATTGTCCACGAATTTCAAATTACCGTGATCGGAACCATTGAATTTATAATAAGCCCGATAGTAATAAGTGGTGCGCGGCTGCAGTCCTCTGAAATCAACTTCAAATTCCTTATCCGTCTGGATGCCTGTACCTGAGAATTCAGGATTTGCATCAATCTTCAGTTTTGACTTGTCCGTATCACACACAATACCATATACTCCATAATCTCCAAATGTCTGCGATGCACACCAGATAGACCCTTTCAACGTACATGAAGATCCGCCGACCTTAAAGCTGGCCTCACCTGTCCATAAAGCCAGTTCTGAAAAGACCTTCTCAACCACGACATCAAACACAACATTTATGTCACTGACGAAGACAAAACCTTCATCGTCCTTTTCAAGAGCCAAAACGTCTATATCCACATCCAAGCTGATTTCCAGACTGAGCACGTCGTCGAATGTTTCGGTCAATCCAACGATAGAAGATGAAGTACATCCGCTTTCCTTAACCAGGAAATTAAAATAAGACAGAGCCTGCATCAGGATATCTTCACCCGCATACTGAGTCTTAATGGTTTCCCATTCGGCATAACTGTATCTGTAGTTGCCGATCTTTTCCATCTTTCCGCCTCCGTCATAAACCAATTCCAGAACGGTTTCTTCTTCCGGCTCATCATCCAAATAACTGAAATACAGCGAAGTCTTATCTTCAAATACAATCTGCGCAGGAAGTTTGTCGTCTTTTGACAAAAGAATATTCACTTTTGTCTTTTTATCCAACGACATATAACTCAGACAATCATATTTATCGTCTGTTTCGCCTTCGCGCGCTGCCGGAGCAGAGATTCCGTCACGATACAAAAAATACCCGTCGGGAGTCAGATAAGCCTTATCCCAGTCACCGATATCTTCCGTTACCATTGCTATTTGACCGAGCTTTGCCAGATTATCCCCTCCGCCGGGAAGTCCAGGTTCATCATCATTCTTACAAGACACCGCCGTTAGCACAAGCAGTATCCATACAAAAAGATTTTTCGTTCTCATACATAATGTTTTTAAGTTTCATGGCAAATGTAGCGTCATTCGCTTAATTAAAAAAAGCATAATTATGCATTATATACCAAACAGATGTTTACGAATGCTAAGCAGACAAAAAAAAGGATTATACTGTCTGTTTTTATTAACCAAAATAAACAAAATGTCCTACATCTGCATTCCACTCAAACAATCAGAAAGCATGAGAGCCGGATGATACACACCCGGCAGGCAATAAAACAGAAGAAAAACGACAGACTTTACCAAGCGGACAGATCAGTTCGTCCATACGATCTCATCATAAGCGCATCCTTCCTCGTCCACGGATTTCCAGACCTTTCCATCCAATGAAAACTCCATGATCTTGCGACCGGTACCGCCGGTTTCAAAAAGAACGGTCAAGGTTCCCGGACGGTCGTAATTGGCAGACACCGACAGGGCACGGCCGGCAAACGTGGAACACGGCTCGTCGAAAGCAGGCTCGCCGTTCTCTTCCAGCAGATACATCCCGCTCACACCGGCACGGACCACGATATATCCGCACTGCCATTCATTGTCCTTATCCATAAAGGAGAAAGGTATCAGTCCTTCAGCCTCCACATCGCCAAGCGCATGGAATCCGCTATAGATGCCATATACCACAGGAGTCCATTTTCCGTTCCCATTATTTGCGGAAAACAGCAGACTTTCCGTTCCCGTATAGGCACCGGGATAATCGCCGAACATTTCCGCTTCCAAACCTTCCGGCAACGGATATTTATATAGCGGTGCCGGCATAATATCGCGCGAAGAGGTTGAAACATAATCATTCCGCTCCAGATGGTCAGAGATGATCTCAAGCGTATAATCCTCCCCGTCAACGGCATGAAGCGCACCTACTCCTGACGGAGAGGCAAACAAGGCAAGCGTAGGATATCCGCCCAACCTTTTCCATTCCGAGGTGCAGAAGTCGAAAAAGACGGGACACTGCATCCCTCCGATTTCGCTCAGTCCGCACAGGCCATAGCACTCCCAGCAGGACACGGCGGAATGAAAGTCCGGACATCCGTCAAGCGTCCACCGCGTTTCCGGCTTTGCGTTCCACATGCATTCCGCCGTGCCTCCACCACGGGTAATGCCATACAGCCGGGCTTCTTCAGGAGTAGCACCGTCTTCCACGTACAATTTCCCCACATGCATCATTTCTCCGCTGCGCATCACCAGCACCTCCACCCGCGATTCGGGCTTCCGGTAAGGCAGACGGATAGAGATGCCGTCCGAAGCCGACTCCATGATTTCGGCCCTGTAACCCTTGATGTAACCTTCCGGAAAGCCCGGCTCGTTCAGGTCCCAATAAAACTCCAGCATCACATCATCGGTATCCAGATATCCGTCACCCAAAAGATGCACGGTTTCGCCCGGAGAAAGCGTCTGTCCCTCCTCCATCAGCCTTGCATTTTCAATGAATTGCGGTTCGGATGCCCCTTCGTCATCCTTGCATGCCGCCATGCCCATTGCAAAGACTGGTACCAGCAGAACCAGCCCTAAACGAACGTTTGTTTTCATAGCTTTGTTTCTTTAAATTCAGCAATTTATCCGTTTAACAAAGATAAGCAAAAGGAATGACAAAATATCAAAATTTTTGAAAAAAAAGCGGGAAACGTCATCTTGACAAAATGCCATTTTGCCATTTCAAAGGCCTGAGAATCGCCCGTTTTCAGACCAGAAGCAACGGAATGGGAAATTCGGGAAAGACGAGAAAAGACAAACGACCGGCATGTCCGAACAAACCGGTTCTGCATGTCAAAACGGAAGGAAAAGTTTTTCTTCCGCCCTGTTTCGAAAGGGAAATGCGCCATAGGCAAACATTCGGACAATCCGAAAACCTCGCCATTCTGAAACATTCCGGACAAAAAAGAAGGATAAAAAGCAGGGTCTGAAAAGATGACGGGACATTTTCCGCCACATATAAGGTCATCCGGACAAAGATGACGGGAAACTTTTATCAAAACAAGCCGTTATTTTCACACGCTTATACGCCCAAATCATCCCGGCCAGTCCGGAACCGCCCCCTTCACAAGGCGTATGAACGGGGTTCCGATTATATTTCTTTAAGAAAGCATCTCCAGAAAGCGAAAAACGCGTCGCGGTGCGGAAAGTAAAAGAGGCTTTCTGCTTACATATTGCAATGCAGTTCCAGTCCGTCGTAAGCAAGATGCACATTGGCAGGAAGCGACTTTTCAACCTCCGCATGAAGGCCTATCTGATGGCTCATGTGGATAAGCCACGTGCGGCCCGCCCCGATTCGTGCGGCCTGCGCAAGGGCTTCCGAAAGCGACTGGTGTGTCCAGTGCGGCTCGATGCGCAGGGCGTTCATCACCAGACAGTCCAAATGCTGCAAACAGGCATACGAAGTGTCGGGCATGGAAAGCATGTCCGTAATCCACGCCATCGGACCGATACGGTATCCCATGATAGGCAAAGGGCCGTGCATCACGCGGAAAGGCACCACCTCCACCGAGTTGCCCTGCATGTTGCTGACCGTGAAGGGAACGCCCTCCGCGATCTTTTCCAGCGGAATGTGCGGCACGCCCGGATAGAGATGCTCCGTAAAGCAGTAAGGAATGCGCCTTTTCAGACGTTCGGCGGTATCGCTCTCGGCATAGACCGGAATGTCACGGAAATGGCAGAAAGGGCGCAGATCGTCAAGTCCGCCCACATGATCGTAATGCTCGTGCGTTATCAGCACCCCGTCGATCGGACGGTAATCGTTCAGCCGGAGCATCTGCTGGCGGAAATCCGGACCGCAGTCGATGAGAATGCGCACGCCGTCCGCCTCTACCAGGCCGGAACAGCGCAGGCGGTTGTCCCTCGCGTCCGTGCTTCTGCACACCTCACACGTGCATCCCACCTGGGGAACTCCCGTAGAAGTTCCGCTTCCCAATATCGTAATCTTCATGTCCATCCTGTTCTGTTAATCTGAATCTTATTCTATCACATTCACCTCGGGCGAAATCGCTATGCCGAACTTTTCCTGTACCGAACGGACCACTTCACCGGCCAGCCGGAGCACATCGCGCCCCGTAGCCCCTCCCCGGTTGACAAGCACCAAGGCCTGGCGGTCGTGTACGGCGGCAGGTCCCAAAGACTTGCCTTTCCACCCGCACCGGTCTATCAGCCATCCGGCCGGTACCTTCACACGCTCTCCCTCCAGAGGATAGGAAGGCATGTCGGGGTATTCCCCGCGCAAGCGTTCAAACTGGCTCCGCGGAATGACCGGATTCATGAAAAAGCTTCCGGCGTTTCCCATGACCTCCGGATCGGGGAGCTTGTTCTTCCGGATTGAAATGATCACCCGGCGCACGTTAGCAAGAGTCGGCACGGCGCCTTCTTTCTCCAGCTCGGCGCGCACGTTGCCGTAATCAAGACGAAACACGGGGCGCTTGCTCAGGCGATAAGTCACCCCCGTCACAAAATACTGCCCTTTCAGCTCTTTCTTGAAGATGCTCTCGCGATAAGCATAGCGGCATTCCGCATTGGAGAAACGGCGCTTTTTTCCTGTTCCGGCCTCAACCGTGTCTACCGATACGATCAGGTCTTTCGCCTCCGCTCCGTATGCGCCGATGTTCTGCACCGCCGAAGCTCCCACCTCACCGGGTATCAGCGACAGGTTCTCGGCTCCATACCATCCGCGCTCCACCGTATAGGCAACAAAATCGTCCCACACAACGCCCGAGCCTGCGCGAAGTTCGATCCATTCCCCGGTTTCAGCCACCGTTTCGATCCCCCTCACGGCCGAATGCAGGATCAATCCGGGATAGTCTGAGAGGAACAGCAGGTTGCTTCCGCTTCCGATATGCAAAAAGGGAAGCCGAAGCCCTCCCGAAGAAAGGAAGGCGCACAACTCTTCTTCCGACTTATACTCAATGAAACGCGCCGCCTTCACGTCCATTCCGAACGTGTTGTGAGCAAGCAGGGAATAGTCTGTATATTCAGTCATACAATCAATCGCTTAAATCTTCAAACTTTACCAGACGCCACAGCCCGTTTCTCCGCGAAAAATGCAGCGTGTTGTTGAATCCGTTTCCGAAACCCTTGAATTCCATTATCTTGCGGTCTGCATTTTTCTGCTCGGGCTGGCCGTAATGCACATTGGTCAACCGTTCTTTCATCATCGGCGGACGGAAAGCGAACCACTGCCCCTCATCGAGCGTGGTTTCCAGAATCTGGAACTCGTCTTCCGGATCGACCGTAACGAAAGCCAGCGGACTGGACAGGCGTTCGCTCTGGAACACCGAATCGCACGAGAACTTCTTGTAGAAAGCAAAGAAATCTTCCTTCCCGTCTTCTTCTTGCGCCAGCCGCTCAATATTTATCGCCTCAAGAAACCACGAACTCCGCTTGCGCTCAAAATAATAGCGCTTGATCTTTCCTTCATGCAGATAAATCCAGTCGACCTGCACGCTCCGCAAGCTCGTGTCCTTCTCCACCTCCATGTCTTCTTCCGAATCGAAAAGCACGGTATAGGCCTGCTCTTTGCTGAAGAGCGGATCGTATTTCCATTCTTTGCGCTGGATACGCACCACTTCTTCTCCCTTGTAAAACGAAAAAGGAAAAACCACACGCGACTTCTGGAACTTAGGCTCCGAAGCGAAGTTATAGAAAAAATCGGCGAAACTCTCATCAGCCGACGCCGGAACTTCTTCCTCCGCAACCACAAGCGTGTCCTGAACCGAATCAGGCACCATAGTCAAAGAATCAATCTGCTCAGTCAAAGTTTCAAAAGGACCGGCTTTCTTCTTGCCACCTTGGCAGGATGCCATCAGTATCACCAAACAACACCCGAAAATCAATGTTTTCATTTACTATACTCAAATGTTGGGTGCAAAAATACCTTTTTTTTCGTTTCGGTGTAAAATAAAATAGGACTTTTCTTTTTTATTACTACCTTTGCACTCAGCAAAATAATAATAGCAAGAACTATGTTAGCAAAAATAGAAGAACTGCTTCATGAAGTAGAAGGCATGACTGCCAGCAACGCTGAAGAACTCGAAGCTCTTCGCATCAAATACTTAAGCAAGAAAGGGGCGATCAATGCGCTGATGGCGGATTTCCGCAGCGTGCCCGCCGAACAGAAGAAAGAAGTGGGCATGAAACTGAACGAACTGAAGAACCGCACGCAGGAACGCATCGCGGCCCTGAAAGAAATGTTCGACAACCAGGACAATGACACCGAAGGCATCGACTTGAGCCGCACCGCCTACCCCGTCGGACTGGGAACGCGCCACCCGCTTTCCATCGTAAGGAATGAAATCATCGACATATTCGGACGGATGGGATTCACCATCGCCGAAGGCCCGGAAGTGGAAGACGACATGCACGTATTCACAATGCTGAACTTTGCGGCCGACCATCCGGCACGCGACATGCAGGACACGTTTTTCGTTGAGTCGAACGCAGACGACGTGACCAAAAACATCATTCTCCGCACGCACACAAGCAGCGTGCAGGCCCGCGTGATGGAAAAGACCCAGCCCCCTATCCGTGTCATCTGCCCGGGACGCGTATACCGCAACGAGGCGATCAGCTACCGCGCCCACTGCTTCTTCCACCAGATTGAAGGGCTGTACGTCGACAAGAACGTATCGTTCACCGACCTGAAGCAGGTGCTTCTGCAGTTCGCCCAGGAAATGTTCGGCCCGCAGACAAGAATACGCCTCCGTCCGTCCTACTTCCCGTTCACCGAACCGAGCGCGGAGATGGATATCAGCTGCCACATCTGCGGCGGCGAAGGATGTCCGTTCTGCAAATATACCGGATGGGTGGAAATCCTGGGATGCGGCATGGTAGACCCGGCCGTGCTTGACGCCTGCGGAATAGACAGCAAGGTATATTCCGGCTATGCGTTCGGCATGGGTGTGGAACGCATCACCAACCTGAAATACAAAGTGAAGGACTTGCGCATGTTCTCGGAAAACGACACCCGCTTCCTTGAAGAATTCGAATCGGCAAACTAAGGTTTCCACATACAGCACAACAGAGGCCACAGAAACAGTGCGGGATAAGTTTATCCTCCTTGTGTCTGTGGCCTCTATAGCGCAACAAAACTCCCAGGCCATGAAAAAAGACAGGCTCGCAACTCCCAGCTACTGCTTTATCCTGGCAGCCAATTTTCTGCTCTACTTCGGATTCTGGCTGCTGGTTCCGGTGCTTCCGTTCTATCTCTCGGAAATCTTTCAGGCATCCAACACCACTATCGGAATCGTACTGTCGTGCTACACCATCTCCTCGCTCTGCATCCGCCCATTCTCGGGATACCTGCTCGACACTTTTGCGCGCAAGCCCCTCTACCTGCTCGCCTACTTCACGTTTACGCTGATTTTCGCAGGATACATGATTGCCGGCATGCTGACATTATTCATCATATTCCGCGTCATTCACGGCTTCTCGTTCGGAATGGTCACCGTAGGCGGAAACACGGTGGTGATTGACATCATGCCTTCTTCCAGACGAGGCGAAGGACTGGGCTATTACGGGCTGGCAAACAACATAGCCATGTCCATCGGACCGATGTTCGGACTCTTCCTGCACAGCGGAGGAGCATCCTATACCACCATATTCAGCTATGCGCTCGGCTCATGCCTGCTCGGATTCTTTTCGGCATGTGCGGTAAAGACTCCCTACAAGGCTCCTGTAAAGCGCGCTCCGGTTTCGCTCGACCGCTTTATTCTTCTCAAGGGTATTCCGGCCGGATTCAGCCTTCTGCTCCTCTCCATTCCCTACGGAATGACAACCAACTACGTAGCCATGTATGCACGCCAGATTGGAATCACCGCAGAAACGGGATTCTTCTTCACACTGATGGCTGTCGGGATGGCAATCAGCCGCCTGTTCAGTGGAAGACTGGTCGACAAAGGAATGATCACGCAGGTGATAGCAGCCGGACTTTATCTGGTTAGCTTCTGCTACTTCATCCTGACCGCTTGCGGATGGCTCGTCGACTGGAACATCAGCATCGCAACCGCCCTGTTCTTTCTTGTCGCGCTTCTGCTTGGAGTAGGTTTCGGAACCATGTTTCCGGCTTACAACACCTTGTTTGTGAACCTTGCTCCAAACAGCCAGCGCGGAACAGCCACAAGCACTTACCTGACATCATGGGACGTAGGCCTGGGAATCGGCATGCTTGCCGGAGGATACATTGCAGAAATCTCCACGTTCCGGGTAGCCTACCTCTTCGGCGCCGCCCTTACAGTGGTTTCTCTCTTCTACTTCCATTTCAAGGCCGGACCGCACTTCCAAAAGAACAGGCTGAGATAAGCGGGAGCGGACTAATCCTTATAGGTAAAGACAAAAATATGGGAGAAATGATTCTTTACCTTTTTTATCTGAACGGAAAGAATAAATGACCGGAAAAGGTCGGGATGACGCAAAAGAAAGCCTGGCAGAAAGGAAGCATACTGTTCGGGATGCTTCGCGATCTTGTCCATGTCGGCAACCATTATGTATGAAGCGTCGCGCGAAAGGTTTGCCGTACACTCATCAAACAACGAATGGAAAGGCGAGGCTATCACCGAAGAGATGCAAGAATCAACTTTCTCCGGCCCGGAAACAATCAGCAGGCTGTCTTTCTCCACCACAGGCTGCACCTTATCCAGCCGCTCCTCTATCGTCTGCATGCAGGAATCGGGCATGTACATTGCCCCGCTCAGATAAAAGACCTCGCTGTTCATGTTTACATCAAACTCGCTCCAGCATGGATGTCCGTCAACAAAGAAAGGAAGGGAGGCAGTGCGCCCATAAATTGTCAGATGATTGACTGACTTCGGCTGATGAATGGAAGAAAACACCGCATCGTTCCGCAGCGAGGCACCGTCTTTTTTCGCGTCAATCACCCGCTCGATCAGATTCTTCTGGTAACTGACAGCCAGCACTCCGCCCTCCTCATACACAGACAGGTAGTGCGCAGGATCCATCGGAAAAACTTCAATCTTTTCTCCTCTGTAAGTTTCCTCCTTCGACACAAAGTTCACATTGTATTTCCGGCGGACAGCTTCGACCAGCTGCCTTTTCTCTTCTTTCCCGGCATGAAAATACGCCACTACGTCCGGTTTGCCGGGAGTATGGAAACTCACGAGCAGATGGTTCATCCGATTGCTCAGCCCATGCGCGGCAGAAGAAGAGTAATTGTTCAGATCGTTCAGCACATCAGCCACAAGCCCCGTCCGATGCAGCGTATCCAGCTGGGCGGCATAGGCCATATCAGAAAATCCGTGCAAGAAAAAGTCTATATTGTCTATTTCAAAAAGGCCATAACAATCAGCCGGAACATACTCAAGCAAATCAGCCCCCTGATTCTTGTCAGCCACACTCAGTCTGGCAAATCCGTAAAAGCCGATTCCGATGCAGAATAAAATGACGGAAAGTGCTACACCCAACTTCACGAGTAAACGTAGTTTCATACTTTACACTTCTTTATGCAGCAAAGATAACAAAAAATTTAAAAAGCACAAATTAAGATGAAGTTTTTTTAAAATTTGTATCATCTGCATTTTTCCAGGCGCAAATGCACTTCCGCCTGCGAAGCCCCCAGTGCAACCGCCTCTTCATAAGCCTCTTTAGCCTTTTCTTTTCTGTTCATTTCCAGATAAATGTCACCACGCATCAGCCGGATCTCCACATCACGGGGAGCAAGCTTCATCGCCTTTTCCAGATCGAGCATGGCCATATCCCAATGCTGCTGCTCCCATTCCAGATTGGCACGCATCTTATAAAGCGCCACGTCATCGGGAGTATTCTGTATAAGCAGGTTCAGCCGGTTGATGGCCGAAATATACCTTCCCTCCTTTTCATCGAGCACAACCATTCCCAGAAGTGCGGTCCGGTTCTTCGCGTCCTTGTCCAAGACCACATTATAATCAATGCGCGCTTCCTGATACTGCCGCTTCTGCATATAGATGTATGCACGGAACAGGCGCGCTTCGATATTTTCGGGCAGGAGATCGATGACATTGCAATAGTCCACGTATGCCTTATCGGTAAGATTCTCTTCCAGATACAGAGCAGCCCGGTTCAAAAGCATGGAAGTGGAATAGGGTATGATGTTCAACGCCATCGTATACGACTGGATGGCTTCATCCGCCTTTCCCAAACGCTTCTGAACAGTCCCCAGGTTAGAGAACAGCAGAGCGTTACGCGCGTTTGACGGATCCATTTTCAATGCCTTCTGAAAAAGAGCCTCAGCCTGCGCCAGGCTGTCTTTTTTTACACACGCCATCGCTTCTTCAACCACTTCGTTATAAGACTGGGCAAACAAACGGCCGTCAAAGAGAAAAAGGGAAAAGAGAATTATACAAAAGCGCACATAACTGATTGTCCGATTCATATTCAAAAAATTTTCCACGAAATAAGCAAACTTTCATGAAATGCACAAATGAAGCGGGCACAAAAGTCCTTCTGATAACTTTTTATATTACAAAACAAAAAAACGGCACCCGCTTTTTATCCTTTTTCAGAATAAAACGGGGATGCCATTCTGTATCTTATCCGACGCGAAAAGACGTAAGGAATTACGCCCTCCTGATATAGTCAACGATCCATTCGCCCACTTCCTTCGTGCCATACTTCGCTCCCCCTTCTACCTGTATCTCGGGAGTGCGGACATTGGCGTCAAGCGAAGCGTCGACAGCTTTCCGTATCAACGCTCCCTCTTCCTTCAAGTCGAAATGCTCGAACAGCATAGCGACAGAAAGAATCTGGGCAAGCGGATTGGCGATATTCAGCCCTTTCGCCTGCGGCCACGAACCGTGGATCGGCTCAAAAACCGGTGTGCTTTCACCTGTAGACGCAGACGGCAGAAGTCCCATCGAACCGCTGATGCAGGAACCTTCGTCTGTCAGGATATCACCGAATGTATTTTCTGTCACCATCACGTCAAAGAAAGTAGGCTCCTGAATCATGCGCATAGCCGCGTTGTCCACATACATATAGTCGGTTGTCACTTCCGGATAACCGGGAGCCATTTCCTGTGCTATCTGCCTCCACAGGCGGGACGAAGCCAGCACATTCGCCTTGTCGACCACCGTGAGATGCTTGCGGCGCTTCATGGCATATTCAAAACCCACTTTCAGGATACGCTCTATTTCCGGACGGGTATACATGTTCGTATCATACGCCTTGTCGTTGTCCTGATACTTTTCGCCGAAATACATTCCGCCGGTCAGCTCGCGGATGCAAAGGAAATCAGCGCCTTCCACCAGTTCTGCGCGGAGAGGCGACTTGTGAAGCAGGCATTTGAAAGTCTGCACGGGACGGATATTGGCAAACAGTCCCAGTTTCTTGCGCATGGCCAGCAGCCCCTGTTCCGGACGGACTTTTGCCGTAGGGTCATTGTCAAATCTCGGATCGCCCACCGCAGAAAACAGCACAGCGTCCGCCTCCCTGCAGATCCTGTATGTTTCCTCCGGGAAAGGATCGCCCACCTCATCGATGGCATGCGCTCCGCACAGTGCATCTTTATACACTACCGTATGGCCGAATTTCTCACAAACGGCCGTCATTACATTCACTCCCTGCACCGATATTTCCGGGCCGATACCGTCGCCAGCCAATACTGCAATTCTAAAATTCATGTTCAAGTTTCGTTTAAAAGTTATTCAAAATCATTTTCAATCATGTTCAGCATCTTGATAGTGGCCTTGATTGCCGCCTCTGTCTGGTCGGCATCAAGTCCGCGCGTGCGGAACTCGCGTCCTTCGCTATTCCACGTGATGACCGTCTGCACGAAAGCATCCGTACGCCCGCCTGGAGGAATGGACACCGCATAGTTGGTAAGCATGGGGAATTTACGTCCCAATGTTCCCTTATAGATCTTCCTCAGGGCCCGGACAAAGGCGTCATACTGTCCGTCGCCGGAAGAACTTTCCTGATAAGTTTTGCCGTCTATCTCGATGCTCAACGTGGCCATCGGCTTCAGCCCCTGAGCCAACGTTACAAAATAGCTCAGCAAGCGCACCTTATTCTTGTCGCTGTCGTGCTTCAGCACATCGCTGATGATATAAGGCAGGTCTTCTTGAGTGACCACCTCTTTCCGGTCGCCCAGCTCTATGATCCGCCGGGTCACCTTTTTCATGGACTCTTCGTCAAGCTCCAGACCGAGGCTTTCCAGGTTCTTGCGGATATTCGCCTTGCCGGAATTTTTGCCCAAAGCATACTCCCTGACACGCCCGAAGCGTTCGGGAAGCAGATCGTTGCAATACAGGTTGTTCTTGTTGTCACCGTCGGCATGCACACCCGCCACCTGCGTAAACACGCTATCCCCCACAATGGGCTTGTTGGGAGGAATCACGACTCCCGAATAAGACTCCACTACCCGGCTCACCTCATTCAGGCGGCTTTCGTCAATATTGGTGACGGCATGGAAATGATCCTTTAGAATCGCCTGCACGCTGGCAAGAGGAGCGTTTCCTGCACGCTCGCCCAAGCCGTTGATTGTGGTATGAAGTCCCTTCACTCCGCTCAGGACAGCCGCCAGCACATTGCTCACCGCCAGATCGTAGTCGTTGTGCGCATGAAAATCCAGATGAACGTCAGGATAACGTTTCCTCATCTTCCGCATGAACTCGATTACCTGAAGCGGGTTCAATATGCCCAACGTATCGGGAAGCATGAAGCGTTTGATGTTGCTCCCTATCAGTCCGTCCATCAGTCCGAACACATAGTCGGGCGAATCTTTTATCCCGTTGCTCCAGTCTTCCAGATACACGTTCACATCCATGTCCTGCTCATGCGCATAGTCCACCACCTGACGGATATCATCAAGATGTTCGGCAAGCGTCTTCTTCAGCTGAAAACGGCAATGCTTCTCCGAACCCTTCGTAAGCAGGTTGATGACCTTTCCTCCGGCCTGGCGAACCCAATCGACCGAAACGTGCCCGTCAACAAACCCCAGCACTTCCACCTTGTGCAACATTCCTCTGCGCGCGGCCCAATCGCAAATCATCCTGACCGCATTGAACTCTCCATCCGACACACGGGCCGAAGCCACTTCAATCCGGTCCACTTTCAGATCCTCAAGAAGCAGCCGGGCTATCATCAGCTTTTCATGAGGCACAAACGAAACGCCCGAAGTCTGCTCTCCGTCGCGCAAGGTTGTATCCATGATTTCTATTTTCGGATGATTCTCCATAATCTCGTTCGTTTTGTTTTTAAACCTGCTCAGCCGCGCGCATGTTCGAAAGCCTCGATCTTATCCTTGTTTCCAACCAGGAAATCAATGTCGTCAAGCCCGTTCAGCAGGCAATGTTTCTTATATGCGTTGATTTCGAAAGTTTCCGACTTGCCTGTAGCTCTGTTTGTAATGGTCTGCGCCGGAAGATTGACTTCCACCTCCGTCTTCGGGTCTGCATAAATGGAATCGAAAAGCTCTTTCAAGAAGCCTTCGCTCACCACCACCGGAAGCACAAAATTATTCAGTTCGTTGTTCTTGTGGATATCTGCGAAAAAGCTGGACACCACCACACGGAAGCCATATCCGGCGATGGCCCATGCCGCATGTTCACGGCTGGATCCGCTTCCGAAGTTCTTTCCGGCCACCAGGATCTGACCGCCGTAAGCCGGATTGTTCAGCACAAAATCCTTGTTCAGCGAACCGTCCGGATTGTATCTCCAGTCGCGAAAAAGATTGTCGCCGAAAAATTTTTCTTCACGGGTTGTCGCTTTCAGGAAGCGGGCAGGAATAATCTGGTCAGTGTCCACATTCTCCAAAGGCAACGGAACACACGTGCTGACTATTATATTGAATTTCTGTTTCATGGTTAATATGCTGTTACATTAATGTTCTCGGGTCAGTAATCACACCGGTCACGGCAGCGGCGGCGGCCGTCAGCGGACTGGCAAGCAACGTCCGCGACCCCGGTCCCTGACGTCCTTCAAAATTGCGGTTGCTGGTAGACACGGCATATTTCTCGGCAGGAATCTTGTCGTCGTTCATTGCCAGGCAAGCCGAACATCCCGGCTGGCGGATTTCAAAGCCCGCCTCCTCCAGCACCTTATCGAGTCCCTCCTCGCGAATCTGTCCGTCAACCATCCACGAGCCGGGAACCAGCCATGCAGTGATGTTGCCGGCCTTTTTCCGCCCTTTGACTATCGAAGCGAAGGCACGGAAATCCTCGATGCGCCCGTTCGTGCAGGCACCGAGAAAAACATAGTCCACCTTTTTCCCGAGCAAGGATTCTCCCGGAGCGAATCCCATATAGCCCAACGACTTCTCAAAAGAAGCCTTTTCAACGTCGGCCATTCCTTCCGTCGTCGGGATGCAGTCGGTTATCGCCATGCCCATTCCCGGATTTGTTCCGTAGGTAATCATCGGCTGTATGTCGGCCGCATCATAGCGCACCTCCTTGTCGAATACGGCATCCTCATCGCTCTTCAGCGTCTTCCAATAAGCCAGCGCCTTCTCCCAGTCTTCACCTTTGGGAGCATACTCACGTCCCTTGATGTACTCAAAAGTCACCTCGTCAGGCGCAATCATGCCTCCGCGCGCCCCCATCTCGATCGACAGGTTGCATAACGTAAGGCGGCCTTCCATCGTCAGGCTGCGGATCGCTTCACCGGCATACTCCACGAAATAGCCTGTGGCACCGCTCGTTGTCATTTTCGACATCATGTACAGCGCAACATCCTTGGCCGTAACCCCTTTGCCCAGCTTGCCGTCGATCGTGATGCGCATCGTTTTCGGGCGGGACTGGAGAATGCATTGCGAAGCCATCACCATCTCGACCTCACTGGTGCCGATACCGAAAGCCACCGCTCCCATCGCACCGTGTGTGGAAGTATGCGAGTCGCCGCAGACGATTGTCATTCCCGGCAACGTAAGCCCTCTCTCCGGACCTACCACATGAATGATTCCGTTCCGCTTGTCCATCATCCCGAAGTGAGTCAGGCCGAAATCCGCCGCGTTCTTTTCCAGCGCATCCACCTGCGCCTTTGAAACCGGGTCTTCAATGGGCTTGTCCTGATCGTGGGTCGGCGTATTGTGGTCCGGCATGCAATAGATACGTTCGGGACGGAAACATTTCAGGCCTCTCGCCCGCATCCCTGCAAAAGCCTGCGGACTGGTTACTTCGTGGCAATAAAGACGGTCGATATACAACTGAGTAGGTCCGTCATCTACCTTCTGCACCACATGTGCATCCCATATTTTGTCGAATAAGGTATTCATGAATCTAAAAACTGTTATTTTCTGAATTTATTGATACAATCGATATAAGCCTCTACCGAAGCGGCAATGATGTCGGTATTCGCTCCGAAGCCATAATACATCTGCCCGTCGTATTCCACCTGCATGTGAACCTTTCCTACATCGTCGCTTCCCTTGCTGATGGCCTGGATGGTGAATTCCTTCAAAGTCATCTGGCGGCGGATAATCTGCTTGACCGCCTTGATGGCAGCGTCAACGGGACCGTTTCCTGTGGCAGCCGCTTCAAAATGCTCGCCGCTGATGTTGAGCCCCAGGCTGGCCACCGAACGCACGCCCACACCGCTCGTCACCTGCAGATATTCCAGCTTGATATGATGGTTCACATTGCGGTCGGCACCTGCCAGAACAAGGATGTCGTCGTCCGTAATGTCTTTCTTCTTGTCGGCCAGCTTCAAGAAGTCCTCGTAAACCTTGTCCAGCTTCTCCTGGCTCATCTCCACGCCCAATACATGCAAACGGTGCTTCAACGCCGCACGTCCGCTTCGGGCAGTCAGCACGATCGCATTGTCGTCGATGCCCACATCTTTCGGATTGATGATTTCGTATGTCTGCACATTCTTCAGCACGCCGTCCTGATGGATGCCCGAAGAATGGGCAAAGGCATTGCGGCCCACAATCGCCTTGTTGGGCTGCACCGGCATGTTCATCAGGCTCGAAACCATGCGGCTTGTAGGATAGATTTTCTGCGTATTGATGTTCGTGTCGACATTCAGATGCTTATGGCAGCGCAGAATCATGGCCACTTCTTCAAGAGCCGTGTTTCCGGCACGCTCTCCGATGCCGTTTATTGTTACCTCCACCTGCCGCGCACCGTTCAATACACCGCTGACGGTGTTTGCTGTGGCCATGCCAAGATCGTTGTGGCAATGAGTCGACAGGATTGCCTTGTCAATGCCGTCCACATGGTCAACAAGGTACTTTATTTTTGCTCCGTATTCATCCGGCAGGCAATATCCGGTGGTGTCGGGAATATTGACCACGGTAGCTCCGGCCTTAATGACCGCCTCAACCACACGGGCCAGGTATTCATTGTCGGTACGTCCGGCATCCTCAGCATAAAACTCCACATCATCCACATAGCGGCGGGCATACTTCACCGCGGCAACAGCCCGCTCGATAATCTCCTCACGCGTAGAATTGAACTTGTATTTGATGTGCGGGTCTGAAGTGCCGATACCCGTATGGATACGCTTATGTTTGGCATACTTCAAGGCTTCGGCCGCCACATCGATATCCTTTTCAACCGCACGTGTCAGCGCACAAATGGTGGGCCATGTCACCGCCTTCGAAATTTCAATGACAGAATTGAAGTCACCGGGACTTGAAACCGGGAAGCCAGCCTCTATCACATCGACTCCCAAAGCCTCCAGCTGTTTGGCCACCTGAATTTTCTCAACCGTATTCAACTGACAGCCGGGCACCTGTTCTCCGTCGCGCAATGTCGTGTCAAAAATAAACAATCTTTCGCTCATAAGTCTGTTGTTTTTAATATTGTTAGGTTCCTCATATCAAGCAAAAAGCCTTTCGCACATGGAAGTGAGAAAGGCTTTGTATCATTTTGTCCGCCATATTACGCACGCGACCCACTTCCCATTGGCTTTTCCAATAGAATAATAATCAGACCGCATAGCAGAATATGGATAAACAATGTACTCATGTTTCTATTTTTATTTTCGGATGCAAAGGTATATCTTTTTTTGAAACGGCAAAATAAAACAGTAATTTTTTAGTCGGCAAAAATTATAATTTATCACAAGCGAAAGTTCTTAACAGACTTTCTATTCAAATAATCCCCATATCACTGACAGAATGCTATCAGATGAGGGCGCATAACGCTTCCGCTTCCTCTCAGAAGCACGGCACATCCGGCAACTTCCGTACATCCGCAGGCATTCATGTCCGCGCTGCCCGCATACCTTTTATATTCCACATGCTGGAACATACATTCCAAAACGTGAAACATACATTCCACATGCCGGAATGTACATTCCACAATTTGGAATGCAAGATTGTTCTGCGCACCCTGCAAGAAATGCTTTGCACATTTGATTAAATTTTCGTTATTTTGGCAGACATCTTTCATTTAAAAACCATAAAGTTACAACAAAGCAAACAAGACCATGAAAAAAACATTATTGGCAACAGCCCTGGCCTGCATAAGCCTTTCGGAAGCGGATGCAGCCGAACAGCGGTTTATCCGCATCGCTACAGACAATACGAACCTGATTCTGCAAGTGGCGCCGAACGGACGCCTTTACCAGTCGTATTTCGGCGAAAAGCTTCTGCATGAAAACGACGTGGAGAACCTTCTCTGGGACATCCATGCCGGCTCCGACGGAAGCGTCAGCCAAAGGGGATGGGAAGTGTACGGCGGATCGGGCAACGAAGACTATTTCGAACCGGCAATAGCCGTCACACACAGCGACGGGAATCCGTCTACTTATCTTTACTATGTATCTTCGTCGACGCAGCAGGTGGAGGGCGGAACACAAACCACCATCAACCTGCGCGACGACAAATATCCGGTGGACGTGACACTGCACTACGTGGCCTATCCCAAAGAAAATGTCATCAAGACATGGAGCGAAATCAAGCATCAGGAAAAGAAGCCGGTATACCTCTCAAGATACGCTTCAACCATGCTTTATTTCAACCGCACGGCATATTATCTGACAGAGTTCAGCGGCGACTGGGCAAAGGAAATGCAGATGAGCACCCAGCAGTTGCAGCCGGGAAAGAAAATCCTCGACACAAAGCTGGGAAGCCGTGCCGCCATGCACATGCAGCCTTTCTTTGAGGTTGGACTCGACCAGCCGGCCGACGAGCAGAAAGGAGATGTGCTGATGGGCACCCTCGGATGGACCGGCAACTTCCGCTTCACTTTTGAAGTAGACAATGCAGGCAACCTCCGCATAATCCCTGCCATCAATCCGTATGCTTCAAGATATGAACTGAAAGCCGACGAAGTGTTCACCACTCCGGAATTCATCTTCACATTAAGCCACGAAGGTACCGGTGCGGGAAGCCGCAACCTCCAGGCTTGGGCAAGAAACTATCAGCTGAAGGACGGCAAGAAAAGCCGGATGACCCTGCTGAACAACTGGGAAAATACGGCTTTCAACTTCAATCAGGAAATTCTTGCAGGACTAATGAAAGAAGCAAAGCACTTGGGCGTGGACATGTTCCTGCTTGATGACGGATGGTTCGGAAACAAATATCCGCGCAAAAATGACCATGCAGGCTTGGGTGACTGGGAAGTGACTCATGACAAACTTCCCGGAGGCATCAAAGCATTGACAGACGCAGCTAAGGAAGCCGGAGTGAAGTTCGGCATCTGGATCGAGCCTGAGATGGTCAACCCGAAGAGCGAGCTGTTCGAGAAGCATCCCGACTGGGCCATCCACTACCCAAACCGTGACATGTATTTCTATCGCAACCAATTGGTGCTTGACCTGAGCAACCCCAAAGTGCAGGATTACGTTTACAGCGTAGTCGACAACATTCTGAAAGAAAACCCCGAAGTGGCCTATTTCAAATGGGACTGCAACAGCCCGATTACAAACATCTACTCGCCGTATCTGAAAGACAAACAAGGGCAACTGTATATCGACCACGTGCGCGGTGTATATAATGTGATGAAACGCGTAAAGGAAAACCATCCGGACATCCCGATGATGCTCTGCTCGGGAGGCGGCGCGCGCTGCGACTATGAGGCTCTCAAATATTTCACCGAATTCTGGTGCAGCGACAATACGGATCCGGTTGAAAGAATATTCATCCAATGGGGATTCTCGCAGTTCTTCCCGGCAAAGGCTATGTGCGCGCATGTAACAAGCTGGAACAGAAACACATCCATAAAGTTCCGCACAGATGTCGCGTCAATGTGCAAACTGGGATTCGACCTGGGGCTGAAAGATTTGAGCAAAGACGAGCTGACATACTGCCAGGAGGCTGTGGCCAACTGGAAACGCTTCCAGCCCGCCATCATGGACGGAACGCAATACCGCCTTGTATCTCCTTACGAAAGCAACCACATGGCTGTAAACTATGTAAGCAAGGACAAAAGTCAGGCCATTCTTTTTGCCTACGACATTCATCCGCGCTTCCAGGAGAAACTGATGGCCGTAAAACTGCAGGGGCTCAATCCTGACGCCATGTACAAGATAGAAGAAATCAATCTGATGCCGCATACCGCATCAACTCTGAAAGCCAATGGAAAGGTGCTTTCGGGTGATTATCTGATGAAAGTGGGTCTGGACGTATTCGGATTTGCACAGACCCGGAGCCATGTGATATCCATCACGGCACAATAAACATTCATTTTTTCCTATATGACGAAGGTGCTGCAAACCATTTGCAGTGCCTTCGTTTTTTACTATGAAATGCGCAGCTCGTGCAGGCAGGCTTCCACTTCTGTCATGCTTCCCATGTGTTTTCCCATATCATCAGAAAGCTTCACGCATTCCCTCCACTCCTGATTGACATTCATCTTGCAGCGCGAAAGCTTCATCACAATATTCGACGGACGATAGCCCGTGTCATTCGTCAGATTGGTACCGATGCCAAAAGAACATCTGATTTTCCCCGAACAATAGTTGAATATATGCAAAGCCTTTTCAAAGTCAAGGGCGTTGCTAAAGATTATGGTCTTGGTTGCAGGATCAATTCCCAGTTCCTTATAGCGGGCTATCAGCCTGTCGATGAACTCATATTCATTCCCGGAGTCACATCTCACCCCGTCAAACAGCTTGGCCTGCTTCCGGCTGAAATTGCTCAAGAACGAATCAGACGTATAAGTGTCAGACAAAGCGGTTCCCAGATCGCCGTCATACACGTTCACCCAATTCTCAAGCGCCATATAATTGGCGTGCTTGTACCCGAACTGGGCCCCATGAAACATGAACCATTCGTGCGGATGGGTACCCATCGGCAGCATACTGTATTTCATCGCCAGATAACAATTGGAGGTTCCCGTGCAATACCGGGCATTCTTTTTCAGATAGGCAACAACCTTGTCCTGCACATCAAAAGAGAACCGCCTCCTCGTTCCAAATTCAGAAAAGAGCATCTTGTTTTCGTTTGAAAGCTTCACCTTCTCGGCAAGCCTTACCATCCAGTCCGCATCATCAGGTATGCGGTTCATGAACTGATTCTTGATTTCGGAAACGATAGCCAGCAACGGCACTTCATACAAAGTAACCTTATAAAGAAAATCGGTCACCTCAATATGCAAATGTTTTTCTTCATCCAGATAAACTTCTATCTTTTGCGGATCGAATCGAAATGATGAAAGCCACTCCCAGTATACTCTCGGCAGGAAACGGCAATGCTTGCACATGTATTCCAGCTCATTTTCCTGAAGCACGACCAGACTCAGGTTCTGTATTTCATTCTTCAAGGCCTCCAGAAACCCGAGGGTATATTCGGTTTCATCCCTGTCCTTAAAAGAAAAGGTTCCCATAGCATAAGGGAAAAGCTTGATGTACGCATACGAGGTGGTGAACTTATACAGATCTGTATCTAAAATTGTCTTTATAACCATAATCTCTTATCTAAATTTGTCCTTAATACTGTTTTTCATTGACAAGCACAAACTTACGGAAAATCTGTGGAATATCCGACGGATTTCGGCAGAAATGCGAATTTGAAATTGAAGATTAAGCAGTTAGGAGGAAATCACGGAAGTTGGACTGAAGGCTGAAAACCGTTCCCAAGCGGATTGAAGCAGAAGATGGGGTTCCTGTTCATTACCCGATGAAAGTGCAGATTTAACAATCATCATTCTGCGCAGGTTTGCTTGTCAGGGTTCAACTCGTTGAATTATGGTTTTGCGGCCAGACTTGCACTTGCTATCAACGGAAAACTGATTGGCGAATGGTTCAAGGAACAGTTCGACAAATTGTTCTAGAAATGTGATGTTTTCTCGCCGCAGAAAAGAACTCAGGCTATAAGAGTTAAATTGCTTAAACCTAAAGGGAAAGTGATAGTCTTATAATTGATCAGACTATTCCTTTTTTCCTATCTTTGAGCCACTAACAATGATAAATTATGAAAAGAAGACATATATATCCTATTTTGTTACTATTGGCTGTCATACAAGTAAAAGCAACGGAATTGTCATGTGATTCTGCAAGATTGCCTAAAAAATATTCTATCATAGGGAAAGTGTATGGTGAATGTGTCCGACAAATTCCACCCTATGATGTCATGACAATACCTTTGACAGGCTCTTACCTTTCTGTTGAGGAATTACCCAAACAGGGTTGGCTTACTGATTCTACTGCAAGTTTCCGGATAGACTATCTGGAAAAAGGTATCTATCATCTAAAAGCGGAATATGTCGGCTTTGATTCATGTGATACGCTTATTGTCTTGACGGAACACACCGACACATTGCGTTTAGTCTTGCCATTGTGCTACGAATACATTTCAAAATATGAGTGTTCCCCCGAATTGTCACGTGAAAATATCCGAAAAGGACATCCGTATATAAAACTCATTATCCCCGAAGATAAGGAAAAAGAAGTCAGAAATCACCTTTTTTGGAAAAAATACGGTGTCAGCTATGATAGTTTTTACCCGCTAAAAAAGGATGGGCACCTTGCTTGCTATTTGAGTGTTCCCAACTTTATGCTTGCAGCCTACAATCAAGAAGTGTTTGATTATCTGGATGCTCAATATGGCAAAATCTGGCGTCGGGAAGTTCCCGATGGGATATTGATATTCGGTCTTGACAAATCATCGGAAAGCAGTCTAATTGCCCATACAACTGAAAAGCATCTTGAGGTCGGCGTTCCTGTATGCTATTTGAACGAGCAAGGCGATACCATTGTGCCATATGGCAAATACAAATTCTGCCAAACAGATACCATACGGAATATAGGCTTCGTATATGGGAACAAGCAGGAGGAACGGATTGTTTGCATAGACAATCAAGGCAAAGAACTGTTCTATGTGTTCAAATATGATAACGGCCCCGACTATATCCGTGAAGGACTTTTCCGCATCATGGATGACAAAGGATTGATAGGCTTTGCCGATTCATTGGGCAATGTGGTAATTAAGCCTCAATTCAAGTTCGCATTTCCTTTTGAAGGAAACAAAGCAAAGGTTACATTGACAGGAGAACAAAAGGAAATGCCAGACAGAGAACGCCGTGAGTGGGCAAGCGATAAATGGCAATATATAAACAAGAAAGGAGAGCTTATACAATGAAAACGATCATCTTATTCGCGATGCTGGGAAGTGTCGTTTGCCTGAGTTGCACTAACTATTCCAGCCATTCCCAATTAGTCAAGCATAGGGAAAACGGCTGGTATCGTATCATTGACGGACAAAAGGACAGTATCGCCTCCCTGCCGATTGTTACAGTAAAGGAATTTGCCGCTTTACGGCTGGATAAAGATTTCTCCGGAAAGGCAGTGATAACAGGGAGCGTGAGCAAGAATAAATTACAAGCATGGGCAGACTCAACGGAGCAGCTTATAGGCAAGCGGATAGGATTCGTATTCAATGACACCGTAATTACCGCGCCACGTGTGAATATGAGATTGGAAAGCGGGGCATTTCAAATTGCGACACCCAACAATTATGATATACCCTCTTTATACAGAAGCCTGTTGAAAGAAAAGAAAGATTCTTTGGACGCTCTGTTCAAAGCCAACGGATGGGAAAACGATACGCTCTTTTTTAATCAATCAGACCTCCAGATACAGGATTCAATCATAAACACATTGGACTATATCGATGCCTGCTCCATTGTAAAAGGATTTGAGAACAAATAATTACGTGAGTTCGGGATAATCTTAAAAACAAAACCAATTGTTTTGTATGTTCAATGGTATATCCCTGCAATGCTTCGGGCTTATTGTCATAAAAGCAATATGCTGCCAACGCTGCAACCAAATTCATTAAGAAATTATTGATAGGCCTGTGTCTTGAATGGACCGGCTTTGCCGTATTCTTGAGCATGTCATTGATACATTCGATGACAAAACGCTTACGCAATATGATTTTATCCCCCAATGGCATCAGTCTGTTTTTCATGTTCACTTTGATTCCTGTAACAAGATGTATGCCATCTTTAAAAAGGTCCTCAAAAAGTCTTGGAGAGATGTACCCCCTGTCAGCAAAAAGCCTGCCGTACAGCTCTTTGGCAGGTACGTTCCAGACTTTGGGATTCCTGTCATCCACATTGGTCCCGGTAAGACAGAAGGTGATGATTTCCCCCCGGTCATTGCAGGTGAAGTGCAGCTTGAATCCATGGCACCACCCCATTGTCCCCTTTCCGTCTGTAGCCATGCCCTTGAAAACCTTGTTGGCATGGCGCCTGAGGTTATGACAGACCGGAATCATCGTACTGTCTACGAAGCTGATGCCCGAACAGCGGTCAAAGGCATAGAGTTTAAGAAAGAACATCAGCTTGAAGAATACACGGCTTTCAAGTTCCACAAACCTGTTATAGGATACCGCATCCGGAAAATCCTGATGCAGATGCACCCTGATATAATGCAGGTAGTAGTGCTTGAAGTTGGCGAACGTGCCAAAATGAAATACAATCAGGATGGTCATAATCTCACCATCGGAGAGGGAGGCATTACGATGCCGACGGCGGATTCCGTTTGAAGAAATAAGCTCGCCTTTAGCAATTTCCATATCAAATTTCTTGCTGAATTCATCTACCATACAGAAAATATCCGTAATTTTGTCTTGGGTAATCATAGATTCTGGCTTTTGTAAGTTGTTGTTTGTCAGACTTAAATTGACAAAATATTTCTGTGATTACCTATTTTTATTTCTATTATTTACTTATTAGCTTAGCCCGAACTCACGTAAGAGATGGATTGTGGAAAGAAGTTTTTCTTGGTTTGATAATTATAGGAGGCTCTGCCGGAACTACGAATTCACGTTCGATTCGGTAGAGGAGATGGTGAAACTCGCTGCAATAAGAATGTTGCTGAACAAAATTTAAACTCTAAAGTGAGGTAATGACTTAGCAACGGTCACAAATTCTGCGATATCCGTAGTATTTCTTTCTGTCAAACAACTCTTTCAATGCAAAGGAAGCACAATTTATCGAATGAAAAACATGACGAGCGTTTTTATTATTGCTTGCCTTCTAATTTTCCTATTCGCATAACGATAGAGGTTTGACTTCTTCCCATTTTCTCTGCGATGTACTTTATGCTTTTTCCTTCATGATAAAGAGTGAGTAGAAATTTGTCAGCACTACGTGTCCATTTCTTATTGGCATTAGGATGTTTAGCGTAACTTTCTTCCGTGACCTTTTCGGGGTGTAAAAACTCGTCTACAAAAACGGATGGAAAGCATCTGTCGTAAAGTACATATGTCTTTATTTTTGCTCTGGTAATAGCCACATAAAACAACCTACGTTCTTCCCCATACGGATATTGGTCGCTTTTAGTCAGAACATAATTAAGTACAGGGTCGTCGCTTACCATTGAGGGGAATCCATAGGTATCTTTATTACATTGAAGTATTATTACATAATCCGCTTCAAGTCCTTTGGATTTATGAACCGTCAAGAATTCAATCTTTCTGTTTTCAATGAAGTAGTAAAAGCGATTGCCCTCTTTTACCGATTTATATAGGAACGATAAATAATAGTCATCAAAGGAATACCGCCCTAACAGGAAGATGGACTTATCCGCAGGGATAGTCGAAACTAATTGTCCGATAGCGTTACAATAGTCATGCCGTTCATAGGCACAGAATTGCAACTCGGTTTTGGCTTGTGGATTGAATGGGTGTATATCCTTTTTTAACTGTGCCTTATTTCGCTGGATGAATTGCGATGACAGGCTTACCAATGGCTCTCCAAAGCGGTATGTCGTCTCGATCCTATTGATTTCTGTGGAGCCGAAATAATCTGAGAATTGATTAAAAAGAGCCATGTCGCTTCCTGAGAAGCGGTATATGGATTGCCAATCATCACCCACGCAATACAATTTTGCAGGAGGATTGCCTTCTCGGAGTATTTTCAGGAAATTGTAACGGTCAACTGATATATCTTGAAACTCGTCAACGATGATATACTCATACTTTACAGGATGGGAGGAACGGCATATTTCCGTGGCTTGCAGAATAGCGTCGGTAAAGTCTATCTGATTACTGCTTTTCAATTCTTCAATATACCGTTCATAAACAAGCTGGAATATTCTTTTGATAATGAATGTGCTGCGCTCATCCCCTGCATCTTTAGCCTGTTTCAAGACCTTTTGTATGGACTTACAGCTTGACTTTATCAATGTCACAAAAGTTACAACAAGCCGAATGAAAGCCTTTTCCTGCTTGCTGTTTTGAGGAAGAACCATATCATACAATTCGGCATCAGTTTTTTCTTGAACAGGAACACCTGCTTTTTCCAATGACACTTTTAATGTATGCCGAATATCTGAATAATGGAAATCAGCACTTGAAGTTGTCAGTAATATAGTTCCAAACTTCTCATGGGCTGCTTTTTTCCATGTTATTCCGTCATTGTATTTTTGGTTTGCTTCTTCATAAGTGATGCCTTTGTTTTTAGCGAACCATGTGGGAACAAGCCCATGTTCGTCCACACCAAAATGCTCTAAATAAATACGTTTTGTTTTGCCATCCTGCTCAAAATAAATGGAAAAATCTGGTCTGTATTGTGAGTGCATTTCATCTGCCAACGGATATTCATAAGGCTCTTCATACCTAAATCTCACACCCAAAGAAGATAATACAAAACAGATTTTCTGCTCCTGTTCACTACGAACATAAATAGTTTTCCCGTCCATGTCAGGAAATTGGGCTTTCAAGCGTGCTTCTTTCAATTCGGAGAGTTGCTGTCTGCGTTCATTTTTACGATATTCCCAATCTGCTTCTTGCACCTGATAGTCAACAAAGTATTCGACGATGCTCTTTTTGAAATCCTTATCTTCCAATAACTTATGATAAATTTTCACAAACAGTACGTCTGTGTTATCGCAGATGGAAGGCTTCTGTCCTGTCGCTTTTCCGATGATGTCAATGGCAAGTTTATGAAAAGTATACCCTCTTAGTCCTGCAATATCCATCCTCTCCGTTAATTCGGCAGCAGCCTTGTTTGTATAGCTGATTAGAAGAATGTTTTGAGGATTGATGTGTTTGACGTCAATCAGATACCTAACCTTTCCTACGATAGACGATGTTTTTCCACTTCCTGCGCTACTAACTACCAAACAATTATCTTCTTCGGACACGATTGAACGCCTTTGTTGTTTGTCTAATGGATATTTAAGACAATGGTCGAAAAAGTCTTTGTGGGTATCAAGAGTGTCTTGGATAACCTGCTCATTATGTCTTTTGACAATTGAGTGGATGTTTCCGAAATCACGTGTAAATTTTGAGATTGTCTCGGACGGTTCTATATGGAATGCTTCAAGACTTTTCAGCAAGGAATTGACTTCATGGAAGAATTCTGTATAGTATTTCGTAAATTGTTCTTCTTCCGAAGAGGATATTATATGCCCATTAAAACTGTTCCTTAAATCAGTTTCAATATCAATGAAGAAACTTTTATTGCTTTGCTTTAATTCTTTTCCTCTGCTTTCTTGTATATCACTATAAGGAGTAATGGTTGCAATCCGTTCCGACAGTTCTTTGGACTTGTTTTTTAGGCGTATTCGCATTATAACTATTACAACAAGTGAAATAGAAATAATGCAAATAGCCAAAATAAACAATGACTGCATATCGGAAAAAGATTTGCCGTTGATAATACCTACACTGTATAAAATCAGCGTACCGTGTGATACTCTAACTTTCTATAAAAGCGAGAAATCATAGCAAAAAGCTATTATCTTCGAAATAGTCTATTATATCTTCATCGGAAGTCGCTTCATCTACAGCTTTCAAAACTTTTGCAAATTCCTCGAATTTATCCACTTCATAACTGATACAATTTGTAAACTCTTTATCGCAAAAGAAAATCATTTCTCCCGGAATAGTCATTGAACCTGCACCATTAAGACTTCTAAATCTATGACTTACTGCCCAACCAGTAAACTCCCCTTTGTGATATTTGTCAACGTATTCTTTTAGAGAAGCAAGTTCTCCTGAAAGTTTCTTAGTGTATTTATCTAAATCTGATTGAGCTTCCTCTTTTTCTTTTTTTGCTCGTGCATACTCTCCACGGGTAAATTGAGAAGAATAGCCATCAGGAGCATAGATATTCATAGAAGTTTCAGCAGATTCAATATCCATTTCACATTTATCTATTTTAGATATTAAATCGCTGATTTCATCACAAATTTTCATAATTGGCTCGATAGTAGCTACATCAATGAACATACTATCAATTCTTGTTGATATTGGCTCATAAGAATCTGGGTGATAGAGATAATCTTTGAGCGTTTCTTTAACCAATTTCTCTGCTTTTTCCTCATTGGAGGGTGTACAAGAAACCATAATCAATGCAACAGCGAAAAGTGATAAGGTTACAATAACTTTCTTCATAAATTTACTCTATTTAATAATTAGTATTATCCAAAACCACGAAGCGTGGAACTGTATGCCACACTCTTACTTGAAGGTCGTAGGAAACCATAGATGCAGATGTAACAATAGCAGCCCACGCTATAGCGTGAGAACCACTATGCTATCCTTGCATCTAATTTGAAAATTTCCTACGTTTTCAAGTACAAGATAAGCATAACGCTTCTTCTTTTTCTCGTATGTCTTGGAAAGAGTTGCCCCAATCCGATTACAAAGATAAAGGATTTTTGTGATAATCCCCTATCTTCTAATACTTTTATTTGCTTTTGGAATGGATTTTTGAACTCATCCTATATTTTCAGCCCCTTATCCTGCCTTGTAGTTGCAATCCCCAAGCCGTTTCTCCATTCGTTCGCTTTCTCCCTAAACTATTGCACAAGCGGAATGCCATTTACGCATATATGATAGTGACCTTTCTTATCTTTGTCTTCCTCAAACGAGAAAGCCGCATTCTCGTCACGGAACTTTCGGTTGAATTCGGGAGAATAGAAATCTCCTTTCAGACTGATTATCTTCAACTTGCACAACTCTTGGATTAACCTTTCAGAAAAGTTCAAAGTGTTTCGGCAGAAGTCAATCAACAACAGCAATGCACAATAAGTATAGAGAAGCTGCCGAAAGTCCGTTTTAACTATGTCCTGATGACTGCCGCATCACGCGAAATGCTGGATGAGCCACCAATTTCTCACAAAAAAAATTACACCGCCAATTTTACTTTTATCCTGTTGCCGGGTCTTTTATACAGAAGCTCAGTTCAAATAAGCTGACAGCCTATATTCTATCAGGCTCTTACAGACGAAACGACATGAGCGTATAACTTAAACATTGAATATGATGAAACCAACAGGAAAACTGAAAACAGCGATAATGGCGGCAGTCATTATTCTTGCATGCAGCACTGCGGACGCACAGCGCTGGCGTTGGCACTCATGTCCTTATCGGGTGGTGACGGCAGTTGCCAAACCGGACATAATCATCCATGTTGACAACCGTTTCAGCCAAAGGGAACGTTTCAGAATGGCAATGGCCTACCTGAAAAGCCACGAATACCTTACCGTAAAGAGATATGCAAAAATGACCGAACTGTCGAAAGCGGCAGCAAAAGCAGAACTTGACGCATTCGTGGCAGACAAGGAAAAACCTATCATGGCTGTCATAAGGGGAGAAAAGAAAGTATATACACTAAAAAAGTAAAAAACGGGGTTATACAATGAAAGGATATACAAAATGGAGTGCACTCGCATTGACGGCAGGTATGGCAATGGTGTTCAGTTCATGCGCTGTGCATAGACCTCCACGGACTCACCGCCATCATCCGCACCGTCACAAGGTGGTGATTGTAGCGGAACAGACTGCCAGTCCAGAACAAAACAGCAACCGCATGACCTTTGAAGAATGGTTGGCTATGACCGAATCGGAGTCTTATGGCAGCACTGAATGACAAGGATATTGTTTCAGCACTGAAAAAGAATGCTGAAAACGGATTCCGGCTGCTGATGGCGAAATACAAAGAGGCTGTATATTGGCATATCCGCCGATTGGTCGTTTCGCACGACGATGCGCAGGATGCCGCCCAGGAAACATTTGTACGAGTATTCCGTTCTTTCAGCCAATTCAAAGGAGAGTGTTCGTTCAGCGCATGGATTTACCGGATTGCCACCAACGAGGCTCTGCGTATATTGGAACGCAAACAGAGCGAACGGCTTTCTTTGGACGATCCGGCGGCCGGAACAGGCTCTTTGATGGCTGACGAATATATGGATTACAGCGACCTGGAGGCGGTGAAGCTGCAAAAGGCCATCCTGTCATTGCCCGCCAAGCAGCAACTGGCTTTCAACCTGCGCTATTATGACGAAATGAGTTATGACGAGATAGCCGCCATCACAGATTCCACGGCAGCCAACGTGAAAGCCAATTACCATACAGCCAAAGAGAAGATAATAAAGTATATGAACTCCACAGACTAAGGATATGGAAAAAGATTTTGACTTCAGACAGATTGGGAAGCGCATGCCTTACAAGACACCGGAAGGCTTCCTTGATGAGATGGAAACGAATATATGGAAAGAAGTGCAAGGCGAACTTTCCCAAACGCACAAGCGTAAGGCATACCGCCTGCGTATTTTCGCCGGAGCCATAGCTGCTAGCATAGCCTTGCTGCTTGTATTCAGCCCGCTTTCACATAAGGAGCAGACTGACAGTTTATCAAGAGTAGAGCAGGCTTTTGCCAACTTAAGCCAGGAAGACCAGGCTTATATGCTTGCGGTTTACCAAGAAGACTTATTTATGAACGAATAAAAAAGAAATGACGATGAAAGGTATTATCAGATTACTGCTGCTGGTTGCCGCACTGACAACTTTCTGCGGCATGGCTTCAGCGCAAAACAGCAGACAACGCCTCACCCGCGAACAGCTGGCAGAGGTACAGGCCAAGCATATTGCAAAGGAAATGGCGATGGACGATGCGACAAGCCAGCGTTTTATCGACACCTTCTGCCAGTTTCAACGGGAAATATGGGCACTCGGCCCTCGCCCTAAACAGTCACACAGGCAAATGACCGATGAAGAAACGGAACAAGTGTTGAAAGCACGCTTCGCCCACAGCCGGAAGATACTGGATCTGCGGCAGAAGTATTATGGCATCTACAGCGAGTTCCTGACACAGAAACAAATCCAACGTGTCTATGAACTGGAGCGGCAGATGATGGAACGCCTTTCCAAACGAAGCAAAAGGACAAACCGATAAAATTCTATTCACACATTAAAAATTGTATCGTATGAAAAAGCTAATCATGGCTATGCTGATAGCCGTTTCAATGGTTCAGACCCTTTCAGCACAAGACAACAACCGCCAGCGTATGACACCGCAGCAGCGCACCGAACAGCGCATCCAAAAGCTTGATGAGAAACTGTCGCTGACAGACAATCAGAAAAGCCAGATACGTGACCTTTACGCCGATTTCTACAAGCAGAAATATCCCAAAGAAAAGCGTAAAGAAGCGATGGAAAAGCTGATAACAGACATTGCGGCTGTACTGACTTCCGACCAGCAGGTGCTTTACAAGCAATTACAGGAGGAAGCAGCAGTCGAAAGACGGAAACACGCAACTGAAAAATAGCAGACATGAAAAGTAAAATTTTATCTTGCCTGATCTCATTGCTTGTTCTTGCATCCTGCTCGGATAGCAATGAAGAATTGGGAGATAGCCTATATTCCGATACTCAAGCACCAACTTCTGGGGATTGGACTGCAACCTTCATAGATGGATTGTATGATAATTGGAGCATAGGCGATAGCATCCTGCTGCTTCAAAACGGGCAAGCTGTTTTCGCCGAAGCGCTGCAATCCGGGAACATATCAAACTTTTCAAGTGGTATGGAAAGTCCTTTTGTTGATGGTAATCCGCTGTACGGCATCTATCCGGCAGGTAATATGGTTTCTTTCGACAATGAGAGCGTTACCGTATCCGTTCCTTCCGTTCAGACGGCTAAGGATGTCGGATTTGATGAAGAGGCGGCCGTGTCAGTAGCCTGTTCCGTTTCCGAGTCGCTGTGTTTTCAATCGGTTTGTGGCGGTATAAAATTGAATTTCCAGATGTCTGGTGTAACGAAAGTGGAATTGGAAAGTGTTGATGGCTATGCCTTGTCAGGCAAAGCCAAACTTAAATGGGATGAACAAGGAGTTCCAGTTGTAGCAGAAATGAGCGACTCCTGTTATATCCTTACGTTCAACGCCCCCGATGAATTCGGTTTTCTGCCCGGAAAGGATTATGTCATATCCACCTTGCCTTGCAACCTTTACGGGGGATACAGGCTATCCATCTACAAAGACGGACTGGCTGCCGATTATTTCGGCGTGCATCAGACAGTAGAACGTGCCTCCTATATAACTCCGATTGACTTGGTGGAAAGCGAACTGGCGTTTGACGACCCTGATGCGCCGCTTGTGGAGGAAGAACGTCCGGAACTGGATGCCACGACAACCGCCCTTCTCCGCCAATATCAGCAGAACCCGACAGAAGAAAACAAAGAGGCTTTGATGGAACAGATGGGAATCCGCTACGACAAAGTTGTCGCACGGAAGAAATCCAAACTTCGGGAACTGGAACGGGAGGCTCTTACTCCCGACCTTGTTGACGAGATGCAGGAGATAGTGGATGAAATGGTTGAAAACCGCGACATCCGACTGGAACAGCAGTTCCTGAGGCTGATTGACCCTCGAAACGATGACAATCCCGATGATGCATGGATGGTACTGCGCGGTGTGCCGGAACAGGACGCCTGCATCGGATATGCTCCTGTAACAAATGCTGAATATGCGGTTTTCAATCCTGATTTCAGCTATGATGCAGGGAAAGATAACTATCCAGCTGTGAACATCCCGATTGCACAGGCTGCCGCCTATTGCGACTGGCTCACGGCGCAGGACACCTCGCACACATACCGTCTTCCGACAGACGAGGAGTGGATTCTCGCCGCCGGACACATGCCCAAGGATGTTTCGATGAACTCCGGCTATGTGGAATACGGATTGACAGCGGTTGATGCTTACAGCCAGACAACCGGAGCGTGCGGCGGCATAGACTTTTGGGGCAACTGTTGGGAATGGACTTCATCGGTGGATGCCAATGGCTTGTACATCATCAAAGGAGGCAGTTGGGATTCCGACCGTGACGATTGCCGCAGTGAGAAATCCGATGTAGTAAGGGACGGCTCGCAGGGTTATGCCAATGTCGGCTTCCGAATTGTAAGAACAGCTCCAAATATCTGACACTTAAAACTTCATTGCAATTATGAGAAAGTTATTTTTAGCAATGGCTATGACCATTGTGACGGCCACAGTTGTGTCCGCCCAAGAGAACACCAAAGAAAATAGAATGAATGTTTCGTCCGTTCAGACAGACAAAGACAACAGAAATGATGGCGATTCCAGACTCCGCTGCGGCATCAAGTTCAGGATCGGACTTTCCGGTGTGACCAAAATCGAGTTGGAAAGCGTAGACGGCAATCCGTTGGCAGGCAGAGCGAACATCAAAGTAGACGCGCAAGGAAATGCTGTGATGGAAGAAATAGGAAGCGCAAGCGCTATCATCACGTTCCGTGCTTCAGATCCCTCCGGCTTTACACCCGACAAGGACTATTACATCTCCACCTTGCCCTGCGATCTTTACGGCGGTTACAGGCTTTCCATTTACAAAGACGGCCTTGTGGCTGATTATTTCGGTGTCCATCAGATTGTAAAACCGGGAACATTCATTACTCCCGAAGATTTGGCGGAAAGTGAACTGGAATTTGAAAAGCCTGACGCTCCGCTTGTCGAGAAAGAACGTCCGAAGATGGACGCCATAACGCACCAGCTATTCATCCAATACAGAAGAAAGCCGACCGAAGCCAACCGGCAGGCATTATTGGAGCGGATGGGCATCCGTTACGATAAAGTAGTGGCTAGGAAGAAAAACAAGCTTCGCGAACTGGAGCGAGAAGCAAGGACTTATAATATCGTAGAACACATGCAAGGCATTGTGAATGAAATGGTGGAGAACCGAGATATCCGAATACAGCAGCAATTCCTGCGCTTCATCGATCCCCGCAGAGATGAAAATCCCGAAGATACTTGGATGGTGCTGCGTGGCGCATCTGCAAGAAATGCTTATATCGGTTATACTCCTGTAACTAATGCCGAATATGCTCGCTTCAACACCGGATTTATGTATGACAGAGGGAAAGACGATTATCCAGTCGTTGGCATCTCAATCAAAGATGCCGAAGCCTATTGCAACTGGCTCTCTACAAAAGACAGTGGACACAACTATCGCCTGCCTACCGAAGAAGAATGGGTGCTTGCCGCCGGACACATGCCCAAGGATGTTTCCATGAATTCCGGTCATGCAGAATCCGGATTAACAGCTGTAAATGCTTATGCGCAAAGCAAAGGAGCTTGCGGCGGCATTGACTTTTGGGGCAACTGCTGGGAATGGACCTCATCAACAGATAACAATGGACTGTACATAATCAAAGGAGGCAGTTGGGATTCCAAGCGGGATGATTGCCGCAGCGAAAAGTCTGATGATGCCAGAAATGGTTCGCAAAGTTATGCCAATGTCGGCTTCAGGGTGATACGGACAGACAGCAATTGAAACGCCG
>SDWH01000010.1 GCA_019550975.1 Bacteroidales bacterium SW299 | reverse complement strand
AATTTGAATAGGTCTAAAGGGTATTGAGCAGACAAAGTTAAATAACAATGTCATTTTCCAAGTAATTGAATAAAACTCGACTTTATTCAATCTATATCACTAGCCATCTGCATTTTCATGTGGATGGCTTTCTGTTTCTCCGCATTTTTATCTTCACAACCTTATGATTCAATGATGATTCCCTTATGTCGAGAGGTATAAGCGAAAAAATCTAATAATGGAATTTGTCATTATATCCACTGAGAATCAACACATATCGTTTGTGATTCTTATGACCTGCTGATGTTTCTTTAGGTGATATTTGTCACCCATAAATCAGTATTGGGATTTGCCGTTACTTTGCGGCAAAATCAACTGATAATGATATGGAAGACAAGAACATTACATTTGAAGATTTACCTAAGGCAATGTCATGGATGATGGATAAGTTGAATAAACTTGATTCCAAGATTGACGGTCTGAACAACATTCCACAAGTACGGCCTGCCGACCAGTGGATGAACCTGAAAGAACTGTGCGAATACTTGCCCAGCCATCCGGCGGAGCAGACCGTTTACGGATGGACGAGCTGCCACCAGATTCCGTTTCATAAGAGAGGTAAGCGCATCATGTTCCTCAAATCGGAGATTGACGCATGGCTTCATGACGGCAAGCGGAAATCGCAGAAGGAACTGGCGGAAGAAGCTACACAATTCATTAATGCCAAACGAAACAGACCGTTCTAATGGATTCACTTGACTTGTGCAACAGCATCAGAATGGAGTTCGAGGGTGTCATTGAAAACAAGATACCTTTGGATGTATTTCCTGCCAAGTTGCAGGACATGGTTCTGGCATTGGCACGGCAAGAGAACTATTCCATTGAGTACACGATGGCATCCCTTATTGCGGCAGCATCAACGGCCATCGGCAATGCAGTCAACATCCGAATTCGTGGTGGCTGGGTTAGCAGTCCTATCCTATACATGATATTGGTCGGAAGACCAGGCATGGGTAAGACTCCTCCACTTGACTTTGCTTTTCGCCCCATTCGTAAACGTGACGCTAAAGTCATTAAGCAATTCAAAATAGATATGGAAAACTACAATTCTATATTGGAAAATCAGAAGGGCAAGAAAGATGAAAGGCCGTCATTGCCGCCCAAGCCGATTTTGAAGCGGATAATCATTTCGGACTTCACCCCTGAAGCTCTTATTCGTGCGCTTAACGACAATCCAAGAGGGGTAACCGTGTATGTGGATGAAATAATGGGAATGTTCAATGCTGTGAACCAATACAACAAGGGGCAACTGATAGAACAGCTCTTGACTGCTTTCAGTGGTAAGCCCCTTGATGTGTCGAGGTGCAGTATGCCGATACCCATTCACATTGAGCAGCCTTTTATAAACATAGTCGGCACGATGCAGACTACCCGTGTGCATGAACTGGTCGATAAGGGGTACAAGGACAATGGACTGTTGGATAGAATAATCTTCGTTTATCCCTCATCACAGGAAATATCAGACTGGCCGATTGACGAAGATTCCACTGCTTCATCGTTTGAGAAGTATTCTGCCTTGTGGGAAGATGTAATCAACCGTATTTGCGAGATTTGTTTCATAACGGATGAGAACAACGACTACGCTTTACAGAACGTACTGAATTTTTCTCCAGAGGCTGGTGCCTATTTTACCAACTGGCGCAATGGTCTAATCCATAAAGTAAATCAAATCAAGGATGACGGCTTGGTTGATAGTCGGGTAATGAAAACACCTATGATTGCAGCACGGTTGGCTTTGGTCTTTCAGATACTCCGATGGGCTTGTGGCGAAGTGCACAAAGATTTCGTGGATATAGATTCCATTAAGTCGGCCATCAGACTAAGTTCTTATTTTGAAGACTGTTATTCAAACATACAAAAATTCATGTTGATGGAGAGCATAGAACCGCAAAAGAAAGAATTGCTTGACAACGTACCTACCTTGTTTTCCACCGCCGAGGCCATTCAAGCCGGAAAAGAAGTCGGCCTGTCTGAAAGGTCGGTGATGTATATGTTGGTCAATCTCACAACAAGCAAGGTAATCAGGAAAATCAAGAGAGGAGAATATGAAAAACTGCAATAAGCTATACCATTTGCACCTTGCAGTATTTGCAGTTTGCAGTTCAGAGGACATGTATATCCTGCAAAACTGCAACAACTGCAAACTGCATGAACTGCATTTATAAAATGAGGAGGAACTATGACAGAATACCGATTTACGCTCCAAAAATACAAGCGAGGCTCTAAGCTGACTTGTCCTAAATGCGGAAAGAAGCAATGTTTCGTCAAGTATATCGATACCGAAGGTCAGATTGACTTCCCCGATTATGTAGGCAGGTGCGACCATGAACATTCGTGCCAATACCATTATAAGCCATCGGATTATTTCAAAGATAATCCCATCATATTGGAAGAAAGAAAATCGTGGAAGCCACAGGTAAAAATAGTGCAGCCCAAGCCAACAGATTACATAGACCGTGACATTATGCGCCGCTCGCTTGCCAACTACGAACGGAATCCGTTATTCGTCTTTCTTTCGAGCATATTTGGTGAGAAAGAAACATCCCGGCTATTCAAATTATACTGTGTCGGGACATCCAAGAAATGGGGAGGCTCTACGGTGTTCTGGCAAATTGACCGACAAGGGAAAGTGCGGGCTGGAAAGATTATGCTGTATAATCCGGCGACAGGACATCGAGTAAAAGAGCCGAGAAGCTATGTGGGTTGGGTGCATACGGAATTGGGACTTGAACACTTCAACATGAAACAATGCTTGTTTGGCGAACATCTATTGGCCGATTTCCCGACAAAAGCTGTAGCCATTGTGGAGAGTGAGAAATCCGCTTTAGTGGCCAGCCACTTCATGCCTGACTTTGTTTGGCTGGCGACCGGAGGAATACACGGCTGTTTCAAGGCAGACACCGTTGCCGTGTTGAAGAACCGTGCCGTTATACTTTGTCCTGATTTGGGAGCGAAGGAGGTTTGGAAAGAGAAAGCGCAGTCGCTTTCTTCCGTTTGCTCAAAAGTGGTTTTCAGTGAAAAACTGGAGCAGTGCGCTACAGACGAACAGAGGGAGAAAGGATTGGACATAGCCGACTTTCTGCTGATGGCAGACACTCCCATGATGACGCTTCAAAAGATGATAAAGCGATGTCCGAGTTTGCAAACGCTCATTGACCAATTTCATTTAGAGTTAGTTGAACAATAAATAAAAATGAAGATGAAAAAAGACGTTTATTATTGCATAGTGCTTTCCGACAGCCAGCTTGATTTTCTGGCAGGAAGCAAGTACGGTATCGACCGCATGAAGGTATTGAAATGCCTCATTGACGCTGCGGTCATCAAAGAGACAAAGTACGAGAAGAAAGGCTTTGCCATTACATTGCATATCGGGCAAGCTGCCCTTTCGGAAGTGGAATTGGCCACCCGCTTAGGCTATGACAAGAAGACCGTTTCGAGGCTGCTTGACAAGATGGCCGAGTTGGGGATTGTCACATCCGAGCAGACCAACCGCACAAGCATACACACTGTGCATTGTGTGTCGGCATGGTATGCGGACAATCAAAAGATACTCAATCCGCATTATGTGAGCATGAGAGAGCGGTACCACTGTGTCGGAGAGATTGGCGACAATGGCATAGATAAAGATGGTACCGCTGCCGATGTGTCAAATGATGGAATTGAAAAGTCGGTCACCTCCGCCTGTTGCAACAGTGGACAGCCGTCTTTATCCCTTATTTCGGACAATAATGTTCATGACGGAGACGGAGCGTGAAACCTGATGAAACCGAGACCGTTGCGAAATGACGTGTATTGGCTTTCAAAAGATGGCTTTTTGCAATGCGAGACATGGCCTTTTACGCTTCAATTCGTGGCCTTTTAGAAAAGCATTGGTTTATGGGGGATTTGGGGCTTGTACTAACAATGCGGTCGAAAGCAGTTTTTTGAAGAATGAATGTGGCGGAGTACGTTTGTTTTAGACGTTTATAAAGACTTCGGACCAACCGTCCACTTTACGGGTTATGGCGTATCCAAAGTTCGTGTCAGGACTGTTACAAGAATTGCCTATGTCGCACAAAACCGCTCCGCGCTTTCATGCAACATAAGCCGTTACAGCCGCTCGCAAGCTCGCACCGGGCTGACCAGTTTTATTTTATCGTATCACCTTATTATAAATTATTAGATATGACAACAACGAAAGAAAACAAGGACGAAAAGAAAGGGGCTATAAGGCGCACAAAGCGGCTGGAGGCTAGAGTGACCGTAAAGGAATACGCAAAAGTCGTGGAACTTGCCAATACCTGCGGCTTGACTTTGAGCGACTACATCCGTAAATGCGCTTTGGGGCAGCGACCGAGGCAGCGGCTGACTGAAAAGGAAGTGGAAGCTCTTTGCAGTCTGTCCGATGCACGGGGTGAGCTAATGCGCATAGCTACAGCCGTCAAGTCCATACAGAGTAGCAAGCGGGCACAATACTTCGCAGACACCCGTTTCGTGGAGCAGTGGATGCGTGCCGCTGTTCCACTTATAGCCCGTTGGAACGAAATTCAGGAATACATCACCCAATAAATACCCAGCCAAATGATAGCAAAAGCGGCCACCATAAGCCACGGCGGAAACGCCGTCCGCTATTCGGTCAACAAGGACAAGGCCGAAATAGTGAAAGTGAACTTCTTGCCCGATGATATATCGGCTGAAGCCATGTATCAGCGCATGGTACTCAAACAAAAAGAATTTGCCAGTACAATCAACAAAGGCAGACCGCTCAAACGGAATGTGATAAGAATGGAAATATCCCCAACTAAGGAAGAATCCGCAGGCTGGACGTTGGACGATTGGGTAAGATTAGCAAACGAGTACATCCAACTATTCGATTCTATAGATCTCTCGAAAAAGACTAAACGTACCAGTGCGAAATCCACCAACGTAAAGAACAGCCAGTATGTGGTTGCACTCCACCATGATGCGAAAAGTGGCATACCTCATCTGCACATAGATGTGAACCGTGTGGATATGGACGGAAAGGTCAACGATGACCATCTGATAGCGGAACGGGCAATGTCGGCTGCGTACATTATCAATGAGCGGCGGGGATGGGTACAGCCGGAAGACATCTACGAGAAACGCAGACAGGAGATAACTAACACTTGCATGGACGTACTTCGTTCCTTACCGAATTTCAGTTGGCCAGGCTACGAAACCGGACTAAAAGCGCACGGCTACGGCATACACTTGCAAGAGGATGACAAGGGGAATGTACGAGGTTATTCTGTCCTTTCGGGCAACTCCAGTTATAAATCCTCCATTCTCGGCAAAGGCCGACATCTCATGCCGTCAAAGATAGAAGCGACATGGGCAAGGCTTCATGGAGAGCGGAAATCTTCGGTAATCCCAAATACCGAACAGGAAATACGGCCAGCTACCGTTTCGACTGAAATGCCACAGACAAACCGTCCGGCTCCAGTTATTAAGCACTACGACATTTCCACGGATGAATACCACCATTACCATGTGGCCATACCGGAAGAAGTGGACGAAATCATCTGTAAGGAATGTTCTGTGCCGGATGATAATCCCTTTACGACCATTGAAGATATACAGAAAACCGCCTTGCTCCTTTTTGCCGAATACCTTGACGGTGCAACGAGCATGGCTGCGTCCAGTGGCGGCGGAGGTTCCGACATGAGCGGTTGGGGAAAAGATAAAAAAGATGAAGACGAACGTGAATGGGCAAAGCGATGCGCTCAAATGGCTAATCACCTTTACAAGCGCAGGAGAGGTTTACACAGATAATAGTTTCACTCAAAATCTAAATGAATATGGGAATAGGAAAGGGAAAATCCGATAAAATAGACATTGAAGGTCTTATAGAAAGTTCCGACAATGAGAGTAAGATATTGCAGGTAGAACACGGCTTTACTGAAAATATAGCGGAACTGAAACAGACAACCACTGCGCTCAATGCCGCTATTGACCGTATGGAAAGCATTGTTTCAAAATTCAATTCCTCTGTTCATGAAATGCAGGCGAAGAAAATCGGTGCTCAAGTACATCCCAAAACTCTAAAATCTTTAAACAACATTTGTACGAACTTTGTCGTGGAAGTCGGTCGGCAACTTATGGCTCATCGTGACAATCAGCTTGAATTGCAAAAGAAACACGAAAAGCGGATTGCTCGTATGCTAGAAAAGAGTAAAGGAATATGGCTGTCGGACAAGTGGGTGAAAGTTTTGCTCGTTTGCTTCCTTTTGTATAATGCCCTTGTCATACTCTATGTGCATATCAAGACATAAAAATGCGATACCCCATTCCAATAAATGATAATTTAGAGAAGATAGCGAAGCAGCTTTACGACTACTGGTTTGTGCAGTTCGACTTTCCCGATGAGAACGGACGGCCTTATAAGTCGAGTGGTGGTGAAATGGTTTGGAATGAGAAATTAAAACGCAAAATTCCAAAAGGATGGTATTGTGGTACATTGTTGGATATAGCCGAATACACTAATGGTTTAGCTTGCCAAAGATTCAGGCCGATAGATGATAATAAACTACCTGTTATTAAGATAAAGGAAATGCACGATGGCTTATCTTCTGAAACAGAGTGGGTAAGATCGGATATCCCGGAATCTGTTAAAGTCTATGATGGCGATGTTCTGTTTTCATGGTCTGCATCATTAGAGGTTATGTTGTGGGCTTATGGCAATGGTGGGCTTAATCAACATATCTTTAAGGTAACGTCGAAAAATGGGTTTCCTCGCTCATTTTACTTTTATCAGCTAATAGACTATATCGGAAACTTTAAGCGAATGACGGAAGCCCGAAAGACAACAATGGGACATATCACCCAAGACCATTTGAAACAAAGTACCATTGCATTGCCTCAAGATGTTGATATTGCAAATGAGTTGGAAAAAAGGCTATGCCCAATCTTTGATACAATAGTAAGAAATTGCCAAGAGATTATGAACTTGACTAAGCAGCGTGACGAGCTTCTACCTCTCTTGATGAACGGCCAAGCATCGGTAAATTATCATTTAGCGCAGAGGGTAATAAACTTTTTCTGTATATCAGAAGTATTCATATATGATTTTTAATTTTTAAATTCAAGTGATATGAAGAATTTTGTTTGGAAATCGAAATTGGTCAAAGTAGTCTGCGAATGCTGTGGACAAGTGTTTTACGCAGAAGAGGGTACAATTTATTGTCCAGAATGCGAAAAATATTGGAACGGGGACTAACTTCCACTTTATGAAATGGGAGGGTTATAACGCCCTCCCTTGCTCTGTTACTATATTATATGGGTATAAATTCAAATAGTACAGAACATGAAGCAAACAATCATCCAAGCCGTTATAAACGGTGTTGCTCCTTTTTTATCGGGAGAACAAACAAAACAGTTAGAGGTAGTTCTTATACAGGAACTATCTGAATACGAAGTTGTAAAACCTATCAGTGAAGAAGAACAACAAGCAAAAGCCAATGCAGAACTCTTGCAGACATATTTATCGGCAAAGAAGATAGAGGGTTGCTCAGAAAAGACAATCGGCTATTATCAATCTACCATAGACACGCTATTTGTGGCTGTTCGCAAGCCCGTGTGCGATGTTACAACTAACGATATACGCAACTATCTATCCGACTATCAAGAGCAACGGAAAGTCAGTCGGGTAACCATTGACAATATGCGGCGCATCTTTTCATCATTCTTCGCATGGCTTGAAGATGAAGATTTTATTGTGAAAAGCCCTGTGCGCCGTATTCATCGGGTGCGCACGGAAAGCCTTGTGAAAGAAGTTCTGACTGATGAGAATATGGAAGTGCTGCGTGACAGTTGCCAAGAAATTCGTGACATCGCCATGATTGATTTGCTGGCCAGTACAGGTATGCGTGTGGGCGAGTTAGTCAACCTTAATCGTGAAGATATTGATTTCCATGAACGGCAATGTGTTGTGTTTGGAAAGGGGAATAAGGAACGTGAAGTATATTTCAATGCCCGAACCAAAATTCACTTACAGAATTACTTGAGTAGTCGCACGGATGATAATCCTGCGTTGTTCGTATCGCTCTCAAATCCCCATTCCCGGCTTTCGATTAGTGGCGTGGAAGTGCGTTTGCGTATGCTTGGCCGCAAAGTGAATATCACCAAAGTGCATCCTCACAAGTTCCGGCGCACATTGGCAACTATGGCCATTGACAAAGGGATGCCTATAGAGCAAGTGCAACGATTGCTCGGTCACGTCAAGATAGACACTACCTTGCACTATGCGATGGTTAATCAGAACAATGTGAAGATGGCTCACAGAAAGTATATCGGATAATACAGCGTCCGTATAGGCTTCTTTTTATGTTAGCTTTGTCACTTAATCAGTTTTAAGCGTAAGATTCTCATATATTTTGAGTAGTTTTGCAAATAAAAAGCTGATATAAATGATAATTGCTGACATAATAAAAACTTTTATCTCTGGCGATTGGGGCAGTGAGGAACCAACTGAAGAGACTCCTAATGCAGTTTACTGTGTTAGAGGGGCTGATATTGTGTCTATTTCTAATAACGATTTTTCCAACATTCCGCTGCGTTATATTTCAGATAAAAGTTTGGAAAACAGATTGCTGCAATCTGGTGATATTGTCGTAGAGAAATCTGGTGGCAGCCCTACACAGTCCACAGGTAGGGCAGTTTTCATTTCGGAGGAACTTATAAAAGCTAAAGGCCAAGTAGTTTGCTCCAACTTTTGTACGGCTTTCCGCGTCAAAGATGGCTGGAATCCATATTTTGTTTACCAATATTGGCAAAACATTTATAATGCTGGGGTATTTTTCAATTTTGAAGGGAAAACTTCTGGAATCAAAAATTTACAAATAGATAATGCTCTATCTGCAATTCAAATAGAACATTATCCAATATCTCATCAAAATCAGATTTCTAAGATTTTGAGTTCAATTGAGAACAAAATCTGTATCAATCGTCAGATAAATGATAATTTAGAGAAGATAGCAAAGCAGCTTTACGACTACTGGTTTGTGCAGTTCGACTTTCCCGATGAGAACGGACGACCTTATAAGTCAAGCGGTGGTAAAATGGTCTACAATAAACGATTAAAGCGAGAAATCCCTATTGATTGGCAAGTTAAAAACCTAATAGACTTTGCTGAAATCAAGAATGGTGCAACACCTTCAACTGCTGATGAAGCAAATTACGGAGGTGATATTGTGTGGATAACTCCAAAGGATTTATCAGACCAACAATCAAAATTCGTGTACCAAGGCGAACGAAATATAACCAAACAAGGCTTTGATTCTTGCAGTACAAGTATGCTTCCAGTAAACTCTGTACTTATGTCAAGTCGTGCTCCAATTGGTCTTGTGTCTATCGCAAAACATGATGTTTGTACAAATCAAGGTTTCAAGAGCTTTATTCCCAAGAATATGGAAGATTCCATTTTTTTGTACTATTACATAAAACATCATATCAAGCAGATAGAGCAATTAGGTTCTGGCACGACCTTCAAAGAAGTTTCAAGGGATGACCTATGTAAATTTCCAATTCTTATTGCTGGAGCCAAAAATGCTTATAAACAATGGATTGAATTACAAAATGGAATAGCAGATAAACAGCTTATACTTAAAAAAGAAATCACAGCACTTACTAAGCAGCGAGATGAACTTCTGCCTTTGCTAATGAACGGCCAAGCATCGGTAAATTATCATTTATCGAACGGTTAAGAGCTATCTTTCGGTCAATGTCATATAGGAATCTCCCAATATGCTTTTGTATAGAAATCTCTGGTAATACAATATCTATATTGAGGAAATCTTCAGGATCTATTCTCTTATGGCTTCCTGAAGTATTAGTATTCTGACCACATAAATAATTTGTAATCCTATCAGATATAAACAAATAATAGCAATACTGATAATCCACCTTTGCCTCATTGACAATAAGAGGAAGAAACTCTGTTGAGCATAATTTGTTTATATCTGCATTGGCAATTCTCCATACTCTTTTAAAGCGGACATTCAGTTTGTTAAAGAGTATGCATTTGTTTGGAACGACAAACTTGTTGCTTTGTATTCGTTCACCATCTATAATCTTGTACTTTTGCCCTTCATCAAAAGATGGTAAACTATATAGATGGTAAGTTGTTCCTGATTTTGGAACAACAGATTTAGAAACCAAAGTTACAATATCTCTAATTTTCATATTTCTTATATTACTAATTCGCTACTGTCGTCATGTAATAGATACTCATATTCCGTTCCTTTCAAACTTTCTGGGTCATACTCTTTCCGATAATCCAACATGTATGAATGTATTAAACTGGAATAGGTATAGAATCGGTAATTGCAATTACCAATTTGGAGCGAATGATGGTTATTCGTCATTTTCCCAGCATATTATTGACTTCCTTGTCAAAGTCGGAATCTATGCGTTGTGTACGATTGAATATGTCATACTCACTTTCAGCCTTTGCTTTTGCTTGTGCTGAGGATATACGCCCTTTGTCAGGCAAGATTTTATAATCATTGAACGTCAGGAACTTGTTTACGCTTGCGGCAAATTGCTCCATTGTGAAAGGATTTTGACGCTCAATTTGATTTTCTATATAGTCAAAATAAGAGGTTACTGTGCGCTCCAGTTGTCGGATTTGTTTCTCGTCCAAATAATTCTTTGCAATTGATACATCCGATTTGAGTATTCGTCCTTTGGGAGAGTTCTTCCACGTGGTCAGCCCCATGTGTTCTTTGGTATGGTCAGCCTTTGTATAAATGATTTCTGCTGCCGTCTGCCCGGTAATCGCATAGTGGAAGCGATTTTGCACCATTGCGTAAAACTCTTTTGTTGTCGGAGAGTTACGGTCATAGTCTGTACTGCATTCGGCGTAAATATCCGTAATCTGTTGCCAGATGCGCCGTTCACTCGCACGAATGGAACGTACCCTTTCAAGCAACTCTCGGAAATAGTCCTTGCCGAACACAGCCGTTCCTTGCTTCAACCTGTCATCATCCAATACGAAACCTTTACGAATATATTCATTCAGTATCTTTGTCGCCCATTGGCGGAAACGGGTGGCTTTTGTGGAATTTACACGATATCCGACGGAGATAATCATGTCGAGGTTGTAGAAGTCGACAAGCTCTTCAACCTCTCCTCTTATACCTCTGTTCACGACGGTTGCAATTTTTGCAACTGTCGTATCGGGAGATAATTCACCGTCTTTGTATATGTTGGCAATGTGACGGCTGATACCCGATTTATCGATATCAAAAAGTTGAGCCATTGCCTTTTGGGTACACCAAATCGTATCATCTTTGATAACGACCTGCACTTTGCCCTCTTCTTCGGGCATATTGTAAAGTAGAAATTGTATTTCGTTTGCCATGATGCTTATTTCTTAATATCATTAAATTGCAAGCTGTCAAGTTGTCTCATTATCTCTGTCTCCAGTCGGCGGCTTTCGGCAAATTGTTCAGCGAGCGTCCGTTTATATTCATCCATTCTAGCACTAAATTCTTCCTCTGTTATATCCACATAGTCAATCTTGATGTCGAAATACTGCCCAGCTGAAAGACTGTAACCTTTCTCTTTGATCTCGTCGTAAGTCACGGCTACAGAGAAATCATCTACAGCCTCCTTGTTTTGGAATGTGTTGACTATTTGGTCTATTTCAAAGTCACGGAGGCGGCGTTTTTGATTGTTCCCCTCTTTATATTCTTCGCCTAATTTACTGGCATCAATCAAGATAACCTTGTCGTGATTGGCCGATTTGTCAAAGAAGATAACCGATACGTTGGTTCCAGTCGTAGCGAATACATTGCTTGGCATGGAAACTACGCCATACACCCATCGCTCGTCCACAACTCGCTGTAAGATACGCTTCTCCACACCGCTTTTGGCTGTGATAAAGCCAGTGGGGATGACAATGGCAGCCTTGCCTGATGGCTTCAAAGAGTTAAGTACGTGTTGTATGAAGCAGGTGTAGATGGCCATTTTGGGCTTCATCGGGTCAACCTTTTTCACTGCGTTGGGCACTCCCGCCCAAAAGCGGATGGTGTCGGATGCTAATGTGTCGCGGTATTCGGGAAAGTCAAGTTTGAACGGTGGATTAGAAACTATGAAATCAAATTTGCGCAATACGCCGTTGCTTTCCTTGTGTGACGGCTCTGTGAGTGTATTGCCTTGCACGACATTGGGCAGCGAGGCTGCAAAGTTATTAAGAATCAAATTCAAGCGAAGCATTTCCGAGGACTTTTCTGAAATGTCCTGTGAGAAGATAGTACATCGTTCTTCGCCTATTTGATGTGCCAGTGCCATAAGCAATGTGCCTGTTCCAGCCGAAGGGTCATAACAGGTTACGCCGCGCAAGTCGGTGTTTTTGCCAACTAACAGGCGTGCCATTACTTGGGCAATAGCGCGTGGTGTGTAATATTCGGCATATTTTCCGCCTCCTGCATTGTTGAACCCCTTTAATAGATGCTCGAAAATACGTGAGAAGAAATCGTATTTCTCGTCAAAGACATTTTCGAAGTTGAATGAAGCCACATTGCGCATCAGCGATTTGGCAAACTCGTCACGTTTCTGCGTATCGGTAACATAGGTTGTCAGTGGAAAGAAGATATTGACTTTGCTCTTACCTGATGTGGTGACAGAGAATGTTTCGGCATTGAGCGAGGCAATATCTACCAATGTGGCATCGAGCAAAGTGGAGAAATCGCCCTTTGTGGCAGAATTATAAAGATGCGATAACGTATGTTCGGGCTTCAAACGTGGCACAGAATGTGGCAGATAGCTGAACAAATCTTCCACTTCCTCTTCGGTAAATGTGTCATACTCGGCATCCCATTTCTCTGCTTTTGACAAGCGTTCCCCATACATCGGGTCGCGCTTGGCTTCATAGCCAAACTTGTCATTGAAGAACTTATATAGGAACATTTCAGTCACAATCTTGTACTCACTTCCTGTTCCAGCCAAGCCAAAAGCCCCGGTGGTGCTTTTAAGAGAATCGATAAGGGCTATTGTAGCCTCTGATATATTGATATTACCCATATATTTAATAAGCGTAATTGCGTTGTTGTAAATATTCTGTTGTTATCAAGTTGCTCAGATACTTGCGGTCTTTGATATCTGCCCGTATCTTCATCGCTATCAGCTCCTTGCCTATAATCGACAACACATCCTGGCCAAATGCAGGCTCATTGTCAAGAATGTTGATGTCAAGGAACAGCCGTCTGTCAATCTCGTCTTTCATCTTTGCCAAATTCTCGGCTATCTCGTATTCGTGTGCCGATATGATGGGACGTTCACGTTTCTGGTTCTGCTCCTCAATGCGTTTATGAATACGGACAAAACGCTCATCCCCCTTATACTTGCGTTTAAGGATGTTATTGCGGCGGTTGATTTCGCGTATCTTCTTCATCACCTCGTCCATATATTGAATGCTTGCCTTGGCATCCTCGGTACTTTGTGGTACAAATCCTTTCTTGCGGAAATACTCACGGAACTCATCGGCGAGGATAACGTACCGTTCTTCCCTTGTATCGAAGTTTGCTTCAAACTCCGATTGTACTCGCTCGCAACGCTCCCGAATGTCATTGACAACAATCCGCAACTCTTCGGGTATTCCTTTCTTGAATTCGAATTCTAATTCCGAAAGAGCCACATTGACGATGCCGGAAACATCAGCCTTGTGCTCTGTGCTTTCAAAAAGATTGATGCGCTCAATGCGGTGGGTGACCTCTGTGATAAGAGAGGGTATTCTTCCCATAGGGAGTGAAGCAAGTTTTTCTTTGGTTTCTTTATCGCCAAAAGAACGTACTTGATTGATTATAGCTTTGGCATCGGCGAGTGTGTTGCGTAACTCGTACAGACTGTCTTTGTTCTCTATTTCGTCTATTTGCTTACGGAACTCCTCTACATCATCAATGGTAAAATTGAAAAGTACACTCTTTATCTCTTTTATCTTGGCTTCTACATCCCCTTTGCTGACCAATATATCGTTTGCAATATTTTCGGTATGCGTATTGTCGGATTCGTCCGAAGTGCGGTTAAGTTCTCGCAGATAACGGTCATTGGTTGCATCAAAGTTTTCTTTAATGTCCACAAAGTCCACCACATATCCATATTTGAAATCATGATAAGGGCGGTTTACCCTTGTAAGGGCTTGCAGCAAATCATGACCATCGAGTGAACGACCTAAATATAATTTCTTCAAACGGGGCGCGTCAAAGCCAGTAAGAAGCATCTTGTTGACAATGAGGACATCTATCTCTTGTAACTTCTTGAAACCTTCGATATACTCCTTGCGTTCCTGCTTGTCGCCCTCGTCATGCAAAATGAGCGATGCTGTAAGTGGTTTGTAGTACCCATATTGGAGCATAGGTTCTGCCGCCATGAACATTTGTTGCTCTTGGTATTGGCTTACCTTACTTGCAATATTGAAACGTTCCTGCCAAAGACGGTATAGCTCTCTTGCTTGTGGATTTGTTCGACATACTATCATTGCGCCCACTGTTTCATCATTTTGTTCTTTTCGGAAGCGGCGGAAGTCAGATATGATGTAGTCCAACAGAGCATTCAGGTAGCTTTCATGTTCCATGATTTGATTACGGTCGATGTCGGACTTCTTAACTTCCACATTACCGGCCAGCTGGTTGAGGATGTTTTCAATCTTTTCCTTGTAAACAGTTTCGACAGGTTCGCGCATCAGCTTGCAGGTGTAGCCATCGGCAATGGACTTGTCGTAATAGTAAGTGTGGATATAGTCGCCAAACACGCGCCACGATTCGCGTTCTTCTTTTAGCAACGGCGTTCCTGTCAATGCGATTTTGACTGCGCTTTGGTCTGCTTCCAAAAGGTTTGCCAAGAAGCTGCCTTGTGGGTTATACCCTCGGTGTGCTTCATCAACGAAGAAGATACGCTGTAGATTGGTGCTGTAACTATCGTCAACCATCACCTTGGTTTTGTCCTCTTTGAACTTTTGGATATTGACCACCATGATTTCAGGCTTTCCCTCATCATTGTCTGTTACTTCCCGATTGGCTATATCATCCATCAGTTCCTTGCGGCTCTTGGCGTTGTGGACTACAAGCCCACGGGCGGCAAATTCATCCGTAGCTTGTTCCATCAAGTCGATACGATCAACTATGAAATAGAACTTTGCCACCACATTACGCTGTGCAAAATAGTCAGTTAGACTTTTCACGCTGTAATAGGCGAGTGCAGTCTTTCCGCTGCCTTGCGTATGCCAAATGATACCGCTTTTCACACCTCTTGTCAAGGCGTTGCGGATGGCATACGAAGCGAACAACTGCTGATATCGCATTACATGTTTTTGTAATTGAGAACCCTGTGTGCCGTCATCCAATTCGATTTTGCGTTCCACGTATGCGAACCCATAACGTAAAAGGAATAAAAATCTCTCTTTGCTCAGCATAGAGGTGAGAATGCGGTTTGTTGGCGTGGTTACAGCTTTATTGGTCTGGTATTCTTGTAAGTTTTTAATGACCACGCAGTTGCGATGCTTTAGCACCTTATTCTCCATTTCATCAGTGATATATTGATAAGGATAATCTGATACGTACCGTTTGTCCTCTTCACGGAATACGTTGAAAAACGCCTTCTCTTTAGCCGTGCAGCAATAAAATGCCCCTTGTATAGGTACACGACTGTCGGTGTCATACTCTTGGTTGTTGGAGAAAATCATCAGTTGGGTGATGTTGAAGAAACGGCGGAAGCACGACTTGCTCATTCGTTTGTTAATACGCTCTCTCTCCGCCAAAATACCTTCACGGTTGTTCGGTTTTTTAACCTCGATGAAAACAAGAGGAAGACCATTTACAAAACAGGTGATGTCGGGGCGAAACTCATCTTCGGTATCTTCATTCTCACAAGTAAATTCCGTAGTTACATGCCAATCGTTGTTTTCGGGATTTTCAAAATCAATAAGTTTCGTACCGCTGTTTGCTGAAAGCAACTGGTAAAATTCACGTCCCAAATCATCGTTATTGGCAATATTCACGATTTTGGCATACAATAGTGATGCCTCCGAGCCTGACAATCCGGGATTAAGACGTTTAACTGCATTCAAGAAAATGTCAATCAAGATATTTGTCTTTGTGTCATAGGCACAGATGTTATCCAAATAAGTATACCCCAACTTGCACAGATGGAGTGCTGCCGGAACTTGTACTCTGGTATTCTCATTAAATTTGGTATTGCCCATAATCGTACATCTTATTCAAAGTTGATAATCTCGCTCACACTAACCTCCAGCAACTCCGATATACGTTTCAGCGTTGCCAAATCAGGCTGGGTTGTATTGGTACACCACTTGGAAACAGTTGTTTGGTTCACGCCCAACTGTTCAGCCAACCATTTATTGGTTCTCTTCTTTTTAACCAATACGAGCTTTAATTGATTCAAATCTTCCATATTGCCAATATAATGCTTTTGATGCAAATATAGTGATTTTACGCGATAAATATATCCTGAGATCAAATATTTAATGTTATATAGCTGATTTAGAGCATAGCGAGTTATGAATTACGAACAATAGAAATGATATTTTCATCAATCTCAATCTTATGTTTCCCAGTCGTTGTTCGCAAATTCTTTCTGATTGTATCAAGGGTAGAATTGGCAAACCATTCGTAGAATGTCTGCATGACGAACTGTGCCGTGATATCCCGACTGATGTTGTATTGAAAAGCAATGTTCCAAGCAAAATTCTTTAGTGAGATTTGTGTAACTGTTGTACGTCGTTTGATGTGGATGTTTACGCTAAGAGCTTTCCGATTGGTGACAAAGTATCGGACGCATTCGCAGATTTGGAAGATTTCTTCTTCGCTAAAATCAAATTGCCTAAATGTATTTCGGGTGTATTGCAATACGGCTTGTAGCTTTTCATCTTCTTCTTTTTCTTTTTGCTGTAGATATTGTCGTTCCTCATGCAGGTACTCATAATGGAATAACTCTATCCGTTTCATTTGAATATCGTCATTGCCAACCATAGATATAGCAGTTGCTAAAGTGCTATCACCTTTAGTTTGTCGGTTAGATTTCGTAGGCTTATGGCAGAATAAAGAAGCAAGAGATATTATACGTGCCGACAGAGAGAGGCATAAATGGTAAATGAGTTTTAGAGCAACATAACAAGCTACCATGATAAAAGGGAGAATGCTTAGCTGCACGTCCAAAGCATCACTCACAGGGAATGATATTGTGGACGCCAGAAGCACCGTTACTACTTCTATCGCCCAAGATTGGAATATATGTTGCCTTTGCTTCATAATTATTTTTGTCTATGATTACTTTGCAAAAGTATAACGTATTTCCATAAAAAACGAAAGTCAAAAATAAGCGAAAAAGATGCAATATCTTCGTTTTATGCGTTTTGTGAAAAGAAGAGCAAAACAAGTGCAAATATCCGACATCAAATGAAAACATCTGCAAATACAAAATGCACGGTTAAATAATCATAAATCTTTCTTTTACCATGGAAATATCTCTTTTTACTCTTGCTTTTCAATATATGACTACTAAAATAATTCATATTTGTACCATGAAATTATAAATAGCTGATATTCATAGTGTGTTATGTTTGAGGAAGTCAAATGATTCCGATAAGTAAATACATACTAAATCGCAAGCAAAATCGTGCAACTCACCAGAGCTGCACGATTTTTGCGTTTATAGGGTTGATGATATCCCTGTAACAAAGGCTTTTGTTGCGTACCATAAATCATCTTCAATTTTCAAAATTAGTATAGTTAAAAGCCGTAAGAATACCAAATATGCGATATGGTGTTTCTCGGTATCTTCTTCAGAAATAATGACATTGTCCAAAATTTTGTGTAAATGGAACTGGATTCAATAGTTTCAATGCAAAGTCTGTATCGTTCATCCTTAACTTCATATGCCGCCCTTTCCATTATCTTTTTATTGATATCTTTTCCGCATTGTCTGTGGAATTTATTCAGCCCATATCATTTCTTTTATGGTTTTTCACTACTTTTGCAGTCAAATTTAATCGTTCGTGAAATGAATAGCATACGGATTATAGTGAAATATCTGCTTCTGGCGTTGGTTGTTGCCCCAATTTTATTGTCAGGGTGCAAAAAATCTGAGGCTTGCATATCAGAGGGTGACAGGTATATAGAAATAAAGTTCACGCAAGAAGATAGCGATACAAGAGCCGAAATCGGGGATGACGGAAGCGGGTTCTTCACCGATGGTGACAAAGTAGGACTTTATATATACGGAAAGCAGACAAAGCATGTCATACTGACTAGGGAGGGTGGACAATGGACTCCGAAACTGCTGAAAAGCGAATTGGGGGCAGGTACCGTACGTCTTTCCGCATACTATCCGGCCAGGGAGGATGTTTCGCCCGAAACGGACCGGCATACCCACAGTGTAGATACGGATCAGACAGGAAGCGGATATGAGGAATCGGATTTATTGTGGAGTCATATCGACATGGAACAGGACGATTTGACAGGAAATGTAATAGAGATGCCGTTTGTTCATGGAATGCACAAGTTGTCCATTCATATTTCAAGCGACGGCGGTTCGCTTCCGGAAGACTTGACCGTTATTGTGAAGAATATTACAGAAGGTTCATTTGACCTTTCCACTGGGCAGATAGACATTCCTGGGGGAACGATGAAGGACATAAGCCCCCGCATATTGTCAGAATCGGAGGGGAAATACTCGGCTATTCTTTTTCCCGGCAGTCTTGATGCCTATGCTGAAGGATGGGTTGAGATATCCACCGGCGGCAAGACTTCCGTTTACAAAGCTCCGGTGAAAATCGGAGAAAGCAGCCTTCTGGAGAGCGGAAAAGAAACTGTGCTTAATTTGCATCTCAAATCCGATGGAGATATAGGTACGGATCCTGACCCTGCTCCAGATCCTGACTATGGTGGCAAGACATGCTGGGTCTACGGAGTCAAGACCGCGGGCCTGCCAGATTATCCAAGAGATCATGAAGAGTCTGTACCCGAGTACAGTTTCCTGGTTCCGGAAAACTTTCCCAGCGGTATGTGGTATAAAGTTTCCGGTGTTATGTATCTGAACTGGCAGAAAGACTTTTTATGGTATGACTGCGATAAGAACGATCCGGACGATAGTAAATCTCGTCCTGGATATCATGACGGCAATATGTGCTGGGCGGCGGGCGCATCTAATTTGCTGCATTGGTGGACACGGCTCAATCAACCGTATATCGAGGCGTATGATGCAAAGTACAGTTCAAATCCATGGCCGTCATATCCGCGTCCTTCTTTTGGATTTTCCGATAAGGATAGCAGTGGGATTTTCGATTTCTTCAGAAACATATCCAGAAACAGAGGGGGATCGGATGCCGTTGGAATTAACTGGTTTATCTGCGGGACTCCGGGAATATCATCTCCGGATCCTGACATCGATGACAATTTTAATGGATATTTTACGGAAATATTCGACAACATAGACGTTGCAGTCAAGCCCAAAGACGCTATGAATAAAGAGAGTCTTAGCAGGATCATCAAAGGAGCTCTGGAAAATAAGCAGGGACTGGGTTTCGTTCAGTCTAACGTGAGCAAAGGGGTTACGCACGTTATGACAATTTGGGGTGTGGAATTTGATGATGCGGGTTATGTATCTGCCCTGTATTATGTAGACAATAATGACCACTATAACTTTGAGGTTAAAGGAGGGACCAATAAATTCCAGCATCACCGCCTGATACGGCAGGAGATCAGATATAGGGATGGACTTTGGAAAGTAATGATGGGAAATTCTAACGTACACGCCATATCCAGTATAACGCTTGTGGATCTGAAACGGGATATCTGGCAGAAAGAATTCCCTGAAGTGGTGATTAAAGAAGATTATATTCAATAAATGGCAAGTTATCATGAGCAATAAGATATTTCACAGTTCAATTATGGCTGTTGCGGCCGGCCTGATTATAACCATGTCTGTTTCATGCGGGAAGACTCCTGTTGATGGCGGCGATGAAGCAGATGGGACGGGAGTGATTGACATCCGTACATCCATTGACGCGCTGACCAAGGCTCCCGTGCTTGATGAAGAAGGAAAAGGAAATTTCTCTCACGGAGATATTTTTACGGTTACCGTGTCTGGAAGCGGTTTTGTCAGTGCCGGCAGAAACTATGCTGCGGGAATTACCGAACTTATGTGGAAAGACCTTGACTTGCCTGAAGATGTCGGGGATGTGTATTTTTCCGGCTGTTATCCTGTGCAGGAAACAGCAGTGGATGGTATATTCACATTTACTGTTTCTCCGACAGAAGAAACGGATCTTCTGCTGGCCAGGGCGGTAAATGTGAAGAAAGATGCTAACACTGCAGTAAACCTGGCTTTCAGACATGCCCTTCACAGGCTTGTAATCATATATGTGTCAGATGATTTGAGCGATGAACAGTTGTCGCAGGTTTCCACTTCTGTCAGAGCCCTTTCTTCTTGCAGCGTGGATCAGACAAAAGGGATTATATTGGACGGTACGGCTGCGGGATTGTCTGAGGTCGGGAGCAGACAAGGCAGGCGGGCTTCATTCTTTATAGTACCTCAGGAAAAGGATTACATTACGCTTGATGTAAGCGTGGGAACAATGACGCGGACAATTGATATTCCTGACCATGCTCAGGATGGCAGTCCTGTCGCCATGCTCGAAGGAGGAAAGAGCCTGACTGTGCAAATAAATGTATCCTCCGATGAGATTAAGCTTGACGGGGTGCAGATAGGAGGATGGGAACATCAGGGAACTGTGGACGGAGAGATAGAGCTGTAACGTTCTGCATATGACATGCCCGGAGTGGAGGATCTTATAAATGAAATGTATTCCGGGTCTGAATCTTGAAGTGCATTCTATTTCTTGCAGGCTCTAAAGGTGTCATTGGATATTTTTCCTGTTGTTTTTTTCGTTATTTATGAAGAATATTGTACTTTTGCATACAAGAGATGTGGTTGCTTGCGGATGTTTGACTTAAAGTAGGCACTGCATTTGTGGCTATTTATTCAGGAAACCAATGAATTCTATATAAATGATGAGGAAAAGGTGTGTAGTCCGGACGGATTGCATGCCTTTTTGTTTAGAACCTGTTTCAATTTTCCGATTCAGTAAAAACAGAAAAACATCCTCGAAAACAATTCTCAAGCCGAGGCAGAGCAAAATTTCATTCACTCGAAAGGATCAAGTCAGCCAGAAGGACGGCTGTTTCCGGCTCGTCTTTCGGAGCGTCTTTGGACTTCCATGCCACGATGAACCGGACGGATGCTGACTTCACTTCATAGCCTTTCTCTTTCCATCCCGCCAGTTCTTTCTGCATTTTTGCTGACAGTCTGGCTATCGGCTGACGGCCGGATGTACGGTATAAATAGGAATCTTTGCAAAGCAAAGGGTCGCCGCTTCTTAAAGCCAAAACATCTTGCTTGATTCCTTTAAAGAAGTCAAGATAAACATCCTTATGAGAAAGCTGGAGAACAATCTCTTCGGGCATTCCATATTGCTTCTCGTCAATGGAGTAGCGGTCTTGCGGCAAACGGTCAAAGAAATAGCCGTTTGTGTGTATGCAGAGGCTGCTTTTTGCACGGGTAATTCCTACATAGTACCGGCGCATCAGGTTGTCGTCTTTCTGGTAATTGTCGGAAATGAGCATATATACGTTGTCAAACTCCCGGCCTTTAGCCTTATGGATGGTAGATACCACCACATCAGCTCCGGACAGATCACAGAAATCTTCTACCGACGATTCAAAAACATACTCTTTAAAGTCGCTGATGTATTTTACTTTGTTTGTCTGTTCAAACAGTTCCACGCATCGCCTTATATATGTCAGACTCTGACTTGTGGCGTAGGCGTCGAAAGTTGCACGTTTGGCATCCTCCCACAATTCGTCTGAAATCATAGGCGTTCTCAGCCGTCTGTCCATATATTTCAGGAAGTACCGTATTTCAGCGATGTTGCAGAACCGGATTTCGTCCAGCGACTGTATCAGTTTGCTGTTAGCCCCTTGTTTCCTCAGCAGAGCCATCAGGATGACTGCCTCATCATTCGTTTGGGTGAGGACGCACGAGGTTCCTGCCTTTTTGTGCAAAGTCAGTTCGTCCACAAGCGGCTGGTACATGTATTTTGAGCGGTGGAATGTCGTTTCCACCCAACCGTTCTCTTTGCTCATGGAAGAGATGGGATTTTTCTTTATTCTTCTGCCGATGTTTCTTGTAAAAGCATTGGCGAAATCCACCACATGGCGTGCACAGCGGTAGTTTTCTGTCATTTCAATCAGTTTGCTTCCGGGACTTTGCGTGAGCTTATACATGTATCCCGAGTCCGATCCGCGGAAGTCGTAGATGTTCTGGTCATCATCGCCTACTGCTATCACACGCATTTCTTCATTGTTGGCCATGAGCGCTTTCACCAGCGCATATTCTTCGGCACCCATGTCTTGGGCTTCATCGATGACCAGTACGGTCTTGCCGATTTTGTTAGGTTCAACTTCTCCCTCCTCTATCATCTGGGCAGCTTTTTCAACCACATTCCTGGCATCTTCAAGGTTGCCTATCCGTCCCAGAAGGTCGAAGCAATAGGAATGGAAAGTCTTTATTTCGACAAAATGTGCAGCGTTGCCGATCAGTTCCATCAGCCGCTGCTTGAATTCGGTGGCGGCCGCCCTTGAAAATGTCAGCATCAGCAGCTGTTCGTGTTTCACGTCTTCAAGAATCAGAAGCGACGCAAGTTTATGGACGAGCACACGTGTCTTCCCGCTGCCCGGTCCTGCGGCTACGACAATGCAGCGCGAACTTTTGTCGGATATGATCTCCATCTGACGTTTGGATAGCTGGCCGAAGAGCTGTTCGTATTTCTTGGGTGTCAGGTTACGCTCTATTTCGATCGTCCTTTCTCCCTTGAAATATTTTGCGATAAATTTCTTGTAGTCCATCTGGAAATAATCCTGCACGTATTGCAGGGCGGCGCTATAGTCTTTTACCATCAGATTGGCATATTCGCCCACGATATGTACCTGTTGGATTTTCTGTTTGTAGAACTCGTTCAGCATCCGGTAATCGTCAATTTTGTATCTTGACTTGTTGTCTTTTATCCGTTTGATGTCCATGCCGTTGTAAAGGACCAGAAAACCGCCTTCAAGCTTGAGCGCACCGATTTTTGAAAGGTAGAGAAGCGCTTCCTCCACATCTTCCAGTGTTATGTCGTTGAGTTCTTTAAAAAGGGACTGGCTGTTCGCTTTTATTTCATTCAGCAGTTCCACAACGGAAAATTGCACAGAGTTGTCAGGGGAAGCGGAAATTCTAGCCTCTTCATCGGAAGCAAGTTTGTATAGCCATTCTACGGTGAACCGGCTTATTGCCAACCGTTTTTCAAATCGGCTGAGAGTCGATTCCATGTTTGTCTGGCGGATGATTTTCAGGTTGTGGGCTGCGTCCTCTTTTTTGCGGGTATATCCTTTGATGCAAAGGAAGTACAGCAAAGTTCGGATATCCTTCTCTTTGGAAGTGCTGATGCCGTTCTTTACAGCATTGTCGTTCAACTGCTTGCATGATATCTGCAATGTTTCGTCGGGGATGCTGCTTAGCATGTATTTTTCAAGTTTCGCAAAACGTTCAAGAAGTGTCCGTGATTTCTTCTCCGAGTCGCCTGCATCCATCAGATAGGCAGAAATGTCCCTGCTGTCCGCCAGAATGCCTTCTTGCCGCATCCTTTCAACAACAGACACGATTTCCTTTTTCTTCAGTCCCAGGATGTCTGCCAGATAGTCGATTCGTGATTCGGCCTCTGAATCCGGAGTTTTGGTGATGTGCTTTTGGGAAATCAGCGATTTGATGATCCGGACAGCATTTTCTATTTCATCGCTGCCGAACAGCAGGGAAGCAGTGATACGGTTTCTTGCCTCGTCCACGTTCTTTACAGTAATGCCAGTGGCATAGACGTGCGGCACATTGTTGCCCCTTTCGATGTATCCGTTCTGTTCTAAGGTTGCCAAGGCTGTCCTTACACGGGTTTCAATGTCTGAAACAGCGTCGTCCCATCCTGCCTGCCGTGCGATTTCCAGAGCCGAGCAGCATATCCTTTTGCGTTGCCTGGTAAGGTCTTTTATAGCTTTCCATATCTGCTGGATTTCACTGATGCTCAGTTTCGTCTGGTTCAGCAGAATAAAATGCTTGTCCAGGTCATTGTCGCAGTAAAGCACATAGCAGCGGGCATTCAGGCTGGGATCCCGGCCGGCTCTTCCTGCCTCTTGCACATAATTTTCCAGCGAATCGGAAATATCGTAATGTACAACGAGCCCTACATCTTTTTTATCCACGCCCATGCCGAACGCTGAAGTTGCCACGATGATGCGTATCTGGTCGTTCATGAACGCGTCCTGGTTGGCTATTTTTACGTCCGAGTCCATCTTTCCGTTGAAGGCCAGTGCTTTATATCCGTCGCGGGTTAATTTCTTTGCCAGTTCTTCGGTGCGCTTGGTCCGCGATGTATAGACGATTGTCGGGCAGTCGGATTCGGATATAAGTTCCCTTAGCTTCAGGTATTTGTCCTCATCCGTTTCAGAGTGGATGACCGAATAGTGCAGGTTTGTTCTTGAAGCCGTTGAAGCAAACAGCTCCAAGTCCAGGTTGAGCGTTTGCTTGAAATAGTCGCGTATGTCTTGCACCACTTTTTGCTTTGCCGTAGCGGTGAAGCAGGAAACCGGTATCGGGTCTTTGCATCCTTTTTTCAGCTGATATTCCTTTATGAATTTTCCGATATAAAGATAGTCTACCCTGAAATCCTGTCCCCATGAAGAAAAACAATGCGCTTCGTCGATAACGAACCTTACGACATGGCGTGCCATCAGAATTCGTTCGATGGTTTTTGAACGAAGCGTTTCCGGGGATATATATAGCAGTGAAGCCTCTCCGTCGTGCACTCTCTGTATGGCTAACGCCCTGGTTATGGGGTCTAGCAGGCCATTGATGGTCACGGCATCGGTAATGCCTCTGTCGGCAAGATTGTCTACCTGATCTTTCATCAGCGACTGCAAAGGAGAGATGACAACTGTCAGTCCATGTACGGAACGGCCCTCCATCAGTGCGGGCAGTTGGAAAGTCAGTGATTTGCCTCCTCCGGTCGGGAATATCGCAAGCAGCGACTTGCCTTTTATGGCTGCCCGGGCAGCCCGTTCCTGAAGCGGTTCGCCGTTGTATGTGCGGAAATGTTCATAACCGAAAAATGCCTTTAAATTATGGTGTACATCCAGTTGGGTGTTGCAATAGTCGCATCCTTCGTTGCATGGGGTATGGCGGAGGAGTTTTACAACATATTCAACTGCCGGATAATTCCGGAGCACCCATCTGGGCGTAACCGAGCGGTAGTCTGCCGTGTCAATCAGAGCCAGTGCATATGCCAGTTCGCACGGGTATTGCCTGATCAGCGTCTGAAGATCGGCATGGTCGCATATTTTTCCATTGTAGAGGCTTCTTGCCAGTTCCGCCAGTCCTTTTCTGCTGTATCTTGCGTTTACCATGCTGAGGAATCCTTCAAATTCTTTCTTTTCTTTCAGCAGTGACGCGAAGAGCTCCTGCTTTTTGTCCGGCAATGAACTCCAGCGCGTTATTTCGTCCATCAGCAGGTCCCTTGCCTTTTCACAGTCGTTTACCGGATTGTTCATCTGGTCGCTCACCAGCTTGTCGTCTTTCACGAGCCGGTGATACGGGCGTTCAGGGAAAAGCAGGGGAGAGATGTAGAGTGTATCGACGAGCATCCTGCCGGGAGTCGTTTGGTCAAACAGGTAGGTGGCATCGTGATGGACGATGTTGTGTCCGCAGATATAGCCGGCATTGCCGATAAATTCAAAAAGTTCCTTTTTTGAATTCTTGTGAAATACAGCTCCGTCGTCGCGGAGAGCTCCGATGTCATGGATCTTGCGGTCTTTCAGGCCTACCTCAACGTCTACTATGACGTAGTGCGGAATGGAATACGGTGCAGGCACAGAACTGTTGCCGACGGCTTCGTCTGCGTCTTCGGCATTCCAGATCCCTCTAAGTTTGTTCCATAGTGACATATCTAACCGGCTGTTTGATATAGCAATCCAATCCTTTTTACAAAGGTAAGCATAAAACGGAAAAATAGTGAAATTTTTTCGTGTTCTTTTGGCCGGTATGCTGTTCAGAAGCCGTTTGTGGGTGGAATTAGTTTCATCGGAAAATTGAAACGCTCTTAAACGGGATCTGTTTCTTCCAGAAGTCAGTGTACCGCTTTCTTTTTCTTTCTGGCGGCGGCGCACAGGTAGATTACCAGCGCTGCAAATGCGGCCACGACAATGCCCATTTCGGTTTTGTGTTCCATGGGAGCAATCCAGATTTCATTGAACAGGTTCATGCGTCCCATGATTTCTACCGGTGTCCAGAATACTACTACCGTAGCGATTGCCATGCGGATATTTGCTCCCCACGAAGCAATCCGCAGTTGCTTGGCGAAGATGAAGAAGGAGCCGATCAGGCATCCCAGCCCGACAAGCAGTGTGACCGGATGATGGTCGCCCAGAAAATTGTCGTCGTAGCAGAACATGAGCAAAAGGTAGGATCCCCAAAGAATCATGATCAGTTCCATGAAAGTGACAATGGACGTATGGCGCGTCATGGGGCGGGCGGCGATTTCATTTTTCCGGTTTCTCAGGATGCGGCGCTGCCACCAGTTGATGAAGTTGCATCCGTTTTTTGTGCTGAATATGTACATGAGCATTACCATCATCCAAAAGCCGAAAGAAGCGGGCATAATCAGGTATTCCGGGCGCGTGACGATTTCGCCGGTAACAGGATCGAGCTGAGGCTGGGTGCCGTAGCGGTTGGCGTAGTACATGAAAAGAAATTCCACCCATCCGGTCCAGAACAGCAGGCCGCCGAAAAATCCCCAGAGTGTCTGCCGGGTATCACCTTTTGCATAAACGCCCGCAATGACCATGATCATGCCTGCGGCTCCCATGGCGAAGGCCGAATAGTGGAGTGCCGTTTCGTTCATGGCGTGTTCCATGATAATCATCAGAGCATGTCCTAAGGGCATGGTAAAAAGAACCGTCAGAAATGAGGCGATAGCTTTCCACCAGTAACGTTTGGCGGAAGCGGGTTTGCAGTCTTTTGTTCCGTTGTCAGTCATAATCGATTTGTCTGTATGTTTTTGCCGTAAAAAAATAACGGTGCAAAATTAGCCATCTGCCGCGACAATGCCAATACCTGAAAATAGGTATTTGCTTATTCTTTTCTTTTCATTAATTTTGCCCTAATTTTTCTGTTTCAGCCTGTTGGAAGGGCGGTTTCAGAAGATGAACCAGAATGTGGATGAAAATGGGAAAACTTGTGTTTGTTGATAAGGAAGAAGCTGTGCGGAGAATGGACAGATGGGGAGGGGAAGGAACTCCCTTTTTCTTCATGATTGATTTTGACATGGAACAATGCCTGGTGGAGCGTCCCGAAGATATTCCGGAGGATGAGCTTTTGTTTTTATTTCCCCGGGCCGGAAACTGGGCCGGGAAAATGCCGCGTCTGAAGGAACCTTTCTTATGGAAAAGTTTTCCGGAAAGTTTTGGGGACTACAGCCATTCTTTTGACATTGTCCGGAGGAATATCTGGGAAGGGAATACGTTTCTCATTAACCTGACATGCGCTACTCCGGTGGAAACGGATCTCTCTCTGTTCCGTATATTTGTCCGTGCGGAGGCGCTTTATAAGTTGTGGTTGAAAGACCGGTTTGTGGTCTTCTCGCCTGAGATTTTTGTCCGCATACAGGACGGATTTATCAGTTCTCATCCCATGAAGGGAACGATTGACGCGTCTGTGCCTGATGCCGGGCTGCGATTGCTTTCCGATGAAAAGGAAACGGCTGAACATGCCACAATCACCGATCTGATACGCAATGATCTGAGCCAGATAGCGGATGAGGTTACGGTGATGCGCTACCGCTATCTGGATGAAGTGGACACGCATGACGGGCGGCTGCTCCAGATGAGTTCTGAGATACGGGGCCGCCTGCCTCTCGATTACGCCCGGAGGCTGGGAGAACTGTTTTTCCGTTTGCTTCCTGCCGGTTCCGTTACCGGTGCTCCCAAGAAAAAAACGGTGGATATCATTCGGGAAGCCGAAAACTATTCCCGGGGATTCTATACGGGTGTAATGGGTTATTTTGACGGGAAAGACCTGGACAGTGCCGTGATGATCCGTTTTCTGGAGCAGGAAGCGGGAGGGAAGCTGGTCTTCAAGAGTGGGGGAGGTATAACCTTTCTGAGCGATGTGCGTGATGAATATGAAGAAATGAAAAGAAAAGTGTATGTGCCGATTTATTGAAACGGTTCGGATTGAAGGGCGGACAGCCTGGAATATGCCGCTGCATGATGAGCGGATGAATGCCACTCGCCGTGCGGTGTGGGGAAACATGCCTCCGCTTCGGCTGGAAGATGTGATTCGTCCTGCCCTTTATAGCAGCAGGACACGGTGCCGGATTGTGTATGGCCGGGAGATTGAACGGGTGGAATATTTTCCTTACCGTATCCGTCCGGTGCATAGTCTGCGGCTCGTTCCGTGCGGTGGCGTTGACTATTCGTTCAAGTATGCCGACCGTACCGGACTTGATGTCCTGTTCTCGCAAAGAGGAAACGCTGATGATGTGCTGATTGTGCGCAACGGACTGCTTACGGACACTTCCATTGCCAATATCGCTCTATGGAACGGAAGTGAATGGCATACGCCGGCACATCCCTTGCTCAAGGGAACCAGGCGTGAAGAACTGTTGCGGGATGGTGTGATCGCCGAGCGTGACATAGCGGTGTCTGCTCTTCCGGAATACCGGAAAATCCGCCTGTTCAATGCCATGCTGCTTTTTGGTGAGGTAGAACTTCCCTGCACTTCAGTCATGTACTGAACCTTGTGAAATGCTCTCCTGTTTTGCCGGCGTGTTTTTTGTCATCCTTACGACTTCCTCACACAGTCCGGCGATTGTTTCCCTGTGTGTAATCATAATGAGGGTTTTTCCTTTTACCTGTCCGGACAGACGCTTCAGCAACGTTTCTTCCGTTTCCTTGTCAAGGGAGGAGGTCGGCTCGTCCATCAGCAGGATGTTTCCGGGTCGCAGCAGGCCGCGTGCGATGGCTATGCGTTGCGCTTGTCCTTCGCTAAGTCCTGCTCCGCCTTCTCCGCACGGTGTGTCAAGGCCGTCTGGCAGGGCCGTTACGAAATCGGCTGCGGCAAGATACAGTGCGTTGTAGAGCTCTTGGTCGGTTGCTTGCGGTCTGCCCATCAGAAGATTGCTTCTGATTGTTCCGCTCAGCAGGGTATTCCCTTGCGGTATATAAGAGAGGTTGCAGCGGGTGTGAGGGGAGCTCTTTACTGTTTCTTTGCTGTTATAGAATGCTATTTCGCCTTTGTCGGGCTGGAGCAGTGCCAGCATCAGCCGGATGAGGGTGCTTTTTCCTGCGCCGGTTTCACCCACAACGGCGGTGAGGCTTCCGGGCTTGAAGTCGTGCGAGAAATTGTCCAGAACGTTTCGGTTGCTTCCGGGATATGAAAAATGGAGATGATTGACGCGTATTCCCAAGGGGCCTTCCATACGGAGGGACGGGCTTGACTCTTCTGAGGGGAGTGCTTCCAGTTCTTTCAGCCGGTCGATGGAAGTAAAGACGCGTATGAACGTGGGAATTTGCCGGCTCATGTCCACCATCGGGCGTTGTATCTGTGCCACCAGCTGCAGAAAGGCGGCCATCATGCCGAATGTAACCGTTCCATCCTGCAGTCCGAATATTCCCCACAGGAAAGCGGTTGCATAGCCGCTCATGAATCCGATCTGTATCATTGAGCGTGAGAAAATGGAAAAGTTTGTGCGGCGGACAATCCTGTCCTGCAATAGGAACTGTATGTTTGCAAACTTGTCGATTGTCTTTTCCGTATATTCCAGCGTGCGTATCAGTATGCGGTGTTGCAGGTTTTCCTGCAGATGGCTTTGTATGTGGCTGTCCGTTTCACGTATTTCGCGTGTCATCCGGCGCATTTTCCGTACGTAGCCCTTGCTGAACAGCAAAGCGACCGGCATGATGAATAGTAGTATTCCGGCAAGGCGTACGTCCAGTCTGGAGAGGAAAAACAAGGCTCCTCCGAATTGGACGACAGTGATGAATACAGCGGGAACTGTGCTGCACAGTGCGTTGGTGATTGTGCTCACGTCTTCTTCCAGCCGGTTCAGCACATCACCGCTGTGGTATGTTTCCTGTCCGTTCCAGCGGCTGTCCATCAGGTGGACAAACAGTTTTCTCCGCAGCTCGTTTCTCAGCCGTATTTCTGTCTGTGCGGTCAGCCGGCTTCTTGCTGCCGAGAGCAGCAGCTGCATGGCCAGGCATGATGCCAGCCAGCCTATATAAGAGCCGAGCCTGTCATCCGATATTCCCGTTGCGATGTCAATGAGGTGTTTGCACACATACACGAATGCAAGTGAAACACAAACATGCAGCGTACCTGTCAGTGCGCTGCATGCGATAGCCGGACGGAATCCGTCCGATATTTTCCATAGCCATTTCAGGTTGTTCATCGTTCATTTCTTTTCACCCACCATCTGCATGCGAACAGCAGGTAGCGGCGTGTGGGCAGCATTTTTCTCCAAAGTGTGGCCTTATACCGTTCGATGGAAGAGGAACAGTCTATGTATCTTCCGTTCCGTATGATCTTGACAACTTTCCCCACGATGTCGTTCTTGCTGCAGCGTTCGGTTGTGTGAAGATTGCCGTCGCCCATCAGCACGAATTCATTTCCGTCATTCTTGTAAATGCGGTGGAGCACGAATCCTTTTTCCGGCAAATGGGCCAGTACGATATCTCCTACGGCGGCTGTTTTCCTGTAGGTCTGCAATATGACGCTGTCACGTCCGTCTACGATGAACGGATACATGCTGTTTCCTTTGGCCCGCAAGGTTACGGAGTTTCCTCCGGCAAGCATGCGTGCCACTTCCGTGAAGAATTGGTCGTTGTTCAGCAAGAGTTTGTCTGTAAGCATAGTCGAAGCGAAAGAATCTATAAAAAACGAACGCAAAAACGCAAAGCCGCGGAAACGTATTTTTGAAGGAGTCGGAGCGCGCGAAGCTTTTGTGTGCTCCGTGAACTCCGGACTCTTTCAATGCTCCGTGTCTTAACGCTTTTGCGTTCTTCTAAAGAATGCGGTTATTCCGATCAGTTGCTCTTTGTGATTACCGCACGGCTCATGCGAGGATCGTCGTAGAACATATTTTCTACACCGCCCTTATAGTCAACCTTGAGCTGCGATTTGTTCACACCGAACTCTTCAACAAGGCAGTTGTATACGGCTTCCGCACGTGCCTTACTCAGACGTTCGTTGAGCTTCTTGCTTCCGGTACCGGCATCAGCATATCCGGTGATTGTGTAAACGGTAGAGGGATCTCCCTTCTTGATGACTTCAGCCAGCATGCCGAGGTTGACGCGGGCTTCGTTCGAGAGGTCGCTCTTTCCGATCCGGAATGTGATCAGGTTGGAAGATGCGATCTGCTTGGTGACTGTTTCAGGCTTTTCGGCAAGCTGCTCTCTCAGGCGGGCGTTCTCGTCGTTCATGCGGTTAAGTTTCTCGCGCATGGCGTTGAGTTCGTCGTTGTTATAGGCAGTGCGTGTAATCGTCTTGCTGCGTTCCCATCCTCTCGGCTTGATTTTGTAAGTGAAGCCTACGGTTGCTGCCAGCAGACCTTCTCCGCCACGCTTTCCGACTTCTCCGTCAAAGTCGTCGCTCATTATGGTACCGCGGATATCGAGGTTGATGTCCCATGCCGAGCTGAGGCGGAATGTGTTCAGGATACCGAAGTTTGCGGCAATGTCCGTATGGGTAGGAGAGTCTGTCGCCTTGATTACACCCAGACCGGCGTAAGGAATGCAGTTCCAGATGCGTTTCTCGTTGTATCCGCAGAACAGGTTCGAGAAGTTGAGCATTGCATCGAGGTGGAAGTGGTAGAAATTGATGTCCTGGTTGGTCAGCCAGTAGCCGTGCCAGGGTTTGCCGCTGATGGGAGTGCCGTCAGAGTGCGCCCCGTTCTGTGTCGCTCCGTCAAGCGAAAGTCCGCTGTACATGAAGCGTACACCGATGCCCGGTGTGAACCATTTGCCTATGGCAATGTCCAGTGCGGGTGAGATACGCTTGCCGAACTTCATCTGTCTGTCGTGGTCGCTGAACAGCATTTGCGGACCTGCGCCCACGCTGATGAACCAGTTGCTCCAGAAACGGTTTGTTTCTACTTTATACTTGTCGCTGCTGTATTCCACGGTTTCTGTGGTTTCAGCGTTTTCTCCGGTTTGTGCGAAAACCGGACACGCAGCCATAAGGACAAGGGCTGCTGCTATTGATTTTTTCATCATGTTGTGCATGTTTTTAAGAATGTGTGACGTGAAAGCGCACGCCGCACATTCTGTAAATTGTTATTACTTGTCCCAACTGTTGGCGTTGTAGCTGCTGGTGCCCGCAGCGTTGGATCTGCTTCCGGCAGCTGAAGTTGAACCTTTCTTACGCAGCTGGAACTTGAAGTTGTTGTCGATGATGGTCTGAATCAGGTCGTCGCTTCGGTAAGCCACGCCGGAACCTTCGTTCTTGTCGGCAAAGTTCATGAATACCAAACCCATGCCGGCATTCTGCGTTCTTTCCTGAAGAAGCTGGATACCCAGATTGTTCATGTCTGTTGTCAGTTTTGTCACTCTTTCTTCTCCGTATCCGGCTGTATAGTAACCGCCCAGGTCGTTCATCAGCCAGGTGTCGTGCTGGTCGTTGTTCAGATAAATATCCACACCGCGCTCGAACACCTGACGTACGTACTTGTTCTTGTCTTCAACAGAACCTAATCCGCCGTTACCGACCGAAGTCAGCTCCTGTGCATACCAATACATGTTGTAAGAAGCATTCGGATTCGAAGTTCCCCAACGCAGCGGCAGATTGTCTTCCGGCATTGCGCTTGTCCATGAAGAGAACAGCATCGGGTGCTCGTCACCTGCGCCTAAAGCTGAGTCCATGTCGGATTCTGACGCATTGGTGTTCGCTTTTATCAGCAAGTGGCCACCCAAATCGCCCAATGTCGTTTCCGGAGTTATTCTGTTCGGATAGATATTCAACTCCGTAGCCCACGAATCAATATTGTCTGCCAACAGTTTCAACCAATCATCTGCATCCGAGCCCGTTCCTCTATTCCATGTAACCAATACAAAAGCAAATTCATTGGTATGACCGGCCTTATGTGCTGCCTTAACTTTTTCGCTGATGGTAGTCAGGGCATCCTGAAGCGGCATGGCTGTTTGGCCATTGACGACAACTTCCAAACGCCACCCACTATTAAACCACTCAACATGCCAATTTCTTTGTGTCTGCAAGATAAACGCACGGACACCGTCATCAAACTGGTCTTCAATGGAAGCCGTCTGATAATACAAGTTACTGTTATACTCAGAAGTCAGGACAGACATCTTGCTGCCCGGCAGAGACAACTCGCTCGCATAGATATTCGGGTCAAGGTCGCTCAGCCAGTAGTTCGTGCCGCCGGAAGTCAGGTGTGGAAGAATCACACGGTTGACCTTGTGCGGAGTGACAGTGGCCTTTTGCAACAGCTTCCGCTTCGCAGCACCGTTTGTGATGGAAACTGTGATTTGCAGTTCACGCGGGCTGATGGTGTGGCCTTCGTCATTATCCGGGATGATGTATGCTTTGACGTTCAGGTTTTCACCGGCATTCAAAGTGATAAAATCTTTCGTTTTCGAATCGTAGCAAGGGATAGAAACACGGTTGCGCACTTCGTTCAAATCTCCGGCAGCAGTACATTCAGCCGATACTTCATCCGTATTATCCCCGGCTTCTCTAATATTGCAAGTGAAGTCACCGGTCAGGATGATATTCTTACCGCCTACGGCATTTATGTTGATATTGGAAACCGTGACAGGGCTACCTCCTTCTTTCGGTCCTTGCACGGTGATATCCAGCACCGTCACCAGGTTCTTGAATTCCAAACTAATGGGCGTACCAACCGGTGTTTTTGATTTCAGCACCTTGGTATGCGCATACATGTAGGCCAAGTTCATGTTGGGCAGACCGAAATGCGTCGGCACTTCTTTACCATCGACAGTCATCGTGCCGTCTTTCCATTCCACAGGCTGCTGGTTGACCGGAATGTTTGCCGTAATCATACCCGTCTGATTTTCTTCTTCCGAGCCTTTTACGGCACTTGCCGGATAGAACGCATAGAAGCGGTGTTCGTCTTGTGTACCCCACTGCAAACCGGCTTCCTTCGGATTCACTTTCGTTACCAACTGAGATTTATTCGCATTTTCTCCTTCTTGAGGAGTAATTTCGTAATTGACCAAATGGTCTGCCGGCTGCGATGATTGCAGGCAGAAAATGGCCACTTGGTCTCCCTGCACCCACTTAACGGGTATGCCTGTTGATGTGCGTTCGCCATATTCGGTTCTACTTTCGGGTGTATCTGATGATGGCACAGAAGAACCGAATATGATTTCATCCCCTGTCTGAACAGGGTTTTCTACGGTTGTTACGCCGGCCATGTCATCATCCGAGCAGCTTGCAAAACAGGCTGCCGTTACGATTCCAAATAAAAATAGTTTCTTTTTCATAATTCAGTTGATTAGATTAATCCCAAGTATCATTACTGTAATCTCCTTCCCACTCTGCACCCGGATTGGCAAATCCGTGCTCTTCGGTAGTCAAGCCTTTATCATGTCCGTCTGTTTCTTCGAAAACAGAAGCAGCCATAAAGCCCTGCTCCAGCTCCACTTCCGTTTTCTCGGTGAGTGGAGCAATGTACTCTTTCTTCATAGTTTTCCTTTCTTTTGTTTGTTTATTTGTTTGAGATAAATTCCCTTCCTGCGCTGGAAGCGGCCGCCGGCCGCCGGGCCAGCAATGTTTTTCATTTGATTTTCCCTTTCATTCGCTGTTCCCTTTTAATTTTTTTAATTACGTGAGTTCTGTATAATGTTGATTTGTTCCCCTAAATGGAATAATAGCGGTAAAGTATCAAATGTTGTGGTGCTTGAAACAACATTTTAACGATTCCGCTACATCCTTAGCGGCTAAAGTTACGTATATTTATGATATGACGGATAATTTTTGCGAAGAATTTTCTCTTCGGGTGGTAAAAAATGCCAAAAAAGACAAATTTCGCGCTCTGATACCCTAGGAAATGCAGGTTTTGTGGGCAAAAGAAGTCCATGCCGGATTATGCAATTGTACCGGCGGAGCGTCATTTCTTTTTCTTCGAATGCCCGTAGCCGTATCCATGTCCGTAACCGTAACCATATCCGTAGCCGTATCCGTATCCCCGGCGTTTCGGATCCACTCCGTTGAGAACGAGCGCCATGTTGCGCAGCTTCTTTCCTTCGTAGAGGTCTTCGATGTCAGGGAGCTGGCGGCGGTCCAGACGTCCGGCACGCGCCACAAACACGGTGAGGTCCGCTATACGGTTGGCGATGCTGGCATCGGCGATGATGCCCACAGGCACGTTGTCGGCAATGATATAGTCGTAACGTTTGCGCAGTTCGGCAATCAGTTCGTCCAGGCGGCTGTCCATCAGCAGTTCGGCCGGGTTGGGAGCCGAGGGTCCGGACGGAATGACATCGAAGTATTCGTGCTTCTGGATGATGTCATCTACGGTGACCGAAGAGTCGGACAAGTAGTTTGTAACGCCGTTTTGACGGCTTCCGAAGCGGTGGCTCAGCGTACCCTTTCGGATGTCGAGGTCTACCATGACAATCCGTTTCTTTGTATAAGAAAGGCTGGTGGCAAGGTTCTGCGAGATGAAGGTCTTTCCGGCGCCTTCGCTGAACGATGTAAATGTGATCACCTGTATGGGCTTGTCTTTGTGCGACATGAACGAGATGTTGGTGCGCAGGATGCGGAAGGCTTCAGACACCATGCCGTCTTCGTCCGCTATGCTTGCGATTCTTCCATTCTGATGTTCTTTCGATTTTTCCTTGTCGAAAGGAATCTCTCCGAGGAACGGCACGTTCAGCGCTTTTTCCACCTCCTTGCGGCTGCGTACACGTGTGTCCATGAAGAGTGCCAGCAGGCATCCCACAGCCGGCAGGGCGATTCCGATAAGTATTCCGAGCAGCAGAATGCGGTTCCGCTGGGGTGAGATGGGCGAATCGCTTCCTTCCGCTCCGTCGATTACCCGGGCATTGTTGTCCGCCATCGCCTGCGAGAGCGCGTTTTCCTCACGTTTGTTCAGCAGATACAGGTAAAGCGCTTCCTTGATCTTCTGCTGGCGTTCGATCGACAGCATCTGGCGTTCTTTGGTCGGGATTGCCGTTACGCGGTCCTGTGCCCTCATTTCCCGGTTCTGCGCATCGTTCCGTTTTACGTTCAGGCTGACAATCATGTTGTCGACGGCGCGTATGATATTCTGTTTCATGGCTCTGAGCGTGTTGTTCAGCTCCTTGACAACCGGGTTGTTCTCGCTGCTGTCGTCTATCAGCCGGTCACGCTTCAGTTTGGCCGTGTTGTACAGATTGATCTGGTTTTCGATATTCATGTCGCTGATACCGGTGTTCGACGGAATCAGGTCGGTTTCCTTGGTCGGGTCTGTCAGGTATTCCTTGATGAAGTTAGCCAGTCTGAGCTGCGTTTCCAGTTCCAGTGCGTCGGTGTTGTACTTCTGCGATTCAGACATGTACATGCCTGCCGACGAAGCGATATCGATAATCTGGTTTCTCTGCTTGAACGATTCCAGATCCGATTCTACGCTTCCCAGTTCGCTTTCGATGATGATGAGGCGTTCGTTGATGAAGTTGGCCGTATTCACCGCCACCTGGTTCTTGTCTTTCACCGCCTCTTCGTTATACACGTTGATAAGCGTGTTCAGCATGTCTTCCGCGCGTGCCGGCGAACTGTCTTTCAGCGAGAGGGTAAGGATGGAGGATTCTTCTTCTTCCTGACGGATTCCGATCGCCCCCTTGTAATAGTTTACCATAGACTCCACCGGACGCTTTACGATGCGGATCGAAGCGTCTTTCCATGAATCGGTATAGAAGTTGGTGGATGTGGCCACGATGCGCATGCCTTCGGCCAGCTCCGTCGTGTCGTTCAGGCTGATGGTATAGTTCGGTTTGGCGCTGATGCCTGTAAAGTCCGAAAGCTCCACTGTCTTGTTGTCCTTCAGCGTCAGCGTGAAGGCAAAATGCTGTTCGGGCAAAGCATCCGGGAAATTGACCAGTACGGGCGACTGTGTATACAGCTCGTTGGTGCGCAGTCCGTCTTCCTTCAGGTAGCTGATATCGGCGTGTATCCGCTTTACCACTTCGCGCACCAGTTTCTTGGAACGGAACTGAAGAATTTCGTTCGCTACGTTTACTTTGTTGATGATGTTGTCGAAGCGGTCCAGTCCCGTAGTGGAAGTCTTGTTGGACGGATCTTTGATGATAACGGTTGCCGACCGGAAATAGACCAGCGGCGCACTGGCGTAGCAGTACCATGCTATGCCTCCGCATACCAGTATCGAAATGAGGAACCATTTCCACTTGGATGCGAAATAAACGAGCAGATCCATTACATTGATGCTCTGGTCGTTCTTGTTTGTCGGAGTATTAGTCTGCATAGTTTTTTATAGAATGGTTATTTGATAGCCCACAAAATTGAACATACGGCAGTTACGACAGACAGCAGGGTTGTTCCGATCTGCCAGCCGCGGTCTTCGTTGTCTTTCTTGCGGTATCTGGGTTCTACATATACGATGTCATTCTGCTGCAGGTAGAAGCAGGGCGAGTCGAACACGTCTGTGCTGCGCAGGTCGAGCATGTGCATTTCGCGTTCGCCGTTCACTTCCCGGATGACTGCTACCCGGTCTATCTTCGCTTTCGCGCTCAGGTCACCCGCTTTGGCGATGGCTTCCAGAATCGTTATCCGGTCACCGTTTGTGGTGAAAGTGCCGTTATTTGCAATGGCTCCCAGCATGGTGTACTTGAAGTTGAGGAACTCGATCGAGATGAGCGGGTCGTTCATGTAGTTTCCCTCCTCGATCCGCTTCTTGATCAGTTCTTTCACCTGGCTTACAGTCAAGCCCTCTACGTACAACTTGCCGAGAATGGGAAAGTCGATGTTTCCTGACGCGTCCACGCGGTATCCGTTCTCGTTTGTTCGGGTTGAGTTGTCTGCCGTTACATTTCCGTCGGCTCCGACCTTGAAGTTTCCTCCCGAAACGTTGAACGGAATGGCAAGTTCCGGATTTTTGTTGCTTACCGTGATGTTCAGCCGGTCGTCTTTGTGGATAACAGCTTCATAGCTGGTTTCTACGGGGTATTTTTCCCCCAGCTGCATATCCTGCAGGTAGACGAAATTCTTTCGTGAAGCACAGGATGTCAGCAACAGTACGGCAATCAGACTTGCCCATAAAAATTGTTTGTTCATTGTTGTGTGTTATAAATTTAATGGATTATACTTATTTCATTTGGAGTTGACAAGCGATTCAGATTCTGAAAGCACAGAAGCGCCGCTTCTTTGTCGGGTCTGCACTCCAGCGCACCGACGGTTGTCATTCCGGACAGCCGTGCCAGTGTGTCGTACAGGCAGTTGCGCAGGCGGACATCCTGCGATATCACTGAGCATCCCGGATAAAGGATGGCAAATGCTTTTGTTCCTTCCTTCAGAATGAAACGGTTTTCGGGTGCCTGGACCAGCCGTACCATCCCTTCTATGGGATAGGAGGCGTTTTTATAGCAGGGTGTCTTTCCGCTCCAGGGTGTGCCGTAGGCATACGCTCTGTCGTTCACGATGCGGACGGTAGGATTGTCATCGTTCAACAGTTCAGCACCCGGTATGCAGGCGGTCCATAGACTGGCATGGGTGCTTTTGCCTGTTCCGCTTTTTCCCATGAAAAGATAAGCTTTGCCCTCGTGGGAAACCGTTGCGGCATGAATGGATACAGCCTCATGGGGCAGTATGGCTTGTGCATAAGCGATGCGGATCATGGAAGACAGTATGTTTCCCACGTATTTGTCGCTCCACAGAACAGAAGCTCTAACGGACGAAAAGTCTGGGGATGCCTGTAGCCGATGGGTATAGCCGTTGTTTGAAACATCAACGCGATAGCCTGCGCTTGAAGCGTATAAGCTCAGATGCCCCATGTCATTATCGGTTTCCTCCAGCAGCTTGTCCGAACTTTCTTCCTGCGAAATGCCGTCTGGCAGTGCCGAAAAGTTGAAAAGAATCTGTCCGTCCGTATTTTCTGTTTCCCGGAAAGGCTGGAAAGAAGGAAGCAGCTTTTCGATGTCTGATGCTTCAGGCAACTGTACCGAGAGCAGAAAGTCTGCTATGCGGAAATAATATGTAGTGCAATTGATAGGCATAAAAATACTTAATCGGAAAATTTAAACTCTAATCTCTCTGCCTCCTTTACCTGAACTGTCCCTTTATCAGGCTGGTGAAAATCCAGAAGGCTTCTGCCGGCGCATAGCGGAAAGCAAAGCCTACATTGCGTCCGAATGAGCGTGCTGTTTCCCATTTGCGTGCCTTTCCTTCCGTGTTGCTGTATAGCGGGTTATGCTGTCCGAAGTTTCCTCCCCTCCAGACAATTTCGGATAGAGGCTGCGCTGTAGATGCGACTTCGGGATATGGAAGACATTCGGCAGGCAGTCCGAGGCAGTCTGTCAGAAAAGCATGCAGCAGCGGATTCCATTGTCCGAGCCCCAGTTTCCGGCATACTGTTTTCATTTCTTCCCGGTTGATTTCCCCATGCAGTTTGTAGCAGGCACGTGCCATGTCGCAAAACTGGCGCAGGCCGATACCTCGTCCCAGCGCATGCTTCAGGATGTGCAGGTTCAGCAGTAGCAGGTTGAGGAAAGGGGAGGGAAGCCGGTAAGGTGCCGATCCTGTTTCTTGAAATCCTTTCTGACGTATCAGCAGGCCGATGGCATGCTGCTGGAATGGATTGTACAGATCAAACAGCCGTTGGTGATGTTCCACATTCACTCCTTGCCACACGTAGAATGCACTGCCGTCGGGCTCTTCCTTTATCTGTATGCGCATTTGCCTTATATGTTGCAGTGCGGCCTCCCTGTCGTGTGCACTTTGAAAATAAAGGTCGATATCACCGCACTCTCTGAGCAACGGATTTTCGTAAAGCCGGGCTATTCCTTGTCCTTTCTGGAGAATCGGATTCAGTCCTTTTTCCTTGAAAGAAGAGCAGAGAGTCTGCAATGCAGCGTTCATTTTTTTGTTTCTCCGTTCGATGGCATCCGTTTCGGCGGTCCATTGCAGCAGCAATGTTTGGGGAGGAAGCAGATTGTCCGGCAAGCAGCGCAGTCCCTGGAATGTCAGTCCGGTAACCGTCTGCTGTCCGGCCATCCTGAATACATGCTTCCACTCCGTTGCCGAAAGAGGAAAAAGATTCAGGTTGTTCGGGCTGCATTCCCATAATCCGGCCTTCAGAAGCGCAAGCAACGCTGTCCGTTCCCTCTCTGTGTTTTCTGTTTCCCTGGATGTCATAGTTTCAGAGATGTCAGCATATCAGACCGTAAGATTTCCATTCGGCCAGTTGCCTTTCTACATCGTGCAGAGCTGTATCTTTGTTTGTTTCATATATTTCACACAGGTAGTCAGCCAGTCCCTCAGGGGTCGAATTGCCTTCCTCTATCTGTGTCCATAACTGTGCAGCCGTCTGATTCAGGGTATACACGCTGCTCATGTTTACATTTCCGTCGCATGCGTCCGCAATCATGTACTGGCTGCCTATTTTTCTCAGTTTCAGTCCGGGTTTTGTCTTTACCATATTTATTGTTTTAGAATTTTTTTCCTGTGAGAATGGAACTTACCGTAAGGAAGATAATCTTGCAGTCAAGCCACAGTGACCTTTCCCTCATATATTTCAGGTCCATTCTGAGCCGTTCCAGCATTTTCTCCATCGTATCGGTATAGCCGTTGTAGAGTGTGGCCGGAGAAAAAACCCCGGGGCGAAGCTGGTACAGCAGTTCGTAGTTCGGATTTATCGCCGTAATTTTGTCGACAAAGAACTTGCGTTCCGGGCGCGGCCCCACAAAACTCATTTCCCCTTTGAGTATGTTCCACAGTTGAGGCAGTTCGTCCAGATGATGCTCACGCAGGAAACCTCCTATCTTGGTGAGCCGTTTGTCGTTCTTCTGGCATAAAGCCGGTTTGCCGTCTGATTCAGACTGTACGGTCATGGAGCGGAATTTGTAAAGCGTGAACGGCTTTCCCCCGTAGCCGATACGCTCCTGCTTGAATATGGCCGGACCTCCATCCTCCCATTTGATCAGACAATAAATAGCCAGGTATGCAGGTGAGAACACCACCATACCCAACAAACTCCCCAAAAAGTCGAAGACACGTTTTGTCCTACATGCAGCAACCGACATGCTTCTGTAATTGTAACTTCTTTCTGCCGTTACATTTGCTTCCAGTGTCTTTGCGATTGCATCTGTACTTTCATTTTTCATAACAATATATATTTAAGCATTTACTTATCATCTTTTCCTTGGTGAATAGCTCCCGGTATCTGCTTGCTGCACCTTCTGAATACCTTTTATATGCAGCTTCGTCTTCCGTTACGGCTTTGATGGCTTCGGCCAGCCTGTGCGCATCTTCCGGATTGACATTCAGTCCGGATATGCCGTGCGCATTAACCCACGCCACTCCTGAATGCGGAATGTTTGTGGCGATAACCGGTTTTCCGCACGACATGGCTTCGATCTGCACGATGCCGAAAGCTTCTGTCTTTTGTATGCTGCTGAGACAGAACACATCGCATGCTCCATAGTATCCGGAAAGCTCTTCATCGCTGATGCGTCCTACCAGAAATACTTTCTCCGACAGGTTCTGTTCTTCGATTTCTTTCTGCAGGTCATCTTTCAGCGGTCCTGTTCCCCCTATCAGGATCACATAGCTTTCATCCAAGTATTTGGCTGCATTGATCAGGTATCTGTAGCCTTTGTAAGGGACCAAACGCCCAAGCGAGAACACGATTTTTTTTCCCCTGTATCTTTCTCTGATTTCTTCTGTTTTTTTCAAGTCCTGTTTTACGGGTGCTATTCCGATCGGAAGGCAGACCGTTTTTTCCTGTACTTTCTGCAGAAAAGGTGATTCGGCCAGATATACAGGCGATGTGCCTATAATCAGGTCAGCACGTCTGATCAGCCATTGTTGCAGCGGCTTGTACAGTTTCAGCAGAAACTGCTGCTTCAATATGTCGCTATGCCAGTGCAGGATGACTCTCCCCTTGTAGCCGGACAGAAACAAGGCCAGGCAGGCCATCGGATCGGGATGGTGCACATGGATGATGTCATATTGCCGCTGCATCTTCCGCAGCATAAAGACCATAGCCGGCGAAATCATGGTTGCGGCGGCTTTCATCCATGTATGGCAGCATATTATCCGTGCATGTTCGTTTATTGGAATGATCCTGTTTCCCCCTTGTATGGCAGCGCACATCATGTCACAGTCAGTGTGCTGTTCAGACAGTCCGACAGTTAAGTCATATGCCACCTTTTCTATTCCTCCGCGTATCGGATAAAATTTGCCGAGTTGCAGTATTTTCAACGGTTTATTTTTCATAGAAGTTTTTCATTTGTTTGTTGTTCCCGGCAGCGTCTGACTGTATGCCTCCGCTTTAGAAACTGTTTTGAATTTATCGTGTGCTGATTTGGGATGAGTTTTTGAGGCATTTCCGTTTGTGTGATGAGGAAGATAGCGGGCTATCTGACGAAGAACAGAAGCGGAAAAGACCAAAAAATAGCCCAAAGCACACACGAAAACGAATACATCAAGCCAAGAAAAACTTTTTGGAGAAATTCAAAACAGTTTCTTAGATCCGTTGCAGCATGTCAGTGACGCTCCGTCAGTTCGTCATAAAGCCGGATATAGTCCGCATAGCGGTCTTCTTTATTGAAATGCTCCAAGGCGTATTTGCGGCACAGTTGCTGATAGTGCAGCTTTCCGGCTTTCCGGATGGTGCGGGCAGCGTCAAGCAGCCCTTTTATGTCGCCCTGCGTCACGATGTAGCCGGTGCTTTCCGTTACGGCTTCAATACTGCCTCCCGTCCGGTATGTCACAACAGGCGTGCCGCATGAGATGGACTCCATATTGACGGTAGGGTAGTTGTCCTGCCATGTCGGATTGATAAACGCATCTGCAGCCGAGTACAGTTCGGCCAGTTCGTTTATATTTTCGGTCCGGGCTATGCCGACAATGTTTCCGGGCAGTTTTTTCATTTCCTCCGGCTTGATTCCTACCAGTACAATCACCTCATCTTCTTCCAGCGCATGCCCCATCTTGATGAAATCATCCAGTCCTTTCTCTTTGCTCCAGATGCTGGCAACGCCAAGCAGGACATGCTTGTTTCCCAGTTTGTATTTTGTCCTGACGTTTTGTGTATCTCGTATGTTGAAAACGTCCGTATTGATACCGTTGTGAATGACCCTGTATTCATACCCGTTCAAGAAAGATTTCTGCATTTCTCCCCTTATCCATTTTGACACAGGTACAATAATCAGTTTGTCCTTAGGCATAGATGTGAAAGCCTTCTTTTTGTCTTCGTAGTTTTTCCGGCTTCTGTCGAAAAACAGGCTGGACGGAAATTCTTTCTTTTGCGGGCAATGCTCACATCCGGTTTGCCATTTGTTGCATCCGACGTAAGAATAATAATAACAATGTCCGGTGTACAGCCAGCAGTCATGTATAGTCCATATGACCGGAATCCCGCATCTGGACAAATAGTCGAACAGTATCTTGTAGTTCAGAAAATAGCCGTGGATGTTGTGAATGTGTATGATATCCGGGCGTATTTCGTTTATCTGGCGTGTCAGTGCCCGTGTGGCCGCCGATGAAGCCAGTCCATGCCGGTCGAACAGGCGTGTTTCCACTCCATGCCAGAGGGTATCGCACTTACAGCCCACAGGAACGCGATGCGACAGGCATTCACGCAGTCCGTCCCGTCCTTTGCTGTAGGCAATATAGCTTTCCCAGCCGTGATGCATCGCCAGTTCTCCGATTTCCTGCATGATGCGTCCTGTGGAAGTAGAAACCCGCAGCACGGGATTTATTTGTAAAAGTTTTTTCATTGCTTGTTTAACGAGTTGAACAGATGAATCCATTTGTTCATTACAGCTTCTTCAGAGTAGGTGCGTACAACTTTCTTTGCCTGCTCCGACATCTTTTTGCGAAGCGTTTCATCTTTCATCAGCTTCATCATGGCGTCCGCCAACTTTTTTATGTCGCCGTTGTGAACCAAAATGCCGTTTGCGTTGTTATCTATAATGTCTTTCGGTCCGCATTTGAAGTCGAAGGATACTACAGGCAGCCCGCATGCCATTGCTTCAATCATTACCATGGGAAAGCCTTCATAATTGGAACTCATGACCAGCATGGAGCTTTTCGTGTATTCCTGAACAATGTTTTTGGTGGGGGCATTCAGTTTGACCGAATGCTGGAGACTAAAGTTGTCTATCATTCCCTGAAGCATATTTTTCCATTCTCCCTGGCCGAAGATATCCAGTTTCCAGTCGGGGAACTTTCCATTTTCCATAATGATGCGCCATGCTTTAATCAGACGGTCGAATCCTTTCTGATAATCCAACCTTCCTACGGCGATGACCCGATGGGGCATTACGTCTGATGTATTGTCGGTCTGTAACAACGCCGCATTGGGAATTACTTCTATATTCGGAAGATTTCCCCAATATCCTTTGTCTTCCTGGCTCAGCACAACGAACTTGTCAAATTTCCGGACAATGCGTTCATCCTGTTTCGTCCGCCATTTGTCTATTGTTCCCAATATTCCTTTGCGGCCATATTGCAAACGGAAATATTTGCAGTAATGCAGTTCGAGCACTTTCTTGCTGCCGTCTTTGATATCCGGAATGAAAGAAGATTCAGAAGGATAGAGCGATACCACGATATCCGCCTGTTCCCGTTTCAGCAGTTCGGACAGCAGTTTTTTATGCTTTCTCTTTTTCTTCAGGTAGCCCAGAATCTTTTCTGCCGGACTTTTTACGTTGTCGTCCGAGTAGTTTATTCCGAGGTCTGTTGTTTTTACTCCCTCAGGCAGCGGATAGAATGCAGGCCTGCTTTTCTGGTCTGTCGTCACTATGGAAACGTCCCAATGAAGCCTGTTTACGAGGTAAGTAACCTTGTTTACAAGTACCCGTTCCATTCCTCCGGGATTGCATAAGGAGTGTGTGCAGTAGATGATTTTCATCGTTTTTGGTTTAAAATATGCTCCGCCGAGCATTATTTCATTGTAAGAGCAAAAACTTTCTTGTCTTACGGCTTTCAGACCGTTTCTATCTTCCAGCTGTCGATTGTGCCTTTTTTGCTGTCAAAGTTTATGCCTACCTTTACAACCGGCAGTTTGCACAAGGCAAACCGGTCGGAATAGTTTTTCAGGTTGATCTGCTCCATGGCCTTGTCTGCACTCCTGTCAAGCTTCAGCTCGATGAGGTAAAGCTTGCTCCGTGTCTTCAGCACCATGTCTACACGTCCATGAGGTGTACGCACTTCTACATCTACCTCATAGCTCAACATGCTGAATATGATGTACATCAGCTGCTGATAGTGTCCCTCATAGTCCGTGTTGTCACAGTAGGGAACCGTTCCCAGGAACGTTTGCAGCAGACGCAAGGCATCGTCCATCCGTCCTTCGCTGATTGCAAGCGACATTTTGGCTACCGTCACGTTGCAGGTCCGCACCTGCCGGTTCACATAATTCGGGAGCAGGCTTCTCATCAGTCCTACCCGCACTTCTTTATTGGGAATGTCCAGCAGATATATTTCCATTTGCGGATCGCCGTTTTTAATAGTGATATATCCGCTTTGATAAAGCAGCGGGACGATGCTTTCCATCTGTTCTGTCGGTGCGTCAAAGTCGGCAGCCATAGCTTCTATGCCGCCTATTTCAGAAGGCAGCACATTGTATTTGCGCAGCATTTCAATCAGATAAGTCGGAGTGCCGCTGCCGAACCAGTATGAATTTAATCTGCCGTCGCTGAAGGCATTCAGCAAACTGTACGGATTATATACATCCGGTGAAGGCCATGTAAAGTGATAGCCGTCGTAATTTTCTTTCAAGGCATCAAGAACTTCGTCGTGAGTCACTTGCAGTTTATCAGCAAGTTCATCCATCCCTTCTTTCATATGCCTTTTTATCTCTTCTTCCGTAATGCCGCAAATATCCGCATATTCCCTTTCCATGCTAATATTCTTGATGTTGTTCAGTTCGCTGAAAATGCTCAGTTGCGAGAATTTGGTTATTCCGGTCAAGAAGACATAGCGCAGATAGGGATCGCAGGCTTTCAGCGGGCTATAGAAGTTGCGCATCACGTTGCGCAGTACGGGCAGATCCTTTTCTTCATGCACCACATCCAGGAGAGGCGCATCATATTCGTCTATCAGCACAACCACCTGCTTTCCCGTCTGATGGTAGATGTCCATAATCAGATTGGTAAATCTCACATTTGTATCTTCTACATCACGGGTTTTTATTCCCAGACGCAGTTCGTTGTTTTGCAGCATGTTGTGCAGGTAACGGTTCAAGGCATCCTTGTCCATGTGTTTTCCCATACTCATGTCAAAATGCAGAACCGGATATTGTTCCCATTCTATTTCCAAGTTCGCGATGGCAAGTCCCTCAAACAACTCCTTTCTTCCCTCAAAGTAAGCATGGAGCGTACTGACAAGCAGTGACTTCCCGAAACGGCGCGGACGGCTTAAAAACATATACTTCGCATCAGCATGCGTCATACGATAAACATATTCCGTCTTGTCGATATACAGATAATCACCTTTTCTGATTTCAGAAAAAGTCTGTATTCCTATCGGGTATCTCTTCCTTGCCATAATCGAAATGAATGTTTTGTTGGATAATCAGTCAGACAAAGATACAAACTTTTTTGACTAATCAGGCATATATAGCTGTGGAACAATCCGCTTTTTGTTCTGCATTTGGATGATACTGAAGCATTATGAATCCAGATTCAGCATCACTCTCAGCGTTGAGCTTATTCTTTTAATGTTATGCGTTCCATGTAGGCTTCGTTTTCTTCTTTGCTGATGCAAAGGAAAGGAGCGAAAACAAGAAATATATCTGTAGAAACTTTTAGCCAAACGATAAAATTAAGTACTACAAACATTAAAAACATGTATCGGTAGTTATAGAAACGTTTCATGCATACTTGACCAACTTTCATCATAAATAAAGAAAAAGCGGTTAAACCTGCTAATCCAAAATAAAAAAGAAACCGAGAATAACCTACATCAGAACCTTTGTAAAAACCTCCCCAGCTTACGCCTGTATAATAAGGGTCAATGTTGGTGGTTCCAAAATATCCGTCGCCAATTAACCATGTTTTTAAATTGTCAGGGAAGATATATCCTTGTTTAAGCATTTCATTGGAATGCACTTCCCACCGCCCTTCTTCGGCCAAACTGAAAAAACCTTCGAACCCAAAACGCAGGTTTTCATATAATTCCGGTATATTATAATATCCATATATTAATATAGGTACGGCAATTATCAACATACTTGATATACATAGCCAGATATGATTTCTGTCTTTGCCAGGCATATAAACAATAGACCCAATGATAAGATACGCTATGGCTATTATCATGCCTACAGTTGTAGTGCGCCCTATCATATTACCAATCACACCTATAATAACAAAAGCTAATATGTACAATAACAAATATGGTTTGATCTTTTGATAATTGTTGACGCACAGTATTGAAACCATAATCAGAACTGCAGAAAAACGGGAACCAGCCACATCCAGCCCTGCTCCCAATCCGGATAATCTTGCCTTTTTTGTGAAAAAATCGCCGACACTTGCATCTTGTATTGAGAAGATAAATTCTTTTACAGGTTCGTTAAAATCCATTGTTAAAGCCAAAATGCATTGAGCGGCACTCAGTACAATTAAATAGTTGCATAACAGATATACAGAAACGGTGCCATGTACCCATCTGATCAAAGAAACGACAACGTAAGCCGCACTGATCCAAACCCACATGGATATTATATATGTGGCATATGCGTAATCTGGAGTTTCATTATAAGTAACAGAAATCAAGCCTGCTATGGATACAAATGCAGCAAATATAGAGGATAAAAAAAAGTCCTTGTCTATAAGTCCATTTCTGTTTCTTGCAAGTTGTATTCCAAGAATAATCAGCCCTAATCCAGCTAGTGCCATCTTTGTATTAACTAGCGGCAAGAAACGAAACTGAAAAGGGAAAAAATAAAAACTGACGATAATCAGGGTAAAAAACATTAAAATGTATTTCATTGCTATCGAAATATTATTCCATATATAAACTTGTGTACAAATCTATAATATAAGCGGATTATCCAAAACTGTTCTTTCACCGCCAATAGTTGCAAAAGCCATCTGTGCATACTCACATTTCTGTTTTGCTTGATGTATGGATTTGCTTCCGGATACCAGGTTTTCCATAAGTTATATTTTTTCTTATCGTCACTTATTAAGAAAGGGAATTTCACATCCAATTTAAAGAATGCCATTTCCGTTTTCAGTTCATTTCCATATTTGGCCGACAAAAAACATAAGGCATCTTGTACGTTATGTTGTAATTCTGCCAGATGTTTTTCAGAATACGTATTTGAGAAAGCTGTAGTATTCAATTTTACATAATGATAGAAAGCTTTGGGTAAATAAGTTACCGTTTGAGCACATGCAAACAATTTGAGTATAGTCATATCTTCACCCATGCCATATCCGGCAGGAAAAGATATATTGTTGGCTGTATAAAGTTCACGGCGTATCAATTTGTTCCAAACATTGTATTTCATAGCCCCACTTAACATGCCTTTAAGTGCTTCCATTGAAGATGTGTATTGGGGCTGTTTCATATAGCGTTCATTTTTTTCAAATGATAGAAACCAGTCGCACCATACTATATCTGCGTTTTTCTTTTTTGCCGTCTGATAAAGTATTTCCAGCATATCAGATTCAATCCAGTCATCACTGTCACAATGAAAGATATATTCTCCTGTAGCTGTTTTGAGTCCTGTGTTTCGAGCGGCCGGCAGCCCTTTGTTGGTTTTATGTGATATAATTTTGATAAACCTGTCCGGATATTCTTTAATGACTCTTTGGATTATTGCAATGCTTTTATCTGGTGAGCAGTCATCCACTACTATAAGTTCTATCTCTCGCAATGTCTGTTCCAACAACGAACGTATGCAACGTTCCACAAAACGTTCTACATTATATACTGGAATAATAACAGAAACTTTCATCATTTGATACGTTTCAAAACTTCCCTTACTACTTGTTTATTATTCGACGTGAATTTGCGTGCAAACCAACGTGAAGACAGAATCATATCATCCACTTCTTGCAATTTCAAAGGTTTTAAAATACCATTTTCCCATTTGATATACCGTTTGCAACCTTCAAATTCATCATTCGGATTATAAATACTGTTTTTAAATTCTGAATTCCAACACAATGTCTGAACAAACAATTCATCTGGACAATAAGTATGATTGAATATTTTACGAATCAATGGTTCATTTTGCAGCAAATACTGGACGAAATCATGTGTAATGCTACACCATTGTGCTCCTTTTTTAACTTGCAATGATGTTCTTTTATATCCAATCAGACTCTGCATTCTTGCAAAAACACCTCTTATAACCTTTTTAAATAGATTTCCGGATTGAAAATCACGGGCATACACAAACCAATGTTGCGACCTCCAATCTAATTCCCGTTGAGATACATGCTGTGCGATTCCTATAAATTCCTTTCCTTGGTGTTCTTCGCAGAACCGATGGATGTAGTCTTGTGACTTTATCGGCAGGTCTACTCCTGACAATAAATGGTAATAAGCATAAGGACCATTCTTGTATGCTTCTTGAAAAAGCAGCAGTTCAATTTCAACCAAACTAAAATCTCCCCAACGTGCATCCAGGCGAACGGGCAATATGTGCAAATTGCTTTTTACAGTCTGCAATACAGTTGTATCAAAAGCAGCCTTTTTATCTATATGCAGATAGATATCATTGCGATTGTCATCCAGTGAAGAAAGGAGAAAACGCAAAATTTCAAGTTCATTGTGGGCTATGATCAAATAAGCGTGTTTCATCTTTTTAATCTATCTCTGCAAGCAAAGTTCGTAAATTGTCTGCTGCTTTGGGATTCTTATAATTCAATGAATGAATAGATGTCTTCTTTAGAATCTCATGAACGCTCAAATACGGGTACTCTGCATTAATGACTTGACGTAACATATGTGGTACACAATCGTTGAAGATCGGACAATTTTTCTCCTTGTTTTTCTTTATATAAATGTCAAACAATATTTGGAAAAAAAAATAGTCGGGTGTTTTGTTGTTATTTTTCCAAAAGGCATACAGCATGGTCGCCATGTCTGAAATTACTTGATTTCCGGCTTTTGCGTACATTATGCCAATTAATATATTTACATGAAAATTTTTATCCCATCCCCAATAATATGCAAATGAATTTTCCCAATATTTTTTATGGATTTCAGACGGATCACGCTGATATGCAAAAAAGTCATATTTAAATAATCTGTCTGGCAAATTTCCCGTCAACAGTGTAGAAGCGTCCAGCCACAGTCCACCATAAGCAGACAACAGCATACATCTTAAGATATCAGAGAAATGAGCTGCAGACATTTGACTTTTACGTTCTTTTAACCAGTCTGGGATTTCAATATAATTTTCCAGATTACTGTCAGACAAACGAATAATATGATAATCGGCAGCATATTTGTCTACAGAATCTAAACAAATACGTACCAAAGGAGGCACATTTTCCGTTCCTTGTGCCCAATATTGCCAAATAACTTTTTTATCCTTTGGTAATTCTACCAATGTTTTGATAATTGGCTTTTCCAATCTACCGGCATTGCAATCCTCCACTATTCCATTTAGCATAGATGCTACTTTATGATGTTTAGCTATAATTCGTTTCTTCCGGATATAGGAATGTAAATCGGAAGGGATGAATAATTTTGCAATTTTTCTTAAGTTTGGACTCCAGTTGTATTCTTTGGTATTGAATAAGTTTTTTTTTATAGGAATTAAAACTTGGCAATAACATCTGCTTACTCCTCTTACTAGTATGGGATGCAAATTGGGATGATTCCGCCAAAATCGAATATAATTAAAATTGCCTTTTTCATTGCTTATCCAAGCATGTATTTCCGGGCAAATGTTTTTTAAAGTCGAATCAAATAGGCATAGTAACTTTTTGTTTTGAGTAGAATAATGTGAAAAGTAAAAAACATAGACTTCCCTTATCATATAATCCAACCGTCCATAAAAGTACATCCGCAACTGCTCCGATATATTATTTCGGTATTGTTCATACGCTTTGCTCATTGCGTAAACACATTGGCAAACATCCGGAATCCGCTTGGCTTTTACAGCAGGATTGACAGTCTGCCCTTCTCTTCCCACAAGGTATTTATATACACATTTATTAAAATAACAAACCGACTTCACTCCAGTCATTGGGGTAAAGACCCATTCTTGATCGGTATAGGAAATACCTTCCGTTTGCTTATAAGAAAGTTCCGATAAAACATCTCTCCGATAAGCTAAAGCATGCATTTGTATGTGGCTGAAATTTTCTGTGGTACATATTTTATCTAAAGGAATACACCCTGAAGGAAATTCGTGACAAACTATTCTCTTTACATTCCTGTTCTCATCCACGATAGCGAAATCAGATACAATCAAATCAGCATCGGTTTCTTTCAGAAAGGAGATGAAACTTTCAAAGTTCTTGTTGTCGAAGCTGTCATCTGCGTCAAGAATTTTTACATACTTTCCGGTGGCTTCCAGCAAGCCTCTGTTTATGCACGAGCCATAATTGCCGTTCTCCTTGTCTATAACTTTAAAGGTTTGCGGATATCGGTCTGCATATGTATGGGCTATTTTTGATGAATCATCTTTGCTCCCGTCGTTAATAACCAATACTTCCACCAATTCCAAGTTTCTCTTTATCAAAAGCGAATCTAAACAATATGGTAAAAATTTTTCCATATTGTAGGTTGGAATAATGATTGTCAGAATTTTCTCCATTTCCTTTTTTTAGTTTTGTATATGCTTGGAACAATCTTTCCTGTTGGCTAGAAAGCCCTTTATATCCAATATAACCTGAGGGATTAATTTCTTTATCTGTTGCCGTAATGTTGTTGTTGGAACAATACGTTTGTAGGGAGACTCTTGTTGCAGTAGTACCTGTTCATTTGTTTGTATTTCATTCATAATCTGCTGTACTATATCATAAGTTTCTGCCCGTTTTTTATCTGCATGCCATTGTTTGTTGCAGATTTCTCCATATTGTTCCAAAATACCGTTTTTATCCAATTCTTCTCTTTGAGTAAAGAAGGCGAAATGTGCTGTTATTGCATCACCATTCCAAGCATTTGACATCCCTTGTTGCGTTGGATAGATACATGACATGAATTCTTCATCATCTCCAGGAACAATGCCGGCAAACTTTTTCATTTCATCACCAAACCAAAGAATGGCATTGATGGAAAAGCGAGTCATGCCCATTTCTTTCTTTCCTACATATAACTTCTCCCATTGTTGATTCTTCAGATAATTCTCAATAAACCACGTATGCAATTCTTGTGCAAAGTTTCCGCTTTTCCATAGAATTGGATGCGAAGCATATGCCTGATAATACGATTCTAATTTTAGTTTGCCTCCTACCTGCAGCAGATAGGTGGATAAAGAATTGTTGATGACCAATGGGGATACTACAAAATATTGGGGGTAATCTATCCGAAACTTCACCATTTTTTCAATCAGATTTGGTTCCATCCAGATAATGTCATCGTCTAGTTTGAAGTAAATTGTATTTGGCTCTACACAAGTTTTATAGAAAGCGTTAATGCTTTTATTTCCGTTTACTACTCCTTCGGGTTGCCATACCAAATTAACCTTCGGAAACTTTTCCGCAATCCGCTTAAAAAACTCTATGTCAGCCCCATTATGTGTGTTTACCCATATGTCATAACGGTCAACAATGTCCGATGACACGATATAGGGTATGAGATATTGCATATAACGGCGGCGTCCGGCAGCCGTATTTACTACTATGCGATAATTCTTATACATACTTGCCTTTATTATTTTCTTAATACGTTGACTATTGACCACAAATTATGCCGTTCAAGTATCTTCCGGAATTTGCGGGCAAGATAGAAATAGCCAAACAGTACCGAAAGATTCGAATAGAAATGCTGCACTATCCATTTGTCACACTTTGTTTTCATGGAAGTGACAGGGTAGTAACGGTTGAAAAAATCCCAATCCTCGGCCTTAATACTGCGTAGCTGAGATTTTGAAGTTACAAGCGTAAGAGCCTTGTGCATCAGGTAGGTCGGTCCTAAATCTGCAATATCGGCATTATATTTTGAACAAAACTCCAATGCCACTCTTTTAATGATGCCGAATGTCGTATAGTTATAAGAGAAATCATGTGCTGCATGCGACAAAGAGCCTTCCCTGTCTACATAAAAATAGTTAGATGCCGACGAACAGCACACCATTTCATTCATTGCGTTTAAATAGCTGAATAGAAATATCCAATCTTCGCAGAATTTGATTTCCGGATTAAATCTGACCTCCGAAGCCTTGATTAAATCTTTCCTGAGCATTTTGCTATGCACATATCCACGCATTGAAATGAATTGCTCTTTTAACATTTTTCCAAATCTGGAGGCGTCATATATAATTTTTCCTTGCGGCAAATTATAATCGTTATATAATAACTCCCCGTTTTCCTTTATATGCTTTGAATGTGTAACAACCAAACCTATTCCCTCTTTGGTGCAATCATACAAATCTGAAAGGTAATCGGGTGTCACATAGTCATCAGAATCTACAAACGTAATCCATTCCCCCTGCGCCTCATCTATCCCTCTGTTCCTCGTTTTGGATACCCCTTCATTCTGTTTGTGTATTACTTTTATCCGGGAATCTTTTTCCCCATATTCATCACAAATTTCTCCACTACCATCTGTACTCCCATCATCAATAAGTAATAACTCATAATCTGTAAACTTCTGGTTCAACAGGCTGTCAATACAACGTGGTAGCAACAATTTCACATTATAAACGGGAACAATTACTGAAATATAAGGAACACTCATTGTTACTTTTTTCTTCGTTTAAAATCTAAAAATCAAATAAGATTTGACCAATATCCCCTAACCTAAGATAATAAATCCAAATGTTTTTTTATACTGCTCACACCTATCTTATGTATTAAGGCAAACAGCGTCATTTGATATAATGTATGCGCTTTTTTATCCATTTTATTAAGTACTTCACGATAAGTCATAGACGGAAAATCCTCAATCGGCACAAAACATTCAGGGTGCTCATCTTTCATTTTTTTTACTTTGTTGCAACAATATTTCCGATTGGCATGAAGATGAAACCACACAGGATAAGTGAACATAAGTTTTCGGCAAGAGCTATTGATAAAAACTTCTGTCACCGAATAAGGTATCCTGTTTCTATAATATTTACTCCAATATGTTTGATTTGAGACTTTAAATATCACGGTGTCTCCTTCTCCATTGTATGGAGGATGAATATTTACCCCATCAAATGTCACATACCATCGATTGTCTTTAAATACATTTATACCTGATAGAGCAATAAGAACCTTTCCACGTTGCAACATCCATTTTGAATAATCCGAATAAGGTTTAAAAAGGAGCTTCACAAACCAATCCGGGATCATCCACAAACATGGTTTTCCAATTTGAAGAGACATCCTACGGTATAATGAAAAATACATCATAAACAGCCATCCAAAAACAAAACTGATATGCCATTTCATCTGAATATCCCGGCTGCAAACATCTCTCCATTTTTTTAATTCATCAGCAAAATACAATTGGTCTGCATCGATCTTGGTAAGGTATTTATATCTAGCTTTTGACATTCCCCAATTGCATAAATTACCATAAAGACGCGGAGAATCATCAGGCAATGTCTTGGCAAATTCAAACTCCTCTTGCGTCAAATCAAATGCCAGAACCTCATGATTGTATTCAAAGACTCTCAATTTATCGGGATATTGACGCTTTTTCTCTTCAAGAATTTCTAATGTATTGTCTGTACAATCAAAACAAACAACCAACAGTTCATCTAATGCGTTTATGCAAGAGTCAATGCACGGACCAAGAAGCGGAGCTTCATTTCGTGTCCGTATAAGACCCGACAAACCATCTTTTAATTCAGAATATTCTATTTTCCCGTGAATATTATTCATCCCAATATATATTAGTTCTTATAACTTTGGCCGGTTTTCCTGCAGCAATACATCTTTCAGGTACATTTTTCGTTACCATAGAATCCATTCCGATTATGGCTCCGTCCCCGACTTTAACGCCTTTCATGATTATTGCCTCTTTTCCCAACCAAACATGATTGCCTATATAAACGTCTTTTGCAGGATTGATCCTTTTTCTGTTTTCATCGTATATAGCATGTTGGTCAGTTGTTCGAATATGGACCCGATCTGCAAAAATACAATCCGAACCAATATTTACCTTTGTCCCTTCTCCTACTACAATTAACACGTTTGAATCAAAAGTGACATTATCCCCTATTACAACTACATTGTCATCTCCTTGAACATAAATACTATTTGTATTTTTAAAATTACAGCCTTTCCCTATTTTTACAAAATTGTTATCACCTCGGAATGTAACAATAAAATTATTGCTATAAATTATAGGGATATCTGTAATATTGTTCTGTCCGTAATTTTTAATTGTAATAGTACATCTTTTCCACAAAACATATTTAAGATAAACATTATATAAAGGAGACAGGATTCGAGATTTCACAACTACTCTTTTAATTTTTTTCTTTAGTTTACTCATGCCTATCATTTCTGTGAAATCATCTTAATATCAGGAATTGTATTCCATTCTACATTTCTATTCAATACAAATTTATCAAACATCATTTGGGCAACAAACCAACATCCATAATGTTTCTTCAATATTTGGAAAACTTTTATAATCATACGCCATTGCTTCAATATCCAAACACGACTCATCGCTTTGGCAAACTGATACAAAAGAAACATAGCAGCCATATCTGAATGCTCTACATTATAAATTGCTAATCTCGCTTTGAGCTCGATTAAACGGCGTTGATTCAAAGAAACTTCCGACCAGACACCACCTCCATGCAAACGATACGTGCCCATTATATCTGGAAAACAATATCCCTTTCCATTTTTCAAAAGCGCATAAAATAAAATGATATCCATCGACATTCCATACGATTCGTATTCTTTCAAATCCAGAGCACTTCGTCTATACATCACTGTCAATGTCTGAGTAAGCCATTTTCCGCCTATCAGATTTTTTAAATCATAATCAGCTCCTTGAAAAGTAGAATCTTTTTCTTCTTCTAGAAAATTCTTGTCTTGTATATATTGGTTAAAGCGGTGCGAACACATCACATAATCAGGATGACTTTCTAGAAAATCGACTTGCTTTTGGAGTTTATAGGGGTCTGTCCAATAATCATCGCCTTCACACATTGCTATGTATTTTCCATGAGTATTCTCCCGAATGCTTCGTCCAATAGTACCATCATGCTTAGAATATTGATTTTCTACTTCAAAAATGGGCTTGATAATATCAGGGTATTTATCTGCATACTCTTTAATGATAGCAGCAGTTCTATCCGTAGAAGCATCATCATGCACAATGGCTTCAAAACGAAAATTCGTTGCCTGCATCACAAAACCTTCCAGGCACTGACGAATAAAAGGTTCATGATTATAAGTTAAACATTGGATTGTGACCAATATATCTTTCCTCTCATTATTCATATTCCAAGCATCAAATATTTACTTATGTAAAAGAACAGTTCTTCTTTCTTTCCCAGTTTTTTATTTGATTGAATAATACTCCAATCCCCATTATCATTTGCTTCAACCATGAGCCAACCTTTTTTACTATATGCTATATCCCATGAAACTAAAGTTGTCCCTTTTACTTCAGTCGCCATATCTCTAATCAAAGACAGAGCTTCATCCCATTGAGGTAATTTGTAGCCTACAATCTGAACTTGAGTATTAGGATGCACATTATAATGCTCTCCTTTATAATTTATAGCATCAGTCTGAACAAAACCATGTTCAAAGTCAACACTTGCATATATTCCTCCAGAGCCTGCGTTATCCATCACAGAATCACCTACACCAATTCTCCAAGTAACACCTATGATGTTTACTTCTTCTTTTATAACAAAAGTAACAACTCGTAAAGAATTCACCGACTGCGGATGCATAATAGCCATTTCCTCTCCTTGTTCAATCAATTCTTCTACAATAAAAGTTCCCATAGCTAGCATCTCAGCAAAAAAACTCCTTGCATCAATTTCGCTCGTAGAAACAATTTTTATACCATGCCCTGAATGCTCCTTAAGAGGCTTAAAAATAAAGCGTTTATGCTTATTTGCAAAAGAAACAAAAGACTCCTCATCGTCTATATTATGACAGCCCAAGACTTCGCGCTTATAAAACTTTTTATATTTTTGATAACACTCATATTTATCTGTCATCATTCTCTCCACAAAGGGTGCATTAAGCAAATCACAATAATGATATCTTAGCTTATCAGAGATAAAAGTTTTTCTACATTGCAATGTTCTGTCTACAAATCCATAAATACAATAGTCTTGAAAACTGAATCCAAAACGATGCAAACAATAAAGCATGTCGCGTATTAAGAACTTTTCATTACAAGTAGCAAAATCTTGCTTATGCAATGCAATAGCATCCTTCACCATACGAACGCCAACTTTATAATACTTATTATCAAATAATTGATAATATAAAATATAAAGCCTTTTCCAAAATTCCGAACTATCAGCCATGCCACTCAACCAGTTCTCCAACGGAGTATCTAGTTTCCACCGTGCAATACGAGGTGATAAGCCAAAATATTTGTCTTTCTTCATCATTCTTACAAATTACGCATAATCTTCTTCCGTACCCCAAAGTTTAGCAAATCTTTGTGTCTTGCGTTCTTTTGCGAACCACTCGCAATAATCCTTCCACGAATAGTGCGGCTCATAACCCAATTCGTCCTTCGTTTTACTAATATCCAGCACAAACTGTGTAGCCGAACGCTTTTCTGGGGCATAAGAAATAACAGACCTATGTCCCATTGGAGAAAAGACATCCACAATGGCATGAATACGCTCATCTAAGGTAGAACCTCCACTCCCAATGTTGTATAATCCTCCCTCAAGAGGAGATTCTGCACATTTTTCTACAATTTGCAGGAAATCTTCCACGCAACAAGTTTCTAAAAGGCGATCAGGATCACCCCAAATCTCAATAGGTTCTCCGTTTTCAGCTTTCTGCATCAATAATCTGTCTGACACCATCACTTTATTGCCATCCGTATAGGTATAGGGGTTGGGATGATAGACATAAACACGAGACAAACGAAGAATGAAACGCTTGATACCATACACTCTATGATAATGCTCGATCATATGAACTGCTGCAATTTTTGCAATCACATACATGGCATGATCACCTTCCAAAGGAGCTTTCATTTCCGCATCTGCCGGTATTGGAATCTTGGAACCAAACAAGTAGCTGACATCAAACAATGACTGAGGGAAAATAATCTTGGGAATATGATTCCTCCTCATGTACTCCAAGACATTATACGTACCTTTCATGATGGAATCAACATACAAAGAAGCATCATATCCTTTCATACTGGCTGGCAATGCCCCGGCAAAATGAGCCACCAAATCAATATGATCTGTAGGCAATTTTTTAAATTCCTCAGCCTTTGTAATATCCACCGAATAATAGGGTATATCATAATCAGCAAAGAATCCATTATCACTAGATCTATGCCCCACGGCAATGACCTTATATCCCAATTTATGGAAATGTAAAGAGATATAAGCGCCTAATGTACCTGTTGCACCAAAAATCAATATTGTTTTCATTATAAATCAATTTTTTTAGTTGAACAATATAGGATGAAACCGTCTCTGTCATAATTTCCACAAGAATTGGTCAGCACTAAATTAGTCCTTTCCCGCTTAACCATCCACTTTTGCCACGGACCTTCAAAATAAGGTAATAACCGTTTAGTATAAGCAGACAAATAATATATACCCACGAAGGCTACATCATGCACGTCCACAGGTACATACTTATCCAATGCGACCAATAAAAGTTGTTTCAGATAGTCATAATCGGTTGATAAACCAACCAAATCATTGGAAATCATATCTCCTCCTCCTCTGGGATTAATCTCTATAAGGTAGATTTGGCTGGAATCGTTAACTTTGATTTCTGTGTGTGAAGCTCCATTGGTAAATCCTACTGATGAAAGGATCCTTGGTATCACCTCACCTATCTTTTTTCTCACATCAGCCGATAACGACGCCGGTTGGTGATGCTCCAATTCTACGAAATGCGGCGCACCCGTGCTAACTTTTTCTGTAATCTGTATGACTTGATGCTGGCCATGATACGACATGGACTCCACGGAGTATTCTTTCCCCGACACATAGGTCTCAGCCATGAAAACTGCATCTTTCAAATCATCCGGCATGGACAATTCTTTCACCGAGTCATCTATATAGTTCACCCCTTTTTTGGAAGCACCTGACACAGGCTTAAGTACATATGGACGCTGGAAAGATGAAAATATATGGTTCCAAGCGCCTAACTTATACCCTACTGGATTTAACCCGGGAATATCATTGGTTTTCTCTCTCACGAGAGCTTTGTTTTGAATATCTTTAAAGGCTTTATATGGCGTACCTACTTTACCCAACTTTTCTGCTACATAGGAAACGACCGAGGCGGTAGCATCGGAAGCGTTAGAAACGACGCCATCAATCTCCCATTTCCGACAATAGTCTACAATGGCATCCATCTCAAATATGGAAACGGGAATAAAATGATCCACATAATCCTTGCATACAGCACCTTTAGGCCAAGCAAAACAATAGGTTTCCAGACCCATTTCTTTAGCTTTTAAGCACAAAGGCAATTGCCCCGTGGAGGCACCTATTATGGCTATTTTTTTCTTCATTCAGCAAAAACTTTTACTCAATCATTCAGAATTGCATAATCGTTAACAGATATTCTCCATCTTAACATTCAGGACTAAAACACTTATTAACATCATTCGTTCCATTAAATACACGGACATTACCTCCAAAGATTCCACTCAAGCCAGCTACCATTTACACCCTGCATATCATTCCAAAATATAATCATCCAACATGCCATTTACTTCCTCTACAGAATTGAACATAAGCACATCAATAATTGACAGATTAGGTATAAAATCCATCTTTGAAAATTGCTTATATTGTAGGCTTTCATTAGTTTTTAAGAAACAAAGAGAAATTCCATTATCTGCAAATTCTTTTTTGTCATACAATTCTTTTCCACCGATCGCATTATAATATGTATCGGCTTGTAGTATTTTACAAATATCCAATATTTTATCCTGTCCTTTCAATGAATTGTCTTTTTTTATATCGGAGGATAAAATTAATTCAGTATTTATCTTTAGATAAGCAAGTATCTGTTCAAAACTATTCTTTATAAAAAGATCTAGTCTTTTTTCCGGAAATGAAAAAATTTTATTCATAAGTTCTATCGTCGGCTGAAAGAAAGGTGCTTTAGAATAATTTATTTCCAGAGTCTTTGTCAATTTTTTAAAGTCATCTAGAATCTGAATTTCAGTGAAATGCTTATTTTGGCTAGCTCCTTGAAGTTTGATTGTGAAAAGTTGTTTCCTTTCATTTATGAGAATGTTATTTCTTGCAACCCATCCTCTGTTTATATAATTTACATCATTGTATATTACATATTTATCTACTGCTTTCATCAGTTGAAAATAACCGATATACGGCATGAAATAGGGTTGCATGATACCTACTTTCATTTGATTATCAAATTTATAACTCGTTTAACATCTTCATCTGTCAATCCATAATACATCGGCAAACAAATTACTTGCTCAGCAATCTTTGTCGCCACAGGCAAATTATCCGGTGTAGCCGATTCCAGTCCGCGATAGGTAGAGAAGGTGCTTATCAACGGATAGAAATAGCGCCTGCCCAATATATTATGTTCTTTCATTTTAAAATATAGTTCATCGCGGGTCATGCCGTATTGTTCTGCATCCACAAAAATGGGGAAATAGGCATAATTATGTTGTACTCCAGATATATCTTCCATAAAACGGATGCCCGAAACGTCTTTTAATGCGTTGCGGTAAGCATCAGCGATATGGTGCCGGGCTGCAATGGCTTTGTCTGCTTGTTTCAAATTAACCAGTCCGTATGCGGCACGCACTTCGTCCATTTTGCTGTTGATTCCCGGTGCAACGACCGTGGTTTCTCCGGCAAAACCGAAGTTTTTCAGGTAGTCAATGCGTTTCTTGGTCTGCTCATCGTGCATCACCAGCGCACCGCCTTCTATCGTATTGTAGACTTTTGTTGCATGAAAACTCAGTGTAGACATATCACCGGCATTCAGAATACTTTCGCCATTTATTCTTACTCCAAAGGCATGAGCTGCATCATAGATGACTTTCAGCCCGTATTTGTCTGCTATTTCCTGTATGCGTTTTGTATCACAAGGTGTTCCATATACATGCACCGGCATGATGGCCGTGGTGCGCGGAGTAATTGCCGCTTCTATCTTGTCCGGATCAAGGTTGCAAGTCACCGGGTCAATGTCTACAAATACCGGTTTGATACCGTTCCACCACAAAGAGTGAGTTGTTGCTACAAAACTGAATGGTGTAGTAATCACTTCGCCTGTGATGCGCATTGCCTGCAATGCTGTGATCAATGGAAGTGTACCATTGGTAAAAAGACTGATAAAGGGAACCCCCAGATATTCGCACAAGGCTTTTTCCAGTTCCTGATGATAATGTCCGTTATTGGTTATCCATTTACGTTTCCAAATGTCTTGCAAATAGACATTCAGTTCATCTAAAGATGGCATCAATGGAGATGTCACAGTAATCAATTTTTCTTCCATGAAATTTTAATTTTGCCTTTTTCTACGAATTAATGCAATCATTTCGCTATACTCTTCAAAGTGAAGAATATACGCACCAGCTATATAATAAATCATTCCTGCCAATATGCCGATGACAAGCTGTAACCACAAAGAATCAAACAGTTGTACAATGCACCATACCCCTATGCTCATAATCAGTGCATGCACCAGAATATGAAGCAAATCTTTCATTTGTGCTATATAGCCGTAACCTATCAGTTTTTGTGTGTAATAGGCATTGTAGATTAAACTGATCAGGGAAGAAACTACACTTCCATAGCACATAGCTACAATCCCCATGGGGACGGTGACACACAGAATGATGACACCCTGTATCTTTTTGATGATCTCCAGTTTCAGAAAGAAGTCTGAACGACCTTTTACCTGAAGCAGATTTAAATTTATGGCATGGACAGGATACCACATCATCGAAAAACATACAATTTGCAACAAATAAATAGCGCCTTCCCATTTGTCTGTAAGCACGATCCGTATTAACGGATCAGCCACAGCCGCCAAACCTGTCATCAAAGGAAATACGATAAACGCAGCCAAGCGTAGAAAACGCTTGTATGCGTTTGCCAGCCGTTCCGGTTCATTCTGGATGGCACTTAACACCGGGAATGTCACACCTTGCAATACATTTGTAATATTGGATGACGGATATTGCGCCAAGCTGCTTGCACGGGAATACAATCCTAATGCAGATGATGAAAATACTTTTCCGATAATCAAGGTGTATACATTATTATAAATGGTATTAAGCAGGGCAGAAGCCAGAAGTCTGGAGCCGAATGAAAACATCTCCCGGAAGGATCTCCATGAAAATACCAGTTTCGGCATCCATCGTACAAAAGCCCATAACAGGACAGTACGGAGAAACGATGAGAATACTTGCTGAATCGCCAGTGCCCAGACTCCATATCCCCTGTAAGCCATCCACAAACCGGCAAACCCAGTGAGTAACGTTACCGTTAATGATATTTTTGCATTTGTTTTAAAATCTATGTCTATAGCCAGTTTTGCTCCTTGGATGCCTGAAAAGGAGGAGAATACGAATGACAAGGCAATTACCCTCGTTACATCCTCCAAGAGAGGTATGTTATAAAACGCTGCTATATAAGGAGATACAAGCCATAGGATTGCATAGAAAAAGAACCCGACAATGATATTGAAATAAAAAACAGTAGAGAAGTCCGTTTCTGTCCGGTCTATCTTGCGGATGAGCGCCGTTCCGAAACCGCTGTCAATGAAAGTCTGCGAAACAGCCATAAAAATGCTGAGCATCGCTACCACTCCATAATCCGACGGTAACAAGAGGCGTGCTATCAGGATGCTGAACACGAACTGTATTCCTTGTGTGGAAAAACGGTCAATGCTGCTCCATATGACTCCTTTTACTGTTTTTTCTTTTAAGGTAGACATTTCTTTTCTCAATCAGTAATGGTGGAGAATACCTGTTTATTGATTGAATAGGCGTTTCCAGAAAGTGTTGCGCTTCTTCTCAGCATTGCCATGCACCATATCCATATACTGCTCAAAGCTCCATCGGTTATGCACCATTTCATAGATTGCGCCCCAGTCGGGGAGTTTGCCCACGTTGCAGTCGTCGATGTACATGTCTGCCCGCACTTTCCGGCATGGAGAAGCCTGGTTGGGCTTCACCTGTTCGTCCGGATGATTGGCGTTGACCGCATAAAACTCCAGTCCGCGTTTTCTGCAATATTCCACCGCTTCCTCCAGCAGGTCGCTTTCGCGCACTGTCCATAAGATCAGCAGGTGGCGTTCGGCCTGAAGCTTTTTGAGCGTGGCGATGGCAAACGGTATCTCTTTTCCGATCTGCGGATACTTGTGTTCCACAATCGTTCCGTCAAAGTCTACTGCGATGACCATATTTATTTCACCAGTTGGATAAATTCGGGCTGTACTTCGATGGAAGCTGTCAGGAGGCTGGAAAGTTCGATGAACAGCCGTTTGATATGCGATCCTTGCAGTTTCTGCAGGCGTCCTTCATAGCCGTTCAGCGCGCCTCCGATTATCCGCACCTGTTTGCCTATCATGTCGGGAGTGATCTCGCCCGGCATATAGTAGCGCGGATTCTCGCAAGATTCCACGGCATGGATGAAACGTTCCATGTCGGCATCTCTTACCGTCATGGGAGTTCCGTGTCCGTCTCTCAGGAACCTGTACTGCAATGTACCTATTCTTTCTACAATGGGATCCAGTATTTTGCGGGAGTCATGCACGAACAGCAAGTCTTGCATAAACGGCACTTTCACAGGCGTCCGTTTGCCTTTGCATGTGATCAGTTTCCATACTTTGGGAGTGAAAATCTCAAGGTTCATATCTTCGAGCATTTTGTATGCAGGCAGTTTGGCGTTGCTTCTTTTCAGATCACGCATCACAAACCACCGAACCTCTTGCAAAGGAGTAAACTTTTCCATAGTTCAAAAAATGATACTATCTCTAATCCTGCAAGTTATTGTAAAAGTCAGAATAACAAGCAGTTACAAGAAAAATCCTAAAACTTCTCTCAATTCCCCGCGCCAAATTTTCACTCTTTTGTTTTTTTTGTCTTTCATAAATAGTAGGATTTTGCGTACTATTTAATCAGACAACCTTTTATTCATCTTCTAAAATGAGATGGATTTTCTGAGGCAAAGGTAATAAAATAAATTAATCTTCAGTCTTTTTGCTGTATATTTTTTAGATGTTCGTTACATCATGTAACAATTTGTTGGCAGGTTGTATTTTTTATTGTGAAATAACTGTTTGTTTTACAAAGGATTTGTAGCGATATCCATCTCATTTTAGGAGATGGACTTTTTATATGTAATGTAATGGGTTTGTCATAGGTCTTTCAATATTTTCCGGTTGGCTTTGTCTACTTCATAGGACTTGATGGAGTCCAGGTAAATTTGTGTGGTGATTTCCGAATCGTGTCCGAGCCCTTCGCTGATGATGGATATGGGAATGTCCTTGCAGCGGGCGATGGTGGCCCAGCTGTGGCGGCTGTAGTATAAAGACAGGGGGACGGGCAGCTTGATGGATGTTGCGATGTCTTTCAGCCTCCGGTTGATTTTTCTCATCTGGTTCTGGTATTGTCTGCGTTCGTTTCCGTCTTCCCGGGTTATGATGGGGAGGAGGTACTGCGTGCTGTTCGGCTTGTACTTGTCGAGGATGTCCTGCATCTGTTTGGTCCATTCGATGACCAGCAGCTGCCCTGTCTTTTTGCGGCGATAGGTCAGGCATCCGTGCTTCAGGTCGTTCTTTTTAAGGTATGCCATGTCGATGAATGACATTCCCCGCGTGCAGAAGCTGAAGATGAACATATCTCTTGCGAAGTCCATGACACGTTTCCGCGACAGGTCCAGTTCCTTTATCTTTTTGATCTCTGCAAACGAAATGCTTCGTTTGACGGTTTTGTCCATGCCGCAATAAACGTGCTTGAAGGGATGCCTGTCCGGTGTAAGCCCTTTTTCGACAGCCAGTCTGTAGTTGGTGCGCAGGACGCGCATGTAAAACGAGCTGGTGTTGCGCAGCAGTCCGTGCCTGCGCAGCTCCGCCTCATAGTGCTCCATCAGTTCAGAGTCGATCATGTCGAATGTCAGGTCTATGCCTTCCCGGAAACGCATGAAGCTGTTGAGCGTTGTCTGGTACGTTTCGCTGGAGCGTATCTTGCCCAGCTGCTTCTTGTGGGCGACTTGCGCGCGTATGAAGTCGAAGACGCTGCAGCCTGTATCCGTGCCCGAGATGTACTTCTGTATGATTTCGTCCAGGCTGTAGTCCTTTCCGGAGCAGTCCAGCTTTTCTGCTATCGCCTTCAGTCTTTTAAGCTCGTACATTATGCTCGAACGGATGATTTTCAGTCTGCTGTAGCGTTCGGAGGCGGGTGAAGGGAGGGCTATCTCTTCGAGCTTTTTATCCCATTCGTCGTTGCGTATTCTGTACTTGCTTCTGATTCTGCGTACCGTACGTTTGTGAATTAACTGAAACACCAGTGTGCCTTCTTTGGCCGGATTGGTCGACGGCCTGAATTTTAGTCTGATAGATGTCATATTTGTATGGTTTTATCCCGTAAGTTTATTAAAAGTCTGTTTAGAGCTTGCTTAAATTTTTCCAATAAGTAATGTCATGTCAGGTTCTTGCGGCCTGTCTGTCCAAAACGCGGGGTTGGCGTTCTGACAAAATGTTGGCTGGGCCTGGCGAGAATGCTGTTTTCAGGGCAACGGGAAAGGCGGGGCGGAAAAAACGCAGGGAAATGTGTCCGGGCGAATGCCTTCCTGTTCTTGATATTCTTCGTTTGTTTCCTTTGTGTGCTTCCGTCTGGATGTTTATGTGTTTTTTCGTTTGTTTTTCTTGTGTTATGCTTTCCTTTTGCGCCTGTGAAAAGTGTCCGGAATGAGGACGTTCTGTACGAAAACGGCATCATTCGGCATCGCGGATGTCCCTTTTGCGGTATCCTTCCGGCGGATGCGGGGACTTTAGCGCAAGGTATCGGGACATTTTCTTTGGGATGTTGGGACACGGTTGCGGATATGACGGGACATTTTTCAGTTTTTATCCGTCATCTTTTCCCTTTTTCAGGGCTTCTGAAGGGGGTGTGCCTTTGCATTCGTTAAGGATTGCCTGCCGGAACGGGAAGAATCGTCCGGCCGTGTGTTGCGGAAAAGGCGGATTTCTGCCTTTTCTGTAAAGCATATGCCGCTTTTCCGTGTCTTTATGCAATGTTCAGATGCCCGCCAGGTAGGGACTTAAAACCTTCTCGGCACAAGCGTATCCCTCGTTGTAGAGGTCGGTGAGCTTGCGTATGTCTTTTTCGATGCGGTTCACGGTGACCGGCTTTTCGGGACGTATGGCCAGCACTTTTCCTTCCTGTTCCAGGCGGTCCGTCAGTTCCAGCTGCTCGTTGTAGGCTTCGCACCGGTGGCTGAGGGCCATTCTCAGCTTCGGATAGCGGCGGTAGATGAAGCCGGGTATCCGGATGTCTTTTTCCGTTTTCCGGTATCCTTTGTGGCGGGTGAGCACAACGATGTTCGTTTCGTAGCCTTGGCTCATGGCCCGGAGCACCGGAATGGAGTCGACAATGCCTCCGTCAAGCATCGGGCGTGCGTCTACATACGTAATGGGGCATACGTAGGGCAGGCTGCTCGAAGCCTTGACGATGGCGATCAGCCTTGTCTTGTCGGCCTTCTCTTCCAGATAGCAGGCCTTTCCGGTCACGCAGTTGGTGGTGACCATCTCGAACCGTGCGGGGTTGTTGTAGTATGCCTGATAGTCGTAGGGCAGGATCTCGTCGGGAAACAGCTCGTACAGCAGGTGCTGGTCGAGGATGCTGTGCTGGTTCCAGAAGTATTTCAGTCCGATGTAATGGTATTTTTCAAGCAGGTCGATGTTGCTGTATTTGGCGCGTCCCCGCTGGTGCGACATGTACGAAAGCCCGTTGCACGCTCCGGCCGATACGCCGACGGCATATGGAAATTCGATGCGGCGGTCCATCAGATAGTCGAGCACTCCGCAGGTAAAGACCCCTCTCATGCCCCCTCCTTCGAGGACGAGGCCCATTTTCTTGAAATCAATCTCCATCGCTGTTTCCTCCCGATTGTTAGCTGTTTTCTGCAAATATATGTTTTTCTGATGCAATTTCATGCAGCTTTTAGTTTTTATTTCTTACATTTGCAGGAAAAATATGAAGAATATGTTCGATTCACTTACTTATCAAAACCGCCGCAAGGCTTTGCGTGAGAAAGTCGGTCACGGCATCATACTTATTTTGGGAAACAACGAAGCCCCGGCAAATTATCCGGACAATACGTATAAATTTCGTCAGGACAGTTCGTTCGTCTATTTCTTCGGCCATTCGCATCCCGGATTTGCGGGTGTCATCGATGCAGACAGCCACGAGGAATGCCTTTTCGGTGACGATGTGGATATGGACGACATTATCTGGATGGGACCCCAGCCCAGCGTGAAGGAGCTGGCCGCACAGGTCGGAGTGGCGAAGAGCTGCCCGTTCGCCAAACTGAAAGAGGTGATAGGAAAGGCGATCTCCCAGCGCAGGAAGATTCATTTTCTGCCTCCCTACCGCTACGGCAACATGCTGCTGGTTGAAGACCTGACGGGCATCCGCGCTTCGATGACGCCCAAACATGCCTCGCTGGAACTGATCAAGGCGGTGGTCGACCTCCGCTCGGTGAAGGAACCTTGCGAAATTGCCGAAATCGACAGGGCGTGCAATGTGGGATACGAGATGCATACGGCTGCCATGCGCCTTTGCAAGCCGGGGGTGTCGGAACAGTATATCGCCGGCGTGCTCGACGGAATCGCTTCTTCTTACGGGCGGATGGTTTCGTTTGCGACCATCCTGACCCAGAACGGGCAGACGCTGCATAACCATGACCATAGCCATACGCTTCAGAAAGGCCGCCTGATGCTTACGGACGCGGGCGCCGAACTGATGAACTATTATTGCTCCGACCATACACGTACCGTCCCGGTAGGAGGCCGCTTCACGAGCCGCCAGCGTGACGTGTACAGCATTGTGCTGGCCTGCCATGACAAGGCTTTGGAACTGGCCCGTCCGGGAGTGACTTATATGTCGGTGCATCTGGACGTATGCAAGGTGCTGGCTCAGGGGCTGAAGGACCTCGGTCTGATGAAGGGGGATGTGGAAGAGGCGGTGGCTGCCGGAGCGCATGCGCTGTTCCTGCCTCACGGACTTGGACACATGATGGGTCTTGACGTGCATGACATGGAGGATCTGGGCCAGTGCCATGTGGGCTATGATGATGAGGTGCGTCCTTCCACCCAGTTCGGGCTTGCCTCGTTGCGCATGGGACGCCGCCTGAAGGAAGGCTTTGTCATAACCGACGAGCCGGGCTGCTATTTTATCCCTGCTCTTATCGACAAGTGGAGGGCGGAAGGAACCAACGCTTCTTTCCTGAATTTTGACGCGATAGACAAGTTCAAGGATTTCGGAGGCATCCGTCTGGAAGATGATATCCTGATAACTGCGGACGGCTCGCGCTTTACCGGCGAGAAGCGTATTCCCATCACGATTGACGAGGTGGAGGATATCATGAACCGGTAGGAGTTTTCCGGCTCCTCCCCTGAAAGGGAAGCTGGTTGAGGGTATCTGAAAATATTGGCTTATAATTTTTTTCCTGTAAGCCTTTCCCTCAGGGAAGGTTTGCAGGAGCTGTTTGGTGCGACCTAATATTAATCACTAAAATAACAATTAAAGACTATGAACAAATTGATTGCACTCCTTGCTCTGGGCTTGTGCGTAGGAAATGTTTGTGCAAAAAATCCGAAGAAAGACAAGGCCGAAGAAGGATTCGTGTTTACTACCGTCAAGGAGAATCCCATCACTTCCATCAAAGACCAGAACCAGTCGAGCACCTGCTGGTCGTTTTCTTCACTGGGTTTCCTTGAGGCTGAACTGTTGCGTCAGGGAAAAGGGGAATTCGACCTGTCGGAAATGTTTGTCGTTCACAAAACCATGGAAGACCGTGCCGTAAATTACGTGCGTTATCATGGTGACGCTTCGTTCTCGCCGGGCGGAAGCTTCAGTGACATCGTTTTCTGCTACAGGAATTATGGAATGGTTCCGCAGGAAGCTATGCCGGGCATCATGTACGGCGATTCGCTCCCGGTGCACAACGAGCTGGATGCCGTGGCCGGAGCCTACGTGCAGGCTATCGGAAAAGGCAAGTTCAAGAAGCTGACTCCGGTGTGGAAGAAAGGTCTGGCTGCCATTTACGACACATACCTGGGAAAATGCCCCGAAAGCTTTACTTATAAAGGAAAGACTTATACTCCGAGAACATTTGCCGATGAAGCACTGGGACTGAACATGGACGACTATGTGTCGCTCACTTCTTATACGCATCATCCTTTCTATACGCAGTTCAGCGTTGAAGTGCCCGACAACTGGCGCAACGAGCTTTCGTATAACCTGCCGATCGACGAGCTGATGGAGGTGATGGACAATGCGATAGAAAAAGGCTATACTTTTGCATGGGGGGCCGATGTGAGCGAGGACGGATTTACACGCGACGGCATTGCCGTGTGTCCGGACGTAGAGAAGGGAGCCGAGCTTACCGGATCTGACATGGCGCACTGGCTGGGACTGAGCAAGGCCGACAAGCGCAAAGAGCTTACAAGCAAGCCGCTTCCGGAAATTGAAGTGACTCAGGAAATGCGCCAGGAAGCGTTCGACAACTGGGAAACGACCGATGACCACGGTATGTTGATCTACGGGCTCGCCAAGGACCAAAACGGAAAAGAATATTATATCATGAAAAATTCATGGGGCTTTAGCGGAAAGTACAAGGGCATCTGGTATGTTTCGAAAGCTTTCGCAAAATACAAGACCATGAACATTCTGGTGCATAAAGATGCCGTTCCGGCTGCCATCGCGAAGAAAATAGGGCTTTGATTGTTCTGCGTCAGGACAGTCATATGCCAGTTGCATGATATGCCGCTAGGGCCGCAGAGCGTTACGGAGGATAAAGCTGAATCCTCTGTGCATCTCTGCGGCCTTTGTGGTGTCTTGCGGTATCTGGCGATTTCTGTAAATTTAATGCCGGATTGGCCGCTTGTTTCTTTCTTTTTTACTAACTTTACAGATTGAAGCGGAAGCCGGGCGACATCCGCCGCTTCGTGAAAAAGGAAAAGAAAGAAAAAACATATATAAATGAAGTACAAATGGAACTATCAACCTCCTACACCGATCCAAAGGGAAGCGGCTAAGGCACTTTCGCGCGAGTTGGGCATCAGTCCGATTCTTTGCCGTCTGCTGCAGGAAAGGGGCATAAAGACTGCGGCTGAAGCCAAGCACTTTTTCCGTCCCCAACTGAGCGAACTCCACGATCCGTTTCTGATGAACGACATGGAGAAGGCGGTGGAGCGTCTGAACAGGGCGATGGGAAGGAAGGAGCGTGTCATGATTTATGGCGACTATGATGTTGACGGAACGACGGCCGTATCGCTGGTCTACAAGTTCCTCCAGCAGTTTTATTCCAATATCGACTATTACATTCCCGACCGTTATGAGGAAGGGTATGGGGTGTCGGAGAAAGGAATAGACTATGCTTATGAAACAGGAGTGAAACTGATAATCGTGCTTGACTGCGGAATCAAGGCTGTCGGGGAAATCGCATACGCCAAAGAAAAGGGAATCGATTTCATTATATGCGACCATCATGTGCCGGATGACGTTCTTCCGCCGGCTGCAGCCATCCTGAATCCCAAGCGGTTTGACTCTACTTATCCCTACGAGCACCTTTCGGGGTGTGGAGTGGGCTTCAAGTTCATGCAGGCTTTTGCCATGAACAACGGCATTGATTTCCATCAGCTGGTTCCTCTGCTTGATCTTGTTGCCGTGAGCATCGCTTCAGACATCGTGCCGATTATGGGTGAAAACCGTGTGCTGGCCTATCACGGCCTGCGCCAGCTGAACTCGAATCCGAGCATCGGCCTGAAGGCCATCATTGACGTGTGCGGACTTGCCGACCGGGAGATCACGATGAGCGATATCGTGTTCAAGATCGGTCCGCGCATCAACGCGTCGGGACGCATCCAGAACGGAAAGGAGGCTGTCGACCTGCTGATCGAAAAGGATTTTGCTTCTGCGCTCAGGCAGAGCAACCAGATTAACCGCTACAATGAGGCGCGCAAGGATCTTGACAAGAGCATGACGGAAGAGGCGAACCGGATTGTGGACGGTCTGGCGGATTTGTCGGAGCGGAGATCGATTGTCATTTTCAATGAAGCGTGGCACAAGGGGGTTATCGGCATTGTGGCGTCGAGACTGACGGAGATTTATTATCGTCCGGCCGTCGTGCTGACACGGACGGGCGACATGGCTACGGGGTCGGCGCGCTCCGTTTCGGGATTCGATGTCTACAAGGCTATCGAATATTGCCGCGACTTGCTCGAGAACTTCGGAGGGCATACCTATGCTGCCGGGCTTTCGATGAAAGTGGAGAATGTTCCGGAATTTTCCCGCCGTTTTGAAGAGTATGTCACCGGGCATATCCTTCCGGAACAGACCAATGCGACAATCGACATTGACGCGCAGATTGATTTCCGTGACATCACGCCGAAATTCTTTTTCGATCTGAAGAAATTCAATCCGTTCGGACCGGACAACCATAAGCCGGTTTTCGCCACTTTCAATGTGTATGACTATGGTACGAGCAAGGTGGTGGGACGCGGACAGGAGCATATCAAGCTGGAGCTTGTGGACAACAAATCGAACAATGTGATGAACGGGATCGCCTTCGGACAGAGCTCGCAGGTCAGATACATCAAGTCGAAGCAGTCGTTCAACATCTGTTATACGATTGAGGAAAACACGCACAAGCGCGGGGAGGTGCAGCTCCAGATCGAAGACATCAAGCCAAATAAAATGTTCTGAAATCTGCGTATATGGCCGATTACAGGGAGATATTGAAACGTTACTGGGGATACGACAACTTCCGGGGCATCCAGGAAGAGATTGTGCGGAGTGTGGGAGAGGGAAGAGATACGCTGGGGCTTATGCCTACGGGCGGAGGGAAGTCTGTGGCGTTCCAGGTGCCGGCGCTTGCCCGTCCGGGTTTGTGCCTGGTGGTCACTCCGCTCATCGCGCTGATGAAGGATCAGGTTCAGAATCTGAGGAAAAGGGGGATTAAGGCGGCTGCCGTTTACTCGGGGATGACACGCGAAGAGATTGTCGTGGCTCTTGAAAACTGCATTTTCGGCGACTACAAGTTTCTGTATATCTCTCCCGAGCGGCTTTCTACCGAAATTTTCCGGGTGAAGCTCCGCAAGATGAACGTGTCGATGATTACGGTCGATGAGGCTCATTGCATATCGCAGTGGGGCTATGACTTCCGGCCTTCTTACCTGAAAATATCGGAAATACGCGAGTTGCTTCCGGGGGTTCCGGTGCTTGCGCTGACTGCTACGGCTACTCCCGAAGTGGTGAAAGACATTCAGACGTGTCTGAAGTTCCGCGAGGAGAATGTGCTGCGGATGAGTTTCGAGCGGAAGAACCTGGCTTATGTGGTGCGCCGTGCGGAGGATAAGGAAGGCGAAATGCTGCATATCCTGAACAGCATGGAAGGGTCTGCCATCGTCTATACGCGGAACAGGAGGCGGACCAAGGAAATTTCCGCTTTGCTGGAACGGCATGAAATCACAGCCACCTTTTATCATGCGGGGCTGGCGGATGCGGTGAAGGACGAGCGCCAGAAAGCCTGGCTTGCGGGGCAGTGCCGGGTGATGGTGGCCACCAATGCGTTCGGCATGGGAATAGACAAGCCGGATGTGCGCCTGGTGATTCATGCCGATGTGCCGGATTCGCCCGAGGCTTATTTCCAGGAGGCCGGGCGTGCGGGGCGTGACGGACGCAAGGCATATGCGGTGCTGCTTTTCAATGAGCGTGACAAAGTGTCGTTGAAGCGGCGTGTAAGCGACACTTTTCCGGAAAAGGAAGCTGTCCGGAAAATTTACGAGGATATCAACTATTATTATCAGATGGCCATGGGCGATGGATTGGGGTGCATGTTCGCTTTCAACATCGATGAGTTTTGCCGTAATTTCAAGCATTATCCGGTGCAGACGGACAGTGCGCTGAAGATACTGACCCGTGCCGGATACCTGGAATATACTGACGAGCAGGATAACGGCTCCCGGCTGATGTTCACGCTGCGGCGTGACGAGCTTTATGCCATTCATGAACAGAATCCGGACATTGAGCGACTGCTTCGGGTGATACTGCGTTCGTATACCGGAGTGTTTGCTGATTATGTGTACATCAGCGAAGATATGCTGGCTTCGCGTTCGGGACTGACGCGCAGGGAGGTTTATGACGCGTTGGTTCTGCTCAGCAGACGCCGTATTCTTCATTATATCCCCGGGAAAAAGACACCTTATATTATATATACGCGCGAGAGGCAGGAGGCTTCGCGTATCTGCATCGGAAAAGAAGTTTACGAAGACCGGAAGGCAAGTTATGAGCGGCGGATAAAGGCGATGCTTGAATATATTTCAGACGGGGCGCATTGCCGGAGCCGGATGCTGTTGCGTTATTTTGGCGAAAAAAGCGAATGTAATTGCGGGCAGTGTGATGTCTGTCTTCAGCAGAAGAACGCTGAACCCGGGAAGGACGAGTTTGATGAGGTTGTTTGCAAACTGACGAAGGCGCTTGCGGATTCTCCGCTTTCGCTTCAGGAGGCAGTTCACCGCACCGGAATCCCGGAAGAGCGGCTTTTGCAGGCGGCAAACTATCTGTTGGCCGAAGAGCGGCTTGAGCAGCAGGACGGGAAACTTGGTCTTGTCCGCTGATGGGCGTGCGGAAATTGATAGCCAAATTTTGTTCTGACCCTCTTTCTTGCATGATTGCATCTATATGCATTTGATATGCATCCATGTTTTAAATTTGCAGTTGGGGCTGAGTCTGTTTTTAAAATTGTTTGAAAAGTGGAATTTTTTGTGTTGGAGTTGTTATAAAATCCGTTGCTTTTTGCATTTTTTTAATGTTAAAAATAAATTTGCGTAAAAGAAAAGTGAAAATTATATTGTAATTTTGCCGCGAAAGCAAAATATAATATAACAGATGCATAACCTTATTATATTAAATAGAACATTTTTTAATTTGGATTTGGTGTTGCGTAACGTGAAGTCCCGCGATGCCTTTTAATTTTTTCCATTGTTCTTGCCTGTAGTGACAGGAAGGAGTCGTTTTATGCAATTTTTTATTCACTTTAATACATTTATTTATTAGCAGACAAAATGAGAAGATTGTGTCTTTGGCTGGTCTTTTTTGTCATGCTAGGCATTCAGTCAGCTTTTTCCCAGTCGTATGTGGTGAAGGGGAATGTGGTTTCGAAACTGGACAATGAGCCGCTGATTGGAGTGTCTGTCATGCAAAAAGGGACGGCGAATGGTGCGGTTACCGATATGGACGGTAACTATGAGCTGAAAATCCAGGGAGGGGAAGCTACTCTGGTATTCTCTTATATTGGTATGCGGTCGCAGGAATTGCCTGTCAATTCACGGACCGGAGTGTTGAACGTAGCGTTGGAAGACGATTCGCAACTGATGGACGAAGTGGTGGTGGTTGCTTACGGTGTGCGTAAGAAGGGGACGATTGCCGGTTCGGTATCCATGGTGCAGGCGGATAAGATGGAGAACGTGCCTGCGCCTAGCTTTGACCAGGCTTTGCAGGGACAGGCTCCGGGGTTGTCGGTCATTTCAAGTTCCGGCGAGCCCAGTAAGGCTGCCGTATTCCAGATCCGTGGTACAAACTCTATCAACTCGGGTACGGCTCCGTTGTTTATCCTGGACGGCGTGCCTATTGAAAGCAGCGATTTCAATACAATCAGTCCGAGCGACATCGAATCGGTTTCTGTGTTGAAAGATGCCTCGTCAACCTCTATTTATGGTGCGCGCGCCTCTAACGGTGTGGTTGTTATTACGACCAAACGCGGCCTGTCGATGGACAAGGCGAAGGTGACGCTTCGTGCGCAGTACGGCTTTTCTCAGTTAGGGAACATTGACTGGAATATGATGGATACCAACGAACGTATCCAGTTTGAAAAGCTGATCGGCATGGATACGGGGCAGGATTATGACTTGCTTGCACGCACCAATGTGAACTGGATGGATGCCATCTTCAAGGACCGGGCACCGCTTCAGAGCTATGAAATCTCAATCAACCGGGCTACAGAGAGAGTGAACTATTATGTGTCGGGAGGCTTTTATGATCAGGACGGTATCGCTCCTGGGTCTTCGTTCCGCCGCTACAATATCCGTGCGAATGCAGAAGTGAAGGCAAGCAACTGGCTGAAAGTCGGGACGAATACGATGGCTGCTTACGAGGAGATCGAGCAGACGGAAGAGGGAAGCCCTGCATTGTCCAGTCCGATTTTTGCCTGCCGCCTGATGCTTCCTTACTGGAATCCGTTCAAGGAGGACGGTTCGCTGGCTTCTACCAATGACGGCACATGGACCGGTACGGGAGTGAATCCGCTGGAATGGATGGCTAACAATCCGGTGATGAACAAGAAATACAAGCTGTTGTCTACGGTTTATGCTGAAATAACTCCGATCCAGAATCTGACTATCCGTTCGCAGTTTGGCGTGGATTATTCGCATTCAACGGGCTCTTCTCAGTCGTTCCCCAGCTATTCGCTGAATAACGGGCAGGGAGCTGCCGGACGCAGTTCGTATGATACCATGAATCTGACAGAAACGACAACGGCCAACTACCGCTGGACTTATAAAGATGACCATGCGTTTAACTTCCTGCTCGGACAGGAAGCGGTGAACTACATGTCGGAAGGTTTCCAGGTGTTTACGGAAGGACAGACCAATGACCTGCTTACCGACCTGTCGTCAGGTACCCGTGGTTCCTCGTGGTCAAATTCTTATACTTCTTATGCTTATCTTTCGTTCTTTGGCCGTGCCGAATACAACTACAAGGACTTGTATTATGCCGATTTCTCTGTCCGTGCGGACGCTTCTTCGCGCTTCGGAAAGAACAACCGCTGGGGAGGTTTCTGGTCAGTCGGTCTGATGTGGAATGCGAAAGGGGAAGAGTTCCTGAAAGATGTGGAATGGCTGACCAATGCGCAGGTTGCGTTGAGTTCGGGTACGACCGGTAACTCGGAGATACCGGATTTCGATCATCTGGCGCTTGTGTCCGGCGGACCGAACTATAATGACGAGGCGGGCATCTATCCGGCACAGAGCAGCAATGAAGATTTGAGCTGGGAAAAGACCTGGTCGACAAATCTGGCTTTCCATCTGGGATTCATCGACCGCATAAACCTGGACGTTGAGCTTTACAATAAGAAAACGACGGATATGCTGATGTATGTTCCTGAATCGTATGCCATCACAGGTGAAGGCTCGCATTGGGAAAACATCGGTGCGATGGTGAACCGAGGCATTGAGGTTAATGTGAATGCGGATGTGCTTCGTGTGGGTGACTTTGCATGGAACCTGAGTGCAAACTTTTCTTATAACAAGAATGAACTGAAGGAGCTTTATAGCGGCGTGGATGAGTATGTAAACTCAACGACGGGGCTCCGCTATGAAGTGGGACGTCCGGTGAACGAGTTTTATCTGAACCGCTATGCGGGTGTGAATCCGGCAAACGGCGAGCAGTTGTGGTATACGAAGGACGGGGAAATAACCAACGAATACCGCGAAGAAGACCGTGTGATGACCGGAAAGAGTTTTGACGCTCCCTGGGCAGGAGGCTTCGGAACGACGCTCTCGTGGAAAGGGCTTTCTTTCTCGGCCCAGTTTACCTGGATGGCCGACCGTTGGGTGCTGAACAATGACCGTTATTTTGAAGAAAACAACGGAAGTTTCTCCAGCTACAACCAGTCGAAGCGTCTGTTGTATGACGGATGGAAGAATCCGGGCGATGTGACAGATATTCCGCGTTACGGCGAAATAGCCCAGTTGGACGACCGTTTCCTGGAAAATTCATCGTTCCTGCGTCTGAAGAATGTCACTATTGCCTATTCGTTGCCTCGCCTGTGGTTGCAGAAAAGCAAGTTCTTCACTTCAGCCCGGGTGTATTTGCAGGGGCAGAATCTGTTGACATTTACCGGCTTCACCGGTTTCGACCCGGAATATGCAGGAAACAGATATCTGGGTGTGTATCCTCCTTCACGCCAATACACGATCGGTGTAGAAGTTTCATTCTAATATATAATAAGGTATAAGAGAAAATGATAATCAGAAAATTTAAACTGTATATGGTGTTGGCCGCAGCTTCTCTGGCGTTTTCGTCCTGTCTGGACAAATATCCGGAGAACGCTATTCCCTCGGATGAGGCGGTCAATACGGTAGATGATGTGAATCAGTTGGTTATCGGCATTTATGATTCGTTCACGAGCAGCGCGCTCTACTCCGGTAACCTGACTTTGCTTCCTGACATCCAGACTGATTTGGTGTATGGGGTCAACGGAAACACAAATGTTTATGGGGAAATCTGGCGCTGGAACGATATTTTGTCGACAAATACAGACATTGAAAGTGTATATGGCGCATTGTATGCGGTTATCGGACGCTGCAACTTCTTGCTTGACCATGTGGAGAAAGTAAGGGCCGGAGTAACTGACGATGACGATCTGGACCGTCTGGACCAGTATTGCGGAGAGGCTTATTTCGCCCGTGCGCTGGCTTATTCGGAGCTGGTGAAGCTGTTTTGCAAGGCATATGAAAGCGACGAAGACGCGGCCGGCCAGTTGGGCGTGGTGCTGAACGAGCATTACGACAGTCAGGAGCCGATGGTACGCGCTACGCTGAAAGACTCTTATCAGTTCATCTTGAACGATTTGGACCGTGCGGAAGAACTGCTTCAGCTGGAAGAGGATTTCGATCCTTCTGTAGACGGTGCGCTGTTTGATACGGTGTATTTTAATGAGTATACGGTGTATGCTCTCCGTGCCCGCATAGCTCTTTACATGAAGAAGTGGGATGAAGCGGTCGACTATGCAACCAGAGTCATCGGTGACGGAAGAGGAGGGTCGCAGAACTATTTCCTTTCCAGCTGTACCGAGGCGATTTCTTCTACGCAGAGCTATTTCGACTATATGTGGACCAACGACCATGGAACGGAGGTGATATGGAAAGTGTCGTTCACCTTGAATTCGTATGGAGGGTCGCTGGGAACGGTTTTCTTCAACTATGACCAGACAAGCGTACGTCCCGACTATGTGCCGGCGCAATGGGTGCTTGGCCTGTATGACGCAAACGATTTGCGCGCTTCTTCATACTTTGCCTACTATACAACGGCATACGGACTTTACTGGCCTTTGCTGCAGAAGTATTGGGGAAATACGGAGTTTCAGTCATATAATATCTACGGTCTGTGCATGCCCAAGGTGTTCCGTCTGGCAGAGCAGTATCTGATCCGTGCTGAAGCCTATGCGGAACAGGGCAACTACGCGGAAGCAAGCAACGACCTTTCTACGCTGCGCAGAGCGCGCTATCGGACAGGAGGTGCGGTTTCTGTAAATGCGGACAATTGGCTGGAAATTGTCGAACAGGAGCGTGTGAAGGAACTTTACATGGAAGGTTTCCGCCTGCAGGACTTGAAGCGCTGGCACAAGGGATTCGAGCGTGAACCGCAAGACCAGTCGCTCGAGAACGGAAGCAGCCTGAAAGTGGAGGCGGACGATCCGATGTTCGTATGGCCGATACCTCAGCATGAAATTGAAGCTCCGGGTTCGCAGATTGAACCGAACGAAAGTAACAGATAAGGAGGTGAATTATGAAAAAGATACTTACAGGATTTATGGCGGCTCTTGCCGCAATGACGGTCTTGTCGGGATGTGAGGAGAAGAGGGTTATTTATAGCGGACCCGATTACCTGATGTTTTCCGACACGCTGTACCAGTGTCCGGTGAGGGAAGCGGACGATGATGTGTTCGATGTCCCTGTATCGGCTACCCGGGCTGTTGACTACGACCGTACGCTTGCTGTTGAGATTATTGACAAGGAGAGCAATGCGGTGGAAGGCAAGCATTATGAGCTGTTGTCGAATACGGTGACTATAAAGGCCGGCGAACTTGCTTCCAGTGTGCAGGTGAAGAGTTTCTATGACAATATCGGAGTTTCCGACTCGCTGGGATTCGCCCTGCGTCTTGTGATTCCGGATGAAGACAAGTGGGACTTGTACGGTACGGAGGCCAAGGTGGTGCTTCAGAAGGTATGTCCCTTTGACATCAACAATTTCACGGGCGATTGCGTGGTGACTTCCACTTTCTTCTCCAGCGACAACTGGACGGGTGTAGCCGCTATGCGTCTTATCAAGACGGAGGTGGATCCGGAAGAAGAAAACACCATCATTCTTCATGATCTCTATTATGACGGATATGATGTGAAGCTGAAGTTCAATACGGAAGATGATATGGAGCCGCTGGTAGAGATGGAAGAGCAGAAGCTGGCGAGTACGGCCGATGCCTTTATCGGCAACATCCACGGCAACGGGGATCTGATGATAAGCCAGCCCACTGCCTATACATCGTACTTCAGCACATGTGAGGATTTTGTTCTCCAGTATGTCACGCTTAACGTGTATAACGACGACGGATCGCTTTACGGAAGCGTCGGCACTTATGTGAATATTCTGGAATGGATAAGCGAAGGGGAAGCAGAGGATTTGAGGCAGGACGGATATTGATACGGAATATTATATCCGGATTGTAATCTGCGCAAAATCTGCCTTTCAAATATGGCAGATAAATGACAAGAAAAACAAATAAAAATATGCAATTATGAAAACACTGAATTTAAAAAGAATGAACTGGATCATGGCATTGGCTATGATGTTAGGAGTAATGTTTGTAAGTTGCTCGGACGATAACGATAATGGCGGTGTTGATACTCCGGTATTTCCGGCATTGCAGGAAATGAATTGCGCGGCAGGAGAGAGCATTGAGCTTTCTTTTGATGCAAACATGGATTGGCAGTTGTCCAGCAATGCTGCATGGTGTAAGTTTGTTAACGGGGAGTTTACAGAAACTTTGACATCCGGAAAGGCTGGGGACGGTCAGAAAGTACAGGTAGCTGTTTCGGCTGACGGACAAAACTATGATGAGGATGCTGTGGCTGAAATTACCATGACGATGGGAGAAAAGTCGCAGGTGGTCTTCAAGATTACACGTGCTAAAAAAGAATATGTGGACCTGACCGTAACTAATGAGGATGGAACGATAACGTATGGTGAAAGTCAGCCTCTTACTATCAAGGGAAGTGGCTTGCGTGACATTCCGTCAGACAGTATCTTTACGGTAGTTTATGCGAATGCTGACATGACAGTCGGAATCGAAAGTGTACCCGAATGGCTGAAAGTGTTCAACGACGGCAACGGACGCTTCCGTCTGATATTTGACAAGACGAAGGGTGTGTCTAACCTCAATTCGTTCGGAACTGAGGCAGGGCATAAGATTGTTTTTGCTACGGAAGACAAAAAAAGTCGGGTGGAGATTCCTTTGGCATACGAGGGCTTGAAAATGGAATCAATATCGCTTACTCCGGTCGGCAATTCCGGAACTGGAGTGGGATTGTCTGTCAATGCTGACGGCACTGAATTTTTCCTTGAAACAAGTGACGGACTGAGCGGCGAAACAAGCCGTGAGGAATACGGAAGCGAACTGAAAACGGCTGTAAGCGTGCGCAATACCGACTATCATGTACTTGTGGTAGGACAGACTAAGGCTACAGCTCCCAATATGGCTGAGTATTATACATATGACGTGGAACAGAATATGGACTGGGTGCATCTTTCGGAAAGCGGAGATGAAATCAGCCTGACTGTTGATCCGCTGGGAGAAGAAGCTGCCCGCGGTGCGTTGGTAATGGTATTTTCCGAAGATTTCTGGACGTCTATCGAAACCGACAGTGTTGCCAAGTATGGTGATTTGAAGACGGCACTGTTCGGCCAGGAGGTTGTAGCTTCTCTTGATAATGGAGAGCAGATTATGGGTGACATCGTGAAGTTTGAATATTCTGACAATGTATGGACTTCGTTTGACCAGGCTAAAGAAGGGGAGGCTTCAGAAGATCAGCTGATTCTGGGCGGATATTATTATTCGTATTTTGATGACGGCGGAGAGTTTAATCCAGAGAATGAAATGTGGATGACTTTTGCCGATGTTAATGGAATGGGCATGGAAGGAGTAAATGTTTCAATAACGGATATTACAGGAACTGCTGAAGCTGATGCTGCTTTGAACGATATGGGAATAAGCGGTATTCCGGTTTATAAAGTTTCTTATCCGGAGAGTTATGCCACTACAGCAAACAATGCCTTGGTAGTGGAAGTGCAGAGCGGAATGGAAGCAACTGATAATATTGGATCGGCATGGGTTGATGGAGTGACTGCAGAAACGTTGACACACGAAGGAAAGCCTTGCGTGAAGATTTATGGAACCAATGCCTCTGCAGCTACAGCTTGCCACTTGGCAGTAGGCAACTTTGAGATGATGCAGTTCAAGGCATATATTATCGTTGAGTTCTATAAGTAAAACTTGTCAGCTTAAGTCCGAAGGCTTGTCAGCTTAAATTGATTGACTTGTTGGGTAAAACCATCGGACTTAACGGGTTAAATTTTTATGATGGATTTGATACCATTTTTATAATAATTGAATATTCAATGATTCGAAGCAAAAGAACATTTTGGAAACTGTTTTTTCTTCCACTCATGGCCGTACTTTTCAGTACGGTTATGAGCGGATGCTCTGACGATGATGACGAACTCCAGCAGAGCCAGTATGGGTATGTGCAGTTCAAGCTTTACAAGTCGGCATCGTACGTAGAGCCCGAAACCGGAGGAGAAACAAGCGCACAGCTTTCGCGTGCAGACGTAGACAAGCTGGGAGATGCGAAGAAGATAGAGATAGAGATGCAGTTTGAAGGTACGAGTATCACCCAGACGTTGGTGCTTAACTCGTATAATGAAGCCAATGCGGAATATGGCTTGCGCAGTGATAAGCTGCAACTTGTAGTAGGCGAATACCGAATTGTTGGTTACCGCTTGCTTGATGGGCTTGACGAGGTGATGACCGGTATTTCGGCCGGAGCGGACGAAACCTTTACGGTGACTTCCGGAGGGCTGACCGTGAAGGATCTCACTGTAGATGCTCAGGCAAGAGGTACTGTAACATTCAAGCTTGTCAAGGACGGACTTTCGCGTGCTGCCGGAGAGTATCTGTTCAGCAGTATAGCGTTGGTAGACGTTACGGTTACGAATACCTTTACCCAAATGTCCACAACTTTCAATAAGCTGAAAGTGACATACGAAGAGGACTATGAAGAGTCCGTAAGCGAGGATGACCCGAATGACAAGTACAAGAACATTGCTACGGCTAAGTGTGATTCTGCAGTTTGGCTGGAAGCAGGTACGTATCGGGTTACTGCTTATACGACTTATTCAAAGAGCGGTGTTCGGGAATCGGAACTTGAAACCCAGACGGTGGATGGAGAAGTATTCACTGTAACTGATAATGTGCTGACGGAAAATGCGATCATACCGATTAAGCTTTCTGAAACCGCAGAGTATATCAAAGACTATAAGGCTCTGAGAGAAATCTGGGAGAGCCTTAACGGACCGAAGTGGAGCTACTTCGGACAGGAATACCCCGAAGGCACCAACTGGAACTTCAACAAGGAACTGGATATGTGGGGCGACCAGCCTGGGGTGACGCTGAACTCCGAAGGCCGTGTCGTAAGTCTGGCATTGTCCAACTTCGGCATAAGTGGGCGTGTGCCCGATGCCATCGGCCAGCTGACGGAACTTCAGATTCTGACCTTGGGCTCGCATGACGAGAAGGTCGGCGGAGGACTCTTCGGCAAGCAGGGCATCACTCCCGACATGAGCGAGGACCGCAAGCAGAAGATGCGCCGCAACTACGAGGAACTTTACCTTAAGACCGATATCCGTTCCGGCCTTTCCGAAATGCTTCAGGAGGTCATCAACAACGACCCGTCCAAGAAGCGCATTGAGAAGAAGGAGCGTCCTACATTGAAAGATACGCAGATTGGTGTCTTGACGAACGGGTTGGAATTCATCTCGAAAGCCGTGATGCGCCTTACCAAACTTCAGCAGCTTTATATAGCAAATGCTCCGATAAAGTGTGACAAGGGTGTGCCAGGAGGAGAAGATGTTGATTATTTCTGTGCAGATTGGGAAGACCCCAACTCGTCGTATGCGCAGGAATACAATGACGAACTTCTTTCGTGGGCGAATATGAAGGACCTGACAGACATTGAGGTGTATAATTGCAAGAATATCGAAACACTGCCCAAGTTCCTTTATGAACTTCCCGAAATACAGTTGCTTAACATTGCTTGTAATACAGGTATCAAGGGGGATCAGTTGAAAGAGGATTGGACAGCACTGGCCAAGTCCACCGTGACCGGCCCGAAGATCCAGATTCTCTATATGGGCTATAATAATCTGGAGGAATTCCCCGGCTACAATGATCCAAGCAATGAGAATGTATTGAAGAATATGAAGAAGTTGGGTCTGTTGGATTTGACTGACAATAAAGTGAAACATTTAATGCCGTTTGGTACGGACATCAAGCTGGCTACGCTTTATCTGCAGAACAACCAGATAGAAGAAGTGCCGGCAGAGTTCTGCGGTTTCACCAACGATGTGGAAACGTTCAACTTCTCGAACAATAAGATTACGTATATTCCGAATATCTTTGATGCGTTCTCGCTTTACATCATGGGGTCGATCGACTTCTCGAACAACCGGATCGGAGAGAATGCAAATGATTCTGACAAGGATGGTATCAGAGATGTGGATGAAGCGGATTTCAAGGGAATCAATGCCAATGAACTTTCGTTGGCCAACAACCGGATTGCGAATTTCCCGAAAGAACTTTTCAAGTCAAATTCTCCGATAACCGTGCTGAACATGAGCGGAAACCTGCTCACCAAGATTGACGGTGACGATCTCCGCAGAAGTGAGGCTGGCAAGGAATGGTGCCCGCTTGAAACATTCGACCTGCGTTTCAATAAACTGACTGAAATCTCGGGAGAGAACTTTAATCCTCTGATTCCTTATCTTCAGGGAATTGACTTGAGCTATAACTGCTTCTCGAAGTTCCCCACCAATCCGCTGAACATCGACCGCCTGATGGCGTTTGCAATCCGTCACCAGCGTGATGCACAGGGAGAGCGGTGCTTGAAAGAATGGCCGGAAGGTATCAATGCAGCCGGTTCGTGTCCGAACCTTTATTGGTTTCAGATTGGTTCGAATGACATTCGCCTGGTGGAGGAAGCACCTACCACAAAGATTTACATGCTGGACATCGCTGACAATCCGAATATTACGATTGACTTGACCAATGTATGTTCGGCTATCAGTGCGGGCGCATATTTGCTTTATTATGACAAGACGCAGGACATCCGCGGATGTGACATTTTATTAGAATAAAAATGCAGACAGTTATGAAGTTTTTGAACAACAGTATGATATGGTCATTGATTCTTTGCGCGGGACTTGTGGTTTCGTGCAAGGACGATGACGAACCGGGGATACCGGGAGGTCTTGCGCTTGACAAGACTGAAATAGCGATAGGCCCTGAAGGAGGAACAGAGCGTGTGCAAGTCACTTCTTCTACAAACTGGGTGTCCAGCGTTTCCGCTCCATGGGTAAGCGTTTCTCCTGCCAATGGATTCGGTTCTGTGGCAAGTGTGCTGACTGTGGATTCTACGCTTGAAAACACGGCACGTACGCTGGAAGTGCGCTATACTCCTCAGGGGCAACAGCCTCAAACGCTGACTGTTACCCAGTTTGGTTTCGGCAAGCAGATCCTGATTAAGGAGGCTGAAGTGGAACTTGAGAGTTCTGCAAATTATGACGAGCGCGTGGTTGACGTGACCATCCAGACGAATGTGCAGTTCCGTATTGATATGGACAACATTGGCTATTCATTTGGGGAAGGAGATCCGACAGGGGATGACGCTGCCGAAGCTGAAACTCAGCGTACCGGGTGGATTGATTTGGAAAGAAACCAAAGCGAAACGCCGGTGGGTGATGACTTGCTGGATCGTGGAGCACGGCCCCGCACAGTGAAAGTGCGTTTCCGTTGGGAGATGAATACGGTTCCTTATACACGTGTGGCCAAGATTGATCTGCTTCCGTTGGGTCTGGATGGTGATGAAACGCTGGTGGATGCTGACGGCAATCCGATTGATAAGGTGACGCTGACCGTGACTCAGACAGCTGCTCCGAAGATTGAAGATAACCGTGCGGGCGATTCGCTGGCAATCATCATGATTTGCGAGAAGGCTCAGACAATGGTGTCATACAGTTCGGCTGAGAATATGCGCAACTGGGACGGAGTGACCTTGTGGGAGCGCACCGATGAGGTGGATGGCGAACAAGTGCCTTCAGAATGGGTAGGCCGTGTACGTTCGGTAAGCTTTATGGGACCGAATATCCAGGAGGGAGAATCCTTCCCGCGCGAACTCCGCTATCTGAAGTACCTGGAAACACTGAGCATAGCAAGTAATACCAACCGGCAGACACGTGAAATGCACCTTGGCGATGAGCTTCTGGAGCTGAAGCATCTGAAAGAATTGAGCATCAGTTCATACGGTCTGATAGATTTGCCTGAAGACTTTAAGAAGCTTGGCGGTGAGGTTGATGATTCTTATGCCGGACTGGAGGCGCTGACTTTGAGCAGTAATAACTTCGAAAACTTGTCGGATTTTACAGGAATCATTACGAAGGAGAACTTCCCGAAACTGGAGTATCTTGACTTGTCAGGCTGCCGCCGTACGGATGCCTTGTCTGATCTGAGCACGATCTCTGGATTCGAATATAATGGTACTCCCATCGGTCTGCGTTCAAATATCTCGACAGATTCTAATGAAAAGCAGGCTCTTATTGATCTTCTTACATGGGAAAAGTTGAGATACTTGAGCCTTTCTTACGGCTTCATGCAGGGTTCGCTTCCTACGGATGAGGAGATGGTGGCAGCTTTGCAGGCAGCTGGCCAGAAGCCGTATTACGATGCGGATGATTTCTTTGCCGGGAAAAACCCTGCACGTGATGACTGGTGGAATAAAGTTTCGAAAGATACTTGCCAGTGGCTTCTCTCCGAGAAGGAAGTTTCGATTACGTTGAACGGCGAAGAGATAACGGCAAAAGGTACAGAGATTCCTCGCGTGCTTCCTTTCAACCGTGCGTTCTCCATTAACCTGAATTTCCTGACCGGACCGTTGCCCAAGTGGTTGCTTTTCCATCCTTATTTGGCAGAGTGGAATCCGGGGCAGATGATTTTCAACCAGCAGGAAAAGGGGAAGACTTCGGATGGTGTGACCGTCGGTTTTGACGGAGTAGGGCAGTCGCCGTATGATTTTGACTATACCTATTATTATGGCAATAAACAGCCGGCTGCTACTACGGAAAAACCGGGTGATTGTGATCCAAGTATAGACCCCGGTTATTCGGACCGAGATCCTGGCGTTGCTTATCCGCTTTATTACTATCGTTACGTGAATGCAGCCGGAGCAAATGATCCGGACTACCATGGTGCGGGAGGCAATCAGTAACCTTTTGAAAGTTTCCCGAGTGGAACTTATTGAACCAATGGCTTGAACATTTAATAGGCTCTTTGCAAGACCTCCCTTTCGGGGAGGCTTGTGAAGGCAGAGAGTCGGAGGTTTGGGAGTTTAATATATTAACAGACAGAATAAATAAATGAAGAAAAAATATTTATATACAGCCTTGTTTGCATTGACCTTGTCGGCATGTGCTGATGAAGACATTGTAGAACAGCCTTCCGTTCCTCAGGGCGAAACGGAAGTGAAGCTTCCGGCAGACGCAACTGACGGCGAACTGCTGATCAAGTTTTCTCCGGAGATGACGGACATTCTTGACCAGACGTTCAGCCGCGCTTCAAGAAGCGGAGGGATGAGCCGTTCGGGAATTCCGTCTACAGACGAGGTTCTTGATATTTTGGGAGCATATTCCTTCGAGCGCATTTTTCCTGTAGACGAAAAGAATGAAGCGCGCACACGTGAAGCGGGCCTTCATTTGTGGTATCGTGTGAAGTTTGATGAGAACACAGACTTGCAAGAGGCGGTAAACCGTCTTCGCCAGTTGGGTGAGGTGTCGAAGATTCAGGCGAACAGCCACATCAAGCGTGCATACAATACGAAACGTACTTATGTGAGTGAATCTGCACTGCAGCGTAAAAGCATGAGCCGCTCGGGAGATGATTCCGCTCCTTTTACGGATCCGGGACTTGCTCATCAGTGGGGATTCCATAATACCGGCAGTTATGATTTTACGGGCAATGCACTGAATGCTGCCGCGGTTGCGGGATGCGATGTGAACTGCTATGAAGCATGGAAATTGTGTAAGGGAGATCCTTCTATCATCGTTGCCGTGCTTGACGAGGGTGTAATGAATACGCACGAGGACTTGCGGGACAATATTTGGGTGAATGAAGGCGAAGAGGAATATGCCGGAAGGGATGCCGACGGCAACGGCTATAAGGATGACAAGTATGGCTATAATTTCGTCACGAACTCAGGTGTCATTACCTGGTCGGATGCCAGTGATACAGGACACGGTACGCATGTAGCCGGAACAATCGCTGCTGCAAACAACAACGGAATCGGTGTCTGTGGTATTGCAGGCGGCGACGGAACTGCCGGAACGGGCGTGAAGATTATGTCGTGTCAGGTTTTCTCCGGACAAAGCGGTGTGACTTTGGACCAGGAGGCTAAAGCCATCAAATATGCAGCGGACAACGGTGCGGTAATCCTTCAGTGCAGCTGGGGATATAATTCGGGCGCATCGAACGCGGTGCTGGGCTATACACCCGGTCCGTCTACGGAAGAAGAATGGGAGAGCCTTTATCCGCTGGAGAAGGAAGCATTGGATTATTTTATCAACAACGCCGGTTCGCCGAACGGAGTGATTGACGGCGGTATTGCCATATTTGCTTCGGGCAATGAGTATGCTGCTCTTCCGGGATTTCCGGGGGCGTACTCCAGATGCGTGAGCGTGTCTGCGGTTGCAGCAGACTATACGCCTTCTTGTTTCTCGAACTATGGTGAAGGTGTGGCTATAGCCGCTCCGGGCGGTGATCTTGAGTATTACGGCACACCGGGTGAAACGGAAGATGAGTACTGGACATCGGATGAGTCACAGGCCGGTGAAGGAACGGGAACGACGACAAAGACGCTCGGCTCGATTCTTTCTACACTGATCAGAAACGGACAGCAGGCCTATGGTTATATGGAGGGTACTTCAATGGCTTGTCCGCACGTGTCGGGAGTTGCTGCTCTGGGCTTGTCGTATGCCAAGCAGCTGCGCCGCCACTTTACGGCTGAAGAGTTCGTTGATTTGCTGAAGAACACGACGGATAAGTCACTTTATAATGGATATCAGGACGGTGCTGTTAAACTGTATTACGATGGCCATACTTACCCGGGAGCTTCTGTTACAAGAATGGAGCTTGGAAACTATATTGGTAAGATGGGAACCGGACTGGTTGATGCTGGGGCATTACTGAGCAGCATTGCGGGTGCAGGTTCGGAGATGAAGTTGCCTAATGTGTATGTAGGGACAGGTGCATCTTATGCCATTGACCTTGCTTCTTACTTTGTTAACGGTGAAAACCTGACTTACGAAGCTGCTTCATCTGATGAGGCGACGGCTGCTGTTGCTGTAAACGGAACCGTAATGACAGTTACGGGCGTGAAAGCAGGTATGGCGCAGATTACTGTTCAAGTAAGCGGAGAAGCCTCGCAGACCATTGTTGTTACCGTACGTGACAAGGCGAACGATAACGGGTGGATGTAATTTAAATCTTTTGAGTTTTGAGAACAAAGCTTTATCTGATATTGCTGTTAGCCGTTTGTGCGGTTGGAGGACTGAAGGCGCAAGGCCGGAAAGTCCCCTTCCGTTCGCGTGCGCAGATGGATTCGCTGCTCAATCCGCCTTTGATGAAGAATGCGGAAGCCGTTCTCCGTTTTGACAGTGTAGTACGGCATGTCGGAACACTTACGGAAGACGATGATCCGGTGACATGCCGGTTTGTATGTACAAATGTCAGCGGCAGTCCGGTTGAACTGGTGCGGGTGAGAACAACTTGCGGCTGTATGGTTTCGGAATTTCAGCCTGGAGTGATAGCTCCGGGGGAAAAGCGTGAGATATTGCTTACCTATCATCCCAAGAATCATCCGGGTACGGTAGATTCTAACGCTTTTGTCTACCTGTCCGGATCGGAGAATGTTCCGGTTGCGCGGCTGACATTGGTTGGCAATGTACTTCCGGGTGCAGATGAGTGGGCGAGGTTTCCTTTTTTCATGGGCAAGCTTCGGTTGAAGCGGAAGTCTGCAGAGGTCGTCTTTGGCTCTGCAGAAAAGTCGGTGGAGCGCATCTTGTGTGGAAACAGCGGCGAGGTGCCGTTACGGCTGTCTGCTCTGATGATTCCGAAGTATGCCAAATTCCGTACCGAGCCTGAGGTGATTTATCCGGGCAGCGAGGGCGACATTGTGATAACTGTGGAAAAAGCTTTGGTTCCCCGGACTAAGGGTAAGACGTTCACTTTCCCTGTTGTTGTGGACGGAGTGGAGGGGAAACCTTCCGACCGCACGATAACTGTAAAAATTAATGTACCGAATAATAATGAAAAATAAAAACAGGAAATGAAGAATATTTTTAAACTGATGGCCATGCTGGCTTTGGTTTGCTGCCTTTCATCTTGCAGTGACGATGACGAGCCTGTAGTTCCGACATTGGACGTTACTCCGGCAAACTTGAACGGTACGTGGCAGCTTGCCGAATGGAACGGGCAGCCGCTTGCCGAAGGGCTTTACTGTTACATTACCTTCAACCGCCGTGAACAGACTTTCGAAATGTATCAGAAATTCGACAGTATGTATGCGCGCTATATCACTGGAAGTTTTGACATAGAAGAGGATCCTTACCTCGGCTCTGTCATCAGCGGTGAGTACGACTATTGGATGGGTGACTGGAACAGCGAATACATTGTTACAGATTTGCTGGAATCAGGTTCTATGATATGGACTGCAAAAGATAATGAATCGGATGTAACCAAATATGTGCGTTGCGACAAGGTTCCTGATGAAGTTGTAGCGGAGGCACGTGTTACAGAATAATTTAATGCGATCTTGGAAGTTTCTGGTAGACTTCCAAGGTCATTTATAGTCTGTACGATTTTTTGTGTAAACCTTTTTGTTTAATATAAAATTTAAGCTTATGAAAAAGTTTTTTAGTTGGATGCTACCTGCTATTGCTATGTTAGCGTTTGTGGGAACAAGTTGTAATGACGATGATGAAGGCGCTCGTATTGAACCTCCCACCATTAAAGTGGGTGAGATTTCCTTGGAATCTGAAACATCGTCGAATGTAGTAGTGACAGTCACTCCTTCGGAAAATACAGAAACGTGGTATTGGAAATGTGAAGAAACAGGAGGAGAAACAGATTCTTATGTTTCAGTAAAGGGAAGTGAGGAAACGCAACTCTCTATCCCTATAGAGTTGGATAAGGATTATACTCTTGCTGTGTATGCTGAAAATGCGGCCGGAAAAAGTGAAGAAGTTACTAAACAATTCAAGATGCCAAGTGCAAGTGTCAGTGGCGATCTGGTCACTTTTGAAATTAAAAATCTTTCTGCATTATCTGTTGATGTAGAAGTGAAGAAAAGTGCAGAATGTACTCGTTATGCTATTGGGGCTGTTTCAAAATTTGCTAATACTGGAGGTGGAGAAGACATGAATTATGATGATGATACATTTATAGAGTCTGCTCAACGTTCGTTAAATCCAAATTCAGATTATCCATTCCAACCTTATAATACTAGTGATTCTGATGGAATCTTTACAGAATTAACACTTAATAAAGCGAAATTACAGTCTGATCCGGATAATACAGGATTGATATTTACTCCAGGTCAGGTGTATGTCGTTGGTATTTATGCTTTGAATGCCAGCGGTGAGGGAACCTTATATAAGAAAGAATTTACTGTTCCTGAGGTGGACGTAACAAAAGGACAAGTAAATGTGGAAATCGCTGTTGAAGCAGACGATATGACATTGACTTCGGTGTCTGCTTCGTTTAAAGCTGATGTTAGCTGTGCAAAACTTATTACATCAATTGTGCATAAATCAACATTGAAGGCCTCTGGATTTTATGATATGGGGGAGGACGACCAAATGAAATTTCTGGCATCGAATACGGCCCAATGCCCTCAGCCTTATACCGGAGAGTTTAAAAGGGATTTTTCAACAGCGTTTAGCCCAAACACTGATTTTGTAATATCTGCTGTTCCGATTGATGCAGAAGGTAATATTGGTAAAGTGGCTTTTTTTGAGGGAACAACTCCTGGTATATCGTTTGATGGCCTTGGGGAGATCGAAGCTGCCAATGTGACACAGACAACTTGTGAGAATATTGATATTCAGTTGACTGCAAATGAAAATGTAAATGAGATACGTTTATTGTGTTTGTCTGATGCTGATTTTTCAAAAGCAGTGGGAAGTGATTTGGAATGGGTTATGTTTGATGAAAAAACATATTCTCATTTATGGACGGTGTATAAGACTTCTGAGATATCCAATATACAAATTGCTGTTGATGAAATGCGTCGTGGATTGCCTTTCTATATTTATGCCGTGACAGTAGATGCAAATGGAAATATTAGTCCTGTTCAGAACATTGCTGAGTTGGCTGGTTTAGAGGGTGAAACTTTTGTTACTATGGCGGAGCAACAGGAAGAAGGCATTGCATTGGATGGATCTGGAAAGATTAGTCTTACCTTAACTGAAGAAACAGTGGACGGTATGACTACCGTAAACTTTACAGTTGCAAAAGGTGAGCACACGCAACAAGCGTGGTACTTCCGCGACAGTAGTGGAGCAACGACTGCAGAGAGTCTTAAGGAAGTGGTGAAAAGGCTTTTTGCCGATTATCCTGAGTTGCCTACAAGTGTTAAGAGTATAACATTTGATACTTCCTATAAAGAAGAATACATGGTTCCTCGTGATGGAAAATATTATGGGGATGTAATAGCTTTCATAACATTAGATGACGACAACAAGTTAAGTCTTGCTACATTTCATGAAGCAGGAACGGGTAATGTAACAAAATAACTTTGAACCTTGTGAAAGGTTGAAACATCATAAAAACATCTCTCTAACTGGATTGCGGCGGATAGCTTTAAAGGCTTTTCCGCCGCTTTTCTCATTACAAGGCTGTCGAGATGAAAAAGGCAGATTTCTTCATGGCACCGTTTGAAATGCGGATAGATTTCGGTTTGGAAATTTGAACAGAATCGATAAAAGATGCATTTGTTCGAATGCTTACGGAAAAAGGAAGATTCAATGATAAATAAATGAAGATTCAGGAGTAAGGCCTTAGTGTTTCAACGTGGACACACAGGCACAGGGCCGCGTCGGTCTGTATATTCTGTGGCCCCATGTCTGTGTGTATCTGATTTCCTGATTCAGGGAACACCCTATTGAAGTAACCTCTTAAAACTGGTAGTTCTGCTCCACCCAGTCGATGAAGGCCTTGTTCACCAGCTTCACACCGCCTGGAGTGGGGTAGTCGCCGCTGAAGTACCAGTCGCCCGGATGGTTGGGGCAGGCCTCATGCAGTCCTTCCAGTGTCTGGTATACGATCTGCACTTTTGCCTGTGTGCCCGCGGGAGTAAGCAGTTCCACAATTTTTGCCGATATTTCCTCGTCGGTGAACGGTGCATAGATTTCCTTCACGTAGTTGGCCATCTTCTCTTTCGGAAGTTCCGTCTGGGCCTTCGACTTGCGGTAGGCATATTCAATCACATGCTGCATTCCGCGGTCTTCGAGCAAGGCGATGGCGGCCTTGAACGCGATGAACTGCTCCATGCTTGCCATGTCGATGCCGTAATAGTCGGGGTAGCGCACCTGGGGCGATGACGATACGATGACGATTTTCTTCGGATGCAGCCGGTCCAGTATGCCGATGATGCTCTGTTTCAGAGTCGTGCCGCGCACGATGCTGTCGTCTATGATTACCAGGCTGTCTTCGTAGGGAGTGAGGCTTCCGTAAGTGATGTCATATACGTGTGCAGCCAGGTCGTTGCGCGTGTTCCCTTCGGCGATGAACGTGCGCAGCTTGATGTCTTTGATGGCCACCTTCTCGCTCCGGATGCGCCTGGAGAGAATCTGCTTCAGCTCCTCGTGCGTAGGTTTGTGTCCCAGAGCCTCGATGCGTTCCGCCTTCAGTTTGTTCAGGTAGTTGTCGAAGCCTTCCAGCATTCCGTAGAAGGCCACTTCGGCTGTATTCGGGATGAACGAGAACACAGTGTGGTCGATGTCGCCTCCCAGGGCTTTCAGAATCGGGCCGACCAGCCGTTCGCCCAACTTTTTCCGCTCTTTGTAGATGTCTATGTCGCTTCCTCTGCTGAAATAGATGCGTTCAAACGAGCAGGGCTTCACGTTTTTGGGCCGGTTGATCTGCGCCAGGCGCATTTCGCCTTTCTTGTTGACCAGGATTGCCTGTCCCGGAAGCAGTTCGCGGATGCTGTCTGCCTGTACGTTGAGTACGGTCTGGATAACCGGCCGTTCCGATGCGAGCACCATGATTTCGTCGTCCATATACCAGAATGCCGGGCGGATTCCCCACGGGTCGCGCACGGCAAACGATTCGCCGCTTCCTGTCAGTCCGCAGATTACATAGCCTCCGTCCCATTGGGGAGAGGATGTTTTCAGCACGTTGGTCAGGTCGATGCGGTTTTCGATGGCATGAGTGATGTCCATCCCTTGCAGTCCCTCTTCCTTGCATATATTGTACAGACGCTCTACTTCGCGGTCCAGCCGGTGTCCCACTTGCTCGAGCATGATGTACGTGTCGGCATATTTTCTCGGATGCTGTCCTGCCGCCGTGATGTCGGCAAAGATTTCGTCCACATTGGTGAGGTTGAAGTTTCCGCAGAGCGCCAGGTTCTTAGCCCTCCAGTTGTTGCGCCGCAAGAACGGATGCACATACGAGATGCCGCTCTTTCCTGTAGTAGAGTATCGCAGGTGTCCCATGTAGAGTTCGCCTGCAAAGGGGAGGCACTTCTTTGCGTATTCCGCATCGTGGAGCTGTTCTGCGGTGAGGTCCTTGAAGTGGCTGTGTACGGTGCCGAATATTTCGGTGATCGCTCCGGCTCCCAGTGCCCTTTCGCGGAACATGTATTCTTCGCCCGGATCTGCCTGAAGTTTCACGCAGGCCAGTCCTGCCGCTTCTTGTCCCCGGTTATGCTGTTTTTCCATCAGCAGATAGAGCTTGTTCAGCCCGTACATCCATGTGCCGTATTTTTCCTGATAATATTCGAGCGGCTTGAGCAGGCGGATCAGAGCCACCCCGCATTCGTGTTTCAGTATTTCCATAATAAGCTTGCTAATCGTAATTGATTTAGGTCGATGTCTGCAGCCGGTCTGTTCGTGCGACGGATGCAGGCATCGTGGTTAAAAAAAACATGTTTGGATGCGGAGGAGCAAAAGGCTTTGTGCCCTTGTTTTTCCGTATCCGGATATTTTTCGGATACAAAATAAGGGACAATTCTTTAGATAAGTTGAAAGCGGCACTGCAAATTTCTTTTGTTGCTTGCTGATTTTAGTGGATTGTAAGTAAAACTTGTAAAAATAATATCAGTTTGTTGATTTATGCACGTTTGTTTTTATAAATCGAAACATTCTTTGTGCGTCGATGAATTTTCTGTTATAAAAAAGTCGTTAATGGTTGTCATATTGAAAGTTGATTTCCTATTTTTGTGCCTAAACAGAATGGAAAACAATCAATAGATATTAAAAAGAAAGAGAAGTCTATGGAAAAAGATGTTTTTATCACGAAGGATGATAGTGTGGGCGAGCAGTGCCGGCCGCAATGTGCCGGACTTTACAGTCCGCAAAACGAGCATGATGCCTGCGGAGTGGGGATGATTGTAAATATTCACGGCAACAAGTCGCACGAGCTGGTCGATTCGGCCTTGAAGGTTTTGGAAAACATGAAGCACCGTGGAGCGGAGGGTGCCGACAACAAGACCGGTGACGGTGCCGGCATCATGGTGCAGATTCCTCATGAATTCATTTTGCTGCAGGGCATTCCGGTTCCGGAAAAAGGGAAATACGGTACGGGACTGGTGTTCCTCCCGAAGGACGAAAAGGAGCAGGCACGGATTCTCAGTGTCATGATTGAGGAAATCGAACGTGAAGGCCTGTCGCTTATGCATCTCCGTTCGGTCCCGGTGAATTCTTCCGTTCTGGGGAAAAGCGCCCTGGAAACTGAACCCGACATCAAGCAGATTTTCATTACGGGAGTGACCGATGCGAGCAATATCGAGCGCACGCTGTACATTATCCGCAAAAAGATTGAGCGCCGGGTGCATCACAAGGATTTCTATATCGTGTCGCTTTCGAGCAAGAACATCATTTATAAAGGCATGCTTTCGTCGGTTCAGGTGCGCGAGTATTTTCTGGACCTTACGCAGCCTTATTTTACCAGCGGACTGGCTATCGTGCATTCTCGGTTCAGCACCAACACGTTTCCTACGTGGAGTCTGGCGCAGCCTTTCCGTCTGCTGGCTCATAACGGCGAAATCAATACCATCCGCGGCAACCGGGGATGGATGGAAGCGCGGGAAAGCGTGCTTTCCACTCCTCTTCTGGGCGATGTGAAGGACATCCGTCCGATTATCCAGCCGGGTATGAGCGACAGTGCCTCGCTCGACAATGTGCTGGAGTTCTTTGTCATGTCGGGCCTGAGCCTGCCTCATGCGATGGCGATGCTGGTGCCGGAATCGTTCAATGACAAGAACCCGATCAGCGAAGATCTGAAAGCTTTTTATGAATACCATTCCATTCTGATGGAGCCGTGGGACGGACCTGCCGCTCTCTTGTTCAGCGACGGACGGTATGCAGGCGGTATGCTCGACCGTAACGGTCTGCGTCCGGCACGCTATCTCATTACCAAGAACGACATGATGGTCGTGGCGAGTGAAGCGGGCGTCATCAGTTTCGAGCCGGAAACCATCAAGGAAAAGGGGCGGCTTCAGCCCGGAAAAATCCTGCTTGTCGATACGCAGGAGGGACGCATCTATTATGACGGCGAACTGAAGGAGCAGCTTGCTTCGGAAAGACCTTACCGCCAGTGGCTCTCTGCCAACCGTATCGAACTGGATGCATTGCGGAGCGGGCGCAAGGTGGCGAATACGGTGGACGAATACAGCCGCCGCCTGCGTGCGTTCGGCTTTACGCGCGAGGACATCGAGCGCACCGTCATGCCGATGTGTACGAACGGTTCGGAGCCTACGGCTTCTATGGGCAACGACACGCCGCTGGCTGTGCTTTCGGAAATGCCCCAGATTCTGTTCAACTATTTCCGCCAGCAGTTTGCGCAGGTTACGAATCCCCCCATTGATCCGATCCGCGAAGAACTGGTGATGTCGCTGACCGAATACATCGGAGCGGTAGGAACCAACATTCTCCTTCCGAACGAGAGCCATTGCAAGATGGTGCGTCTGCCGCATCCCATTCTGAACAACACGCAACTGGACATTCTCTGCAACATCCGCTATAAGGGATTTAAGGCGGTGAAGCTCCCCATGCTTTTTGATGTGTCAAAGGGAACGGCCGGTCTGCGCGAGGCTTTGGACGAATTGTGCAAAAAAGCGGAAGAGTCGGTTACGGATGGTGTCAACTACATTGTGCTGTCCGACCGCGGCATTGACGCGGAACATGCCGCCATTCCTTCCTTGCTCGCCGTGAGCGCCGTACACCATCATCTGATATCGGTTCAGAAGCGGGTGCAGACGGCGCTGGTGGTAGAGAGCGGAGAAATCCGTGAGGTGATGCACGCGGCTTTGCTCCTTGGTTATGGTGCCAGTGCCATCAATCCGTATATGGTGTTTGCCATTCTTGACGATCTGGTGAAGAAAGGCGATGTGCAGATGAATTATGAAACGGCCGAAAAGAATTACATCAAGGCGGTTTGCAAGGGACTTTATAAAGTGATGAGCAAGATGGGCATCAGTACCATCCGTTCGTATCGCGGCGCGAAGATTTTCGAGGCGGTAGGCTTGAGTGAAGAGATGCTGAAGGCTTATTTCGGGACAGAAATCTCGTCTGTCGGCGGCATCCGGCTCGAAGAAATAGCTGAAGACTACACGGCTTTGCATGATGCAGGTTTCAAGGCGGACGAGGTTGGCGACTTGCTTCCTCATGTCGGACTGTTCTCTTACCGGAAAGATGGGGAGAAACATGCGTGGAATCCTGAAAGTATCAGCAAGCTCCAACTGGCTACCCGGCTGGGAAGCTATGCAAAGTTCAAGGAATATACCAGGTGGGTGGACGGCAAGGAGAATCCCATTTTCCTTCGCGACTTCTTTGAATTCAAGCGCAACCCGATTTCAATCGACGAAGTGGAGCCGGTGGAAAGCATCGTGAAGCATTTTGTTACAGGAGCCATGTCGTTCGGTGCCATCAGCAAGGAGGCGCACGAAGCGTTGGCGCTGGCCATGAACAAGCTGGGAACTCGGAGCAATACCGGAGAGGGAGGCGAGGATTCCGACCGTTTTCATGAAACGTTTGACGGCATTTCGCTGTGCAGCAAGACCAAGCAGGTGGCATCGGGACGCTTCGGGGTGACAGCCGAATATCTCGTGAATGCCGAAGAAATACAGATCAAGGTGGCGCAGGGAGCCAAGCCGGGCGAAGGAGGTCAGTTGCCCGGGTTCAAGGTGGATGAGATCATTGCCAAGACACGCCATTCCATTCCGGGTATCTCGCTGATTTCTCCTCCTCCCCACCACGACATTTATTCGATTGAGGACCTTGCCCAGTTGATTTTCGACCTGAAGAATGTCAATCCGAAGGCGAAGATCAGCGTGAAGCTGGTGGCAGAGAGCGGCGTTGGCACGATTGCTGCCGGAGTAGCTAAGGCGAAAGCCGATCTGATTGTGATTTCGGGAGCCGAGGGCGGTACAGGTGCTTCGCCGGCTTCATCGATGCGCTATGCGGGCATACCGCCTGAAATCGGTCTGAGCGAAACCCAGCAGACGCTGGTGCTCAACGGGCTGCGCGGCCAGGTCCGCCTGCAGACCGACGGCCAGCTGAAGACCGGACGCGACATCATCAGCATGGCATTGCTTGGAGCGGAAGAGTTCGGCTTCGGAACCACTGTGCTGATTGTGCTCGGATGCGTGATGATGCGCAAGTGCCATGCCAATACATGTCCGGTGGGTGTGGCCACGCAGGACGCGCGTCTGCGCGAGCATTTCCGCGGCCATTACCAGTATGTGGTCAATTATTTCCGCTTTATGGCTCAGGAAGTGCGCGAATACCTGGCGGAAATGGGATTTACCCGTCTGGAGGATATTGTAGGTCGCACGGATCTGATTGAGCTGAAGCCGATGAAGCCCGGAAGCAAATGTGCCCTGCTTGATTTCAGCCGGCTGCTGCATAAGGTAGACAACGGAGCCGCTCTCTGCAATGTGACCGCACAGAAGCACGACATCGACTGCGTGAAGGACGTGTCCATGCTGGCGGCTGCAAAGGATGCGCTTGAAAGCGGAAAGGAAGTGTCGCTGGAATACACCATCGGAAATACAGACCGCTCGGTAGGAGCGATGCTTTCGGGGGCGGTTGCGGCCCGGTATGGCGAAGCAGGGCTTCCGGAACAGACCATATCAGTCAAGTTCAAAGGCTCGGCAGGACAGAGTTTCGGAGCGTTCCTGGCTCATGGAATCAGCTTCAAGCTTGAAGGCGAGGCAAACGACTATCTGGGCAAGGGATTGAGCGGCGGACACATCTCCGTGCATCCGCCGGTAAGGAGCAATTTTGATGCGGAGAAGAACGTGATTGCGGGGAATACCCTTCTGTACGGAGCTACCGGCGGAGAAGTGTATATCAACGGACGTGCAGGCGAGCGTTTTGCTGTGCGCAACTCTGGCGCGATAGCTGTCGTGGAAGGAGTGGGCGACCATTGCTGCGAGTACATGACGGGCGGACGTGTGGTTGTCCTGGGTGAAACCGGGCGCAATTTTGCTGCGGGCATGAGCGGCGGTGTGGCCTATGTGTGGGACAAGAACCGTAATTTCGATTATTTCTGCAACATGGAGATGGTTGAGCTTTCGCTGCTCGAAGACTCTACGGCACGGAAGGAGCTGCATGAACTTGTCCGCCAGCATTACCTGTACACCGGTTCCCGGCTTGCGCGCACGATGCTCGACAACTGGAGCCGGTATGTCGAGGAGTTCATTCAGGTGACTCCGATCGAGTACAAGAAGGTGCTCGCCGAGGAGCAGATGCGCAAGCTGCAGCAAAAGATAGCCGAAGTGCAACGCGATTATTAACAGAGTTACTAAACGAATCAAAAACAGATATGAGATATGGGAAATCCTAAAGCATTCTTGAGTGTTCCGCGGCAGGAGGCCGGCTATCGTCCGGTGCATGAGCGTATCGCCGACTTCAGCGAGGTGGAACAGACATTGAATACAAGCGACCGGAAACTTCAGGCTTCGAGGTGTATGGATTGCGGCGTGCCTTTCTGCCATTGGGCTTGTCCGCTGGGCAACCGTCCGCCGGAGTTTCAGGATGCCATGTATAAGGGAAAATGGGAAACAGCCTACAAGATATTGAGCCGCACGAATGACTTTCCCGAGTTTACGGGCCGCATCTGTCCGGCGTTGTGTGAAAAGAGTTGTGTGCTGAAACTGACCATGGACGCTCCTGTCACTATCCGTGAGGATGAGGCGGCGGTGGTGGAAGCGGCTTTCCGCGAAGGCTATATCCGCCCGCGCCGGTATGAACGGAACGGGAAGAAGGTGGCTGTTATCGGTTCGGGACCGGCGGGACTGGCTGCGGCGAACCAGCTGAACAGGCGCGGCTATGAGGTGACGGTGTTCGAGAAACTGGAATATGTGGGCGGCCTTCTCCGTTTCGGCATTCCGAACTTCAAGCTGAGCAAGTCGGTCATCGACCGCAGAATCGCCGTGATGGAAGCGGAAGGGATTGTGTTCAAGGTGAACGCCGACATTGATGTGTCCAGGCTTCCCGAAGGTTTCAGCGCATATTGTATCTGCACGGGAACGCCGCAGGCCCGCGATTTGGATATTCCGGGGCGTGAACTGAAAGGCATTCATTTTGCCATGGAGATGCTTGCACAGCAGAACCGGGTGCTTGCGGGGCAGACTTTTGCGAAGGAAGAGCGCATCACTGCGAAGGGAAAACACGTGCTGGTTATCGGAGGAGGTGATACGGGAAGCGACTGCATCGGAACCAGCAACCGCCAGCAGGCTTTGAGCGTCACTCAGATTGAAATCATGCCGAAGCCTCCGGTGGGCTGCAATCCTGCCACTCCATGGCCGCAATGGCCTTTGGTGCTGAAGACCAGCAGCAGCCATGAGGAAGGCTGCGAGCGGAGATGGTGCCTGTCTTCTACCCGTTTTATCGGAAAGAACGGCCGTGTATGCGGCGTGGAGGTGGAAGAGGTGGAATGGATTCCTTCGCCCGACGGAGGTCGCCCTGTCATGAAGTCTACCGGGAAGAAAGAGATTCTGAAGGCTGACCTTGTGCTGCTGGCCATGGGATTCCTGAAACCCCGGCATCCCGAATTTCCCGAAAACGTGTTCGTGGCGGGGGATGCCGCTACGGGAGCGAGCCTTGTGGTGCGCTGCATCGCAGGAGGAAGACAGGCTGCGGCAGACATCGATGCCTACCTCTCGGCCAAATAAGAAAGAAGAACCTGAAATTATCAACCTTTAATTGTTCGTTAAAAAATGTGTGGCATTGCAGCAATATTCAATATAAAGGAGCAGACACCGGCTCTCCGCGACAAGGCTCTTGCGATGGCGAAGAAAATCCGTCACCGCGGGCCGGACTGGAGCGGCATCTATTGCGGAAAGTCGGCTATCCTTGCTCACGAACGTTTGTCCATCGTTGACCCCCAAAGCGGAAAGCAGCCGCTTTTCTCGCCCGACAGGAAGCAGATTCTGGCTGTCAACGGAGAAATCTACAACCATCGCGACATCCGCAGGCGGTATGCCGGAAGCTATGAGTTCCAGACCGGAAGCGACTGCGAGGTGATCCTTGCCTTGTACCGTGACAAAGGCATTGACTTTCTTGAAGAACTGAACGGCATCTTTGCCTTTGCGCTTTATGACGAGGAGAAGGATGAGTTTCTCATCGCCCGCGACCCGATCGGCGTGATTCCGCTCTATATAGGCTATGATGCGGACGGAAAAGTGTATTGCGCGAGTGAACTGAAGGCCTTGGAGGGCTATTGCGAGCGTTACGAGCCTTTTCTGCCCGGACATTGCTACTCGAGCCGCACCGGAAAGACGGTGCGCTGGTATAAGAGGGACTGGATGGACTATGACGCAGTGAAAGATAATCCCGCTTCTGTACGGAGCGTGCGCGAAGGACTTGAAGATGCCGTGCGCAGGCAGCTGATGAGCGATGTGCCGTACGGGGTGCTTTTGTCCGGAGGACTGGACAGCTCGGTCATCTCGGCCATAGCAAAGAAGTTTGCTTCCAGGCGCATTGAAACAGACGGGAAGAAGGATGCGTGGTGGCCCCAGCTTCACTCGTTTGCCATCGGTCTGAAAGGAGCTCCCGATCTGGCCAAGGCAAAGGAAGTGGCCGACCATATCGGAACGGTGCATCATGAAATCAACTATACCATCCAGGAAGGGCTGGATGCAGTGCGCGACGTAATCTATTTCATCGAAACGTATGACGTGACAACGGTGCGGGCTTCCACGCCGATGTATCTGCTGGCGCGCGTCATCAAGAGCATGGGCATCAAGATGGTGCTGAGCGGAGAAGGGGCGGACGAAGTGTTCGGAGGCTATCTTTATTTCCACAAGGCGCCGGATGCAAAGGCCTTCCATGAAGAAACGCTCCGCAAGCTTTCCAAGCTTTATCTGTACGATTGCCTGAGGGCGAACAAGGCATTGGCGGCATGGGGCGTTGAAGGCCGCGTTCCGTTTCTCGACAAGGAGTTTCTTGACATTGCCATGCGCCTGAATCCTGCCGCGAAGATGTGTCCGGGCAAGACCATCGAAAAGAAGATCGTGCGCGAGGCTTTCGCCGGCATGTTGCCCGAGAGCGTGCTCTGGAGGCAGAAGGAACAGTTCAGCGACGGAGTGGGGTATAGCTGGATCGATACGCTGAAGGAGATGACCTCGAAAGCGGTGTCGGACGAGCAGATGGCGCATGCCGCGGAGCGTTTTCCCGTAAACCCTCCGCGCAACAAGGAAGAATATTATTACCGCAGCATATTCGAAGAATATTTTCCCAGCGAAAGTGCCGCGCGCAGCGTGCCCAGCGTGCCGAGCGTAGCATGCTCCACGGCTGAGGCCCTGGCCTGGGACGAGGCTTTCAAGAATATGAACGAGCCGAGCGGACGCGCTGTGGCCGGAGTGCATGAAGATGCTTATTGATTTATGGAAAGGAAAATTGAATTTACAAAGATGCAGGGGCTGGGCAACGATTACATCTATGTTGATGTGATGAAGTATCCGCTGCCCGATCCTGAACGGTATGCGGTGGAGTGGAGCCGTCCGCATACGGGTATCGGAAGCGACGGGCTGGTGCTTATCGGCCGGTCGGACAGGGCGGATTTCAGCATGCGCATATTCAACGCCGACGGATCGGAGGCGAAGATGTGCGGAAATGCCAGCCGCTGCATAGGAAAATATCTCTACGAGAAAGGGCTGACCGGCAAAACCGAGATTCTGCTTGACACGCTTTCGGGGGTGAAAGTGCTTCATCTGTTTCCGGAGCAGGGCGTGGTGAACCGTGTCAGCGTGGATATGGGAGTTCCTGCCGACATTCATCCGGTGACTTTGGGCGATGGCTTTCCTTATGCGGAGGGGATTGCCGTGTCGATGGGAAATCCGCATCTGGTGATTTTCGTGGACGACATTTCGCAGGTTGCCTTGCAGGATGTGGGACCGGCGTTGGAGCGTCATCCGCTGTTCCCCGACAGGGTGAACGTGGAGTTTGCCCAAGTGATTGGCGAAGGAGAGATCCGGATGAGGGTATGGGAGCGCGGTTCCGGCATTACCCAGGCGTGCGGTACGGGAGCTTGCGCTACGGCTGTGGCCGCTTCGTTTGCGGGGCGTTGCAGAAACGAGTCGGATGTTGTGATGGACGGCGGCGTCCTTCATATCCGCTGGACGGGAGAGGGCGGCCATCTGTTCATGACAGGGCCTGCCGTAAAGGTTTTCGATGGTGTAATAGAAATAAGTTAAGCGTATGGTATCAGTAAATGAAAACTTCATAAAGCTTCCGGGAAACTATCTGTTCTCGGAGGTAGCCAAAAGAGTCAGTGCGTTCAAGGCGTCCCATCCGGAAGTCCGTTTGATACGCTTGGGCATCGGTGATGTGACGCGCCCTCTCCCGCAGGCTTCTGTCGAGGCGATGCACAGGGCGGTGGACGAAATGGCACATGCGGAAAGTTTCCACGGATACGGTCCGGAACAGGGATATGATTTTCTGCGCGAAGCCATCGTGCGGCATGACTTCGGCGAATTGGGAATCGGTCTGTCGGCGGATGAGATTTTTGTCAGTGACGGGGCGAAGAGCGATACAGGGAACTTCACAGACATTTTAGGAAGCCGGAATACGGTGGCTGTAACCGATCCCGTCTATCCGGTCTATGTGGACAGCAATGTGATGGGCGGACGTGCGGGTGGCCTTCTTTCCGACGGGCGCTGGAGCGACATTGTTTACCTGCCTTGTACGGCGGAAAACGCCTTCATTCCCGAACTTCCGAAGCGTCGGGCGGACATCATTTATCTGTGTTATCCCAACAATCCGACGGGTACGACCCTGACCCGCGCACAACTGAAAGAGTGGGTGGACTATGCGTTGGCAAACGGCTCGCTGATTCTGTTTGACGCTGCCTACGAGGCCTTTATCAGCGAAGACGACGTGCCTCATTCCATTTACGAGATCGAAGGGGCGAGAGGATGTGCGGTTGAGTTCCGGAGCTTTTCGAAAACTGCCGGATTCACGGGTGTGCGTTGCGGCTATACGGTCGTTCCGAAAGAAGTGTCCGGCACTGACGGGCAAGGAAACCGTGTGCCGCTGCACCGTCTGTGGAACCGCAGGCAATGCACCAAGTTCAACGGAACAAGCTATATAACCCAGCGCGGAGCCGAGGCCGTCTATTCTCCGGAAGGCCGGAAGCAGGTCAGAGAAACCATAGACTATTATATGGGCAACGCGAAACTGATGTGCGATACCCTCCGCCGTGCAGGATTCAACGTTTATGGCGGAGTGAACTCGCCCTACCTGTGGGTGAAGACCCCCGACGGCATCGGTTCGTGGGAGTTCTTCGACAGGCTGCTGCGCGATGTGCATGTGGTGGGCACTCCCGGAGTAGGGTTCGGTCCGAGCGGTGAAGGATACCTCCGGTTTACATCCTTCGGAAGCCGCGAGGATTGCCGGGAAGCCATGGACCGCATTGCCGCATGGAAAGTATAGCAAATCGGTCTGGCTTCGTAAAAGCAAACCGTATGAAACTGTAAACCGCATCGTGGATTCTGTATTTCACGATGCGGTTTGTATATTCCACATCGTGGAATGTATAATCCACAGTGTGGAACGGACTTTCCAGCCGTGTCCGACGGATTGCTCATCTGTTTTCCAGAACTTTCCTTGCCGCTTCCCGTCCTCCTTCCATGATGTCTTTGGCGCGGTAGAATTCCATCATCTCAAAGCGGGATGCAGGGATGCTTATCAGTATGTCGGGCGGGAGGTTGCGCAGTTCGTTGCGCGTGATTTCCTGCATCATCATCCGCGACGAGGCTGTGAGCAGCTGGTAGGGGCTCAGATGTGGGATGGGCCTTGCTTCTCCTGCGGCATTCACGTCGACGGCTATCACGATATCTCCCTCCGTGCGGCGTATGTGGCGCAGGGGAAGAGGATTCAGCAGTCCTCCGTCCACGAGCGTTCTGCCGTCTTTCTTGAAAGGGTGGAACACCATGGGGATGGATATCGACGCGCGTATGGCATCGAACAGGTTTCCCGACTCGAACACAACTTCACATTCGTTGATTATGTCGGTTGCAAGGGCCGTATACGGAAGCGGGAGCGACTCGATGCTTACGTCGGGAACAATCTGCCGCAGTTCCTGCATGAAGCGGTTTCCTTTCACCATGCCTTCACGGTTCAGCTTCACGTCGGCAAAGTAGAACATCTTTTTCCGGTCCCATCCGCATATCCATTGTTTGCACTCTTCCAGCTTTCCTGTGGCATACATGGCTCCGACAATCGCTCCCATCGAAGTTCCCGCAATGGAGGTGATTTCATAGCCGTGCGCGAGCAGTTCTTCGATGACACCGATGTGGGCGATTCCTCTGGCACCGCCCATGGATAGCACTAAGGCGACTTTCTGTTTGTCCATATTTGGCGAAGTTTGTTTCTTTTGTGGCTAAAGTTATTTATTTTTACGTTTACGGGCAACGATTTTTGTCGGAAACTCCGTAGCTTTGCACTGTTAAATTGATTGAATGATGGATATGCATACAAGAGAAGAAAAGATGGAGGCGTTCGGCCGTCTGCTGGACGTGCTTGACGAACTGAGAGTGAAATGTCCGTGGGACCGGAAGCAGACGAACGAAAGCCTGCGTCCGAATACGATTGAGGAGGTGTATGAACTTTGCGACGCGCTGATGAAGGATGACAAGAAAAACATCTGCAAGGAATTGGGCGACGTGCTCCTCCACGTGATATTTTATGCCAAGATCGGGAGCGAGTCCGGCGACTTTGACATCAAGGACGTTTGCGACAAGCTCTGCGACAAGCTGATCTTCCGCCACCCGCATGTGTTCGGTGAAGTGCAGGCGGATACGGCCGAAAAGGTTTCGGAGAACTGGGAGCAGATCAAACTGAAGGAAAAAGACGGAAACAAGTCTGTGCTGAGCGGGGTGCCCGAAGCGCTTCCGTCGCTCATCAAGGCCTACCGCATCCAGGACAAGGCCCGCAACGTGGGCTTCGACTGGGAAGAGCGCGAGCAGGTATGGACAAAGGTGAAGGAGGAAATCGGAGAGTTTGAGTCGGAAGTGGGGCAGATGGACAAAGACAAGGCCGAAGCTGAATTCGGGGATGTGATGTTCAGCCTGGTCAATGCAGCCCGCCTCTATAAGATAAATCCCGACAATGCGCTGGAACGCACCAACCAGAAATTCATCCGCCGCTTCAATTATCTGGAGGAACATACGATAAAAGAGGGAAAGAACCTGGCAGACATGTCGCTCGAAGAAATGGATGCCATCTGGAACGAGGCGAAAGGCAAAGGGCTGTAGGAACAGCCCTTGCATGGAACAAAACTTGTTTGGCCTTTAAATTTAAGTTATGAACTGAACGGCAAAATCGTCATTTATCAGAAAAGGAACTGAGCTGGGAAATCAGCGGGAACAGCCTGTAAGTGTCCGGCTGGATGAGATGCAGGCTCTGAGGCATTGGCTTGAACAATGTGCTGATTTTCGCTGAAAAAAATGTGTTCCGACGGCTAAAATCACTGTTTCCTGTGATTTCCTGTATTTCTAAAACCGCTTTCTTTGTTGTATGGAAAATGGATAATGTATCCTGTAAATGAATGTACGTATGAGAAAGTGGAAAAGAAGGAAACTGGATTTGCCGGGAGCCATAGGAGCCTTGTTGCTGTTGGTCGTTTCGCTGGTATGCGGTTGGGCTATGTTTGCTGTGTCAGGCATGGAAAACTACGAGCCTCTGCTGAAGACTGTCAGATACTCTCTGAATTGGGAGATGGGCATGGGTTTCTATGACAAGCCAGGAGGAACGGAGCAGATGGTGATGTATCCCGAAGATGGAGCGGACCCTTCGCTGGTGCCTGAAAAGAAGGAAGGAGAACGCTGGCTGGATACCGGCAAGCTGAAAGTAGACAAGCCCTCGGACGGATGGGCCAAGGTAGACATAGGCGACGATGGAGAACCGCTGTATGTGGAGGAGCAGTACGTTATCTCGAAAGAAGGTGCCATGTTCGAGGGCAGGCAAGGAGAGAATACCTTCCTTACCGTCGGCGCAAAGAACCTGCCTCCTTCCGGGTGGATAAAGCTGCTGGGCTTTCTGGTATATTTCTCCCTCTATTTTCCCCTGTTCGCCATATTCCGCTGGGGATTCGATACAGAAGAACATACCCGGAGGGTTATGAAGCATGTTTCGTGGATAGTGTATGCAGGCTTGGCCTACTTCATTATATTATATACACTGAAATTTGTGTGCGGTTATAATGTGGACAGGTACTGGTTCGTGTCGGCTACCGTCCTTGGCAATACTTTCTACTCCATAGCCAACATGGTGTTGGGCATTATCGGATGTTTGGCCATGGTGTTCTTTGTCTGGATATGGTACATGAACTCCGTTGCTTCCACTCTCTCCGGACTTTTGCGGAATGTAGGCTGGAGAGGTTTCTTCCTGCTGATATTCGCGGCCTATTTCCTTTGGATGTTCTTGGGGGTAGCAATTATGCTTGCTTCGATTATTCTGATTGTTTATTTGATAATAATTATCGTGCCGGCAGTAATGGCCGATATTGCGGGAAATGGTGGAAGCAGAAGCAAGTCAGATGCTCCACTCTACAACTGCTGTGCTTCGTGCGCCCGTTATGATGGTTCGGGCCATTGTTACGAAGGTAGGGAAGTACATGATCCGTTGGTTCAATGTTGCCGCAAGTATCACCGCAACGTTTGATCGTGTTAGTAGCATGTGCGGTCTTGTGAGGTATGCTGTCACTGAAAGCGTAACCTCTAATGTGAAACTTATAAACTAATGATGACTGAAACCCTAAAACATACATGATTATGAAGATTAACAGGAAAACAACATTGTGGGCCTTGTTCCTGCTGTTTGGATTGGCCGCTTGCAGTGATGATGAAGAAGGCAATGGCAGCATCATGCTGACAAACGGAACGCAGACATCTCAAACCATTTATGCCGATGAAACAACGGATAACTCCGGCGGCATACACTTCACCGCCGCGGCGGATTGGACGGCTTCCGTCATTCCCGTCACTTCCCGGGCCGAGGGAGGCAGTTCGGTGGACTGGCTGTCGTTGAGTGCCTACAGCGGTGGCCCGGGTGAATACACCCTGACTCTGACATTGAAGAAGAACACGACCGGGCAAGACCGCAAGGCGAAGATTGAAATTGTGTGCGGGGACGATGTTGTCACCATTACGGTGGAACAGAAAGGAACGACCGAAGACGGTGGAACACTTTCTTCGCAAGGCAAACGTCTGGTGCGCTTGGAACATACCAGCGTGGAATGTGCTCATCCCGACTCTTATGACATGTGCATCATCACTTTCGAATACGACAACGAAGGCCGTTTGACGGAGATGCACGATATCTCGTATATCGGTGATAGTCAATATTATTATTCGGACGATGTGTACACTTTCACCTACGAAGACCCGAAGACCGTACGCCTCGTGCAGACCAAGGACCATAGTTCTCCTTACACTTATATACTTCAATTGAATGAGGCGGGCGATGTGGGTCTGATGTACGAAGAAACCGTATATCCCACTACAACAGCCTGGCGTTTCGATTACGATGACAACCGCTACCTGCAGAAAGTTGTGGAAAACAATACATACGAGTTGGAGAATGGCGAGGATATTGCTGTTTTGAATCCGGGGACAACGGCTTCCACTCGGGCGTTTACTTACGCCCGCCTCATAATGGACTGGAAAGACGGAAACCTGATAAATACCGGAACTGATACCTATGGAATCATCTACGAGGACTTTATGGACTGGGAATATACTTCTTATTTGAATGAAACGCCTGACTTGGACTTCAACGTGATGAGTTCCCGTTCCCTGTTCGGCATCCATCATGATGGGCAATATGTAGACATTATAAACATGCTCTTTGCTCTCCGCATGCTGGGACAGAACAGCAGGAATTTGGTTAAGGAAGATTATGCGAATTGGGGATATGAAGTAGAAGAACCAGCTTCCAAGGCATCCGATCCGACCAAAGAAACCACTGACGGGGCTTATTGGGAACCGTTTGAATACAGTTTCACGGCTGAAAACTACCTGTCACGGGTAACTGCTCGTGGTGCCTTTGATGGTTTCGAGTCTTATGTTTATGAGGATGAATATATCTTTACGTACGAGTGAGAGGTCCTCTTTACGTGATGTTGTAAACGGCTGTTTGCACGATGGAGCAGGAGTGCGGAGCAAGAATTTATCTTCTTCCCACATCAGACTTTTGCCAAGATTTGTTTACCTTTGCCCTGTCAATTATATTTTACAGAAAAAACATGGACAGGACGATTATTACAGTAGTTGGAAAAGATACTGTAGGTATCATAGCCAAGGTTTGCACCTGGCTGGCAGACAACAATGTGAATATCCTTGATATCACGCAGACCATCGTGCAGGGATACTTCAACATGATGATGATTGTGGATATGGAGAAAATGGAGAAGCCCTTCGAGCAGGCTGTCAATGAACTGGATGAAGTAGGGCGGCAGATGGGCGTGCAGATCAAGTGCCAGAGAGAAGAAATATTCGACAAGATGCACCGCATCTGACAGCTGTTGTCGTACCTTAATGTAATGCAGTTTTTATGATCAATATATCGGAGGTTATCGAAACCAATAAAATGATTGACCAGGAGAATCTGGATGTGCGCACCATCACGATGGGAATCAGTCTGCTGGACTGTGCGGACAGCGATCTGGATGTGCTCTGCCGGAAAATCTATGACAAAATGACGAGGCTTGCCCGCAACCTGGTGAAGACGGGCGAGGAAATCTCGAAAGAATACGGAATACCTATCGTCAACAAGCGCATTTCTGTTACGCCGATAGCTTTGGTGGGAGGAGCGGCATGCAACACTCCCGATGACTATGTGAAGATTGCGCTGACCTTGGATAAGGTGGCGGAAGAGTTAGGCGTGAACTTTATCGGAGGCTATTCGGCCATTGTTTCCAAAGGGATGACTCGCAGTGACGAACTGCTTATCCGTTCGATTCCGAAGGCTTTGGCGTGTACGGAGCGTATTTGCAGTTCGGTCAATGTAGGTTCTACAAAGACCGGAATCAACATGGATGCCGTGAAGCTGATGGGAGAAATCGTGAAGGAAACGGCCGAAATGACGAAAGAGCGTGACTCGCTCGGGTGCGCCAAGCTGGTTGTCCTGTGCAATGCTCCCGACGACAACCCCTTTATGGCCGGCGCGTTCCACGGCGTTTCGGAAGCGGATGCGATTATCAACGTAGGCGTCAGCGGTCCGGGCGTTGTGAAGTATGCGCTCGAGCAAATCCGTGGCGCCAGCTTTGAGGTGCTGTGCGAAACCATCAAGCGCACCGCGTTCAAGATTACCCGTGTGGGACAGCTGGTGGCTCAGGAGGCTTCCTGCCGCTTGGGCGTTCCGTTCGGAATTATTGATCTTTCGCTGGCTCCTACACCGGCTGTGGGCGACAGCGTGGCTGAGGTTCTTCAAGAAATCGGACTTGAATATCCGGGAGCTCCGGGAACTACGGCGGCGTTGGCTTTGCTGAACGATCAGGTGAAGAAGGGAGGCGTGATGGCTTCATCGTATGTAGGAGGGCTGAGCGGAGCGTTCATTCCTGTGAGTGAAGACCAGGGAATGATTGACGCGGTTGAAGCGGGTGCCCTTGGCATTGAGAAGCTTGAGGCGATGACCTGCGTCTGCTCGGTCGGTCTGGATATGATTGCTGTTCCCGGCGATACTTCGGCTGCGACCATTTCGGGCATTATTGCAGATGAGGCCGCTATCGGAATGGTGAACCAGAAGACTACGGCTGTACGCATCATTCCCGTTGTCGGCAAGAACGTGGGAGAGAGAGTGGAGTTCGGAGGACTGTTGGGATATGCGCCCGTGATGCCGGTCAACCGCTTCAGTTGCGAGGCTTTTGTGAACCGTGGAGGCCGCATTCCCGCCCCGATTCATAGCTTTAAGAATTGAGTATGGCAGAGAGCAGTTATCTGGACGAACTGAACGAAAGTCAGCGCAAGGCTGTCCTTTATAACGACGGACCCATGCTGGTGATAGCCGGGGCCGGATCGGGAAAGACGCGCGTACTGACTTACAAGATTGCTTATTTGTTGGACCACGGTTATGAGCCGTGGTCTGTTCTTGCCTTGACTTTTACAAACAAGGCGGCAAGGGAAATGAAGGAGCGCATTGCGCGCCAGATGGGCATCGACAGAGCCCGTTATCTGTGGATGGGTACGTTCCATTCCATCTTTTCGCGCATACTCCGGATGGAGGCGGAAAAGATCGGTTTCACTTCCAGTTTTACCATTTACGATTCGGCAGACTCGAAAAGTCTGATCAAGGCAATCGTCAAGGAACTTCAGCTTGACGACAAGGTGTATAAGCCCGGAATGATACAGAGCCGCATCAGCAATGCGAAAAACCATCTGGTATCTCCTCAGGCTTATGCGGCGAGCGCGGAGATGAGGGAAGCCGACAAGGCGGCCAAAATCCCTCTTGCAGGTGATATTTACCTCCGCTATTGCGAGCGGTGCCGTCAGGGCAATGCGATGGACTTTGACGATCTGCTGGTTTATACCTACCGTCTTTTCAGGGAACATCCGGATGTCTGCAAAGGATATGCTGCCAAGTTCCGTTATGTGCTGGTTGATGAATATCAGGACACGAACTATGCCCAGCACTGCATCGTGCTGCAGCTTACGCAGGAACATCGGCGCATCTGTGTGGTGGGAGATGATGCACAGAGCATTTACTCTTTCCGCGGAGCGAACATCGACAACATCTTGAATTTTACTCGTCAGTACAAGGATGCCCTCCTGTTCAAGCTGGAGCAGAACTACCGGTCTACGCAGACCATCGTGAAGGCGGCGAACAGCCTGATAGAAAAGAACCGCCAGCAGATTCAGAAGAATGTGTTCTCCGAGAACGACAAAGGAGAGCCGATTCCTGTTTCATGCGCCTACAGCGATGTGGAGGAGGGTGAAATCGTGGCCAACAAGATTGTTGAGCTTCATCGGCGCGGCGGATATGCTTATCATGACTGTGCGGTGCTGTACCGCACGAATGCGCAGAGCCGTATCTTTGAAGAGGCATTGCGCAGGAAAGGGATTCCTTATCAGGTGTATGGGGGACTTTCGTTCTATCAGCGGAAAGAGATCAAGGATGTGATCGCTTATTTCCGCCTGGCTGTCAATCCGAACGATGAGGAGGCATTCAAGCGGGTGATCAATTACCCGGCGAGAGGAATAGGAGATACGACCTTGAACAAGCTGGTTGATGCGGCCACGAAGCAGCATGTCAGCCTTTGGGAAGTGCTGAACGAGCCTTTGGCTTACGGGTTGTCTTTGAATAAGGGGACGGCTGCCAAACTTCAGGCTTTCCGTGACCTGATAGCCGGATTTGTCAGCGGTGCTCCGGAGAAGGATGCCTATACTTTGGGGCAGGACATCGTGCGCCGTTCGGGTATCATCAATGACATTTATCAGGACCGTACTCCCGAGAATCTGAGCCGTCAGGAAAATATTGAAGAGCTTATTAGCGGAATCCACGATTTCTGTTCCGACAGGGAAGAAGAGGGAGATAGCCATATTCTGCTTGCCGATTATCTGTCGGAGGTGTCGTTGCTCACCGACCAGGACGGCGAAAAGGATGATAATGTATCGAAAGTGACACTGATGACCATTCATTCGGCCAAAGGTCTTGAGTTTCCCAATGTGTTTGTCGTAGGGATGGAAGAAGGTCTTTTTCCCGGAATTTCGGCCGACAATCCCCGGTCGCTCGAGGAAGAAAGGCGTCTGTTCTACGTGGCTATAACGCGGGCCGAATCGCACTGTTATCTCTCGTATGCAAAAAGCCGTTTCCGCTATGGGAAGATGGAGTTCGGCAATCCCAGCCGCTTCTTGCGCGATATAGACACGAAGTTTCTTTGTTTACCCGCTGGAGAGCAGCTTGCTCGTCAGGTAGAGATTGGTGCAGGGCGATTCAGAAAAGAAATAGCCGGGGGCTTCCGCCGTCCGGAAGTCAGATCGTATGACACGGGCGGGCCTTCGATGTTTGACGGAGGCGAGATGCCGCAGGAGCCGCATCGTTTTGTTGCTCCCCGCAAGTTGCGGAAAATCGATTCCTCGTCCGTGCCGGCATCTTCAAGTGTCGGGCAAATGTCCGGAGATTCACTGGAGGGAAAGCACATCGAGCACGAGCGGTTCGGACGGGGAGTGGTAGAGAAGGTAGAAGGCGCAGGCGACAACCGCAAGGCTACCGTACGTTTTGAAAATGCCGGAGTCAAGCAGCTGCTGCTGAAGTTTGCCCGCTTCAAAGTGTGTGAATAACGGAATAAAGAAAAGAAAGATGATGATAAAAGATATGAACCAGATTCCTTCCCCCTGCTATGTGATGGAGGAAGAGCTGCTCAGAAAGAACCTGAGCCTGATAAAGCATGTGGCCGATACGGCCGGAGTGGAAATCATTTTGGCTTTTAAGGCATTCGCCATGTGGAAGTCGTTCCCGATTTTCCGCGAGTACATACATAGCACGACAGCCAGCTCGGAATATGAGGCGCGGCTTGCGTTTGAAGAGTTCGGGAGCAAGGCGCATGCCTATTCACCGGCTTATACGGAGCAGAATTTTCCTTTGTTCCTGAAGTATTGCAGCCATATCACCTTCAATTCGCTTTCTCAGTACGAGCGTTTTTATCCGATGGCGAAAGGAAAGCCGGTTTCGTGCGGCATTCGCGTGAATCCGGAGTATTCGGAGGTGGAGGTAGAACTTTACAATCCGTGTGCTCCCGGAACGCGTTTCGGGGTTACTTCTGATTTGCTTCCCGAACGTTTGCCTGAAGGCATCGAAGGCTTTCATTGCCATTGCCATTGCGAGTCGAGCTCGTATGAACTGGAGCGCACATTGGCTCATATCGAGGAGAAGTTCAGCCGTTGGTTCCCTCAGTTGAAGTGGCTGAATCTGGGCGGAGGCCATCTGATGACGCGCAAGGATTATGATGTCGACCATCTGATACGCTTGCTTCAAGGCCTTAGGTCGCGCTATCCCCATCTGATGATTGTGCTGGAGCCGGGCTCTGCATTTGCCTGGCAAACCGGGCCGTTGGTGTCGTCGGTAGTTGACGTGGTTGAGAGCAGGGGGATCCGCACAGCCATTCTTGATGTAAGTTTTACTTGTCACATGCCCGATTGTCTGGAGATGCCTTATCAGCCCCGTGTGCGCGGAGCGGAGTCGCTGCCTCCCGAGGCGGTGAAGAATGCGGCTCCGGAGGATCATGTTTACCGTCTTGGAGGAAACAGTTGCCTGAGCGGGGACTATATGGGAAGCTGGAAATTCGATCATGAGCTTCGGGTGGGCGACCGGATTGTGTTTGAGGATATGATCCACTATACGATGGTGAAGACGACAATGTTCAACGGCATCCATCATCCGTCTGTCGCTTTGCTTCATACTGGAGGGGAACTGGAGATTTATCGCACGTTCCGCTACGAAGATTACCGCGACAGAATGTGCTGAAACGTGCTTTTGAATGATATTTTAGGGAAAAACGGTAAAAAAAAGCCCATAAGTTTTGGAGGTTTCAGAAAAAACACTACCTTTGCACTCGCAATTGAGAAACAGATAGCTCAAAAGTTGCGGAAATAGCTCAGTTGGTAGAGCACAACCTTGCCAAGGTTGGGGTCGCGAGTTCGAGTCTCGTTTTCCGCTCAATCAGACAAAGTGTTGCGCTGATGGGCCGAAAGGCTGTAATGCCCAGGTGGCGGAATGGTAGACGCGCACGTTTCAGGTGCGTGTGTCGAGAGGCATGCAGGTTCGAGTCCTGTTCTGGGCACTTATTGGAGGAATGGCGGAATTGGTAGACGCGCTACTTTGAGGGGGTAGTGACAATTTATGTCGTGTGAGTTCGAGTCTCATTTCCTTCACGAAAAAATGAATATTGCGGAAATAGCTCAGTTGGTAGAGCACAACCTTGCCAAGGTTGGGGTCGCGAGTTCGAGTCTCGTTTTCCGCTCAATCAGCCAAAGTGTTGCGCTGATAGGCCGAAAGGCCGTAATGCCCAGGTGGCGGAATGGTAGACGCGCACGTTTCAGGTGCGTGTGTCGAGAGGCATGCAGGTTCGAGTCCTGTTCTGGGCACTTTGTTGCGGAAATAGCTCAGTTGGTAGAGCACAACCTTGCCAAGGTTGGGGTCGCGAGTTCGAGTCTCGTTTTCCGCTCATAGCTAGTCGTATTTTTCATGATGCGGAAATAGCTCAGTTGGTAGAGCATAACCTTGCCAAGGTTAGGGTCGCGAGTTCGAGTCTCGTTTTCCGCTCGGTCAATTTGTTGAGAGGTCAGTTACACTGGTTTCTCTTTTTTTGTGTCTTTTTCTTTCCGCTTTTTCCCGATTTTATTTTGTGTTGAAAGGATGTAATTATATATTTGTCCCCGAATTTTTATACGGTAAAAAGATAGTTATGGAAACTTATGACATTTATTTTTCTGACGGTCGTTTGAGCGACAACAAAGGATTTGCTATCCGTTCGTCGGAAAAGGCCATTCACATGGCCGAAGACATGCTGGTAAAGGGAAACACGTATATCGACGATTATGCGGGCGGAACAATATCGGTTGTGAGTTCGGAGGGAAAGACCGTGTGGAGCAGGCCGATTCCGAAAAAGTGAGGTTGCCGGCTGCTCGTGCCGGTTTTTATATTCAAATAATCAAAATATAATATATTATGTTCTCGGGAATAGTAGAAGAATACGCTGAAGTAGTAAAGATTGTAAAGGAGCAGGAAAACCTGCATCTTACGTTGAAATGTTCGTTTGTGGATGAATTGAAGATTGACCAGAGTGTTTCTCACAACGGGGTGTGCCTGACTGTGGTCTGCATTCAGGACGGCACGTATACGGTGACTGCCATGAAAGAAACCATCGAGCGTTCGAACATCGGACTGCTGAAGGTGGGCGATAAGGTGAATGTGGAACGAAGCATGATGATGAACGGCCGTCTGGACGGACACATCGTGCAGGGGCATGTGGATCAGACGGCGACCTGCATTGCCAAGGAGGATGCGGAAGGAAGCTGGTATTACACTTTCCGGTATGAGTTTGACCGGGAAATGGCAAAGCGCGGTTATTTTACTGTTGACAAGGGTTCGGTAACCGTGAACGGGGTGAGCCTGACCGTGTGCAATCCGACAGAGGATACTTTTCAGGTGGCTATAATTCCCTATACTTATGAGCATACGAATTTCCATACGTTGGAAGTGGGGAGTGTGGTCAACATTGAGTTTGACATCATCGGCAAGTATCTGAGCCGGATGATGCAGCTGACAAAATAAGGGCCGCAGGTTTGTGCGGTTGGGCTGAAAGGCCTGCAGGAGTTTGTCCTACAGGTCTTTCAGCAATACCTTGCAGGTTTTTGAATAATATTCGTTTCTTGATTCCGTCAGGATTTTCCATTCGCTGCTGAACACTTTGTCCTTGTCTATCTTGAAATTCTCAGAGCCTTTTGTATAGAGCCGGTTCAGCACCATTCCCACGCTCAGCTGGTTGATGTCTATCGAAGGCTGGTAGGCCGTTTCTTCACTTTTCTTGTCGTTTGCCACTTCGTGGATGATTCCGGTTTCTTGCAGGAGGTAGAGGATTTTTCGGGTCAGCCGCAGAGGAATCTGGTTTTCTTCCGAAAGCTGGATGGCTGTATATGGCGGCTCGTTCTTTTCGAAGCGCTTGGTGATGAGCGACATGATCAGAATCACGATGAAGTCGCGGTAGCGCAGGCTGATGTTGCGCGTGTCTTGTTCAAAGTTGAAACTTTTGATGTTCTGCCCCGCATAAGTGAGTTCGGCGCCGAAAAGGCAGATGGTCCATGAGATGTGCAGCCAGAGGAGAAAGAGAGGAAGGGCCGCGAAGCTTCCGTAGATGGCGTTGTATTTCGATACCCACAGCTGGCTGTTGATGTAGAGGTACTGAAACGCCTGAAAGGCGGTTCCGGCGATGATTCCGGCAACCAGCGCATGCTTGAACCTTACTTTTGTGTTGGGCATGAACACGTAAAGCCCCGTAAACATGAACCACGTAAATATATAAGGTATAAGCCGTATGAGAAACTGGAATATGGGAGCCAGCAGGGCAAAGTCCTCCATTTCTTTCAATGTCGTGGTGGTGAAGATGGAGAGTCCCGCCGAAACGACGATGAGGATCGGCGCCAGCAGTATCATTGAAAAAAAGTCGGTGATCTGCCGGTAAACCGAGCGCTGGCGTTTCACCTCCCAGATGCGGTTGAAGGTGATTTCGATTTCCATCACCAGATTGATCACCGTCCAGAAGAGCAAGACAAGTCCGAAGCCCAGGAATACGCCGCTTTTGGTTTGCGCCAGATAAGATTGTGTGAACGAAAGGATGGCTTCCGCCGCTTCCGGACTTCCTCCGAAGTTGCTTTTGATCTGCTCTTCCATGACATTGTCGAACCCGAATCCGCGCGCGATGGCGAACAGCACGGCCAGAATCGGCACGATGGCAAGCAGGGTGCTGTAGGTAAGGGCCGAAGCCTTGTTGATAAGCCGGTCGTTGGCGAACCGGGTTATACAGATGTATACGGTCTTGATGATGTTGTAGAGCGCGTAGGTGCTTTTTGTCACTTCGCTTTCCGTGATGCGCCAGATGTCATACGTCAGGAATCTCCAGATTTGGGCGATTTTCATTTTTCCGATACGTTTGGGTATTTTTCATAAAAAAAGAAGCAGACGGCCTGTAAGCCGGGTTCTGTCACCCTGCAAGCAGGGGCGTCTGTCATTTATCTACGCCTGCCGTCACCGGCAGGCTCCAGCGGTCTACCCTCCGACGTGGGGCGAGCAACCCTCGTTGATGCCGGTTTACATGACCTTACAACTCCTAAGATGCACAGCCCGCACATCGCTGTGCGGCTGGTGGGCTCTTACCCCGCCTTCTCACCCTTACCTCCCGGTTAGGAGGCGGTTGTTTTCTTCTGCATTACTCCGCCCTCGCGGACAGCTTTCTGTTAGGAAGTAGGATGCTCTGCGTTGCCCGGACTTTCCTCTTCTGCCGTAAAGGCATCAGCGACAGACCGGCCGACTGCTTCTTTGGTTCTGCAAAGGTACGCAAATAAAACGAATCGCGGGCCTGACGGATGAAAAATATTTGCTGCGGCTGCGTGCTTCAGAATATCGGCTTCTGAACTTCAGACGACATCGTGGTTTCTGCAAACGGCATCGTGGTTTCTGCAAACAACGCTGTGGTTTCTGCAAACGACATCGTGGTTTATAGAATGTGTTCCGGATGTCCGTCTTTTCTCAGGTATTGTGCCGATTTGTCAGACGGGGCAAAAATGACTGATAACGAATGTAAATTTGGCAGAATTGGCAGTTAACTGCGGTTAATCGCTTTGCGGCCTCTGTTAAAAGACGGAAAAAAGAGGCAATCAGGAGTACAACCGTATGGATTTTGTTCTACTTTAGCAAATGAAAAGTTAAAAGACTGACTAAATTAACATTTTAAACAGAATAAAAGTATGAAAACAACAACTAAATTCGCGATAGGTGCTGCGGCCGTAATTGCTGTCAGCGCAGGAGTGGCTGGAGTGACGGCATACGCTGTGATGCAGAAGAACACTTCGGCAAACGCTTCGTTTTACCAGGCTTTCGATGCGGCGATGCCGCTGCGCACGGCTGCACTGGATGCTTCGAGCATGCAGCCTGTTGATCTGACAAAGGCCGCCGAAAGTTCTTTGAACTCGGTGGTGCACATCATGGCTGTTCAGCGAAGCAAGACGCAGGTGGTTGAGTCCCAGCCGGACATCTTCGACTTCTTTTTCGGTGACGGACGCGGACGCCAGCGTCAGATCCAGACTCCGGAGCAGCGCGGTTTCGGCTCGGGGGTAATCATCTCGAAAGACGGTTACATCGTTACGAACAATCACGTGATTGACGGGGCTGATGAAATCAACGTGAAGCTGCATGACGGCCGTGAGATGAAGGGGCGTGTGATCGGTACGGACGCAACAACCGACTTGGCTCTGGTCAAGATTGAGGGTGATGACTTCCCTGCTATTCCGGTCGGGAACTCTGATAACCTGAAGGTTGGCGAATGGGTGCTTGCCGTGGGTAATCCGTTCAATTTGGGATCTACCGTAACCGCAGGTGTGGTAAGTGCGAAAGCGCGCGGACTGGGTGCAAACGATGTGGAGTCTTTCATTCAGACTGATGCGGCTATCAATCAGGGAAACAGTGGAGGCGCGCTGGTCAATGCGCGCGGCGAGCTGATAGGCATCAACGCCATGCTGTATTCGCCTACGGGCGCTTATTCGGGTTACGGATTTGCAATACCGACAAGCATCATGACCAAGGTGGTGACCGATTTGAAGCAGTATGGAACTGTTCAGCGTGCGCTGTTGGGCATTGCCGGACGTGACATGGGCAAGGAAAGCTATCCGGATGAAATCCGCAAGGAACAGAAGGAGCTGGGCATCGGCTATGGCGTTCAGGTAGTAGAAGTGCAGGAAGAAGGTTCGGCCGCGGGCATACTGAAGAAAAACGATGTGATCATTGCCCTCGACGGCAAGAAGATTGAAACAATGGCCAGCCTGCAAGGTGTTCTTGCCGAGAAGCGTCCGGGCGACAAGGTGAAAGTGAAAGTGTTCAGAGAGCGGAATGACAAGGAATTTACGATTACGCTGAAGAACGCTCAAGGCAATACGAAGGTTGTAAAGAAAGCTGACATGCAGATTCTGGGCGCTGCCTTCCGTGCAGTTCCTGACGAACTCAAGCGTCAGTTGAACTTGGGATACGGTGTCCAGGTGACCGGAGTGAGCGACGGACGCATGAAAGAGAGCGGCATCCGTAAAGGATTCATCATATTGAAGGCAAACGGACAGCAGTTGCGTACGGTTGAAGACTTGGAAGAAGTGATGAAGCAGGCTTCTCAGTCGCCCGACCAGGTATTGTTCATGACGGGTGTCTATCCGTCAGGCAAACGTGCCAACTATGCCGTTGACCTGTCGCAGGGCGAATGACAATCGGAAGGTAAAATAGAGGATAACAGCTTCCTCCTTTGAGGGAAAACAGGCGAAGGCGTGCATGTGGTGACAGCTCACGGCACGCCTTCTGCTGCAATATATGGGAAGGCACGGAGTTTGCAGAAGGGAAACGGCAGCTTTTTTGTGAAAAGTTTGGAAAAACTTTTGAAATAAGTCTTCCCGTTGATGAAAAAATTGTATCTTTGTACCCAAATCGTTTTATATAGAATGAGACAATTAAAGATTACCAAAAGTATCACTAACCGAGAGAGCGCATCTCTGGACAAGTACTTGCAGGAAATTGGTCGTGAAGATTTGATTACTGTAGAGGAGGAGGTAGAACTCGCTCAGCGTATCCGTAAAGGAGATCGTGTAGCATTGGAAAAACTTACGCGCGCAAACTTGCGTTTCGTCGTATCAGTAGCCAAACAGTATCAGAATCAGGGACTCAGCTTGCCTGACTTGATCAACGAAGGTAACCTTGGGCTGATTAAAGCCGCTGAAAAATTTGATGAAACCCGTGGATTCAAGTTTATCAGTTATGCGGTGTGGTGGATCCGCCAGTCTATCTTGCAGGCTCTGGCAGAGCAGTCGCGCATTGTGCGTCTGCCTTTGAACCAGGTAGGCTCGTTGAACAAGATCAGCAAGGCTTTCTCCAAGTTCGAGCAGGAAAATGAGCGTCGTCCGTCGCCTGAAGAGTTGGCCGACGAGCTGGAGATTCCGGTAGACAAGATCTCGGATACCCTGAAGGTGTCCGGCCGTCACATTTCGGTTGACGCTCCTTTTGTGGAAGGAGAAGACAACAGTCTGCTGGATGTGCTTGTAAACGACGATTCTCCGATGGCAGACCGTTCCTTGGTTAATGAATCACTTTCGAAGGAAATCGACAGAGCACTTTCTACGCTGACCGAAAGGGAGAAGGAGATCATCCAGATGTTTTTCGGTATCAACACGCAGGAAATGACGTTGGAGGAAATCGGCGACAAATTCGGGCTCACACGTGAGCGTGTCCGCCAGATTAAGGAAAAAGCTATCAGAAGGTTAAGACAAAATTCTCGTAGCAAGCTGCTCAAGTCTTATTTGGGATAAGAAAGGTTCGGTTTCCGAAAAGGAATGAAGGAGGGTGCATCAAATTCATGTTCTGATGCACTCTCCTTTTATTTTGTTAATTTTCATTCCATGTTTCGGTATTTATGCATGAAATGCTTACTTTTGTAACCTGTTTTTAAATGAATTGAACTATGCGTTATACAAAGTTTCTTTGTTTCTTCTTCATGGCCTTGCTGGCAGTGTCTGCCGTAGGAAAGCAGCCGAAGGATAAGAAAAAATATGGGGTTTATCTTGCCGGAGTGTCGGCGTCGTTCACTGATTCGCTTGTCTATTTTACAGATATTCAGTATCTGGACAGTGCTTCTGTCGACGGAAACGGAATGCTGGTGAACCGTGCGGCCTACAGCATTCAGCTGAAAGACTATCTTGAACAGAAACAGGGAGGAAAAAACCGCACCTGCTTCATGTTCTTCAACAGAAAGCAGAAAAGCCTGCAAAAAGAAATTGCCAAGCTGAAGGAAAACTACAAGAAAGGGAATTCGCTTGTGATTCTGGGAGTGGATCCTGAATTCAAATTTGAAAAGCCTGATTGGGAATGGTGAAGCTGAAGGTCTGGTCTGTCTTGTGTGTCTTGCTGGCAGGAGCGCTGACTTTCTCTTGCTCGAATGAAATTCCGGAAGGCAAGCCTGTGATGCGGAAGGGGCGCACGGTGCTGGCTTATCTGGTGGCAAACAATAACCTGAACACTTATTTGGAGGACAATGTCGTATGGATGTATGAAGCCTTGTCGTCCATGACAGATACTTGTACGCTGCTGGTTTATTACCGTCCCCGTTCAAACGATGCGACTTTCGACGGTCCGACGCTGATGGAGTTTGTGAGTGACGGAAGCGGAAATGTGAACGGACTGCCTTCGCCGGGCGAAAATGTCAGCTTTGACGAGGTGGTGGAGATTGCCAGAAAGAAAGTGTATCCTTCAGACAATTCGTATGTGGCTGTCGATCCTCAGGTGATGCGCCAGGTGTTTCTGGACATGCAGGAAGCCGCTCCTTCCGAAAGCTACGGACTGATTTTCGGCTCTCATGCTTCAAGCTGGATAGAAGGAAGCAAGTCGGTGCAGTCGAAAGCATTCGGTGACGACAATGGCTACAGTATCAATCTTCCGGAACTGGCGGATGTGCTTCTTTCCAGCTTTTCGCAGAAACTTGATTTTCTTCTTTTCGATGCCTGCATGATGGGCACCGCAGAGGTGGCTTATGAATTGCGTGAAGCGACTGATTATCTTATCGGATCGGTGATGGAAACATCTGTTTTGGGTTTTCCTTACCATCGGGTGCTGCCTTATCTTTATGGTGCAGCTTCCGGATTTTCTCAGGTTTGCACTGATTTTATTTCGTTTAACAAAGAAAACAATGCGTGGGGTACATGCGCATTGGTCGACTGTTCCAAGGCTGCGGGACTGGCGAATGCCGTGGGTGCAGGTCTGGAAACATACAAGTCGGAACTTTCGGATCTGGATTACGAAAATGACATACAGCAGTATGGAGTGAAGAGCTATAAGAATTTCTCTTTTGATGTCGGTGATTTTTTCCGTGTGCTGAACAGCGGGCAGATACCCGAAAACATTCAGTCGGCTCTCAATGAAGCTGTTGCGGCAAAAGCCTGCCTCTCGGGGGCCGCGTATGAATTTGAAGGCGTGACGGTTGACGAAAACCGTTTCTGCGGCATCGGCATGTACTTCCCCGACCGTGGAATCAAGGATTCATGGGATGAATATTATCGTGCTTCGATAGCCTGGTATCAGGCCGCAGGGTGGGAACGTTACCTTCCTTCCGCATCCGAATAAAAACGGACACTCTTTTTATTTTTGTGAACTTTGCGTATCTTCATGCTGTTTTATGGAAAAAAAGGAGATATGCTATGTGGAATATAATCAAAGAACTTAAACGGAAAGACCACCAGCGTTATCTGGGAGGTCTGGATTTCTTCAAATACATCGGTCCCGGACTGCTGGTCACTGTGGGATTTATTGATCCCGGAAACTGGGCGTCAAATTTCGCTGCGGGATCCGATTTCGGCTATTCGCTGCTCTGGGTGGTCACGTTGTCTACCGTCATGCTTATCGTGTTGCAGCATAATGTGGCGCATCTCGGCATTGTTACCGGCCTGTGCCTGAGTGAGGCTGCCACGCGCTATACGCCCAGATGGGTGTCGCGCCCCATATTGGGCAGTGCGGTGCTGGCATCCGTTTCCACTTCGTTGGCCGAGATACTGGGCGGAGCCATTGCGCTGCAGATGCTTGCCGGAATCCCGATTATGTGGGGAGCCATCCTGACCACGGTGCTTGTGGTAATCCTGCTTTTCACCAACTCATACAAGCGGATCGAGCGTTCCATCATCGGCTTTGTGTCAGTTATCGGACTTTCATTTCTTTACGAATTGTTTTTGGTTGATATCGACTGGCCGGCAGCTGCCCGTTCGTGGGTAATTCCGAGCATTCCCGAAGGAAGCCTGCTGATTATCATGAGTGTGCTGGGGGCTGTTGTGATGCCTCACAATCTTTTTCTTCATTCGGAGGTGGTGCAGAGCCGCGAGTATAACAAGCGGGATGACAGTTCCATCCGCCGCTTGCTGAAATATGAATTTTATGATACCCTCTTTTCGATGGGAGTGGGGTGGGCCATCAACAGTGCGATGATTCTGCTTGCCGCATCCACTTTCTTTGCCGGCGGTGTGCAGGTGGAAGAATTGCAGCAGGCGAAGTCGCTGCTCGACCCTTTGCTGGGGAGCCAGGCCGGCACAATCTTCGCTTTGGCTCTCCTGATGGCGGGGCTGTCGTCGACCGTGACCAGCGGAATGGCTGCCGGTTCCATCTTTGCCGGAATGTTCGGCGAGTCTTACCATATAAAGGACATCCATTCGCGCGCTGGCATTCTGATTTCGTTGGGAGTGGCGCTGCTGGTCATCTTCTTTATCGGCAATCCCTTTAAAGGACTGATCATTTCGCAGATGGTACTGAGTGTCCAGCTGCCTTTTACGGTCTTTCTTCAGGTGGGCCTCACTTCATCTAGACGGGTGATGGGCGAATATGCCAATTCCCGCTGGAGTACGTTTGTGCTTTATACGATTGCGGTTGTCGTTTCGGTGCTGAACATCATGCTGCTGTTCAGCTGATTCCGGATGTGGAGGCCGCATTTTTCATCCTTGTGCGGAAGTGATAGGCCAGCATCAGTACGGCTGCTATAAAGGCGAAGAAATCAGATACGGGCATACTGAGCCACACTCCGTTCAGTTCATACCAATGCGGGAATAGCGCCAGACAGGGGAGCAGGAAAAGCAGCTGGCGGGTAAGCGAAAGGAAGATGGATATTTTTGCTTTTCCGATCGACTGGAAGAACTGGGTGATGACGATCTGTGCGCCTACCACCGGGAATGAGGCGATTCCGAAGCGGAGGGCTACGGTAGCCTGCCGGGTCAGTTCATCGTTGGTCGTGAACATTCCGACGAACACGGACGGGAAAAGCTCTCCGACCAGAAAGCCGCAGGTAGTGATGGTCACCGCGGCTGTAATTCCTATTCTGAGCGTCTGTTTCACACGTGCAAAGTGCTGCGCCCCGTAGTTGTATCCGGTGATGGGCTGCATTCCCATCGTGATTCCCATTACAATCATGATGAAGAGCATGACGATACGGTTAAGTATGCCGAATGCGCCGATAGAAAGATCGCCCCCATATTTCAGCAGGCTGTTGTTGATGAAAATCGTGATGCAGCAGGCGCACACGTTCATCACAAAAGGCGACATGCCGATGGCAAACACGTTTTCGATGATGTTTTTCCTCAGCTTGAAGCAGCGTTTCTCAAAACGGATATAGCTCTTTTTGCTGAAGAAGTGAGCAAGCACCCAAATCATTCCGATGAATTGGGAAAGTATGGTGGCCAGTGCAGCTCCCCGGATCCCCCAGTCGAACCAGAAGATGAAGATCGGGGCGAAGATGACGTTGCATCCCACGGTCAGCATAGATGAGAGCATGGCCTTCTTCGGGTATCCGGTGGCGCGCATGATGTTGTTGAGTCCGATCATTACGTAAGAAATCGGCGTGCCGGCAAGAATCACCTGCATGAAGTCGCGTGCATAGGCGAGCGTGGCCTCGGTGGCTCCGAAGAAGCGCAGAATCGGGTCGAGGAAGATCAGCGAGATTCCTCCGAAGACGATGGCGTTTACCACACACATCACCGCTACGTTGCCCAGAATGTATTCGGCTCCCCTCCGGTCTTTTTGTCCCAGCCGGATGGATGAGAGGGTTGCTCCGCCCACTCCCACCAGCGTGCTGAAGGCGATGATCAGATTCATCAGCGGAAACGTGATGGCGAGAGCCGAAATAGCCAGTGCTCCCACGCCGTGGCCGATAAAGATACTGTCGATGATGTTGTATAAAGAAGTCAGGGTCATTCCGATGATAGCCGGAATGGAATATTGCCACAGCAATTTCCCGATAGGTGCTTCCCCAAGCACATGCGGATTATTGGTTTCCATTTTTTGTATTCTTTCGTTAAAATTGTGTGGCAAAGTTAGGAAGATGGGCGGATATTTATGAAATTTGCACCGTTAAATCAAACTAAATTAAACTTGAATCACATGGACATGACAAAATGCGCAGCCGCTCTTTTTGATTTTGACGGAGTGGTGATGGATACAGAGTCGCAGTACAGCATCTTTTGGAACGAGGTGGGGAAGAAGTATCATCCCGAACACGAGGAGTTCGGAAAAATCATCAAAGGACAGACTTTGAACCAGATTTACGGCCGTTATTTTGCCGGAATGGAAAAAGAGCAGGCCGAGATAACCGAGGGGCTGAACCGTTTTGAGGAACAGATGAGCTATGAGTATATTCCGGGGGTGGTGGACTTCATGCGCGAACTTCATGCCCATGGAGTGAAGATTGCCATCGTGACCAGCTCGAACGAGAAGAAGATGGCTAACGTATATGCCGTTCATCCGGAGCTGAAGCAGTTGGTCGACCGCATTCTGACCGCAGAAATGTTTGCCCGTTCGAAGCCAGCACCCGACTGTTTCCTTCTCGGTGCGGAGGTTTTCGGAACTGTTCCGGAAAACTGCGTGGTATTCGAGGATTCTTTCCACGGGCTTGAGGCCGGGAATGCGGCGGGAATGACGGTGGTAGGTCTGAGCACCACCAATCCCAAAGAGGCGATAGCCGGCAAATGCGCGCTGGTCATCCCCGATTTCACCGCTTTCAGCTATCCCGAGATGATGGGCCTCCTTTTGCATTAATTGCCCGTTAAAAGTTGTTTATATCAGAGATTTGCCTTACTTTTGTCTGGCTTTTGGGGGAGGGAATCTCTTCCCGGCGTAAAAATGACGGGACATCTTGATGAAGATGACGGGACATTTTAATTGACTTGTTGGGATATTTTGATTGACTTGACGGGTTATTTTCTGAATATGCCGTGATTCCCGTTCGGAAGGTATTATGAACGTTTTTTAATTAAGTGATTTATGGCAGGATATTTGTCGAGTGATGCCCGCAAGGTCACCACTCACCGATTGATTGAAATGAAGCGGCAGGGAGAAAAGATTTCCATGCTGACAGCTTATGATTATACCGTAGCGCAGATTGTAGACGGCGCCGGTATGGATGTGATTCTGGTGGGCGATTCCGCTTCGAACGTGATGGCGGGAAATGCCACTACGCTTCCCATAACCGTCGATCAGATGATTTACCACGGCAGGTCGGTGGCACGCGGCGTGAAGCGTGCGCTGGTTGTTGTGGACATGCCCTTCGGCTCTTATCAGGCTGACCCCTACGAAGGTGTGGCGAATGCCGTGCGGATGATGAAGGAAACGGGTGCCGATGCGCTGAAACTGGAAGGCGGAGAGGAATACAGGGACGTGTTCTCCAGAATAATTGCAGCCGGAGTGCCCGTGATGGGACATTTGGGACTGATGCCCCAGTCCATCAACAAGTACGGGACGTATGGCGTGCGTGCCAAGGATGACGCTGAGGCCGAAAAGCTGGTGCGCGACGCGCATGTGCTTGAAGAAATCGGGTGCTTCGCCCTTGTGCTCGAAAAAGTTCCGGCAGCTCTTGCCGCACGTGTGGCTTCAGAGCTTTCGATTCCCGTGATTGGAATCGGTGCCGGAGGGGGCGTTGACGGACAGGTGCTTGTGGTGGCCGACATGCTGGGCATGACCAAAGGCTTCAGCCCGAAGTTCCTGCGCCGTTACGCAGACCTGAACACGGTGATGACAGATGCCATCGGACATTACGTGGCCGATGTGAAGTCGGGCGATTTCCCCAACGAAACAGAACAGTATTGATTTGAGTGAAGTGTTAAGAGTGGATAGTGAAGAATTTTCTCCCATTCTTGATGCTTCATTCTTCATTTATAAAAGTAGACTCAATGGCGACTAATCACGGCTTGTGGAACCGGAACTTCTGTCTGCTGGTGCTGGCGAACGTGTTCCTTTTCATGTCGGTCTATATGCTGTTTCCAGTCCTTCACGGTTGGATTCAGGCGGCTTTGGAATGCGACGGGCTGCATGCGGCTCTGATAACATCCGTTTTCGGAATCGCCCCATTCCTTTCCGGTCCTTTCAACGCCTATCTGGTGGACCGCTTCAAGCGGAAGCATGTGTGCGTGTACAGCATTCTCCTGTTGTCCGTAATAACGGTGTTCTATGGCTATGTGTCTGATGTCAGGTGGATGATAGCCTGGCTGCTCCTTCAGGGAGCGATGTTCGGAGTAGCCTTGATGTCGATGGGAAGCACGCTGGTCATCGATGTCACTCCCAGCCGTCATCGGGACGGGGCGAATGCCTGCTTCACGTGGGCGGGACTCGTGGGTATGCTGGCCGGAATCGTGCTGGGCATAGAAGGAGGAGGCCCCTTTGTCATTTCGTCCGACGGTGCGTTCATGCTTTCGGCATGTCTTGCGCTTGTGTCGGTAGTGCTGGTTTCCGCGGTACGAGTCTGTTTCCGTGCCCCTTTGGATGTTCCGCTGCTTTCGTTCGACCGCTTCCTGCTGTTCCGCACCTGTCTGTCCGGACTGAACATGATGACCGTACCCGTCATGCTGGGTTTTCTGCTCGGAACGGTAGGCTATGGATATACTCACTTTTATCTTTACATGGGTGCGGGATTTTTTGTATTTTTGCCGGTGAGCCGTTTCATCACGCTGAAAGTGGGCGGACGGTTGCTGAACGGTGCAGGAATGCTGCTGATGCTTGCCTCATTGGGCATACTCGGCTTCCCCGATTTCGGTCACCGTGCGTTCGGATGTGCGGGAGTTCTGGCAGGGCTGGGTTTGGGGCTTTCCCTCTACCAGTTCCTGCGGATGATGATTCTCCTTCCGCTCCATTGCGAACGGGGAACCGGTTATCACACGTTCCAGCTCCTTTGGGGAGTTGGAGTGACGGCCGGCTATTTGCTTTGCCAATGGGAATCCCGGATGAGTGTAGGCAATCCGTTTGTGACGGCTTTTGTTATCGGCGTGGCGGGATTGCTCTTTTACCAGCTCTATGTGCACCGTTATTACATCCGGAAGCTGCAAGACGCAGACATTATTTAACTAACAACCAATAAAGAATATGGCAGACGACAAGAAGATTATCTTTTCGATGGTGGGAGTGAGCAAGTCATTCCAGAACAACAGACAGGTATTGAAAGACATCTACCTATCCTTTTTCTACGGAGCGAAGATCGGTATCATCGGTTTGAACGGTTCGGGAAAGTCTACGTTGCTGAAGATTATCGCCGGACTGGACCAGAACTATCAGGGCGAAGTGGTTTTCTCTCCGGGCTATTCGGTGGGCTATCTGGCTCAGGAACCTCAGCTCGACAATGAAAAGACGGTCAAGGAGGTGGTGATGGAAGGTGTGCAGAGCACCGTGGACGCATTGGCGGAATATGAAGAAATCAACCAGAAGTTCGGGCTTCCGGAATATTATGAAGATCCGGAAAAGATGGATGCGCTTTTCGCCCGCCAGGCCGAACTGCAGGATATCATTGACGCTACAGACGCATGGAACCTGGACAGCAAGCTGGAACGTGCGATGGATGCGCTGCGCTGTCCTCCCGAAGACCAGCCGGTGAAGAACCTTTCGGGAGGTGAACGCCGCCGTGTGGCTTTGTGCCGCCTGCTGCTTCAGAAGCCGGACATCCTTCTGCTGGACGAGCCTACCAACCACCTGGATGCAGAAAGCATCGACTGGCTGGAACAGCATCTGCAGCAGTATGAAGGAACGGTAATCGCCGTGACGCACGACCGTTACTTTCTTGATCACGTGGCCGGATGGATTCTGGAACTCGACCGTGGCGAAGGTATCCCATGGAAGGGAAACTATTCGAGCTGGCTGGAGCAGAAGACCAAACGCATGGAAATGGAAGAAAAAGTGGCAAGCAAGCGCCGCAAAACGCTGGAACGCGAGCTGGAATGGGTGCGCATGGCTCCCAAGGCCCGTCAGGCAAAGGGAAAGGCCCGTCTGAACTCTTACGACAAGCTGCTGAACGAGGATGTGAAGGAGAAGGAAGAGAAGCTGGAAATATTCATCCCGAACGGTCCGCGTCTGGGAAACAAGGTTATCGAAGCCAAGCATGTGGCGAAGGCTTATGGCGACAAGCTGCTGTTTGACGACCTCAACTTCATGCTTCCTCCCAACGGCATCGTGGGTGTTATCGGTCCGAACGGTGCGGGCAAGACGACGCTGTTCCGCCTGATTATGGGACTTGAAAAGCCGGACAGGGGAGAGTTTGAAGTGGGCGAAACGGTGAAGGTTGCCTATGTTGACCAGCAGCACAAGGATATCGACCCGAACAAGACTGTCTATCAGGTGATCAGCGGCGGAAACGAACTGCTCCGTATGGGTAACCGCGACATCAATGCGCGTGCCTATCTGAGCCGTTTCAACTTCTCCGGTTCCGATCAGGAAAAGCTCTGCGGCATGCTTTCGGGAGGTGAACGCAACCGTCTGCATCTGGCCATGGCGCTGAAGGAGGAAGGAAACGTGCTGCTGCTCGATGAGCCGACCAACGACATTGACGTTAACACCCTCCGTGCGCTGGAAGAAGGCTTGGAAGACTTTGCGGGCTGTGCGGTGGTTATCAGCCACGACCGCTGGTTCCTCGACCGTATCTGTACGCATATCCTTGCGTTCGAGGGCAACAGCGAGGTGTTCTATTTTGAAGGATCGTACACCGAATACGAAGAGAACAAGATGAAGCGCATGGGCAACGTAGAGCCGAAGCGCGTGCGCTATCGCAAATTGATGGAAGACTGATTTCTTATCAACGAGGCAGGGTCGTGTTGCGGCTCTGCCTTTTGCTTTTAAACGAACCTTGAAATCTATATAGGGGTCTGAAAAAAGTGGTGATGCTCTGCTTTTGGTTAATTCAGTTAAAGGTTAATAACAATAACAGTTATTGTTCACCTTTTTGAAGAAAAATGCTTTTATTTATAGCGATACGATATTCTAATCCACTTGTACTATGAAACAGTTTAAGTTTTTTTTGATGGCTGCTTTATGCAGTGTGTTCGTGCTGTCGTCATGCAGTGATGATGACAGCTTGTCCGGAACTCCGCCTAGCGAAATCGTCAAGGCGTTTAACGAAATGTTTCCCAACGCGACCAACGTCTCTTGGACGACCATCGATGACTACGATGTCGCTCGTTTCTATGATGCAGGTACGCGGGCCGAAATGATGCAACCCAACTGCACTGCGTGGTTTTCACGCACGAGCAATCGTTGGAGCATGACCGACCGTGAAATACCGTTCAGCAGTCTCCCGGCAGCTGTGCGCAGCGCCTTTGAATCCAGCGTCTACGCCCAATCGCCTTGGACAGTGGACGATGAAGCCAATGTGTTGGAACGCGCAGGATCTGAAACGTTTTATGTCATCGAGGTAGACAAGAATGAGAACGGAACGGAGACCGACGTTGATCTCTATTATACTTTGGAGGGCAAACTTGTTGATGAAGTTATCGGTGCGCCCGAAGACGATAACCATATCGACTTCGTTCCTGAACAGCAGCCGATGACTCCCAGAGAATTTATCGCAGACCGATACCCCGGCGCGCGCATTGAAGACAGCGATTGGGAAGACGGTTTCATGGAGTTTGAAATCCGTCATGAAGGCTATGAAAAAGAAGTTTACTTCAACTTCCGGAACGAGTGGGTTGGCACTTGGTGGGAAGAGCCTAGATTCAGCAGTCTGCCCGATAACTTGTGGAGCAATTTATGGTCAAAAGGCTACCATGACATCGATGATGACGACATTGACGTGCTTGATTCCCGCCGGGGCATATTTTATGCCATTGAGGCCGAACGCCACGACGACGATTGGCTGGTCATTGTCGATCAAGACGGAAACATTGTGAAAGAGTTTCCTGAAGACTGGGAAGACGGCTGGTGGAGTGATCTTTGGGACGAGTGGACGTAACGTAACTGTCTTTGTCATCAGGAACAGGCCTTTCGGGGATTTTTCCTGCTTTTGTGAGGAGAGAGGCAGGCTGTCTGATAAAGAAAAAGAGAGGAACAGATAAAAAAGAAAGAGGATGTGCCGTAATTAAGGAACTGAGTGCAGAGTCACAGAGTATATACATTTTATTATCAAATAAATAAAAATTTGTGTCTCTGTGCCTCTGTGTTCAAAGAACAATTTCGACACACCCTCTTTCTTTCTGAGTGTACAAAATGAATTGATGTGATGAAAGGGATATTCAAGAAATAGTATAAAATTAGCCAACTAATTCATTGCGAGTTAGTTGGCTTTTTTGTAA
>SDWH01000001.1 GCA_019550975.1 Bacteroidales bacterium SW299 | reverse complement strand
CTAATTTGAAAGCAAATCACAACTGGATTGGAAAGACTTGAAAAATTATGACCGTTGTTTTCAATGGTTCAAAGATACTGATTTGAAAATTACAATTCAAGATTTGCCATATATTAATTAGAAAAAGGTATTCTTGATTGTTTCAATAACTTTTTTTCGGATAGATATAGGTAATGGAGTTTCGTGTTATAGTTATTGAAGATAAAGAAAAAAGGAGTGTATTGCAAAAAAATAGAATGAAAAGCATTGTTTGTAGAAAAATGTTGCTATATTTGCCGTTGAGAAAACAATAGTTTATGGCTGGATACTGTCTTTATATCATCTTGACGGGAATGGGGCATATGCCCTTTGCCACATCTGTTACCGGGATGACCCCTCGGGGGTAAGGATAGTATATATAAGCGTTTCTACGTGAAACGCGCTTGCGGATGCAGGCATTTCGATTCTTTATAAAATAATCGTTTCTTATTAGTCTTTAATTTTGTCACGGAAATATGCTTTCCGGATGGCATAAATATAAAAATGAGCGCATGAAAGTTTTGAAATTCGGCGGAACGTCTGTGGGTTCTGTCAACAGCATGTTAAGTGTTAAGAAAATCGTTGAAGCGGTAGATGACAAAGTGATTGTGGTGGTTTCTGCTTTAGGAGGGATTACGGATAAGCTGATCAATACGTCGAAGATGGCCGCGGAGGGAAATGACGAATATGAGAAGGGGCTTAAAGAAATTGTGAACCGCCATATAGAAATGGTATATACCGTGATTCCAGCCGGACGCGGACGAGAAATTCTTCTCGACTTGGTGAACGAGCTTTTGAACGAACTGAAAGATATTTTTCAGGGAATTTATCTGATACACGACCTATCGCCGAAAACATCGGCCACCATTGTCAGCTACGGCGAGCGTCTTTCGTCGATTATTGTGGCAACCCTGATCAACGGTGCTGTGTGGTATGATTCCCGGAATTTCATCAAGACAGAAAAGAAACATAACAAACACATTCTTGATTCGGAACTGACAGGCAGGCTGGTTCGTGAAACGTTTGATGAAATTCCTGAAGTCGCTGTTGTTCCAGGATTTATTTCTACGGACAAGACAACCGGTGAAGTGACGAATTTGGGAAGGGGAGGCTCTGACTATACGGCCTCAATCATTGCTGCAGCGCTTGATGCGGACATTCTGGAAATTTGGACTGATGTGGACGGATTCATGACCGCTGATCCGAGAGTCATCAGCTCAGCCTATCCTATTAAGGAACTGAGCTATGTGGAGGCTATGGAACTTTGTAATTTCGGAGCGAAAGTGGTTTATCCCCCAACAATTTATCCTGTCTGCCATAAAAACATTCCGATTCTCATTAAAAACACATTCAATCCCGAAGCTGCGGGAACAATCATCAAGCAAGAGGCCGACCATTCGTCGAAGGCCATCAAAGGGATTTCTTCGATCAACGACACGTGTCTGATTACGATGACCGGACTGGGAATGGTTGGCGTTATCGGTGTGAATTACCGTATATTCAAGGCACTGGCAGAGAATGGAATCAGTGTGTTTCTTGTTTCCCAGGCATCCTCGGAAAACTCCACTTCGATCGGTGTCCGGAATGAAGATGCGTCTTTAGCGTGCGAAGTCTTGAATGAAGAATTTGCAAAAGAGATCGAGATGGGAGAAATTTCTCCGATGAAAGCTGAAAGCGGACTGGCAACCGTGGCTATCGTGGGAGAAAACATGAAGCATACGCCGGGTATTGCCGGAAAATTGTTCGGAACGTTGGGGCGTAACGGAATAAATGTGATAGCATGTGCACAAGGAGCTTCGGAAACGAACATATCGTTTGTCGTCGACGGAGGCTCTCTTCGCAAGTCGCTGAATGTGATCCATGACTCTTTTTTTCTGTCTGAGTACCAAGTCTTGAACCTGTTTGTCTGCGGAGTTGGTACGGTCGGAGGGAGTCTTTTGGAGCAGATACATGGACAGCAGGAAAAACTGAAGCAGGAGCGGGGATTGAACTTGAAGGTTGTAGGCATTGCCAACGGACATAAAGCGTTGTTTACCCGTGCGGGGATAGATTTGGGCAACTTCCGTCAGGAGCTCGAAGAGAAAGGCATTCCTTCTTCGTCCCAGGTGCTTCATGACGAAGTTATCGGAATGAATATTTTCAATTCGGTATTTGTGGACTGTACGGCAAGCGAAGACATTGCTGCGCTTTACAAGGACTTCCTGAAGCATAACATATCAGTGGTGGCTGCAAACAAGATCGCTGCCTCGTCGTCTTATGACGATTATGCCGAACTGAAGAGAATAGCTCGTCAGCGTGGCGTGAAATTCTTGTTCGAGACCAATGTCGGTGCCGGATTGCCGGTAATCAATACAATCAATGACCTGATAAACAGCGGCGACAAGATCTTGAAGATCGAGGCTGTGGTAAGCGGCACGCTGAATTACATATTTAACGCTCTCAGTGCGGATATGCCGTTGAGTGAAACAATCCGCAAGGCGAGAGACGAAGGATATTCGGAGCCCGATCCGCGCATTGACCTGAGTGGAAAGGATGTGATACGCAAACTTGTGATTCTGGCGCGTGAGGCAGGATACCGCATCGAACAGGAAGACGTGGAGAAGCATCTGTTTATTCCTGATTCTTTTTTCGAAGGTTCTCTTGATGATTTCTGGCGCAATATACCTCGTCTGGACGCTGAGTTCGAGGCCCGCAGGAAGAAGCTGGAAGCCGAAGGCAGACACTGGCGTTTTGTAGCGCGTCTGGAAGACGGAAAAGGAACGGTTTCCCTGCAGGAGGTGGACAGCCGCCATCCGTTCTACAACCTGGAGGGAAGCAACAACATCATTTTGCTTACAACTGAACGATACAATGAATATCCGATGCTGATTCAAGGATATGGCGCAGGAGCCAGCGTTACTGCGGCCGGCGTATTCGCCGATATCATGAGCATCGCTAACATTTGAATGTCATGAAACATCTGATTATTTTAGGCGACGGTATGGCTGACTGGGCGGTGCCGGAATTGGGAAATAAGACGCTGCTGCAATATGCGGATACTCCGTATATGGACAGGCTGGCGCGTAAGGGACGGACGGGAATGCTGAAGACGGTGGCCGACGGTTTTCATCCGGGAAGCGAAGTAGCCAACATGTCGGTAATGGGATATGACTTGCCTGAAGTGTACGAAGGGCGAGGCGTGCTCGAAGCAGCCAGTATCGGCGTTGACCTTGGTCCGGAGGATATGGCCATGCGGTGCAACATCGTCTGCGTAGAAGGGGATATGCTGAAGAATCATTCGGCGGGACATATCTCGACGGAAGAGGCGGATATACTGATCAGGTATTTGGATGAGATGCTGGGGAATGACCGTATCCGGTTCTATACCGGAGTGCAGTACCGTCATTTGCTGGTGGTGAAGGGAGGCGACAAGCGTTTGGCTTGCGTGCCGCCGCATGACATTCCGTTGCAGCCTTTCCGCCCCAATCTGGTAAAGGCGCTTTGTCCTGAAGCGCAGGAAACGGCAGATCTGCTGAATGCGCTGATTGTGAAGTCGCAGGAGCTGCTGGCAAGTCATCCGCTTAACCTGAAGCGGATGTCGGAGGGAAAGGATCCGGCCAACAGCATTTGGCCCTGGAGCCCTGGATACCGTCCGAGAATGAAACCTTTGGCCGAGAAATACCCGGCTGTCCGTAAGGGATCGGTGATTACAGCAGTTGATCTGATCCGGGGAATCGGACGCTATGCGGGACTGCGCTGCATCGATGTGGAAGGCGCTACCGGACTTTATACGACAAATTACGAGGGGAAAGCCCAGGCCGCTCTTGATGCGCTGAAGACAGACGATTTCGTTTATCTGCATATTGAGGCGAGCGATGAGGCCGGCCATGAAGGGGATGTGCCTTTGAAGCTGAAGACGATAGAATATCTGGACAGGCGTGTGGTAGGGCCGGTTTGCGAGGCCTTGAAGAGCTGGAGCGAGCCGGTGGCTGTCGCTGTGCTTCCCGACCATCCTACGCCCTGTGAGTTGCGGACGCATACGAATGATCCGGTTCCTTTCCTCATTTATTATCCGGGCATTGAAGCGGACGGCGTGCAGACTTACGATGAAGTGGCTTGCAGGGAGGGCAGTTACGGCTGGCTGGAAAAAGATGAGTTTATGAATCTGTTTATGAATATAAAATAATTTGAGATGAGATATTACAGTACAAACAAGCAGGCCCCTGACGCGACTTTGGAGGAAGCTGTAGTGAAAGGCCTTGCTTCTGATAAAGGCTTGTTCATGCCTTATGAAATCAAAACGCTTCCTTTGTCGTTTTATGAGGAAATTGACCGGATGTCATTTCAGGAAATGGCTTACAGAGTGGCAGATGCTTTCTTCGGGGAAGATGTTCCAGCCGGTGTATTGAAGCAGATCGTGTACGATACGTTGAGTTTTGATGTGCCTGCGGTGCAGGTGAAAGACAATATTTACTCGCTTGAACTTTTCCATGGGCCTACGCTGGCTTTTAAGGACGTGGGCGCGCGCTTCATGGCCCGTTTGTTGGGCTATTTTATCCGGAAGGAAGGCAAAAAGCAGGTGAATGTGCTGGTGGCTACTTCCGGTGATACGGGAAGTGCCGTTGCCAACGGCTTTCTTGGAGTGGAAGGCATTCATGTGTATGTGCTTTATCCGAAAGGTAAAGTGAGCGAAATACAGGAGAAACAGTTCACCACGCTGGGACAGAATATCACGGCGCTGGAGGTGGACGGTACGTTTGACGACTGCCAGGCGTTGGTGAAGAATGCATTTATGGACAAAGAGCTGAACGGACACATGCTGCTCACTTCGGCCAACTCAATCAACGTGGCGCGCTTTCTTCCGCAGGCATTCTATTATTTTTACGCCTACGCCCAGCTGAAGCGGCAAGGCAAGTCTGAGAATCTGGTGGTGTGCGTGCCGAGCGGAAACTTCGGGAATATAACCGCAGGGCTGTTCGGAAAGCGTATGGGGCTTCCTGTAAAGCGTTTCATTGCGGCAAACAACCGGAATGATATCTTTTATCAGTACTTGAAGACAGGGGAATACAATCCGCGCCCGTCGGTGGCTACGATAGCAAATGCCATGGATGTGGGCGATCCGAGCAACTTCGCCCGTATCATTGATCTGTATAAAGGCAGTCACGAGGCTATTTGTGCGGATATCAGCGGTGCGGCTTATACGGATGAGCAGATACGCGAAACCGTGAAGCGGGCGTATGAAGAAACGGGCTATCTGCTCGATCCCCATGGGGCATGCGGCTATCGCGCGCTGGAAGAAGGCTTGAAGCCGGGCGAAACCGGGATCTTCCTTGAAACGGCCCATCCCGCCAAGTTCCTGCAAACGGTGGAAAGCATCATCGGCAGAGAAGTGGCGATTCCGGAGAAGCTTCAGGCGTTTATGAGAGGTACGAAGCAGAGCATGCTTATGAGCCGCGATTTTGCTTCATTCAAGGATTATCTGATGAACGAATGACATCGTAAACAGGGAAATCAGACTTGTTATTCGATAGGTAAATGGAACAATTGCTTAAAAAGAGTCCCCGCATAGAGGTTGTGGACGCTTTGCGTGGATTTGCTGTGATGGCTATCATCTTGGTCCATAATCTGGAACATTTCATCTTTCCGGTATATCCTACAGACTCTCCGGAGTGGCTGAAGATTCTGGACCAGGGCGTTTTTAATGGCGTTTTCAGTCTTTTTGCCGGGAAGGCATATGCTATTTTTGCCTTGCTTTTCGGCTTTACGTTTTACATACAGACCAGCAACCAGAAACGGCAGGGGAAGGATTTCGGCTATCGCTTCTTGTGGCGTCTGGTTCTGCTGGCAGGATTCGCGACGCTGAATGCCGCCTTCTTTCCGGCCGGCGATGTCCTCCTGCTGTTCGTCGTTGTCGGTATCGTGCTGTTCCTTACCCGCAACTGGAGTGACAAGGCGGTGCTGGTAGCTTCTGTCATTTTTCTTTTGCAGCCGGTAGAATGGTATCACTACATTGCCAGTCTGGTAAATCCTGCGCATCAGTTGCCTGATCTGAAAGTCGGCGAGATGTATGCGGAGGTGGCTGAATATACGAAGGCCGGAAACATTGGCGACTTCATCCGGGGCAATGTAACGTTGGGGCAAAAGGCCAGTTTGCTTTGGGCGGTCAATGCGGGGCGTTTCTTCCAGACGGCCGGACTGTTTCTGCTCGGTTTCTATATCGGCAGGAAACAGCTGTTTGCCGCTTCCGGAAAGAATCTGCATCTGTGGATAAAGATACTGATTGTGTCTGCGGTTGCCTTTGCGCCTTTGTATACGTTGAAAGAACTGGTGATGGAAAGCAGCCCGATTATCCGGCAGAGTGTGGGGACGGCATTTGATATGTGGCAGAAACTTGCTTTTACGCTGGTTCTGATAGCGTCTTTTGTGCTGCTTTATCAGAATAAAAGATTCTGCGGAAAAGTGAGCAGCCTGCGCTTTTACGGTAGAATGAGTCTGACAAACTACATCACGCAGTCTATTGTCGGGGCTTTTATCTATTTCCCGTTCGGCCTGTATCTTGCGCCTTACTGCGGATACACGGCAAGTCTGCTGGTCGGAATCTTTACTTTCCTGTTGCAGGTCCGGTTTTGCAAATGGTGGCTTGGAAGGCATAAGCAGGGCCCTCTGGAATCTATATGGCATAAATGGACCTGGATTGGCGCAAACAAGTGATGCGGGCAGGCTGCAAGCCTGTGCCTGTGTGCGGCAGGCTTGCGGTTTGGCGTGTGCCGGTCATGGAAGTCCTTTCTGGAATTGCTTGGGCGAACATCCGGTTGCAGCCTTGAAGTATTTTCCGAAAAAAGAGGCGTTGGCAAAATTAAGCATATCTCCTACCTGCTGCACCGTATACTTTCCGCTTTTGAGCAATATCTTGGCTTCGAGGATGACATAGTCCTTTATCCATTCTCCGGCATGGCGTCCGCTGGCCTGGTAAATTACCTGCGAGAGATATTTGGGTGTCAGGTACATGGTTTCTGCATAAAATGTGACGCTTCTTTCTTTGGTGTAACATTGCTGCACCAGATTCAGGAATTTCTCGAACAGGTATTTTGAGCGGCTCTTTTTGTAGTCCGTTCCGTTTGTTTCCATCATTTTGGCAAGTTCCTGATAGGTGTCTGCCAGAATGACGTGCATGTATCCTTTCAGAGCTTCGCGCGTAAATTCGGTATAAGGTTCCTGTATCCGTTTTCTTATTGTGCGGTAGATGGTGAGAAGCTCGTTCATCTTTTCTTCCGAAACGTTGATGACAGCCTGCTGGGTCATCTTGTTGCGGAACTGGGACAGAATGGAAGCGCTGTTTTCTTCGATGTAGCTTTCGTCCTTGTAAGAGATATAGGCCACCTGGAAGTCCTTGCTGATTTCCAGGCACTCGCCGAAAGAGTTGGGCTGGATGATGAGAATCGTTCCTGCTTTGAGCGTGTATTCCTGAAGATTGTATCTGAAACGCATATATCCTCTTGTGCAGATCATTATCATGGTGAACATAACCTTGAAAGGACAGGCAGGGGTGAGATGTACTTCAATCTCTCTTTCTTCGATGGGAGGCAGGTTGAAATTGTCGGCCAGCATCAGTTCGTTGCCGAAAGTCAATGTCCTTTCCGAAATGGGCAGCATCATCATTTCCAGTTCATTAGTCTGTTGTGGGATATTTTTCTTCATGGATATTTATTTTGTATTTTGGCAAATATATTCCTTTTGGAGTGGAAATGTGCGCTTACATCGCATCTTTTAATAAAAAACAAACCTTTAGAACATTTTATGGTGATTGCCCTGTGTGGCTTGGCCTCGGAAACCGCATGGTCAGTCTGCTGTTGGCGAAGGGCCGGATGCTGGCCGTCTGGTTGTTTGTACAGGATTTGCGCCTTCTCCCGTTTTCTCCTTCCAATTCCTGAAGCGCGGAATCATAATTCTTCCAGAAACGGAGATTTGCTGACGGAATGCCGGAATATCGCCGTTTTCACTGACAGGGCTTGCTGCGGTTTCCGTCCGTTTAGGGATGAATTGTTAATGAAATCCGGCATTTATCCCTTTTATAGGGCTTGCAAGCGAGGGCGGAGTTGCATCTGCCGATAAAAAAGAAGCGTTTTCATGCGGAAAATGACGGGACATTTCGTGTCAGATTCCCCGTCATTCCTTGCAGGATGTTGGGATATGTCAGAAAAATGTCCCGTCATCTTTTTGAATCAGTCTGTTCTGCCCCGTTTCTTTTTCTGGAATCCTTGTGAAAAATGATACTTTTGAAATGATAAAATGTTCGGATTACGTCGTATTCCTGGCTTTCTGTCGGTTCTGTTTGTCGGAATCTTTGCCTATGCCATGGAAATGCGGTTTGCGGTGGAAAAGTGATTCCGCTTGAACGGTTCTCCCTGCGTAATTTCTGCCATGTTCTGCCGGAGCTCGGAAATGGCGGATTCTCGGTCCTTCGGATTGTCATTGTGTCAGTTTGTCAATAGGTGAAAGCTCTTTTGCATGAGCTGAAAAGATGTTGCATTCTTGTGTTTTAATGTCTGTTATTTTGTTTGTTTTGTGTTAATATGGCTGTTTGAAGTTTCATTTGCTATGACATTTGTTTACATGTTTGTAAAAAAACGTTTTTCTTTACACAAAACGCAATAAACCTTAAGGTTATGAGAAGCAGTGGTCTTATTCTGTTGTTCATTCTGCTTTTGTGTGCTGAAATTTTGTCAGTACAGGATAAGCATTTTATAAGGATGGATTCTGGTGAAAGCTATGTTCGCTCCATTGATATTTTATTGTTATGTCTAATCATTTAAATTATGAAATATGAAACTCTATGTTAAATGTACAATCATTGTGCTCTTGTTTGGAGTTTGTCATGGAGTAAGATGTCAGAATGTTGATTTTCAGATTAATGTCGTTGATAATGTGCTGCATTATATAGTTGTGAACAAAACTGGGAATGATATATGTTTGTTGCAGAACAGTGAGGCCAATATAGAAGGAGGGTCACATTGTGTCATTACTTGTAATAATAACTCAGAAATACTTCCGGTTATGGATAAACGCCTTGTCTTGATTAAGTCAGAAGAAAGATATATTTATGATATCTGCTTGACGGACTATAAGCGGCTACAGCCTGTAGAAATTTATTGCAAAGCGGTAGTAGTTGGTAAGGATAAAAATGGAAAGGGCTATACAAAAAAATCAGCAAACATGTAAGCTTCTGAGCGTTCATTATGGAAAAGTTAAAATTAATATGTTTCTGTATGTTCTGTTTCTTTCCTGTCTTGTGTCTTAAAGCTCAGGACGTGGACTTTAGTCTTACAAGGGAAGGGAACAAGGTGATTTATAAAGTCATAAATCAGATGGACGAATTTATATTGTTGCATGAAACTTATGTGGATTTAGGTACCGGCTCTCACCTTTTTATACGATGTAAAAAGCCGGACGGTAAAATTTGTAATTATGTTTTGCCGGTGCAGGACCAGCATCTCGTAAAAGTGGAATCCGGGGAAAGCTACCTCCGTACCATTGATATATCTCGTTATGTTTCAGGTGGAACAATAGAAAAAATTAGTGCCGTAGCCAATGTTTGCTTTGATGATGCACAAGGCAAACTTAAGATTGTCAGAATGGAAAAAGAGATTCCATGAACCTGCGGTGTGTAGGTATCGTGCGGAGTGGCGGAATGCCGCTCCTGCTTCTCTGTCTGCCGGCATGTTTCCATCGGGATGTCCCGGCGGATGTGTCAGAGTTACGTTTGATTGATTTTATGATTTGGAAGTATGAACAACTGGAAAATGTAAAATAAAATAAGATGGTATGAGAAAGATATTATTTTTAATAGCTACTCTTTATTCGTTTACATGTCTTGCGCAAATAGATGTACGGTATTTGTATGATTCGAATACGAAAACGATTGTTCTTTTAGTAAGAAATAATACGGATAAATTGTATCGCCTATGTCCTTTTTCTGGGCAGGATTATTATGAACCGGGAAGTGCTTCTTTTGTAGTTTTACAGTATAAAGATTCTAATGGGAAAGTGCTTTTTAGAAGGTCATTCTTTATTTCTGAGCAATTGCCTATAAATGAATCTACTAAGGGTAAATTCCTTTTCAAGTATGGTGAAAATAAGTATGTTTGTGACTTGGAGAAATTATACGAAGGTAATATAAATGATATTTATGAAGTAGATGTCCATGTTCAGATAGAAGCTGTATCCTTAAAAGATAAGAAAGATGTTTACAAGAAAGTAATAGATAAAACTTATCAATTCAAGTAGAGATCTGTTTAGTTGGTCGTAGTAATGTATCGCGGACTATTTTTATCATGCGGAGCGGCACAATGCCGCTCCTGTTTCTTTGTCTGCTGACATGTTTCCATCGGGATGTCCCGGCGGATGTGTGGAAGTATGATTTTGAGCGTCGGATGAAACGGAAAGGATTGATGTAATTTTATTGAAAGCTATATGACAATGGAAAGAATTGTTTATTTTTGCGACGACATGTGATGCTGCTTCTTCTGCTTCCCCTGCTGCTGTCGGGATGCGTGGACGAGTTTCCGGTGACGAGGGAAGTCCCTTATGGCGGCGACGGCAAGGGTCTTTCCGTGGAGGAGGCAAAGACGTTCTTTGAAAGCTACGTGTCCGGAAAGGCTTCCCGTTCGGCTGGACCGGAGGAGCATGACAACGGGTTCTATATCCGCCGTCTGATGCTTCCGGTAGGCGGGTTTGTTCCGGGCTGGGAGGAGGGCCTTTCCACGGATGCCCCGTCCCTTTACAGCGTGGTTCCCGTCCGAGGACGGCGGTGAGCCGTGGCGAAGGCGACTGGACGGACGATTTCTGGGATGACTGGTGGGATGACACGTTTGGCGATGCCCCCTGGTATGATGACAATTATAATGACAGCGACAATCCTCTTGATACGAGCAACGACAATTTTACATTTGTGGGAACAGACGGTTGGGGCGATCCCATCTATTGCAATTCGGACGATGGCACTTATTATATTGACATAGACGGTGACGGCTTTGTTGATTCAGCCTATGTTTATGATGAAGGTGACAGCTATGAACCTGGAACTGGTGAGGAAGGAAATCCGGAAGATGATATTATGACTCCGATAGACCCTGATCCGCTTCCAGATCCGGGAGATACTTCGACTGATTCCGATGAGGGAGGAAGCGGTGAGGTTGAACAAGGGGGTGATGGTAACAATCAGCAGTCCCAATCTCCTCCTCCCGTGCCTTTCAATGAGGCTGAACAGAAGAAGGTAAATTCTCTACTGAGTATCTTGGAAAAGAACCATGGGATCAATCCTTCCAAATATACGATTATGAAATCAAATAATTGTAACGTGATTGCGAAAATAGAAAAGAGTGGGATAATTGTACTTTGTAATGAATTTTTCAATAAACCAGAATTGTCAGATATAGACAGGTTGGCAACAATATGGCATGAGATGTACCATTTTGATCATAAGCATTATGTAACAGAATATAAAAGCGCATTGTTCAAGAGTGGTCCTCTTGAGTTGTGGCGGATGGGTGTCCCTCCTGAAATTAAAGATTTTATAGAGAAACAGATAGAGTCTGAGCTTGGAATAAATTTGGAAGAATTGGACGGTGATATGAAGAGCCATTATCTTAATCAGATAGAAGCGACTTATAGAATTTGGTTGACTTATTCATATTATAATACTCCTCCGTCTTTTTATGAGAATGAAATCAATACGCATGAAGCGGAAAAGGCTGAATTCCCGGATTCGGAGGTTTCGGATTCTTATAGAAAAGAAAGAGACCGTTTAATATGGGAGTATACTGAAATTCAAAAAGAAATATAGAAAGAATCAAATAATTAAGGCAATGAAAGGACTTTGTTTGACAATTTTTTTAGGAGCTTTGAGCGCAATTTTTAGCATCTGCAAAGCGCAGGAAGTGAAAATCGACTTTAACTTGACGTATGACAAGTCGAAAAACGAGATGACTTTGACTGTTTCCAATATGGGGGATAATGATGTTTTTCTGATTAATCAAGATCGGGGTACTTCTGCCGGCAGTCATATTTTTTTGTATTATAAAACATTTGATGGCATTTCTGCTTCAAGAACTTTGCCGTTGATGGATTATGATTCGCAAAATAGAAGGTGGATTCCATTGAAAGAATTGCCGGCCGGGCAACAGTTCATACAGGTATATAATTTGACTCAGGCACTTGCGTGGAATGCAAGAAAAGCTCAGGTCTTTTTGGCGGTAGCTTATAGGAAGGACAATCGTTTTGAATCGGAACATTTACATAAGGAATTTGTTTTCTAGCTGTTTAGTTGTGCATAAGATTGGAAAATTATTTTATTTTACGGAGCGGTGAAATGCCGCTCCTGCTTCTTTGTCTGCCGGCATGTTTCCATCGGGATGTTCCGGTAGACATGTCTTCCTTGTGGCAGACGGGAGCGGCTTTATCCGTCCATCTTGCTGTCCGGCTGTATCTGGAGAAGTATCGCCGTTTGCTGCTTTATGGCTTTGTCCTTTGGGGACTGGTTGAAAGCGTGGCGGTGGTGTTTCAGCAGACCGGTCTGCTGAGGCTGGCCTTCGCGCGTGAAGCATGCTTTGGGAGAAGCCGGCCTTTTGGCTGTCCTGTCGGTTTCGTTTTGTCTTGACAAGAAATTGTTGTATATCCACTTGTGTGTTTAGTTCTCAATTATAAGGGCATGAAGCAATGTATTGTATGATCTTCATGTCTTTAGTGACCATTCTGGCTTAAACTATAAAGGAATAGGGATACAGAGAACTCAAATAGAAATCTCCGTATCCCTGTGCCTTTGTGTTCGACAAAGGATTTCTCAGAACAGGCTCCACGAAACGGTCAGTCCTGCCATGACGATGGCAACCATGCTCATCAGCTTGACGAGGATGTTGAGGCTCGGCCCGGACGTGTCCTTGAACGGATCGCCTACCGTATCACCCACCACGGTGGCACGATGCACTTCGCTTCCCTTTCCGCCGAAGTTGCCTTCTTCAACGTATTTCTTCGCATTGTCCCATGCGCCTCCTGCATTTGCCATGAAGATGGCAAGCACGAAGCCGGACGAAAGTCCTCCGATAAGCAGTCCGATTACTCCCGGAACGCCGAATATCAGGCCGGTAGCTACAGGAGCAATGATGGCGAGCAAGGACGGGAACACCATTTCGTGCTGCGCTCCTTTGGTGGATATCTGCACGCAGCGCGCATAGTCGGGTTCGGCTTTTCCTTCCAGTATGCCCTTGATTTCACGGAACTGGCGGCGCACTTCTTCTACCATGCGCGAGGCGGCGCGTCCCACCGCATTCATGGTCAGTCCGCAGAACAGGAAAGCCATCATGCTGCCGATGAACATGCCTGAAATAACCTTCGGATTCATCAGCGTCACGTCGTAATACATCATGAAGTCGGTAAAGCTGGCCTCGTGGACGGCTACTTCAATGCCGTTTGGAAGCTCCAGAATGGCTGTACCGATACGGTCGAGCCCGATACGTATTTCCTCGATGTAGGAAGCCAGGAGAGAAAGTCCCGTAAGGGCTGCCGATCCGATGGCGAATCCCTTTCCAGTGGCTGCGGTGGTGTTGCCCAGCGAATCGAGTGCATCGGTGCGTTTGCGCACTTCTTCGCCCAAGCCGCTCATTTCAGCGTTTCCCCCGGCATTGTCGGCGATGGGGCCGTATGCATCCGTAGCCAGGGTGATTCCCAGTGTGGAAAGCATTCCTACGGCGGCGATGCCGATGCCGTAAAGTCCCATGCTGATGTTGGTGAAGTCAAAGCCTGCGGCAAACCAGTAGGAGAGGATAATTCCTATCACGACAGCAATGACCGGGATAGTCGTTGAAATCATGCCCAGTCCGATACCTGAGATAATGACGGTGGCCGGACCGGTCTTTCCGCTTTCCGAAAGCTTTTGTGTGGGCTTGTAAGACTGCGATGTGTAGTATTCGGTAGAACGGCCGATGATGACTCCTACCACCAGACCGATTACAACAGAGATGGACAGGTTTATCCAGTTGTCGATGCCCAGCAGCCACATGATCAGGAATGTGGCAAAAACAATCAGCACCGAACTCAGGTTTGTTCCGAACGACAGGGATTTGAGCAGGTCTTTCATGCTTGCGTCTTCCCGTGTGCGCACGGCAAATATGCCGAGTATGGAGAGCAGGATGCCCACCGCGGCAATCAGCATCGGTGCGATGACGGCCTTGAACTGCATTTCCGTATCGCCGGAAGCGATGAATGCGGCTGCTCCCAAAGCCGATGTGGCAAGAATCGAACCGCAGTAGGATTCATACAGGTCGGCTCCCATTCCGGCCACGTCGCCCACATTGTCACCCACATTGTCGGCAATCGTCGCCGGATTCCGCGGATCGTCTTCCGGAATCCCTGCCTCCACTTTTCCCACCAGGTCGGCTCCTACATCGGCTGCTTTGGTATAGATGCCTCCGCCTACACGGGCAAAAAGTGCCTGCGTGGAGGCTCCCATTCCGAAAGTAAGCATGGTGGTGGTGATGACGCAAAGTTTGGATGCCGGATTCATCACGTCTTCCGGTATGCAGTATTGCAGCAGCAGATACCAGAAAGAGATGTCGAGCAAGCCAAGTCCTACAACGACCAGCCCCATTACTGCCCCGCTCCGGAAAGCGATCCGCAAGCCTTTGTTGAGCGAGTTGCGCGCGGCGTTGGCTGTCCGCGCCGAAGCGTATGTGGCGGTCTTCATGCCGAGATAGCCCGAAAGTCCGGAAAAGAATCCGCCGGTCAGAAACGCCACCGGAACCCAGTGGTTTTGCAGGTTGAATCCGTATGCCATGATGGCAAAGAAGATGACCAGGCAGACGAAAACCATGGTCACCACTTTATATTGTTGTTTCAGATACGACATGGCACCCGTCCGCACGTGCAGGGCGATGCGTTCCATTGTAGGAGTGCCTTCGCTTTCGGCTTTCATCTGCCGGTAGAAGTACCAGGCAAGCAAGAGTGCCAGCGCGGATGATACCGGCACAATCCAGAAGAGAGATGTTTCCATAAGAGCATTGATTTTAGATAATGATATCCAAAGATAGAAAAAGCAATGAGAAAATCTGTTTTCTCTGATTTAAAGAATGTTTAAGGCACTGTCCCTGCTGTAGGCTTTAGCGGTCTGTTTGTCGTTGCCGGAATTTCATGCAAAGTATTGTGTGTTTTGAATGGAGGTTGAGCGTTTAAAATAGTTTAAATAGGGCCTGCCTTTCGTTGAAAAAAATTGTATTTTTGTATCGAAGGTTGAATTTTTACAAAAACTCAAAGAATTATGTTCAGATTGAATGTAAGGCCGTTAGCGGGTGTGCTTGTGCTTTTGCTGTTGGTCGGTATCGTGTCGTGTGTGGATAACAGATACGACCTCGACCGTGACATTGACATGACAATCAGCGTGGGAGGGGACTATCTGTCGATTCCCGGTGGAAGCACTGATACCACTTACTTGAGCAAGATCATCACCGAAGGAGATCTTTTGGTTACGGATGCTGCCACGCATGAATATCAGCTTGCGAGGAGGGGCCTTGTAAATGTAGAGCCTACTTCGGTGGGTACGTTTGATATCGGAGAAATCAGTTCCAGCGGCTTTCATCCTGTAGTGATCGTTGGGGGAGGTTCTGCCGTTGGCCGCGGCTCTGTTGAAAAAGAAGTAGATATGCAAGGCAGCTTTAGTCAGACGGTTTTCGGAATAGACGAGGCATTGATGGAGGTGGGCGATGTGGGAGCAGGGGTGCCTGCGAAACTTTCCATTGCTTTTGCTTTTAGCGGCAGCCTGAATTATCAAAGTGTGATAGCCCGGAACTTGCATGTGGAATTGCCTTATTTTTTTGTTGTAAGAGCATGTGATGAAACAAAGGGCGAATTGAGAGGAAATACGTTGGTGCTTGATGGGGTGGTTCTTTCGTCGGGGAACAATGATTCGTTTGCGACGGTTCTTGAAGTGGACGGATATAAATTCGGTGATGCGGCAGGAAATGGTAAAAAGGTTGATAAGGCAAATTCTTCTATAGAAATTGATGGGGAGGTCAATGTGTCAGGTTCTGTAATCACTGTATTTGATGGAAATCTGGATGCTAATACATCTTTGTCTTTTGCTCCCTCGGTTGTGCTCGATGCCATGACTGTCAATAAGGTGACGGGAATTATCCAGCCAACCATCGAAGTAGAGCCGACAAACATCGGGCTGGACGATATTCCCGACTTTCTGAAAGACGATGCGACTCGCCTGGAAGTCACCAATCCGGTCGTCGCTTTCGGTACAGAAAACAAACTTGATACGCCGGTGGAGTTCGATGTGACGCTGGTGTCGCACCGCAACGGTGAAACGGCTCCGCTGGCTACGGTTACGGTGGACGACATTGAAATTGATGCTGGATGCATCACGGCCATTATTCTCTCCCGCCTCGGAAAAAGTGGTTATGCGGATGCCGAGCACGTGAAGAATGTGAAGGTAGAGGATATCAACAACTTGTGGGAACGTATCCCCGACTACATTACGGTGGATATAAGCCCGTCGGTTACTAATCCGAACTATTATACGGTTGAACTGGACAGGGAGTATGATATGCTGGCCGGTTATGATGTGGTGATACCGCTGAGCTTTGAAAGCGGTCTGAATATTGTTTACAACGATTCGATCTGTGACTTGAACACTGATTTCTCCGACCTTGACCAGGTGGACTTCGATCAGGTCGGCCTGCAGTTCACCGCTGTAAGTACCATTCCGCTCCAGCTCGAACTGAAACCGGAGAATGTGGTGGTCAAGGATATTTACGGGCAGCAGATAGAAAGTATCAAGGTAACTGCCGACGGCAGGAAGATAGCTGAGAGTACGGATGGGACAACGCCGGTAGAGAGTCGGTTTGCCGTAGTCTTTACTTCTGCCGAAGCCGGCGTATTGTCGCGTGTAGACCGTATCTGCTTTAAGGTGACAGCTGTTCCGGGACAGGCCTTGAACGTTCCGCTGAGGGATAACCAGTGGATCCGGATGTCAAAAATCAACTTGAATGTGCCGGGAGGTGTAAAGGTCGACTTGAATTAACGGGTAAAAAGAACCATGATGAAACAACAGATGAAAACACGTGTCGTAACAAGTATATTGTCGGCGGCTGCTGTCTGGGGACTTGCAGGGCCTGCCGCCGCACAGACTCAGAATAATCGTTCCGCCTATTTTTTGGGCGGAGCCACATTCCGTCATGAACTGAATCCTGCATTTATGGGCGAACGCGGATATGTCACTATGCCGGGGCTTGGAAATCTTTCTTTCGGTGCGCAGGGCACATCGGGTGTGGGCGACTTTCTTTTTGTGAAGCAGAACGGCGATCTCATGACTTTCATGCACGAAGATGTGGGCCGTGACGAGTTTCTGAACGGCCTGCCGCGCCGGGTCAAGTTCGGATTCAATCTTGAAGAGACAATTCTTTCTACGGGGTTCCATGCGTGGGGAGGATTCAATACGTTCGGCATCTCGGTGAAGAGCAATACCGATTTTTCGGCTCCCGACGCGCTTTTCAAGTTCATGAAAAGCGGAGTTGACCGTCCCGAAGGCACCCATTACCAGATAGATGATATCAGCGCCGTTTCTACCAACTATGCTGAAATCGCTTTGGGGCACGCCCGTGAGCTGAACGAGCAATGGACGGTGGGAGCAAAGGTGAAGTTCCTGGTGGGACTGGCTAAAGCCACGGTGAAGATTGACCGTCTGGACGTGGTGGCAACTCCCGACTATTGGCAGATAACTCCGTCAGGAGCGCAGGCATACCTTTCCGCCAAGGGACTGGTTGCTCCGACACGCGGTGAAACGGGAAACTATGATGACAGCGATTATGCGCTGGACGATGCAGGAAACCGTACAGACCAACTGAAGCCGGGCTCTGAAAATCTTCTGTCTTACGATGACCTTGACTTTGATGACAACAATATCGGGCCTACAGGCTTCGGCATGGCGTTTGATTTCGGGGCTACTTACCGTTTGAATGATGAATGGACTTTCTCGGCCGCTGTCCTTGATCTCGGTTTTATCCGCTGGAAGAATACGGTAAAGGCCACGATGAACAATTCTTTTGAATTTGACGGGTTTACGGAAATTCCTGTCAACTCTGATTTGGGTGATGATGATCCGAACTCGATCGACAATCAGGCAGACCGGATCGGAGATGATCTGGAAGAACTCTCCAAGTTTACAAAGGAAGGCGAGGGATTGAAGCGTACCACTGCGTTGGCGGCTACGCTGAATCTTGGGGCGCAATACACGCTTCCGGCATATGACCGTCTGAACTTCGGACTTTTGTCTTCAACCCGCTTCCAGGGACGGCACTGGTGGACCGAAGCTCGCGTTTCTGCCAATGTTTCTCCTTTGAAATGGTTTGAGGCTTCGCTCAACTATGCTATATCCAACTTCGGCTCAACGGGAGGTCTGATGCTGAACTTCCATCCGCGCGGATTCAATTTCTTCATAGCAGCCGATGCGCCGATGGGCAAGTTCTCACCCAAATATTATGCGCCTGTCAACCGCTTCGCGCTTAATGTCAACTTGGGCATCAATTTCACTTTCGGACCGGAATACAAACGAAAATACAACTGCGTGGAAGTACAGTCGTTGTAATTGTTCAATCTTCTTGATTCAGAACATTGAATTTCCTGTGGAAAAAACGCTTATGAACCTATAGGCAAGTGATGTTTAAGGTGCAATAAAAAAGCAATTCCCTTCAAATTTACAAGGGGATTGCTTTTTTATTGATGGTAAGTAATGCTTGATTTATCCGATATAGTAGTTCAACTCAATATATAATACACGCTTTTTGCCTATAGTCGTGTCATCAATGCTCAGTTTGCCTTCGCGGGCGAGCCAGCCTATAGCCGCATTGATTTGTCTGTCAGGCAGCCCTGTCGCTTTTTTGATTTCATTGTAATCCCATTTCCGGTGTTCGCCTTCGAGCAGCCTCCAGATAACACCTGCACTTTCACCTATACTTTGTACATCCATAAGCTAAAATTTTAAAAGTTGAACAGTTGTGATGTGTCCCTTTATTTCGAAGGTGGAGCATACCGGACTCGAACCGGTCACCTCGACACTGCCAGTGTCGCGCTCTAGCCAGATGAGCTAATGCCCCTTTTCGTTATGCAAAGATAACATGAAGATTTTATATTTTCAATTTTTCTTTCATTAAATTGCGTCCAATTGCTACATTTGCCGGAAATTTATCTCTGTTTTATAGAATGAAATTGAAAATTCGGAAGGCGGTTCCGGGTGATTTGGACCGTTTAATGGAAATTTTTGACGCTGCCCGTGCGTTCATGGCGGCTACTGGAAACCCTAATCAGTGGGTGGGGGGATATCCGCAAAGGGAATTGATTGCAGGGGAGATTGCTGCGGGCCATTGTTATGTCTGTGCCGCTGATTCAGGGAAAGCCGTTGCTACATTCTGCTTTATTCCCGGTCCGGACCCTACTTATGCTTATATTGAGGATGGTTCCTGGCCCAATAGCCGCCCTTATTATGTGATTCATCGGTTGGCTTCCGACGGAACGTGCAGCGGTATTGCTCGTTTGTGCTTTGAGTGGTGCTTTTCAAGATGCTCCTGCTTGCGTGCGGATACGCATGCCGAAAACAAAGTGATGCAAAAGCTGTTGACTGCCAATGGCTTTGTGCGCTGTGGCATTATTTATCTCAAAAACGGTTCGCCACGCATAGCTTATCAGAAAGAATAGCCGGCAGCACAGCGTTACAGATCGGACTGACTTCTTAGAAACTGTTTTGAATTTCTCCAAAAAGTTTTTCTTGGCTTGATGTGTTCGTTTTCGTGTGTGCTTTGGGCTATTTTTTGTCTTTTCCGCTTCTGTTCTTCGTCAGATAGCCGCTATCTTCCTCATCACACAAACGGAAATGCCTCAAAAACTCATCCCAGATCAGCACACGATAAATTCAAAATAGTTTCTTAATTTGGCTTAATTGTTTGAATATTTTCTTTTGGAAATTTTTTATTGTGACTATAATTGTTTTTCTTTGCATCAGTTTCCATTAGAAAATAATTGAATTATGAAGTATGTGATAGTTGGCGGTGTGGCAGGCGGCGCTACAGCAGCGGCCCGTATCCGCAGAAATACGGAAAAGGCAGATATTATTCTGTTTGAACGGGGAGATTACATTTCTTATGCCAATTGCGGTTTACCTTATTATATAGGCAATGTAATAACCGAGCGTGAACGTTTGTTTGTGCAGACCCCCGAAGCGTTCGGAAAACGTTTCCGGGTGGATGTGCGTACGCGTTCGGAAGTGACGGAAGTCAACTTGCAGAAGAAAACGGTAACGGTGCGCACATCCGACGGAGATACGTATATGGAAGCGTATGATAAGCTGTTGCTTTCTCCGGGGGCTTCTCCTGTACGTCCTCCTTTGCCCGGCATTGAGTCCGAGGGCATCTTTACGCTTCGGAATGTGAGCGATACAGACCGTATAAAGACTTATATGCAGCAACATGCTGTGAAGCGTGCCGTGATTGTGGGCGGCGGTTTCATCGGTTTGGAAATGGCGGAGAATCTGCATCATGCAGGTGCAGAAGTGGCTGTTGTGGAGATGGCCGACCAGGTGATGGGGCCTGTTGACTATTCAATGGCGGCTTTGGTTCACGAGCATTTATTGCAGAAAGGAGTGAAGCTTTATTTAAAGCAGGCCGTTGAATCTTTTGAACCCGGAAGAAACGGCATAACGGTGCGCTTTCAGTCGGGCATTTCGCTTGATGCGGATTTGGTGCTTTTGTCAATAGGAGTACGTCCGGAAACTTCGCTCGCCCAAAAAGCGGGACTGAAGATAGGAGAGGCCCGTGGCATTTGGGTGGACGAATACTTGCAGACATCCGATGCGTCTGTCTATGCGGTGGGGGACGCGATTGAATATCCCCATCCGATAACCGGAAAGCCTTGGCTGAATTATCTTGCAGGACCCGCTAACCGTCAGGCGCGTATTGTCGCTGACAATATGGTTTTCGGCAACAAGGTGAAATACGAAGGAGCTGTAGGCACTTCAATCGCTAAAGTCTTCGATCAGACGGTCGCTTCTACAGGACTTGCTGCAAAGCGTCTGAAACAGATGAATGTTCCTTATCTTTCGGCTACGATCCATTCGGCATCACATGCAGGATATTATCCGGGTTCTTCCCAAACAGATATCAAAATCGTGTTTTCTCCGACTGACGGACGCCTTTACGGCGCACAGATTGTGGGATACGAAGGCGTTGACAAGCGGATTGATGCGTATGCGTTGGTTATAAAGCACCATGGGACGGTCTACGACTTGATGGAGGTGGAACATGCTTATGCTCCTCCTTTCTCTTCCGCTAAAGATCCTGTGGCCGTATCTGGGTATGTGGCCGGCAATATTCTTTGCGGAAAAATGACTCCTTTATATTGGCGGGAACTCCGTGACGCAGATCTGACGAAAGTCACTCTTGTCGATGTGCGGACTGCCGATGAGTATGCTTTGGGGCACATCGACGGGGCATTGAACATTCCTTTGGATGATTTGCGCGAACGGATTGGAGAGATTCCTTCCGACAGGCCTGTATATGTGTATTGCGGTGTAGGCTTGCGCGGCTATCTGGCTTCCAATATTTTAAAGGAGAACGGCTATGGAGATGTGCGGAATCTGATTGGCGGCATCAAAACTTATAAGGCTGCAACGGCAGAAGTGAAGCTTCCGGGCACGGGTGAGAGTGAGGAGGAGAAGGCGCGGTGTGCTTGCAATGCTCCGGCAACCGATGGGTCAGAGCATTCGAAAATGATATGTGTGGATGCCTGCGGCATGCAATGTCCGGGACCTGTATTGAAGTTGAAGAAAGAGATGGAAAAACAGCTCCCGGGGCAGCGTCTGGAAATAACCGCGACAGATGCGGGATTTTCTCGGGATGCTGAATCATGGTGCCGTATGACAGGAAACCGGATTGTGGAAGTTTCATCCCATGCAGGCAAATACAAAGTGGTGGTCGAGAAGGCTACTTCGTGTGCGGCGGAAGCTGTTCGCCAGGAACCGGAGGGGAAAGGCAAAACTTTTATCTTGTTCAGCGATGACCTTGACAAAACTTTAGCTACTTTTGTGCTGGCAAACGGCGCGGCAGCTACGGGACAGAAAGTGACTGTCTTTTTCACATTCTGGGGCTTGAATGCCATAAAGAAAGTTGCAAAGCCTTCGGTAAAGAAAGATGCATTCGGCAAAATGTTCGGCTGGATGATGCCCTCGGACTCCAGCAAACTGGGACTTTCAAAAATGAATATGGGCGGAATCGGGGCTAAAATGATGCGTCATGTAATGAAGCGGAGAGGTGTTGACTCACTTGAATCGCTCCGCCAGCAGGCCATTGATAACGGGGTGGAATTTATTGCTTGCCAAATGTCGATGGATGTGATGGGGGTGAAGAAGGAGGAGCTTCTTGACAATGTAACTGTTGGGGGTGTGGCGACCTATATGGATCGTGCCGAAACGTCTAATCTGAATATGTTTATTTGAATAATGGAAAAGATAAAATGTATTTGTGTGATGAGAGAGCTTTTCAGGGCTCTCTCTGAACTTGAAAACAGTCTGGTGGATGTGCACGGCATTTCGCTGAACGAGGCTATGGTGCTGTGCAGTATCGGTGACGAAACGATTGCGGCCAGTGCCATCGTGAAGCGTACGGGCATGAAAGCTTCGCATACGTCGAAAGTGATCCGTCTGGTTGAAGACAAGGGATTTATCAGGCGTGAACTTGGAACGGAAGACAAGCGGCAGATGTATTTTTCGCTGACAGACATGGCTAAAGCTTGTCTTGCCGGCATCAAGGAAAAAGGGATTGAGGTTCCCGATCTGCTTTTGCCTTTATTCGGAAGCTATGTTGTGACGGATGACTGCCAGGCTTTTTGATTCGATTGCCATGAAAAAGAAGAAAGAATGGGAAATTCCCGAAGGAGTGGACAAGGTGCTGTTGCACACCTGCTGTGCGCCTTGTTCATCGGCTATCATCGAATGGCTGGTGGCGCATGGCGTGCGCCCTACCGTCTATTATTGCAATCCGAACATTTATCCGGAAGAGGAATACCGCATCCGTAAGGATGAGTGCTCACGTTATGCGCGTTCGCTTGGACTTGACATCGTGGATGCCGACTATGACCATGAGGCATGGCGTTCATGTGTGGCTGGCCTGGAGGAGGAGCCTGAGCGGGGAGGACGCTGTTTGCAATGCTTCAAGATGCGTCTGCTGGATACGGCACGCTATGCTCACGAGCACGGTTTTCGTGTGATTACCACAACGCTTGCTTCTTCGCGCTGGAAGAGCCTTGACCAGATTAATGAAGCGGGACGTTTTGCCGTAGCTGCTTATCCTGATGTGATTTGGTGGGATCAGAATTGGCGTAAAGGCGGCTTGAACGAGCGCCGTGCGGCAATTATCAGGGAATATGGCTTTTATAACCAGCAGTATTGCGGCTGTGAATTCAGTATGCGGAAAGACTGATGCACAGTTCCGGCGTTTGGCTGTTCTCGACGCAGCCAAACCGCTTTTGTATGTCTGGGCGGTGCTCTACACAGTCACCTTGTCGTGCCGTGCCGCCGGCGAACCGAGTCCTTCTTTGTCGGGGGTAGCTTGTGCTGCTACGGTATCTGACTGCAGCGGTATGGTGTTTTCTTTGTAGGCGGCAAATCCTTTTACTTTAACCCTTTCCTTTTTTTCCTCTTCGTTGATTTCTCCGGTTCCTATCTGGTTCATGTTGTCTTTGATGAAATTGTGGATGTCGAAGAAAAAGTCGAGAAGCATCTTCAGGTGTTCCTCCAGTTCGCCTTCATTCGGCGAAAAATAGGTATGGCAGTGTGAGTGCAGTCCGACGGTTTTCCCGTCTTCGTCCATCATATATACTGTCGTCACGATTGATTTCACATTGGCCAGATTGATGATTTCTTTCAGGACAGGAAATGCTTCGTTGTCGGCATTGATGCATCCCCACCACGGATTCCAGATCATAATGAAACGGTTTTCCTCTTCTGCCGCTATGTAGAAGTCTTCGCCCTGGTATTTGAAGCAGATTTGCTGTTCTTCGTTCATCTCGGGCTGGCATCCGATTTTTTTGAGCGTGCTGATTACCAGGTCGTTCGTGCTCACTTCGTCAAGTTCGTCCTTGGTCAGGCGTTCGATATGCTCCAGCCGTTTGCGGCGTATGTTCAGATAGCGTAGTGCGAAAAGTATGACCGGCCACAGCGCCAGGGCGATAACAGCTATTAACAGAGTGATTTCACTGATGTTTGTCATGGTTTTCTGATGGTTTAAAGGGTTAGACGGGAGGTTGTTTGACTGTTGTCACTTTAAAGATAAGAAAAAAAATGATAAGTCGTTCTTTCGGCGGACTCTTTTTTATTTTATTGGACATTGTGATGCGGAGCCGGCAACTTTTGAATTCTGCGGATTTGCGCATGTTTTTTGTCCGTTTTGATTCCTTTCGTTTTGACGCACGGTTTCGCGATATTATAATCTCTTAGTTTTTTTTAATCTGTTCCGGTGCAGCAAAAGAGAAAAATCTTTGTTTTACTTGTGAATAGGTAAACATAAAGCAATGAAAAAGATTTTACTATTGATGTTTGTCCTGTCTGCAATGGCAGGAAACATCCAGGCTCAGGAAACAAAGGAGCCGACCAAGGAAGAAAAGAAAGCATTGCAGGAACGATTAGACAGCCTGCAGTATGAAGAGGCTCTGAAAGCAGTCAATGCGAAAGAGTTTACTTTGGAGGCCGATCAGGTAGTTTTTAAATACGGACAAACGGCTTATGTATCTTCGAATACCAACTTTGTATCCGTAATGGGTGAAGATGCGGTAGTGCAGGTGGCTTTCAATATTCCGTTTTCCGGACCTAACGGACTGGGGGGTGTGACCGTTGATGGCACCGTTTCAGGCTATGATCCGAAAGTGGACAAGAAAGGCAACCTGTCGCTCTCGATGAACGTGATGGGAGCAGGAATTTCGGCCCGTATCGACATTTATCTGCCGAAAGGATCGAACCGGGCTTCGATAACCATTTCACCGAACTTCAACTCCAACCGTTTGACACTGAACGGAGTGATTCTTCCGGCATCGCGCAGCAACGTTTTCAAAGGGCGTTCCATTTGAATAATTTAAAACAACCGATAACAATTAAGAGGAGGAGATTCACTATGAAAAAACTGTTTTTTCTGGCATGTGCGGCATTGGTGATGTCGGCATGCGAAAAAGATCCCGATATGGGGGAAATGGATGCAAATCTGGCCGTATATACTGATTATGACAGTGATACGGATTTCAGTGCATTCAAAACCTATTTTTTGCCTGACAGCATCCTTGAACCGGGAAGCCACCATGCTTCTTATTGGAAAGACGAAAATGCGCAGGCTATAATCAGCGAGGTGGAGGCACAGATGAACAGTAGGGGATATACCCGCATCACTGATCCGGAACAGAAAAATGATGCAGACGTCGGCGTGCAGTTGTCGTATATTGCGCAAACCACTCACATTGTGACCGGAGGCTATTTCGGTGGCTGGTGGGACTATGGCTTCTGGGGATCGTGGAGCGGATGGTATTATCCGTATCCTATAACTTATTCGTATGATACGAATACATTGGTTATGGAAATGGTTGATTTGACCGCATCCGGAGAAAGCGAAAACAACAGGTTGCCGGTGGTTTGGTATGCCAATGCTTCCGGCTTTGACTTTGGCGGACGTTACAGCCTGAAATTGCTCGAAGATGCGGTTGTCCAGTCGTTCGTACAGTCACCTTATGTTCAATCTGCTAACTAATAATCGAGGAGGATGTCAAATGAAAACAATGGATAAATTGCTGAAAAAAGCGCTGTTTTTGTGTGTTGTCTTGCTGGGACTGTCTGCCCGGAGCTTTGCACAATGTGATATGTCTAAGATGAGTCTGAAGGTAGACTGGCAAATGAACGCTCCGTTGTCTGCTGATTTTGCTGACAAGTTGAGCGGGTGGGGAATGAACTATGAACTGACTTACAGTTTCACGCCTCGTTGGGAAGCGGGTCTGTTTGCTTCGTTTCACACCAACCATAAGTATATCGGACGCCAGACGTTGGCCCTTTCGCCTACAGAATCTCTGACCACCGACCAGCAGCGTTCGGCTTTTCAGGTTCCTTTCGGACTGACTGCGGCGTTCAATTTGTCTACAAACAGGTACTGCAAGCCTTATATCGGTGTGAAAGTCGGCGCGATGTTTGCGCGTAACACCACTTATTACGCTGCAACCGGGCTGTATGACGATGGATGGGGATTTTATGTATCTCCTGAAATTGGCTTGAAGATTTATCCGACCGGAAAGCACTGGGGATTTCATATTGCCGGATACTACAGCTATGCAACCAATCAGACGCAAACGCTGACTGTTCCTATAGACGGACAGAGTAACGTCGGTTTTCGTCTGGGTGTGATATTCTAACTGCTTTCAAACCTCCCCGTCGGGGAGGTTTTTTTATGACTCTGCGTATATTTGCATGATTGTTTTATCCGTTGTTTCTGTATTCCAGCGGACTCATTCCCACATACCGTTTGAAATATTTTCCGAAGAACGACATGTTGGCAAAGTTCAGCGAGTCGGATATGTCCTGGATAGACAGATTGGTTGACTTGAGCTGTGACTTTGCATCCATAATAACGATGGACGAGATGATATCGATGCAGGTTTTTCCCGACACCTGCTTTACCGTCGTGCAGAGATGCGCGTGGGTGATTCCCAACTGTTCCGCATACCATGCCACATTGCGGTTCTGCATATAGTGCTGCATCACCAGCTGGTTGAAATTCCTGAAAATCTGTTCGCTTTTCGAAATGGCCGGCTTCTCTTCCGCAGGGATGCTCTTGTAGATGATGGAGATTCCCTTATGGATGTCTGCGTAAAGGTTCGGGGTGATGTCGTTTTTGATTTTGTCGGGGAAATGCTCGTATATGTTGATGAGGAACTGAAGATATTGTTCCATGAGCTGCACCCCTTCTTTCTTGAGCGAGAAGACCGGACGTCCCAGGGTGAAGTAGATGGCGTCGAGCATAGACCGCGACTGGCTGGTCTGCTCGATGTATTTCGATGAAAATCCCATGAAATAGATGTTCAGGTCGCCTTCGATGCTGTTTATCTGGAAGATGCTTCCCGGAGTGAGCGTGACGAAATCGTTCGCCTTTACTGTGATGTGGTTCAGGTTGACCGAAGCCTCTACCGTACCTTCCAGGCAGAGCACGAATATTTCGCATTTCAGACGCACGGGATAGTTGGTGTACAGTCCCAGCAGTTCTTTGTTGATTCCTGTCCCGATGACCCAGTCTTCCGGCAGGTCTATTTTGGGAAGTTCTTTTTCCATGTTGTTCTTGGCTGTTGACATAGACGGGATGTTATGGGATGCAGGTGCAAATATACGCTTTTCATCGCCAACTGTCAACTGGTGGCAGGTGAAAATTCTTTTTTCCGGCACATGCGGCTGGTTTGGGAAAAATGACGGCTTGTTTTGTTTTGGATGACGGCTTATTTTGTTTTGGATGACGGCTTATTTTGTTTTGGATGACGGCTTATTTTGTTTTGGATGACGGCTTATTTTGTCTCGAATGACGGCCTATTTTGTAATCTAAAATTTAGGCGATAAATTTTCGGGGAGTTATCGTATAATGTTTATTATATAAGGTGTTAGACCTGGCGAATTTTATCTATGGAAAAAAACAGAACAAAAATAATAAAAATAGACCTTGTGGAGTTTTGGGAACTGTTGTTACTTTGCAACCGAAAAATAACTAAATAGGATGAAAAATATGGTAAACATGAGAATGTGGTGGGGCGGATGTCTTCTGTGTGCAGGGGCTTTCGTCGCTTCATGCTCATCCGACGAGGATGTGCTGGCTTCAGGTGAAGGCACGATTGCCTTTGACGTGCAGGCTGATACGGGCTTCCGTTCCAGAGCTCTGGATGAAGCCGACTATAAGGAACTGGACAACTATACGGTGCAGTTGCTGGGTAATTCAGGCGTGGAGCAGGAATGGAGCTACGCGGAACTTCCTTCCAAAGTGACCGTTCCGGCCGGAACTTATCAGGTGAAGGCGTTCTATGGAGAGGATGTGCCGGCTTCTACGGAGACGATGTATGTGGAAGGGCTGAGCGGTGATGTGACAGTCGACGGCACGGAAGCCGAGGCTACTTCTGTAAAAGTGGTCTGCCGGCCGGTCTGCGCGAAAGTGACGGTGAAGTTTGCCGATACGATGTCGCAGTATTTTTCAGACTGGTCTGTGACATTCAAGACTGTGGCTTTGGGAAGCGAGAGCTTTGTATGGTCGAAGGATGCTGTCGATCCGGTTTATCTGAAAGTGCAGCAGGAAGAGAGAGTGACGGCTGTCATTTCTTATACGAGAGACGGGAAACCGGCAGAAATCGCGAAAGAATACGTGATGAGTCCTTCTGACGGGATGACAATCAATGTAAGTCCGAAGGTGGAACAGTCTGAAGGAAGCCTGAATGTAAGCATCTCGATCGACACGACTACGAACGACATCGAGCAGGACATTGAGGTGCCGTCCGATTGGGTGAATCAGAAATAAACGAATGAACGGAATTTAAAAACAGAACATATATGAGAAATATTAGTATATTCGCTTTGAGTGCCGCACTGGTGGCTTGTGTCTCTTCGTGTGAACTGAAGGATGAGTTGCGGGGAGAAGGCGGATCCGCATCGGATATGGGTGCGCTGGAACTGGCTGTGGACGTGCAGGGCACGAGCCGTGCGGAAGGGAATGTGCCGTCGGCAGGTGATATGTATGTGGAAGTGGTCGGAACGGAAGGTGCCGCAGAACCCGTGTACAGCGGATTTTATAAAGATATGGAGAATCCGGTGCGCATTCCGGTGGGAACCTATAACGTAAAGGCGCATACGGAAGGTGAAATCGCAAAGCAGATGGCTTCGCCTTATTATGGCGGAAGTCAGGAGCTTGTCATTTCAAAGGATATCACTTCGCAGGCTGAGGTGGTGTGCAAGATCATGAACACCAAGGTGGCGATGGGCTATGGCGATGATTTCAGAGCCAAGTTCTCGTCGTGGACAATTACGGTGGACAATGGCAAGGAAAGTGTGCTGACTTTCACTGAAAAGGGGGAAGAACCGGTTTACTGGTATCTGGCAGAAGATGAGGTTTCTACTCTGACATTGAACTTTACGGGAGTGACTTCCGATGCGGAAGCGAGGACGATTTCTTGGCAGAAGACTTTCTCGAAGACCGATGCTGACGAGGTATATGAAGACGACAGCCAGTTCTTTGCCGGCGGTGAAGCACTCGACATCAAGCTTGACATTGACGGCACGGAAGAACCGGGCAACCGTCCGCAGATCAGCTTTGACATTACGGTGGATCTGACTTTCGGCGACACGAACGAAACGGTAGAGATTCCTGTGGAGGATGTAACGGAACCGGGAGGCGGAGAAGAACCTGAGCCGACAGACGAAATCGTGATCAGTGATAACGGAACAGGTTATCTGGAAAACGGCGTGACCGTTTCCGGAGGAGCTTATCCTACAGATGTAGCCGTAGTGATGGATGTGAAGAATGGCATCAAGAGCGTCTATGTGAAAATTGCGACAACCAACTCCACGTTCGAAGGCATGGTCCGCGACATGGGACTTGTAGATGGCGACGGTATGGATCTGGCCAGCGAAAGTGCTGCCAGTTTGTCCTCACTGTTCCCTTTGCCTCAGGCGGGTGCGACGGAATACACATTCACTATGTCTGAAACATTGTTCGGTTTGCTGGCTAACTTTGCAGGCAAGCATGATTTTACATTGACTGTAATTGACGCGAACGGGAACCAGCAGTCAGCTACTTTGACCATTAATATTTAATTGACGTGTTATGAAAAAGAATTGGTTTACATTCATTATATGCTGTTTGGTCGCCGCGCTTTCTGCCTGCCAGAACGAAGATGAGCTTTCGAGCAGCAATGTCGGCTACCTGCGTCTGTCGCTTGGAGTGAACACTTACACCAACAGCCGTGCCGGCGAAGAAATCTATAATCCCGAACAGATTGCCGTCCAGATAATTTCGGCAGAGGGTGAAGTGGTAAAGGAGACTTCTAATTGGGAAGACTGGGCCGGCGAGCAGATTGCGCTTCCGGTGGGAAGCTATACGCTGAAGGCTTCTTCCGCCGGATTCGACGGCGCGACTTCTGGCTTTGACAAGCCTTATTATGCAGGAAGTGCGGACATTACCATCGAGAAAAATAAGGAAGTGAACGAAACAGTCACCTGTACGTTGGCCAATGTGAAGGTGACAGTTACATTCGACCCGTCTTTCCGCAACGCGTTTGCTTCCGCCCATGTGGATGTGGACGACAATGCGGACGATGCGGGCATTTCTCCGCTGACGTTCACCATGGGAGAGACCGACAAGTCGGGCTATTTCCCTGTAACGGATCTGAAGGCGGTGGTTTCTGCTACCAACAAGAACGGCGTGACCAATACGCAGGAAAATGTGATCGAAGGAGTGAAGGCCCGCGACCATTATATCCTGAACTATTTTGTGGTGGACAATAACGGAGACGGAAATGTAACCGTTACGGTCGACCCGTCTACAAAGACTTACACTTATACGTTCTATATTCCGACTGCTCCTACTACACAATTGGCTGTGGGTGAAGCAAATGCCTGGGCCAAGCTGGCTTATCTGACCGGTAGTGTGGTGGCTACGAAAGACGAACTGACACCGGCGGAAATGTCTTTCCAGTACCGCAAGAAAGATGCGGCGGAATGGCTGAGCGTACCGGCAGAACTGAGTGAAGGCACCTACAAGGGAACCGCCGCTTCTCTTGATCCGGAAACGGTTTACGAATACCGTATGGTGTACGGAGAAGAGGAATTTGTGAGCGATGTAAAGGAATTCACTACGGAGGCTGCAACGGCATTGTATAACGGAAGTTTCGACAACTGGTATCAGAACCAGAAGGCGTGGTATCCTATCCTTGAAGCGGAAGCCACTTCGTTTGACAACCATAAAGAGTATTTGAACTCTTTCTGGGATTCAGGTAATCTGGGTGCGGCGATGATGAGCAAGAATCCGACGCAGCAAGAAACGAGTGACGTGAAATCAGGCAGCGCGGCCAGACTGGCATCTCAGTTTGTGGGAATTTTCGGCATTGGAAAATTTGCGGCCGGCAATCTGTACACCGGACACTATTATGAAACGGTGATGAGTCCGATGGGAGCGAAGCTTTTCTTCGGCCAGCCGTTCACTTCCCGTCCTGTACAGTTGAAGGGATGGTTCAAATATACACGCGGAACGGATGTCGATTATCCTTCAGGCACTGATTCCAGAAAGTCGGAACTGCAGGCGACGGGAGGAGACTTGTGTTCAATCTATATCGCTCTGGCAGACAATGACGGTCTGGACGGCGGAGGACAGAACTACGCTTTCGAGATAGACAATACATTGGACGCGGACGACCCCGAACACTTCATGTATAAGAATGCCATTGACTATACGGAAAACAATCCGAGTATCATTGCGTACGGCAGCATCACGGATGAGGAGGCGAAAGGTACAGGCGAATGGCAAGAATTTACCATTGATCTGAAATACCGCGACCTGACCCGCATTCCGAAGTATATCATCGTGGTGGCTTCTGCAAGCAAATATGGAGATTACTTTACCGGAAGTACCAAGAGTGTGATGCTCATTGATGAATTTGAGCTGGTTTATGACGGTGAACCTGCCATTCAATAACAGAGAAATTCTTTAATAATCCTGACCGGAAGAGGAAATGTGTGAACATTCTCCTCTTTCGGTTATCTATGTAAATAAATGAAAACTAAACTTTTACTCCTTTCATTGCTGCTGGGTGGCACACTTGCTGCATCAGCCATCAATCCTCATCGCGTGCAGCGCATTGACCGCGAAATACAGAAGCATGTGTTCATCCCGAAAGGCCAGGTGCTGGCGGGAGGCATTGTCTCTTATTCTGAGCATGAGGAAGACAATCTGAATTTTACTGTCCTGAAGAACATTGAAGGCCGGGGATATGATTTCGGTGTCAGCCCTTTTGTCGGATATTGTTTCCGTGACAACATGGCGGCGGGTGTCCGTTTCGCCTATAACCGCACTTATCTGGATTTGGGGAACTTCGACTTGAATCTGGGAGAGGATTTCAACATCAGTCTGGACGATGTGTATTATCTGGAACAGAGTTATGAAGTCTCCGGTTTCCTGCGCACTTACATGCCGGTGGGAAGAAGCAAGATTTTCGGCCTTTTCAATGAATGTCGTCTGACTTACGGATATGCACGCGGGAAAAATTCTACCGGTTCAGGGACGAGCTATGACGGGACGTTTGAAACCGCTCACAGTCTGGAAATCGGATTCGCGCCCGGCGTTTCCGCTTTCGTGACCGACTGGGCCGCAGTGGAGGTGTCGATGGGTGTGATGGGATTTAATTTCAAATGGGTCGACCAGAAGACGAACCAGGTGGAGCACGGCAAGCGCCGCACTTCTTCCGGTGACTTCAAGATCAATTTGTTTTCCATCAATATCGGCATGACGTTTTATTTGTAACCTTTCAGCAATCAGGATATGAGGAAAAAGACAGTTTGTTATATGATGATGGCGGGACTGCTGGCATTGCAGGCCTGCAAGATAGAGAATGATATACCTTATCCCATCGTGGAGGGAAACATTGAATCGTTTGAGGTGGAAGGGCAATGTGCGGCTCCGGGCGGTACCGGTACTCAGGCCCAGATCAGTACCTCGAACCATACGGTGACACTTTATGTGGATGATACGGTTGACCTTACCACCCTTCGTGTCACGAGGTTTACGGTGTCGGAGGGGGCGAAGATTCTGGCGGATGAGGCTGCGTGTGTGGATGTTGAAAAATTCCCTTCGGAAGGGTTTGAAAAGCCCGGCAATACGGAAGATACCAGAGTGGACTTTTCCCGACCGGTTTCTTTCATCCTGCAGACTTATCAGGATTATAAGTGGACCGTTACCGTCAACCAGATTATTGAACGGGAGATTGACGTGATGGGACAAATCCGTTCGGTAGTGGATGTCGAAAACCGGATAGCCATCATTTATGTGGCTCCCGACCAGGACTTGAGCAATATTCAGGTGAACACGATGAATCTGGGAGGCACTTCCGGAACGGTGACTCCTGAACCTTCCACCGTACATGACTTTTCCAGACCGCAGAAGTTCCAGGTGTCTCGCGGATGGGAAGAGACTGCTCAGGAGTGGACTGTATATGTTTACCACACTGAAGAGGATGCTACTTCATCGGAAGCTTTTGCAAGAACTACGTCCGCTACGATAAGCGGAACCGTTCAGGGAGGAAAGACACCGGTGGTCGAATATAAGAAATCGGGTGCTTCCGGATGGACACCGGTTGCGGATGTGCAGGTGAACGGAACTCGCTATACGGCGGAACTGACCGGACTGTCCGGTGCAACGGCCTACAGTTATCGTGTTTCGGTGGATGGTGTGGCCGGTGAGGAGCAGACATTCACAACGGCTCCGGCCACTCAGATTGAAAACGGAGGACTGGATGACTGGTGGAGCGAGACAACGCAGGGAGGACGTAATCTGTGGCATCCGGTGGCGCAGGGGGCGACTCCTTTCTGGACTACAGGAAACAAGGGCGCGACTACCATTGCGGACAGTAATACGGTGCCCACGGAAGAAACTTGCGATGGAAATGGAAGAGCCGCACTTCTGCAGACCAAATGGCTGACGATGAAACTTGCAGCCGGCAATCTCTTCATCGGGGACTTTGAAGTGGATGGTACGCACGGCGTTCTGACATTGGGTCGGGAGTTTGAAGCTTTTCCTTCAGCGTTGCGTATGCATGTGAAATACGAGACTTCTACAATCAATCACTCTTCCAGCGACCGGGATGACTGGGATTACATGAAAGGAAGAAATGACACGTGTCATGTTTATATTGCCTTGACTACGGAGAAGGTGGTTATCCGTACCCGTAATTTTGATGTCTTCGACAAGAAAGGGCCTTCGGTGGTCGCTTATGGCGAATATCAGTCGGGGGTGAATGTGACAGGAAGCGAGCGGAACGGGTATGCTCAGGTAGACGTGGACTTGGAATACTATCGTACAGATGTGGCTCCGAAGTATCTGATAATCGTATGCAGTTCCAGCAAATATGGGAATTTGTTTACGGGTGGTGACGGTAGCCGGCTGTGGCTTGACAATTTTGAACTGATTTATGAATGAGGAAAATACGGTCATGATGAAATATCTGAATTATTTGTGGATGGGATGCATGGGGCTTCTTCTGTTTGCTTGTCAGAAGGATGATGCGTCGGTGACGGGAGGAAAGACGGGCTTTCTGGTGAGACTGGCAGAAGGTGTGGATGATTCCGGTTCGCGCGCCCTGCCGGAGGAACTGAACATTCCCGTTTCTGAATTTTTTCTTGAAATAAAGGAGACGCAGACGGGAAAGAGCGTTTATTCTGGTGTGGTCCCTTCCGAGGAAGAGGTGATAGAGGTTAGAAAAGGTACTTATGGCTTGGTTGCGGAGTACGGGGACAATCCTGTGCTGGCATTGGATGAACCTTACTTTTACGGTGAGGTGAAGGAGGCGGAAGTGATTGGCGGACAGACAACTCCTGTGACGATTGCCTGTAAAGTGGCTAATTCGTTGCTCTCCGTTGTCTATGACAATTCAAAGAAATCTTTTGAGGATGTCTATCGCAGTTATTGTGTGGAGGTAAAGGCAGGCGGAGAGAGTGTCAGGATAGAAGATGTGGCGGAGAGTGCCTATTTTAGGGCTGGTTCTGCATTTGAAGTGTTTTTTCATGGCATTCTGAAGGGAGACGGGACTGAAAGGGTCGTAAAGTTGGAAAGCATTCCGTCTGTGCTTCAGGCGGGCGACCATTTGAAACTCACTCTTTCGCCGGAAACGGAAAAGTATGATGTCCCTCTTTCTGTGGTAGGCGCAGACGTGGAAAGTGTTACTCTGGAAGAAACCGTTCCGATGGAGTGGCTTCCGAAACCTAAGGTTACAGCCGTGGGATTTGATGGGGGCAATACGTTGCTCATGTATGAGACGGAAACTCCGGATGTCAGGTTTGACTTCAAGCTTTCTTCTCCATTGCAGGAACTGAAATTTACACTCGATTTTGACGACGAGACCTATCAGACCTTGAACGGAACTTATGTCTTGTCTGAACTGACGGAAGAGACACGGGCTGCACTGACCGGTGCGGGCGTTGCGCTTCCTTCTGTCGGGGAGAAGGAGGTATCATTGGACTTTAGCTCTCTGGTGGCGAGACTGTCCGGAAAGGAAGGCGAGGTGCTGTCTAATGTCATTGCTTTGGATGAGGTGAAGGCCAACAATCGTGCGCTGGAGGGTGAACAGACTTATACTATCCAGACTCATGCGCCGGACTTCAGCTTGATGGTCTATCCGGGGAACACATGGACAAAACAGTTCACGGCTACAACGGAGGTCGCTCACGGTGATGCGGATGTGATCCGTAAGGGGATGACATATGAATATAGCATGAACGGAACAGCGTGGACTTCTTCCGCTGACAGTCTGATTGCAGGACTCGCTCCGGGAACAGCTTATCAGGTGCGCGGAAAATTTAAAAAATATGTGACCGATGTGGTGGATGTAAAGACTTATGAAGCGTTTATGGTTCCGAACTCAACTTTCGATGAAGGCTATTCAATGAAGTATCCCAAGAAAGACAATCCGTTGTATGTCTTTGATGGGGGTTGGATTGGTACTCGGAATGAGTTGACTTGCCATGACCGTGGAGTCAACGCCTTTTATGTGTCGAAGTCAAGTACTTTGCCTGTGGAGGAGAATGGAAGCACAGTCGCTTATATGACGGTTATCGGCTGGGGAGAAGGAAACACTTGCAATTTTGGAAACAAGTCCGGAAGTGTAATCTATAATATATCCTCAGGTATTGTTTGTGTAGGAAATTATGATGCTTCCACTGATGTGATAAGTGCAAGAGAGGCTTATATACGTCCCACTTCGTTGAGCTTTACATATAAGGCATCTCCGTATAACGGTGATGAGTACTTGATAGAGGCGGTTTTGCTCAATGTTACGGACGGTGTTGAGACGGTTGTTGGTGAGGCTCGTCTTCAGAGCGGTGAATCAGTAGCTGATTATTCATCCCGTACGATTGACATAGTCTATAATGATTTGGCCAAAGAATTGTCCGTTTCGCATGTGAAGATTCTTTTCAAGGCCGGTACAATGGAAGACAAAGATCATCTGGAAAATAAGTTTAGAGATGCCAGTCTTTGGGAAGGATATACGAACGCTTATCTCATAGGCAGCCAGTTCTGGCTGGATTCTTTCCAATTGAATTACGATAAATAAATTGTGTTGCTGATGAAACGGAATATTCTATATTTGTTGTTCGGACTTTTTTTGCTGGCCGGTTGCCAGAAAGAGGAACTTTCTGCCGGGGTGGAGGCTTATGGGTATCTTTCCCTGAAAAGCGTGGTGGCAGAAGTAGAAAATGTAAACAGTCCTTACAGCCGTGCTTTGCCGGCAGCCGATGCAGAAGAGTTGTATGTGGAGGTTTGGGAGGGAGAAAAGAAACTTCTTTCCGTCGCGCCGGGTGAAGCTCTTCCGGAGCGGATGAAACTTCCTGTCGGAACTTATACGGCTAAGGCCTACAACGCTGCCTATTCCACCTACCGGACATTGGAAGACGGAGACTGGGGCGAGCCTGTGTTTTACGGCGAAAAAGAATTTGTCATTGAGGAAAGTGAGATTCCTGAAACCGTGACAGTCGAAGCGTCACTCTATAATTTTGGCGTGTCGTTTGTATTGGATGAGGCTTTCAGCCAATATCTCAGCCCGGAAAATACAAGACTTGAGGTTGTCTATAATGACCGGACTGTGATTTTGGATTATGAGCAGTTCGGTGAAGAGAATTATCTCTATTTTTATCATGAAGAGGGAAAAGTGCCGGCATGTACCCTGACTTTTCAGAATGTAGATGGAGAACGATTCAGCCGTGACTATACTTTGGATAAGATTGAAGGAGGGAAATGCAATGTCATTTCATTCCGATTCTCTGAATGAATGCGTAATTGTCTGGAAAATTCATATTGACTGTTTCTTGCAGCGTCTGATGTTTGCCCCGCAGAAGTCGGAAGGCTGCTGCGGGGTAACTATCATCTTTGTTCTACAGTTCGGCTATTTCATCGGCTGTAAGCCCTGTAGCCTGTATGATGAGTGTTGTTTCCATACCCATCGCCTTGAGCTTTTTCGCTATTTGTACTTCTTTATTTCGTTCTCCTTGTTTCATACCTTCCTGTATGCCTTGTTTCATGCCTTCCTGTATGCCTTGTTTCATGCCTTGTTTCATGCCTTCCTGTATGCCCTCTTGCTTTCCTTTTTGCAAGGCATCACTGACCAGTGTTTGTTCTACGCGTACCGCATCCCAAAAATCATCGTATCCGAGTAGTTGGGCATCGCTGAAGGCCGATTCTTCAAGGAGAGTCACAGCTTTCTTGATTTCCGGATTGTCCAGTAATTCTTGCGGTATTTCTCGTGTTTTTCCGTTGATCTCTGTTAGATAGCGCAGCCACAAGACATACATTTTCTTTTCACTGTATGTATGGGGAGTGAATTTGGGCAGTTCGACGAATATAAAGCGCAGGCCTTCGATGATTCTGTCCGTATGCTGTATTTGTACGATGCGATAATCGTGGTAGAAATCTTCTATGTCGGGAGCAAATACCTCGTTTACCAGGCTGAGCGAATATACCGGTTGGAGGAGTTCGTATTTTTCTTTGCCGTCAAGCTGCCGTACATAAGCCTTGGATGCGTTGAACAGTACCCTTTGCATGAAAGCTGACGACCATAACATCTGCATTTCAACGATAAACTGGCGTCCGCGTTTGTCCCGGCATCTCACATCGACAATGCTGTTTTTCTTTAAAGGCGTTTCTGGAGCCAGCTCTGGTGTAAGATATTCTATCTCGTTGATTTCTTCTTCAGGAGTTTCAAAGGGAAGAAGGGCATTCAACAAGCTTTTGATAAGGTCGGGGTGTTCGCCGAACACTTTTTTGAAGGTCAGGTCTGCTTTGGGGTCAAGGTATCTCATGATTATTTCATATTAAGGTTTGTGCAAAAATAGTGTAAATGGATGAGATATGGAAATGTATATACAAAAAATCCCGGTTCTGCCTGCAAACAGAACCGGGAGTGATTTAGATTACGGAACAATAATCTGGGCTTATACGATACCTTGAGCCATCATTGCGTTGGCAACTTTCATAAAGCCGGCAACGTTGGCACCCTTCACGTAGTTGATGTATCCGTCGGGTTCGGTTCCGTACTTCACGCAGGCTTCGTGGATATTCTTCATGATGCTTTTCAGTTTTTCATCCACTTCTTCCTGGCTCCAGCTCAGTTTGATTGAGTTCTGGGTCATTTCCAGACCTGATACTGACACGCCGCCGGCGTTTGCCGCTTTTCCCGGAGCATAAAGAATCTTTGCATCCTGGAATACACGGATGGCTTCCGGAGTAGAAGGCATGTTGGCTCCTTCTGAAACGGCGAAGACACCGTTGGCTACCAGTGCTTTTGCATCATCTCCGTTTATTTCGTTCTGAGTTGCAGACGGAAGCGCGATGTCAGCTTTTTCATTCCAGGGGCGTGCGCCCGGTACATACTTGCAGCCGTATTTTTCTGCATATTCACGGATGCGTCCGCGATACAGGTTCTTCAGTTCCATGATGTAGTCCAGCTTTTCGCGGTCGATGCCGTCCGGATCATAGATATAACCGTCGGAATCAGACATGGTAACAACTTTTGCTCCCAGTTCGATCAGCTTTTCAGCAGTGTACTGAGCCACATTGCCCGAGCCGGATACCAGGCAGGTTTTGCCTTTGATGTCTATATTGCGCGTTTTCAGCATTTCAAGCAGGAAGTAGATGTTTCCGTATCCGGTTGCTTCCGGGCGTATCAGAGAGCCTCCGAATTCGCGTCCTTTTCCGGTCAGTACACCGCTGAATTCGCGGGTCAGCTTTTTGTACATGCCAAACATATAGCCGACTTCACGTCCGCCTACACCTATATCACCGGCTGGTACATCAGTTTCGGGACCGATATGACGCCACAATTCCAGCATGAAAGCCTGGCAGAAACGCATTACTTCTGCATTTGATTTGCCTCTCGGAGAGAAGTCGGAACCGCCTTTTCCTCCTCCCATCGGAAGGGTGGTCAGCGAGTTCTTGAAAGTCTGTTCGAAGGCAAGGAATTTCAGAATACCCAGATTTACAGAGCTGTGGAAACGGATACCGCCTTTGTACGGGCCGATTGCGTTGTTATGCTGTACACGGTAACCCATGTTGGTCTGAATATTGCCTTTGTCATCCATCCATGTTACACGGAACTGGTATACACGGTCGGGAATGCACAGACGCTCGATAAGGTTTACTTTGTCGAATTCAGGGTGCTTGTTGTATTCTTCTTCTATTGTTCCCAACACTTCTTCTACCGCCTGATGGTATTCAGGTTCGTTCGGAAATCTTCTTTTCAGATCTTCCAATACTTTAGCTGCATTCATAAGTCAAAAAGATTATCGTTATTTATTATTGGTTAGTTTTCTTTTCTAATCAGTTGCTGTTTGTCGTTTGATGTGCCAAAAGTATATCTTTTTTTTGATTTATGCAACAATTGATAAATAAAAATGATGGAAAAATATCAATTTAACTTGTTTGCTGTGTTTATTGTGCCTAAGTGATTATTTGTTCCTGCTTTTTATGGACTTTATGATAGGGATAAACACAAGTGCTCCGGATATGATGAGCATAACTGTCAGCGGTCCGTCAATTTTCGGTGCAGAGGTGAGTACGATGAAGCAGAGGGCTGCCCAAAGGAGGGTCAGCGTGATGCATTGTGCATTGTTGAGAGGTTTTCGCATAGTTTTTAAAAGGTGAAGTGTAATAAAAAACGAACACAGAGGCGCATTGTCACAGATGTTTGCGGTCAAGATTCTGTGGCTCTGTGGCTCTGTGTCCTGATTCAATCAGCCTGATTGGCGTTTATTCGTTTTCTTTCAGTTTTTTTGCTACGATGGCATCAATACATGCAATGGCTGTGATGTTGACGATATCGCGCACAGAACTTTCGATGTCGGTGAAGTGGATCGGTTTGTTCAGTCCCATCTGGATCGGTCCGATTACTTCTGTTTCGCTCATTCCCTGAATCAGCTGGTAAGTTGCGTTTGCTGAGGTCAGGTTCGGGAATACCAGCGTATTGACATCTTTCCCTTTCAGACGTGTGAACGGATATTTTTCGTCACGCAGCGCATTGTTAAGGGCGAATTTCACTTGCATTTCGCCATCAATAGCCAATTCCGGATATTCTTTCTGCATGTAGGCAACGGCTTCGTGTACTTTAGCGGGGCTTCCTTCCTGATCAGAACCGAAGTTGGAGTATGACAGCATGGCCATAATCGGCTCCTGGTTGAAGAAGCGTACGGCCTTGGCCGACAGTTTTGCAATGTCGATCAGCGCATCAGTATCCGGATGGCGGTTGATCAAGGTATCAGCGATGAAGTAAGTGCCTTGTTTGGAATTGAGGATATGCATGGTTCCGAAGTGCTTGTAGCCCGGCTGAATGCCAATCACTTCTTTGGCCACCTTGATTGTATTGGTATATTTGGTATACAGTCCGGTTACGAAGGCGTCAGCTTCGCCTGTTTCTACCATCATCATGCCGAAATAGTTGCGCTCGAACATCTTGTCGTTGGCTTCCTGGTAGTTTGCTCCTTCGCGGGCGCGTTTTTCGCTGAGGATGCGTGCATATCGTTCGCGGCGTTCTGCCTCGCGGTCATGGCGGAGATTGACGATTTCGATTCCTTCCAGACTCAGCTCTAGTTCTTTAGCGAGCTTTTCGATACGTTCTTCATTTCCTAGAAGAATCGGATGGCAGAGTCCTTCTGATTTGGCTAATACGGCGGCTCTCAGCATATTCGGGTGAATGCCTTCAGCAAATACCACACGTTGCGGGTCGCGCCGTGCCGTTTCATATAACTGGCGGGTCAGTTTGTTTTCTTGTCCCATCAGTTCCTTCAAGTGGTTTCTGTATTCATCCCAGTCGGTGATTTGCTTGCGAGCCACTCCAGATTCCATTGCAGCTCTGGCTACAGCCATGGACACTTCTGTAATCAGGCGCGGGTCGACCGGTTTCGGTATGAAATAGTCGCGTCCGAAAGTCAGGTTGTTTACATGGTAGGCCGCATTGACTACGTCAGGAACTGGTTGCTTGGCAAGTCCTGCGATAGCACGTACAGCAGCCAGTTTCATCGCTTCATTGATGGCGGTTGCACGGGTGTCCAGTGCGCCCCTGAAGATGTATGGGAATCCGATCACGTTGTTGATCTGGTTGGGATAATCCGAACGTCCGGTAGCCATCAGTACATCCGGACGGGAAGCCATGGCATCTTCATAGGAGATTTCCGGTGTCGGGTTTGCCAGGGCAAATACGATCGGATTTTCGGCCATGCTGCGCACCATATCCTGTGACAGTACGTTTCCTTTTGAAAGGCCGAGGAATACGTCTGCACCCTTGATAGCTTCGGCTAATGTATGGATGTCTGTACGGTCGGTTGCGAAGTATTTCTTTTGTTCGTTCAGGTCGGTGCGCTGTTTTGAAATGACTCCTTTGCTGTCGAGCATTACGATGTTTTCCAGGCGGGCACCAAGTGAAATGTAAAGTTTCGTGCAGGAAACAGCCGAGGCTCCTGCGCCGTTTACGACAATCTTCACATCTTCAATCTTTTTCCCTGCCACTTCGAGCGCATTCAGAAGACCTGCGCTTGAAATGATTGCGGTTCCGTGCTGGTCATCGTGCATTACCGGGATGTCCAGTTCTTCTTTCAAACGTTCTTCGATCTTGAAGCATTCGGGGGCCTTGATATCTTCGAGGTTGATTCCGCCGAAGGTTGGAGCGATGGCTTTGACCGCCTCAATGAATTTGTCCGGGTCTTTTTCGTTTACTTCAATGTCGAACACGTCAATGCCGGCATATATTTTGAAAAGCAGCCCTTTACCTTCCATTACCGGCTTGCCGCTCAGTGCGCCGATATCGCCCAGTCCAAGCACGGCTGTACCGTTTGAAATTACGGCAACCAGATTCCCTTTGTCTGTATAGTCGTATGCAGTTTCTTGATTTTTCTGGATCTCCAGGCAAGGTTCAGCTACTCCGGGGGAGTAGGCCAATGATAAATCGGTTTGTGTTCGGTAAGGCTTGGTCGGGACGACTTCGATCTTTCCCGGTTTGCCCTGCGAGTGATAGAGCAGGGCGGCTTCTCTAGTAATTTTTGTCATACTTATAATGAATTTGGTAAGTTTCAAAAATGAAATGCACGCAAATGTAGAAATAAAATGACAAATAGAAGATTTTTTATATTTAATTTCTGCAAATTGATTGTGTTTGTTAATTTGTTGGTCGGTTAAATTTGCCAGTTGGTCAGATAAAATCGCACAAACTTCGTTTTATGGTTATTCTTAGTTAATTAAGATTTCCCCACACCGATTTTTTCCTATATTTGCAGACTGAAAAAGATGTGTATATATGAAAAACTTCTAATTTATTTAAGGTAAAACATTAATTTTTATAAGATGGATAATATGGAAATGAAAAGAAACAAGAGTTTTTCTTTTAGCCGGATAGCCCTGTTCGCAGTGGGGATATCAATGTTAACCGCTTGCGGAAGTCAAGGCGGAACGATGGGTGACGACCAGTTTGCAGTGCAGGAAGTACAGTCTACTTCCAGTGAGCAGGCCAAACGGTACCCGGCTACTATCAGAGGTTTACAGGACATTGAGATCCGTCCTCAGGTGAGTGGCTTTATTGTGAAGTTGTGTGTTGACGAAGGTGCGACTGTACATAAGGGACAGGCTTTGTTCCAGATTGATCCGACTCAATACAAGGCAGCTTTCGATCAGGCTGCGGCTGGAGTTGAATCTGCCAAAGCTAATTTAAAAACTTTAACAGAAACAGAAGCTAACAAGCGGATGCTTCACGAGCAGAAAATCATCAGTGATTTTGAGTATCAGACTGCTGTCAATAATTTGCTGACAGCTAAGGCCAGCCTTGCACAGGCTGAAGCCTCTTATACGGCTGCCAAGCAGAATCTGGGCTTCTGTACAGTGACGAGTCCTTCAGACGGCGTAATCGGTACTTTCCCTTATCGTATCGGAGCTTTGGTCAGTCCCTCTGTTGCGGAGCCGTTGACTACGGTTTCTCAGATCGGTGATATGTATGTTTATTTTTCGCTGACAGAGAAAGAGCTTCTGGCACTGACGAAAGCCGGCGGTACACTGAAAGAGCAGTTGGAAAAAATGCCGGCGGTGCAGTTGGAACTGGCGGATGGAAGCATGTATAGTGAAAAAGGAAAAGTTGATGCTGTGAGCGGTGTCATTGATCAGACTACTGGTTCAGTGAGCATGCGCGCTATCTTCCCCAACAAGAGCAATGTGCTCCGAAGCGGCGGTATGGCGAATGTTGTGTTCCCTTACACAATGGAAAATGTGCTTTTGGTTCCTCAGTCGGCAACGGTTGAAATTCAAGACAAGAAGTTCGTTTATGTTCTTCAGCCGGACAGTACGGTCAAGTATACCGAAATTCAGATTTCTAATTTGAATGACGGCAAAAGCTATATCGTTCTTGGCGGTCTGAAGTCGGGCGACAAGATTGCCGTGGAAGGTGTAACTCGTCTGAACGACGGCATGAAGATCACTCCGATTACTCCCGCTCAGAAGGAAGCCAAATACCGTCAGGCTTTGAAGGACCAGAAGGAAGGCAATCTGGCTACGGCGTTTAATTGATCAGATATGAAATATCTTTATATAATATAATAGGTATAGAACAGAATGAAACTAGATAGATTTATTAACCGTCCGGTATTATCAACCGTTATCTCAATCTTGTTGGTAATCTTGGGCTTTATCGGTCTGGCAACGCTGCCGATTACCCAGTATCCGGACATTGCGCCGCCTACCGTTTCGGTAAGTGCGACTTATACAGGTGCCAATGCGCAGGCTGTGCTGAATTCAGTTATCTCTCCGCTGGAAGACCAGATTAACGGTGTGGAAAACATGATGTATATGCAGTCTACGGCAACAAACAACGGTTCGGCACGTATCACTGTATATTTTAATCAGGGAACTGACCCGGATATGGCACAGGTCAACGTACAGAACCGTGTAACCCAGGCGCAGGGTTTGCTGCCTGCCGAAGTTACTCAGGTCGGTGTGACAACCCAGAAGCGTCAGACTTCGATGCTGATGGTATTCTCGGTGTATGACAAGGAAGACAAATACAATATCGAGTTCCTCGAAAACTACGCAAGTATCAACCTGATTCCGGAAATCAAGCGTGTAAGCGGTGTAGGTGATGCCAATGTGATGGGTACTGACTACTCTATGCGTATTTGGTTGAAGCCGGATGTGATGGCGCAATACAAGTTGGTGCCAAGCGATATCACAGGTGTTTTGGCAGAGCAGAACGTTGAAGCTGCACCGGGACAGTTCGGTGAACGCGGCAATCAGTCTTTCCAATACACAATCCGTTATAAGGGACGTTTGTCGAGCACAACAGAATTTGGTGATATTGTCATCAAGTCGCTTTCTAATGGTGAAGTGTTGCGTTTGAAGGACGTGGCTGAAATGGAGCTGGGACGTCTGACCTACAACTTCAACAATACGGTTAACGGTCATAAAGCTGTGTCTTGTATCGTTTACCAGATGGCGGGAACCAATGCTACCGAAACCATTCAGAATCTGGAGAAGGTGCTTGCCGAATACGAGAAGAATCTGCCGGAAGGTTTGGGTATCAATATTGCGCAGAGTGCCAATGACTTCTTGTTCGCTTCTATCCACGAAGTGGTGAAAACGCTGATTGAGGCGTTTATCCTTGTGTTTATCGTGGTATATATCTTCTTGCAGGATATGCGGTCTACGCTGATTCCGGCGATTGCTATTCCGGTTGCATTGATCGCAACTTTCTTTGCCTTGACACTTATCGGATTTAGTATCAACTTGCTGACTCTGTCAGCGATGGTGCTTGCCATTGCCATAGTCGTCGATGATGCCATAGTCGTCGTCGAGGGGGTTCATGCCAAGTTGGACCAAGGTTACAAGTCGGCTCGTGAAGCTTCTATTGACGCTATGAGTGAATTGGGCAGTGCCATTGTCTCCATTACGCTGGTGATGATGTCCGTATTCATTCCGGTAAGTTTCATGAGTGGTACAGCGGGTACTTTCTATCGCCAGTTCGGTTTGACTATGGCGATTGCCATCGGTTTCTCGGCATTGAACGCTTTGACACTTTCTCCGGCTTTGTGTGCTTTGTTCTTGAAACCGCATAACTCCGAAGCTACACTGAAGGAGCGTATGGGTACGGCTTACAAGGAATCGCGTAAGATTCTTGTGGCCCGATATGCAGATGCTCTTGGCCGGTGGATGAATCCGAAGATTGTCATCCTCTTTACGATTATTGCTATTTTGGGTATGATTTTCGGGCTCTTCAGCTTTAGCGAACATCCGGTACTCTGCATTGTGATGATTGTAATCAGTGTTCTGGCTTTTGCGGGAATGACTACTGACAAGTTCAAGGATTCGTTCAACAAGTCGTATAACTCGTTGCTGGCAAAATACAAAAAACGTGTCGTTGCATTTATCCATAAGCGTTGGCTGTCAATGGGTCTGGTTGCCGGGGCGATTGCACTTTTGGTTGTATTCATGAGCATTACGCCTACCGGTATGGTTCCGAATGAAGATACGGGTACGATTATGGGTTCTGTGACTTTGCCCCCGGGCACTTCGCAGGAACGTGCTCAGGAAGTGCTGACTAAAGTTGACAGCTTGATTGCAGCGGATCCGGCTGTTCAGTCGCGCACGGTGATTTCCGGATTCAGTTTCATCGGTAGCGGACAAGGTCCTTCTTACGGATCTATCATTATCAAGTTGAAAGACTGGGAAGAGCGTACAACACAGCAAAGTTCTGACATCGTGGTTGCATCATTGTTTATGCGTTCGCAGAAGTTGTTCAAGGATGCACAGGTATTGTTCTTTGCGCCTCCTATGATTCCGGGTTACTCTATTTCGACCGATATCGAGTTGAATATGCAGGACAAGACCGGAGGTAGCCTGGATCATTTCTTCCAGGTTGTAAACGACTACATTGCCGCATTGCAGAAGCGTCCGGAAATCAATTCTGCATCAACGAACTTCAACCCGAGTTTCCCGCAGTATCAGATGGATATCGACGCTGCCGCTTGTAAAAAAGCTGGTATCAGTCCGAGCGACATTTTGACGACGATGCAGGGCTACTTCGGAGGTATCTACGCTTCCAACTTCAACAGCTTCGGTAAGATGTACCGTGTTATGATTCAGGCAGAACCGGACGCAACGAAGAATCTTGAGTCGTTGAACAGCATTAAGGTGCGCGGAAGTGACGGTGAGATGGCTCCAATTTCACAGTTCGTTTCGATGAAGAAAATCTACGGTCCGGATGTGATCAGCCGTTTCAACCTGTATACTTCTATTCAGGTGATGGTATCTCCGGCAGCCGGATATTCTTCAGGACAGGCTCTTCAGGCTATAGCTGAGGTCGCAGATCAGGATTTGCCTGCCGGCTTCGGTTACGAATTGGGAGGTATGGCGCGTGAGGAAGCGCAGACAACAAATACAACGGGAATTATCTTTGTATTGTGTCTTGTGTTCGTTTACTTGCTGTTGAGTGCTCAGTACGAAAGTTACCTGCTGCCGTTGGCCGTATTGCTTTCAATACCTTGCGGTCTGTTGGGAAGCTTCCTGTTTGTGAACGGCTTCTCTGCTTTGGGAAGCATTCCGGCATTGAAGATGATATTGGGAACCATGTCGAACGATATTTATATGCAGATTGCATTGATCATGTTGATGGGTCTGTTGGCTAAGAATGCGATTTTGATCGTAGAGTTTGCCCTTGATCGCCGCAAGCAAGGCATGAGCATTTCGTGGGCCGCCGTCCTCGGAGCTTCAGCCCGTTTGCGTCCGATTCTGATGACATCATTGGCGATGATTATCGGTTTGCTTCCGTTGATGTTTGCCTTTGGCGTAGGTGCTCATGGTAACCGTACGCTAGGTGCATCCGCTATCGGTGGTATGTTGATCGGCATGATATTCCAGATTTTCATTGTGCCTGTGCTGTTCGTGATATTCCAGTGGCTGCAGGAAAAGGTTAAACCGATGGAATGGGATAGCTTGGACGAAAGTGAAGTGGAAGCAGAAATAGAACAGTATACTCCTAATAAACGCTAAATGACAAGACAATAATGAAGAAACAGATAATAGGAATGATGTGTGTAGCTGCTATGATGAGCAGCTGCCACATCTACAGAGCTTATGATCGTCCGGAAACGATAGATGCTTCAGGCATCTATCGTGACCCGGTATCAGAAACGGACACGCTGGCTGTTACCGATACGGCGAATATGGGTAATCTTCCGTGGAAGGAAGTGTTCCGTGATCCGAAACTGCAGGCTTTGATAGAGGAAGGACTTGCCAGCAATGTGGATTTGCAGGCCGCCATTCTCCGTGTGGAAGAGGCGAAAGCGATGCTTACCGCAGCCAAACTGTCTTATTTGCCTTCCATAAACTTTGCTCCGCAGGGAACGTTGAGCAGTTTTGACAAGATGAAGCCAAGCCAGACGTATCAGATTCCGGTTGCCGCAAGCTGGGAAATTGATCTGTTCGGAAAGTTGCTGAATGCGAAACGCGGACAGCGTGCGGCTTATTTGCAGAGCCAGTATACTCAGCAGTCTGTCCGTTCGCAGATTATTTGCGGCATTGCCAATACATACTACTCGCTGCTGATGCTTGACCGTCAAGTGCAGATCACTTCTGAAACGGTAGCTATATACAAGGAGAATGTACGTACGATGGAAGCGATGAAGATTGCCGGCATGACTACCGAAGCAGGAGTAGCACAGATTCGCGCTGCTTATCATCAGGTGCAGGCTTCTTTGCTGGACTTGCAGCGTCAGGTGCGCGAAACTGAAAATTCGCTTTGCATCTTGCTGGCAAAGACTCCCCAGCAGATTGACCGAAGCACACTGGAGGAACAGGTAATGCCGGATGAACTCATGGTAGGAGTTCCCTTGCAGTTGCTGGAAAACCGTCCGGATGTGAAAGTTGCCGAAATGACTCTGGCAAGCGCTTATTATACTACAAATCAGGCACGTTCTGCTTTTTATCCGAGCATTACAATCAGCGGTACGGCCGGATGGACCAACAGTGCCGGAAGTTCGATTGTCAATCCCGGAAAGGCTATATTAAGTGCTGTGGCTTCGCTGGCGCAGCCTATCTTCAATCGCGGACAGCTTATTGCTAATTTGAAGGTGTCGAAGGCTGAAGAGAAGATTGCGCAGATGAACTACCAGCAGACAATTCTGGAAGCTGGACAGGAAGTGAGCAACGCTTTGCGTCTGTATGATACGCAAGACAAGAAGCTGGAGCAGGATCGCCAGCAGGTAGATCAGCTGGATAAGGCAGTGACTTATACGAAGGCTTTGTTCCAGAGCGGTGATGCTACTTACCTGGAGATTCTGACAGCACAGCAAAGTCTGCTGAGTGCCCAGTTGACTGAAGTTTCAGACAATATGCAGCGTATACAGGCCGTGGTTTCCTTGTACAGTGCATTGGGCGGCGGTAGAAATTAATTTAACCTTAAAATAATTGTGTATGACTATGATTAGCCCTTTAGCTTATGTTGATCCGTCTGCAAAGATCGGAAAAAACGTCACCGTTCATCCGTTTGCCTATATCGACAAGAATGTTGAGATAGGCGACGACAATGTGATCATGCCTTATGCCAGCCTGATGAGCGGAGCGCGTATGGGAAACGGAAATACCGTTTACCAGGGTGCGGTGGTAGCTGCCGTTCCGCAAGATTTCACTTATACGGGTGAGGACACTTGCGCGTATGTAGGAAACAACAACGTGATTCGAGAGAACGCAGTGATAATCCGTGGTACGCATAAAGGGCATGATACGGTGGTCGGTAACGGAAACTTTATCATGACCGGAGCGCGCTTGTCGCATGACGTGCAAGTAGGTAATAGCTGCATCATCGGAAACGGATCGCAAGTTTCCGGCAATTGCATCATTGAAGACTATTCGATTCTTACGTCGAATGTGCTGATGCAGGGAAACACCCGCCTGGGCACTTATGCAGTGGTTCAGGGCGGCTGCCGTTTCGTGAGGGATATTCCTCCTTACATTGTAGCTGCGCACGAGCCGATTGAATTTTACAGCATCAATACGATTGTGCTGGAGCGTGCTGGTTTCTCGGAAACTTTGATCAAGCATATCGCGCAGGCTTACCGCATTCTTTACAAGGCGAATACGTCGCAGCACGATGCGCTGATCCGTATCCGTGAGCAAGTGCCCAACAGCAAGGAAATCAACCATATCATTGAATTTGTAGAAAGTTCGAAATTAGGGATTATCCGTTGACAGGTTGTCGGCACTGAATTGATATTGAAGGTTGCTTTCGGAGAGCTTTTCCGGAAGCAACCTTTCTTTTTGCGAAAAAACGGTTTGCTTCATGCTTTCTTTCCAAATTTACTCTATCTTTGCAGCGCTTTTATAGAATGGATTTGTCATGAAAAATAAGTTGCTTGCCACATTTTTGCTGGCATTGCTGGTTGTGTCGGGATTGTTTGTCCTTCATTTTCTTCCTCCCATGTCGGTGGGAGGGAAGCCTTTGCGTAAGGTAGACTTGCTTTCTGACATTCGCGTCGACAAGGTATTGCCCGCTGATTCGGATACCTTGCTGCTTCCTCCTCCGGTCAAGCCGGCTTTTGTGGATACCTGCAAGGATGGCATGGTGTGCATAGAAGACTATGCAGACTCAACGGGGCATGGTATGGCTCATTTTTATGAAGCGCTTGCCGGCAGGCAGACTTTGGGCAGGCCTGTCCGTATTGCTTATTTCGGCGATTCTTTTATCGAAGCGGATATTCTGACCGGTGACCTGAGGAAAATGCTTCAAAAACGTTTTGGAGGAAGCGGAGTTGGCTATGTCCCTGTAACAACCCGAATTGCCGGGTTCCGCCGAAGCGTCCGCCAGTCTTTTGGCGGTTGGGGCAGCCATTCGATCACAGATTCTGTCCGGTTCGACCGTTCGTTGCAGGATCTGTCAAACCATTATTTTATACCTTCTCCCGGAGCTTTTGTTGAATTGAAAGGAGATACTTCATCCGTTTCGTCCTGCTATTTTGTCGCTTCCGATTCCATTTGCATTGCCGCCTCGGTAAACGGGACGGAACCCCAGCGTTTCCGTGTCGCTGGCCAAGAAGGATTGCGCAAGCTGTCGGTAAACGGGCGCATCGGTACTGTACGCTGGACAGTGGAGCGTTTTGATTCGATACCTGTTTTCTATGCGGTTACGATGGATCCTTCAGAAGGCATCATTCTCGACAACTTCAGCACGCGGGGGAGCAGCGGCCAGCAGTTGGGAGGCATTCCTGCTCCGTTGCTGAGGCAATATGCCTCCTTGAGGACATACGACCTGATCGTTCTCCAATACGGTTTGAACGTGGCTTCCGGAGGACTGACGAATTATGCTTATTATAAGGATGCCATGACACGGGTGGTCAACTACCTGAAGCAGGCGTTTCCACAAGCTTCTGTTTTGATTGTGGGAGTAGGAGATCGGGAATCGAAGGATGAAAACGGCAATTTGCGTACAATGCCTGAGGTGAAAAGCCTTATCCGCTACCAGCAATTGCTGGCGGCAGAAACCAAAGTGGCGTTCTGGAATATGTATGATGCGATGGGGGGCGAAGGAAGCATGGTCAGAATGGTTGAAAGCAAGCCCGCAATGGCGAATTATGATTATACCCACATCAATTTCCATGGAGGCAAACACCTGGCAGGCATCTTGTTCGAAGCGTTGATGTATGGAATGGAGCAATATGAAAAGCGTAAGGCCTATGAAGCGGAATAGGAGGATATGCATTGCTTGTCTGCTGGCGTGCCTGATGTGCGTATGCCCTTCGTTGCAGGCGCAAGACTCGTTGCCTCAGCTTCCTCCGCGTGACCGCAATTCGGGTCCGGTATACGGAAGTTTTGCGATGCAGCGGCTGATGAAATATATTCCGGTTGCCGGCTCGATGCCTTCAGCATTCAGGGAAACGCTTGAAAACCGGATTTCTGATCCGAAGAAAGAACTGTTTCCGTTGTGGAAGAAGATTTCGCAAATGAATGCCCCGGTACGCATTGTGCATATCGGCGATTCCCATGTGCGCGGTCACATTTATCCCTATGTCGTACGCAAGCTTCTGGAGGAAGATTTCGGAGGAGATGCTGTGCTTGACATGAAAGTGACTTACGGTTCTTCGGGTCTGGCGCATGAAACCGGGGCTCCCGGCATTGTCTATCATATCCTGGGAGTGAACGGCAGCACCTGTTCTACCTTCTCCACTCCCGGAAACATCCGTGAAGTTGCAGGCCTTCATCCGGATCTGGTCATCCTCTCTTTCGGAACGAACGAAGCTCATGGGCGGCGTTATTCTCCGTCTGAGCACCGGGCAAGCATGGATTCATTGCTGTCGCAGATTCGTCGGGAATGTCCGGATGCGGCGTTTTTGCTTACCACTCCTCCGGGAGCTTATGTCAGGAACGGTCGCCGCGGGCCGCGGGTGGTCAATCCCCGCACTTCTCTGGTTGTGCAGACGCAGAAGGAGTACGCTGCTTCTCACGGACTTGCCATCTGGAACCTTTATGACATTGTTGGCGGAAAAAGCTTCGCCTGCCGGAATTGGAATGCCGGCCATTATTACCAGCGGGATAAAATTCATTTTACGGCCGACGGCTATAGGCTGCAGGGATTATTATTACATGAAGCAATTATAAAAGCGTATAACGATTATGTGGAAACTCAATTGGGAGGAGATGGGCATTGACTGGAGCAAGGTGGCCGGCGTGCTTACGTATGATCCGCACCAGCCGATGATATTTAACAGCGGACTTTTCCTTTTCCTTTTTTTAGGATTCAGCCTGGTTTATGTGCTGTTGCGTCATAAAACGACGGCACGCCTGCTGTTTGTGACGTTGTTTTCTTATTATTTCTATTATAAGAGCAGCGGAGTTTATTTTTATCTGCTGGGCATCGTTACGGTGTCTGACTTTCTGCTTGCGCACCGTATGGAGCGTACGGAAACTCCCTGGAAGCGCAAGCTGCTTGTCGTCACCAGCCTGTGCATCAATCTCGGGCTGCTCTGCTATTTCAAGTATACGAACTTTTTCTATGAGATGCTGGCTCCTCTCTGGAACGGAACTTTCACCCCTCTTGACATTTTCCTGCCTGTGGGGATTTCGTTCTTCACTTTTCAGTCGTTGAGTTATACGCTTGATGTATACCGCAGGGAGCTGAAGCCTCTCTCCAGTCTGCTGGACTATGCGTTCTATGTGTCATTTTTCCCGCAGCTGGTGGCAGGGCCGATTGTCCGTGCCCGTGATTTTGTTCCTCAGATTCGCCGTCCGCTGTTTGTTTCTTCTGAGATGTTCGGGCAGGGAATCTTTTTCATTGTGAGCGGATTGTTCAAGAAGGCTGTTATTTCTGACTATATCAGCATCAATTTTGTGGAACGCATTTTTGACAATCCGGGACTTTATTCGGGTCTGGAGAACCTTTTCGGCGTTTATGGCTATGCCCTTCAGATTTATTGCGACTTTTCCGGCTACAGTGATATGGCTATCGGTCTGGCGTTGCTGTTGGGCTTTCATTTTCCTCTGAACTTCAACTCCCCCTACAAGGCTGAAAGCGTGACCGATTTCTGGCACCGCTGGCATATATCACTTTCTACCTGGCTGAGGGACTACCTGTATATTTCATTGGGAGGGAACCGGAAAGGAAAAATCCGCACTTATGTCAATTTGATGCTGACCATGCTGCTGGGCGGTCTGTGGCACGGCGCGTCGTGGAATTTCATTGTATGGGGAGGCCTTCATGGGGCTGCTTTGGCTGTACACAAATATTTCCGCAGTGTATTGGGACGTCCGAAAAACTACCGCAGTTCGGGGCTCCGGCGTTTTTTTGCCGTAGTTATTACGTTTCATTTCGTGTGTTTCTGCTGGATTTTTTTCCGCAATTCCACATTTGAGGCATCTACCGTGATGATACGTCAGATTTTTACGGCGTTCCATCCTGAGCTCTTCATGCAGCTTGTCGCCGGATATTGGCAGGTTTTTGTGCTGATGGGAGTGGGCTTTGCGCTGCACTGGTGTCCTGACAGTTGGCAGAATGCGTGCGGACGTGGAATGACCCGCCTGCCTCTTTTGGCACAGGCTTTGGTGCTGGTTGCCTTGATTTATCTTGTTATTCAGGTGAAAAGCAGTGACATCCAGCCTTTCATTTATTTCCAGTTCTGACGCAGGAAAAAATATTTTTGTGAAAAAATTAGGAGATAAGCGCGAATAATTGTACTTTTGTTCCGCATTTGAAAAAGATGTCTTTTGCGCCCGTAGTTCAATGGATAGAATAAAGGATTCCGGTTCCTTCGATTGGGGTTCGACTCCCCACGGGCGTACAAAAAGCGAGGCTATAGACCTCGCTTTTTGTATTTGTAAAGGACAAAGGGGAATCAGAGGTTATGGCCTGCCATTGAAATATGAAAAGTGTGAATCCTGAGAAAGCGGCAGAAAGCTCCGGGAAATGGCGGTTTTCCGCAAAAAAAACTGTATCTCCAGCCTGGAGATAGCTTCTTCAGCGCATGTTTTTTGTCTAGCTTCTGCGGAAAATTTGTTTTCTGGCAGCCATCGCTTCGTTTCTGCCTGTTGGAAGCGGTGATAAAAGATTGAGGTTTGACATTATGGTCTTGCTAAAAGTTGTATCTTTGCGTCTGAAAAATCAGTTGGAAATAAAAATAGAAAATAATTATGGGAAGAAGGTTATTTGTTGGCTGTTTTCTGGCGGTCATTTGCTGTCTGCAGATGGTGGCCCAGATTCAGGAGCCTGTAAAGTTCAAGACAGAATGGAAGGCGCTTTCGGAGAATGAGGCAGAAATAGTCTTTACCGGGACGATAGAAGCCGGATGGCATGTCTACTCGACCGATTTGCCGGAAGGAGGACCTATCTCTGCCACTTTCAATCTTGACCAGATTTCGGGCGCCGAACTTGCTGGGAAACTTGAGCCGAGAGGGAAAGTGGTTGAAAAGATGGATCCTATTTTCGGAATGCAGGTGAAGTATTTTGAAGGAAGCAAGGCTGTCTTTGCGCAGAAGCTCAAGTTGAAAGGCGGAGCTTACGATGTGAAGGGGTTTCTGCAATTCGGTGCCTGCAACGATGAAAACTGCCTGCCTCCTACCAATGTGGACTTTTCGTTTGCCGGGAAGGCGGAGGGCAGGAGTGTGCCTGCTGCTTCTGAGGAAGAGCAGAAAGATACGGCGGTTGCCGCTCAGATTCCCCTGATACCGCTGACTCCCGCTGTCCGGCCGGATGCCGGGAACGATTACTGGAAACCGGTCATCAATGAACTGCGCGGTTACGGCGAGCAGGTGAGTCAGGAATCTTATTCGTGGCTTTATATTTTCTTTGCCGGGTTTGTAGGCGGTCTTCTGGCTCTGTTTACTCCCTGCGTGTGGCCTATCATACCGATGACGGTGAGCTTCTTTTTGAAACGCACGAAGGACAAGAGGAAAGGCATTCGCGATGCCATCACATACGGTGCTTCCATTGTAGTCATTTATGTGGCCTTGGGACTTGCCATTACACTGATCTTCGGGGCCAGCGCGTTGAATGATTTGTCGACAAGTGCGGTTTTCAATATCTTTTTCTTCCTGATGCTGGTTGTGTTTGCCGCATCGTTTTTCGGGGCGTTCGAAATCACCCTGCCTTCGAAATGGAGCAATGCCGTCGACAGCAAGGCGGAACAGACTACCGGCCTGTTGAGCATATTTCTTATGGCATTTACCTTGTCGCTGGTTTCATTCTCCTGTACAGGACCGATCATCGGTTTCCTTCTGGTTGAAGTGTCAACAACGAACAGCGTGATAGCCCCTGCTCTTGGAATGCTTGGATTTGCCATTGCGCTTGCCCTGCCGTTTACTTTGTTTGCACTCTTCCCGTCGTGGCTGAAGTCAATGCCGAAATCGGGAGGCTGGATGAATGTCATCAAAGTCGTGCTCGGCTTCCTTGAACTGGCCTTTGCGCTGAAGTTCTTGTCTGTTGCCGACTTGGCTTACGGCTGGAGGATTCTCGACCGCGAAACATTCCTTGCTTTGTGGATTGTCATTTTCGCTTTGCTGGGACTGTATCTGCTGGGAAAAATCAAGTTCCCGCACGATGATGACGAAACAAAGGTCAGCGTGCCCCGCTTCTTCCTTGCATTGATTTCGCTGGCGTTTGCCGTTTATATGGTGCCCGGGCTTTGGGGCGCTCCGCTAAAGGCCGTGAGTGCTTTTGCTCCTCCCATGCAGACGCAGGATTTCAATTTGTATAAGAATGAAGTGCATGCTAAGTTTTACGACTATGAGGCGGGAATGGAGTATGCGCGCCAGCAGGGAAAGCCGGTGATGATTGACTTTACAGGGTATGGCTGCGTGAACTGCCGCAAAATGGAACTTGCCGTGTGGACGGATCCGAAGGTGAGCAAGTTGCTCAATGAAGATTATGTGCTGATCACTTTGTATGTGGACGAAAAGGACAAGTTACCCGAGCCGATCAAGGTTACAGAAAACGGGACGGAACGCACGCTTCGCACCGTGGGCGATAAATGGAGCTATTTGCAGCGTTCCAAATTCGGAGCGAATGCCCAGCCGTTTTATGTTTTGCTCGACAATGAAGGGATGCCGCTGAACAAGTCTTATTCGTATGATGAAGACATTGACAGGTATGTGGACTTCCTGGAAACCGGATTGAAGAACTATAAGAAGTAAGGTGATGATTCCAAAAAGCGAAAGAGAACAGATCATAGCGCTGATACACAGGGAGGTTGTTCCCGCAATCGGCTGTACGGAGCCTGTTGCGGTGGCTCTTTGCACAGCTAAGGCAACCGAAACGCTGGGAACGTGTCCGACAGAGATTGATGCCTGTTTGAGTGCCAATATCCTGAAGAATGCGATGGGTGTGGGAATCCCGGGTACGGATATGATTGGCCTGCCCATAGCCATAGCCTTGGGTGCCATTGCCGGCAAGTCTGCATACGGGCTGGAAGTGCTGAAAGATTCCGGTCCGGAAGACGTGGAAAAAGGCAAGGAATTGATTGCTTCGAATGCCGTCCATATCTCTTTGAAGGAGAATATTGAGGAAAAGCTTTATATTGAGGTGGTCTGTAAAGGTGAAAGCGGGTCAGTGACTGCTGTCATCAGCGGAGGGCACACGAATTTTGTTTATTTGGAAAAGAATGGAGAAGTTCTGCTCGACACGAGGCCGGCTTGCAAGCGTGAAGCGGAAGTGGGCGAAGTGGATCTGAATATGCGCAAGGTCTTTGACTTTGCAACGACTGCTCCGCTTGAGGAAATTCGTTTTATACTTGAAGCCAGGAATCTCAACAAGGCTGCTGCCGAGCGTTCGTTCAACGGAAGTTATGGGCATGAATTGGGAAAAACGCTGCGCTATAGTCCCAGCGAACAGAATGTTCTGGGAAATAATACCTTCACTCATATCCTTTCGTATACGTCAGCCGCCTGTGATGCACGTATGGCCGGTGCCGTGATTCCGGTGATGAGCAATTCCGGCAGCGGCAATCAGGGCATCGCTGCAACGCTTCCGGTGGTGGTTTATGCGGAAGATAACTGCAAGTCGGAAGAGGAATTGATTCGGGCGCTTACGCTTAGCCACCTGACCGCTATCTATATCAAACAGAATCTGGGCAAGCTGTCTGCCTTGTGCGGATGTGTGGTTGCTGCGACAGGAAGCAGTTGCGGCATCACCTATCTCATGGGTGGAGGCTACGATCAGGTGGCAGATGCTGTTCAGAACATGATAGCCAATCTGACCGGAATGATTTGCGACGGGGCCAAGCCGAGCTGTGCGCTGAAGGTGACCAGCGGAGTGGCTACGGCTGTATTCTCGGCGATACTCGCAATGGAAGGAAAGTGTGTAAGTTCCGTAGAAGGAATTATTGAAAATGACGTTGATTTGAGTATCCGCAATTTGACCCAGATTGGCTCGAAAGGCATGAATGAAACAGACAAGATGGTGCTGGATATCATGACGCATAAACATTGTGACTGATTCTCCTTTATGAAACCGATGACAGATGCTGATTATATTCGGAAGCTGGTTGCTGAGGGAGAACATATACATCAGGATTTTAAATTTGCCATTTCGGACATAAGGAAGATTGCAAAAAGTCTGTCTGCCTTTGCCAACACGGAAGGCGGCCGCCTGCTTGTTGGGGTGAAAGACAACGGAAAGATTGCCGGTGTACGCTCTGAAGAAGAAATCTATATGGTTGAGGCTGCGGCTTCGGTTTATTGCAGGCCGCCGCTGATGCTTGAGAATCATGTGTACAATGTGGACGGAAAGGATGTGCTGGAAGTTGTCATCTCTGAAAGCGGCGCCAAACCGGTATATGCTCTTGACGAAAACAACAGGCCGTGGGCTTATGTCCGGATTGCCGACGAGAATATTCTGGCTTCTCCTGTCCATCTGTCGGTTTGGAAGGAGGGCGTGAAAGAACGGTCGGTTATGGCCTATACTGACCGTGAGCGGTGTCTGCTGGATCTGTTGGGGAAGAGGGGAGAGCTGACGCTGAACCAATGTGCCCGCCTTTCGGGAATGCCGAGGAAACAGGTTTGCGGACTTCTGGCCGATTTTATCCGTTTTGAGCTCGTGGAGCAAACTTTTAAAAATCATGTGTTCTATTACAGCTTGCTTTGAAAAGGTGATTTTTTTCCGTTTATTCCGGTGATATTTTTTATCTTTGCAAGCGGTTAGTATACAGAAACAATAAATAACTACGTATATGTCTATATTTTCAAAACTTTTCGGAAAAAAGCAAACAGATACAGGAGGTGCGCGCGTGGGTGGAATGGAAGACTTCATGACGCTGATCCGTGTGTATTATCAGGCTGTGATTGCTTCTCAGCTGGGAATCAGCAATATAAATCTTTTGCCTGATATGGCGGTATTTAAGCGGACATTGAAAGTCCCTACGCAGAACAACAAGCTTGGCGTCGCTGAAAAGGCGCGTTGCCGCAAGATGCTGATGGAAATCTACGGCCTCAGCGAGTCTTTCTTTAAGGAAATAGACAATTCCGTGAAGAAGAACTGCAAGACGATGAATGACATCAAGACTTACTTGTTCATGTTTCAGGGCTTCAGCCAGGATTTGATGATGGTTGTCGGCAACCTGATGCAATGGAAGTTCCGTATCCCGGGCTTCTTTAAGAAGACCATGTGGAGCATGACGGAAAAGACTGTGCATGATATATTTACCAAAACAAACTGGAAGGATGACGGTGTGCGCAAGACTTGCGGAAATATCCGTCAGTACCAGCACGCTCTGCATTATTCTGAGAGTTGGATTACAGAATATGTCTACAACATTGTGATGCTGGCTAAAAAAGAACCCAAACCCAAGTCATGACTCAGGAAACATCCGGTTTGTTCCCGCCGACAGGGACAGAAGCGCACCCGCTGGAGCCTTTTTTGCCTGCAGGTGCGCTTCTCTTGATGCTTGGCAGCTTTCCTCCGCAGAAAAAGCGTTGGAGCATGGACTTCTTCTATCCGAATCTTCAGAATGACATGTGGCGCATATACGGACTGATTTTCTTTGGCGACAAAGACCATTTTCTTCTTCCCGGGAAGAAGGCTTTTGACCGCGAGCGTATCAGTTCGTTTCTTCAAGAAAAAGGAGTGGCTCTTTATGATACGGCTTCAGTGGTCCGCCGCCTTCAAGATAACGCTTCCGACAAGTTTCTGGAAGTGGTGGAGCCTACAGATATCGGTGCGCTGTTGCGTTCCATTCCGTGTTGCAAGGCGGTGGTGACTACCGGCCAGAAAGCTACGGATGTGTTTTGCCAGCAGACGGGCGCACCCGAACCTCCGGTGGGAGAGAAGAGCGAGTTTGATTTTGCAGGGAAGAGAATGACTCTTTACCGGATGCCTTCTTCAAGCCGCGCTTATCCTTTGAAGCTGGAGAAAAAGGCTGAGGTTTACCGGGTTATGTTTCATGAACTGGGGATGATTTGATTTTTGTGTAAAATAATGCGGCAGAAGGTTTGCAGTTATCAAAAAATATGCTACTTTTGCACTCGCAAACACGGGAATAGCTCAGTTGGTAGAGCATCGGTCTCCAAAACCGAGTGTCGGGAGTTCGAGCCTCTCTTCCCGTGCATGATGAGGGTTGCGGCATTGCAGTGCTGCGGCCCTTGTTTTTTATTGTGTCTGTCGTTCTTCCGCCGGGCGGTATAGAAAACAAAAAAGGACACTCAACAATGAGCGCCCTGCTTGTGTAGCCCATGGGAGAATCGAACTCCCCTTTCAAGAATGAAAATCTTGCGTCCTAACCGATAGACGAATGGGCCATCCTTTTTGCCGCTGAAATTCCAGCTGGCTTTTTGGTAGCCCATGGGAGAATCGAACTCCCCTTTCAAGAATGAAAATCTTGCGTCCTAACCGATAGACGAATGGGCCAATCCTATGTTTGTGATGAAGCGTTTTTCAATCACGGGTGCAAAGGTACGGATTATTTTTGATTCTGCAAGCTTTTTGGGAAGAAAAAGTTCAAAAAAAGCATCCTTATCCTCCTTTTTGGGGCTGAAAGGATAAGGATGCTATGATTTTATGGAAAAAGTTTTAAACTTGTGGAACGTCTTTCAGGCTCTTTTCGATTTCCTCTTCAGGGAGTGTGTAGTTTGTTAAGTTCCCCGACAGGTATTGGTCGTATGCGCTCATGTCGATGAGTCCGTGGCCGGAAAGATTGAAAAGGATAACCTTTTCTTCGCCCGTTTCCTTGCATTTGTTTGCTTCCTGTATGGCCGCTGTGATGGCGTGGCACGATTCGGGTGCCGGAATGATTCCTTCCGTGCGTGCAAACAGGCATCCGCTCTCAAAGCTTTCAAGCTGCTGGATGTCGACGGCTTCCATCAGTCCGTCTTTCAGCAGTTGCGATACGATGACTCCTGCACCGTGGTAACGCAGGCCGCCGGCATGGATATTGGCCGGAGTGAAGTTGTGTCCCAAGGTATACATTGGGAGAAGAGGAGTGTAGCCTGCTTCATCGCCGTAGTCGTATTCAAATTTTCCTCTGGTCAGTTTCGGGCAAGAGGCAGGCTCTGCTGCCACATACCGTGTCTTTTTGCCTTCCAGAATGGTGTGGCGCATGAACGGGAAGGCGATGCCTCCGAAGTTGGATCCTCCGCCGAAGCAGCCGATGATCACGTCGGGATATTCGCCGGCCATTTCCATCTGCTTTTCAGCTTCCAGTCCGATGATGGTCTGGTGCAGGGCAACATGGCTGAGCACAGAGCCGAGTGTATATTTGCAGTTCGGTGTGGTACGTGCCAGTTCGATGGCTTCAGAAATGGCAGTTCCCAGCGATCCCTGGTGATTCGGGTACTTGGTCAGGATGTCTTTTCCGGCACGCGTAGACATGGACGGAGAAGGAGTTACTTGTGCGCCGAACGTTTGCATGATGCTCCGGCGGTAAGGCTTCTGTTCGTAGCTGATTTTCACCTGGTAAACGGCGGCTTCGAGTCCGAACACTCTGGCTGCATATGACAGTGCCGCGCCCCATTGTCCTGCGCCGGTTTCGGTGGTGATGTTGGTTATTCCCTCCTGTTTGCAGTAATAGGCCTGTGCCAGCGCCGAGTTCAGCTTGTGCGAACCGATCGGGCTTACGCTTTCGTTCTTGAAATAAATGTGCGCGGGTGTACCGAGCGCCTTTTCCAGTCCGTAGGCCCGTACCAGTGGGGTACTGCGGTAGTATTTGTACATATCGCGTACGGTTTCCGGTATTTCAATCCACGGATCAGTCTGGTTCAGTTCCTGGTGGCAAAGCTCTTTTGCGAAGATGGGATAGAGATCTTCCGGTTTGAGAGCCTGCTTGGTGGCAGGGTTCAGCGGCGGCATGGGCTTGTTTTTCATGTCGGCCTGGATGTTGTACCAGTATCTGGGTATCTCATCTTCCTGAAGGATGAATCTTTTCTGTTTTTTATCCATATTTGCTTTCAAATTTATAGTTTCCGTCAAAAATATGGAAATAAATGATAACAAGCAACTGATTCTTCTTTTTTCTTTGTTTTCCGTGCCAAAAAATGCCCGATACATGTGCCTGTCAGAGTTGGCGGGAGAAGTTCCGGGAGTTGTCCGCCCGCCTTTCTTGAACTGGCCGCTCAAGTTTCCGGTCTTTCCTTGTACTTTTAGGGGCAGAAATTCGGAAGAAAACGAAGTGTGTATTGTTAAAAAACTATAAGAAGGGCAGGAATGGTCATCGGTAAACATGTTTTTCAGCAGTTATGCGTATTTTTGCCTGTCAACATTATGTTATTGTATGGACTATTGGGAACGATTGTTTTTATACCGCAAAAAGTTGCTTCTGCCCCGCATCAACCAGCTTGTGAACTGGATGCTTGGGATTACTTATGTATGTGCGGTAGCGTTTCTGGCTGCGCTCGTTTATGAGTACGGCTTCAGGATATCCGAAGGCGAGCGTGCCATCATTCATTGGGTTTACCGGAGTGTGTGGGTTGTCTTTCTGCTGAGCATGACTTTGCAGATTGTTTTCCGTCAGGACGACTCGCCCTATAAATTTACCCCATGGACGTGGGTGCTGAGCGTCTTGCTCTATCTCACTCTTCTTCCCGTTGTCTTTCATCAGCCCGAATCCGGCACGGAGGTCTATTGGATATGGGCCTTTTTCCGGAGTCCTTATTACCGGGGGGCCATTCTGCTTCTCTATTCGTTCTATCAGCTTTCGGGCAGTCTGGTCCGGCTGATGGGCAAGCGGACAAATCCTCCGCTTATTCTTGCCGGGAGCTTTCTTGTCATCATTCTTTTGGGAACGGGCCTGCTCTTGCTTCCGAGAGCTACGTATGACGGCATTCACTGGATAGATGCTCTCTTTACGGCCACCAGCGCGACTTGCGTCACCGGTCTGGTTTCAGTGGATGTGCCTTCTACCTTCACGCTCGAGGGGCAGATCATCATCATCCTGCTCATCCAGATAGGAGGCTTGGGCTTGATGACGCTGACCAGTTTTTTCGCGATGTTTTTCATGGGCAACACATCCATTTACAATCAGCTGGTTGTGGGGGACATGATCAGCTCCAATTCGCTCAACTCGTTGCTTTCCACCTTATTATATATATTGGGATTTACCTTGACCATTGAGGGCATCGGCATGCTGGTAATCTGGTACAGCATTCACGGGACATTAGGCATGACGCTGGACGAAGAGCTGTTTTTTTCTGCTTTCCATTCGATATCGGCATTCTGCAATGCCGGCTTCTCCATTCTGCCCGGCGGGATGAGCAATCCTCTGGTCATGCAGAATCATAACCTGCTTTATATAACGCTGGGACTGCTGATTGCTTTGGGCGGCATCGGTTTCCCGATTCTGGTGAATCTGTATGAAACGGTTTCCTACTATCTGGGCTATTGGAAGTGGAAAGTGTTCGGACGTTCGCGCCGGTTTGACAAGCGTGTGCATCTGTATAACCTGAACACAAAGATCGTGCTTGTCTGTACGGCCGTACTCCTTGTGGTGGGAACGCTTGTCATTGCAGTCATCGAGTGGAACCAGGCTTTGGCAGGCATGCCGGTGGCAGACAAGCTGGTGCACTCCTTCTTCAACTCATCGTGTCCGCGTACAGCCGGTTTTGTCAGCGTGCCTCTGCTTTCTTTTTCGGTGCAGACCCTGCTGTTCATGCTGATACTGATGGTAATCGGAGGCGGCACGCAGTCAACTGCCGGAGGTGTGAAAATCAACGTGTTTGCCGTGGCTATGCTGAATCTGTGGGCGGTTATCCGCGGCTCGGAGCATGTTACGATACTGAGGCGCGAACTTTCGCATGATTCCATCCGGCGTTCGAACGCCGTAATCATGCTTTACCTGATGATCGCTTTTGCGGGAATGTTCATATTGAGCATGCTTGAGCCTGACGCTCCTTTGCTGGCCATTGTGTTCGAATGCATTTCGGCGTTGAGCACGGTCGGTTCCAGCCTTGACCTGACACCGAAGCTGGGCGGCTGGGGCAAGATTCTGATTGTTCTGATGATGTTTGTGGGGCGCGTCGGAGCCTTTACGCTGGCCACGGGACTGATCAGGCAGGAAAAGAAGCGGAACTATAAATATCCGAGTGACAATATAATTATCAACTGATTATGAAATATCTGATTATTGGTTTGGGACATTATGGAGGCCTCCTGGCTGAAGAGCTGACTGCATTGGGGCATGAGGTGGTAGGAGTGGATAAGGACGAGCTGCATGTTGACCGGGTGAAGGACAAGATGGCGACTTCGTTTGTGCTTGACGCGACGGATGATCTGGCGCTTTCTGTGCTTCCTGTAAAAAACGTAGACCTCGTGATTGTAGCCATCGGAGATAACTTCGGAGCTTCCGTGCGCATTGTTTCTTTGCTGAAGAAGAACAAGGCGAAGCATATTTTTGCCCGCGCCGTAGACGATGTGCACCGTGCCGTGCTCGAAGCCTTTTCTATTGACCGGATTCTGACCCCGGAACAGGATGCCGCCCGCGAGCTGGCACAGTCGCTCGACTTGAGTTCTGAGGTAGAATCGTTTCAAGTGGACGAAAGCAATTATGTGTTCAAGTTCCGCCTTCCGAAGAAGCTTGAAGGCTATCATGCCAACGACCTGAATCTTGAAACGGAGTTCGGGCTGAAAATCATTTCACTGGTCCGGGGCAACGTGGCTTTGAATTGCCTCGGCATTTCTGTCGTGGAGCGGAATGTTGCCAACGAGTTCCCGGAAGACTATGAGTTGTCTTTGAACGATATGCTGGTATGTTACGGGCCTTATTCCCGCTTCACCCAGTTCTGGAAATCCGTCCGGTAAGCGGAAGCTGCCTACCGGATGTTCCTTCTGTTCAGTGCCTGTTGGTATCGGCGGGCATTGGCCTGATGCTGTGCGAGCGTATGCGCAAAATTGTGTGTGCCGGAGAAATCCTCCTTTGCGCACATATACAGGTAATCGTGATGCGCATAGTTCAGCACGCTTTCGATGGCATGGATAGATGCTATGCGGATTGGTCCGGGCGGAAGCCCTTGTATTTTATAGGTATTGTACGGGCTGTCCGTTTCCAGATGCTTGTGCAGGATGCGTCGCAGCCCGAAGTCTTGCAAAGCGAACTTTACGGTAGGGTCGGCCTGGAGAGGCATTCCGATGCGCAGCCGGTTCAGATAGAGTCCTGCCACCACGGGCATTTCGCTTTTGTTTGCCGTTTCTTCTTCAACGATTGATGCCAGCGTGCACACTTCAACGGGCGTAAGTCCGGCTGCCTCGGCCTTGTCTTTCCGCTGTCTGTTCCAAAAGCGGGCGTATTCTTTTTTCATGCGTTTCACAAAGTCTTCCGCCGTCATGTCCCAGTACACTTCGTAAGTGTTGGGCAGGAAAAATGCCGGAAGCGTTTCTTTGCTGTATCCGAGCGATGCGCAATAGGCGCTGTCATTCAGCAGCGATGCGATCCGGGCGGAATCGGCCATGATTTGCCTGCCTACCGTTGCCGCCATTCTTCCGATGGTCCGCACGCCTGGAACCACCAGCCTGACGGGGGTCTGGTGTCCGTTGTTCAGCTTGCGGAAAAGCTGGAGTGTGGTTTCTTCGGCTGAAAGCCTGTATGCTCCCGTGTGTATGTGGCTTTTATAGTCCTTGACGGAAGCCAGCAGCTTGAATCCGGTGAGCCTCCTTGCGCTGAACTGTTCTTCCAGCTTTGTGCAAACGGAGTCTTCCGTGTCGTCTTCGTCAATGTACAGCAGAGATCCGGAGCCTCTTTGGATGGGATGATTCATCAGCATACTGAGCGGAACGGCTGCGCACAGAGCTACCAGCAGTGCAGCTGCGCTTATAGCGAATGCGGCTTTTTTTCGGTTCATGTTCATGTTTTGTTTTTGTCCGGACAAAGGTAACAAAAAAAGTGGAATCATGACAGAAAGTTGCAGGTGCCTTGAAGCATTCTCTGTCTTCAGGCTAGGGATGCATATCCCCAGCCTGGAGATGCATATCTTTAGTCTGGAGATGTATATCTCGAGGCTGGAGATACAGAACTTTTTGGGATGAGGCGGAATGTTTTTCCGGGCAGAAAACGTTTGGATTGCCTATTTCTTGCAAAACGTGTGTTTTTTACAATTAAAATCGGAGGGAGCTTTGTTTTATAAATAAACTTTTTTATTTTTGTGGTGAGATAACGCTTTAATTCATCATCACTTAAAATTTCAAATTATGAAAAATGCACTTCTGGGCATGGCCCTGTGTTTTTCGGCGGCTCTTTCCGCACAGCCGGAAACTACCGTGACCGTTCATACCGAACAGGGAAAACAGATTATACCGAAAGAAATCTACGGGCAGTTTGCCGAACATCTTGGCACCTGCATCTATGGCGGATTGTGGGTGGGGGAGGATTCTCCGATTCCTAACGTCAACGGTTACCGCAAGGATGTGTTCGATGCGATAAAGGAACTGAAAGTGCCCGTGCTGCGCTGGCCGGGAGGCTGCTTTGCCGATGAATATCACTGGATGGACGGAATCGGTCCGCGCGAGAGCCGTCCGCACATGGTGAACAACAACTGGGGAGGAACTGTGGAGGATAACAGTTTCGGAACGCACGAGTTTCTCAATCTCTGTGAAATGCTGGGCTGCGAGCCTTATATCAGCGGCAATGTGGGGAGCGGCACCGTTGAGGAAATGGCGAAATGGGTGGAATATATGACTTCTGAATCGGGAAGCCCGATGGCTGACCTGCGGCGGAAAAACGGGCGCGAAAAGCCGTGGAAGGTGAAGTATTTCGGCGTTGGCAACGAAAGCTGGGGGTGCGGGGGAAGCATGCGTCCCGAATATTATGCCGACCTTTACCGCCGCTATTCCACTTATTGCCGCAACTACAACGGAAACGTGCTGTTTAAAATAGCCAGCGGTGCCAGCGATTACGACTATAACTGGACGGAGGTGCTGATGAAGAATATCGGCCACCGCATGGACGGGGTTTCCTTACATTATTATACGGTGGCGGGATGGACCGGAAGCAAAGGTTCTGCAACCCGCTTTACGGACGACGATTATTATTGGACGCTGGGGAAATGCCGCGAGATTGAAGATGTGCTGAAACGCCACATGGCAATCATGGACAGATATGATCCGAAAAAACAGATCGCGCTGATGGTAGACGAGTGGGGGACATGGTGGGATGAAGAGCCGGGTACGGTGCCAGGCCATCTGTTTCAGCAGAATACGATGCGCGATGCTTTCGTGGCTTCGCTGACGCTCGATATTTTTCATAAATATACCGACCGCGTGAAGATGACCAATATCGCCCAGATTGCAAATGTGCTGCATTCCATGATTCTGACTAAGGGCGACAAGATGGTGCTGACTCCCACCTATTATGTCTTTAAGATGTACAACGTGCATCAGGATGCCGTTTATCTGCCTCTTGACTTGCAGTGCGAGCGCAGAATTGTGCGTGACAACCGCATTCTTCCGATGATCAGTGCCACAGCGTCACGCGACAAGGCTGGAAAGATTCATGTGTCTTTGTCGAATGTGGATCTGGAAAACGGACAGGAAGTGACCGTAAAGCTTGACGGCATCAGCGGAAAGTCGGTGAGCGGATGCATTCTCACCTCCGGGCATATCGGCGATTGCAACACGTTCGACAAGCCGGATGCCGTTGCGCTGAAAAGCTTCAATGGAGCAAGGATAACGAAAGAAGGCATTGTGGTGAAGCTCCCGGCCAAATCGATTGTCACTTTAGAAATCAACTGATATGTATGCAGGCCGGACTGGCTTTTTCCGGTTCTGAACGCTGCCCCTTTATCCTGACATGGCGGATTTCTGCCACGCAGGATAAGGGGCATTTGCGTCTGGAGGGCTTTCTGATGGCTTTGTAACAGAAATGTAATACAATGTTACGCTATCTTTAAAAGGTTGAAACATGTTTGTAACATCTATTCCCGACCTTTGCGGCATAAAAATTAAGGTCAGAGAATTAATTGTTTTTCTTATGAATGTAATGAAATTGATAATAATGGGGATGGTCGGATGCCTGCTGTCGGTTCCTGCGCTGGCTGAAAACAATGAGGTGCAGTCCAAGGATGACCAGAAGAAAGGTTCGGCTATAATTACTATCTTTTCGGACTTTCACACGGGTTTCGGAAATGTGAACGATGACAGAGGCTTTGATCTGGACCGTGCCTATATCGGCTATCAGTATAGTCTGCCTCACGGATTGCAGCTGAAGGCGGTGATGGACTTTGGGCAGTCGGATGATGTGGGGGACTATCAGCGCATAGGCTATGTCAAGAATGCAATGATCAGCTGGAAAAGCGGGAAATGGACATTGAATGCCGGCTTGATCAGTACGACTCAGTTCAAGCTTCAGGAAGACTTTTGGGGGAAACGCTATGTGATGAAGTCGTTTCAGGATGAATACAAGTTCGGCAGCAGTGCCGATCTGGCGGTTTCGGCAGCTTATAAGTTTAATGATGTCGTGTCGGCCGATGTGATTCTGACCAACGGGGAAGGCTATAAGAAAGTGCAGGTGAAAGACGGTCTGCAATACGGTGCAGGCGTAACCGTAACACCGGTCAAGGGCTTTGTGATCCGTGCCTACGGTTCGTTCAACGAGGCTCCCGAAGATAACTTGGAGGGCATAACCAACGTGGCCGCATTTATGGGATACAAGAATTCCAGATTTTCCGTGGCTGCCGAATACAACTGGCAGTCGAATGCAAAGAATGTGAAGGACCAGGACCAGAGCGGTGTGTCCGCCTACGCTTCGGTGCAGTTCAACAAAAATATCGGAATGTTCGGACGTTGGGACTATCTCGATTCGAAGCACGACTGGAACAATGCTTCCGACGGTATGGCCGGCATTCTGGGCGCAGAGTTCAAGCTCGGGAAATACATCAAGCTCGCTCCCAATTTCCGCATATGGTCGCCCAAGGCCGACGAAGTGGACAAGTCGGGCTATTTTTATCTGAATGCGTCATTCGCACTTTGATGCATGAAGTGAGATACATGATTGATGACTAACAGTTTCTAATTTTATAAACAAATGAAAAAGTTTTATTTACCTTTAATTGCGGGCGCAATGGCATTGTCATTCGCTGCATGTGGCGGACAGAAAGCCGGTGAATCAGTAGAGTTAAGCGGAGCAGGAGCAACTTTCCCTCTTCCTTTTTACAACATGTCATTCGAAGGCTACGATGTTGCAACCGGAAACAAAGTTTCTTACGGAGGCATCGGCAGCGGCGGTGGCGTGCGTAATCTGAAAGATGAAATCGTTGATTTCGCCGGAAGCGATGCGTTCCTGACAGATGAGGAAATGAAAGATATGAAGCCGGTTGTGCATATCCCGACTTGTATGGGAGCTGTTGTGCTGGCTTACAATTTGCCTGATGTGGTGAAACTGAACCTCTCGGGTGACGTTATTGCTGATATTTATGCAGGCAAGATCACAAAATGGAACGATGCCCGTCTGGTTGAACTGAATCCGGAGGTGAAGCTTCCTGCCAAAGACATTATCGTAGCTTACCGTTCGGACGGCAGCGGCACTACTTTCATCTTTACTGACTATCTGTCGAAGGTGAGTGAAAACTGGAAGAACACTTACGGGGCAGGCAAGACCGTTGACTTTCCTGTAGGCCAGGCAGCCAAAGGCAACCCGGGCGTTGCGGGAATCATCGCTCAGACTCCGTATTCGTTCGGCTACATCGGTTCTGAATATGCTTTTGCTCAGAAGATTCCTTATGCAAGCGTGATGAACAAACGCGGCGAGCTGATCACTCCATCCACTGAAAGCATTTCTGCCGCTGCCGGCGACATCCCTCAGGATACTCGCTGCTCGATTACTGATGCAGATGCGGAAGGCGCATATCCTATCAGTTGCTTCACCTGGCTGCTGGTATATCAGGAACAGCATTATGGCGACCGCAGCATGAATCAGGCAAAGGCTACTGTAGAGCTGATGCAGTATATGCTGTCTGACAGCGTTCAGCAGAAAACGGCTACGGTACACTATGCTCCGCTGCCTAAGAAAGCAGTAGAACTGAGTCTGCAAAATCTGAAGACCGTTACTTACGACGGACAGCCGATTTTAAAATAAAAAACGTCGTTTATGCAGGATAAAATATTTAAAGTTTTACTGATTTTATCTGCTGTGCTTATACCAATCATCGGTGGGGGAATCATTCTCTCCCTCACCGTTGATGCTTCCGGTGCGTTTGAAGAGTTCGGATTCTGGAAGTTCGTGTTTTCTGATGATTGGGTGACTACGGCAGGTAAAGAAAGCTACGGAGCGCTTCCGTTCATTACGGGTACTTTGCTGACCACTGCCTTGGCATTGATCATGTGTATTCCTTTTTCGCTGCCGGTTGCTTTGTTTACGGGTGAATATTTCAAGGGGCGTAAGATTGCCGCCATTCTGGGAACGGTAATCGACTTGCTGGCCGGCATTCCTTCCATCATTTATGGCTTGTGGGGATTTTATGTGCTTCGCGGGGCATTCATGTATTTGGATCTTTCTCCTCAGGGTTCCGGCATCTTGACAGCATCTTTCGTTCTGGCGATTATGATCGTTCCTTATGCAGCTTCCTTGAGCGCCGAGTTTATCAAGATGGTTCCTGCCGAATTGAAGGAAGGAGCTTATGCAATGGGAGCTACGCGTGCTGAAGTGATCCGCCGGGTGATATTCCCTATGGCCGGTTCCGGTATTTTCTCAGCCTTCATTCTTGCTATTGGCCGCGCATTGGGTGAAACGATGACCGTGACGATGCTTATCGGAAACACCAATCAGATGCCTGATACGCTGCGCACCACAGGTAATACGATGGCCAGTATCATCGCCAATCAGTTTGGTGAAGCTGACGGCTTGAAGCTTTCTTCATTGATTGCCATCGGTCTGCTTTTGTTCTTGATTACGGCTGTTATCAACATTATCGGAAAGATTCTGATTCGCCGTGCCCGCCATGTCTAACTTGTAAATAGAGTGCTATATGGATAAAGTAAAGTTTCGTATATTCAAGAGCCGGCTTCTTTTCATACTGGTTTGTGTGCTGTCGGGGGTGACAGCCATTCCGTTGCTGGCCATTTTAGGTGAAGTGCTCATCAAAGGTTGGAATCAGTTGGGATGGTCGTTCCTCACGGAAGCTACACCAAACGCATACAAGGCCATGCTTGCCGCTCAGGCTGGCGAGGAAATGCCGGGCGGAATAGCCAACGGCATTATCGGTACTTTTCTGATGCTGCTTTTGGCGGCTGTGGTGGCAATTCCGGTGGGTATCCTTTGCGGTATCTGTCTGTCTGAATACCGGAAAAGCTGGTTTGCGACATTTGTCAGCTATCTGACCGACTTGTTGCAGGGTACTCCCTCTATTATCATAGGTATTATTACATATATTTGGGTTGTTGTGCCGATGAAGGGCTATTCGGCCATTGCGGGTAGCGTGGCACTGTTTATCATGATGCTTCCTTTGATTATCCGTTCTACGGAAGAAACGATGAAAGTGTTGCCCGAAACATTGAAGGAGGCCGGTCTGGCATTGGGAGGAAGCTACTGGCGGGTGATGCTGAAAGTGATGGTTCCTACTGCTCTTGGAAGTATCTTTACCGGTATCTTGCTGGCTATTTCGCGCGTCGTTGGCGAAACGGCCCCGCTGATGTTTACCGCATTGGGCGGTGCGGCCATCAGTTGGAACATGACCAAGCCCATGTCGGCGGTTCCCTTGCTTATCTGGGAATTCTTCAACGACCCGAACCTGCAGAACTTGATTTGGGGAGCATCCCTGTTCCTGCTGGCATTTGTATTATGTTTGAATTTATTAGCTAAACGAATTGCAAAGAAATGGAAAGTATAAAAGACCCGATTCTTCAGATAAAAGATGTATGTATCTCATATACCAGCAGCGTGATGGCTGTAAAGCATGTCAGCGCTGATATCGAGAAAAACTCTATTACAGCCATCATGGGACCGTCCGGATGCGGTAAGAGTACCCTGCTGCGTGCCGTAAACCGTATGCACGAGCTGTATAAGAACATCCGCGTGACAGGCGAAATCCTTCTTAACGGGGAGAATGTGCTCGAGATGGAGCCGATGGTTGAACGTCGCCGTATCGGTATGGTGTTCCAGCGTCCGAATCCGTTCCCGACAATGAACATTTTCGACAATGTGCTTGCCGGATATATCCTGAACGGAATCCGTCTGTCAAAATCCCAGAAAGAAGAAATCGTTGAGCGCAACTTGCGCAACGTGTCCTTGTGGGATGAAGTGAAGGATTCGTTGACAAAGAGAGGAACATTCCTCTCTGGCGGACAGCAGCAGCGCTTGTGCATCGCGCGCTCTTTGGCCTTGCAGCCGGATGTGCTGCTGATGGACGAACCGACTTCGGCTCTCGACCCGATCGCAACCAAGCACATTGAGGACTTGATGGACCAGCTGAAGAAAGAAGTGACAATCCTGATCGTGACTCACAACATGTCGCAGGCCATGCGTATTTCCGACCGTTCCATGTTCATGTTCCTGGGTGAGCTGATCGAGTATGATGATACGAAGAAGATGTTTGAAAATCCGTCGGACGAACGTACACGTTCTTATCTGACCGGAAAGATGGGATAACCAGTCTGCACAGCAATATATAAGGGTGTTCTCGGTATGGAAGCCGGAAACACCCTTGTTTGTTTGCGTTGGATCCGGGCCGGTGCCCGTTCAAACCGTTTTCGCTTTCAGCTTGCTTGTGCGCAGGATATTCCAGATATCTTCTTCCGAGCCGGAGAATGGGCCGCTTTTTTCCAGCTTGATGGTAGACATGGCGGCGGCAAAACACCCGGCTTCTTCGCATGAGAAGCCTTTGTTGCGCATGTACAGGTATCCCAGCACGTATGTATCTCCGCATCCGGTAGCGTCTACCACCTCTTTGGGAGGATAAGCCGGAATCTTGTAGAACTTGCCGTTTGCGTAGATGAGCGATCCAAGGCTTCCCAGGGTGAGCAGTATTTCCTTGACTCCCCATTCGGCAAGCTGTCTGGCCGCCTTCTTCGGGTCTTTGTGTCCGGTCAGCACTTCCGCCTCCTGTTCGTTGACTTTCAGGATATCGATGTATTTCAGCGCCTCCCTTTTTTCTTTCCAGTCGGTCGGATACACATGCTCGCCCTTCACTTCGCGCAGATAACCTTGCGCATCCACGGCGAGAATGCCTTTTTGCGCGAGCAGCTTCACCACTTCCAGCGGAAAGTCATCTGCCAGCAGGCTTCCGAGATGGAAGAATCGGGCCTCCTCGTGTTTCAGTTCGTCGGCGGTGAACGGGTCGGCTTTTGCAAGCACACGCTGCGTCCGTTCGTCCTGATTTTCTCCGTAGGTATTCTCGAAAAAGACCGTATGTTTGCTTGGCAGCACTTCCACTTGTATGCCCTTCTTTCTCATCTCCTCCACGGTGTTGTATTCGCTGGGAGCCAGTGCCGTTACGAGCTTGTAGTTTTTAGAGTCTTTAAGATGCTGTATGCCGTATGAAAAATAATAGGACGTGCCTCCCGGCATGTAAGTCGTTTTTCGTGGCGTGACAATTTTGTCTAATGTCAGATGCCCGATGCAGCAGATGTCGTTCATGAGCTATTAATTCTGTTTTTGCCCGCAAAGGTACGTATATTTTTAGTGTTTTGTAAGTCCGTAAATGGCATTTTCTTCTGTTTTTATAGCTAATTTTTACTTATTAACCTATAAAATAACGGCAGAAATGGCTTTTTAAAGAAACAAATCTGTAACTTTGGGCGGTTTGTTCCGAAAGTTTCGGGGCGGACTGCCTGAATTTTTGTCAGAAATTTGGGAAAACATAGGTAACAGAAGTGTTTTATTTAAAAATAAAAAAGGAATGGAAAAAATGAATGTAAAACCGGCTGAAGGCAAACTGGGAGTTTTGTGTGTGGGGCTTGGAGCTGTGGCTACCACGTTTATGACCGGTGTGCTGATGGTCCGTAAAGGGCTTGCCAAACCTGTAGGATCCATGACTCAGTACGACAAGATTCGTGTGGGGCGTGGTGCTGAAAAGAAGTATCTTCATTACAATGAGATTGTTCCGATGGCTGAATTGAGCGACATCGTATTCGGAGCGTGGGATGTATATCCTGCCAACGCTTATGAGTCTGCAATCAATTGCGAGGTACTGAAGGAGAAAGATATTAATCCGGTCAAGGATGAGCTGGAAAAGATTGTTCCCATGAAGGCCGCTTTCGACCATAACTATGCGAAGCGTCTGGACGGAAACAATGTGAAAGACTGTGCTACGCGCTGGGACATGGTGGAACAGCTGCGTGAAGATATCCGCCGTTTCAAGGCTGAAAACGGGTGCAGCCGTATCGTGGTGCTGTGGGCTGCGTCGACTGAAATCTATGTGCCGGTATGCGAAGAAGTGCACGGAACATTGGAAGCCTTGGAAAAGGCGATGAAGGCAGACGACCGCGAGCATATCGCTCCTTCCATGTGCTATGCGTATGCGGCCTTGTCGGAAGGCGCGCCTTTCATCATGGGTGCTCCGAACACCACCGTAGACATTCCTGCGATGTGGGAAATGGCCGAAAAGACCAAGATGCCTATTGCAGGAAAAGACTTCAAGACGGGACAGACGTTGGTGAAGTCTGGTTTTGCTCCGATTATCGGCACACGTTGCCTGGGACTTTCCGGATGGTTCTCTACCAACATCCTCGGCAACCGCGACGGACTGGTGCTCGACGAACCGGCAAACTTCCATACAAAGGAGGTGAGCAAGCTTTCGACGCTGGAGTCGATTCTTGTTCCGGAAAACCAGCCCGACCTGTATACCGACTATTATCATAAGGTAAGAATCAACTATTATCCTCCCCGCAACGACAACAAGGAGGGGTGGGACAACATTGATATTTTCGGCTGGATGGGCTATCCGATGCAGATAAAAATCAATTTCCTGTGCCGCGACTCCATCCTTGCCGCTCCGCTGTGTCTTGACCTGGTGCTGCTGAGCGACTTGGCTGCACGTGCCGGACGCTACGGTATCCAGCGTTTCCTGAGCTTCTTCCTGAAGAGTCCGATGCACGACTATACACAGAACGAAGTGCCTGTGAATCATCTCTTCCAGCAGTATGTGATGCTGAAGAACGCTTTGCGTGAGATGGGCGGCTATGAAGCTGATGAAGAAATAGACTGATCGGTTGCGGACCGCAAGATATAGGCTCTCCCCGCCGGGTTTCATTTCCCGGCGGGGGGAGCCTTGTTTTGGCGGCATTCAATTATTATTGCTGGAGGCGGGAAGTTTTTTTCGGATAAATCGTATCTTTGTCTTCTGAAGACACAAATTAAAAACTTATCGTTATGAAGACCTTATCCAATTCTCATCTCACAATCCGGGTTTCTCCGCACGGCGCTGAACTTTGCAGTATCATGCGAGGCGGAAAAGAATATTTGTGGCAGGCCGATCCAGCTTTCTGGAAACGGCATTCGCCTGTGCTGTTCCCCATTGTGGGCAGCGTGTGGAACAATACTTATTATGTCAATGACAAGCCTTTCGGACTTTCCCAGCACGGGTTTGCCCGCGACATGGATTTCGAGCCGGTGCTTGAAACGGCGGATGAAGTCAGGTTTCGTCTTGCCAGCAACGGGGAAACGCTGGCAAAGTATCCTTTCCCGTTTGTCCTTGAAATAGGATACAGGCTCGAAGGCAATGTGGTGAGAGTGATGTGGCAGGTCACCAATCCGTCTGACGAAGAAATCCATTTCCAGATAGGAGCCCATCCGGCGTTTTATTATCCCGCTTTCAATCCGGCAGAAAGCCGGAGGGGTTTCTTCGGATTCGGCGGCAAGCGCAGGCTCGAATACCTGCTTATAGCCGAAAAAGGATGCGTGGACATCGAGAAGAGGAATCATCTGGAGCTTGGCGGAGAGGGACTTCTTCCGATTGACACTCATACGTTTGATCATGACGCACTGATCATTGAAGACGATCAGGTAAAGGAGGTTACGCTTTACGACCTTGACAAGCGCCCTTACATCACTTTGCGCTTCGATGCCCCCGTGGTGGGGCTGTGGTCGCCTCCCGGAAAAAACGCGCCCTTTGTCTGCATCGAACCCTGGTACGGCCGTTGCGACCGCATGTGTTATGTCAGTGAGTTTAAGGATAAAGACTGGATGCAGCATCTCCAGGCTCACGGCGTATTCCGCGCGGAGTATCTGATTGAAGTGAGGTAAAAACCGGAATATATCCTGTTGTCTTTATCTCTTCACTGGAGTGATACGATCTCCTCACTGCAACGATACGATGTCTTCACTCCAGTGATACGATCTCCTCACTCTAGTGAAGAGATCGGGATGATGCGCTGTCCAGGGCTGACGCATTAAAAAGAATATTGATTATTAAGTACTTATTATTCAGCATATACTGATTTTATAGGTAAAAAACAGCCTTTTTATCAGGCTTTAGTATATCTCTAAATATCAGATACTCTGAATATCAATGACTTTAGTAATGCGTCAGCCCTGTGCGCTGTCTGCTGCGTTGTCCCGGCTCTTGTGTGGATTTCCTTTGCCTTTCGGTCTGCCTTGCAGCGGGAAAGAAGTTTTCCGGTTGGGTTTTCCGTGCAGCCCGTTGTGCGGTTTTTTTATCCTATTATTCATAAAAAAAGGTAAGAATATCTGTTTTAGGACATGTAAATTTGTGAAAGACCTTTTTGCTATGTAATTTTACACGCTATTTGTAAAATGACAGATAAGGTCTTGTTTTTTAATATGGTAAAAAGATTTGCATTGTTCGTGACTTTGTGTGTGGCGATTGTAAGGTTGTCGGCTCAGACAATCACGGGGGTCGTGACTGATGCTGATTCGGGCGAGCCGTTGCCTTACCTGAACGTATATTATGAAGGAAAGAACGTAGGTACCGTTACAGATACGGACGGAAAATATTCGATAGCTCTTCGTCCGGAATGGAAAGTTCTGACATTCTCGATGGTGGGCTATTCGTCGCAGAAGCTGAAGGTGACTTCTTCAACGAGGAAACTGAACGTGAAGATGAAAGCCGACCTTGTGCTCGATGAAGTGATTGTCAAGCCGAAAAAAGAAAAGTATTCGCGGAAGAACAACCCGGCGGTGGAGATGATGAAGAAGGTGATCAAGGCAAAGAAACTGTATGATCTGGGAGCGAACGACTATTATCATTATACGAAGTACCAGAAGATTACCTTCTCGATGAACGACATTACGGCAGACTCGCTGAAAGAGTCGAACTTCTTCAAGAAGTACCCGTTTTTCCGCGAGCAGGTTGAGGTTTGCGATGTGACCGGAAAAAACATCCTCCCTTTGTCGATGGATGAAACGGTGTCGGAAAAGGTGTACCGCAAGGAGCCGCACAGCGAAAAGACAATCATCAAAGGGATGAACTCGTCGGGAATCAACGAGCTTTTCAATACGGGTGATATCCTTACGACGATTCTGAAGGATGTGTTTCAGGACATAAACATCTATCAGGACCGGTTCCGCTTCCTGCAGTATCCTTTCGACAGCCCGATTTCGAATGCGGGTATCAATTTCTACAAGTACTATATCATGGACACGCTGGAAGTTGACAGGGAAAAGTGCTTCCGGCTGACGTTCGTGCCGAACAACTCGCAGGACTTCGGGTTTACGGGCGAGCTGTATATCCTTGCGGATTCAACCTTCCGCGTGCATAAGTGCCGGCTCAAGCTGCCCAAGAAGTCTGACATCAACTTTGTGGACAACATGATCATCGACCAGAAGTTCGGCGCGCTGCCTTCGGGCGAGTGGGTGCTGAAGGAAGACGACATGCTGTGCGAGCTGTCATACTTGCGGAAGATTCTGGGTTCGTTCCAGGTGCGCAGGACCACGCGGTATTCTGACTTCGGCTTTGAAGAGATTTCCGACCGGATATTCAAGAAGAAGGGCGATGAGATAAAGGATGTCAATGCCATGATGAGGGACGAGAGCTTCTGGAAGGATTACCGGCCGGAGCAGCTGACCAAGTCGGAAGACAACATGAACAATTTTGTGGAGAATCTTTCCCAGATCAGAGGGTTCAAGTACATCATGTTCGTGCTCAGGGCCTTTATCGAAAACTTTGTGGAAACCGGTGTCAAGGGACGTCCCAGCAAAGTGGACATCGGGCCCATCAACACGATGATTTCGAGCAACTACATCGACGGGCTGCGCTTGAGAGGCTCTCTGCAGACCACCGCCAATCTGAATCCGCACTGGTTCTTCAGAGGATATTATGCCTACGGGTTCAAAGACAGAAAGTCGAAATACAAGGGAGAGGTGGAGTATGCCTTTGACAAGAAAGAGTATCTGCCGCGCGAATATCCGATCAACTCGCTGACCCTGTCGTATTCATACGACAACATGCTGCCCACCGACAAGTTTATGGGTACGGACAAGGACAACGTGTTCACTTCGCTGAAGGTGACCGATGTCGACCAGTACAATTACGAGCGGACGGCAAGCGTCAAGTATGAGCTTGAACGGGAATCCGGACTGAAGACCACCATCCTGCTCCGCCATACCAATCTGGAACCTTGCGGAAAGCTGTTCTATCGTACGATGGAAGGCGAGAGCCGGCTGCAGCAGGACATAGCCTCAGGCGCGTTGAGCGGTACCGAATGGGTGCGTTCGCCTTATAACACGCACGACTTCTCGGTGGCTGAGGCTTCGGTTGCTCTCCGCTATGCTCCCGGTGAAACGTTCATCAACACAAAACAGCGCCGTCTGCCGATCAATCTCGACGCTCCGGTGTTCACGCTCCAGCATACGCTGGGACTGAAAGGCGTGTTGGGAAGCGACTATACCTATAATATGAGTGAAGTCACCTTCTACAAACGCTGGTGGCTGAGTTCGTGGGGAAATATCGACACCTCCCTCAAGGGAGGAATCCAGTGGAACAAGGTTCCTTTCCCGCTGCTGATCATGCCTGCCGCCAATCTTTCGTACATCATCCAGGACGAAACATTCAGCCTGATCAACAACATGGAGTTCCTGAACGACCGTTACGCTTCGCTCGACGTGTCGTGGAACATGCAGGGAAAGATTTTCAACCGCATTCCGCTGCTGAAGAAACTGAAGTGGCGCGAATTTATCAGCGTGAAGTGTCTGTGGGGCAAGCTTACGGACAAGAACAATCCGTTTCTTCCGCAGAATGCGAACGACCCGACCCTGATGATGTTCCCCGGCCATTACGATGCGGCCGGCAACTTCCATACGTCGAGCTATGTGATGGATCCCAAGAAGCCGTATGTGGAGGTCAGTGCAGGAATCCACAACATCTTCAAGCTGCTCCACGTGGAGTATGTCCGCCGTCTGAACTATAATGAACTGCCTACGGCAAGCAAGTGGGGCATCCGCTTCATGATCCGGACGGTGTTCTGAGAATATCCTTTTTTCTGTATCGTCCTTTTGGCATTTAACGGAATATTTTTTCTTAGAATGGGGTTCGTTTTTGCAGTATGATGATAGGTGGCTGACAGTTTGCGGCTTTCTTTCAAAGGTGGACAAATCGGCTAAAAGGTGATGTGTGAGTGATTCTTGTACACCCTCTTTTCATATCCAGCTGTAAAGAATGCATCGAATGAAACAGAGCCTGACTTTCACAGCCAAGGCATTGACTTATATAAATATTTATATAGTCATCCCTTAAAAGATGCTTTACTAATTAATAATCAAGATATTAAAGTGCGATTTACTATGAGGTATCTGCAGGTTTTTGTACCTTTAAGGTTGAAAACTTGCAGATTATATGATAAACAAGACCTGTCCCCAGCCCTCATTGTTCAGTTCGTTGGCAGACCAACTGACTCCCCAACATCCCTTGTATCAGCTCACCGACAAGATTGACTGGCAACGTTTTGAAACCTCATTCTCTCCGTTATACTGTGCGGACAACGGGCGTCCTGCAAAGCCGATCCGTTTGATGTGCGGTCTTTTGATTCTTAAGCACGTGCGCAACCTGTCGGATGAATCGGTGGTGGAGCAATGGAACGAGAACGCTTATTTCCAGTATTTTTGCGGGATGTTCGAGTTCACGCCATCCTTTCCCTGCAATGCGAGAACTGGTGCATTTCCGAAGCGTATCGGCGAGAAGGGCATGGAACTGATTTTGTCGGAAAGCATCCGTGTCAGCCAGAAAGAAGATGACCGTGACCATCATGAGACGGCCTTCATCGACTCCACCGTGCAGGAAAAGAACGCGACTTGCCCACGGACGCGAAGTTGTATAAAAAGATTGTCCGCAAAGTGTTGTCCACCGTGAAAACCCTGGGTTTCCCTTTGCGCCAGAGCTACACTTTCGTCCTCAAGAGGATTTACCGGGACCAGCGCTTCCGCAACCATCCGAAGAACCGCGTCAAGTCCTTTCGGAACGAATATGACGGGCATACCATTGAAGAGTCGCTTTTGCAGGTGGAACGCATTACCGGGAAAAAGGTCGGGAGGCTGGCTGGAGACAGGGGATACAGGGGAAAGAAAGAAGTCAACGGAACGCAAATGCTGATACCGGATGCTCCCCATAAAAAAGACAGTTACCACACACGAAGAAAGAAACACAAGCCCTTCTGCAAGCGTGCAGGAATCGAACCTACTATCGCACACATGAAATCAGACTTCCGTTTAGGATGCAACTTCTATAAAGGGGTGTTCGGAGATGCCGTGAATGCCCTTCTGTCTGCGGCGGCATACAACTTCAAAAGAGCCATGAGGCTCCTTTGGGACACACTTGTCGAAAAAATCAGCGAGACACTCTATTGGAAAAATAAGGTTCATCCGATATTTTGCGTGATGCTGTTCTCTTCATAGCCTTTATCTTGTTGTTGATGCTTTCTGCTTTTCCTGTTGATATATGGCGGTTGTATCATACGACTATGTCTGTCCTATGCGCCATTACCGTGCCCGCCATTTTCATCAGTTTTCCGGGCTGCCTTATCCAATCAGGCATAACCGTTTCAACTTTGTCATTGTTAACCTGCTCCCAGATCTCTTTGGGCTGTTCTTTGAGATAGTATGCCTGCGGCAGGGGCTTGTTCATATCCAGCGCGTTGTCAAACCTTGTCTTATACTCCTTGTCGAAGATCTCCTCTCCATTGCTCAGCAGCAGGTATCGTGTGCCTTTCAACACCTTGCGTCTATTGATGTCTTTTTCCATGCCGTATGGTATCCTGTGTCTTTCAAGGTTATGCCCCTTAACAGGTTGACTACATATTTCGAAAACGGTGGATGTAACTGCAACTGCCCGTTGCAAAGGGAACTTTCTCCTGCCTGTCATAATCACAATCTTTATTCTTACACATTATAGCGTTGGATTTTCTGCGGATTATTACCTCTTTGCAGCGTGTCGGGACCCGATAAGGTTACGGGTGCGGAAACTGGTCCTTAACCAATTGGCGATGGCAGCACTTGGGGCATTCTTTCTCTTGGTCTTTTACTTCAATATGTAAGATAATTGTGTTACCTTTGTATCCCTCACGAGTGCATTTGTGGTTGTATAGCCCAAGCATGATATAGAAAACTGCTGGACAAATTATACATTTGTTTGTCGTTATTCAAATATACAATTTGTCTAGCGGCTTTCTTCTTTAGCAAACTATCACTCGAAATGTCGAATGAATCGAAACTCTTTGATGAATGTAGCAGGCAAAATCCTACAGAAAGAACAAGTCTTGATTGAAGCGGTTAATGATGAATTGAAGAATATCGCTCAATGGAACATATCAGACATTGGCCTTTTAATAAGACATGAGTTCGGGCTAAGCTAATAAGTAAATAATAGAAATAAAATAGGTAATCACAGAAATATTTTGTAAATTTAAGTCTGACAAACAACAACTTACAAAAACCAGAATCTATGATTACCCAAGACAAAATTACGGATATTTTCTGTATGGTAGATGAATTCAGCAAGAAATTTGATATGGAAATTGCTAAAGGCGAGCTTATTTCTTCAAACGGAATCCGCCGTCGGCATCGTAATGCCTCCCTCTCCGATGGTGAGATTATGACCATCCTGATTGTATTTCATTTTGGCACGTTCGCCAACTTCAAGCACTACTATCTGCATTATATCAGGGTACATCTGCATCAGGACTTTCCGGATGCGGTATCCTATAACAGGTTTGTGGAACTTGAAAGCCGTGTGTTCTTCAAACTGATGTTTTTCCTTAAGCTTTATGCCTTTGGCCGCTGTTCGGGTATCAGTTTCGTGGACAGCACGATGATTCCGGTCTGTCATAACCTCAGACGCTATGCCAACAAGGTTTTCAAGGGCATGGCCACGGACGGGAAGGGGACGATGGGGTGGTGTCACGGGTTCAAGCTGCATTTCACCTGCAATGACCGGGGAGAAATCATCACCTTCTGTCTTACCGGAGCCAATGTGGATGACAGGAATCCCAAAGTCTGGAACGTACTTGCCAAAGAGCTGTACGGCAGGCTTTTTGCTGACAGGGGGTACATCTCTCCAAGACTTTTTGAGGACCTTTTTAAAGATGGCATACATCTTGTTACAGGAATCAAAGTGAACATGAAAAACAGACTGATGCCATTTTGGGATAAAATCATGTTGCGTAAGCGTTTTGTCATCGAGTGCATTAATGACATGCTCAAGAATACAGCAAAATTAGTACATTCAAGACACAGGTCCATCAATAATTTCTTAATGAATCTTGTTGCGGCATTGGCAGCATATTGCTTTTATGACAATAAGCCCGAAGCATTGCAGGGATATACCATTGAACATACAAGACAATTGGTTTTGTTTTAAGATTATCCCGAACTCTCACGTAATAATTTCATTTCAATGTACTTTGAGATTTACTGTCTATTGCTTTTTGGAAAGGAGCTTGTCATTAACATATGTTCTGAGACAACAGGCAAGCTGATGATGTTCTGATTGATATAGAACTTGAGTTCTATTGATTACAAGAAAAGAACGCTATTGGTCGAATTGAATATGTGTTAATTTAATTTCGCAGGTAGGTAAATAAATAATAAAATAAAAAATCTATGGCAACAGTGAAAATTAAATTCCGTCCTTCAACGGTAATAAATAGAGAAGGTACACTGTATTATCAGATTATTCACGAACGAATTGTAAGACAGATAAGCACTGGTTATAAACTTTTTCCCAAAGAATGGGATGTTGTTACATCTTCTATCGTATTTTCTTTAGAAACTGATGATAGGCGTAGTCGATATCTTTCCTCTTTGAAATTAAAAATAGAAGCTGACTGTTTGCGCTTGAAAAAAATTATAATGCAGTTAGGTTGCATTGGAAAACCTTATGGTGTAGGTGAGATTGTAGATTTATACAATACAGCTTCTGATAATAATGGTTTCATATCGTTTACCTATCAGCTTATCAAACAATTAAAGCAGATTGGCAGAATGCGGACGGCAGAAACTTATATGACCACTCTTAATAGTTTTATTCGATTTCAAGGTTGTCGAGGAGATATTCCGTTGGAAATGTTGAATTCTAAGTTATTGGCAGAGTACGAAGTTTATTTGAAAGTATGTGGGCTTTGCCGGAATAGTATTTCTTATTATATGAGAAACCTTCGGGCTATTTATAATCGCGCGGTTGAAAAGGAGTTGATTGTACAAAAAAATCCGTTTAAACATGTCTATACAGGAATAGAAAAGACTGTAAAACGAGCTATTTCTATAAAAGTAGTTCGTCAAATGCGGAATCTGGATTTAACAGGAAGACCATCAATGGATTATGCTAGAGACATGTTTATGTTTTCTTTCTATACACGTGGCATGTCGTTTATTGATATGGCTTTTCTTAAAAAAAGTGATTTGCGGAACGGTATATTGTCGTATCGTAGGCAAAAAACCAATCAGCAATTATTTATTATGAATGTCCGCAAGTTGCCAATTAGTAAATTCTATGTTTGAAGTCCGCCCTATAGGAACACGCACAAAGTTCAAGCCTTTCAAAGAGGCTACATCCGAAATACCTTCTGTTGAACTTGTAGCAGAACTCGTTGAGGTAGAGCTGGAGGAACTCCGCTTTTATGTCATGGTAAGTGTCCAGTATGCTCCTCTTGGCGTTGCTGATGACAATGTGTACCCATGGCAGGACTTTCCCGACACTCCTTTTGTCGTCCGTAACGACGGCATGATGGGAGGATGCCACCCCGTCCTTTCCAAGAGAGGCATAGCTGCTGAACCCGTCCGTGGTCACATCGGCATTCCCGTCCGTTCCTTGCCTAATCTTGCCGGTAATGGTGGAAGCCTTGAAATCATCGATGACCTGCATCTTTATATGCCCGACACTCTTGGGCGTACTGTACTTCTTGGCCGGAGGCGTCTTTGGCAGGCTGCTTTCCGCCATGACAAGGACAGGGGTCTTGCGCTGGCTTCCCCGTCCGCGCTTCAACGGGCAATCTTTCTGTTCTTCGGGCGTTTCCGTGGAGAAGAAGCCCTCGTCAACCTCCATGTCCCCATGGAGAGGGTAGCGTCCGTCGCGCTTGCCCATCACGTCGCGCAGCTTGTGTACCATCTCCCATACAGGCTGGTAACGCTTACGGCCAATCTGGCGCTGTATCTCCTTGGTGGATATGGCACGCTTTGTCGCCGTCAGAAGGAACATGGCAGCAAACCAGTCACGAACAGGCAGATGACTGCCTTGCATTACCGTACCGGAACGAAGTTGCATCTCATGTTTGCAATCCATGCACGTCCAGGACTTGTGGCTCGGATTCCAGCTCAGGCGCAAACCGCCGCATTGACTACAGAACAGGCCATGATGCTCACGGAAACGGCGAAGGGCTTCCTCACAGGATGCCTCGTCGGGATATTGACGGTAAAAATCAAGCAGGTTCATAATGCATATGTTTATTGTCTTACGTTTTATATCCTGCATAAAGTGTTCCAAAACATGCCTGTGGGGCAATTGGGCAGTTTAAACTTTGCTAATTTGGTAACATGCGGACATTCATTTTATTTATTAAATGGGAAAAACCGATGCAAGAGATTGTGAACAAGTACGATACAGCTGGCACATCTTATCTTTTACCTATAATAAAAAAAGAAGGTTTAAATGAAAGAAGACAATATCTAAATGAAGCTCATTTGATAAATAGCAAATTGAAAAAGATCGGAAAAGAGCTTGGATTGTCTATACCATTGACTACATATGTTGCACGCCATGGATGGGCAAGCATTGCAAAGAGTAAAAATATTCCTATTTCTGTTATTAGTGAAGCTATGGGGCATGAACTGGAAAAAACCACACGTATTTATTTAGCTTCGCTTGACACTTCAGATGTTGATAATGCCAATCTATTGATAATTAATTCTTTGAAAAAGGAATAAACCGTTAAAAGTTTAATTCTCTTATTAAGAGAAGGATTAATACAATAATAAAAAGGCAATCAACAATTTATGATTTAATAAAAAAAGATTTGCTCAACAAAGATTCTCCATTGTTTAACCGTTAGATAATTTTTGCTGTGTCTTATAAAATTATCTTCATCTTATTTAGGCGTTTTTCTTCTTTTTTTGTACCTTTGCCTCGATGATACTTCTCTTAATAAGAAAAAGATTGATGTTTTGACTTATGGTGAAGCTAATAAACGAGAAGTAAGATATAGGGGAGAGGAGATTGCCGTTGAACGACAATTGTAATCAATTTCGTTTGCCAATGGGACAAACGACCGCGAAGCGTGCCTAAGATCGTTGATCGTATGAGTCTTGTAAATAGTTGGGGAGGATTGAATAAATTAATTATTCTATATCGATAGAGATACATCAGAGGGGAAGAGTAAAAAAGAGTATTGATTAAAGATTTTAGTTTTTCTTTTATTGAATTGAAATTTAAACCGTATTGTTTTTATCTAAATGAGAAGAGTGTCTGTTATTCCAGAAAACCAGACTGAAATGTTTCATATTAAATCAATTTGATTCTAGAGTTGAAATAAGTAATTTGTCTTTATATAGTAATCCGTGTTTCTTTCTAATGGAAGTTGTGTTCCTCCTAAAAAGGAATAGCGTATGTATGAGTCTATGTGGATCTATAGAAAATGTAAGTAAAATTGATGTGGAATTTATAAAAAGTAATTATGAGCAGCAATAAGACGATTATTCCTGGAATGGAAGATGCATATACGGAGCTCCCGCAGAACCATAGCCAGAGGGAGCCTCAGATGCATGACGGTACATTTGTTCCGAATCCATTTGGTACAGTGCCCATTAGCATTCCTAATCAGAAACCTGTTGTTGGCTTTCTGTATTCTATTTCAAGAACAAGTGGCGGTGAATATTGGCCGCTTCACATCGGTTCAAATAGTATAGGGCGTTCTGTTGATTGTGATGTTTGCTTGAGTGAAGCAACCGTATCAGATCAACATGCAATACTGGTTGTAAGGCAAATGAAGAATCCTGAGAAAATCATTGCTTCCATTTGTGATGCCCGTTCAACTTGTGGAACTATGATAAATGGTGAGAGCCTTGGATTTGATCAGCGAGAATGTTTTAATGGTGACATCATTACTATTGGTGAACATTATGATTTGTTTTTCATATTGATTGACGCTAAACAAATGGGATTGAATGTTTGCCGTGAGTTTATGCCAATTCAATCTTCTAACACCACTCATGTTAATTCTAACCCTTATGCAGCTCCGGCATTAAACCGTTATACTCAAGGATATGACGAAAGCAATTCTACTTTACCCAGCGGAGGTACAATTGGGTTGGACGAATCTGAAAGTAAACCTGCTGTAAAACCTGGTGGAACAATATTTATGTAGGAATATCTACAAATCTGAAAAATGTGAAGGATAGAAGTTATTTATGGGAATGTGACAGCGGTTATGCCGAAAGCATTATTTGGCCTATGAAAATTATGGCAGTGTGAAAGTAGAAGTGGGATTGCATGTTTCAAAGTTGGGAATTTTAGTTTGAGTAGCTGTTTGGCAAATTCAATTTGAATGAATTGTACTTGTCTTAATATATAATAAACTGTTTTGAATTTATCGTGTGCTGATTTGTAATGAGTTTTTGAGGCATTTCTGCTTGTGTGATGGGGAAGAAGACAGCGGGCTGTCTGACGAAGAGCAGAAGCGGAAGGGATCAAAAAATTGCCTAAAGCACACACGAAAACGAATACCTCCAGCCAAGAAAGACTTTTTGGAGAAATTCAAGGCAGTTTCTAAGATACATTAGAAACGCTCTTATTATACGGTTGTTGCAGATATAATGTTTTTAAAAATATGAGTCTATTAGAGCAAACCTAAATGCTTGGTATAGATAGATGTTTCATGGAAACTTCAGAGAATATTAACGTAGAATTGTAGTATTATTATATGAATAATAACGCTGTGCAACAAGTATATCAACGTGAAGGAGACCCGCATGTTTATCTACAGGTTTCGGGTAAGTGGTATTATTATGACCCTAATTCTACTCCATTGGGTAATGGTGCGATGGGAACTGTGTATTTGGGATTTAGCTGTGATTCCAATCAGAGAGTAGCAATTAAAAGAGTCAAGGATATATATGCTAACAATAAAATGATTAGAGAAAGAGCAAGGCAAGAAGCTTCTTTATCTTTTTCTCATCCTAATTTGGTGCAAATGATAGGTCTATGCGAATATAATCCTGATTATGGTCCTATATTTATCTTAAGTGGTTATGTGGCAGGGATAACATTGGAAGCCCATGTTCGTGATCAGTTAAATGTTTTACCTCCGGCTGATCGAATAGAAAAGATATCTAACGAAATTTGTAATGTCTTGGATGCGTTGCAATATTTACATTCTAGAGGGGTCGTGCATCGGGATGTGAAACCGTCTAATGTGATGATTGAAAATGGCTCTATCGTGAAACTTATGGATTTAGGTATAGCTCGGTTGAGTGGCGGAAATAAATATTCGTCTTTTGGGTTTATTGGAACTCCGCAGTATGCTGCCCCTGAACAGATTCTGAGGGATTCTGCCGATACAGAAATTAATGCACAAACGGATATTTATTCAACGGGTATTACATTCTATGAGTTGTTAACTGGACGTAATCCTTTTAAAACAAATGTAGAAGCTGAAATTTTATCTAGGCAAATATCCATGAAGTTGCCATATGATAAAAAAATCCCGAGAAAATTATATAATGTCATATTAAAAGCAACAGAAAAATCCCCTTCCAAACGCTTTAAATCAGCACTTGAGTTCAAATATGCAATAAAAGAAGCTCTTCAGGGGGAAAGTAATATGGTCAAGGAACTGTTTAAAAATTATTGGATATTGATAATAAGTGCATTTTTGTTGCTGTTTGTTTTTCTAATCAGTTTATTTATAATATAATTATGGCCACACCTATTGAAATAAATGGAGAAATATTAGGCTTTATTGATTCTCGAATAGGAGGAAGAAAAGAAAACCAGGATTCAGCAGGTATTAAAAAAACACCCTTGGGATACTTAATAGTCGTATGTGACGGTATGGGAGGGATGCAGGGAGGGAGTGTTGCATCTCAGCTTGCGGTTCAAAAGATTTTTGAAACAGTGTCTGCTGCAGACAAACAGGCTAATCCCTCCATGACCTTGATTAAAGCCATTAGAAATGCAAATATGGCTATTATCGAAGAGGGTAAAAAAACTCCGGAACTTCAAGGTATGGGAACTACAGTGACGGTACTCTTTCTGACACCTCGTTCTGCTATTGCAGCTTATGTAGGGGACAGCCGGATATATCAATTGAGAAAAGGCAAAAAAATTTTTAGGACATTTGACCACTCAATGGTATTTGAAATGGTCAAGAAGAAAATCATTTCCGAAGAACAAGCCAGGTTATCTGCACAGTCTAATGTTATATTAAAAGCACTTGGAGTAAAGTTGGATATGGAGGTTGAAACCATTGAACTTTCTTATCAGAAGGGAGATCGTTTTGTTCTTTGCACAGATGGATTTTGGGGGGCTATGCCAGAGGATGAATTAATTAGGTTTCTGTCAGAAAAGAAATCAGTTGACAAGATACTTGATTCTACGGCAAACGTTATCGAAAGTATAGGAAGAAGCAGTGGAACGGAATATGATAACTTGACGGCAGCCATTTTGGAGATGAATTGTAATTCAACCTTAAGAAAGAGGATGAAGAAGTCTACCAAAATTTTATTGTTCATTTTATCTTTGTTGCTAGTAGGAAGCATCGTTTTTAATATTCTTATACGGAATGGGGTTATTTTTTCTTGAGGTAGAAATTGGTTATAATGGGCGGATGGAGATGTAATAATCTTAGCTTATATTCTTTTGGATAAACCAAAGGAAAAAGAAACTGGGCAAAGAAATGAAAAAGATATATACAATAGGCCGGGGAGAAGAATGTGACATTGTAATTCCGGATAATACGGATATCATCAGTAGATTGCATGCGACCATTCGAGTTGAGTCAAATGGTAAGATATATTTGACAGACCAAAGTTTAAATGGTACGTATGTAAACGGGATGAAGATGTCTTCTAACGTAGAGATACCTGTATCGCGTAAAGATGTTGTATCATTTGCACATATATATAATTTGGATTGGTCACTGATTCCTTCTCAAAAGAAACATAGAATTCGGACTGTATTAGTTGTGACTGTATCGTTGGTCGTTTTGATTTTTTTGATTTTAGGGATACAAAAACTATTTGATAATAATCAACAGACAATGCCTGTAGAAATTCAGCCTATAGCAGAACCGCCTATAGTCATTACTAAGTCTGAAACTGATACGGTTGTTGTTAGAGACACCGTTATTGTGAAGCAGAAAGAATCTGTTTTACCCAAGTCGGAAAACCAAGATACAGTTAAAGCAGATAAGCCCAAAGAAAAAGAAGTTGTTTATGACCCTATATACTAAATAAAAATATACGCATGAAGCTAATTGTGATAGGAAGTGGGAATAATTCTCATATAAGATTAAATAGTCAATTTGTAAGTGGTTACCATGCTGAATTGCTATTGCTTGACAATGGAGAAATATTGTTGACGGATAAAGGAAGCAGAAATGGCACTTATCTTAATGACCATAGGCTGCAACCTGATAAAGAAGTTCCAGTAAAAAGAGGGGATGTCATTCGCTTTGCAGATCAAATGCTGGATTGGGATAAAATACCTGTTGTTCCTATGCCAAATATCTCCAAGATTAAGGAAATGAGAGGAATTGGTACAAACTTTAGGAATAAATATCAGTTGCAAGGAGATAAAGTTAGCCGTTTCCATGCGACGCTCAAGTTAATGAGCGATAAAAAATGGTATATCCAAGACCATAGTAAGAATGGGACGACAGTGAATGGGCGATTGATTCCTGCTAATCAGGATGTGAAATTAAAGAAAGGGGATAAGATCTTATGTGCTGGAACACCGGTTCCGAATCCATGTGATGAAGAGAACTTCTTTAATTATAAAAAAATCTTTGCAGCTTTATTTATTGTGCTTCTATTATGCGGTGGCATATATGGTATTTCTCGCCTAATAGGCAGTAATTGGAGCAAATCAGATACTTTATCTGATCTGAGCAGGCATATGTCGGATGAAGAAATTTATGCTAAGTATAAAAACTCAACTGTTTTATTATTGGGCTTTTATTATTATAATGTTTCTGCCGGTAATCTGGATTTGGAGAAGTTGGGGCTGCCTACGGAAGTGGTTTGGGCTAATGGGACAATTCAGAAAATTGATGGATTGCGTTCAAAAATGAATAGTTTTACCGGAACAGGATTTTTCGTTTCGGAGGATGGTAAGATTGTGACTAATCTGCATATTACCAGACCTTGGTTGTTTGATGAGGAGCTGTCAATGATATCGGATAAATACAAGATGCTTATAGCAACTGTTGCATCTGAGAATCCAGCACTTAATGCTTTCACTTCACAAATAAAAGTAGAGGGGGTGCTTTCCTATATCGGGATGGTGCCTAACGGTTCTTATTTTAGTGTGGAAAACTTGAAACAATGTAGAGAGCTAGTCGGTCATAACAATAGAGAAAAGGATGTTGCCATACTTCAATTAGAATCAAAAAGGCTTCCCGAAGAAAACAGCTGCATAGTAGATTTGAATCAAGCAGTTATTGATGATTCAGAAATAAGGGTTGGATCGCATATATATACGATGGGATTTCCGTTTGGGTTAAGCCTTCAAGATCTGAAGTCGTCTAAAGGTGTGCAGCTTCTTGCGAACGGTGGAAGCATTACGCAAGAATGTACAAAGTACTCTTTTGGCTTTAATGCCCCATCATACGGAGGTGCAAGTGGTTCACCTATATTTAATGATAAAGGTCAATTGATTGGAGTCTTGAACTCCGGAGTGAGCAAAAGTCAAGGCTTTAACTATGCTATAAAAGCTGTTCATGTAAGAGATCTTTTAACTCGGTCAATGGAAAATAATAGGGGAGATGAAAGTTTTTAATATCTGAGGGATCTGTGCTTTAAATGTTCTGATTTAGTTTAAGAATTGTTCTTAAGAGAATATAAATTGAGAACAAGTTCGAAATATGGAGTCGAGAAGTTTATCTTACCGTATGGAATTTTAAATGACAGGCTTTTGTTGGTGGATTAAATATTGAAGATATGATTTTGAGAAAGTTTTTTCATCTGTTTTTACTCACATTTGGAATTGTTTTTAATAATCTTTTTGGTCAGAATGTAGAGCAGGTGCATATGAAAAATGGATCCATTATAAAAGGGTGTATTGTTGAACAAATTCCTGGAGAGTATATAACACTTCAGGCTGAAGAGGCTACTGTCGTTGTAAATAGCGATTCTCTTCAGGATAAAATCTCTGAAAAAATACCATTAGATTCTTTACCTCAAAAATGGAAAGAATGGACTAAAAGAAATGAGGAGTATATAGCTGTAAATGGTGAATCCTTGATATTAACCACCTTAAAATTTAAGAATAGGACCTTTAACCGGGTTCTTCTTTTGGAAAAAGGTTCATTAATTAAGTTTTTAGATGTAGGTCGGCACAGATATACATTTGCGTGGGGGGAGATGTATCGTTGTGTAAAAAATAAACGTCCAGACAATCTTTTTTCTGGTATCAAGGATATATTGGTCCTTGATGACGGTACCGAAATTCCTGGACAAATCATAGAACAGTATCCTGGACAGAATTTGAAAATATTGACCGATGGGGGTGAAATTTTGTCTTTTAAGTTCAGTCAGGTTAAGCAAATCCGAGCGGAAAAGATGAGCGATAGGCAAAATTTATGGTCGCAAGTTCAGTTACTTGATAAGATTCAGATAAAGGGAGAAGATCTCCCTTTAGTGGGTTTCATCTCTTCTAGAACCTTAGGTAAAGAAATTTCTTTTGAATTTGAAAACTATAAAAAACGTACGATACCATTAAACCAAATTGTGTCGTATGGCAAGATTCCTAATGAGAATTACGTGCCCGTTTATGATAAAATTTTGAAAGAGGGCGAAGTACTTCTAAATGAAAAGCCTGCATGTTTCGTGCAACTGAAATCTGTAGACTCCTATCTTTTGCTGACTTCTGCCGTTTCTGCCCAGGCAATAGAAGGTGATACCATTTTAGTGGAGGCCAATTTGGAGGATGTAGATAATGTCATAACCTTGGTTAAGGCTCATATTGAGAATGTACAAATTTTCAAAGGTAGAAAGAAGCGGGTTGTTTCTTGCCCGATAATTACTTATCAAGATTTGGTGCAATCACCTATTGGAATTGATAGGGAGGTTACTCCATTAGGCAATATCAGAGTATCATTTATTGTGGGCGAAGTTGGCGATTATGTATTATATATTCAAGGGAAAGAAGATTATATTGTAATTCATGTCATAGGTAAAAATGGATAGCGTTTAAGAACTAAGTAGTCATTAGACAATTCTTTCGTTGAGATCCATTTGTCTAAAATTAAGGGAATATTATGGCAATAAGAAAATTGCAGGGAGAAAAAGAGCGTAGTGAAGGTGTTTATTATGAGTTTGACACAGATGCAGACATCTTAGGTGAAGGCGGAATGGGGCGCGTCTATCTTGGCAAAAGGATTGACAATAAAGGAGGCGTAACTCCAGTAGCTATCAAGGCTATGTTTGAAGGGCTTCCGGATCTTGTGATTGAAAGGGCCAGACGGGAAGCTTCTATACAGTTGCATAATGAAAGTCTCATCTTTATGTATGCCTTCATAGAAACGCAGGATAAAGATATGTTTGGCGCAGATGTTACCCATTATCATGTCATTAGCGAATATCTTGATGGCATAAGCTTGGCGAATTTGATTGTTGGTAAATTGGAGGATAGGAATGGGGTGGTACATTCCAGCATACACAATCTTTATAAAGAGTATGTGGACGATCGGGAGTTGAAGTCTACAGAGATTATAAAAAAAGTATTAGCTGGAGTAATGGCTTTACATGATGTCGGCTATATCCACAGAGATATAGATCCGACGAATATAATGGTTACTATAGACGGGAAAATCAAGCTCATTGATTTTGGCGTTGCCAAGCAGTTGGTTCGGCTTAATACAGCAGATAAAGGATTGACTTCTTCAGGGCAATTTTTAGGTAAAGCAGGGTATGCAGCTCCCGAACTGATCCTTGGAGACATTCGACATCAAAATTTTTCGACAGATGTATATGCAGTAGGAATCCTCTATTTCCAATTATTGACAGGTCGTCTGCCTTTCAGTGGTACTTCTTATGATATGATGGAAGCTCAATTACAGAAAAAGATACCGCTGAAAGCTATTCAGTCTTATCAAATAAGGACTGTTATCAAAAAGGCTACTGCCAAGAAACAATCAGAGCGTTATACTACTTCAGCTCAGTTTAGGGCAGCAATTGATGCTTTCGTTTTTCCGGAGCCATGGTACAAAAATAGAGCGATATTGATGAGCTGTATTGCTGTATTGGTTGTAGCCGTATGTGGATGTATTTATTGGGTATGGCCTTTTTCTACTTCAGAACCAACTATAGATGATTTATATAAAAGTTATTTAGCAGAGTTGAACGGTTCGGATCCAGAAAAGACATTGCAAGGATTTGATGGTATGTTGAGTTTGGCAGAAAAAGGTTATATGCCTGCAATGTATCAAGTCGCTTATACATATGTGTGGGCACCCAAGGATAGTTTGTCTTTATTGCGTAAGAAGAATTTAGGGCTTGTTACGGATTCACTGGGGCTTCTGGTTGAGAATACAAAAAACGAGGAGGCTATGACTTGGTTAAAAAAAACCATTCAAGCATCTGATTCTGCTAACTACCAGGCCATGTCTTGGCTAGCGCAATATTATTTGAATGGGATGGTTGTCAATCGTGACATTGAAGTTGCAATTAAACTGTTGAATAAGAGCAAAAATGAAGCTCTTAAAAAACGGGATAAAGAGTATATAGAGAAAATAAATAAAGTCTTATCACGTATAAAAGAAATAGAGCATGGGAATGAATAAAAAAATGTTTGTTGGGGTTATAATGGCTTGTCTGAGTTTGTCCGTGCAAGCACAAATAGCCAAATGGTTAGTACGCCCTAATTATGATTCTATAGAAATGACAGATAACGGTTTGTTGAAAGTTGTTTCAAATGGGAAAATCGGTTTATTGAATAAAGATGGTAAGGAGGTTTTGCCGCAGGAATATGATAGTATTACTGCATTTAAAGAAGACCGAGCTTTGCTTTTCAAGAACGGAAAACTGTATGGTATTACTGATTCTTATGGGCGGATTTCAATTTTGCAGGGAGAAGAATATAGGTTGCCTGCCGGTGTAACTCGTTTTTATTCTGGATTATTATTGGTTATGCAGAATAATCAATATTTTTATCTTAATACCGAAGGTACACAAGTCTTCGGTCCGTTTGCTGAAGCATATCCATTCTTTGATGGCTATGCTTTAGTGAAGCCTTATGTGGATTATCGTAAGAATCCGAATGAAACATACTATGATTTCATCAATGTAGAAGGTGTTCCTTTTGTATTGCAGGATGAAGATAAAGAAGATATTAGTTTTATGTCCTCGTTTCACAATGGGAGCGCAATTATAGCAATTAAAAAAAGATTTTATACTATCGATTCGGAAAACTGCAAACTAACTCCTATTTCAATAGATAGCACGTTTAATAAGAAGTCATTAGTCGTTTCTTCAGGAAAAGAAATTCCTGTAGTAAAAGGAGAAGAGGGGTATTCGGTGGGCGCAAAGAACGGCAAGTTTATTTTTGACCAATTCATGAGATTAAAAAGCATGGAATTGTCTGGAAAAGATCCGATTGTCTGTAAATTTCCTTCGGAAACAGAGCGTACTTATGCAAGCGTTTTTAGTGGATTATCCAAGGGCAACCGTTGTGGTCTGATTTTTAACGGGAAAGAACTTCTTCCGCCTCAATTTGATGAGATACTTCATTTAGAGGGGAATTTGGCTATTGTGAAGGCAGATGGGAAATGCGGAGTAATAACTGTGGACTCGGACAATAATTTTTTGTTTAAGTTGAATAACAATGAAAACATAGGCTTTAATCATCAATATTATGATGCAAAGCTGACAACTTTGATGCCGCCTTACATTAAATGTGCATCTGCAACGGTAGCAAGTCACTCCGAGGATTGTGAGATACAAATAGAATCTCGTACGGAAAGCGAAAATGTTGAAGGGAATACATTGACCTATAATTGTCGTTTGTCTATACCTAAAGATTTAACCGATACATTGACTGCGCATGATTATTTTTATTCGTTGCGCTATGATGGTTTAGTTTCCATTCCGTATAAAGTTACGATATCTGAGTGGTACGTAAAATACTATGAAGTGAATTTATCCAATACTAATTTTTCTATATCTTCGGTTAACGATACGATTTCAGTTGAATTTGATTTGATAAAGACTGATGTCGCTAGAAATGACGAAAGCAATTATTTCAAAAATGTGGAAGTCGTTGCTTCAAACTTTTCAGAACAGCCCATCTTAAATAAAATAACGGAGAACCATTATATCTTTCATTTATTTGGAATAGATCAAGAACGTATTAATTTCTCTGTTAGGATTACGGAAATTGGCTGTCCAAGTATAGAATATCCGTTTGAAATGGTATTTGTAAAACCAAAGCCACGGGAGCGGAACAAGAAAACTACAGTTACCATTACTCCTGTGCAAAAGAAGGCAACTTCTGTTACGAAAGAGATTATTTTGTTGGATTAACGAGATAAATGAATACAAATATGTCGAATAACTTTGGTGATAATGCTTTAGAAGTTCTTCAAATAGCAGAAGCTTATGCTAAGGAAAACATGAATGCAGGAATAGAGCCTGCTCATATCTTAAAAGCATTGCTTCATAAAGATGTAGGTTTGGTTTCATTCATAGAAAAGACTTTGAATGCGGATTATTACTATATTCTTGACTGGGCAGATATGCGGATTAAGATGTCTGCGAAGAGTTATGATTCTTCGCCACAAAAAAGTCTTTCCCCATTTTCGAAGGCTGTCATTAATGAGGCTGACAGTGTCCGAATGGCATTGAAAAAAGAATCGGTTGATCCTGTTTCATTGCTGATAGCTATTGTAACTCCTGGAGTTGGTTTCACATTTGAACAACTTAAGACACTTCCGCTTCAGAAAGAGGATATTATGGCAGCTTGCGGAAACATTGGAGAGAGCCAAACAAACGCAGCGAAAAATTCAATAATTCGAGCTAAAAACAGTGGGAACAAAAATGTGGCGGCATATTGTATCTGGAAAAACCAAGAACAAATAGAGGGAAGATTTTCTGAGGCTGTAGGTTTTGAAAAAGAATTGAATGAAATATTTGGTATTCTCGGAAGAAAAACAAAAGCCAATATTCTTATCATGGGAGAATCCGGTGTAGGTAAGACTACCTTAGTCCATGCGCTTGTACAAGCTATAGTAGCAGATAGAGTGCCTACTTTCCTGCAGGGGGCACAAGTTTACGAACTTGATACAATAGCCTTATCGATCGGGGTTTCTTACAAGAGCGAAATTGAAAGCCGAATGAAAAAAATATTGGATGAATTGTCTAATATGGATAATGCCATTCTAGTCATCGAATCGTTCGATCAATTGATGGACAAGCAAGGGGCATTGAATGGAACTATAAACCTATTGAAGGCCTCGTTGAATCAAGGATTATTATGTGTCTGCACTTCTTCTGTTGAGGGATTTACTAAAAATATAGAAGTTGATAAAGAAATTACTGGAAAGTTTGAGCGGATTATCATTGAAGAGCCCTCTGTCGAAAGTACGGAAATTATACTTCAGACTGTAATAAAGTCATTTGAAGAATTTCACAAGCTAAAGGCTTCTGAAGATTTATTGATAAATGCTATTCGGCTTGCCAAAAGATACTTCAGCGAGAAACATTTGCCTGAATCGGCAATTGACTTGGTCGATCGTACCATGGCTTTATTAAAAATAAAGAATGATTTACATTCTGGTGAACGGAAAGAAATTGTAGGTGTAGAACATTTGAAAGAAGTTGTTTCCCAAAAAACGGGCATACCTTTAGGCGATGTGCAGACAGCGGAACGAGAACGTCTTATTAATGCCGATAAAATCTTAAAGAAACGTGTTGTCGGGCAGGATCACGCTATTAAAGCTGTGTTGGATTCTATCTATGAATCTCGTTCTGGGTTGAATAAGAAAGGACAACCTATTGGTAGCTTCTTTTTTTTGGGGCCAACCGGAACTGGGAAAACTGAGCTGGCAAAATCTTTGGCGGAATTTCTGTTTCAGGATGAAACAGCAATTTTGCGTTTTGATATGTCCGAATACAAAGAAGAACATTCTGTAGCATTGCTTTATGGGGCACCTCCGGGCTATGTCGGTTATGAAGAGGGTGGTCTTTTGGTTAATCAAATCCGGCAAAAGCCTTATTCGATAGTATTGTTTGATGAGATAGAAAAAGCACATCGTTCTGTATTTGATTTATTTTTACAAATCTTGGATGAGGGCAAATTGCATGACAGATTAGGAAGACTTGGCGATTTTTCAAACGCCTTAATCATATTTACCTCCAATATTGGAAGTCAATATATTTTTGAGCAGTTTGAGAAAGGTTTGGTGCCTGATCATAATGATATGCTTGAAGTAATGCAGGGATATTTCCGTCCTGAGTTTTTAGCCCGTCTGACAGAGATTGTTCCTTTTGCGCCTATCAACGAAAAGATTGTGACTGTAATATTTAATATCCATTTAAAAGGATTGTTGAAAACATTAAGTGAGCAGAATATTACACTTCAAGTGGATGAAAAAGCGGTGCATAAAATCGCCACAAATGGATTTAATGCTCAATATGGAGCAAGGCCGATTTTAGGTATTCTTCGCAAAGACATTCGTCGTCCTTTGTCGAAAATGATTATTTCTGGAGAACTGCGAGAAGGCGATAATGTTACGCTTGCTTTGGACGAAAAAAATGAATTGAAATGGGAAATTATACATCATGAATAATTATTTAAACATGCATTGATATGGCAAAGAAAACAGTAATATCAAAAGTCCTTGATGCGGAGGCGGTAGATGGAATTATTGAGTTTCCTCAAAACAAGACCCTCTATGTGGATCAGTTTACAGATATGGCACCTGTTAAACCCGGCGATGTGTTCCAACCGGAAACAATGGAAGATGTGTTTAATCATTATCAACCGGAAAAGCGTAATGTGCAAATGTTGGATCTAGAAGGACGTCCAGTTAAAGAAAACTTCAAGTTTAATGCCCTTAAAGATTTTGATGACAAGGAGCTTATCAAACAGAGCGCTTATCTAGGTCAGCAGAAAGCGACAATTGATTCTTTTAAAACTATTGAACAGCAACTGATTAAAAATAAAGTGCTTAGACGTGCCTTTGAGAATGAGGAGAGCAGAAAGCACCTTATTACAGCTTTGCAGTCTTTGTTGGCTGAACTGGAAAAGAATTAATTAAACGTCTAACTCAATATATTCAAACAATATGCCAGAAGAATTAAAATTACAGCCTCAAGCAGTCAATGCCGCAACAACGGCAGAAAATGCTTATTTGGATGAGGTGAAGAAAATAGAGAATCCGGCTGAGCGCCTGAAAGAAAGTTTAGAAGGACTGGAAGATTATGGAGATTTCGACCTTCTAGAAACAATGGCCGATGGACTTGAGAATATGAATCCGGAAAGTAGGGCCGCTAAAAAGATATTTTTGCAAGACAGTGAATTTGCTGAACAACGCAAACGTCTTAAAACGGACTTACTTATGTGGCTGAGTATCTTGGATAGCGATGCAGCCACAGCTTCAGAAGCAGTGGATAAATGTCAGGAAGCCGCCAAAGCCGCAGAGAAGAATCTCCTCCAAAATCTAGGAAGCGTACATGAACAAACGCGCAAGCTGGAAGTTGCATACCGTTCGCTTGGAGGGTTTTTTGCTAATTCCGGTCAGTCTAAGTTGAAGTGTTTGAATCTCATCAACGTAGATAAAGAAGATTTAGGGGATCCTGACGGTCGTGTATTTGCTGCTGTCCGCGATGAACTAAATAGAAGTTTTGACCGTCTTTCTCTCAAAGAGAATTATTCTTTGTTAGTCAGTCCTGGTTATCTCGGAAGCAAACAGGTTGTAAATATGTGGGGGCAAATGGCATATCGTAACAAAGTAATGTTGGTTACAGATTATGCTGATTCTCCTACACTGAAATTGCTTAATAAAGGATTGGACAAGGCGAACTTAAGCGATACAGATGTATATTTGGCCAATGTTATTATGGCTTGTAATTACATACTTGGACGTAAGAAGTCTGATGAGGCAAATGATGAAGAGGAAGATTTGTTTTTACCGCCTTCTGCAGCAATTGCCGGTCGTATGAGCAACACGGATGAAACCCCTATATCACAAGGTATCGCTGGGAAAAAATATGGTACGATAGACATGGCCAAAGGGACGCGTCTTGATTTGTTGAAATCCGAATTGACTGCTTTAATAGACAAAGGGGTAGTCCCTATGACATTTGAAGAGAATCGTGTAATGGCTTTTTCAAACCGTTCTCTTTATAATGGTGCTACCGTTGGTTTGCAGGAATATCCGATTGTACGGGTTTTCGATTGGATAGGTAAAGTGTTCTCCAATTTCTTTAATGACGAGGCTTTTAAAAATTGGAATGGCAAGTTAGCACAAGAAATTCGTGAGCAGGTGATTGATTTTTTAGAAGATTACAAGGGACCTGGCAAACTTATTGAAGGATACTCGAATCCAAAAATTGTTCGTAATGAGAAAACAAAAGATATTGAGATTGAGATTGAATTAAAGCCATTCTTTGCGGCTAAGAATTTCTACATTAAGTTAACTGGACATAATGGGGATAACGGCGTAACGGAATGGACGAATGAAATCAAATAAATTATTCACTTTTAAAAAATTAAAATCATGGCAGCACCTAGAACAGCGCAGCTAAAGGTTGATGGATGCGAAGATCGCGAAGTCACTTATGTACAGTATCAGTTCAATCAACAGATTGACGTAGAAGGGCAACCTACGGGTACAACCCGTGGTGGCGTAATCAACTTGAAAGTTAAATCAACAGACGCCGGTAATACAGACTTGTTGGAGTGGACATGTGACTCTTATGGTTCAAAGAATGGCACCATTACGTGGCCTAACAAACTTGGCGGTATCATGAAAACCCTTTCTTTCATTGATGCTTATTGCGTAAGTTATGAAGAAGTGTATGATGATACCAACACGGATCGTATGTATGAGTCCATTACTATTACTTGCCGTCAGCTCACAGTTACGGGTAAGGGTAGCGTGGAATACGACAATCACTGGGCTCTCTAACTAATTTAAAACCAAAACATGCGACTGTCTGTTTTGCAGACGGTCGCATTCCTTAACTCAACGAACGCATGGCATTTAAGGCGACTTTGATAATGGACCAGCAAAAAACTTCGGCTGCAGAGGTCGAAGCTTATAATGGGAAAAAATATGAATTGGTAGAATGTGAGTATGAATTTTATCAATCGCTGGACGAAAGCAGCAAGCCTGCATCTAGACCGCAAAGCGGATTGATAAAATTTGTTATGCCCGCTCAAGGGGACGATGATTTGTTTTTTTACAATTGGATGTTCAACCGCGCGGAAACACATGACGGAACGATTGAAATGTTGCTGTCAACTGACGACAATCAGAAAAAATACCTTCACCTCTTTTTTGAAGATGCCTATCTGGTGAACATGTATCAGTATTTTAACAACAGCAATAGCCTGTTGGTGCGAACAAAAGTTACGCTCAGTGCACGGAGGTTTACATTTGGTGGATCGGCTAAATCGGCTAATTTTGAGAACGATTGGATAATGAAATAATGGTTGTTTTTCTTTATGAGTAATCTCTACAAAACTCACTCTCTGTCTATAGGGCGGTTTAAGTCGAAATATGAGGCTCTCTACGAAATTCAGCAGATAGAGCTGGCAAATTATGCATCGCTTGAGGAATTGGAAAATGCCAGTAAAAAACTGGAAGAGCTGGATGCCCAATTAGCCGCTGCCGAAGCGGAAATCGATGATAAGCTTATCAAGACTTCCGATGATTTGATGAAGTTGGATGACATAAGCAAAATCGACAAGGAACTTGATGAGGCCAAGAAAGACATTCAAGACAGAATAGCGGATAAAAAGGCTGAGCCAGTGGATCCTGAACGTGAGAAAAGGCGACAAGAACTGGAAGAAGAGCTGAGGCAGCTTAACGAACAGAAAAAGCAACTGGACAATGTAAATAAAGAAAAACAGCAGCTTGACGCTTCTGTAGCCCAAGGAGTGGGAAATTTCGATAACTTGTCCGATACCCTTTCTGGAAAGGTATCGCCCCAAGATATGGCCAATGCTGCCGCACAAATGGACAAAGGCTATGATGAGGCTATAAGCGATTTATCCTCAATTGTTACAGGTGACAGTTCTACGGAATATATTGAGGCTTGGGCTCGATATAAATTTGGAGACCAACTTTATGACGCAGCGTCTGCTATCAAGAATGGAGCCTCGGACGCAATAAGCGGCGTGAATGAGTTCATGCAATTGGGAGATGTCTTTGGTGGAAGTTGGCGCGACCCTTCGACCGCTGCCAAGAAGATAGAAACAGGACTGAAGAACATAAACAATGCCGTTAACAAGGTCAATGCTATCACCAATAATCTATTTTCGGCCGTAACAGGCAGAGACAGCGTAATTCTTGGAAAGTTAGACAACCTGAACAACATGGGCGTTAACTCGTTAGGCTCGTTGGCGGGTGCGGCATCGATAGGCATAGGCAGCTTTAATGCATTTAAAGAGGGAAATATATCGGCGGGAATCAGTGGGGTAAAAGACACTATTAATTCCATCCGCGGAACATACTTGGACTTTAGAAGCAAAGACATAAAAAACAAGATAGAGGAGAACGAGTTAGGAGGATATGAACCCAATCCTGACCCAACTGAAAATACCGATGGCAACGGCAGCCAAGCTAAAAACACGGGAAAGGAAGAGGGTAAGGACGAAAAAACTCAGACGGGACAATCTGATCCAAACGAGCAAAAGAATAGCTCGGAAAAGAAATCTGGTACCCAAACACAGACACAGGGTGGAAACTACAGCGCAGACATGATTCACGAAATCGAGGTGGTTTTAGATGGCTGTCCATCTTCACAAAATTCGTGTTGCACCATCAATGGAGAAAATTATGTGTTGAGCGGTTATTCCCTTTCTCAAGAATTACTGCGACCGATGTTGTTAAGCTTTTCTTTGGAAAAAGAAGACAAAACAGAAACACAACAGGATGTGGTGTTTGCTAATATCACGCAGTTGATTGGAAAATCATTGGAAATGAATGTTTCAACGATAAAGGCCAGCCAAGACGATGAAGAAGCCAATCCTCAAGTAGCTTTCGTATTTAAAGGAATGATTATAGATGTGTCTGCTTCAAGAGCGACAGCAAGTGCCCAATCAGCAAGTATTACTGTAGCTACATGGGATGCCTTGCTCCAAAATGTTCCACATTGTCGTTCTTTTGAAAATATGACATTGAAAGAAATAATAGATGCTGTCCTTGAACCATACCGCGACATAAAATCAATTGTGTCACCGAGGTTTAAGGATAAGATACCCTATATTGTACAATACGACCAAAGTGACTATGCTTTTATTAGTATGTTGGCAATGCGTTTCGGAGAATGGATGTATAATACAGGAGATACATTTGTTTTTGGTGAATTGGATATAGAAGATTCATCGGCTGCAAATTTGGAATATCCGGGAGGAAGCTTGATGTCATACAGCCTGCATCAAAATGTGACTTCATTTTCATTCAGTCATTTACTTCCGGATTATTATCAGTATGGAAAGGACAAAGACATTCTAAAAACGTCAGCACAAGGTATGGCCGATGGAACAGTGAATGATTGGACTGACAAAGCATACAATGCTTCAATACAAAGATTTCAAAACGAACAAATCGTGGCATTGAAAACTGGTGGATTTGATAGTGGAAAGGAAGACGAGGGGGCTGATGCTATATTAGATTATTCTTTGAAAGTAGAAGCAGAAGGGAAGAAAACGGGTATTATGACCGTTCAAGGATTTTCTAAACTGGCTATGCTAAAAATCGGACAGACATTTCTAATTCGTGACAATGTCCAAAATAAATCTGGAGAAAGCAAAGATGTGGAACAGAAATCATTAAAGGTCATAGGCATTAACCACTCGTTTGATTATAGGCAGGAATATTCCAATAGTTTTATGGCCATACCTGTGGCATGTGACTACCCTTCCTATTCTGATGCTGATGTGTTTGCGTCGGCTCCCCAGCAAAGAGCAAAAGTTGTCGAGAATAAAGATGAACAGATGTTAGGCCGTGTGCGAGTACAGTTCCCGTGGCAGGAAGTACAAAGTAAGGATATGAAAACACCTTGGTTGCGTATAGCCGTTCCTTATGCTGGTCAGAGCAAAGGACAACAATTCGTGCCAGAGATAGGTGAAGAGGTTATGGTCGGGTTCGAAATGAACAATGCTGAACGCCCATATATCATCGGTTCATTTTATAACGGTGGGACAGGAAAGCCTGATGAGGCATGGGCTGTGTCGCAAGAAAAAGATGGGACAAGTAATAATGTAAAGGCTATCAGGACTCGCAATGGACATACGATTCTGTTTAACGATAAAGGTGAAGCAGGTTTAATCGAAATCTATGACAATAAAAACAATACTTATCACATAACACTGTCTGCCGATGACAAGAAAATAACCATCTATTCTGCTGGAGAGGTAGAAGTTGTTGCAGATACAGATGTAAACATCAATGCCAAAGGGAATATAGGTATTAATGCAGACGGGAATATCGGGATAAAATCTAAAGGGAATATTTCAATGGAAGCGGAAAGAGAAGTGTCTATACAAGCTTCGAAAGTCAAAGTACGCTAACATCCAACAGGTCTGATTATGAAATATGTTTGTACAGGGGCAACGCTGAGATGCACGATGGGAACATCGTGTCCCAAATTGAAAGCAACGCCTAAAAATGTTTCTTTGACTGGAAAAGATCAAGCCAATATAGCGGATTATGTATCCATAAAAAATATCCCAAGTTTTGGTAGATGCCGTTCATTGGGTTATCCTCCAACTGCAGCTGCAACAGCAGCAAATTATGGTAAGCTTACTCCTATGCCTTGTGTACCGGGGACATGCCCTAAATGGCAGGCTATAGATAAAGACAGCTTGATATGTGGAGAACCGGCTTTATTGGAACCTGCGACTTTAAGGTGCATGTATGGGGGAACAATTTCGATTGTAAATCCGGGGCAAAGTTTAGAAATAAAGGTACGTGGTGTATCTTTCTCACAAAGGAGTGAAACACAGCAGGAAAAAGCGATGCAAGAAATTCCGGAAGAACTTCTTCAAGAGTTTAATGCGCTTGATAGAGAAAGATTATCGCAACAGTCAGTTCTAGATGGTGTACAGATGGCATTGGATGTTGCCGGGATGGCACCGGGCGTTGGAGCTATCCCGGATTTGATGAATGCTGCTATTTCGGTATTGAGAGGTGATTGGGTTGGTGCAGGATTATCTATTGTGGCGGCCGTACCTTTAGTTGGTGATGTGGCAGGTGGTGCCAAGCTTGCATATAAAGGTATCGTTAACGCTAATCGTGCAAAAAAAATTAAGTCATTCAAGGATGCGATCTCAAATAGTGATTACAGTTTCTTTATTGACAAGAATATCTCCAGTCGTCAGCTTATAAAAAACGGAATGTCGATTGAAAAGGCAGATGCCTTTCTTAAGACAGTGAAAACATTAAGGAAAAAGGTCGCAAGAGATTTTATAAAAAAGCAAAATCCTGATATGAATATGAAAGACGTATATAGTCATGTAAACTGCATCGAAACTGCAAATCCTGTTATAATAAAGAATATTCCGCCACCAAGTACATATATACGCTATGAATGTCCAGACGGAAAATTCGGTGAATATATCACATATCCAACCAATCCTCCACCTCATGCAGAATCTTTAGGAATGCTATCATACCAGACTAATGATGGAGTGACAAAACAGAAAGTTTTGAGAATATATATTGTAAGCGGTACAGAGCAGTTTGAGGTTATGCAGTCAACAGCAAGAAGAACAAAAGCCCCTATAGATGGGAACTGGAAAAATCGGAATGAAGATAACTTAGTAGATGTTGCTGGTGGCGCAACTCAAATTTATTCACCAATTAACAATGCGAACCGTTTTTTATTAATGCAATGATCAAAACAAAATGACTGATAAATATTTAAATGAGTTTTCCAATAGGGAAAGCAAAAGAAATTACCGCTTCTTTTTAGATGAGACAATAAACATTGTTGATGGTGTTGTAAAGCGGTCCGATAGTCAGCTGTTTAAGATTATTCTAAGCCAGTTATATGACATAAAAGAGAATGTAGTTAAAACAGGAAGATTGACTGATTGGACTGACATAGATGATAGATACACGATTGGTAGTCTAGCTATAAAGAGCTTTGACGACAACGACCCAATGAAAGATAGAATCCAGACGATTTTCTACGGTGCAATTGAATATGTAAATTTGCCAGAATTATAGTTTTACATGAAAAAGTGGTTAATATGCACCGTCTCCGGCCTTATTGTGATTCTTTACAGTATGGATAGCTATGCTCAGAATAACAATAATTTCAGGAAACTTCAAGAAATATCGTTCGACCAGATATACCAAGAGAAGCAAAAGTCCAAATCAAACTCAAAGCCTCAACAGCAGGAAGAACAAATTGAATTAAGTATAAATGATTCCATTTTCAAACTTTTTGATGTGGATATTGATTTGACTTTAGGCGAGATTTCTTTTGACACTTCATGGGGAGACCCTGTCGCCAATCCCCAAATAAGAGCCAATAGGGCAAGCAATCTATTTGGTCCGGTAAGACATAATGCAGATGGCAGTGTGCGTTGGCATCGAGGATTTGATTATTATGCACCTCAAGGAACACCTGTTTATGCAGTGGGAGATGGCGTTGTATCATTGATTCAGAATCATCCTGATTATGGACATTGTGTTTTGATTACCCACAAAAGGCCTAAACGAATTTATTATTCTTTTTATGCCCACTTGAGTACAGTTTCTGTAAAATATGGAGAGAAAGTACGAAAAGGCACTACATTGGGTAAAAGCGGTATTACAGGGAATGCTTATAATTTGTCTGGCGAGGATGAGCACCTGCATTTTGAGTACCGTACAAGTCCTAAACATGGCGATAGAAAGCAAGAGAACCCCAATGCAATTGTCAAAACCAAGTTCTATAGCGCAGACCCGAAGAACAAATGGCAGGCAAACGTAAAAGTTAAGAAGAAAGAAAGTTTTAGTTTGTTTTGAGATGATGAAATTGTCAAAACCGAATATTCCGAAAGAACTGGATGCCGATGTAGCCATGGCCGTTGTAATAGAACACATGGATTCATTGGCTGATAAAAAGCCTTTCTACACTTATGAATTTAAGGGTGTTTCAGAGCGGACTGCCTTAGGAGATGGGCTTAATTTAATTATAAGGAATAAACAGAATGCGCCTCCTGTTGTAAAGTTTTCGTTAAAACGCGACAGCCTGTATCATATATTGCCTGAATATTTGTTCCATCCATTAGACCACTACTTAGGAACAGATGGCGACACGGAAGAATTTGAAAAACGTTATAAGGAGCAAGAAGAACAGAAAGAGAAAGCTCTGACCTATTTCAAACCTTTCGATCAATACTACCAAAATCTGAGGATTAAATACCAGCATTGGCTTAACGAACATATATTCTCTGGAAACCAGTTCCTTTCAGATTTTATCACAGCCGGACAGAGGGTTGACATTGCTAACTCATATATCAAATCTGTTTATCAGTGCATTCCTTGGCTTAGGAATTTTAGAGGTAATGATGACATGGTCAAGGCAGCCTTGGGATACGCTTTTGAAGGACATGCTGAAATTCAAAAAACAAAAGTTGAAGTGACGGAAGCTTTATCCGAGAATATTCATTCGAATTTGAATGGGACATTGGATGATTTATATTGTGGTTCCACATTTATAACAAGGGTATATGTATGGAAAGTTTTCTATCAAGTAAAGATAAAAACGGGTAAGCATTTGAGTGAGTTAAAACAACAAATCGAAGAATTTTCTACGTTCTTTTCCCAATGGTTTTTATCGGTGGAAGATAAACTTGAAATAACTTTTGGCGACAGATGGGCTTTCCCGGAATTGTCTGATGCCAAAATTGAAGAAGGAGTTTTCTTAAATTATAGTACACAATTGATATAACTTTATCTATGGTGAATAAATATCGAGTAGATTGGCAAGCAGGGATGCGGCTGACCGATGAAACGTTTCGTATGTCGGACGAATATTACTTGTCTTACCTGCAACCATTATACGCCGCATTGGTTAACGGAGACTATGGATTTCTTGAACTGCCGATTTTCCGGTATGAACAGACGGAAACAAGTTTGTCGGTGACAGAACTGCAAGCGAATGCCATCAGTCGGTCTGGAAAGCTGATCCAGTTATCTTTTTCACGGGAAGAGAGAAGTTTGTTTCAAAACATTCGTCTACCCGAAACAACAGAACCGTTAATCTTGTTTTTGGATAAGACTTCAGATAAGACAGTAAAGGTATCCTGCAATGACACTTCTGTACCCCTTTGTGATGCTGATTATCAGTTATTTGCAAAGCTTGAGAGCGAGCATTATAATAATCCGGATGCCGTTCCGTTTGCCCGCTTTGTCTATAGGCACGGATGGAGCATGGATGAAGCTTTCATTGCTCCATGCATTTCATTGCGTTCCAATGGGGCACTTTTGCGTGCTGCCGCAAACTATGCAGTGGAGATAGAAGCTCTTGTCAATGCATTGAAAGATGCCGTCAACACAGAACAATATACGTTGGTAATGGCTGCTATTCCTGCATTGTGCCGCATCGCTATTGAAGTAGAGAAGGAAGCAGACTGTATGACACCTCGACATTTGATAACTCTTATGCAGGAAGGCATACAGGTATTGCTGACATTGGCAAATATGGAAAAGGATATCACGGTTCCTGAAACAGAGAAATGCATGGCTTTTGTTGAGTCTCATTATACTCCTTATGTAATTTCAGAGATGGTACATGAAGGTATCCGGTTAACACATCTGCTGATAAGTTTGCCGCAACTTTTCAGGCAGAAAACGGCAGTTGTGGCGGAGGCAAGACTGGAGCCGGAAGTGGTAAGACCACCGCGCAGGATAATGGGCAGCACTGATAGCATCCGTAAAAAGCACCATTAATCTTATAATCATAGGCATGCATTATAGTGATTCTCCCATACGTTTCGTAAACGACGAGCAGTTGAACCTTCAGATTGACCGACCATTGTCTAACGTGGTTTCTGTCATCGACAACTGGGTAGATACCGTAGTGTTTACCAGCATACGGCGCTTTAAGGCTGATGAAGAATTTGGGTTCAGTTTTTGGGATAATGAATTTATTGCCATGAATTTGGTAGATTTCAACCATGGCGCTGATTTTAAGATTGTGAAGCGTAAAAACAACCGGGAAGAAAAGGTGCAGATGTCGAGAGCCGGCATCAGACAATGTGAGAGAAGTGTGCGCGACAGCATTTTGTATTACATCCCATACCTGAAGAATTTGGAAGTGGAAGTACAACTTAGCATGGAGAAGAATAAGTTTTCCCGTCGGGGTGAAAATAGCAAATATGTGGTCAGGGTTTTGGTTAAGGGACGATTGACTTACAATGAATTTGTCGGTACACGCGAAGGTGAGTATCAGCGTGAAGTGGAATTTTTTATGGATCCGTTTTTAAATAACAAATAATGGATGTAAAGGTAAGAAACAAGGTTGCTGAGATACAGCAGGCGTTGGAACAGGATGAGCAGCGCATATCGCTATCCGATCCTGTGGCAAAGATGATGCTTGTCGCTTTGGCCCACCAATCTTGTGAGATAGAACGAAAGATGGATCAGACGGTAGAAAGACTGTCTGAACGTTTCTGTGACCAGGTGTTATTACAGAGCAACCTCAAGGCACAACCTGCAGTTACAGTGCTTAGTATCGGCAACGGGCGCGAATGTACACCTTATTTTATTGACGAAAATGATGCGTTTACCTACAAACCCACCAAGTGTAATTATCGTCCGATATTCAAGACGCGCATCGTGCCCGGCAGACTGATGGCTTGCTTCATGAACAATACTCTGCTGCAACCTGATAAGCAGCCCGTTCAAGCGACATGGCCGGACAACCGGTATAATAAAGAGTTGTGGTTGGCATTTGATGCGGCAGGGGAAGTTAATACGCTGGAGGATGTCATGATTGCTTTGTCACATCCATTGCCAGACGATAGCTTGACAGCAGAAGTGGGAGATGTGCAGATCCCCTTGTCTTTGGTTATGGAAGATATGCCTCGTACGCTAAATTCAAACTTCATGCTGGCTGAATTCTGGAAAAAAAGTTTGGTATACTATGGTCTGTGGTTGTACCGCTTTGGGAAATGTTCCAATAAGCGTACGCTGCATCGCGGAGAAATCCCGGCTTGGATTATGGATTCGTATGCACAGGAAATCTTGGAGCCTTTTATAGGCAATCGTTTTTTGTGGATACGAATCAAAACAGACCGGGGGATTTCATTGCCACTTGACACGGCCATTTTATTGAATTGCATTCCAGCTGTAAATTATGACATCCAAGATGTGAAACTGAATTATAGCGAGCCTATTCAGCGTTTAGAAAATGATAAAACGGGCACTTATTTTTTAGATGTGGTACAAAATCAAGAACAGGCGCAAGATTTCTTTATACGTGATTTCGATGTCAACCAATATGATAATGAACGGATTCGTGAAGATGTAACCAATCTTTATCGTCATTACGTAAACGATTATTTTGCCTTTGTAGACAGCAATTCATTGCACGACGGAGCTACACTTCGTTCCTTGCGTCAGTCAATGATGCAGGTTTACGATTCATTGGACGAATACCGTTCGGGAAATGTCCGCCCATACGGAGGAACATACGCCATTCGTAACCCTCGGAACAAGCAGCAACCCATGGTGCTGACCTATTTCACGACCAATGGCGAACGGGGAAATCTTCTGAGACGTGGCGGAAGATTAACATCAACAAATGCCGCTGTAGGAGATGCCGAAGCACTGATTAACGCAACAGGAGGACGTAATAAGGTTAAAGATATAAAGACACGCAAAGAATTGGTAAGACATATTGTGAATAGCAATGACCGTTTGTTCACCAAAATGGATTTGCTGCAATATTGCAAAATGGAGTTCATACGTGCTTTTGGCGAAGAAGCCATAAGCTATTGCAACATATCTCTATCTGAAAGCAATGTTCCTGTTGACAGACATATAGAGAAATGCATTAATGTGCATTTTCAAATCCTCTCCGAGTCATTGAAAGAAGAGATAAACAAGTCTGATTTTTTTGATTACTTGAAAATTAATATTGAGTTGAGAAAGAGTTTTTCTTGTCTATTAATAATTTTTATATAGTAGCCTTTTGATATGGAGCAATTGTTAGGCTATCGAATATATCAAACGAATAAAGTCGTATCCGTTCGCTGGGTACAACAAAAATTAAATCGGATTATGCAGACACAAATCCGTGAAGATGATAAATTGGGTCCTGAAACTATATCATTAATCCGTAGGTTTCAACAAAGTCGAAATTTAACTCCAGACGGTCAAATTGGACCTTTGACATTAGAAGCTCTAATGGATGCAGACCCGTGGAAAAATAAAAAGGCAGAAACAGCCAAAGAATCCAATTATGATAAGATTACCAATATAATTGATAACATAATAGACGCTTTGGACGAGGCTTTTTACAACAATAAGGGATTGGTAGGTCTTAGTTTCTTTACCGGAAGCGATAGTGTAAAAGATTTAAAAGTAGGAGCAACAGATCGTCATAGCTTAAGTAGGCTTTACAATAAGGCACTAAATGAAAAAGACTTCTTTAAGAAGAAAATAAAAGCTATGCCAGAGTCATACATAAACTTAGGTAAAGAGTTAAATAACACCAAAAGTTCGGCGCGAAAACTGCAAATTCAAGAACAGATGAAAAGCATTAGAGTTAATCATCTTAGAGAAGTTTCTACGGCAAAGAAGAGAGCTAATCAAATAGTAGAGACCATAAATAAAGTCAAGAATATAGGAACAACTTTAAACGAATGCATTCCAAAAATAATGTCATTTTTGAAGCCATTAGGAAAGATTTTTAAAGTTATAGAATGGAGTTCGGTTGTGGTTTATATAAAAAAAGGGTGGACGTATTTCTCTGAAGGCAAATGGATTGATGGATATGAGTATTTATGTAAGGCTTTTTCTAAAATATTAGAGATTGGCATAATGGCACTCGCTACTTCAGCAGCAGTCGCGGGTACAGTAGCATTATGTGCAACAGCTGGTTTAGGAACCGTAGCAACAGCAATAGCGGCATTGGCCGCTACTATCGTTGTCGCTATTATAATATTCTGTATATCATACTTTTGGAACAAATATATTGAATATTATTTTGATAATTTATAGCAAATATGATACAATGTAATAATTGTGGCTACCCCGTAATAAACGGGATGCACGCTTGCCCGAATTGCTTGGCAGAAATGCCTGACGAGATTGTTGCTCCTGTAGCAGCGACAGAAGAGGAATGGTATGACGAGGATGAAATACCCTATTGCACTTTACAGCCAATTTCGTTGCCAGGTGAAAGAGAATTACCAGAGGAAGTGTATGAAGAAGGTGCTGAAGTCTACCTTTCTCGTCATAATACCGTTTCGCGTGATACGACCATTGATGATGAAGAGCAGGCCTGCCTCTTCTTCTCGGATGGTCATTGGTTCATTGAAGATCGTTCTCGTGACAATTCAACCTATGTACATGCGGGTGCAGGAATAAAACTAGAGCCCGGCGATATAATAAGAATGGGAGATAGACTTTTTAAATTCAATATTAAAACCAAGAAATGATACAACTTATACGTATTTTACCCACAGCAGTCCAAGCTGTTTCAAGAATTCAGGCAATTCAATGCATTTCTAGAATCATTCATAGTTATCCAAATGTCACTTGTAAGTTACTAAACCTAAATAATCTCGGACAAATATGGAGGATTTTAGGAAAGATGGCGAAGATAAAAAAAGAAAAAAGATTTATGCCTTCGTTTGATTTAGCAAAAGAAGCCTTAATTGATGAAAGTCATATAGTTTCTTTATTTGAAAATAGCATGACAAAATGTGCGGAGTTTTTCTCAAAACTTTGGGATGATTTGTTTAGGATAGGTTGCATAATTGTAGAATGACAATGGGATATAATATAGTTCAACGCTGCGATTTTCGCATGCACGATATGATAGATGGAAAGTTCCGGGTAGAAAGGGTACTTAATTCCACGCGGACTGACCAAAAATTTAAGGTGAATGATACATCCGGTAATGAGTACATCCTGAAGTTGCTAAAGCTTTGGGAAGTGGAGCCCAGTCTTCGCCAAAAGATGTTGCTCTCGGCGGATAATGAAATAAAGAGTTGTCAGATAAAGAGCAATTACCTTACCAATATTGTACACACAGGTATGGTAAATGGCAATCCTTATCTGCTTTTGGAATATTGCAAGTCCTTGGATTTATCTCATCTTATCAGGAACCAAAGGCTGGATATCGTAAAGACTGCCAAAGAAATACTATATGGATTGCAAGACCTGCACAAATCGGGGAAGGTACACTGCCAGCTAACTCCGGAAAACATCCTTATAGCTGATGGCAATCGTGTCAAGTTAACCAATTATGTAATACTTGGCGGCAGAGCCAATTTATTGGCGAGCAAGAATAAGACACTGCATTCGCACTTCATTGATAAGGCATTGGCTTATCAGGCTCCAGAACTTTACCGATTAGAACGATATGCTACTATACTTCCATCGGTTGACATATTTTCTTTCGGCGTGATATTGTTCTTTATGCTGACCGGTGAATTGCCTTATGGGAAGTTGGTTACAGAATCAGATTGGATACATTATCAGACTCGTGTACAAAGCGATGACTGGAATAGAAATATCTTATTCCGAAACGAACAGCGGGAGATGTGGATGAACATATTGGAAGCATGCTTGTCTGCCGACCCTCACAGCCGTGCAGGAAGTGTTGATGAATTGTTGGAGAAACTTCCAGGGAATGAATATCCATATATTGCCGTACAAGGTAGCCAAGTAGAAGCTCCAAATGCAATATTAAATGGTATCATGCTTCATGTGATGCAAGGAAATGACTGGGGAAAATGTTATCGTCTGCCGGAAATCATGCCGTCACCCAAAAGAATTATAACCTTGGGGAGAAAAGATGACTCCATATTCAACCAGATTCAATTATCCGAACCTGTTTCTTCGTATATATCCCGTCGTCATTGCACGCTTGAATGGGATGATGAAACTGAAACGTGGTATCTTCGCGATGGGCAGTGGGATAAAGAGGTACAAGGGAATTGGGCTCGGTCTTTGAATGGCACGTACATTAATTCAAAGGAAGTCACAGAAGAGGGAAGTAAAATAATTCCCGGGGATATTATATCTATAGGTAATGTAAAACTTAGAGTAGAAGCATATTAAATTACATCTTCAAATGAATATCATAAGACTACAAGGTGAAATAGAAAAACGGAATGGTATATACTATGAATATGATACTGATGCAATTCCTTTAGGGGAAGGAGGCATGGGGCGTGTATTCAAAGGATTCCGTGTAATAGAAAGAACAGGAGAAAAGATGCCTGTTGCTGTCAAGGCTATTTATGAGAATATACCTGAGCATGTTGTCGAACGTGCTAGAAGGGAAGCTAATATCCAATTGGAGAATGACAATCTGATACGTATGTACGGTTTTGTAGAAACAGCGTTTCAGTCAGAAGGTGGAGGTAAAGCCAAGGTACACTACCATGTTATCATGGAATTGTTGGTAGGAATAACACTTGAAAACGTAATGCATGGAGTCACTTGTGACCAAAATGGCATGCAGATACCATTTGCTGCAGAGGTTTACAGTCAGTATCTGCAAAATCGTGATGTGGCGGTTGTAAGAATTATGAAGCCTATTCTATCCGGTTTAATGGCATTGCATGATAAGGGGTATATTCATAGGGATATCGACCCATCGAATATAATGATAACCATAGATGGAAAGATAAAACTTATTGATTTTGGTATCTGTAAACAGATTGTTTCTCTTGGTAGTGTGGATAAGGCTCTGACAGCAACCGGTGTGTTTATGGGAAAAGTCAATTATGCCGCTCCAGAGTTGGTGCTTGGAGATGTGAAAAGTCAAAGTTACACTACTGACATCTATGCATTGGGCGTTTTGCTTTATCAATTATGTACCGGTCATTTGCCTTTTACTGGTACAGATCAGGATGTCCTGTCTGCTAATTTACGCGATCCGTTACCAATGAAAGATGTTCGCAATGTTGCTTTGAAAAGAATTATACGAAAAGCTACAGACAAAATACAGTCTAAGCGATATGCGTCTGTTGCGGAATTTAGGGTTGATTTGGAACATGTGCTGACGACTGGTAATAAAAAAAACAGCAAGTTGACTCCGCTTATTGTTGGATTTGCATGTGTTGTGATCGTATTAATTGGCCTAGTCTGTTTTTTTCTTCGTAATGATAATGAATCAGAGAAAGGATTAGTAAAGTCTACACTTAAGCAACCAACCTGCATGGAAATTTACAATCAAGCTTTAGCCTTTTTGAATCAAAAAGATAGCATTGAGCTTCAAATAAAGGGAAAAGAATTGCTAAGGGTACTTGTTGAAGATAGTTTGTTTGCACCAGCAAAGTTGGATTATTATGTCACTATACTCAATTCAAACAATTCTTCAGAAGTAAGTTCGGGATTTGCTGGATTATGTCAAATTATCAAAGAAGATACGTTGAATAGTGTTGCATTATTTGAGTGTGGTCTTACGTTGTCAAAAGGAAATCGTTTTTTTAATGTTCCAACTGTGCGTCAATCTTTCTTAAATATAGAGGCCGATTTGGATAAGGCCAATGATTGGTTGTTTAGGGCTATGGAAATTGATACGGCAGACTATAAGTCTGTGTATTGGGCATTTAATAATCTGATGGAAAAGAAGATTGCAGGTGCTTTGCCGGAAAATGGAGATAATTTAATTACAAGTTTATATAAAAAGTTTGTCAAGCGGATAAAACAATCCAATGATGTGACAGCCGATAGATATAAGAAGGCCATAAAAAATGATGCGGAAACGTTGAAAGCATGGGGGTTGCTAAAATAGAATTGAATTATGAGAAAGATCTTGTTTGTTTTATTATCAGTCTGTTTTTTTTCTTCAGCTTGTGCGCAAGGATTTGCTTATAGAGATAAAACAGATTTAGGGAATGGACTTTATAAGGTTAAAAGCGGTGATTGTTACGGAATTATAGATAAAAATGATAACGTTATAGTTTCTATAGAATTTCAGAATATATTGTTTCATGAAGGAAAAGCCTTGCTCACAAAGAATGATTTTATTTATGGTATTGTTGATACCTTAGGGATGATAAAAATGTTTGATGCAGCATATAAGGTTCATCCTAAATATCGTTATATTTATGATGGATATATTATCGTTGGTGAAGATAAATGGGGGTATATAGATGAAAATGGAAATCCTTTACGTCTTAAAACTAAAGGATTTTTTTCGTTGGGAAAGAAATTTCCTACTCAATTTGACGATGTGGCCCCTTTTGTAGAGGATTTTGCTGCTGTTTATACGCATAAAGACGGTTGGAAGCATATCGATAAAGAAGGGACGGAGCATTATCGGCTGAGAGATAAAAAAAACGAGGCTTCTTTCCGGTCTTCCGTTTGTAAAGGTGAATGTATTATAGTCACTAATGATGGTATAAAACAATGTCAAGAATCAGATGATGGAGCATTTGCTGTTGTAAAAAGAGTATTGTCCCCTGCGGCTTCATTTATTGAAACAATTCAGATTGGAAACTCTTCAAAGTTAATTTATAAGGAAGGAGTTTTATATTTGGACTCTCTTATGCGCGTTACGAAATATGAGAATGGCACTGATTCTATAATTTTTATACAACAGCAGCCTCCCCAAAAAGGTATTGTAAGGAAAATGATTGTTCCTATTGATACGACATCGATAAGTCATGATTTGATGGTTGAGCTTACTGACAGAAATCTTAGGGCTAACGAGAAAGGGCAAGCTTATACAAAAATAAAGGTGAAAAATAAAGGGAATTTTAAATATAAGAATGTTTTTATTTCCATAAAAAGCTCGAATGCATCAAGAGAATGGAAAGGAGATATTGGGGCTAATTCTGATTTGAGTTTGTCTTTCAATATTCCGGCTCGTTTTTCTTCGCTTGCTATTAAACGTAATATCGTTGTGAATATTGCATATGATAAAGAGCGGATAGAAAAAGATTTTACTGTAACGATAAAGCGTTATACTCCGATACGTTCTAGATAGGAATAAAAGTGGAATTTATTTGAATCCATAGTATGCACTTGACAGGATGTAATATCTTGATCAAGTGCTTTGGGGTTTTATGCATATTGTTTAGCTTATGAATTATTGGGCTTTATTAAAAAGTGCAGGTGACAAACTAGTGTTGCTTCATTAGGTAAGATCCTTTTCCCTTCCTGCCTCTGTAAGATTTTAGATTTATCCGAAGATTATTCAGAGATTATTTGTAATTTTGTCATATAATCCGAGGAAACTTATGGTGAAGACAGAAATACAAAGCGTGAAGCTGCGGTTCGGCATCATCGGCAATACCGAGGGACTGAACCGCGCGATAGATATAGCCATGCAGGTGGCTCCTACCGACCTTTCCGTATTGGTGACGGGAGAGAGCGGTGTTGGTAAGGAAAGTTTTCCGCAAATCATCCACCAGTTCAGCCGCAGGAAGCACGGGCCTTACATTGCCGTCAACTGCGGAGCGATTCCTGAAGGTACCATTGATTCGGAACTTTTCGGCCATGAGAAGGGAGCGTTTACAGGCGCAATCAGCGACCGGAACGGTTATTTTGCCGAGGCTAACGGAGGTACAATCTTTCTGGATGAGGTGGGAGAGCTTCCGTTGTCTACCCAGGCGCGCTTGCTCCGAGTGCTTGAAACCGGCGAATATATAAAGGTAGGTTCTTCGAAAGTGCAGAAAACCGATGTGCGCATCGTGGCGGCCACGAACGTGAATTTTGCCGATGCCATCGCCGAAGGCCGTTTCCGTGAAGACCTGTACTACCGTTTGAATACGGTGCCCATTAAAGTGCCGCCCTTGCGCGAGCGTCCCGACGACATTGTTCTCCTGTTCCGCAAATTTGCTTCAGACTTTGCCGAGAAATACCGTATGCCGGCCATTCAGCTTACAGAGGATGCCAAGCGTGTGCTCGTGTCGTATTCGTGGCCGGGCAACATCCGCCAGCTGAAGAATATCACCGAACAGATTTCTATCATCGAAACGAACCGTGACATCAGTGCGGAGATTCTGAAGAATTATCTTCCTGCACAGCCGGAATCGCAGCTGCCTGCATTGTTGGGGATGAAGCCGGGTGAGAAGAAGTTTGAAAGCGAGCGCGAAATCCTTTATCAAGTGCTGTTTGATATGCGGCGTGACGTGACGGAACTGAAGAAGCTGGTTCACGGAATACTTGCCGAACGCAACGGAGGGGCTTCCGCAGCTTCTCCGGAGGTGCAGAGTGCGGTGCATTATTTGCAGAATCCGCCAGTGAATGTCATTCAGGATCCGTCGATTGTGGTGAATGCGCCTTCTGTGACTCCGGTCAGCACCATTACTCCGGCGGATGCGCCTCAAGTGAAGCTGGCTCATCCGGCTGTAAAGGTGACTCCGGTCATGATGCCTGAAGTGCAGGATACGGAAGAGTATGTGGAAGAGAATCTTTCGCTTGACGAGGTGGAAAAGGAAATGATCCGCAAGGCTCTTGAAAGGCATCACGGGAAAAGGAAAAACGCGGCAAACGATCTCAAGATATCAGAACGTACACTTTATAGAAAGATAAAAGAATATGGGCTTGATTAACAGAATAAAGAAAAAAACAGTGGTCTGCTTTTCGGCTGCCGTGCTCTGTGTGCTGACGGCGTGCACCATCTCTTATAAATTCAACGGTTCGTCCATCAACTATGACAAGGTAAAGACCATTTCGTTCGATAATTTTCCCAACCGTTCGGCTGCTTTCGTGTGGGGTCCGATGGAGTCAATGTTCAATACGGCCTTGCAGGACAAGTACATGCAGCAAACAAGGCTGCGGCAGGTGCGACAGAACGGTGACCTGCAGCTCTCGGGAGAAATTACGAATTACGACGCTTATAATAAAGGCGTAGGGTCTGACGGTTATTCTACGATGGCCGAACTCCGCATGACTGTCAACGTGCGTTTCGTGAACAACTCCAACCATGCGGAGGATATTACCGACCAGCAGTTCTCGGCGAGCCGGGAATACAACTCCAGCCAGCAGCTCTCTTCCGTACAGGAAGAGCTTGTGACGCAGATGATTGATGAAATCGTTGAGCAGATTTTCAATGCAACCGTAGCTAACTGGTGATGCGGACTATGATGTGGCAGCAGCTTATACAGAAATGGATCAGGCATCCCGAGTCGTTGGACGGAGAAAGCCTCAGGCAGTTGAAGGAACTGCTGGATGCTTTTCCTTATTTTCAGACAGCAAGGCTTCTTTATCTGAAGAATCTGTTCTTGTTGGGCGATCCCGGCTTTAAGGAAGAGCTGCAAAAGGGAGCTTTGTTTGTTGCCGACCTGAGCGTACTGTTCTATTTCATTGAGGGAGAGCGTTTCGAGCTGAAGAAGCATTTGCCTGAGGCGGCCGGCGTATCGGAAGCGGAAGGTGACCGGACGCTTGATCTGATCAACCGTTTCTTGTCGGATGCGGAGCAGGCGGGCGATGACGGCCTGCTTCCTTTGCCCGTTGAGTCGAGCGTAGACTATACGTCTGTCTTGCTGGAAGAAGGAGAGGAAGACGGCGGATCTGCATTGCCTTTGCAGGGACATGAGCTTATAGACCGTTTTATAGAAAATGCCGGTTCTGAGGAACTTTTGCCGGATTTGCCTGACGGGAAGCCGGAAGAATGTGCCGCTGAGGCCCCCCCTGCGGGAGATGCTTGCGCAAAAGAGGATGACACAGAGGAGGATGAAAGCTATTTCACCGAAACCTTGGCTAAAATATATGTTAAACAGCAACGGTATGACAAAGCTTTGGAAATTATTAAAAAATTAAATTTGAAATATCGAAAAAAAAATACTTACTTTGCAGACCAAATGAGATTTCTGGAAAAATTGATTATTAACGCTAAATCAAAATAGGAAAATGTATTTATTATTAGTTGTATTATTGGCGCTTGCGGCTGTACTGATGTGCTTTGTCGTATTGGTGCAGAATTCTAAGGGTGGCGGCCTTTCGTCGGCATTTGCCTCTTCAAACCAGATTATGGGTGTGCGCAAGACTACTGATTTCATTGAAAAGCTGACGTGGGGACTGGCTGTTTTCATGGTTGTAGTGAGCGTTGCGGCATCGTATGTGATTCCGTCGCAAACGGGAAATTCTTCTGTAATCATGGACCGCGCGGTGAAAGAACAGACCACTAATCCTTTGAACGCTCCTGCAGGCTTTGCTGCTCCTCAGAGCAATGACGGAGCTGCTGCGACAACTCCGGCACCTGCCGCAAATGATTCTGCCGCGAAGAAATAACTATCGATCAAAACAGCAGTTGGTTTCAGATATGCTTGAAATCATAAGATAAACAGACAACGGACCTTGTATTTCTCTGGAAAGATGCATTCAAGGTCCGTTGTTTTTATATTTACTCAGTCAACTATGGAAACGCAGTCAAAAAAACGCATCCTGGCAGTCGACGCTTTGCGCGGATTTGCCGTAATGGGGATAATACTTTTGCATAATATCGAGCATTTCAACTATTATTCTTTTCCGGAGGCTCCGTCGCCTTTCATGAAATTGCTCGACACTTCTCTGTGGAATTTTCTGTTCTTTTCGTTCTCCGGAAAGGCGTATGCCATCTTTGCTTTGCTGTTTGGCTTCACTTTTTATTTGCAGAGCCACAGTGCGGCAAAGAGGGGCGAAGATTTCAAGAACCGCTACATGTGGAGGCTGCTTCTGCTGCTGGGCTTCGGCTTCATCAATTCGCTGTTTTTCCCCGGAGAGATATTGGTGCTGTATGCAATATTGGGCTTCATCCTCGTGCCTGTCCGCCATTGGACAAACAGAAGCCTGCTTATGCTGGCCATAATTCTCATGCTCCAGCCTTTGGACTGGATAAAAGTTTTTATGGGGCTGTCTGATCCGTCTTATGCTCCCGAACAGATGATTTATTCTTTGGGTGACGTTTATCCTCAGTTGGGCGGGGACTCGTTTTGGGAGATGATCAAGGCGAATTTCGTTGCCGGACAATTGGCGAGCCTGAACTGGGCATGGTGTTACGGGCGTGTATTCCAGACTTGCTCTTTGTTCATTCTGGGCATGCTGCTGGGCCGTCTGGGGTATTTCAGGTTTGCAACGGACGACGAGCAGAAGCGTTCGGCCCGTTTCTGGATCCGGATGCTCTGCGTTTCGCTTCCTCTGGCTGTGGTGTTGTATTACTTCAAAGAGCTTGTATTTGCCTGCGTTGACCAGAAGCTGGTGCTGGAGAGCCTGAAAACCATCTTGAACTCATGGTACAATCTGTTTTTCATGTTTTCGATGGTGGCGGCCTTTCTGTTGCTCTATTGGGTCAATGAGGGCAGAATCCAGCGCATCCTTGCTCCTTACGGACAAATGAGTCTGACCGACTATATCACCCAGTCCGTAATCGGCAGTTTTTTGTACTATGGATACGGACTTGAACTGCATAAAGTGTGCGGCACGACTTACAGCCTGCTGATCGGTATCTGCTTCTTGATTCTGCAGGTGATATTCGCTCACTGGTGGTTCCGTCATTTCAAGCGCGGGCCGTTGGAAACCGTTTGGCACAAGCTTACCTGGCTTGGGAGCGGCAGATAGTCTTCGGTCTGCGTATCCCGCATAAAATCAAAGCCGCAGCCGCGATGATATGCGTCCTTTTTCTTGCAGGACGGTTTCATCACGGCTGCGGCTTTTTCCAGTTGCGGTATGCTCCGATCGGCCTTAAAGTTTCAGTTTCATGGTTACGAACTGTTTGATGAAGTCAACGGTTCCGTCGATGCCCAGCACGGAAGAGTCAATGCAGAGATGATAGGTCGCTGCGGCTCCCCATGTATTGTAGCTGTAATAGTTGTAATAAGATGAACGTTTCTTGTCGGCCTTTTCCATCAGTTCTTCGGCTTCGTCTGCCGTAATGTCATGCAGTTTCATCAGGCGTTCGATGCGTGCTTCGGGTGCGGCAGACACGAACACGTTCGCGCAGCGCGGATGGTCGCGCAGGATGTAGTCGGCGCACCGTCCTACAAACAGGCACGATTTCTCTTCCGCCAGCTTGCGTATCACGTCGCTCTGGATCTTGAAGAGCGAATCGTTGCTCAGGTATGAGTTATATGGATAGGCACCTTCGGTGATAAAAGGAAAACGGGTGCCGAACAGTCCTCCCAGAATCGTTTGCGAAGCTTTTTCGTCGGCCTTTTCAAAAAATTCCTTGCAAAGTCCGCTTTCTTTTGAAGCCAGGTTTATCAGCTCCTTGTCATAGAAAGAAATGCCCAGCTTTTTCGCCAGCTTTTCACCTATTTCTTTTCCGCCGCTTCCCAGTTGGCGGCCCAAATTGATAACATAGTGCTCGTTCATAGCGTATCAGTATTAGTTATAGTGCAAAAATATAATTTTTTTGCAACGGAAGGCTATTGCGGTCGTATTTTTTTGAGGCTGAACGCCCGCTTTTGTCCTGTTCGCTCTGCCGGCAGAGCCTCAGTCAGGCCGGGGTGTGCGGCGGAAGAAATGCGGGAGTGTGGCGGCGGATTCTTTATCTTCAGACTGGAGATGCAAATCTTCAGCCTAAAGATACATATCTCCAAGCTGGAGATACACATCCTTAGGTTAAAGATGAAGATTCTTTTTTATGCGATTGAGTTTGCGGCCCGCATTCTTTGGAAACGCGGCGTGTGTTTGTCCTGTTTTCCTGTGGCTCTTGGCGTTACAGCAGCAAGTCCGGAATCAGGTAGACGCTTTCTTCTGTCACTCCCTGTTCAAGCAGTGCATCTTTGTCTGCAAGGTAGATTTTCATAAATTCGTCGTGGGTCTTGGACTGCTTTTCCGCATGTCGGTAACATTCCAGCGCCTTGGGTATCTGGTGCATGGCCAGATAGACGTGGCCCGTATTCAGCCAGTCGGAAATCTGCGCGTCGGAAGCCTGTATCAGTTTCTCGAAGAACCGCAGCGCTTCTGCGTGTTTCCCGGTCATGAAGTAGCACCAGCCTATGGCGCGCTGTGCGTTGGCCGGCGTGCGGTCAAGGTATTCCACCTTGAAGAAATATTGCAGCGCCTTGTCGTAGTTGCGCAAGGTTGCCAGGCATTGCCCGATTTGGAGCAGCAGGTTCAGGTTGTCAGGCTGGATGCTTTCCACGCGGTAGAAATATTCCAGCGCCTTTTCAAAGTTATGGGTCCGCTTGTAGCATTGGGCCAGGTGCTTGAGAGTCCATATATGGTCGGGCTTCACAATGTCTGCTTGCAGATAGGCGTTGATAGCGTCCTCATATCTTTCCATTTTTTGATAGGAGAATCCCAGCTTCTGCCAGCTTCCTGCTTCTTCGGGATTAGACTGCACCAGTTCTTCATACAGTTCCGAGGCTTCTGGAAAATAGTCTTTGGCAAAAAGATAGTCCGCTATCTGCTTTCTCCGTTCGTTTTGCAGGATGAGGCGGTTGAGGAAAGGAGATTTCCAGAAAGCCAGTTCGTCGGCAAAGATGTCGTGCTGTTCGCTTTTGTACATCCACAGCTTGAAGAACCTGTAGAGGTCGTGGATGTATTGCCGGCTGATGATGTTGGCTTTGTCCCGGCTGCTTGTTTCTCCGGCCAGCTTGTCCAGGTTTTCTTCCATGACTTCGCTTTGCGATCCGATCTGCGACTTCAGCGCATCGATTTGCAGCTTGGGCAGCGAGAAGAGTGTGAGGCAGAACGAATATTTGTCTGAATTGCAGAAAATGGGTGATTCGAGCAGCATCTTCAAGAGCGACTTGTCGCTTATGTCGTTGTCGGCAAACAGGTCGGCAATGTCGGCCGTTTGCTTGTCGAACGGGTAGAACCAGTGTGCCGCCTGTCCGAAAAAAGCATAGCTTTTCAGTTGCGAGAAAGTGCTCATATACGTGTCGGCCCCTTCCATCTGGAGTTCGCCCAGCTGCTGTATCTCGTCGCTTATCTGCTGCATTTCTTTTTCCCATTCCGGATTTTTGTCTTCCAGATCTTCTATGTCGATGATTTTAAAGTCGGTTTTTCTCAGCCTGGGGTTTCGCATCATCTTTGGAATGATCTGTTCGCGCATCCTTTTTCCGATTTTTTCCGTTTCTCTGGACAGCAGAAACAAAATCTGTATGTCGTGAAGCTGCTGTACGGTCTGCGCGTTGTCACCCAGCATCGTCAGTGCGGCTGTCAGTTCCGGATAGAGAGAAAGCCGCTTTTCCTGATAATATGCCGTGAGCAGTATGCCGGCAAGCGCGCGTTGTGAAACGACGGCTTCCGTACGCTTCCGGTAGGCAAGCAAAAGAAACTGTAACTTCTGAGGGTCAAACAGTTGCAGCAGGCTTAACGTCGCGGCACTCACCATGACAGCCAGCGAGTTGGCCGGTATAAGCTGGGAATCCAGCAAGGCGGAAGCCTCTTTCGCTTCTTCGTCAGTCCAGTGGGCAGATGTCCATATCTTGTCGAAGAGTTCGTCTGTTGCCTTTTCCTTTTGCTTGTAAAGCTTTTTCAGTTCGCTGTTTTTGTCTGCGTTTTCAGCGAGCATCAGCGGAGTGACGCTCAAATCTTCCGCATTGGTTTCCAGTGTCATTCCGATTTCCTGGAACGAATGGACTGCCGTCTGTTTGAAAGTCCGGCATTTTGTTGCGAAGAATCCTTTTGAGGCGGATTGCTGTCTGATGAATTCCGCCCGGTCTGCCAGTTCATATCCTTTGCGGTACAAATGCGCATACATCTTTCCCTGCTGCGGGTCTTCTGTTCCCTGAGCGGCATATTGCAGCATATATCCGTAGGTGTTCTGCAGCGTTTCCACTTCGGATGTCAGAGTCCAGTTGTTTGTTTCGGAAGCCAGTGAACCAAGTTGCGCGAAAGCTTCTTTCAGTCGTTTTTGGTCGAGAAGCTGAATGATGTCCTTATACATGAGTTGTTTCAATAAGAAAATTATCATTTACAATCACTGCAAAAATAGCAATTATTTTGTAATTTTGCATATCTATCTATAGAACAATGGGTATAACGGAACTTCAAAAGGTGTATGCCGGTCATCCGAATTTGTCGGGGCTGGCATCATTGTTGGATAACAAAGAAATAAGAACGATATTTTTAGACGGAATGCACGGTTCGTGCGCGTCGCTGTTCGCTTCCGCTTTTACCAGGCGGAATGCGGGCGTTCATGTGTTTGTATTGGATAATCTGGAAGAAGCCGGGTATTTTTATCACGATATCGTGCAGGTGAACGGGGAAGGGCAGACTATGTTTTTCCCTTCATCGTACCGCAGAGCCATCAAGTACGGCCAGAAAGATGCGGCGAACGAAATCCTGCGTACCGAAGTGCTGGGAGCGTTTGAACGGAACGAGCCGGTTACGGTGGTCACTTATCCGGATGCGCTGGCAGAAAAGGTGGTGTCGCAGAAGGTGCTGAGCGACAAAACGATCGCGCTTAAGGTCGGGCAGCATATTGCAACCGGGAAAATAATGGAGGAGCTGGCCGGACACGGTTTTGAGCATGTGGATTATGTATACGAGCCGGGGCAGTTCGCTTTGAGAGGAAGCATCCTGGATGTGTATTCGTTTGCGTCCGAATATCCTTATCGGGTTGATTTTTTTGGAGATGAAATCGACAGCATACGTACGTTTGAGGTGGACTCGCAGCTCTCCAAGGAAAAAAAGGATGCGGTGAGCATTGTGCCCGAACTTTCTGCAGCGTCTGGAGGCGAAATCTGTTTTCTTGATTTCATTCCGGCGGATGCGGTGTTGTGGGTAAAGGACTTCGTCTGGCTGAAGGAGCGGATTCAGACCGTGTATGAGGAGGCATTTTCTCCGCAGGCTCTGGCCGCTTATGAAGGTGAGCAGGATGGGCTGAAGGAACTTGAAAAGCAGCTTGTCGACGGAGGTGAGTTCTGTGTCCGTGCGTTGGAGTTCAGGCGGATTGATTTCGGACACAAGGCACTTGGTACGCCTCAGGCTTCGCTGAAGTTTGAAACTTCCGTGCAGCCTATCTTTCACAAGAACTTTGATCTGGTGTCGGGTTCGCTGACTGATTATTTGCAGCGCGGATATCGGATTTACATTTGTTCGGACAGCGTGAAGCAGACCGACCGTCTGAAGGACATCTTTCAGGAGCGGGGCGACAAGATTGCATTTGAACCTGTAGACCGCACGTTGCACGAAGGATTTATCGATCATACATTGCGCTGCTGCATTTTTACCGACCATCAGATTTTTGACCGTTTCCATAAATACAGCCTCCGGAGCGACAAGGCGCGGAGTGGAAAGGTGGCTCTTTCGCTTAAGGAGCTGAATATGTTTGAGCCGGGTGATTATGTGGTGCATATCGACCACGGGATCGGGAAGTTTGCGGGACTGGTGCGTGTGCCGAACGGAAACACCACGCAGGAGGTTATCAAGCTGGTTTATCAGAATGACGATGTTGTGTTCGTTTCTATCCATTCGTTGCATAAGATTTCGAAATACAAGGGAAAGGAAGGCGAACAGCCCCGTATCAGCAAGCTGGGTACGGGTGCATGGGAGAAGATGAAAGAGCGGACAAAGACGAAGATCAAGGACATTGCCCGCGACCTTATCAAGCTTTATTCCCAGCGCAAGCAGGAAAAAGGTTTTCATTTCAGTCCCGACAGCTTTCTGCAGCATGAACTGGAAGCCAGCTTCCTGTATGAAGATACGCCCGATCAGCTGAAAGCTACTCAGGAAGTAAAGGCTGACATGGAGAGTGACCGGCCTATGGACCGTCTGGTCTGCGGAGATGTGGGATTCGGAAAGACAGAAGTGGCTGTCCGTGCAGCGTTCAAGGCTGTGGCCGACAACAAGCAGGTGGCGGTGCTTGTGCCTACCACCGTATTGGCTTTCCAGCACTATCAGACATTCAAGAAACGTCTGGAAGACATGCCTTGCACCGTAGAATACCTGAGCCGCGCCCGTACGGCCAAGGATACAAGCCGCATCTTGAAGGAGCTGGCCGACGGAAAAGTCAATATACTCATCGGAACGCATAAAATAATCGGAAAGAGTGTTAAGTTTAAGGATCTTGGCCTGCTGATCATCGACGAGGAGCAGAAATTCGGGGTGAGCGTGAAGGAAAAGCTCCGCCAGATGAAGGTGAACGTAGATACGCTGACCATGACTGCCACGCCGATTCCGCGCACGTTGCAGTTTTCGCTGGTGGGAGCGCGCGACCTTTCGGTTATCCAGACTCCTCCTCCCAACCGCTATCCGATTCAGACCGAAGTGCATACCTTCAATGAAGGAATCATCGCTGACGCCATTAATTTTGAGATGAGCCGCAACGGTCAGGTGTTTTTCGTGAACAACCGCATTCAGAATCTTCCGGAACTGAAGGCAATGATTCAGCGGAACATCCCGGACTGCAGGGTGTGCATCGGTCATGGGCAGATGCAGCCTGAGGAGCTGGAAAAGATTATTTTTGATTTCGTGAACTATGATTACGACGTGCTTCTTGCCACGACAATCATTGAAAGTGGAATTGATATACCGAATGCCAATACCATTATTATTAATCAGGCGCAGAACTTTGGCTTGAGCGACCTGCATCAGATGCGCGGACGTGTGGGGCGAAGCAACAAGAAGGCATTCTGCTATTTGCTGGCTCCTCCCTTGTCGAGCCTGACCCCCGAAGCGAAACGGCGTCTTCAGGCGATTGAGAACTTCAGCGATTTGGGAAGCGGCATTCACATTGCCATGCAGGATCTGGATATCCGTGGCGCAGGAAATATGCTGGGAGCCGAACAGAGCGGATTTATCGCCGATTTGGGCTATGAAACCTATCAGAAGATTCTGGCAGAAGCGGTTACGGAACTGAAGAACGAAGAGTTTGCCGACCTGTATGCGGATGAAATCAAAGCCGGCGAAGAGAAGATCAGCGGCGAAGAGTTTGTTGACGAGTGTACGGTGGAGAGCGACCTGGAACTGCTTTTCCCGAACGAATATATTCCCAGCAGCAGCGAGCGTATGCTGGTTTACCGCGAACTGGACAAGCTGGAGCTTGACAAGGATGTGGATGAATTCAAGGTGCGGCTGGTAGACCGTTTCGGACAGATTCCTCCGGAAGGGGAAGAGCTTATCCGCATTGTTCCCCTGCGGCGGCTGGCAAAGCGTCTGGGCGTGGAAAAGGTGATTCTTAAAGCTGGCAAGATGACTCTTTATTTTGTCAGCAATCTGGAGAGTCCTTATTACCAGAGCAGGTCTTTCGGGAAGGTAATCGAATACATGTCGAAGAATCCGCGGTATTGCAATCTGAGGGAACAGAACGGAAAACGAAGCATGGTTGTGCAGCATGTAACTACAGTGAAGGATGCGGTGGCTATTCTTCAGGAAATGGTGAGCATGAACGGAGATTCGTTTTCTGCCTGAAGCATCTCAAATCAATGACATCCGGATTTCATTTGTGTTTCATTTGAATTCCGGATGTCTTTTTTATCCGGGAAAGAATGCCGCGCAAGACTGAAATGCTTTATTTTCGCCGGAAATTTTATGGACTACAAAGATAATGGTTGAGTTTATTCAGATGAAAGGAAGGTTGCTGGCCTTGGCTTTGCTCGTTTTCCCGTTGGGAGTGGCGGGGCAGAGCGCTCGTGATGAAATCCGGCAGAATCCGGCTTTGGCTGCCGGAAAGTATTATGCTTATCAGGAGCCGCAGACAAAGTATGCGCCGGCGCCGGCCGGATATGAACCGTTCTATATCTCTTCGTTTGCGCGCCACGGTTCACGCTATCTTACCAAGGAAAAGAAATACGTGCAGCCGATGCAGGCGCTTCTGAAAGCAGGAGATGAAGGCCGGCTTACACCGGACGGCAGACGGGCGTTGAAAGTGGTCGTTTCGTTGGCGGAGGAGGCCGAGGGGCGTTATGGCGAACTGACTCCGAAGGGGGCTGAACAGCATCGCAGGCTGGTGGACAGAATGTATGCCAATTATCCGCAGGTGTTTGAAGATGGGATTCATGTGGATGCAAGGTCCACTTACAAGACGCGCGCTTTTCTTTCGATGGCAGCAGCCTGTGTGGAGTTGAAAGGCCTGAACCCGAAACTGAACGTCACGACTGAAACAAGCGAACACGATGCCTGGTATATAAAGTATAAGAATCCGCTCTATGAAGCGTTGCACATGGAAAATGTCGATTCGGTATACCGTGCGGCCGACAGTGTCTACATTCATCCGGAGAGGTTGATGAAGCAGCTTTTTAACGATTCTGTTTATGTGGCGGAGAATATCGACGCGAAAAAACTGATGGCGGATCTGTTTGAACTTCACGGAATCAGCCAGAGCAGTTACAGCCAGCCGGATCTGGGCTTCTTGTTTACGGAAGACGAGCTTTATGATATGTGGCAGCGCAACAATTTTGAATGGTATTATGAAAAGGGGCCTTCTCCGTTGAGCGATGCCTGCATGTATAAATTGGAAAGAAATTTGCTGCGAAATTTCATCGAAACCGCAGATACGGTGATTGCGTCGGGGAAAAATGCAGTTTCGCTTCGTTTCGGTCACGATACGAACCTGGCGCCTTTGGCCGCACTGATGGGAATGAATCAGTTGACAACAGCCACAACAGACTGGGAGAAAATCGCTGATACTTACCGCACTTATCGGATCATTCCGATGTGTGGCAATGTGCAGCTGGTGTTCTACCGCAAGAAAGACAATGACGACATTCTGATGAAAGCGCTTTTGAATGAGCGTGAGGTCATTTTGCCTGTCAAAACCGACAAAGCTCCTTATTATCATTGGGAGGACGTAAAAAAATATTGGATGGAACTGATAGAATCCATTGTGCTTCCCTGACATAAAAGCCGGGAAGGTGGCGGAGGGGAATGCGCTTCTGTCGAAATCGGGCGAGAGCTGCGAAAATGCTGGTAACTCAGCGGTTTCGCGGCTCTCGCCTTTCTTCAGGCGGGTAAAAGCCAAGTATGCTGTAATATGAAAGTAATATGGGCGTAATCCAAAAGACACATTTGCGTAATTATGTTGAAAACCCAGACTGATACCTTTGCGTCGAAATAAAAAGACAAAGAATGAAAGCTAGATTTATTGCTGTGATGTTTTTATTGGCATCAGCCAGCGTGCAGGCCGGAGTCGTTAAGGGAAAAATAAAGGATGCACGGACCGGGGAAGAAATTATCGGTGCTTCGGTGATGGTGAAAGAAGAACCGGGCAAGGGGACGGTGACGGGTTTGGACGGCAGTTTCAATTTGTCCGTCAACAGGAACAAATATACGTTGGTTTGTTCTTATATAGGTTATAAGAATTATGAAGTAACCGTCGATTCAAAGAGTAAAGAAATAGAGATTCCATTGAATACGGATGAGGTGGCTTTGGGCGAAGTGACGGTGGTGGCTTCCAATCCGGGCCGGACAGAGGCCGGCGCACGTGCCATTGAGCGCAAGGCGATGAACGTGGTGAACGTGATGAGCGCAAAGGCAATCGAGCTTTCGCCGGATATCACCGTAGCCAATGTCATCCAGCGTATGTCGGGAGTGACGATCGAACGCAACAGCAGCGGCGAAGGTCAGTATGCCATCCTCCGAGGCATGGACAAGCGCTATAATTATACATTGGTAAACGGAGTGAAGATTCCGAGCCCGGACAATAAAAACCGGTTTGTTCCGCTCGATATCTTCCCTTCGGAGATGCTTGACCGTCTGGAGGTAACGAAGTCGCTGACTGCCAATATGGAAGGCGACGGCATTGGCGGTGCGGTCAATCTGGTGATGAAGGATGCGCCATCCGAGCGTCAGTTTACGGCCAGCATATCGACAGGCTATAATGCGATGTATTTCGACAGGGATTTCCAGTCGTTTAATAAAGGAGCGATCGTGAAGGAATCTCCTTATGAGCGTATGGGCAAGCCGGAATATTTTCGTGTCACTCCCGATGATTTCAATTATGATAACCTGAAAATGAAGTGGAGCAAACCGTTGCCTGATTTGACAGCCAGCCTTTCTTACGGTGACCGCTTTTTCGGCAACAGGCTGGGCGTTATGGCGGCTGGTACTTTCTTGAATACGTATCGAGGAAAAGAAAGCCAGATATATTATCAGCCGGGACGTGACAGTGGCAATATAGAGTATCGTAACTATTCTACCCAGCAGACTCGCATAGGCGCTCACTTGAAGTTGGACTACAGTTTGAGTGAGAACAGCAAGCTGACGTGGTATAATGGGTATATGGATATGCGCGAAGCGGAAGTGCGCGACCGGAAGGATGATGACGAGCAGCATGTGCGTATGAAATGGAACCGCCAGTATGTCATCAATTCTACGTTGAAGGGCGAGCATGGGTTTTTGGACGACCATGCCTTGCGTCTGGACTGGTCGGTGGTCGCATCGAAGGCGTACAGTGAAACGCCCGACAACGCCGAGGTAGGTCTGCTGGACGGAGGCAATCGTGTGGCCGTAAACAGTGCGCTGGTGCGTCGCTGGGAACACAATTCCGACCGTGACTTTGCCGGATATCTTGACTTGATGTATAAGCTGAAGCTGGACAACGGTTCTGTTCTTGACTTTTCGGCAGGAGGCATGTATCGCGACAAGAAGCGTGACAGCTATTTCAATGAATATACGTTCCGTACGGAGAACGGCAACCCGCAAATCCGAGGAGAGGAATGGAACAACTATGATGAAATCATATTTTCAGAAGTGAGCAGCCGAAACATCAGCGGTGCGCTGAATTATGATGCGACGGAAAAGATCGGTGCAGGATATGGGATGGTGAAATATACCTGGAACAGATGGGAACTGATTGCCGGTGTGCGTGTGGAACATACCGATCAGGGCTATTTGCTGAAATTTCCAACAGAGAATGCCGATCCCGAAGGAAACCAGAAGTATACCGATGTGCTGCCGAGCTTCCATGCCAAGTATAATGTACATGACAATGCCAACCTGCGTTTCTCGTACGCCCGTGCCATCAACCGTCCGAGTTTCTTCGAGATAGTTCCTTACACAATCTTCAATGAGGATTTCGATGAGAAAGGTAATCCCGATCTGAAGCATACGGTGGCAGACAATATTGATTTGCGTTACGAATTTTTCCCGAGATCGTCCGAACAGTTTATGGTGGGGCTGTTCTATAAACGGCTGGAGAATCCGATCGAATACGGTCTGGTGAACCAGGGGCAGAACTCTTATTATGTGCCGATGAATTTCGGAAACGCGAAGAACATGGGCGTGGAAATTGATATTATGAAGTATTTTAACTGGTTCGGCATCAAGGCGAACTATACCTATACGCATTCTAAGATTACAACCGACAAACGCACGATGGAAGGTTCGGAAGTGATTACGGTACGTCAGAGCCGTCCCCTGTACGGACAGGCCGGGCATGTGGCAAACCTCTCTCTGCTCTTCAAGAGCGCTAAATCGGGCTGGGAAGGACAAATTGCTGGAAGTTACACGGGCAAGCGTTTGAGCGAGGTGTCCAATTATTTCGATGATGACATTTGGGAAGACGGATATTTCCAGCTGGACGCTTCTGTGGAAAAAAGTTTCAGGAACGGTGTGAGCATTTTTGCCAAGGCTTCGAATCTGCTGGATATACCCTTGCTGCGTTACACACACAAAGGTCCGCATACAGACGGTGTGACGAATTTTGAACGGAAAGACGGACACCTCATCGAACGCAAGGAATGGCACGGGCAGACTATCATGCTTGGGGTGAGATACAAACTGTAAAGCGAAATGAATATCAATTGACTAACCAATAGTTTAAATTTTTAAATATGAATTTTAAGAAGTTTTTATTTATGGGTGCAGCTTTGGCTACTATGCCGTTCTTTGCTGCTTGTAGTGATGAAGAGAATGAAGTGATAGATCCGGATCCGGAAACTCCGACTCTTGAAGATCAGTGGAAAAATGCCGATACGGTTACATGGCCTGCTGATACGGTCGTTAATCTGACCGACCATTACACCGTTCCCGAGGGCAAAACGCTGATTATTGAAGAAGGTGTGCAGATTATCGCTTCTACGGAGGGGGTAGGGACCAACTTGCTTCCGATTGAATTTACAGTGAACGGTAACTTGTATTGTTTGGGAACAGAAGCAAAACCGGTTTTATTTTCGGTTCCTGAGTCAGAGCGTACCGAAGCCAATACATTCGCCGGATTGTGGGGAGGAATCGTGGCAGGAGCAAGTTGCGAAGAGATGCTGCTCGACCATACGATAATTGAATATACAGGCGGTGATGTGCTGGAGGGTGCTCCTGCCGCTAATGCAGGCTATTACGAAGCCGGCGACGATGCCTATCCGCAGATTACAACAAACAATGTGAATGGCCGCTATGTTATCATGAATTCCATTTTGCGCAATGGCGTGTCGGATGCCATTTATATGATGGGAGGCAATGCGATTATCATGAACAATCTGTTTGTTGCAAACGGTGAAACAGGCGAGGAAGCGGTCAATGTGAAGTCTGGATGTGCAGTGGATGTTGCCGGCAATGTGATGTTTGCCCCCAACACTAACGGACTGAAGCTTTCAAGTTCTGACCAGAGTGACGTGCGTTCTCAGGCACGTATCCAGGCGTACAACAACACGATGATCAATGCCGGATGGCGCCGTGACAGCGATAAGGGAGGAAGTATCTATGCTGAAGAGAATGTGAGGGTTCATGTATACAACAACCTGATGGTGAACTGCAAGTTCCGCGCACAGACTCCATCGCTGGATAACCTGGCCAACGTGGAAGGCGGATATGATAATGTAAATTCGGTTATCGACTATAACTACTATGCATCGGGCGCTCAGGAGGTAGATCCGAACTATGTTTATGAGCAGGGAATCAACTATTCGTGGGAAGGATATAATTATGACCACGATGATTATTATGACGGTGTAGTGGATGCGAACAGCATCATTGCAACGGAAAATGACAGCAAAGACCCGATGTTCGTCAATTTTGACATCAATGCTACTCCGTTGACCAGCTACGTTTATAATGATAACTGGGATTTCCATTTGCAGGCGGGTTCTCCGGCCCTGACAGGCGGTTATGGCGCAGGCGCATCGGATATGGCTCCGCTTTTCGGAACAACGGGTCTGACCATTAACGGAACTGCATATAAATCTCCGGCTCCCCAGAATCATTTCGGTGCATACGGGGCAGAATAATTCAGGCTCTTTTTGAGACACAGCTGATATACATTCATTTCTTTGGAAGCCCGGATATATTGATAAAAAGCATCCGGGCTTTTTTAATTGTTTTTTCGTGGCGGCTGGGATTTTTTCATATTTATTTCAGTTTTCGGACCCAACTTTGCCATGACAAAACGAAAATAACATTTAAAACAGTTTTTAGTATGATTTCATTGAAAAGAACTTTAAGCACTTTGGGAGTAGCTTTGTTTGCGTTTTCCGCTTTCGCACAGACACCGGCCGACTGGAAACCGCTTGAAAAGCCTTTGAATTTCTATCTGGCTAACGATTTGGGACGTAACGGATATTACGACCAGAAACCGATTGCGGAACTGATGGGGAAGATGGCTGAAACCATAGACATTGAATTTGTGGTTGCCGCCGGCGATGTGCATCATTTCGAAGGAGTGCGCAGTGTGGATGACCCTTTGTGGATGACCAACTATGAGCTTATTTACAGCCACCCGGATCTGATGTTGCCTTGGTATCCGATTCTTGGAAATCACGAGTACCGGGGAAATACGCAGGCCGTGCTTGACTATGCAGGTGTAAGTGCACGCTGGCAGATAGCCGGGCGTTATTATACGAAAACGATGGAGGAGGATGGAGCGACATTGCGCCTGGTGATGATCGACACTCCTCCCTTGCTCGACAAATACCGTAAAGACACGGAAAAATATCCGGACGCGCATCTGCAGGACGTCGACAAACAGTTGGCCTGGCTTGATTCGGTGCTTACGGCTGCAAAGGAGGACTGGGTGCTTGTGGTAGGCCACCATCCCATTTATGCGGATACGGACAAGAATGATTCGGAACGGACGGATATGCAGAAGCGTGTCGACTCGCTTCTCCGCAAGCATAAGAATGTCGACATGTATCTTTGCGGGCACATCCATAACTTCCAGCACATACGCATGCCCGGAAGCGGGATTGACTATGTTGTGAACACTTCGGGCTCGCTGAGCCGCAAGGTGAAGCCGGTCGAGGGAACACAGTTCTGCAGCGACGCTTCCGGCTTTTCGCTCATCACGCTCGACAAGAATGAACTCTGTCTGCACATGATAGACAAGGAGGGAAAGGTGATTCACACCGTGAAAAGAACCAAGTGACGGATTTGCCCCACATAATGGGCAAGATGACCGCCCGTATTGCCGAAAATGACCGCCCGTCTTGAGCAAGATGAGCGGTCATTTTGTCTGCCGGTTGCTGCCGTTGTTTGCAAACTGGAGTTTGCGTTTCCTGTATATGCTTTTCCTTCTGTCGGTTTTCTTCGTGTTTTTGGAGATAAAAACATCCCTTTCGGCAAAAAAAAGGCCGTTCTTTGGACTGATGTTTCTTTTTTTGTTATTTTTGCACAGATTTAAGGTTGCTGTGCCGATTTGTCTGGCGCAAGCGGCTTTGTCCGGCCGAAGAGTTCGTGCCGGATTGTCAAACGGAAGTAATAACTAAAACATAAAGCATGATACACAAAGTATTGATCGCTAATCGTGGTGAAATAGCTGTGCGTGTGATGCGTTCGTGCCGCGAAATGGGCATCCGCACCGTTGCAGTTTTCTCTGAGGCCGACAGGACAGCCCGCCACGTACTTTATGCGGATGAAGCCTGTCTGATAGGACCGGCGGCATCTCGCGAAAGTTACTTGAACATCGACAAGATTATCATGGCGGCCAAGCGTCATGGAGTGGACGCCATCCATCCGGGGTATGGATTTCTGTCGGAAAATTCAGAGTTCGCCCGCCGCTGCCGTCAGGAAGGCATCATCTTCATTGGTCCGGATCCGGAAACGATGGACGCGATGGGGGACAAGATTTCTGCCCGCAAGCACATGATTGCTGCGGGCGTTCCGGTGGTTCCCGGCACAGAGCAGCCTTTGCAGAGCGTTGAAGAGGCGAAAGAAATCTGCAACCGCATCGGCTATCCCGTAATGCTGAAGGCTTCCATGGGAGGAGGCGGAAAAGGCATGCGTCTGATTCACAGTGAGGACGAAGTGGAAGAGGCATACAATACGGCCCGTTCGGAATCCATGTCATCGTTCGGTGACGATACTGTTTATCTGGAAAAGTTTGTAGAAGAGCCGCACCATATCGAGTTCCAGATCTTGGGGGACAACTTTGGAAACGCAATCCATCTTTACGAGCGCGAATGCTCCATTCAGCGGCGCAATCAGAAAATAGTTGAAGAAACTCCTTCGCCTTTTGTAACTCCCGAACTGCGACAGAAGATGGGAGAGGCTGCCGTGGCGGCCGCCAAAGCCGTACATTACAAGGGAGCAGGCACAATCGAATTCCTTGTCGACAAGCACCGCAACTTTTATTTTCTTGAAATGAACACCCGTTTGCAGGTGGAGCACCCGATTACGGAAGAAGTGCTTGGCGTGGATTTGGTGAAAGAGCAGCTCCGCATTGCCAACAACGAGCCGCTTCATCTTAAGCAGGAAGAGCTGGTGCAGCGCGGACATGCGATCGAATGCCGCATCTGCGCCGAAGACTCGGAAAATAACTTCATGCCTTCGCCGGGCGTTATCCGTCAGCTGATTGAACCGAACGGCATCGGCGTGCGCATCGACAGCTATGTGTATGAGAGCTACGAAATCCCTATTTATTATGATCCGATGATCGGCAAGCTGATTGTGTGGGCCACAACCCGCCAGTTCGCCATCGAGCGGATGCGCCGTGTGCTTTATGAATACAAGATCACAGGATTGAAAACCAATATCGGATACCTCCGCCATATCATGAACGTGCCCGATTTTGTGGAAGGCCGTTATGATACGCTGTTTATACCCAAGCATCAGGATATACTCCGCAAGTGGGCTAACAAGAAGGAGGAGGAAACTGAAAACATCGCGATGATTGCGGCCTACATCGATTATTTGATGAACCTCGAAGAAAACAAGACGGCTTCTACGGACAACCGTCCGATCAGCCGCTGGCGTGAGTTTGGCTTGAAGAAGGGTGTATTGAGAATCTAAATAAAGCAGGAAATTATGGAAATACATATAGGTGACAGAGTGGCTGATGTGTCATTGGTCAACAAGGAAGGAAACAAGGTACAGCTTACAATCGACGGCGTTCCTTACGATGTAGACATTGTGATGGCTGAGAACGGAAGCTGCTCTATCCTTCATAACGGCAAATCGTATAATGCCGAACTTATACGCAAGGACGGCGGAAAGAGTTATACCGTCAATGCCCATTATCAGTCGTATAACATCGACATTATCGATTCTCAAGCCAAGTATTTGCGTATGCGCAAAGGTGGCGAAGAAAAACAGCAGGACAAGATTGTTTCGCCCATGCCGGGAAAAGTGGTCAAGATCCCCGTAAAGGTGGGCGACCGTCTGGAAGCGGGCGACATCGTAGCTGTGATCGAAGCCATGAAAATGCAGAGCAACTACAAGGTGAACAGCGAATGTACGGTGAAGGAAATCTTGGTGAATGAAGGTGATTCAGTAAACAGCAACCAGGTGATCATGACTCTGGATGTGATAAATAAAGACGAAGAATAATTATGACAGCAGAAGAACAATATAAGAAATTTGAGGAGCTTGACAAGCTGGCTTCGCAAGGCGGCGGTGTGGAGCGTGTGGAAAAACAGCACGCAAACGGTCACATGACCGCACGTGAACGGATTGACATGTTGCTCGACAAGGGCACTTTCAATGAAATAGACAAATTCGTAGTTCATCACTGTTCTGATTTCGGAATGGATAAGAAGCACATTCCCGGTGACGGCATCGTTTGCGGCTATGGAAAAATCGACGGGCGGCTGGTGTATGTGTATGCATATGATTTCACCGTATTCGGCGGCACGCTGAGCACAACCGGTGCAAAAAAGATTGTGAAGGTGCAGGAACTGGCCTTGAAGAACGGTGCTCCGGTCATCGCTCTGAACGATTCGGGAGGCGCACGCATTCAGGAAGGTGTCGGCAGCATTTCCGGATATGCTTCCATTTTCTATCAGAACACCATTGCCTCGGGTGTCATTCCGCAGATTTCGGCCATTCTCGGACCGTGTGCGGGAGGCGCATGTTATTCTCCGGCCCTGACCGACTTCATTTTCATGGTGAAGGAAAAGAGCCACATGTTCATTACCGGCCCGGATGTGGTAAAGGCCGTGACACACGAAGAAGTCGACAAAGAGGAACTGGGCGGTGCCTATACGCACAGCAGCAAAAGCGGCGTGACTCATTTTCTTTGCGATACGGAAGAGGAAACTCTGATGAGCATCCGCGAACTGCTTAGCTTCCTTCCTTCAAACAACATGGAAGATGCGCCGATGGTTCCATGCACAGATGATGTCCGCCGTGCCGACGAATCGCTGATGTCTGTCATTCCGGACGATCCGAATATGCCGTATGACATCAAGAACATCATCGAGCCGGTTGTAGATAACCAGTATTTCTTCGAGGTGATGCCGCATTTTGCAAAGAACATTGTGGTGGGATTTGCACGTCTGGGCGGACGTTCGGTAGGTATTGTAGCCAATCAGCCGGCTTATCTGGCAGGTGTGCTCGATATCGACGCTTCTGACAAGGCTTCACGTTTCATCCGCTTCTGCGACTGTTTCAATATTCCTATCGTTACGTTCGAGGATGTTCCGGGCTTCCTTCCGGGATGTGCGCAGGAGCACAACGGAATCATCCGTCACGGTGCGAAGATTGTCTATGCCTATGCCGAGGCAACCGTGCCTAAAATCACAGTGATTACGCGCAAGGCCTATGGCGGCGCCTATATCGTGATGAACAGTAAGCCGATCGGCGCGGATGTGAACTTCTCATATCCTACGGCAGAAATTGCCGTGATGGGTGCAGACGGTGCCGTGAACATTCTTTACCGCAAGGCGACGCCCGAGGAAAAGGCGCAGGCCATCGAAGACTATAAGGAAAAGTTCTCTAACCCGTACCGTGCGGCTGAACAGGGATATATCGACGAAATCATTCTTCCGAAGGATACACGCTTCAAGCTGATTCAGGCTTTGGAGATGACTCAGAACAAGAGCCAGAGCAATCCGCCGAAGAAGCACGGCAACATGCCGCTCTAATGCCGCTCGATTTTAGAATTAGACTTATCATTTGGTAGAAAAAGGGCTGTATCAATCTGTATTTGGTGCAGCCCTTTGATTTAAACTGAGTTAGGGTATGAAAGAAGCTTTTGTCAAACTTCATCTTTCTATTCTGATAGCCGGAGGAACGGGAATATTCGGAAGGCTGATCACTTTGAACGAGGCGCTGCTCGTGTGGTATCGGATGATGCTTGCCTCGCTGATGTTTGCGGTTTTGCTTGCCGTGTGGAAGAAGCTTCGCAAGGTGACGCTCCGCGATGTTCTGAAGATAGGCGGTGTGGGGCTGCTGCTTTCGGCGCACTGGCTTTTCTTTTACGGGAGCATCAAGGCCTCGAATGTTTCTATCGGCGTGGTATGCCTTTCGCTTATGAGCATTTTTACGGCCTTGTTCGAGCCGGCAATCAACCGCCACCGCATATCTGTGCGCGAGATTCTGTTCAGCCTGGTTGCGGTGATGGGAATTGTGCTGATATTTCATTTTGATACGCGCTACCGCTTGGGCATCTGCATGGGAGTGGTTTCATCCGCTTTGGCCTCTTTGTTCACCATTGTCAACAAGAAGGTTTCGGTGGGATATACCTCGAGCACCATGCTGCTTTATGAGATGGCAGGCGGATTTGTCGGCATATCGTGCGTGTTGCCCTTCTATCTGCATTATTTCCCGGTAGGGACGATTGTGCCCGAGATGAAGGATTTCGTTTATCTGTTTTGTCTTGCATCCGTCTGTACGGTTGTGCTTTACATCCTGCAGATTCAGGTGCTGAAGAAGGTTTCGGCCTTTACGGTCAATTTGAGCTACAATCTGGAGCCTATCTATAGCATCATCGGGGCGATGATTATTTTTCATGAAGCAAAGGATCTGGGCGCGAGCTTTTATTTCGGACTGGGACTGATTATCCTGTCTGTGGTGCTTCAGACGTGCAGTGTCCTGCTTCATCAGAAGAAGATGACTCCTTCAATTTATGTCAAATGGAAACGTTGAGAGTTCGTGTCCGGCAATTGCTGGAAGTATTGAATGAGCGGGTGTATGGAAAAGAGCATGTCATAGCCTTGTCTTTCTTGTCGGCTATGGCGGGCGAGAGCATCTTTCTGTTCGGTCCTCCGGGCGTGGCGAAGAGTATGGTGGCGCGCCGGCTTAAACTGGCTTTCCGTCATGGTACGGCTTTTGAATACCTGATGTCCCGTTTCAGTACTCCCGATGAGATTTTCGGTCCGGTGTCTATCTCCAGGCTGAAGGACCTGGACAAGTATGAGCGGGTAACAGAGGGCTATCTTCCGACGGCTGATGTAGTGTTTCTTGATGAAATATGGAAAGCGGGACCTGCCATTCAGAACGCTTTGCTGACAGTCATTAACGAAAAAGTCTACCGTAACGGAAACAATCTGCTCCGCATTCCATTGAAGGGACTGATAGCGGCTTCGAATGAACTTCCGGCACAGGGGCAGGGACTGGAGGCGCTGTATGACCGTTTTCTGATCCGTCTGCTTGTGGGAGGCGTGGAGGATGTGTCCGACTTCGACCGGATGGTTCTTTCTTCGGACGAGAGCGAGCCGGTTGTTCCGGAGGATCTGCCGGTAGACAGGGAAGAATATGCGGAATGGCAGCGGCGCATTTCGGAGATAAAGGTACATTATTCTGTATTGGAGGTTATCCATCTGCTGCGCGAGCAGATCGAAGAATACAACGGACGTATCGAGAATGATGCGTCGGGAGTGCCTTATCTCTATGTGTCCGACCGGCGGTGGAAAAAGCTGGTCAGGCTGATGCGGGCTTCTGCCTTTCTGAACGGATCGGATACGGTCCGTTTGTCCGACTGCCTGCTGCTGGCGCATTGCCTTTGGGGCGAGCCGGACCAGATTGACTGGGCTGCGGAGGCGGTGATGGCTTCGGTGAGGAAAAGCATGGAGGGATACATGCTGAATCTTGCGAGTGTGGGCCGTGAACTGGAGAATCTGAAAAGTGAGCTGGCTTCCGTTTCCGGTTTGAATGAAAGCCGTGATCCGGCTCTTCAGCTGGTCGACAATTTTTATTACCAGATAGAGAAAGCGCGCATTCCCGGGCGTCTGCTGCTGTTTGCCGATGATTATCAGAATCTGAACGACAGGGGCAGGCTGTTCTATATGCATAAGGACAAGTATAAAACGAACTGCTATATACTGAAGAAATACGATCCCTCGATGCGGAATAAAGTTCCCCAGTCGAAGATTTATTCTTTGCGCAGGGGATGCCGGTCGGTGCTTGTCAATGACTACGAATATCCTTTGTTGTGTGTGCCGGGAGGCGATGCGGTTCCCGTAAGCGAAGGGATTTCAGAAAAGGCTGTAGAGGAAAAGTTCATTCATCTGGACCGGATGCTTTCGAATGTGGAAGGCGGCTGCCGGGACCTGCTGGATGCGGAGCAGCAGTATTGCCAGGAGCACCTTTTCCTTTCCGCAAAAGAAAAAGAAAAGATGGTGCGGATGTTGCAGGCCCAGCAGGGAGCAGCCGGCCGCTACCGCAACGAGTTTGAAGAGTTGAAGCATGCCTACCGTAAAGAGAATCAGGAATATCCGTCTGAAAGACCTGAAGGCGGTCTATTTGGAGCGTCTTCGCGCTGAATGCTATGCGAAGCTTGAGGACTGCTTGCGCGAGCAGACCGTGTTTCCGCGCGAGCTGGAAGCGTATGTGTGGGGTTATTATCAGAAGACATCGCCTTCCTTGCAGGAGTTCTACTCGCGCTATACTCCCGAGTGGGAGGTGTTTTATGAGAGCGAGCCGCTTTCTCCTTCCGCCATGCTGGATTTCATGAAGCGGATGAAGCCGGCATTTGCAAAGCGTTATCCGCTGTTTGAACTGGATATAGACTATTATATCGGGCGGATGGAGATGCTTCCTCAGGCAGGAAAAGAGCGGAAGGAATTGCAGGAGAGTTTTCTGGACAAGTGGCATCGTCTGCTGAACGCCAAGGAATACGACTACCAGTATCACCACATCGACGAGCTTTGCCGGGGCTTTATCCTGCTCGACAAGCGTTTCGGGCTGAAGACCGAGGCCAGCCAGCCGGGTTCCCGGATCAAGTGGCTGATGCTGAATCATCCCGAACTTTACCGCAGGATATTTCCTTACGAGCGGCAGATGGAAAAGAATGCCTCTATCCGCGAACTGGTCCGTGTGCTTGGAAAGCGGAGTGCGGGGGAGCGCATGTCGTTTGATTCGCTCTCGGGCATATCGAAAGAAAGCCTGGTGCGCCATGCCGTGCAGAGCGATATTGAAGGAATAACCGTGGGGGATAACCTGAACAGCCTGCTTCCGGCAGAATATTGCTGCCTGTCTGACGAGAGGCTCCATCCGGTCTTTCTCCGGAAATATGTGGAAAAGCGCCTGCAGGTGTTCGATAGCCGTTCGGTGGCCGTTGACAGTTCGAGCCGTTCGGAGCGTCACCCCGTGAGCGGGCAAGGGCCTTTTATCGTTTGTGTCGACACCTCCGGTTCGATGGGGGGACGGAGAGAGATGCTTGCCAAGTCGGCGGTGCTTGCCATTGCCCGGCTTGTGGAAAAGACACACAGAAGATGCTATGTCATCAATTTTGCCGAAGAAGTGCGGACCCTGCTGGTGCGCGATTTCAGAACCGACCTTCCGATGCTGGCCGAGTTTCTTGCGCACAGCTTTGACGGAGGTACGGATATACGTCCGGCCGTCGGCGAGGCGTTGGTGATGCTTCGCAACCAGGGATGGAAGCGTTCGGACGTGGTGCTTATCTCCGACTTTGAGCTTCCTCCCGCCGATGATGCGCTTCTGGAGTCGGTGCGCAAGGCAAAACTGAGCGGCACTTCTTTCTATGCTCTGCTGTTTGGAACGCACCCCGAACCGGATTATCTGAACTTCTGTGACAAGTATTGGGAAGTACGCTGACGCATCCTGTTTTTTCTTTGTGAGAATATCATTACTTTTGCCTGCTGAAATGTGTTGTATAACTGAAAAAAGAAAATGATTATGGCAAGAGGATTGTTTTCACGCTCCAGCGTTTTGGGCGGATTGGTTGATCTGTGTGCGCTGGCTTGCATCTATATGCTGTGGAATCCGGAAAATACGGTGCTTACCGTGGCGTTCGTAATATGGGGGCTGGTTGTGGCCGTCGATCTGGTTCTCACCGTTTACCGGCTGGTGTTCCGCAGAAAGAAATAAGGAAGGCGGCACTTGCAGAAAAAGCGAAACGCAGGCCGGCGCTTCTTCCCGACGTATGCACATCGGTTTGTTTTCAGCGTCAGCCTGCGTTTTTTTCAGATGTCTGGCAGACAGTGATTATTTCTTGAAATATCTGTTGTACAGACCTTCGAAGCCTTTGCCGTGGCGAGCTTCGTCTTTAGCCATTTCGTGAACCGTATCGTGGATAGCATCCAGATTCAGCTGTTTTGCGCGGGTAGCGATACGCTTCTTGTCTTCGCAAGCTCCGCATTCAGCGTTCATGCGCTTTTCCAGGTTGGTTTTGGTGTCCCATACGCAGTCGCCCAGCAGTTCGGCGAATTTTGAAGCGTGTTCAGCTTCTTCCCAAGCATAGCGTTTGAAAGCTTCAGCAATTTCGGGATAGCCTTCGCGGTCGGCCTGACGGCTCATGGCCAGATACATTCCTACTTCAGTGCATTCGCCCATGAAGTGGTTGTTCAGGTCCTTGATCATTTCTTCATCGCAGCCTTTGGCAACGCCGATGACATGTTCGTCAGCGAAAGTCAGTCCGCCGGCGGTTTCTTCCATTTCTTTGAACTTAGATGCCGGAGCCTTGCAGAGCGGACACTTTTCAGGAGCTGTTTCACCTTCGTAGATGTAACCACATACAGTACAGATAAATTTTTTCATACGTCTAAAAGTTTAAGTTATTAGTTTATGTTGCAGTTAGTTAAAACTCAAAATCAGTTTTTTTTGCTCTTCTGTTTCGCGCATTCCGGACAGATTCCTTTGTAGTAGTAGTGGACTTCTTCAACCACATACCCTTCTTCGCCCAGCTTGTCTGTGTCGGTGAGCTCTTCTTTCAGCGGCATGTCGAAAATCTTTCCGCAGCTTCTGCACAGGAAGTGTGCGTGCAGGCTTGTGTTTCCGTCAAAGCAGGCATTGCGCTCGTCAATCGTCAGCATCTTTGCGGCTCCGTGTTCTACAAACAGCTTCAGGGTGTTGTAGACCGTAGTCTTTGAAAGAGTCGGAATCTCTTTGCACAGTGCCATATAAATCTCATCGATACACGGATGCGTTTCATGCTTGAGCAAATAGTCCATAATTGCAATGCGTTGTACGGATGGCTTGATGTTGTAATTAAGCAGGTATTCGTAAACGTTCATCTTTTCTTTCAATTATGTAATTGTTACAATTCTAATTCGATGGCAAATGTATAAAGATTTTTTATATTGGCAAAGCCTTGCCTGCTTTTTTTGATTTTTTTACTTTCTTTCTTGCTTTCTTCCTTTGCCGGACATGGCTGGAGGAGGTGTTGAAAATGACGTGTAATCTTGATGAAGATGACGGCTTGTTTTGATGAGGATGATGGGAAAGACTGATGAAGATGACGGGTCATTTTTTTGCCGGAATCAGACGGCATCTTTTGTCTTTGCATGCGGGCGCCTTCGGGCGGACGAAAAAAGGGCGAACTTTGCTCCTGTTGTCTGAATATTGCTTATTTTTGTGCATTAAAAGATGTAGATATGAAATATGGTTTTGTAAAGGTTGCGGCAGCCGTTCCCTCTGTAAAGGTTGCTGACTGCAAGTTCAATGCGCAGGAAATAGAGAAGCAGATCGTGATTGCCGACGGCAAGGGCGTGCAGATTGTGGTGTTTCCGGAACTTTCGCTGACGGGCTATTCGTGCGCCGATCTGTTTGCCCAGTCCCTGCTGCTCGAGCAGGCTGAGTTCGCTCTGATGCAGGTGATGAACAACACGCGCCAGCTCGACATCATTTCCATTGTCGGCATGCCCGTAACGGCCGGGCCGGTGCTTATGAACTGTGCCGTGGTGTTTCAGAAGGGCAAGATACTGGGTGTGGTTCCGAAGACTTATCTTCCCAACTATAAAGAGTTTTACGAGCAGCGATGGTTTGCCTCTGCTTCCACGCTTCCGGACAATGCGACGGTCCGTCTGTGCGGCCAGCTTGTTCCGCTCACCGCGAACATTCTTTTCGACACGTCCGACACATGCTTCGGCGTGGAGATTTGCGAGGATGTATGGGCGCCCATACCGCCCAGTTCCGGACTGGCTCTGAAGGGAGCCGAGATCATCTTCAACCTGTCGGCCGATACGGAGAATATCAGCAAGCACGCTTATCTCCGCTCTTTGCTCGCCCAGCAGTCGGCGCGATGCCTGGCGGGATATGTGTTTGCCTCTTCGGGTTTCGGAGAGTCTACAACCGATGTGGTGTTTGCCGGAAACGGTCTGATTTATGAAAACGGCAACCTGCTGGCGGCTTCCGAGCGTTTCTCGTTCGAGGAGCAGCTGGTGGTGAGCGAGATTGATGTGGAGCGTCTGCGCGGGGAGCGTCTGGTAAACACCACTTTTGCCGCCAGTGTCCGGGCAAACGCTTCCGGCCAGCCTCTGAGGGTGTCGGCCGAACTGGTGGCTTCGCGCGAGCTGACATTGAGTCGGAGCGTCGACCCGCATCCGTTTGTTCCGTCGGGGAGCAGGCAGCTTGACGAGCGCTGCGAGGAAATATTCTCCATACAGGTGGCAGGCCTTGCCAAGCGTCTGGTGCATACCGGCTGCAAGAGTGTGGTGGTGGGCATTTCCGGCGGACTGGATTCTACGCTGGCCCTGCTGGTGTGCGTGAAAACCTTCGACAAGCTGGGCTTGCCGCGCAAGGGGATTACGGGCATCACGATGCCGGGATTCGGAACAACCGACCGCACCTATAACAATGCGCTTTCGCTGATGGCTTCGCTGCAGGTCACGCCAAAGGAGATAAGCATCAAGGATGCCTGCATCCAGCATTTCCAGGATATCGGGCAAGACATGTCGGTGCACGACGTGACCTACGAAAACGGCCAGGCGCGCGAACGCACGCAGGTGCTGATGGACTATGCAAACAAGATCGGGGCGCTGGTTATCGGTACGGGCGACCTTTCGGAGCTGGCTCTCGGATGGGCCACCTACAACGGCGACCACATGTCGATGTACGGGGTGAACGCCAGCATCCCCAAGACGCTGGTGCGCTACCTGGTGGGATGGGTGGCGCAGACCGGCGTGGACACGCTTTCGCGCAACACCCTGCTCGACATCATCGACACGCCCATCAGTCCGGAACTGATTCCGGCGGACGAGAACGGAAACATCAGGCAGAAGACCGAAGACCTGGTAGGGCCGTATGAGCTGCATGACTTCTTCCTGTATCATTTCCTCCGTTTCGGCGCGCGTCCGGCAAAGATCTATTACCTGGCCGAGATTGCTTTCCGAAACACATACGACAGTACAACCATCAAGAAATGGCTGACCATCTTCTTCCGACGCTTCTTCTCTCAGCAGTTCAAGCGTTCGTGCCTGCCCGACGGCCCGAAGGTGGGTTCCGTGTCGCTCAGCCCCCGCGGCGACTGGCGTATGCCGAGCGATGCGAGTGCGGCTTTGTGGCTGAAGGAGTGCGAAGAGTTGCAGGGGTAGCAAGTAAAAGTCATGGGGATGAAAAGGAATCTGATAAGAAATCTTGCGGGAGTTCTGGCGTTGTGCTGCCCGGCGGCGTGCCTTCATGCGCAGCAGGTTTCGCTGAAGTATTGGAAGGCCGAGGATCATTCCGGGCAGATGAGCATTGAGGTGGCGGGCGATACGCTGGACATCGTTTCGCCGAAAGGGGTGACCTTGTGGTATACGCCCCGTCTGACCGGACATTACGAGATTGCGTATCGTGCGTGTGTGCTGATGCAGGGAGGGGCTTGCGACCGGCTGAGTGACCTGAATTGTTTCTGGGGAGCCAACGACCCCCAGCATCCCGGCGACCTTTATGCGCGGGCAGGATGGAGGATGGGAATCTTCCAGCGGTACAAGTCGCTCACGCTGATGTATGTGGGCTATGGGGGGAACCATAACTCAACGACCCGTTTCCGCGAATATTTCGGACAGGGCATGGATACGAAGGATGATGTGACCCGTCCCGTCATTAAGGAGTATACCGACGAAGCCCACCTGCTGAAGCCCAACCGCTGGATGAATATCCGCATCCGTGTGGAGGAAGGGGTTACGACGTATAGCGTGGACGGGGAAGAACTTTTCCGCTATGCCGTGAAGGAAGGCCAGTGTGACGGAAACTTCGGCCTCCGTCTGCTGGAAAACCATGTGCAGGTGACCGGTTTCCGAGTAAAAAAGATTGACTGAGGGCTGTAGAATGGCTGGCACCATGAAAAGAATGCATTTGCTTTTTGGAACAAGCTTGATTTGCCTGCTTTGCCTGTTGCCCGTAAGTTTGTTTGCGGCTCATGAAAAGGTGCTGGCAAGTTATTTTGACATACTGGTTGATAGCCCGGAAGGGACGGAAGTGACCGGACGCATCCATCTTGAGAGGAACAAGGACGTGCATACGATGCCGGTTCCCGAAGGCTATCACTTTGAGATTCTCCGCCAGCCGGAAGAGGCGCTGTTCCGCATCGAAACCCGGTATGACCTGTCAAAGCGCATGATGGGAGTATTGGCGGTGGATAAAGGGAAAAGCACTCCTTCAAATCCCCGGAACTATCGGATGACCGTAGCCTTGAAGGACGGAAACAGGCAGTTGGAAAAGTTCAATGTGAACGTGCGCATCGTAAAGCAGACATTGTGGAGTCTGCTTTATGAACGCTATCTTCCGAAGACGCTCAGAAACCCCCGTATGTACGGCAACAAGAAATGTACAGATGCAGAGATTGGGGCCATGATTGAAGAGGTGGAGCGCAGTGGAGGAAAGTTCGAGGGCTTCCGTTCGTACGGCACGAAACCGCAGGATTTTGACGGGAGAAATACAATCGAGCACGACTGGACATCCATCGCCAGCAAGATCGGGCAGATGGGCTATGCCTATGCCGCATCGGAGGTATATGGCCCGGAAGGCCGGACGGACAAGCGCGAGCGGTTGAAGAATGCCTTGTATAAGGCTATTCTCGCATATACGAGGTCGGTTCCCGTGGAGGGGGATGACGTGATGATTGACGGGAAGCCCATCGGCGACTGTACGGGCGACGGGTTCAGCCTGCTGGAGGCGGACGGAATCATCGGGCGTCAGGTTCCTACGCACCAGTGGACAATGACCGACCCGCTGGTTGTTCCGGCCTTGCATCTGATGCCCGGTCTGCTTGAGGGCATGAAGAAGGGGGATGAAACCTGCCTGCAGGTGCATGATGCGCTGGTACGTTATTTCCAGATATTCATGTCCGTGATCAAGAGCCGGCGGGCCATCGACAATCCCGACGAGCGCTGGGGGGAAATCCGCGACACGCTCTATTCTTCCGGAGCCTGGGCGGATGCCAATCTCGGGCACCGTTCGCGCACCATGCTGGCCCTTCCGCTTATCTGGGCCGACTATAACCGTCCGATGACATACGTGCAATATTGGTACGAGGACTTTTACGGAGGGAAGCCTTTCGAGGGGTTCAGCTTCCAGCCGGGATGGAGCCCGCACGGTGTGGTGTCTGACGTAAGCTACTGGATGACGAAGTATAACATCCCCGCGCACCGCTATGCCCAGTCCGGCTTCCAGCCCGACGGTACGGTGTCGCATCATATCGGGCACGGTACGGATGCGGCGATGGTGGCATACGGCTTTGAGTGGCTTACGGAGTGTTCGGAGGGATATGCCTGTTTCAGGGACACGCCGTTCAAGATTGCGGACAAGCACTATCAGTTCCAGCTCGACCGCCTGCTGGAGGTGTATCCCAAGTTGTTCTACAAGCAGCGGATGGATTTTCTGGTGGCAGGCCGCTCTTTTTTGCATGATATGCGGCGTTTTGCGCTGAAGACTTATCCGAACGCCGTCCGCAGCCTGTTCAGGGCACGCAGCAGGGATACCCGGCTGGAGAGGGCGGAAGAGCTGGAGGAGGTTTGCCGGAGGCTCAAGGAAAACACTTACGAGCATTCCGGTACGCACGCTTATTGGGTGAACGAGTTTCTGGTGCACCGCCGTGGAGAGAATGAGCCGTCTTTCTATGCCTCCCTCAAGCTGAAGTCCGAGCGTACCGTGGGTGCGGAGGATTTTGACCGCAAGGTCCGTCATTCCTGGCACATGGGATATGGAATCCTTCCGGTGAAGGTGGACGGCGACGAGTATTCGGACAAGGTGCTGAAGAACTTCGACTGGCACGCCTTGCCCGGTCTGACCGAGGAGTGGCGCACCGACCCTTTTCCGCTGGAGGGAGGTTCGCAGGCATCTCTCCCCGGGAGGAACAAGATTGCCGGCGTATTGGCAGACGGTGTGGCCGGCATGGGCATTTACCGGCACCTGCCCGCAGAATTCTATAGTTCAGCTTCCGCATTCAAGACGTACCATTTCATCGGCGGCAAGATTATCTCCATGGCCAGCGGAATCGCCCGCGAAAGGGAAGGCCGGCACGAGGATATCGTGACGTTCATTGACCAGTCGGACTTGCGCGGCACGCTTACGTGGTATGCGGACGGAAAGCGGCATGAAATCGCTCCGGATGAATCGGTGAATATAGCCGAACCTGTCGAGGGCGTATGCTGGCTGCATCAGGGCAAGAAGGGATATGTGCTGCTTCCGGAAGGAAAATTGCAGCTGCTGATAAAGACCGGAAAGGAAATCAATGCAACCGACCCCCGGGAGGCGGGAGGAAAACCAAACTTCATCATAGCCATCGGCCACGGATCGGTGCCGGGAGAGGAATGGAGCGACGCTTGCCGCTATATCCAGCTTCCGAACGTCAGTGCGGAAGAAATGCCGGAAAAAGTTGAGGCTTTGCTGGGCAGTCTGGAACTCGTGCAGAAGCCGAAGTCGGCCCATGCGGCCTATTCCGCTGATGAGAAAACCTGGCAATACGCTTTCTTCCGCCCGGACGAGATTGAAGCCGGAGGGGTGAAGGTCGTATCAGACGATGTAGCCGAGATTATGCTGCGTGATACGGGGGACGGATGGGTGCTGTCCGTCGGCAATCCCATGCCCGACGGAAAGAAGCAGACGCTGAGCTTCACGTTGTCCCTTGCCTTGAAGCCCGGAGTTTACGCATATCCCGTGCCGGGCATGAATCCTTATGAGGGAGAAACGGTTGCGGTGGCATCGGAAGGCGCACGAAGCAGGGTTACGGTAGAGCTTCCCGACATCAGGGATGCCGCGCGTTACGGCTGCCAGTCGGATTTGTACTCCGCCGTTCCCGTTGTGGTGAGGATTCCCAAGGCTTTCTGAGGAGGCATGTAATCCGGGGGAGGAGTTACCGGATGTATTTCCCCACAAACTCCTTCACCCTCCGTGTATATTCTTCCGGACGGTTGCGGTATGCCTCTGCATGTTCCGTGTCCGGAACGATCCATAGCTCCTTGGGCTGGGGCTTGGCCTCGTAGAGCGGATAGACCATCCATGTGGGCACGTAGTCATCGTCTGCCCCGTGGATGAAGAGCATCGGCTTCGTGCACTTCGCCACCTGCTTCAGTGCTGAGGCCTCGCGGAAGTTCCATCCGTACTTCATGCCGCAGAGCCAGCTCGCGGTGTGGAGCAGAGGGAAGGGAGGGAGCCCGAACTGCGTCTTCAGCTCCTTGCTGAACTCGTCCCATACGCTCGTATAGCCGCAGTCGTCTACAAAGCAGCGCACATAGCCGGGGAGGTCTTCGCCCGACACCATCATCGTTGTGGCTCCTCCCATGGATATGCCGTGTACCGCCATCCGGAGCGAATCGCCGAAGAGAGCCGGAGCCGCGCCGATCCATTGCATCACGTCCAGCCGGTCGAGCCAGCCCATCTGGATGGCCTCGCCTCCGCTCTGTCCCGCATGGCGCAGGTCGGGCATCAGGATGTTGTATCCGAGCGAATGGTTGTACATGTATCCGATGTGGAGCATGTCGGTGGCACGGTTTCCGTATCCGTGAATCACCAGCGCCGTGTTTCCCGTCGGACGGGCGGCATACGCATAGAACGCGTGGAGAGCCGTTCCGTCGGGAGCCGTGACGAACGTGTCTTTCAGTGCTTTGTGCCTTTGCAGGCTGCCTGCCCACGTAGTGATGGCGGGATAGTCCTTGCAGGTTTCGGCGATGGCTTCGCGCACGCTGCGTTCCGGCCTGTCGGGGCGGAGAGCATAGTCAATCAGATACATCCCCCCTCCGATGGAGGCGGCCATGAGAGCCAGCAGTGCGATGCCGGCTCCCGCCAGCAGTTTCTTTTTCATGCGGACCCTCCCTTTCATTCGTTCCAGATGTCCCACGACGCGAAAGCCTGAAGCAGAAGCATCTCAAGCCCGTTCTTCACGATAGCCCCCTGGTCGCTTCCCTTTTTCATGAAAAGCGTGGTGTCGGGGTTGTAGAGCAGGTCGTAGAGCAGATGCTGGGGAGTGAGCAGGGTGTAGGGAATCTGCGGGCACTTGTCGGCCTGGGGATACATCCCTACCGGGGTGCAGTTGACGATAACCTTGTAGTCGCTCATTATCTGGGGAGTGATTTCCTCGTAGGTGACGGTGTTTCCGTTGTGCTTGCTGCGCGAAACGAAGAGCGTTTTGAGCCCCAGCTGCTCCAGTCCCTGGCGGATGGCCTTCGAGGAGCCTCCGGTTCCCAGAATCAGCGCGCCCTTGTGGTAGGGCTCCAGGAGCGGCTCGATGGAGCGCGTGAAGCCGATGATGTCTGAGTTGTATCCCGCCAGCTTCACCTTTCCCTTTGTCCGGTCGATTTTTATCACGTTGACCGCTCCGATTGCGGCGGCCGTATCGTCCAGCCTGTCGAGATAAGAGATTACCTTTTCCTTGTAGGGTATGGTTACGTTCAGCCCTTCCAGGTTCGGGTTTTCGGCGATCACCTTGGGGAGCTCGTCGATGGAAGGGATTTCAAAGTTCACGTATTCGGCGTCGATGTTTTCTGAATGGAACTTCTCGTTGAAGAAGTTTTTAGAGAAGGAGTGGCCGAGAGGATATCCTATTAAACCGTATTTTTTCATGAGTAACCAGTCATAATTAGTTTGTTGTAATGCGTCTGTTTGGGACCGCGTCCGTGTTTCATTTGGTGGCGAAATAGAGCGTGCATATTCCCATTGTGAGCCGTTTGAAGCTCACCTGGCCGAATCCTGCCCGCAGCATGATTTCCTGCATCACCTCGCCTTGCGGGAATGCCTTGATGGATTGCGGCAGGTAGGTGTAGGCGCTCCGGTCTTTCGAGAGGAGTTTTCCCAGTGTCGGGATCACGGCCTTCGAGTAGACGGAGTAGAGTTGCTTCATGGGGAAGCGTTCGGGGGTGGAAAGCTCGAGGATCACCAGGTGTCCGCCCGGAGCGAGCACCCGGCGCATTTCCCTGAGCCCGCGGTCGAGGTCTTCAAAGTTTCTCACCCCGAAGGCCACGGTGATGGCATCGAAGCGGTTGTCGGGGAATGAGAGTGCCGTGCAGTCTTCTTTGGCGAACGAGATCTGGCGGTCGAGCCCCATCTGCTTCACCTTTTCGCGCCCCACGTTCATCATGCCTTCCGAGATGTCCGTGCCCACCAGTTCTTCGGGGTCGAGCATCCGGCAGGCCTTGATTGCGAAATCTCCCGTTCCGGTGGCCACGTCCATGATGCGCCGCGGGCGGAAAGGCTTGAGCAGGTTGATGGCTTTCTTCCGCCAGCTCTTGTCGATGCCCCACGAGAGCAGGTGGTTCAGGTTGTCGTAGGCGGGAGCGATGTGGTCGAACATCTTTTCCACCTGTTCCTTCTTGCTCCCGTTCTTGTCGTAAGGCTTGATGTTTTCTTGAGGATAGTGAGGCATGTTGCAGTTGATGGTTGATGGGTGACAGCCGGCAGTTGGCGTTTTTGTCAACTGTCAGCTGTAAGACTGTAAGTGTTTTTTATTTCAGATAATCCGTCACGTTCTTTTCAATCCGTCCGTTCAGGCTGTCCGTATCCCCTTTCACGAAAGTTTCTCCCGTGAGGTGTTCGTACAGCTCGATATAGCGGTCGCTGATTGACTTCACGATTTCCGGGGTCATTTCGGGCACCTTCTGTCCCTCTTTTCCCTGGAATCCGTTTTCCATCAGCCATTCGCGCACGAACTCCTTCGAGAGCTGGCGCTGCGGCTCTCCGTTTTCGAAGCGTTCCTGGTATCCCTCCGAATAGAAGTAGCGGCTTGAGTCGGGCGTATGGATTTCGTCCATCAGATAGATTTCTCCGTTGTGCTTTCCGAACTCATACTTGGTGTCCACGAGGATCAGTCCGCGTTCGGCGGCGATTTCCGTTCCGCGCTCAAACAGAGCCAGGGTGTATTTCTCGAGGATTTCGTATTCTTCGGGAGTGGCCAGCCCTTTGGCCAGGATTTCCTCCTTCGAGATGTCCTCGTCGTGCAGGCCCATTTCGGCCTTCGTGGTAGGGGTGATGATGGGGCGGGGGAACTTTTCGTTCTCGCGCATTCCTTCGGGCAGGCTCACGCCGCATATTTCGCGCACTCCGCTCTTGTATGCCCGCCATGCGCTTCCGCACAGGTATCCGCGCACGATCATTTCAACGGGGAATCCCTTGCACAGCACGCCCACCGTCACCATCGGGTCGGGAGTGGCGAGCTTCCAGTTGGGGCAGATGTCGGCGGTGGCGTCGAGAAACTTGGCCGCTATCTGGTTGAGCATCTGTCCCTTGTAGGGGATGCCTTCGGGGAGCACCACGTCGAATGCCGAGATGCGGTCGGTTGCCACCATTACCAGTTTTTCGTCGTTGATGTTGTACACATCGCGCACTTTCCCGTGGTACACGCTTTTCTGACCCGGAAAGTGATAGTCTGTCTTAGTCAATGCTTTGCTCATTTCTCTTCTTGTTTAAATTGTTGGATGAATCGGTTTTTTCCTTTCTTGTCTTTTCTTCGAACTTCTCGTAGGCTTCCACGATGCGCGTCACCAGCTTGTGGCGCACGATGTCCTTCTTCGTAAGCTCCACGAAGCTGATTCCCTTCACGTCTTTCAGGATCTTCATGGCCTGCACCAGTCCGGACATCTGCGACGGGGGGAGGTCGATCTGCGTCATGTCGCCCGTCACGATCATCTTCGTGTTCATTCCCATGCGCGTGAGGAACATCTTGATCTGCTGGGCGGTGGTGTTCTGCGCCTCGTCGAGGATAACCACCGCGTCGTTCAGCGTGCGTCCGCGCATGAAGGCGAGCGGGGCTATCTGGATGATGTTCAGCTCCATGTATTCCTTCAGCTTCACGGGCGGGATCATGTCCTGCAGCGCGTCGTAGAGCGGCTGGAGGTAGGGGTCGATTTTCTCTTTCATGTCGCCCGGAAGGAATCCCAGCTTCTCGCCGGCCTCCACCGCGGGCCGGCTCAGTATGATTTTCTTGATTTCCTTGTTCTTGAGGGCGCGCACGGCCAGGGCGATGGCGGTGTACGTCTTTCCCGAGCCGGCCGGACCGATGGCGAATATCATGTCGTTCTTCTCGAACTCGCGCACCAGCTTCAGCTGGTTTTCGCTCCGTGGCGTGATCGGCTTTCCCGTCACGCTGAACACGATGGCGTCGCCCGTCTTCTCTATCTTGGGCATGTTTCCGCTCACGATGTCAAGTATCGCCTCCTCGTTCAGCGAGTTGTAGGTGGCGCAGTGCTTTTCGAGCGCGGTTATCGCGTCTTCGAAGGCGCACATGGCCTCCTCATCTCCCATCACCTTGATGACGTTTCCCCTCGCCACGATTCTCAGTTTGGGAAACAGCGCCTTGATCATCTGCATGTTTGCGTTGTTCACCCCATAGAATATGACGGGGTCGATCTCTTCCAGTACGATATGTTTTTCTATCATTCAGTCAAAATTCGGATTATGCTTGTGTTTCGTTTATTTTCCGCAAATTTAATCATAACTTTTTGATTGTGGCGAAACGGGGGGCATTTTATTTTGGAATGGAGGATTGTTTATCTTTTTATAGACAGAATGGACACTTGCTTGACTTCTCTATAAATAGGTGCTTGTTTTTGTATTCAGAAACGCAGATTAACGCGGATTTTCGCAGATGATTGTGCTGGTTGTCTGCGTTAATCTGTGAAAATCTGTGTTTTAATAATATCATTTAATTTGCACACTTGCTTATTTAGTATGAAAACTTTAGTCAGAATGATGCTTTGCGTTTGCGCAAGTGCCTTTCCTTTCATATTCTTTCCGCAAAATCACCTTAAAGTTGGGATTTTGTGCTATCTTTGCCGGTATAATCTTGAAAAAAAGACATGTATGGGAACTGTTGCTTTGGAGGCATTGCAGAACGAAGTGATACGCGAGGTTCTGAATGTGCGCGATATAAGCGTGTTGAAGAAAGTGAAGAAAATGCTTCTCCCGGAAGGAGGGGCGGATGCCGTGGCCGAGGAAGTACTTGGAGAACTATGATGCGCAAACTTGCACTGGCGCTTGCGCTCTTCTCCGCATTGTGCGGACGGGCGCAGCAGCATACGGCCGAAAACTGTTTCACTTCGCCCTTCGACTTCCCCCTGCTGCTGAGCGCGAACTTCGGGGAGCTGAGGCCGAACCATTTCCATAACGGAATCGACATCAAGACGCAGGGCGTGACGGGCAAGCCCGTGCGGTGCGTGGCCGCCGGGTATGTGGCACGCGTGGCGGTGCTCCACGGGGGATACGGGCAGGTGGTCTACGTGAACCACCCCAACGGGCTGACCTCCGTATACGGGCATGTCATTTCGTTCGCCCCTGCCATACAGCAGGCGGTGCGCGCATACCAGTATGCCCGCGAAACCTTCGTGTGCGACCTGACGTTCGCGCCCGGAGAGCTTCCCGTGAGGCAGGGAGAGGTCATCGCCCTGAGCGGAAACGAGGGAGCCTCGGCGGGCCCCCACCTGCACCTGGAGCTCCGGCGCACCGCGACAAACGAATACATCGACCCCATGCCCTATTTCAGACGCTACATCAAAGACACGAAGCCGCCCGTGGCGAGCCTGGTCGGATTCTATCCGGTGCCCGGCCAGGGGGTGGTCGACGGGTCTGCCGCGAAGAAGCTGGCGCCCGTGTCAAGGCTCGGGACTCCGGTCACGGCTTGGGGGAAAATCTATACGGGCATCAGCGCAAAAGACTATATGGACGGAACGTCAAACTTCTACGGGGTGCATTCGGTCACCCTCTATGTGGACTCGGCGGAGGTGTTCCGCTCGGTCACCGATGCCGTCATGCCCGACGAGAACCGGATGATCAACGCCTTTACCGACTTTGAGGAGCTGAGCCGCACGCGCCGGCTGGTCATGCGCTCGTACAAGTCGCCCGGAAACCGCCTGCGCCTGCTCCATACGGACGGAAACCGCGGCGTTGTGGACATCTGCGAAGAACGCGACTACCGCTTCCGCTATGTGCTGGAAGACAACTTCGGAAACCGCCGCACGTACAGCTTCACGGTGCGGGGCAGGAAGCAGGAGATACCCGCGCGGGAAGAGCGCAGGGGGCAGACCCTCTGCTGGAACCGGACGAACGTGGTGCAGCGTCCCGGCCTGGAACTGGTGGTGCCGAAATACAATCTCTATGACGACGTGAAGCTCCGCGCCGGAATCTGCGGCGACAGCGCCGGAATCTCCTTCGACTATGTGCTCGACGCCGGATACACGCCCCTGCACGCCTGGTGCCCCCTGTCGATAGGCATGCGCTGCCTTCCGGTGGCCGACACCACGAAGTACTACGTGGTGCAGAAGTGGGGCAGGAGGCGCGCCCCGATGGGCGGGAAATACGAAAACGGATGGATGAAGACCAGGGTGCGCTCGCTGGGCACCTTTGCCGTGGCGCTCGACACGGTGGCGCCGCGCATCGTCCCCCTGGGGCAGGAAGGCTGGAGGGCGTCGCGCAACATCCGCTTCCGGGTGAGCGACGCCGGCTCCGGAATCGCTTCCTATAAAGTGTACGTCGACGGAAAGTTCGTGCTCTTCGCGCTGAAGAAGGGCGTGCTGGTCATCCAGGACAAGGAGCGGGTGAAGCGCGGAGAGGCGCACAAGGTGGAGGCGGTGGTGACCGACTGCTGCGGAAACGTGGGGCGCAGGGAGTGCTCGTTCTGACAAGAAACGGAAATAAAAAAACGCATATAAATGAGAAAAATGATGATGGGAATGAAAAAACTGATGGCCGCGGCTCTGATGCTGGCGGCAGGAGTGGCGAGCGGATGGGCTTGCACCAACTTTATTGTCGGCAAGAAGGCATCGGCCGACGGGTCGGTAATCGTGTCGTATTCGGCCGATTCATACGGAATGTACGGCTTCCTGTGCCATTATCCCGCGGCGGCACATGCCGGAGGCGAGATGCGCGACATCTACGAGTGGGACACCGGAAAGTATCTGGGGCAGATCAGGGAGGCGAAGCAGACATACAACGTGATCGGAAACATCAACGAGTTTCAGGTGACTATCGGCGAAACAACCTTCGGCGGACGCCCCGAGCTGGCCGACACCGCCGGCGTGATGGACTACGGAAGCCTCATCTACGTGGCCCTGCAGCGCTCGCGCACCGCAAAGGAGGCCATCAAGGTGATGACCGACCTCGTGAAGGAATACGGATACTACAGCAGCGGCGAGTCGTTCTCCGTGGCCGACCCCAACGAGGCCTGGATCCTCGAAATGATAGGCAAGGGGCCCGGCGTGAGGGGAGCCGTATGGGTGGCCGTGCGCGTTCCTGACGACTGCATCGCCGCGCACGCCAACCAGAGCCGCATACACCGCTTCGACATGGACGACAAGGAAAACTGCCTCTACTCGCCCGACGTGATTTCGTTCGCCCGCGAGAAGGGATACTTCAGCGGAAAGAACGAAGACTTCAGCTTTGCCGACGCCTACTGCCCGCTCGACTTCAGCGGCCTGCGCGCCTGCGAAGCACGCGTGTGGAGCTTCTACAACATGTTCAGCCGCACGACCGGACAGGCATGGCTCCCCTACATCCAGGGCGAGGGAGGAGAGCCGCTCCCGCTCTACGTGAAGCCCGACCGCAAGGTGTCGGTGCGCGACATCCAGCAGGCCATGCGCGACCACTACGAGGGCACTCCGCTCGACATCACCGGCGACATGGGAGCGGGATGCTTCAACACGCCCTACCGCCTGTCGCCCCTCACCTTCAAGGTCGACGGCCAGGAGTACTTCAACGAACGCCCCATATCCACCCAGCAGAGCGGATTCGTCTTCGTTTCGCAGATGCGCTCGAAACTCCCCGATGCGGTGGGAGGAGTGCTGTGGTTCGGGCTCGACGACGCGAACATGACCGTGTTCACCCCCGTATACTGCCAGACCGACAAGGTGCCCGTCCCCTACAGGCAGGGCAACGGCGACTGCGTGACCTTCTCGTGGGATTCGGGATTCTGGATCTACAACTGGGTGGCCGGCATGGTACGCCCCCGCTACAGCCTCATGGAGGGCGACATGCGCGCCGTGCAGAACACGCTGGAGGATACGTTTGCCGACGCGCAGAAGGGCATCGAAAGCACGGCCCTCGAGCTATGGCAGCAGGACCCGAAGAAGGCCCGCGAGTTTCTCTCCGCCTACACCTCGATGACGGCGCAGACGGCCGTAGACAGCTGGAAAAGGCTGGGCGAGTTCCTCATCGTGCGCTACAACGACGGGGTGGTGAAGCGCATGAAGGACGGGCAGATACAGCGTCCGGCCACGGGAAACACCGCGCCCCTCGACCGTCCGGGATACTCCGAGGACTTCCTCAGGCAGCTGGTGAAGGAAACGGGCGACCGCTACAGGGTGAAAGCGCTGAAGTGATGTCAAAGACCTCCGCCGGAAGGACTTGTCCGCTCAGATTCATGGTTCCGGGCGGACAGGTTCCGCATTTTTCGCGGCAGAAGAGAAATCTCTGCCGTGATTTTTTTTCTCTGCACAGTTCTGAATACCTGGGGCGAAAGTAGCGGGAATCTGCGGAACGGAGTTTGCAGACGTGCCCGGACGCGCAGAAACGTGCAGAAATTTGCAAAAATGTGCAGAAACGTGCAGAAACATGCAGGAATGTGCATGAAAAGCGTGCGTGCCGCCCCTCTTCTTCCTTACAGCCTTACAGTCTTACAGATTACAGTTTGCTTTTCTGAGATAAAAGCTCCTTTCATCAGCAAAAACATTAGTAAATAATTTTATAATATATATTATATATAAATATATTTATATATAATATATATTATAACCTCTATATTCCATCGGATACAGACGAATATCAGCTTTTTGTAATACTGTAATCTGTAAGTCTGTAAGGGCGTAAGGCTTTTGCGGAAGCGGCGCCGGGGAGCGCCGTGGCGGCCGTTTCCCGGCAGGCCGAAAAAAAATCGTCCGGCTATAGGATTTCTCGAATAAAATTCTTATTTTTGTCTTCGCATAGACTGAATACCGGAAAACTAAAAAATAGCAACAGAAATCATGGAAAACGAAGAATTGATCAAGCAATGCACGGAAAAAGCCCAGTCGTGGCTTACTCCGGCTTATGATGCGGAAACACAGGCAGAAGTGAAGCGCATGCTGGAAAACCCCGACAAGACAGAACTCATCGACGCGTTCTACAAGGACCTGGAGTTCGGCACGGGAGGCCTGAGAGGCATCATGGGAGCAGGGTCGAACCGCATGAACATCTATACCGTGGGAGCCGCCACGCAGGGGCTTGCCAACTACCTGAACAAATGCTTCGCCGGCAAGGAAGACATCTCGGTGGTGGTAGGGCATGACTGCCGCAACAACAGCCGCAAGTTCGCCGAAATCTCGGCCGACATCTTCTCGGCAAACGGCATCAAGGTGTATCTGTTCGACGACATGCGCCCCACTCCCGAAATGTCTTTCGCCATCCGTCATCTGGGATGCCAGAGCGGAATCAACATCACCGCCTCGCACAACCCGAAAGAATACAACGGATACAAGGCCTACTGGGACGACGGAGCGCAGGTGCTCGCTCCGCATGACACGGGCATCATCGAGGAGGTGAACAAGGTGAAGGTGGACGGCATCAGATTCGAGGGCAACAAGAGCCTGATCCAGATCGTGGGCAAGGACATCGACGACGAATACCTGAAAGAGGTTCACTCCATCTCGATCGACCCCGAAGTCATCAGACGCCAGAAAGACCTGAGCATCGTATACACCCCGCTCCACGGCACGGGCATGATGCTCATCCCCCAGTCGCTCAAGCTCTGGGGATTCGAGAACGTGCACTGCGTGCCCGAGCAGATGGTGAAGAGCGGCGACTTCCCCACCGTGGTTTCGCCGAACCCCGAAAACGCGGAGGCGCTGACGCTGGCCATCAAGCTGGCGAAGGAAATCGACGCCGACATCGTGATGGCTTCCGACCCCGACGCCGACCGCGTGGGAATGGCATGCAAGGACAGCAAGGGCGAATGGGTGCTCATCAACGGCAACCAGACCTGCCTGATCTTCCTCTACTACATCATCAAGAACCGCATCGCCACCGGCAAGATGAAGGGCAACGAGTTTATCGTGAAGACCATCGTGACCACCGAACTCATCAAGGCCGTGGCCGACAAGAACCATATCAAGATGATCGACTGCTATACGGGATTCAAGTGGATAGCCCGCGAAATCCGCCTGCGCGAAGGCAAGGAACAGTATATCGGAGGAGGCGAAGAAAGCTACGGATTCCTGGCCGAAGACTTCGTGCGCGACAAGGACGCCGTTTCAGCCTGCTCGCTGCTGGCCGAAATCTGCGCCTGGGCGAAAGACCAGGGCAAGACGCTGTATGACGTGCTGATGGAAATCTACGTGGAATACGGATTCTCGAAAGAAGTCACCGTAAACGTGGTGAAGCCGGGAAAGACCGGAGCCGACGAAATCAAGGCGATGATGGACAACTTCCGCTCGTGCCCGCCGAAAGAGCTGGGAGGCTCGGAAGTGGTGCTGGTGAAAGACTACAAGACGCTGAAGGCTACCGACAGCCAGGGCAACGTCAGCGCGCTCGACATGCCCGAAACGTCGAACGTGCTCCAGTTCTTCACCGCCGACGGCACGAAGGTTTCCGTGCGCCCGTCGGGAACAGAGCCCAAAATCAAGTTCTACATGGAAATCAAGGGCGAAATGCAGTGCCCCAAATGCTATGCCGGAGCAACTGCTGACGCGATGGAAAAGATTGAGGCCGTGAAGAAGTCGCTGGGAATCTGACACCGGAAAAGAATTTTCTTGCATATTTGGCCGCCGTATGCCCTGAAAAGGTGTACGGCGGCCGTTTTTTTCGTTTATATCAGTAAAAAAGGGCGGAAAAGGTCCGGGTGTGAAGGGGAGCATGGAAGGAGGCGTGCCGGAATAAGCGGATGTTGAGAACCCGTTTATGCAAAGCCTGTCTGTCCGGAAACGCAGGCTAACGCGGATTTTCGCAGATGATTTATGCGCGGCTCGGAAAACGGCATCTGATAAACTGACAATAAAACACACTTGTTTCTTACGAATAATAATTTATTTGAAAAAAAAGTGTCATTTTATTTGTTTGTTTCAAAAAAGCCTTTACCTTTGCAAGTGTAAAACAACCGAAAAAAAAGAAACAGAATGAAAGCAATTCATACACTGATTGTCCTGGCAGTCCTGCACATTATTCGCGTCGTGGTCGTCGAACCAAGAGGTGAGGGAGCTTCATGTATGTAGTTGCTTGCAGTGATATTGTACGAAAGCCTTTCTCACCCGAATGATGAGAGAGGCTTTTTAATTGAAAAACAGAAGGAAAATGAAACACCAGTTACGCAGCTCGATGAGTACCGAAGGCCGGCGGATGGCCGGAGCACGCGCCTTGTGGAAGGCCAACGGCATGAAAGAAGAAATGATGGGAAGGCCCATTATAGCCATAGTCAACTCGTTCACCCAGTTTGTGCCGGGGCATACGCACCTGCACGCAATCGGCCAGCAGGTGAAGGCGGAAATTGAAAGGCTGGGATGCTTTGCCGCAGAGTTCAACACGATAGCCATTGACGACGGAATCGCCATGGGACACGACGGGATGCTGTATTCGCTCCCCTCGCGCGACCTGATAGCAGACAGCGTGGAGTATATGGTCAACGCGCACAAGGCAGACGCAATGGTCTGCATCTCGAACTGCGACAAGATTACCCCCGGGATGCTGATGGCCGCCATGCGCCTGAACATCCCCGCCGTGTTCGTGTCGGGAGGGCCGATGGAAGCCGGCGAATGGAAGGGGCAGCGCCTCGACCTGATCGACGCGATGATCAAGTCGGCCGACCCTACGGTGAGCGATGAGGAGGTGTTCCAGATCGAGCGCCGCGCCTGTCCCGGATGCGGAAGCTGCTCGGGAATGTTCACGGCAAACTCGATGAACTGCCTGAACGAGGCCATCGGACTTGCCCTGCCGGGAAACGGAACCGTGGTGGCCACACACGCCAACCGCAGCCGCCTGTTCAAGGACGCGGCCGAACTGATCGTGAAGAACGCCTGCAAATACTACGGGGAGGGCGACGAGAGCGTGCTTCCGCGGAGCATAGCCACACGCGAGGCGTTTCTGAACGCCATGACGCTCGACATCGCCATGGGAGGCTCTACCAACACCGTGCTCCATCTGCTGGCAATCGCCCACGAAGGCGGGGTGGACTTCCGCATGGACGACATCGACATGCTGTCGCGCCGCGTGCCCTGCCTCTGCAAGGTGGCTCCCAATACTCAGAAATACCACATACAGGACGTGAACCGTGCGGGGGGAATCATGAACATCCTCGCGGAGCTGGCAAAGGGAGGGCTGCTCGACACTTCGGCGAAGCGTGTAGACGGAATGACGCTGGCTGAGGCCATCGCAAAATACGACATCTGCAAGCCGGCCTCTGAAATCGACCCCGAAGCCAGGCGCATCTACTCGAGCGCGCCCGGAGGAAAGTTCAGCACCGAGATGGGCTCCCAGCAGAACGAATACAAGGAATTCGACACAGACCGTGAGGCCGGATGCATCCGCGACCTGAAGCATGCCTATTCGGCCGACGGAGGCCTGGCCGTGCTGAAAGGAAACATCGCGCAGGACGGATGCGTGGTGAAGACCGCCGGAGTGGACGAGAGCATCTGGAAGTTCTCAGGCCCCGCCAAGGTGTTCGACTCGCAGGAAGCGGCCTGCGAAGGCATACTCGGAGGCAAGGTGAAGAGCGGCGACGTGGTGGTCATCACCCACGAAGGCCCTAAGGGAGGGCCCGGAATGCAGGAGATGCTTTATCCCACCTCCTACATCAAGTCGAAGCACCTGGGCAAGGAATGCGCCCTCATCACCGACGGGCGTTTCAGCGGAGGCACGTCGGGACTGAGCATCGGGCACATCTCGCCCGAAGCCGCGGCCGGAGGAGACATCGGAAAAATCGTTGACGGCGACATCATTGATATAGACATCCCCAACCGCTCGATCAGCGTGAGGCTGACCGACGAGGAGCTGGCCGCAAGGCCCATGGCGCCTCTCACGCGCAGCCGGAAGGTGTCGAAGGCGCTCAAGGCTTACGCAAGCATGGTCAGCTCGGCCGACAAGGGGGGAGTCAGGATTGTTGAATGATAAAATCAAAAGTAGGTATGAAAGAAAAGATAACAGGTTCTGAGGCTTTGATGCGCTCGCTGGAGCATGAAGGGGTGAAGACGATTTTCGGATACCCCGGAGGAGCGATCATGCCCGTTTTCGATGCGTTGTACGACCATCTCGACAAGCTCAACCACGTGCTGGTGAGGCACGAGCAGGGAGCTGCACATGCGGCGCAGGGCTTTGCGCGGGTTTCGGGAAAGGTGGGGGTGTGTCTGGTCACCAGCGGACCCGGAGCCACGAACACGATTACCGGAGTGGCCGACGCCATGATCGACAGCACCCCGATTGTGGTGATTGCCGGACAGGTAGGCGCAGGACTGCTGGGAACCGACGCTTTTCAGGAAGTCGACCTGGTGGGCGTCACCCAGCCTATAACCAAATGGAGCTACCAGATACGGCGCGCCGAGGATGTGGCATGGGCGGTGGCCAGGGCATTCTATATCGCGCGGAGCGGACGGCCGGGACCGGTGGTGCTCGACTTCGCGAAGAACGCGCAGACTGAAATGACCGAATACGAGCCGGTTGACCTCGACTTTATCCGGAGCTACGACCCCGATCCCGAAACCGACCCGAAGATGGTGGCCGAAGCCGTGCGCCTCATCAACGAGGCGCAGAAGCCGCTGGTGCTCGTGGGCCAGGGCGTGGAGCTGGGCAACGCGCAGGAAGAGCTCCGGGCGTTTGTAGAAAAGGGCGACATGCCTTGCGGATGCACCCTGCTGGGGCTTTCGGCCCTGCCGAGCGGACACAGGCTGAACAAGGGGATGCTGGGCATGCACGGCAACCTGGGGCCCAACGTGAAAACCAACGAATGCGACGTGCTGATAGCTGTAGGAATGCGCTTTGACGACCGCGTGACGGGAAAGCTCGAAACGTATGCAAGGCAGGCGAAGGTCATCCATCTCGACGTGGACCCCTCCGAAATCGGCAAGAACGTGCCGGCGGACGTACCGGTGCTGGGCAACTGCAAGCGCACGCTGGCCCTGCTCACCGAACTGGTACAGCCGCAGAAGCATACGGAGTGGATTGAGAGCTTCAAGCCTTACGAAGAGAAAGAGTTCGAGCAAGTCATCAGGAAGGAGGTCTTCCCCGCCCAAGGCCCCGTCAACATGGGCGAGGTTGTTCATGCGGTGAGCGAGGCCACGCGGAACGAAGCGGTTCTCGTTACAGACGTGGGTCAGAACCAGATGATGGCCTGCCGGTATTTCCGCTTTACGAAGAGCCGGAGCATCGTCACTTCGGGAGGCATGGGCACGATGGGATTCTGCCTGCCCGCCGCCATCGGAGCCACTTTCGGATGCCCGGAACGCACCGTGTGCGCATTCATGGGCGACGGGGGCCTGCAGATGACCATGCAGGAGCTGGGCACCGTGATGGAGCAGCAGGTTCCGGTGAAGATGATTCTGCTCAACAACAACTACCTGGGCAACGTGCGCCAGTGGCAGGCCATGTTCTTCAACCGGCGCTATTCGTTCACTCCGATGATGAATCCCGACTATATGCTGGTGGCTTCTGCCTACGGGATACCGTCGCGGAGGGTGACCGGGCGCGAAGAGCTCGAAGACGCCATACAGGAGATGATCTCCGCCGAAGGGCCCTTCCTGCTCGAGGTATGTGTGGTTGAGGAAGGAAACGTGCTTCCGATGACTCCTCCGGGAAGTTCAGTCAATTATATGTTAATGGAATGTTGATTCGGATAGGATATGGAAAATAAGACATTGTATACGATAATCGTTCATTCGGAGAACCTCGCGGGAACGCTGAACCAGATAACGGCCGTGTTCACCCGCCGCCAGATCAATATCGAGAGCCTGAACGTGTCGGCGTCGTCCATCAAGGGAGTGCACAAGTACACGATAACCTGCTGGACAACCGAAGACATCGTGGAGAAGGTGGTGAGGCAGATCGAGAAGAAGATTGACGTGATCCAGGCGCATTATTTCACCGACGCGGAAATATTCCAGCGCGAAGTGGCCATGTATAAGGTTTCGATGCCCGAGTTTCAGGCCAATCCCGAGGCCTCGAAGGTGATACGCAGGTTCAGCGCGCACATCGTGGAGGTGAACCCCACGTTCGCCATCGTGGAGAAGGTGGGGATGAGCAGCGAGATAACGGCCTTGTTCCAGAACCTGAAGGACCTGAACTGTGTGCTTCAGTTCGTGCGCTCGGGGCGCGTGGCCGTTTCCACCAGCTGCTTCGAGCGGGTAAACGAATACCTGGCGCATCGCGAAGAACGCTACAGAAACGGAAAATGATTCACCTGAAAAACAGTTGTACGATATGGATGGAAATGACAAAGTCGGAACGTATCAGTTTGTGGCCGAACCCTTTCATGTGGACTTCGCCGGACGCCTCACGATGGGGGTGCTCGGAAACCACCTGCTGAACTGCGCGGGCTTTCATGCCGCAGAGCGCGGCTTCGGGATTGCGGAGCTGAACGAAAACCATTACACGTGGGTGCTGTCGCGCCTGGCCGTCGAGCTGGAGGATATGCCCCGGGCTTACCAGAAGTTCAGCGTGCAGACGTGGGTCGAAAATGTATACAGGCTCTTTACCGACCGCAATTTTGCCATCCTCGACGAAAAGGGGAGGCCGCTCGGGTATGCCCGCTCCGTGTGGGCGATGATCAGCATGGAAACGCGCAGACCCGCCGACCTGCTCACCCTGCACGGGGGAGCCATAACGGGATATGTCTGCGACAAGGAATGCCCCATCGACCGGCCGGGACGCATCAAGGTGAGCGGGGGAAGCCCGGAGGCCGAGTATCAGACAAAATACAGCGACATCGACATCAACGGACACGTGAACAGCATCAAGTACATCGAGCATATCCTCGACCTGTTTCCGCTGGACATGTTCCGCGAGAAGACGGTGCGGCGCTTCGAGATGGCCTACGTGGCCGAAAGCTATTACGGCGACAGGCTCACGTTCTTCCGCGAGCGGAAAGGCGAGAACGAATACGATATGGAAGTAAAGAAGAACGGCTCGGAAGTGGCCGTTCGGAGCAAAGTGATATTCAGTTAACTAAAGTTTTAATAACGGCGGCTTATGCCGCGTAAAAAGATTGTAAAATGGCACAAATGAATTTTGGAGGGGTTATTGAAAACGTGATAACCCGCGAAGAGTTTCCATTGGAAAAAGCGCGTGAAGTATTGAAGAACGAAACGATAGCCGTCATCGGATACGGCGTGCAGGGGCCGGGCCAGTCGTTGAACCTCCGTGACAACGGGTTCAATGTCATCGTGGGCCAGCGCCAGGGAAAAACCTACGAGAAGGCCGTGGCCGACGGATGGGTGCCGGGCGAAACGCTGTTCAGCATCGAAGAGGCTTGCGAAAGGGGCACCGTCATCATGTGCCTGCTCTCGGATGCGGCGGTAATCTCCGTATGGCCCGCCATCAAGCCCCATCTGACCGCCGGAAAGGCGCTCTACTTCTCGCACGGGTTCGCCATCACATGGAACGACCGCACCGGAGTGGTTCCTCCCAAGGATATCGACGTGATCATGGTTGCCCCGAAAGGCTCGGGAACATCGCTGCGCACCATGTTCCTCGAAGGCAGAGGCTTGAACTCTTCGTATGCTATCTATCAGGACTTTACCGGGAAAGCTTACGACCGCACCATCGCGCTCGGCATCGGCATCGGCTCGGGATACTTGTTTGAAACCACTTTCCAGCGCGAGGCCACCTCTGACCTGACGGGCGAACGAGGCTCGCTGATGGGCGCTATCCAGGGCCTGCTGCTCGCCCAGTACGAAGTGCTGCGCGAAAACGGGCATACTCCCTCGGAGGCATTCAACGAAACCGTAGAAGAGCTTACCCAGTCGCTCATGCCTCTCTTCGCCAAGAACGGCATGGACTGGATGTATGCAAACTGCTCTACCACGGCGCAGCGCGGCGCGCTCGACTGGATGGGCCCGTTCCACGATGCCATCAAGCCCGTGGTTCAGAAGCTGTATGAAAGCGTGAAGAGCGGCCACGAGGCGCAGATCTCGATCGACAGCAACTCGAAGCCCGACTATCGCGACAAGCTGAACGCCGAGCTGAAGGCTCTGCGCGAGAGCGAAATGTGGCAGACCGCCGTTACCGTGCGCAAGCTCCGTCCGGAAAACAATTGATGGAAGTTTCCGGATATGATGATAAAAAAAGGCTGTTCCGCTTTCGTGCGGAGCGGCCTTTTTCGTATCTTTGAGCCTGATAAAATGGATAATGACCGTTGTGCTTATGAAAAGATATTTGCTCTTGTTTGCCGTTTCCTTCTGCTTTTGCCTGGCGGGGCTTGCGCAGAGCCTGGAACGGACTGTGCGCCAAAGACTGGAAACTTTCTTCGGCAACTATGAAACGCTGTACGCCGAAATCGGAAGATGCGGGCTGGAAAGTTTTGAGCTGGACAACGAGAAGAAAACGCTCAAGGTATATGCGAATGCGGCCTTCGGATACCAGCCCTTCACGGAAGAGAACACCTCGGCCATCTACCGCTCGCTGAAGCAGGTTCTTCCCGGCCCGGTGAACTACTATTCGCTCCAGGTGTTTGCCGACGGGCAGCCGATAGAGAATCTGGTGCCGAACGCTTTCCGCAGGAAGAAGGACAAGTCGAGGCTCTACGGAAAGGCCGACTACAAGGGAAGCCCGTGGGTGAAGAACGTGTCGCGCCCTTTCGACATCACCCAGGGCCTTCAGAACCGGCATGTGGCCGTGTGGCAGAGCCATGGGAAATTCTACAAGAACGACCGTGACGAATGGAGGTGGCAGCGCCCCCGGCTGTTCTGCACGACCGAGGACTTGTTCACCCAGTCGTTCGTCGTCCCTTACCTTATCCCCATGCTTGAAAATGCCGGAGCGGTGGTGTTCACTCCCCGCGAACGCGACTGGCAGAGGCATGAGGTGATCGTTGACAACAATACTTGCCCTCCCGGAAGCCGCTACCTGGAGGTGGAGGATAAGGGATACAGATGGGCAGACACCGGCATCCCCGGCTTTGCGCAGAAATACCGGGAGTATCCCGACAATCACAATCCCTTCACGGACGGCACGGCGCGCTTCATAGCAACCCAGTCGAAGCCCGAGAAGGCTTTTGCCGAGTGGATTCCCGACATCCCGGAAAAAGGCAGGTATGCCGTTTACATAAGCTACCAGACATTGCCCGAGAGCGTTGACGACGCGAAATACCTGGTGTTCCACAACGGGGGAGTGTCTGAGTTTAAGGTCAACCAGCGGATGGGAGGAGGAACGTGGGTTTATCTGGGCACTTTTGAATTCGACAAGGGCATGAACGACTACGGGATGGTGGTGCTGAGCAATGAAAGTTCACGCAAGGGAGTTGTATGTGCCGATGCGGTGCGCTTCGGAGGAGGAATGGGCAATATTTCGCGGGGCGGAAAGGTGAGCGGCCTGCCCCGCTATCTTGAAGGGGCGCGCTATTCGGCGCAATGGGCGGGGATGCCTTATGAGGTGTATAGCAAGAGCGGAGGAAAGAACGATTATACCGACGACATCAATGCGCGCTCGCTCATGCTCAACTATCTGAGCGGAGGCTCCGTGTATAACCCCGCGGAAGAGGGGCTGAAAGTGCCGTTTGAATTGTCGCTGGCCCTGCATTCGGATGCCGGATACAGGGAAGACGGCTCGCTGGTAGGATCTCTGGGCATCTATACCACCGGCTTCAATGATGGGAAGCTGAATTGCGGCATCTCGCGCTATGCCTCGCGCGATCTGGCCGATATGGTGCTGACGGGCCTCCAGCGCGACATCGCCTCACGTTTCGGAATACGCTGGAACCGGCGAGGCATGTGGAACCGGAATTATAGCGAAACGCGCTTGCCGGCCGTGCCCTCCATGATTCTCGAACTGCTTTCTCACCAGAACTTTGCCGACATGAAGCTGGGGCATGATCCGAGGTTTAAGTTCGTGGTGGGCAGGTCTGTCTACAAGTCGGTATTGAAATACGTGGCGGAGATGCACGGCACGGACTATACGGTCCAGCCTCTGCCGGTCAGCCATTTCGCCGTCCGCGAGGGAGAGAAGAAAAATACATTCGTTCTGCGGTGGACCGCAACCGAAGATGTGCTCGAGCCTACCGCACGCCCCCAGGGTTATATCGTCTATACGCGTGTGGGGTATGGAGGCTTTGACAACGGCGTGTACGTGCGGAAGCCTGAATATACCGTGAAGGTCGAGCCGGGACTCGTATACAGCTTCAAGGTGACCGCGGTCAATAAGGGAGGCGAAAGCTTCCCGTCGGAAATCCTTTCGGCTTACAAGGCCAGAAGAAGCCGGGGAACGGTGCTTATAGTCAATGCTTTCGACAAGGTGAGCGCTCCGGCCTCCGTAGAGTCGCCTCTGATGGAGGGCTTTGATCTTCAGGCGGATCCGGGACTTTCTTATCAGAGCACGCCCGCCTTCTGCGGACTCCAGCAGAGCTTCGACCGGAGCCGGATGGGAATCGAAACGGCCGGCGGACTGGGGTTCAGCGGCGATGGCATGGAGGGCCGTCTGATAGCCGGAAACACGTTCGATTATGTGTTTGTACATGGCAAGTCGATACAGCGTGCCGGAAGGTATTCATTCGTGTCTTGCAGCGATGAAACGGTCGAGAGCGGAAGCGTGAATCTTGAAGATTACAGGATGGTGGATGTGGTTTGCGGAGCGGACGACAGAGGCTTTTCTTCTGATTTCAGGCATGCCCTGCTCCGGTATTGCAATGCCGGAGGCCGGTTGTTCGTCAGCGGATCCAGGCTGAAGAAGAGTCTGGTGCAGGATGACTTTGGCGCAAAGGTGCTGAAGTGCAAGGACGGAGGCACTTTCAGCAACCTGAACGGCAGGGATTTGTCGGGAGCCAATGTCCGCTTCTCCTTGGCGGGCCGTGCCAATGAACAGATTTATGCCGTGCCTTCCATCCAGTGCGTGCTTCCCGTTTCCGGAAGCTATTCCGCGTTTGTCTATACCGAAGGGAATTATGGCACGGGAGTCGTGTACAGAGGCAAGGATTACAGGACATTTGTGCTGGGCTTCCCGTTCGAGTGCATTCAGGATGTTGCGGCGCGCGACCATGTGATGCAGGCCGTTCTGAATACGTTGCTGAAGAAAAGATAAGCGATAAACCGTTTTAAATAATGAATTTTTATGAATGCAGATTTTTTGGAAATCATCAAGACCAGGCGCAGCTGCCGGAAATACAGGCCCGACCAGATTACGGACGAAGAGTTGCAGGCGGTTCTCGAGGCGGGCACTTATGCTCCCACTTCAAGGGGCTTGCAGGCTCCCTTTATCGTTGCGGTGCAGAATGAAGAGCAGCGCGCGGAACTGGCGGCGATGAATGCGGAGATTATGGGAGTGGCTTCCAATCCTTATTATGACGCTCCTGTCTATGTGCTTGTTTTTGCTCCTTCCGATGCTCCCAATCCGGTGCAGGACGGGAGCTGCGTGCTTGAAAACATGATGCTTGCCGCCCATTCCATCGGCTTGGGAAGCTGCTGGATCCATAGGGAAAAAGAGATGTTTGCTACCGAGAGGGGCAGAAGGCTGATGAAGAGCTGGGGGCTTCCCGACGGACTGGCGGGTATCGGCGGGCTGGCTTTGGGTTATCCGCAGGGCGATCCTTCTCCGGCCAAACCGAGAAAAGAAGGATATTTCCGCATTGTCCGCTGAAGAAGCGGGGTAAAAAAAGACACTCCCGACAATCTCTATTGCCGGGAGTATCACAACACAAAAACTAAACTAGACTTAACTAAACTATTCTAATCGGAAGTTTCACAACTTCCTTTTTATTATGTACGTCACAAATATAAATGTTAATTTCTACTTACCAAAACAATTTCGTGAAAAAAAGACGGATAATCGTTTTTTTTGTCGAATATACAAATTGTGAATCAAATAATATGTTCGTTAACATAATTTTGGAGCTCTTGCTTGTAGCTGTCAGAGATGGGGATGTAGTCTTTTCCGAAAATGATGCGTCCCTTTTCGATGATCTTGATTTTCGGCTTCTGTACGATGAACGACCGGTGGACCCGGATGAACCGGTCGGCCGGAAGTTTTTCCTCCATCGCCTTCAGGCTGGTGAGTGAAAGTATGGGCCGCGCCATGTCTTCCAGATGTATTTTGATGTAGTCTTTAAGTCCTTCGATGTAGAGAATCTTTTCCAGTTCAATCTGCACCAGCTTATAGTCGCTTTTCACGTAAATGTATTTCATCTCTTTCCCCGGTGCGGTTCCGGCCGGTCCTGTTTCTGCCTTTTGTTTGAGCTCGAACCACTGGATTGCCTTGTTCACGGCTCCAGTAAAGTCGGCGTAGCTGATAGGCTTGAGCAGATAGTCAAGCGCATTGACCTTATATCCGTCGAGGGCATATTGTCCGAAAGCGGTGGTAAGGATGATGCGGGTGCTTTCAGGAACCATTCTCGAAAATTCAAGGCCGTTCAGTTCAGGCATCTGTATGTCCAGAAACAAAAGGTCCGCAGGTTTGTCCGGCAGGCTTTTCATCGCTTCGATGGCGCTTGAATACAGTCCGCACAGTTCGAGTGAGGGCATTTTCTTTACATAGCTTTCCAGCAGGCCTAGCGCCAGGGGCTCGTCGTCGATAATTGCACATGTAAGTGTCATGTTTTCAAGTTTTTAAGGATGAGGTATATTGATGGTAAGCGAAGACGTATATACTTTTCCGTCGTCAGAAATCTGTTTTTTCCATGCGTAATGGTTGGGATAGAGCAGTTTCAGTCTTTTCTGCACCTGTTCCAGTCCGATTCCAGAACCGCTTTTGTCGGCGGAGCTTTTCGGGAAGTTGCTGTTCCGTATGACGCAGCTGATGGTATTTTCCTTTTCGGTAATTCGTATGTCAATGAAGCTTTGTTCGGTTGGCGATATTCCGTGCTTGAAAGCGTTTTCTATGAGAGAAATGAAGAGTAGGGGAGCTATAGGGCTTTGGCTGTTCGGCTTGATGTCGAAATGCGTTTCAATCTTTGTCTGCGCAGAGATCCGGATGCGCATCAGTTCGATGTAGTTGATGATAAAGTCGACTTCCTTTTCAAGAGGCACAAAAGTCTGCTGGTCTTCATACAGCACATAGCGGAGCAGTTTGCTCAGTTCCTGTATGGCCTGCTGCGCCTTTTCGGTGTCGAAAGCCGTAAGGGCATAGATATTGTTCAGCGTGTTGAGCAGAAAATGCGGGTTCAGCTGGTTGCGCAGGTTCTTCAGTTCGGCCTCTGTGCGGCTTTTCACGGCCTTTTGCCGTTCTAGTTCGGTTTCGCTCCATCGCAGGCTCATCCGGATGGCTACGCTCAGTCCGCAGACGAATATAAAGCTGACAATGTCGCGCAGGAAGAATATGTATTGAGGCGGCATGAACATGTGCGGACGCGGTTCGGGGGGCGGCAGGCTGATGTTATGCCAATAGCGCAGGCAGATGGTGACGATGCCTATTGCCGCCATGTTCAGCAGCAGAAACTTTCCGGTCTGTCCCTTGAATAATACGCGGGGAATCAGCAGCAGGTAGTTGATGTAAAAAATGACGAACATTGATGCCGGAACATCGGTGTGGCGAAGGAATGCCTTCCAGTCGATTGTTCCGTTGTCATGTTGGGTGAAGAAAAGCGGGAATCCGAAGAAAAGTCCCCAACAGATGATATGTATTACCAGCTCCAGCGGTCGGTGGCGGGTGTCTTTGATATTCATGGCAGCAATTGATTTGGATAACAAAGTTACTACAAAAAAGTGAAATGCGGAAAGTTATAGTGATAGAATTGAGTTACAAGGGTTTTAGTTGAAGTGGCGATAATTCGTGAAGCCATTACAATCCCTGCCGAAGCCAAATCCTGACGCCGCAACGTTACTTGTTCGTAACCATGCCCGAAAATGCGACAAACGGGTACGGATAGCGAAACAATACGTTAAGGAATAGTGAGTTACCGATAACTCACGCAAAAATTTCGGTTACGGAAAAAGATTGCTCCGTTCCTCCCCGTTTTGCGTACCGACACCGGACTCTTCACCAACTAATTTTGAAACCAAAAAATTAAGGACGATGAAGAGTACATTTTCAGTAATCTATTACCTCAAGCGTCAGGTAGTGAAAAAGGACGGGACAGTACCCGTCATGGGACGCATCACGGTGGACGGCAGCCAGACGCAGTTCAGCTGCAAGCTGACAGTCGATCCGAAACTGTGGGACACCAAAGGTGGACGTGTCACAGGCAGAAGCGCGGCGGCACTCGAAACGAACCGTATGCTTGACAAGATGCGGGTGCGCATCAATAGGCACTATCAGGAAATCATGGAACGTGACAACTTCGTCACGGCTGAGAAGGTGAAGAACGCTTTTCTCGGACTGGAACACCGCTACCACACGCTGATGCAGGTGTACCGTCGTCACAATGAGGACTATGAGAAACAGGTGGAAGCAGGCATGAAAGCAAAAGGTACACTGGAAAAGTACCGTATCGTTTACAAGCACCTGCAAGAGTTCCTCGACATCCGCTACCATGTGAAGGACATCGCACTGAAAGAGCTTACCCCCGCTTTCATCTCCGACTTCGAGATGTTCCTGCGCACGGACAAACACTGCTGCACCAATACCGTGTGGCTGTACGTCTGCCCGCTACGGACGATGGTGTTCATCGCCATCAACAACGAGTGGCTGACACGCGACCCGTTCCGCGAGTATGAAATCAAGAAGGAGGAAACAACACGCAGTTTTCTGACCAAAGAGGAAATACGCCTGCTGATGGACGGGAAACTGAAAAACGCCAAACAGGAACTGTACCGTGACCTCTACCTGTTCTGCGCTTTCACCGGGTTGTCGTTCTCGGATATGCGCAACCTCACGGAAGAGAATATCCGCACCTACTTCGACGAACACGAGTGGATAAACATCAACCGCCAGAAAACGGGCGTGGTGTCCAACATCCGCCTGCTTGACATCGCCAACCGCATAATCGGCAAATACCGTGGGCTGTGCGAGAACGGCAAGATATTCCCCGTCCCGCATTATAACACGTGCCTTGCCGGTATCCGTGCCGTCGCCAAGCGTTGCGGCATCACCAAGCATATCACGTGGCATCAGAGCCGCCACACGGCAGCCACGACGGTATTTCTCTCTAATGGCGTACCTATCGAAACCGTCAGCTCCATGCTCGGACACAAGAGCATAAAGACGACGCAGATTTACGCGAAGATAACCAAAGAAAAACTCAATCAGGACATGAAGAACCTTGCCGCAAGGTTGAACAGTGTTGAGGAATTTGCAGGTTGCACCATCTAAAAAAGAGAAGCCATGAAACGTGACATAATCATCATAGAGGACAAGGCGGTCAGCGTAACCGGTAACGACGTGTGGATGACCGCCACCGAAATCGCCGGACTGTTCCATACGACCGTCCCGGCAGTGAACGCCGCCATCAAAGCCATCCGCAAGTCGGACGTGCTTAACGACTACGAGGTGTGCCGCTACATGCAACTTGAAAACGGACTGTACGCAGATGTGTACGCGCTTGAAATCATCATCCCCGTCGCCTTCCGGCTGAACACCTACAACACCCACCTGTTCCGCACATGGCTGGTGGGAAAAGCTCTCGCCAAAGAGAAACGGCAGGCATACGTGATGTTCATACAGAACGGAAAAGCCGGGTACTGCTGATTGCGCATACCACATAAGACAAGGAAACGGGCAGCACCACAAAAAGTGTCGCCCGTTTCCTTTTTTCTTGCCAACCGCGCTCACTCCAGCGGCTTGCGGTAATTTGCTTCCAGCACTTCACGCAGCCCCGTTTCCGGGTAAAGCACCTTCCCTCCCAAAAGTATGAAGGGCAACACGCGGTTGTTGCGGTATTCCTGCAATGTGCGTCGGCTTACGCGGAGCAGTTCCGCCACCTCGCCGTCCGTCAGGTAACGTTCCCCGTCCAGCAGAGGACGGTAACTTTCCAGAAAGGCGGACAGCCATTTCGAGCCTTTGCGCATATCCTGCACCACAGAGGCTATCGGCTCGTCTTCCATCGTAAAAACATCGTTGTTCTCGTTCATCATAACTTCGGATTCAGTGGGTGAATAAATCAAATCATCTGCCGTGCGGATAGAGCGTGCCGATAAGCGGTATCAGCCGCTTCACCTCCTCCGGCTTGTAATAAAACCTGCGGTTTATCTGCGAGTAGCCGATAAGCCGCCTGTCGCGCAGCGTCTGCAACGTGCGCGAACTTATTCTCAACTGCCTACAGACTTCCTCGCCCGTGAGCCATCTTTCCATGCGCCTCGTGTCGCTTTTGCGCCTCAGGGCGGCGACCTTCTCCGAGAGTGCGCCGAATGCCGCCACCATCATCTCGAAAGTCTTTTTCTCGATAGATACTATTTCCATATTCATGCAATTATCGGTTTGCCCGCAAAGGTAACGGTACGGTCCTGAACACGTGCCGTTTTCCGCTGAAAGGCTGCCTGTTGCGCCGTTTGACCGGGTTACGGAGCCATCTTCCGTAAAAATCTTACGTGAGTCACGTAGTGAGTTGTTAAAGCCCCTTTTGTTTATTGCCGATTTTTGCTGCAGAAACAAAAAGAAAGGACTGAATATGAAAGTGATAACGATGGAAAGTTCCGCCTTCCGGTCATTGACGGAACAGATAGCGGAGATTGCGGCACACGTCCGTGCCGCCTCCGGCGACAAGAAAGCGGCATCGCCCGACAGGTTGCTCACCACACGCGAGGCGGCGCACCTGCTTAACGTGAGTACCCGCACCCTCCAGCGTATGCGCAGCGAGCAACGCATCGGTTATGTCGTGCTTCGCGGTAAATGCCGCTACCGGCAGTCGGAAATAGACCGCCTGCTTGAAGCGTGTGCCGTCAACGAGGACGCGGCGACACCGCAGGAATTGAAACGCAACCACACGCTGCGCACTGGCGGCAAACCAAAAGGAAGGAGGACATAGGTCATGGAACTGCTCACACGAAACAACTTCGAGGGCTGGATGCAGAAGCTGATGGAACGGCTCGACCGTCAGGACGAACTGCTGCTGGCGATGAAGGCTGAGGGGAAACAGCCTACTATCACGGAAAGCATCCGCCTTTTCGACAATCAGGATTTGTGCATGCTGCTCCAGATAAGCAAGCGCACACTGCAACGCTACCGCAGTGTCGGCGCATTGCCCTACAAGACACTGGGCAAGAAAACCTATTACAGCGAGGAGGATGTGCTGACATTCCTTTCCAACCATATCAAGGACTTCAAAAAAGAAGATATAGCCTTCTACAAGGCTCGTATCCATAATTTCTTTCATAAATAACCCATTAAAACATTTTTCAAATGGCAAAGAAAAAAGACGAAAAGGACGTGCTGGTAGTCCGTGATGAGAAGACGGGCGAGATCAGCGTGGTAGCCGGGCTGAATGCAGACGGCACACCCAAGCGTACCCCTGCGAAAGCTGAGAACGCGCAGAGTTTCCTGCAATTCGACCGACACGGCGACGTGCTGGACAACTTCTTCAAGAACTTCTTCCGGCAGTGCAAGGAACCCAGCCGCTTCGGTTTCTACCGCATCGCGGCAGACCAAGTGGATTCCATGCTTGGCGTGATGAAAGACCTGCTTCAGCATCCGTACCAGAACAAACAAATCCTTGCACCGCACAAAATCGACACCTTCCCTTATCAACAGCAGGTGCAGGAAGAGATGGCGGCACAAAAGACAGAGAAACAAGAACCTCAAAAACAGGAAAACATGGAACAACAGAAAGAACAGCAGGAAAGCCCGCAACAGACGCAGGGCAGACAGGGCTACCAACCCATCAACGAGAGCAAAATCAACTGGCAGGAGCTGGAGGACAGATGGGGCGTGAAGCGTGACGACCTTGAAAAGTCCGGAGACCTTACGAAGATGCTCCACTACGGCAAGTCCGACTTGGTAAAGGTCAAGCCCACCTTCGGCGGCGAATCATTCGAGCTGGACGCCCGCCTCTCCTTCAAGAAGGACGGTGAGGGAAATGTCAGCCTCGTGCCGCACTTCATCCGCAAGGAGCAGAAGTTAGATGAGTACAAGGAACACAAATTCTCCGACGATGACCGGAAGAACCTGCGCGAAACGGGCAACCTCGGCAGGGTCGTGGACATTGAGGACAGGGAAACGGGCGAAATCATCCCCTCCTACATCAGCATCGACCGCAAGACGAATGAAATCACGGACATTCCGGCAAACAAGGTGCGCATCCCGGAGCGCATCGGCAAGACGGAAATCACCAAACAGGAGCAGGACATGCTCCGCGCCGGACTGCCCGTGCGCGACAAGCTCATCGAGCGCAACGACGGCAGGAAGTTCGTCACCACCCTTCAAGTGAACGTGGAGCAGCGCGGCGTGGAGTTCGTGCCGGGAACCGGAAGGTCGCCCCGTACCGCACAGACGCAGGAAGCCAAAGGTGACACCTCGAAAAGTCAGGCGCAAGGCGGGGAAAATGCCGCACAGACCAAGAAGGAGCAACGCCGCAACACGTGGATGAACGAGGACGGCAGCATCCGCCCCATCAGCAAATGGAGCGGCGTGAACTTCACCGACAAGCAGAAAGCCGACTACGTGGCGGGTAAAGCCGTGAAACTGGAGAACGTGACCGACAAGCAGGGCTTCCATGCCACGATGTATATCAAGTTCAACCCGGAGAAGGGCCGCCCGTACCGCTACGAAACGAACCCCGACAACGCCCAGCAGGTCGCCCCGTCCAACGAGAGCCGCACACAGGTGGCGGTGAACAACGAGGGCAAAACCAACGAGGCGACAAAGAACCTGAAAGAGCCTTTGCAGAAAGGTCAGACCGCCCCGAAGGACGACCGCCAGCAACAGCAGCAGGAGAAGCCGAAAAAGAAGAACAACAAAGGCATGAAAATGTAATCCCGTGTCCGCCACTGAATCCAAAATAAAATCCAAAGTATCAACAAAAAAGCAAGAAAACATGAAGACAATCATTGCAGAAAAGCCCTCCGTGGCACGTGAAATCGCCCGCATCGTGGGCGCGACAAAGAGAGAGGAAGGATATTTCGAGGGAGGCGGCTATGCCGTGACATGGGCATTCGGACACCTCGTTCAGCTTGCCATGCCCGACGGCTACGGCGTGCGCGGATTTGTCCGTGACAACCTCCCGATTATTCCCGACACATTCACGCTCGTCCCCCGTCAGGTCAGGACGGAGAAAGGTTACAAGCCCGACAGCGGCGTGGTGTCGCAGATAAAAGTCATCAAAAGACTGTTCGACACAAGCGAACATATCATCGTGGCGACCGATGCCGGACGCGAGGGAGAGCTTATCTTCCGCTACCTCTACCACTATACGGGTTGCACCACTCCTTTCGTGCGCCTGTGGATCAGCTCTCTCACCGACAAAGCTATCCGTGAGGGACTGCGGAAACTCGAAGACGGCAGCAAATACGACAACCTCTACCTCGCCGCCAAAGCGCGGAGCGAATCCGACTGGCTCGTGGGCATCAACGGCACACAGGCGTTATCCATCGCCGCCGGACACGGCACGTATTCCGTGGGGCGGGTGCAGACACCAACGTTGGCTATGGTATGTGAACGCTACTGGGAGAACCGCCGCTTTACGTCCGAAGCATTCTGGCTGCTCCATATCGCAACGGACGGTTGCGACGGCGAAGTCGTGAAATTCTCATCCTCCGAGAAATGGAAAGAGAAAGAACCGGCGATGGAACTATATAATAAGGTAAAGGCGGCAGGTTGCGCCACTGTCACGAAAGCCGAGCGCAAGGAGAAGACGGAGGAAACTCCCTTGCTCTACGACCTGACCACGCTCCAGAAAGAAGCCAACGCCAAGCACGGCTTCACGGCGGAACAGACGCTTGAAATCGCGCAGAAACTCTACGAAAAGAAGTTGATAACCTATCCGAGAACGGGAAGCCGCTACATCCCCGAAGACGTGTTTGCCGAAATTCCCAAACTGCTCGCTTTCATCGGCACACAGCCCGAATGGAAAGACAAGGTGCGGGCAAAAGCCGCCCCGACACGCCGCAGCGTGGACGACGGCAAGGTGACAGACCACCATGCCCTGCTCGTCACGGGTGAGAAACCGCTCTTCCTCTCCAAAGAGGACAATACCATCTATCAGATGATTGCCGGGCGCATGGTCGAGGCATTCTCTGAGAAATGCGTCAAGGATGTGACCACTGTCACGGCGGAATGTGCCGGAGTGGAGTTTACCGTAAAAGGCAGCGTCGTGAAGCAAACCGGATGGCGTGCCGTCTATGGCGAGGAAAAAGAGGAAATTACCATCCCCGGCTGGCAGGAAGGCGACACGCTGACACCGAAAGGCTCGTCCATTACCGAAGGAAAGACCAAACCCAAGCCGCTGCATACCGAAGCCACCCTGCTCTCGGCAATGGAAACGGCGGGCAAGGAAATTGAGGACGACGCACTGCGGCAGGCGATGAAGGACTGTGGCATCGGTACTCCCGCCACACGCGCCTCCATCATCGAAACGCTTTTCAAGCGCGGTTACATGGAACGCTGCAAGAAGTCGCTTGTTCCCACCGAAAAAGGACTTGCCCTCAATTCCGTCGTCAAGACGATGCGCATCGCCGATGTTGCCATGACGGGCGAATGGGAAAAGGAGCTGGCGCGTATCGAGCGCGGGGAACTGTCCGCCGACACCTTCCGCAAGGAGATAGAGGCGTACACACGTGAGATAACCTCCGAACTGCTCTCGTGCGACAAGCTCTTCGGCAGCCGTGACTCCGGCTGCGCGTGTCCCAAGTGTGGCACGGGCAGGATGCGGTTCTACGGCAAGGTGGTACGCTGCGACAACACGGAGTGCGGACTGCCCGTGTTCCGGCTGAAAGCGGGACGCACCCTGTCCGACGATGAAATCAAAGACCTGCTCACCGAAGGGCATACCAAGCTGCTCAAAGGGTTCAAGAGCAAACAGGGCAAGAGTTTCGATGCTGTTGTCGCCTTTGACGGGGAATATAACACGACTTTTGTGTTCCCGGAGGCTAAAAAGGGCAAGAAATTTTCAGGACGGAAGAAATAGTATTAACTTTGCCACTTGTTCAGAGTAATGAATTGTTCTTCGATACCGGATTACACTCATACTTTGGATTTAGTGGTGGCACTCGGAGGGATACCGAGTGCCTTTTTCTTCCTTTTTCCAACCGATTATCCCGTTAATTATCAATCCGCTAAATCCAAAGTAATGAACAACAAGAAGAAAAACGAGGGTCAGACCGACTTTTCCTATTACGGTCTGTACCTGCTGGACTATCTCCGCACGAACAAGTTTGAACAGGCTGACGACACCGCTTTCATACGGGAACGGGCCGACCGTGCCGCCGAAACGTATGAGAGGGCACGGCTTGAAGGCTATCCCGCCGATGGTGCGCAGGAACTGGCGATGGACACGCTGCTGCGCGGGCTGCATTATTCCCGTTACGCCATCCTCCGCGAAGTCGTGGAAAACGAGTTTGCCGATGAAGTGCCGGAAGAGAAGCGTGAAGCCTTTGTCCTGAAACTGCTGCCGCTTGTCGGCAACGTGTTCTCCGTCTATGACCTCTCGGATGACAATTTCGCCCTGTCTTCCGATTACGACCTGCTCTACACGGAGCTGACGGGAGCAACCGTCCTTTACTTAGACGAATATGGCGTTTAACCGCAAACAGAAACTGCGGGACAACATCGAGGCGATACGGACGGCATTCATCCTTGACAGGGAAAACAGGACAGCGACAACCGAAGAGCGTGCCATACTTCAAAGGTACTGCGGTTTCGGCGGTCTGAAATGTATCCTCAACCCTGCAAAGGAACTGACGGATGCCGTCCGGTGGGCGAAATCCGACCTCGAACTGTTCGCCCCGACGGTGGAGCTGCACAGGCTTATCCGTGAGAACAGCAAGGACGAAACAGAGTACAAGCGGTTTGTGGATTCGCTGAAAGCGTCCGTGCTGACCGCTTTCTACACCCCCAAAGAGATAACCGACACCATCGCGGACGTGCTGGCAGATTACAGCGTCCGCCCCGCCCGTATGCTCGAACCGTCGGCAGGTGTCGGCGTGTTCGTGGATTCCATGCTACGGCACAGCCCCAATGCGGATGTGATGGCTTTCGAGAAGGATCTGCTCACGGGTACAATCTTGAGGCATCTCTATCCCGACCAGAAAATGCGCACCTGCGGTTTTGAGAAAATCGAAAGACCGTTCAACAATTATTTCGACTTGGCGGTGTCCAACATTCCGTTCGGTGACATTGCCGTGTTCGACGCGGAGTTTCAGCGGAGCGACTCTTTCGGCAGACGCTCCGCCCAGAAAACCATCCACAACTATTTCTTTCTCAAAGGACTGGATGCCGTGCGTGACGGCGGTATCGTGGCGTTCATCACCTCGCAAGGGGTATTGAATAGCACCAAGACCTCCGTGCGTAACGAGCTGTTCAGTCAGGCCAATCTGGTATCCGCGATACGCCTGCCCAACAACCTGTTCACGGACAACGCGGGGACGGAGGTGGGCAGCGACCTGATTGTCCTGCAAAAGAACCTCAGCAAGAAGGAAATGTCGCAGGACGAGCGGCTGATGACCGTGATACAGACGGACACGAAAACCGACCTGACCGACAACGCCTATTTCATCCACCACCCGGAACGCATCGTGCATACGACGTCGAAACTTGACACTGACCCCTACGGGAAGCCCGCTATGGTTTATCTGCACGAGGGCAAGACCGCAGGTATCGCCGGGGACTTGCGCCGGATGCTCAACGAGGATTTCCATTACAGGCTCGCCATGCGTCTGTATTCGGGAACAATCTGGCAGTCGGGAACGGAAGAAAAGGTTACCGTTCAAAAGGAGGCGGAGCGTCCTGCTATAAAATTGGAAACGGTATCTTCGGCGCAGACGGTGGAAACTCCGACGGAAAAACCGCAACCCGTTGAGGAAAAACCGGAGATAGAGCCACGTCCGAAATATTCTGACGGGGTGCAGCTCTCCTTGCTCGACCTCTGGGGGATGACGGAAGAGGTCAGCCAACCGAAAACCTCCAAAAAGAAAAAGACGGTGAAAAAGGCAGTTACGGCAAAGTCCACTCCGCCCAAACCGAAAGTCACGGTTACACCGACAGCTCCAACTGCAAAACCCGCTATGGAGAATAAGGAGGTGAAAGCGGAGAACACCGCCAAGCCTGCCGACCCGGACGACATCTATGCAAAGCTGGACTGGGAAACCAATCCTCCCATCAACGGCTTCTACGAGATGATGATGGAACTCACGCCGGAGCGCAGGAAGGAACTTCGGGAGCTGGCAAGGCAGCATAATGAAAAACATGAAAACAGAACGGTTGCGACGATCACGCCGGAAGTACCACGTGAACAACCCCGGCAGGAGGAAACACAGCCGGAAGCAGTCGCCGCACCTGCTGTTACCGATGCTCCACCGGAAACGGTGGCTACTTCCCTTTTTCCCGACATCGAACCGGAAAAGCCGAAGGAGGAAGTCGCGGACCTTACGCCGCGTGCCTACCATCGCACGCCGGAGATGCACCTGCGCGAAGGCTCGCTGGTGGCTGACCGGGGGCGTCATAACATCGGCTATCTGAAGGACATCACGCCATACGGGGCTACATTCCAGCCGCTCGACCTGAAAGGATACCAGAAGGAAAAGGCGTTGTTGTATGTGTCGCTGCGTGACGCCTACGAGCGTCTGTACCGTTATGAATCGCTCCGGCGCGAGGCAAATGTTCCGTGGCGAGAGCATCTGAATACCTGTTACGATGAGTTTGTCATGCGCTACGGCAACCTCAACGCCAAGCAGAACGTGAAGTTAGTGATGATGGACGCGGGCGGGCGTGACATCCTTTCGCTGGAACGGGTGGAGAACGGAAAGTTCGTCAAGGCGGACATCTTCGAGCATCCCGTTTCCTTCTCCGTGGAGAGCCATGCCAACGTAGGCTCTCCCGAAGAAGCCCTGTCCGCGTCGCTCAACAAATATGGCACGGTCAATCTCGACTATATGCGGGAGATAACCGACAGCACGGCGGAGGAGTTGCTCACAGCCCTGCAAGGACGCATCTATTACAATCCGCTCGTGACCGGTTACGAAATCAAAGACCGCTTCATAGCCGGGAACGTGATAGAGAAGGCGGAACGCATAGAGGCTTGGATGGGCGAAAACCCCGAAAGTGAGCGTATGCCGGAAGTGAAACAGGCGTTGGAGGCTCTGAAAGATGCCGAACCGCCGCGTATCGCCTTCGAGGATCTGGACTTCAATTTCGGGGAACGCTGGATTCCGACGGGTGTCTATGCCGCCTACATGAGCCGGCTGTTCGACACGGAGGTGAAAATCGCCTATTCCGCAAGCATGGACGAGTTTTCGGTTGCGTGCGGCTACCGCACCATGAAAATCACGGACGAGTTTCTGGTAAAGGGGTATTACCGGAACTATGACGGTATGCACCTCTTGAAACACGCCCTGCACAACACCTGCCCCGACATGATGAAGTCCATCGGCAAGGACGAGCATGGCAACGACATCAAGGTGCGCGACAGCGAGGGCATACAGCTCGCCAACGCCAAGATTGATGAAATCCGCAACGGTTTCTCCGAATGGCTCGAAGAACAGTCGCCGCAGTTCAAGGAACGGCTGACGACAATGTATAACCGCAAGTTCAACTGTTTCGTGCGCCCGAAGTATGACGGCTCGCACCAGACCTTCCCCGACCTCAATCTGAAAGGCTTGGCAAGCCGGGGTATCAAGAGCGTCTATCCCTCGCAGATGGATTGCGTCTGGATGCTGAAACAGAACGGCGGCGGAATTTGCGACCACGAGGTGGGAACCGGCAAGACGCTGATAATGTGCATCGCCGCGCATGAGATGAAGCGTCTGAAATTGGCACATAAGCCGATGATTATCGGGCTGAAAGCCAACGTTGCGGAGATTGCCGCCACCTATCAGGCGGCATATCCCAACGCACGTATTCTGTACGCTTCGGAGAAGGACTTTTCGACCGCCAACCGTGTGCGCTTCTTCAATAATATAAAGAACAACGACTACGATTGTGTCATCATGTCGCACGACCAGTTCGGCAAGATACCGCAGTCGCCGGAGTTGCAGCAGCGCATCCTGCAAGCGGAGCTTGACACGGTGGAGGAAAACCTCGAAGTGCTGCGGCAGCAGGGAAAGAACGTGTCGCGGGCTATGCTGAAAGGTCTGGAGAAGCGCAAACACAACCTTGAAGCGAAGCTGGAGAAGGTGGAACATGCCATAAAGTCACGCACGGACGACGTGGTGGATTTCAAGCAGATGGGCATCGACCACATCTTCATAGATGAGAGCCACCAGTTCAAAAATCTGACGTTCAACACGCGCCATGACCGTGTGGCGGGACTGGGCAACAGCGAGGGAAGCCAGAAGGCACTGAACATGCTCTTTGCCATACGCACCATACAGGAGCGCACGGGCAGAGACTTGGGAGCGACCTTCCTTTCGGGTACTACCATCAGCAACTCGCTGACGGAGTTGTATCTGCTGTTCAAGTATTTGCGTCCGAAGGAGCTGGAACGGCAGGACATCCGATGTTTCGACGCTTGGGCGGCGATATTCGCCAAGAAGACGACGGATTTTGAATTTAACGTGACGAACAACGTGGTTCAAAAGGAGCGTTTCCGCTACTTCATCAAGGTGCCGGAACTTGCCGCCTTCTATAATGAAATCACGGACTACCGCACGGCAGAGGACGTGGGCGTAGATCGTCCCAACAAGAATGAGATACTGCACCACATACCGCCCACGCCGGAGCAGGAGGACTTCATACAGAAGCTGATGCAGTTCGCCAAGACTGGCGATGCCACACTTCTGGGCAGGCTGCCGCTTTCGGAAACGGAGGAAAAGGCGAAGATGCTTATCGCCACCGACTACGCCCGCAAGATGGCACTCGACATGCGCATGATAGACCCGCATTATGAAGACCACCCCGATAACAAGGCGAGCCACTGTGCCAAGATGATCGCGGAGTATTACCAAAAATACGACGCGCAGAAAGGCACGCAGTTCGTTTTCTCGGACTTGGGGACATATCAGCCGGGCGACGGGTGGAACGTCTATTCGGAAATCAAGCGCAAGCTGACGGAGGATTACGGCATACCGCCAAGCGAGGTGCGCTTCATTCAGGAGTGCAAGACCGACAAGGCTCGGAAGGCGGTGATAGACGCCATGAATGCCGGAACGGTGCGTGTTCTGTTCGGCTCCACCTCCATGCTCGGAACGGGTGTGAACGCACAGAAAAGGTGTGTGGCAATTCATCATCTCGATACGCCGTGGCGACCGTCCGACCTGCAACAGCGTGACGGACGCGGAGTTAGAGCCGGAAACGAAATTGCCAAGCATTTCGCCGGGAACAACGTGGACGTAATCATCTACGCGGTGGAGAAGTCACTGGACAGCTACAAGTTCAACCTCCTGCACTGCAAGCAGACTTTCATCAGCCAGCTCAAAAGCGGTGCTATGGGGGCGCGTACCATCGACGAGGGGGCAGTGGACGAGAAATCGGGCATGAACTTTTCGGAATATATGGCGTTGCTATCCGGCAACACCGACCTGCTGGACAAGGCGAAACTTGAAAAGCGCATCGCCTCGCTCGAAGGGGAACGCAAGTCGTTTAACAAGGGCAAGCGTGATTCGGAGTTCAAGTTAGAGTCGAAGACGGGCGAGTTGCGTAACAACACGGCTTTCATAGATGCCATGACGGAGGACTGGAACCGCTTCCTTTCGGTGGCGCAGACCGACAGGGAGGGCAACCGCCTTAATATAATAAAGGTGGACGGTGTGGATTCCGCCGATGAGAAGGTTATCGGAAAGCGTTTGCAGGAGATAGCGAAAAACGCCACTACGGGCGGGCTTTACACACAGGTCGGAGAACTGTACGGTTTTCCGATAAAGGTGGTGAGCGAGAGGATACTCAAAGAGGGATTGGAGTTTACCGACAACCGCTTCGTGGTAGAGGGGAACTACAAGTACACCTATAACAACGGACATCTGGCAATGGCTGATCCGATGGCTGCCGCCCGAAACTTCCTGAACGCGATGGAGAGGATACCCTCCATTATCGACCAGTACAAGGCGAAGAACGAGGTGCTGGAGAGGGAGATACCGCAGTTGCAGGAGATAGCGGGCAAGGTGTGGAAGAAGGAGGACGAGCTGAAGCAGCTGAAATCCGAACTTGCCGCCCTTGACCGAAAAATACAGCTGGAACTTGCGCCGCCCACGCCCGAAGTCGCCGAAAAGGAGAAAGAAGGGCAACAGGTCAAGCCGGAAGCGGAAGATGTGAGGAACAGGCAGGCGCAATATCCCGAAAATGCACCGCCGCAGATACGCAGTCCGGCGGATAGTATCGTTGCCAACCATGTCATAATCGGGCGTCCGGGACTGTATGCCAAGGAGGAAACCCGGTTCAAAGGATTGAAAATATAACCTTAGGAATTTTATCTGAAGTATTAATAAGGGCTATCCCAAAAGGTCTAAAAGTAAATTTTATCCTTTCTGCAAGTATCTGTAGGATGGCAACTGCATTTTTTTCTTTTTGGGCAGCCCTTATTAAAATTTATTCTTATTTTAGGTTATATACATTCATGTCCATTTATGTAAAAAATCCTGCTGACCTTGTTTATGTCTTGTCAGTCACCATTTGCAAAACCATATTTGACCCTCAAAGAGGCTGAATTTGATAAGCAACTTGCTACATACTCATAATAAGGAGCTAAATAGAACACGAATGGGAAATACTCAAATGCCAAACTAAAGAAGATATTGGCCAAAATAAACGCTATACCGAGAGAGAAACTTGATTTTTCAACTTCCTAAAACAGTGTTGTTCAAACATTTCTACTTATTTGTACTTACCAGTTGAACCTACGTTTCCCTAATAAAATGTCTATGGTAAAAAGTTAAAAAATCCTCCTACTTTTGTTAGATATATTTTTTTGTGTAATTTTGTAATCGTTATGCGGCAGTAATAATATACATATTAATACGAGTTAGGAATCCTGTAGTTCTCATATGCTACGAGGAGGTATTAAAAGGTGCGTTTCGACAATGCATCTATTGTAGTATATTATTGCTTAATCCAAATGAATATTATAAATTTAGGAATTCTTGCTCACATTGATGCAGGAAAAACTTCCGTAACCGAGAATCTGCTGTTTGCCAGTGGAGCAACGGAAAAGTGCGGCTGTGTGGATAATGGTGACACCATAACGGACTCTATGGATATAGAGAAACGTAGAGGAATTACTGTTCGGGCTTCTACGACATCTATTATCTGGAATGGTGTGAAATGCAATATCATTGACACTCCGGGACACATGGATTTTATTGCGGAAGTGGAGCGGACATTCAAAATGCTTGATGGAGCAGTCCTCATCTTATCCGCAAAGGAAGGCATACAAGCGCAGACAAAGTTGCTGTTCAATACTTTACAGAAGCTGCAAATCCCGACAATTATATTTATCAATAAGATTGACCGAGCCGGTGTGAATTTGGAGCGTTTGTATCTGGATATAAAAGCAAATCTGTCTCAAGATGTCCTGTTTATGCAAAATGTTGTCGATGGATCGGTTTATCCGGTTTGCTCCCAAACATATATAAAGGAAGAATACAAAGAATTTGTATGCAACCATGACGACAATATATTAGAACGATATTTGGCGGATAGCGAAATTTCACCGGCTGATTATTGGAATACGATAATCGCTCTTGTGGCAAAAGCCAAAGTCTATCCGGTGCTACATGGATCAGCAATGTTCAATATCGGTATCAATGAGTTGTTGGACGCCATCACTTCTTTTATACTTCCTCCGGCATCGGTCTCAAACAGACTTTCATCTTATCTTTATAAGATAGAGCATGACCCCAAAGGACATAAAAGAAGTTTTCTAAAAATAATTGACGGAAGTCTGAGACTTCGAGACGTTGTAAGAATCAACGATTCGGAAAAATTCATCAAGATTAAAAATCTAAAAACTATCAATCAGGGCAGAGAGATAAATGTTGATGAAGTGGGCGCCAATGATATCGCGATTGTAGAGGATATGGATGATTTTCGAATCGGAAATTATTTAGGTGCTGAACCTTGTTTGATTCAAGGATTATCGCATCAGCATCCCGCTCTCAAATCCTCCGTCCGGCCAGACAGGCCCGAAGAGAGAAGCAAGGTGATATCCGCTCTGAATACATTGTGGATTGAAGACCCGTCTTTGTCCTTTTCCATAAACTCATATAGTGATGAATTGGAAATCTCGTTATATGGTTTAACCCAAAAGGAAATCATACAGACATTGCTGGAAGAACGATTTTCCGTAAAGGTCCATTTTGATGAGATCAAGACTATATACAAAGAACGACCTGTAAAAAAGGTCAATAAGATTATTCAGATCGAAGTGCCGCCCAACCCTTATTGGGCCACAATAGGGCTGACTCTTGAACCCTTACCGTTAGGGACAGGGTTGCAAATCGAAAGTGACATCTCCTATGGTTATCTGAACCATTCTTTTCAAAATGCCGTTTTTGAAGGGATTCGTATGTCTTGCCAATCCGGGTTACATGGATGGGAAGTGACTGATCTGAAAGTAACTTTTACTCAAGCCGAGTATTATAGCCCGGTAAGTACACCTGCTGATTTCAGACAGCTGACCCCTTATGTCTTCAGGCTGGCCTTGCAACAGTCAGGTGTGGACATTCTCGAACCGATGCTCTATTTTGAGTTGCAGATACCCCAAGCGGCAAGTTCCAAAGCTATTACAGATTTGCAAAAAATGATGTCTGAGATTGAAGACATCAGTTGCAATAATGAGTGGTGTCATATTAAAGGGAAAGTTCCATTAAATACAAGTAAAGACTATGCATCAGAAGTAAGTTCATACACTAAGGGCTTAGGCATTTTTATGGTTAAGCCATGCGGGTATCAAATAACAAAAGGCGGTTATTCTGATAATATCCGCATGAACGAAAAAGATAAACTTTTATTCATGTTCCAAAAATCAATGTCATCAAAATAATGGAGCGGTCAGGAAATTTCTATAAGGCAATACAGTTGGGATATATACTTATCTCCATTCTTATCGGATGTATGGCATATAATAGCCTCTATGAATGGCAGGAGATAGAAGCATTAGAACTTGGCAATAAAAAAATAGACGAGCTCCGAAAAGAAATAAACAATATCAATATTCAAATGATAAAATTTTCTCTATTGGGTGAAACAATACTGGAATGGAACGATAAAGATATCGAGCATTACCATGCACGGCGTATGGCAATGGACAGTATGCTTTGCCGTTTCAAGGCCACCTATCCAGCAGAGCGCATCGATAGTGTGCGCAGTCTTTTAGAGGATAAGGAACGACAGATGTTCCAGATAGTCCGGTTAATGGATGAACAACAATCTATTAACAAGAAGATAGCCAATCAAATTCCGGTTATTGTGCAGAAAAGTGTGCAGGAACAGTCCAAAAAGCCAAAACGAAAAGGTTTCTTGAGCATCTTCGGCAAAAAAGAGGGAACGAAGCCAACGACAACAACGACTACGCTCCGTTCATCCAATAGAAACATGGTCAACGAACAGAATGCGCAGAGCCGTCGATTGTCAGAACAAGCCGATAGTCTTGCTGCCCGTAATGCAGAACTTAACAGACAACTGCAAGGATTGATTTGCCAAATCGAAAAGAAGGTGCAATCTGATTTACAAAATAGAGAAAGCGAGATAACAGCCATGCGTAAAAAATCATTTATGCAGATAGGCGGCTTGATGGGATTTGTTCTTTTGCTGTTGGTCATTTCCTATATCATCATACACCGTGATGCAAAGAACATTAAACGATACAAACGCAAGACAACGGATTTGATCGAGCAATTGGAACAGTCCGTGCAACAAAATGAGATACTCATAACCTCCCGAAAGAAAGCGGTATATACTATTACCCATGAGTTGCGTACACCACTGACGGCAATAACCGGCTATACCGAACTTTTGCGGAAAGAATGCAATAGCGGTAATAATGGGCAATATATCCAAAATATACTGCAATCCTCCGACCGTATGCGGGATATGCTCAACACTTTGCTTGACTTCTTCCGCCTGGACAACGGCAAGGAACAGCCCCGTCTGTCACCCTGCCGGATTTCTGCAATCACGCACACACTTGAAACGGAGTTCATGCCTGTTGCCGTGAACAAAGGGTTGTCCTTGTCCGTGAAGACTGGACACGATGCCATTGTATTGACCGACAAAGAGCGAATAATACAAATCGGGAATAACCTGCTGTCAAACGCTGTCAAGTTCACAGAAGAAGGCGGTGTTTCTTTGATTACTGAATATGATAATGGAGTTCTGACACTGGTCATTGAAGATACAGGTACAGGCATGACAGAAGAGGAACAGAAACAAGCGTTCGGTGCGTTTGAACGTCTATCAAATGCCGCTGCAAAGGAGGGTTTCGGGCTTGGGCTTGCCATAATGCGTAATATTGTGTCGATGCTTGGCGGAACAATCCGTTTGGACAGCAAGAAAGGGAAAGGCAGTCGTTTCACAGTTGAAATTTCTATGCAGGAAGCTGAAGAACAGCTTGGATATACAAGCAATACACCTGTTTATCATAACAATAAATTCCATGATGTTGTCGCCATTGACAATGATGAGGTATTACTTCTAATGCTGAAAGAGATGTATTCCCAAGAAGGAATACACTGCGACACTTGCACCGATGCTGCGGCACTGATGGAAATGATACGCCAGAAAGAATACAGCCTGTTGCTGACAGACTTGAATATGCCTGGTATAAACGGTTTCGAATTGCTGGAACTGTTGCGTTCGTCCAACGTGGGCAATTCACCAACAATCCCGGTGGTTGTGGCAACCGCTTCGGGCAGTTGTAACAAAGGGGAACTATTGGCAAAAGGCTTTGCCGGATGCCTGTTCAAGCCGTTCTCCATATCGGAACTGATGGAGGTTTCCGACAGGTGTGCCATAAAAGCGACACCGGACGGGAAACCGGACTTTTCCGCCTTATTGTCCTATGGCAATGAAGCCGTCATGCTGGAAAAGTTGATAACTGAAACAGAAAAGGAAATGCAGGCGGTACGGGATGCAGCAAAAGAAAAAGACCTGCAAAAGCTGGATTCCCTGATCCACCACCTGCGCAGTTCGTGGGAGGTGCTCCGTGCCGACCAACCGCTGAATGTACTTTACGGATTGCTTCGTGGCGATGCTCTCCCGGATGGTGAAGCGTTAAGCCATGCCGTGACTGCTGTGCTGGATAAGGGAGTGGAAATAATACGGTTGGCAGAAGAGGAAAGGAGAAAATACGAAGATGGATAAGACAAAAATAATTGTGGTGGAAGACAACATCGTGTATTGCGAATATGTCTGCAATATGCTGTCACGGGAGGGCTACCGCAATATGAAGGCTTACCACCTCTCAACCGCGAAGAAACATCTGCAACAGGCAACAGATAATGATATCGTGGTTGCCGACCTGCGTCTGCCTGACGGCAGTGGCATAGACCTTTTGTGCTGGATGCGAAAGGAGGGAAAGATGCAGCCCTTCATCATTATGACCGACTACGCCGAAGTTAATACCGCCGTGGAAAGCATGAAACTCGGCTCGATAGACTATATTCCCAAACAGCTTGTGGAGGATAAACTTGTCCCCCTGATCCGTTCCATACTGAAAGAACGTCAGGCAGGACAACGCCGTATGCCTGTATTCGCCCGTGAAGGTTCCGCTTTTCAGAAAATCATGCACCGGATAAGGCTGGTAGCCGCCACCGACATGAGCGTGATGATATTTGGTGAGAACGGCACGGGTAAGGAGCATATTGCCCATCTGTTGCATGACAAGAGCAAACGTGCAGGCAAGCCATTTGTGGCGGTGGACTGCGGTTCACTCTCCAAAGAGCTTGCACCGTCGGCTTTCTTCGGACACGTCAAGGGAGCGTTTACAGGTGCGGACAATGCCAAGAAAGGATATTTCCATGAGGCGGAAGGCGGCACGCTTTTTCTGGACGAGGTAGGAAACCTCGCGTTGGAAACCCAACAGATGTTGCTCCGCGCCATACAGGAGAGGCGGTATCGCCCGGTCGGAGACAAGGCAGACCGGAATTTCAATGTCCGCATCATCGCTGCTACCAATGAAGATTTGGAAGTAGCGGTGAATGAAAAGCGTTTTCGGCAGGATCTTCTGTACCGCCTGCACGACTTCGGGATAACCGTTCCTCCGTTGCGTGACTGTCAGGAAGACATCATGCCGCTGGCAGAGTTCTTCCGTGATATGGCAAACAGAGAGCTGGAGTGTAGCGTGAGCGGGTTCAGTTCCGAAGCACGTAAAGCGTTGCTGACACACGCATGGCCGGGCAACGTGCGGGAACTTCGGCAGAAAGTTATGGGTGCTGTATTGCAGGCGCAGGAAGGTGTTGTCATGAAAGAGCATCTGGAACTTGCCGTGACGAAACCGACCTCTACTGTCAGCTTCGCCTTGCGCAATGACGCGGAGGATAAGGAGCGGATATTGCGTGCGTTGAAACAGGCAAACGGCAACCGGAGTGTCGCCGCAGAACTGCTCGGCATAGGCAGGACAACACTATACAGCAAACTTGAAGAGTATGGACTTAAATATAAATTCAAGCAATCATAGCCCGTAATTCACTGAATTTGGCTATCTTTGCATAACATTTGAGAAAAACGGCGATTGGCAGGAGCTTTTCGCCGCCAACATATAGGATAAGACCGCAAGGCGTTTCAAGCGAAAATCTGGTAAATTGGAACTACGGAGACGATTGCGTGATGCTTATGCTATGCTTACGCATAGCGTGCATTCACGTACTCTCCGTAAAGGCTTTACCAGAGCCATCGCTTGAAGGTAGTGTGAATTGCACGCTACTTTTTTACCCTTGCCTAACGAAAGGAAACGATTATGGGTAAAGTTCAGATTCTCGCCGTACTGACGATGGACGGATGTCTTTCTTCAGAGTTATATGATAAAGCACATCAGGATTTGTGCCTTGACCGTTGCGGTCTTGATGAAATCAGGAAGAAAGCCCTTTACCGTGTGACACCGGACTATTCCATTTCAATGCTGCACGAATGGAGAAAAGACGGCACAAACATCCGTTACCTCGCGGAAGCCACACTGGATACGGCAGATTATATAAACGGACTACTGCGTATGCACGCTGTGGATGAAATCATACTATACACCGTTCCTTTCATATCCGGAAGCGGACGACATTTTTTTAAGTCGGCTCTGCCAGAGCAACACTGGACGCTTTCCTCCTTGAAAAGCTATTCCAACGGTGTATGTCGCATTATCTATATCCTTGATAAAAAAGCAAGATAGCCAAAATGTGCGGCAAGCATACATTTCTATTTTCAGGAATAGAATAAATGTTCTGATTACAAACAATTTAAGTCGGAGATAATTTGTCCTTGTGAAAAAATATTGAATTTTATACCTCTGAAATCCAGTACTTTGTAAAATTGAGTGTTGGATTTTTTATTTTCTGCCGCGTTTTTTGCCAATTATATTCATGTGCGCACGCAGAAAACAAAGTGTAATTTTCAAAATTGACAGAACCATGAATTATTTCTTGCTGGCGGAAACCGACTTTTTCCGCCTGATAAACGAAGCCGGTGACTGCAATATGGAAACGGCATACACGGCTTTTGCCACCCAAGTGATCGAACTGTGTAACGGTAGCATGGACGCGAACCTTACCGTCATCGCGCTTGCCTACATCGAAATCGAGTTGCAGCACCATCCCGTGCGCAACCTGTCAGAAGAAAAGAGAGAGATTGCCGCCTATGTCAGCAAGGCCCTGTCTTTCGTGAGGAAGATGCAGAAATTCCTTGCCACGCCCCAAGTGCCGCCACTGATATCCGCCAACAACACAACAGAAACCGCCACCAGCCTCCTGCAATGGACGGGCAATGCCATCGACCTCGTGGAACTTATCTACGGCATCGACGAGATGGGCTGCATCAACAACGGCAACATGCCGCTCAAACAGCTTGCCCCGCTCCTTTACAAGATATTCGGGGTTGAGTCGAAGGACTGCTACCGTTTCTACACCGATATCAAACGCCGGAAGAACGAAAGCCGCACCTACTTCCTTGACAGAATGCAGGAGAAATTGAACGAGAGGATGCTGCGCGATGATGAGTTGGATCGTATGAGGAGATAAAAAACAAATTCATTAGAATAAATCACATCAATTCAATTCATTATTTTGTTATATTAGAAAAAGATATTAACTTTGCATTGAAATTGATATAGTCATAATTCAGATGAACTCAATACACGATATAACAGACTACATTATCTTACGAGTAAAATCGGAAGATAGATTTGCGTCTTTAATAAATTTAAAGTTGCAGAAGTTATTGTATTATGTTCAAGCATGGTCTTATGGTATCAATAAAAAACCTATGTTTGACGGCGAGTTTGAAGCATGGATTCATGGTCCGGTAAATCGAGAAATCTACAATCGATTTAATTCTACAAAATATCTCTATTCAGAAATCAATATTGATGATTGCATGAATCACAATGTGAGTTTATCATCAGAAGACGCTGAATTCATTGACTTTATATTGGAGAATTATCTTAAATATAGCGGTGCTGAATTAGAACGATTGTCCCACAATGAGATGCCTTGGATTGAAACACGTGGAGATTTAAATGTAAATGAGCGTTGTGACAAGGTTATTACTCCAGAACTAATGATTGAGTATTATGGGAAAAAATGGGAAACTATTAAATCTTAATTCAGATTCTCCTAAATACGGAAACAAATCATTAGTTACCAAAGAACAAGAAAATGAGTTAAAGAGAAGGAAGATAACTTTTTCCTTCTCTTACTTTAAGCAGATACCTAATTTTCAGATTGGAGAGTGTTCTAAGGGATGGCATATTGGGCTTCTTGAAAGATTAGGTGCTTTGGGTACTATGACACCGCAAGAAGTATTAGAAGAAAATAGAGGTAGTATTGCATTAAGATGTCATCCAATAGATTGGAGTGCTAAAAACATTCCTATTCAACGAAAAGATTTAGATTGGCTACCAAAAGAAATATTGGACAATGAGACAGATTTTCCAATAATGCAATTTTCGATAACAAAAAGTACGGGGCGTATTGTAGGTTATTTTGATCGGGATTCTTCTATATTTCACATAGTATTATTAGATCCTGAACATAATATACAACCGGCAAAGAAAACTAATTATCAAATACAACCAACTACAAAAGGGTTATCTCAATATGATGATTTATTAAATAAGTTGGAACGAATTAAAAGTATCGTATCAGATTGTTCTGATAAAAAGTGCAAATTGCATTCACATATTAGTGTTATAGAAGAATTACATGACAATATTGTTTATATAGGACTTGATAATGACTTCTATAGCACTTATCAAGAAATCTTAAAGAAAATTCCATTGCAAAAAATTTTGGAAAACGGAATCTTAGTAAGTATGGATAATGCTTAAGTTCTAAAAAAATGAAGAAAGGTTTATGGTAAGCCTTTCTTCATTTTTTTATTTACTTCTGCTGCAACAGATATTTCAGGTTATCATCGCCCGCGATGCGCTCCAGTTCCTCCTGCACAATCTGCTTCACCTCTTCCTTGATACGCCGGTAGTTCGCCTGCACCGTTTCTTTCATGCGGTCGTTGCCGTCCTCGTCCGTGAAATCGGTAATGACCGGAATTTTCTTGTAGGCACGTTCCTCCCGCTTCACCTTCTCGGCATCCACCACAATCTCGCAGTGAAAAATTTTCTGTTCGATACGTTCGTTGAAGTTGTCGGACACCGAACCGACAAACATTCCCTGCGTCAGACCGGAAATCTTGCTCGGCGGAATGAGCGCATCCATCTGCGTGTTGATGGAGGTGGAAACATCCTGCCGGTTGATGGAGATAGACTGCCGTTTCTGCAACACCTTACCGAACCGTTCCGATAGTGTCTTTGCCGTTTCACCTACCACCTGCCCGGAGAAAATGTTACCGACCGTATTCATCACCACTTTCGCCTCCTTATCACCGTAGTCGCGCACCAGCTGGCTGAAATCCTGAAATCCCAGACACACGGCAACCTTGTTGCTTCGGGCGGTGGCTATAAGGTTGTCCAACCCCTTGAAGTATATCGTGGGCAGCTCGTCGATGATGACCGATGACTTCAGCATTCCCTTCTTGTTGATGAGTTTCACGATACGGGAGTTATACAATCCGAGAGCCGCCCCGTAGATGTTCTGACGGTCGGGATTGTTGCCAACGCATAGGATTTTCGGCTCTTCGGGATTGTTGATGTCCAGCGTAAACTCGCTGTCCGACATCACCCAATAGAGCTGCGGGGAAATCATCCTCGAAAGCGGGATTTTCGCCGACGCTATCTGCCCCATGAGCTGCTCCGCAGCCCCTCCGAGCCAAGCATCCATGAACGGGGAAAGGTAGTTTTCCAGCTCCGGGTAAGAGGTCAGTATCGGGAAAATATCCTCGTAGCGGCGGTTCAAAAACTCGATGGCATGGGGAAACGTGCAATACTTCCCGTTCTGATAGATTTTGAGATACCAGATAATGCTGGCAAACAAAATGATAGGTGACTCCACGAAGAAGTCGCCCTGCTTTTGCACCCAAGTTTTATTGAGGTTAAGCATTATCGTGTAGGCACTCTCGTAAGCGTCCGTAATATCCTCCATGAAATCCGGGTGTATGGGATTGCAACGGTGTGAGCGTCGCGGGTCGTCGAAATTGATCACATAGAATTTCGGCTTCACCTTGTAGCCCTCCGGGTGGTTCAGCAAATGGTTGTAGGCTATGGTGGACAAGTCACTGAATTTGAAGTCATATACATACATCGAGAAGCCCTTTTCAATCTGTTGCTTGATAAAATTGTTTACCACGGCGTATGACTTGCCGCTGCCCGGCGTACCCAACACGATGGACGCACGGAAGGGATTCACCACATTGATCCAGCCATTGTTCCAACGCTTTTTGTAATAGAAGCGTGTGGGCAGATTGACCGAATACTCGCTTTCGATGAGCCTCGTTTCCTGCATGAAACTCTCATTCTCGTTGTTGAAAACATCCTCCATCAGATTGTGTTTCAACAGGCGGCTCATCCACAGCCCGCCCATCAAAAGACAGACATAGCCCGTGCCGATGGTAAGGATATACAAGCCCGTCACCGCTTCAACCGGCAGCGGCAGAGCCAGTATCCACCAGTTGAGGAAAAACAGCACGAATCCGGCGGCGAGTGCCGTCCATATTCTTCCCCAAGTGATTTTCTCGCCCTTGACCCCTTTCGTACCCAGACAGGACAGGGCAAGCAGCAGGACGGCAAACAGTTTCGTGTACAGAATGGAATGGAACAGCCCCGCCGTGCGGTCGAAGTTCAGAAGGATTTTGTCCACCACACCGATGTTCACGCCCCATAGCCGGATGGCTTCGTAGCAGAACCAGTACACGTTCATGACCACTAAAATGATACTCACGGCACGCAGAAAATCCATGATTTTCGCCAATGCCCTCAAATCGTCTTCTTGTTGTGACATACATTGATTTTTTAATTGTTGATACTCCGATTACAAACCCAAGCCCTTGCGCTTTTTCTTCTTTTTGCGCTTCATCGCCCGGATGAAAGCCTCTTCCTCGGCATCTACCGCCGGACCTTCGGGAGTGAGCAAGCCCATTCCGCCCGATACGTCTTCACGGTCGTATGCGGTCTGTCCGTGTGCCTTGTCCGCAGCATCCATAGGGATGGATAACGGTATCGGCGGTTGTCCGGCGTATGGCAGGGTGAAGTGTTCCTGCAAGGCATTCGCCGAAAGCTCCTTGCCCATGCGCGAACCGTTCAGCACACTCCCCGTGCGGTGGTCGATGAAGGTAGCCCCGTAGATGCGCCCTTCCTCCGTGTAGCGCAGTACGGTGTCGATGCCCTTCTCTTTAAGTTGGGAAACAAACCTATCCTTGTCATAAGTGCCTTGCAGCACGGAAAGAACGGTACGTTTCGTCATGTCTGCCAGTTTCCTGTCCTTAATCTCCGATCTGGAACGTACAAACTTCTTCTGCATGGCTTCATAGCCTGCGGACTTCCCGAAGAGCGAGGACTTGAACGGGTTGCCCACCTTGTTGCCCCTGCCGTCCGTGACGGAATAGACCAGCCCGTGATATTCCCGTCCGCGCACGTTACCCCTCGCTTCCTCCACCGTCAGGTTATAGATGGAAAGGAGCGCACGGTATTCGCCCATCGTCTGGAAACGGTACTGCCCGTTCAGAGCTTTCACGGTGTTGCCTACCTGTTTCTTCACATCGCCTGCCGATGCGTCCACCTTGCTTAGCGGCGTGTCAAGACGGCGGTTCCTGCGCTCCGCATCGTGCAGCCCGTATTTCTTCTCCAGCTCACGGGTGATTTGTTTGCTACGATAGTAGTTGTTCTTGTCGCTGATACATTTCCCGTTCTCGTCCACCCGAACCGTCACGATGTGCAGGTGGTGGCGGTCGATGTCCTCGTGCTTGAAAACAAGATAAGGCTGGTTGCCGAAACCGAGTTTTTCCAGATACTCGCGGGCTATATCCTGCAATTCCGCATCGGTCAACGCATCCTCCGGATGCGGGTTGAGCGAAATATGCACCACCGGCTTCTCCACCTTCATCTGTGGCGGCATGAAGGTGAGAAAACCCTCCATCGCCTTGTTGATGTCCACCTTTCCCGAACCGTCATTGTAGATGCGGTTGGTCGTAAGCAACCGCCCCTGCGCCTCGTTAATCTTCTCCCCGTTATAGGCAATCGCGCCGTACAACGAGTTTCCTACACTGATTTTTGCGACCATTTCGCCTCCATTTCCCTTGAAAGTTCCACAATCCGGCGGCTCAGTTTCACGAGTTCGACGGTGTGTTGCTCTAATTTGTAGAGCAACGCCATCGCCTTTTTCTCTGAAAAATGCAGCCTCAGTTCCTTCACGACTTGGTTGTAATTCGTACCCACGGCACGGAACTGTGCATGAAAATCCGACAGTTTGGTGTAATAGTCCACCAGCGTCTTGTCCACCTTAAGCACCTTGAACGGCTGTCCGAAGAAGTGCGCCTTGAGGAAAACCGACCGTGCATAGACACCCGATTTTCCGAACATGGCGAGGAAACGGTTGTGTTCCTCCTCATTGAAACGGACGGTGTAACGGTACACCGCCGGATCAAGTTTGGGATTTCTCCCTGATTTGCTTTTCCTTTTCTCTTTCATATTACTTTGGATTTAGCGGATTGACGGCATAAGCCGCCGCTTCGGATTACAGCACCGCAGTTTTGAAAGGCTTCCCGACTTCGGAGGGAAAGCCCGCCCCCTGCAAGGGCAAGGCGTTTTCCGGGATGCTCAAAATATTTTGAGCGGCTGAAAACATACCTTGCTATGTTCAGGTGAACATAAAAATCCGTCAGGGGACGGATGGGAAGATACCTTTCAGGACTCCGGCTGTGCCACCATCGGCGAACCCTGCTGTCCGGGGGCAAAGTTACGTCCTTAAAGCGGTATCGGACAGACGCTTGACCCGGTCAATGACTGCCAACCGGCGCAACGTGCTGCCAATTGCTTAGGAAGTGATACAAGTTCCAAAATATACTTGTTTATTTGCAGCATGATTCAAGGAACCAACGATTTGAAGATATGAGAAACGGAACATTCAAATACCCGGAAAACCGCTTCTTCGGACACTTGCCGAAGCGGATACCCGAACCGTCGGAACCCCGGTTATCCGACAATCCGGTGAAGTACGGATTCAATGACTTCATGACGCAGTGTCGTCATTCATCACTTGTTCGCCGCACCGCTTCACCACAGAACCGGATACGCGATGACCCGCCCGTGTGTCTGTTCACTGAAGCGGATAATGTAGCAACCAAATCCGCATATAAATAGAAAAAGAAATCTTCAACAATTAAAATAAATGGAACTATGAGTAAGGAAATCTTCGTTGCATTCGCAACACAGAAAGGTGGCATCGGCAAATCCACTGTCACGGCACTTGCCGCCAGCTACCTGCACAACGTGAAAGGCTACAATGTCGCCGTCGTGGACTGCGACGACCCGCAGCACAGCATCCACGGGCTGCGCGAACACGAAATGGGGCTTATCGACAGCAGCACCTACTTCAAGGCTCTCGCTTGCGACCATTTCCGCCGGATCAAAAAGAACGCCTACACCATCGTCAAGAGCAATGCGGTGAACGCCCTCGACGATGCCGAGAGGATGATTGCCACTGAGGACATGAAACCCGACGTGGTGTTCTTCGACATGCCCGGCACGCTCCGTAGTAACGGCGTGATAAAGACGCTCTCGCAGATGGACTACATCTTCACTCCGCTGAGTGCCGACCGCTTTGTCGTGGAGAGTACCCTGAAATTCGTCACGATGTTCCGCGACAGGCTGATGACTACCGGACAGGCGAAAACAAAGGGGCTGCATCTGTTCTGGACGATGGTGGACGGCAGGGAGAGGAACGACTTGTACGGCATCTACGAGGAAGTGATAGCCGAAATGGGCTTTCCGGTACTTTCCACCCGCTTGCCCGACAGCAAGAAGTTCCGCCGTGACCTTTCGGAAGAGCGCAAGAGCGTTTTCCGCTCCACCATCTTCCCGATGGACACGGCACTGCTGAAAGGGAGTGGCATCCGGGAGTTTTCCGAAGAGATAAGCGACATCATCAGACCGCAGTGAGCATGGGCAGCAGGAAAGTGAACACGGAAGGCATCGACGAGGAACTGCTGTTAGCCTCCATCGGGCGGCGCACACAGGACGGGACACTGCGCCCCGCACAGGAAGTACCCGCAGCTGCACCGACCGAAGAGGACACCGCCGCACCGGAACCATCTCCTGTGCAACCCGTAACACGGGAAAAAGCGCAGAGGGAAAGTGGACGCCGGAAAAGGCAGGACGAGGACTACAACGAGCTGTTCCTGCGCCGCAACGAGATAAAGACCCGCCAATGTGTCTATATCAGCCGTGACGTCCACGGCAAGATCCTCAGAATCGTGAACGACATCGCCGGAGGGGAAATCTCAGTAGGCGGATATGTGGATACCGTGCTGCGCCAGCATCTGGAACAGCACAAGGAGAGAATCAACGAACTGTACAAGAAACAACGTGAAGATCTGATTTGAAAATGGAAAAAGAAATGACACCGAATGAAAAAAGACCACAGCAAGACTGCGGAGGTATGTTTGCCCAAGTGCAGGCGAGTGTGGAAATACTGTCGCCTGTCCCGGTAACCGACAAATGCTGCGAGAAGGACTATGAACGTCTGTTCATCCGCGACCCGGAAGTAAAGGCACGTGAGGGGAAAATGGCGTATGTGCGCCCGGAGTACCACGAGCGTATCATGCGCATCACCCGTGTAATCGGGCATGACCGGCTTACGCTGTCCGCCTATATCGACCATGTGCTGACGTACCATTTCAACCAGTGCGAGGATGCGATAAAGAGCCTTTATGCCCGAAATTACAATTCAGTATTCTAACCAAAACGGAAGGATATGAATTACACAATTAGCATGACAGACATTCTGCTGGCGGTATCGGTCGGCTGCAACCTCTGGTTCCTGTTCCTGCTCCTTTACGAGCGCATCATGGACACGCGGATTGTCCGCTTCTTCAAGGGCATTGCCGGATTATGGCGGTCACTGGACGGGAATGAGGCTAAACGCATAGCGGCACACGAGGAAGTCCCTGCGGAAAAGGCGGACATCATCGGCGAGAGCCGTTTCAGGATGGCATCCACCCGGACAACCGCTGCCATACCGACGCAAGAAGCCGCCACTTCGGAAAAAGGCATTGAGCTGTCGGAGGAAGAGGCTACTTTTGACGACGGAAAAACGGGAAACGCATCCCGCCCGGCACAAGTCCCGGAGGAAAAACTCGATGAGACCTTCACGAGCATACCGCCGGAGGAACTGGGATACGGGGACGACGAACCGGAAGAGGACGCCTCGGACACGCCACGGGCTTCGGGCAGCAGCTTTGACGAGATTGACGACGCCTGCAAGACCGCCAAAAACCCGGACGCGACACAGGCGGAACGTGAAAAGGCGGCGAAGGTGTTCACCGACATGGAGGGCACGGAGTTGTACGAGAAAATGATGGAAGGCTCTTCGGAGATAGGCATCCGCATCAAGGGGCTTATCGAGATTCGGCTGAAGAAATCTGAAAAGGAGTTCGTCGTGCCGGACAACATCGAGGAGTTCGACATTCGCAACTATGTATGACAACAATAAAAGAAATGAACATGAAAGAATGACATCAACCCACGCGGCGAGGAAACGCAAGGCGCATCCCCATCCGCAACGGACACGCCCACGTCCGTGGAAACAAACGGGCATCCACTAAAACCAAAGTAAAGAAACAAAGTATCAACCGCCCGACAAAGGACCATCCACCCTTTTGACGGCAAAAAACAAGAACAGTTTATGAACAAGAACATCTTGAAAAACAGAAAAGCAATCCTCTCCGCGGCACTTGTCATCGCCGCAACCGCCTCCGCTTTCGCGCAGGGAAACGGCATCGCGGGCATCAACGAAGCCACCTCTATGGTGAGTTCTTATTTCGACCCCGGAACTAAACTGATATACGCCATCGGTGCAGTCGTCGGGCTTATCGGGGGCGTAAAAGTGTACGGCAAGTTTTCATCGGGCGACCCCGACACCAGCAAGACAGCCGCCTCGTGGTTCGGCGCGTGCATCTTCCTGATTGTTGCCGCCACCATCCTGCGCTCATTCTTCCTTTAATAAATAATGTATGGCTGAATACCCAATCAACAAGGGTATCGGCCGTCCGGTAGAGTTCAAGGGCTTGAAGGCACAGTACCTCTTCATCTTCTGCGGAGGTCTGCTGGCTCTCTTCGTCCTGTTCGTCATCCTCTACATGGTCGGTATCGACCAGTGGATATGTATCGGCTTCGGCGCGGCATCGTCCTCCCTCCTTGTATGGCAGACCTTCGCGCTGAACGCCCGGTACGGCGAACACGGGCTGATGAAATTAGGAGCGGCACGGAGCCATCCCCGATACCTTATCAACCGGCGGCGGATAACCCGTCTGTTCAAACGACAACGAAAGGAAGAAAGACAATGAGGAATACATCGAAAATGACAACACTGGAAAACAGGTTCCCACTTTTAGCGGTGGAGCATGGCTGCATCATCTCAAAGGACGCCGACATCACGGTGGCTTTCGAGGTGGAACTACCGGAACTTTACACCGTGACGGGTGCGGAGTACGAGGCGATACACAGTTGCTGGTGCAAGGCTATCAAGGTGCTGCCGGACTACTCCGTCGTACACAAACAGGACTGGTTCATCAAGGAACGCTACAAACCGGAGCTTCAGAAGGACGACATGAGCTTTTTAAGCCGCTCTTTCGAGCGTCACTTCAACGAGCGTCCGTACCTGAAACACACCTGCTACCTCTACCTGACCAAGACAACAAAGGAGCGTAACCGGATGCAGAGCAATTTCAGCACGCTGTGCCGGGGACATATCATCCCGATGGAGCTGGACAGGGAAACCACGACCAAGTTCTTGGAAACCTGCGAACAGTTCGAGCGTATCATGAACGACAGCGGGCTTGTCAGGCTGCGCCGCTTCTCCACCGACGAGATCGTGGGGACGGAGGGTAAGGCGGGACTTATTGAACGCTACTTCTCGCTCATGCCAGAAGGTGACACCACCTTGCAGGACATCGAGCTTTCGGCAAGGGAGATGCGCATCGGCGACAACCGCCTGTGTCTGCACACCCTCTCCGACGCGGAAGACCTGCCGGGCAAGGTGGCTACCGACACCCGTTACGAGAAGCTCTCCACCGACCGGAGTGACTGCCGACTGTCATTCGCCTCCCCGGTGGGGCTTCTGCTCTCCTGCAACCATATCTACAACCAGTATGTGCTGATAGACAACAGTGAGGAAACCTTGCAGAAGTTCGAGAAGTCCGCCCGTAACATGCAGTCGCTATCTCGCTATTCAAGGAGCAACAGCATCAACCGCGAGTGGATAGACCAATACCTGAACGAAGCCCATTCCTACGGACTGACCTCGGTACGGGCACACTTCAACGTCATGGCGTGGAGCGACGATGCGGAGGAACTGAAGCATATCAAGAACGACGTGGGCAGCCAGTTGGCAAGCATGGAATGCGTGCCGCGCCACAACACCATCGACTGCCCGACACTCTACTGGGCGGCGATACCCGGCAATGCGGCGGACTTCCCGGCGGAAGAGAGTTTCCACACCTTCATCGAACAGGCGGTGTGCCTGTTCACAGAGGAAACCAACTACCGCAGCTCGCTCTCGCCCTTCGGCATCAAGATGGTGGACAGGCTCACGGGGAAACCGCTGCACCTCGACATCAGCGACCTTCCGATGAAGCGGGGTATCACGACCAACCGCAACAAGTTCGTGCTGGGTCCTTCGGGCAGCGGCAAGTCTTTCTTCATGAACCACCTCGTGCGCCAATATTATGAGCAAGGCGCACATGTGGTATTGGTGGACACGGGAAACTCCTATCAGGGCTTGTGCGGCATGATCCGACGCAAGACAGGCGGAGCGGACGGTGTGTATTTCACCTACACGGAAGATAAGCCCATCAGCTTCAACCCGTTCTACACCGACGATTACATCTTCGACGTGGAGAAGAAGGACAGCATCAAGACCCTGCTGCTGACGCTCTGGAAGTCGGAGGACGACAAGGTGACAAAGACGGAGAGCGGCGAGCTGGGCAGTGCCGTGAGTGCCTATATTGAGCGCATCCAATCCGACCGTAGCATCGTGCCGTCGTTCAACACCTTCTACGAGTATATGCGTGACGACTACCGCAAGGAACTGGCACAGCGTGACATCAAGGTGGAGAAGTCCGACTTCAACATCGACAACATGCTCACCACCATGCGGCAGTATTACCGGGGCGGACGCTACGACTTCCTGCTCAACTCCACGGAGAACATCGACCTGCTCGGCAAGCGGTTCATTGTCTTCGAGATAGATTCGATTAAGGAAAACCGCGAACTGTTCCCCGTCGTGACCATCATCATCATGGAAGCCTTCATCAACAAGATGCGGCGACTGAAAGGGGTACGGAAACAGCTTATTGTGGAAGAGGCTTGGAAGGCTCTCTCTTCAGCGAACATGGCTGAATATCTGCGCTATATGTACAAGACAGTCAGAAAATATTACGGCGAGGCAATCGTGGTGACGCAGGAGGTGGACGACATCATCAGTTCTCCGGTGGTCAAAGAGAGCATCATCAACAACTCGGATTGTAAAATCCTGCTTGACCAAAGGAAATATATGAACAAGTTCGACCAGATACAGGCGTTGCTCGGACTGACGGAAAAGGAGAAGTCGCAGATACTCTCCATCAACATGGCGAACAACCCTTCACGGCTCTACAAAGAGGTGTGGATAGGCTTGGGTGGCACACAATCGGCGGTCTATGCCACCGAGGTCAGTGCAGAAGAGTATCTGGCGTACACCACCGAGGAAACGGAGAAAGTGGAGGTTTACCATCTGGCGGAGAAGTTGGGCGGCGACATCGAAGCCGCCATCCGGCAACTTGCCGAGAAGCGGAGAAACAAGGAAACAACCAACAATTAAAAATGAATTTATCAACGAAAAAAGAAAAATGCGTATGAATTTACAGACAGTGAAAATGCTGCAAGTCAGCAAGTGTCTGATCGGATTGGCGGTCATGATGCTGCAATCCTGCGACGTGGCCGACAACCTCCGTGATATGCTGTGCGGGAACTGGGAGAGCGTGGAGGGGAAGCCCGATGTGCTTATCTACAAGGAGGGCGAAGCCTACAAGGTGACGGTGTTCCGCCGGAGCGGTCTGCGCCGCAAGCTGAAACCGGAAACCTATCTCTTGCAGGAGGAAAACGGCAACCTGTTCATGAACACCGGCTTCCGCATCGACGTGTCCTACAACGAGGCCACGGACGTGCTGACCTTCTCGCCGGGCGGCGACTATGTGCGGGTGAAACCGCAGCCGGGACACCCGACAGAAGAATAACAACCACTAAAATCCAAAGTAACATGAGAACAAGAATAACAATGATTATCTGCCTGTGCCTGCTTTTCGCAGGCAGGGCAAGCGCACAGTGGGTCGTAAGCGATCCGGGCAATCTGGCGCAGGGTATCATCAATGCCTCCAAAAACATCATCCATACCTCCAAGACTGCCACGAACATGGTGAGCAACTTTCAGGAAACGGTGAAAATCTATCAGCAGGGCAAAAAGTATTACGATGCCCTCAAATCGGTGAACAATCTCGTCAAGGACGCCCGCAAGGTGCAGCAGACCATCCTGATGGTAGGCGACATCACCGACATTTATGTAAACAGTTTCCAAAGGATGCTCCGTGATGGAAATTTCAGACCAGAAGAGCTGTCGGCAATCGCTTTCGGTTACACGAAACTGCTGGAAGAGAGCAACGAAGTGTTGACGGAACTGAAGAATGTGGTGAACATCACCACGCTCTCCATGACCGACAAGGAGCGCATGGACGTGGTGGAACGCTGCTACTCCAAAATGAAGCGTTACCGCAACCTTGTGAGCTATTACACCAACAAGAACATCTCCGTGAGTTATCTGCGTGCAAAGAAAAAGAACGACCTCGACCGCATCATGGGGCTGTACGGGAACATGAACGAAAGATACTGGTAAGCCTATGGAGTTCGATAACCTTCATCAGATTTTACGCTCACTTTATGAGCAGATGATGCCGCTATGTGGGGACATGGCGGGTGTGGCGAAAGGCATCGCCGGGCTGGGTGCGCTGTTCTACGTCGCCTACCGGGTATGGCAGTCGCTGGCGAGAGCCGAACCGATAGACGTATTCCCGATGCTCCGTCCTTTTGCCATCGGTCTGTGCATCATGTTCTTCCCGACTGTGGTGCTGGGCACGATAAACAGCATCCTCTCACCCGTTGTACAGGGCACGGCAAAGATGCTGGAGGCGGAAACGCTGGACATGAACCGATACAGGGAGCAGAAGGACAAGCTGGAATACGAGGCGATGGTGCGCAACCCCGAAACCGCCTACCTCGTGTCCAACGAGGAATTTGACAAGCAACTGGAGGAACTCGGCTGGTCGCCCTCCGACATGGTGACGATGGCGGGAATGTATATCGACCGGGGAATGTACAATATGAAGAAGAGCATCCGCGACTTCTTCCGCGAGATACTGGAACTGCTGTTCCAAGCCGCCGCCCTCGTGATAGACACCGTCCGCACCTTCTTTCTCGTGGTGCTGGCGATACTCGGTCCGATAGCCTTCGCCCTGTCGGTATGGGACGGTTTCCAAAGCACGCTCACGCAGTGGATATGCCGCTACATACAGGTCTATCTGTGGCTTCCGGTGTCGGACATGTTCAGCACCATACTGGCGAAGATACAGGTGCTGATGCTGCAAAGCGACATCGAGCGGATGCAGGCAGACCCGAACTTCTCGCTGGATTCGAGCGACGGGGTGTATATCGTGTTCCTCTGCATCGGCATCATCGGCTACTTCACCATTCCCACCGTTGCCGGCTGGATTATCCAAGCCGGAGGCATGGGCGGTTACGGTCGCAACGTGAACCAGATGGCGGGACGAGCCGGAAGCATGGCGGGCAGCGTGGCGGGTGCAGCCGCAGGAAACGTGGTCGGACGTGCCGGGAAACTGCTGAAATAATCAACTGACAATTAAAAACGAATAAACAACAATGGAATTTAAGTCACTTAAAAACATCGAATCATCGTTCAGGCAGATACGCCTGTTCGGTATCGTCTTCCTCTCGCTGTGCGCCGTGGTGACGGTGTGGAGCGTGTGGAACTCCTACCGTTTCGCGGAGAAGCAACGGGAGAAAATCTATGTGTTGGACAACGGCAAATCGCTGATGCTTGCGCTGTCGCAGGATCTGTCGCAGAACCGTCCAGCGGAGGCACGGGAGCATGTGCGCCGCTTCCACGAGCTTTTCTTCACGCTGTCACCTGAAAAAAGCGCGATTGAACACAACGTAAAACGTGCCTTGCTGCTGGCAGACAAGAGCGTGTACCACTATTATTCGGACTTCGCCGAGAAGGGGTACTACAACCGCATCATCGCCGGGAACATCAACCAAGTGTTGAAGGTGGACAGCGTGGTGTGTGACTTCAACGCCTATCCCTACCGTGCCGTGACTTACGCCACGCAGAAAATCATCCGGCAGAGCAACGTCACCGAGCGCAGCCTCGTGACTACCTGCCGCCTGCTGAACGCATCGCGGTCGGACGACAACCCCAATGGCTTCACCATCGAGGGCTTCACCATCATCGAGAACAAGGATTTACAGACAATCAAACGGTAACGGATTATGAAACGGAAAGTAAAAAGTATCAGAAAAACAATGTGGGGCGCATACTGGAAGCTCCACGACAAACGGAAACGGCTGGTGGCAAGGCTCAAAGGGTATTTGGACGGTTTGCCGCCGGAAACACGCCGCCGCATCATGCTGGGGATGCTCGCCGCCTTCGCGGTGCTTGCCCTCTATACCTTCGGCAGAGCCGTCTATGACATCGGCAGAAACGACGGCTCACGCATGGAAACGGGACACGCCGGACGGGTGGAACTGCCGACCCCGGTGGAAACAGACAATCACTTAACACCTTATTCATATGGAACAGACGAAGAATGAACCGACGAAAGAGAACAAAGCCGCTCCCGACACGGGAAAGCCGAAAAAGGGGCGCGAACCGCTGACAGAGGCTCAGCGGCTGAAACGGCAGAAGATGATCGTGTTGCCCGCTATGGTGCTGGTCTTCATTGGGGCGATGTGGCTGATATTCGCCCCGTCCTCCGGCAAGGAACAACCGCCGGGAACGGACGGATACAACACCGAAATGCCCGACGCTGACAAGGCGAACAAGCAGATTATCGGCGACAAGTTGAAAGCCTACGAGCATGGGGAGATGGAAGAGCGTCAGGAGAGCCGCAACCGTACCATCGGGCAGTTGAGCGACATGTTCGACCGCGAGATAGCGGGAACGGAGGACGGAACGAACTTCGACCTCGCCAATCCGGGCGGCAAGGAGGAAAAGGCACAGCCTGCCGCACCGCAGACTATCCAATCCTCCGCTGCCGCCTACCGTGACCTGAACGCCACCCTCGGCAACTTCTACGAACAGCCGAAGAACGACAATGCCGAGATGGATGAGCTGTTGGAGCGCATCGCCTCGCTGGAATCGGAACTGGAAAGCGAAAAAGGCAGGACTTCATCTATGGACGAACAGGTGGCACTTATGGAGAAGTCCTATGAGCTGGCGGCAAAGTACATGGGCGGTCAGAACGGAGGAAAGCCGGAACAGGCGGCAGAGCCTTCCACCGTGCAGAAGGGAAAGAAGAACACGGCGACACCCGTAAGGCAAGTGACCCGCCAAATCGTTTCCTTCCTTGCACAGCCCATGAGCAACGCGGAGTTTGTCGCCACCTTCTCGCAGGAACGCAACCGGGGGTTCAACACGGCTGTCGGCACTACAGAGGTATCGGACCGGAACACCATACCGGCGTGTGTGCATGGGGCGCAGAGCGTGACGGATGGGCAGACAGTAAGGCTTCGCCTGCTGGAGCCTATGGCGGTGGCGGGCAGGACAATCCCCCGCAATGCGGTGGTGGTCGGCACGGGCAAGATACAGGGGGAACGGCTCGACATCGAGATTACCTCGCTGGAATATGACGGTACGATTATCCCCGTGGAGCTTGCGGTCTATGACACGGACGGACAGCCCGGCATCTTCATCCCGAACTCGATGGAGATGAACGCCGTCAGGGAGGTCGCCGCCAACATGGGAGGTTCGTTGGGTAGCAGCATCAACATCTCCACCAATGCCGGGGCGCAGCTCGCCTCCGACTTGGGCAAGGGGCTGATACAAGGCACAAGCCAGTACATAGCCAAGAAAATGCGAACCGTAAAGGTGCATCTGAAAGCCGGGTACAGGGTTATGCTCTATCAGGAAAAGGACTGAAAACAATAATCAATCAAAAAAACATTTACCACTAAAAATCCAAAAGTAATGAGAAAAGTAATCATCATGTTTGCCCTCGCTATGGGCATCGCATCTGCCCACGCGCAGGAGAATGTAACCGTTGAAACAACCAACGGAAGTAATGAACAGCCGACCTTGACAAAGGAGGTCTATCCGCAGAAGGAGGCGGACGGCGACCTGTATCACGGGCTGTCACGCAAGCTGACCTTCGACCGCATGATACCGCCGCACGGTCTGGAAGTGACCTACGACAAGACTGTCCACGTCATCTTTCCGGCGGAGGTGCGCTATGTCGATTTAGGCTCGCCCGACCTGATTGCCGGGAAAGCCGACGGAGCGGAGAACGTCATCCGCGTGAAGGCTACCGTGAGAAATTTTCCCAACGAAACGAATATGTCCGTCATCACGGAAGACGGCAGTTTCTACACCTTCAACGTGAAGTACGCCGCCGAACCGCTGTTGCTCAACGTGGAGATGTGCGACTTCATCCATGACGGCAGCACGGTGAACCGCCCGAACAACGCGCAGGAAATCTATCTGAAAGAGCTGGGCAGCGAAAGCCCGATGCTGGTGCGCCTTATCATGAAGTCCATCCACAAACAGAACAAACGGGAGGTGAAGCATATCGGCTGCAAGCGTTTCGGCATCCAGTATCTTCTCAAAGGCATCTACACGCATAACGGATTGCTCTATTTCCACACGGAGATAAAGAACCAGAGCGACGTGCCTTTCGATGTGGACTATATCACATGGAAAATCGTGGACAAGAAGGTGGCGAAGCGTACCGCCATGCAGGAGCAGATCATCCTGCCGCTCCGAGCGCAGAACTACGCCACCCTCGTGCCGGGCAAGAAAAGTGAACGCACGGTCTTCACGATGGCTAAGTTCACCATCCCCGACGACAAATGCCTTGTGGTGGAACTGAACGAGAAGAACGGCGGCCGTCACCAGTCCTTCGTGATTGAGAACGAGGATTTGGTACGCGCGGGTACCATCAACGAACTTCAAGTACGCTGACCATGAGAAAGTACATCGCAATAATCATCGCGTCGCTTGCCCTTTTCACGGGGCAGGCGCACGCCCAGCGATGCCTGCCGAAAATGCAGGGTATCGAGGTGAGGGCGGATATGGCGGATGGCTTTAATCCCGGCGGCAAGGATGGCGGGTACAGTTTCGGGGCGGCACTCTCCACTTACACGAAGAAGGGGAACAAGTGGGTGTTCGGTGGCGAATACCTCCTGAAGAACAACCCCTATAAGGACACCAAGATACCCGTGGCGCAGTTCACGGCGGATGGCGGATATTACTTCAAGATACTGTCGGACGCCCGAAAAATCGTGTTCGTCTATGCTGGGGCTTCGGCTCTCGCCGGATATGAGTCTGTGAATTGGGGGAAGAAAATGCTGCATGACGGCTCCACGCTGCACGACCGGGACGCCTTCATCTACGGCGGCGCGCTGACGCTCGATGTGGAATGCTACGTGGCAGACCGTATAGCCCTGCTTGCCAATCTGCGGGAGCGTTGCCTTTGGGGTGGCGACACGCGGAAGTTTCACACGCAGTTCGGGGTCGGTATCAAGTTCATCATCAACTGACACGGGCATGGAAAGGACGGAAATAGATGCTGTCAGAAGGATGCCGCTTGCGGATTTTCTCGCACGGCTGGGGCATGAGCCTGTTAGAAGGAGCGGTAACGAGCTGTGGTATCTTGCCCCGTACAGGGGCGAGCGCACACCCTCTTTCCGTGTGAACGTGGCGAAACAGCTCTGGTACGACTTCGGTTTGGGCAAGGGCGGCGACATCTTCACGCTTGCCGGGGAGTTTCTGCAAAGCGATGACTTTAGGACGCAGGCGAAGTTCATAGCGGAAGCCGCCAACATGACGGTGACCGGATGGGAAAAACCCGCCTATCTCCCGAAGCCGATTGAACCCGTCTTTGAGGATGTGGAGGCAGTTCCGTTGTTTCGTTCACCGCTGACGGAGTATCTGGCAGAACGGGGCATCCCTTACGCCATCGCATCCCGTCACTGTTGCCGTCTTAACTACGGCGTTCGTGGGAAACGGTATTTTGCCGTCGGCTTCCCGAACATGGCAGGTGGCTATGAAGTCAGAAGCCGATATTTCAAGGGTTGCATCCCGCCAAAAGATATGTCTTTGGTAATGGCTAAAGAAATTCCGGCTGACGAATGCCTCGTGTTCGAGGGCTTCATGGACTTCCTTTCTGCGGTGACGCTTGGCGTAACCGGTAACGCTGACTGCCTTGTGCTGAACTCCGTCGCCAACGTGGAGAAGGCGGCGGGATTGCTGGACGGCTACGGGCGCATCGACTGTTTCCTTGACCGTGACGAAGCCGGACGGCGGACGCTTGCCGCACTTGTGGGGCGATACGGGGAGCGTGTCACCGACCGTTCCTCCCTCTATGACGGTTGCAAGGACTTGAACAAGTACCTGCAACTGACAACGAAAAATTAAAAAACAACCATCTAAAAATCGAAGAACAATGAACATACTGAACAACAGAAACAAGAGAACATCCATCTTCAAGGCGGTGGCGTTATGCCTGATAGCCGCCGTGTCATTCACCCTCGTATCGTGCGACGACGACATGGACATTCAACAGTCCTATCCCTTCACGGTGGAGGTCATGCCCGTGCCGAACAAGGTGACAAAGGGGCAGACGGTGGAAATCCGCTGTGAGCTGAAAAAGAAGGGCGACTTCGCTAACACGCTTTACACTATCCGCTATTTTCAGTTTGAGGGAGAAGGAAAGTTGAAAATGGACAACGGCATCACCTTCCTGCCCAACGACCGCTACCTGCTGGAGAACGGGAAGTTCCGTCTGTACTACACGGCGGAGGGTGAAGAAGCACACAACTTCATCGTGGTGGTGGAGGACAACTTCGGCAACTCCTTCGAGTTGGAATTTGACTTCAACAACCGGAATGTAAAGGATGACGGTTTGACCATCGTTCCCATCGGCAACTTCAGCCCCTTGTTGAAATGATGCGTGTATTCATGATAATGCTCTGTTCGCTTCTGGCGGTCTGTTCCGTATCTGCACGGACCAGCCGCCAAGAGGAAACGGACGGGCAGGCGGCAATCTACCGTCTGCCACTTATGGAACGGGCTTTTTTATGCTGTCGCTATTTTGAGGGCTGGCACTCAGAAAAACACCATCCATACGTGGGTTGGGGTCACAAACTTTTGCCAAACGAGAAGTATTCAGCACGAACCATGACAAAATGGGACGCGGATGAACTTTTGCGGAAAGACCTGCGCAAATTTGTCGCCATGTTCCGTAAATTCGGAGTTGATTCGACTTTGCTTGGCACGTTAGCTTACAATGTGGGACCGGCGAAGCTGTTAGGCAGCAAGACACTCCCCAAAAGTACCTTAATCAAGAAATTGGAAGCTGGCGACAGGAACATTTACCGTGAGTATATCGCCTTCTGCAACTACAAGGGTAAACGCCACGCCATGCTGCTCAAACGGAGAAAAGCGGAGTTTGCGCTGTTGTATATCCCATAAATGTAAATAGACAAAAGAACCTCCGATGAAACCACAACTTCATCGGAGGTTTTCCGGTTTGTTAAAATTGAATTTTTACTTCTTTCTCTTTAATATGTATCACATCTCCCATAATCGTCATAGGGCACATTTTCCCATTCCAAGGTTCATCATAACATTCATCTTTATCATACTTTTCTTTTTCACAAAACGAATGCAATGGGCATACATAACCATATTTGTGCAATCTCGTTAAATATGAAAATAATGCATTGTGCCCTATTAGTGCCAACATATCATCAGATAATTTTTCGGAATCTATTGAGGATGAAGGTGTGGATTAAAATCGCCACTGTCTGTATAGCTATAAGGCATTCCTAAAAAATCTATTAACGTTTTAATTCGTTCCTTAGATAAGGGTTGGTAATCAGTAATCAAAGTTAAGATAGGAACAAATCCTTTGGCAGGACGAATTCGTTCCAAAACTTCGCCAATATAATCGATTCCGACTCGGACACTTTTAAAAAAGACTTGTTTGAATGTGTCTATAAGAGTATCAAAAAAGTCACAAACTGACATTGCTTTTCCCTTGATGTATATTTTATCTTCATTGACGAACCGTTCAAACAATTCTATTGCAGATAAATCCGGATTTTCATTCGCGTATGCTAAGTTATCTATTAGAACTTCAGCAGGAGAAAGGCTAAACAAAGATATATAGCAAATAGTTATCAGTTTTATATTATCAGATGCTATTGCAGAAAAATGTTGTTCTGCAATAATCTTAATTAAATTATATGGGAGGTCAAATTCTTCATGAGTTGCAGTTTCATCTATGAGCATTTGATACAATGCTGCCATACTCTCCTTAATAATGTTAGCACCCAAAACAATGGTTTGTTTTGAACCATCCGTAAAACTGATATCTAATGTTATTATTGGTAAATTTCTATTATTTACCTTTTTATAGTTTCTATGGATGCAAATCCGTTCACTTACATCTATTTTAAAATTATTTCTCCGTGTATCTGAAAGTGGGCAATATCCTGTTCCACATTCTACAATATCCATTTTATTCTTCAATCCTTGAGAATAATCAATATTTAATGGGAGAGTGATAGTAGATGTAGCATTTTCTACAAAAGCATATGTTTCCGCCATTATATTATATCGAACCATACTATCATATAGTCCCCACGGAGTTGATACATTTTGAAGAAAGTGGATGTATTCATGAACAAGAGTTCCTAATGTTGGGACATCAAGTTCATCGATGTTTCCATCAAAAGAATTGTGAATACGAATCTGCATAAACGCCGGCTGATATTCACCTTTACTATTATTTCGTTCTGTTATGATGTGCTTTTGACTTATTGTTAATTCACACATAATATTACTATGATTATGAGTATCAATACTTTTACAAAGATACTCATAATATTTTATATATCGCTAACAAGCGATTGAAACAAAGGTTTCTTTGCTACTTTCTTTGTCCGCCATCATGCTCACTGAAAGAAAGTAGGGCGGCTCTCGCCGCCCCTCCACTCAAAAGCGTGTGTAAAGTCCCGTCACCATCGTGAACATTTCCTCCAACATATCAAAATAGATGCCCTCGTGTATGGCAATGTCCTTTGTTCTGCTCTCGAATGTCTTTTTGCTGAATGTCCTGCGGTAGAAACGCATATTGTAGAGGTCTGCCCCTGCATCATAGATGATGTCAAGGCGGTTGGCACTTGTCTTGTTCCTTGCAAGGCTCATCCGTAAGCCGTTGCCCATATCTATGAAGTCACGGCTTCCCGTCATGGCGGTGAAGCGTCTTCCGCCTATCTGCTGTAATATCGTCTGTGCTATCATATCCGTTGTTTTAGGGTTTTAAGTGTTGGCGGTGCGGACACCGCCAACTTGTTCAAAATTCTCGCATCTCGGCAATGGGTGTCTGTCGTTGCAGCCACTCTTTCACACACTCCATATTATACTCGCTCGTGATGACTGCCGTATGGCTGTCGGTGGCGGTGAAACGTGTGCTTTCGTAATCATCTATCCACCCTTTGAGGGTGTTCGTTCCCCACGCTTGGGCTTCGTCAAAGATACCGTCCAATGCCGTGATAGGTTCGCTGAATTTGACTATCAGCGTTTGATAGGTCGTGTTCATCGGTTGCCCTCCTTTCCCTGCTTTGCGTTCAGCCACTTGTTCCTTGCGGTTCGGCACTCGTCCAATGTGGGTTTGACACAAGCGAACAGTTCTCCGTCCGTATGGCGGTAGTCGTACTGCACAAGTGTCCGCTTGCGTCTGCCGATACCCGATTGGAAACGCTCATATTTCTCCGTACCTGCTTCCGTACAGGTGCTTACTCCGTTGATGGTCATTCGTGTTGCCATAATGTTGCTTTTTAGATGATTAAAAATGTACTGACAGAACTCTGTCCTTCATCACCATTTCGGGGTTGCTCGTGTAGCGTTGATGCAGGTAGAAATGGTGTGAGCCGAAGCCGTAAAGGAAAAACTTGTCAAGTTCGTGCTTCTCGGCAAACTCCTTTACGCTCTTTCTCAATTCCCCCTCACTCGTTGTGAGAGTGAGGAGGTTCACAAATTCAAGGAACATCGTGGGGATTGCATCATCCCACACACAAATCATACTTTCAATTCTTACTTCCATATCAATGTTGTTTTAGGGGTTATGCTATGCCGCTTTCATCCGCTCACGGATAAGGTTGGCGTTCTTGTTCACAAGGTCTATGATGCGCTCGTGATATTCGGTGTCCTGGTTGTGCTTGCCGTGGCACTGCACCACTTCGAGGGTTCGCAAGTCCACCTCTACGGTTTCAATAATCTCATCGCCAATCCTTGCCGATAGTATGAGGGTGTCGGCTTTCTTGTAGTATCCACTGCCAAACACGCAGATGCCCTGCGTCTTGCCCTCGTTGTAATACTCGTCTATGCTTTCAAGCACCTTGACGATTATTTCCTCGTCCGTGATTACCAAGCCGAAGAATTTGGATTTGTTGGCGATGAAATCCTCCGCATCTTTCTTTCGTTGGAGTTGTCGCTGTTGCTCACGCTCACGCCTTTCAATCTCCCAACGGCGTTGCTCTGCGGCTCTTTCCTTCTCGTGTATGGCTTCAATTTTTCGGGTTGCGTTGTCGTGTGCCGCCATGAAATCTTCGGGACAGATGTTCTTCGGGTTACGGAGGTCTTGACCGAGTTTTTTGAGCATACGCAGATAGTCGCACCACATTGAGAGGTTGTCTATCTGATACTTGTGACGCTTGGCAATCAGATATGATGCCCAACATTCATCGGCAGTACGGGTATTGAAAAGAAAGTGTTTCATGACCTCAATCTCACCGCCTTTCATAAGGGTTTCAATTCTTGGGTCTGAAAGCAAGGCTTTGAAAAGACGCACGGGGGAGATGCCGTGGAAATCGCCCTTGAAGCCGTTACGTCTGAGTTGGGGCAATATCCTCATCTTTGGATATGCACAGCTTCTTGCCACCACATCATCGTATAGGCTGTTGTGCGGTCTTACCTCCATATCGCTGCCTAATGCCCACACATCGCAATAGCAGAAAAGGAAGCCACGGAGCAACGCCATGTCCGTAACCTTGCCGTCGGGTGAAATCCAACGCTGCACGACCTCGTGGCAGTAGAAACGCATCGGTTCGCCTTTCCTGCTCTCGCATCTGACCTGCGCCACGCGGATTACCTGATACCCTTTGCAGGTGGTTATCACGCTGAAATTCTGCGTTTCCTTGTAGATGCGTCTGCGTGTGTCCTGCACTTTGAGTTCGGCATGGCATTTGGGGCAGGTGCAGCCTTCAAGGGTGTCGCATAGTCCGCTGTCGCTGTGCCACTCGTGACCGCAGTCGGAACAGGTGATGTTCCCTTTCTTGGTGCGGTAGCCGATATGCTCAACGCAGTGGCGGTATGCCCAATCTATTTGTGTCGCTGATATGGGGCGAAGGTTGGCGGAAAGTCTTGCCACCTCTTTCTGTATCTTGGTCTTCGGTTTCATAAGCCTAAATCAAATAATGAGGGTTGGGGTTGGTTTTCTTTTCTCGCTGACGGTCTGTGGCGGTTCTGCAACTTGCGGAGTTCCTCCTCTTGGTATTTGCGGACAGCGTTCTGACGTGCCTCCGCCTTTTCCTCTGCCGTGAGTTTCACAACGTGGTTCACAACCACTTGGCAGTCCATCGGTTTGCCCACCTCTATCTCGTTTTCCTCATAGTAGTGGATGGCTTGCCCGAATATCTCTCCGTCCGTGAAACCGTTGCAACCGCTTTTCTGCACATAGTTCAGAATGTGGGTCACGCACTCGTCCATGTTCTTGGCAGGGTTGCGGTACTTCTTTGCAAATAGCGCATCTTCCTCCGCACGCTGTTCCAAGTACATATATATCGTTCTCTTGAAATGGTCTGTTCCTTTCATATCGCTGTCATTTTTAGATTATCTGTTTCAGTATCTCTCTCCAATAGGTCGGCTCTACCTCGCTGAGAAGGAAGTCCATGAAATCCCTCCGTGCGTCCTTGTTCAGTTCGTGGTACAATCTTCGGAAAGTTTCAAAATTGCCGTTGATGTACGTTTCCACCATATACACGAAGATGTTGTCCACCTCGTAATATCTGCACTGCTGCGCTGCCGTCTTGCTGTTTCTTTTTGCCATGTCGGTAAGGGTTAAAGGGTGAATAACCAAAGGATGAAGCCAAAGAAGGCAATGGTGGAAAGGATAGCCACGATTACACCTATCGCCACTCGGAACACTCCGTTTACAATCTCTCTGATGATGCCCCAAAGGATGCCGAACACCCCGAAGGCGGTGCGCATCATCAAGCCGCATATCGCCAACCCGATGTGTTGCGCCATTTGTCTGAAATTTGCCGTTGCCGTCATATCTTCGCTGTTTTTGATTTTTTTGTTTTTAATGCGGATTCAAGAGCTGAGGGAGTTGAGTTTCAAACTATCTTATCTGCCTCTCGTTTATCCGACATTTTTTTTATGCGTCTTTCTGTCGCATCGGTCGTTTTCGTTTCGGGTGCTTGAAAAGGTAGGGATTAGGGAATGCAAGGTTTTTCGGTCAAAATACTACCCGCAGGGCTGGAGATTTTTACCGAAAACAGGAGGCTTGACCTTGCTTTCCCGTCCAATCCCGGAATTACCTTTGCGCCCAGAACGAAAATGACTGACTGATGCGGCTTACTGAAAGGCGCAAAATGGAGGTAAACGAAAACAGAGGCAGATTGTGTAGAAAAAAACTTCAGGGGAAAATCCGTAAAAAAAAGAATCACCAAAAGGAAAAAGACATCACCGGAAGCGTGAAAAGGGCAAACCACGACAAAGGAAGTATGATTGTTTCCGTTCCGACGGAACTTGTCCAGCCGGGCGGCAACAATCATTCTTCCCGGTTTGTCCGGCTGTGTGTGACCGCCTGTTTCATTCATGAGGCAGGCTGACACACTCTGCATTCACTTTCCGCTTCCGGCAAAAGGGACAGCAAAAAAAGAAAAATCATCTGGTAGCCCGTAAAAGCACCTCTTGGCATAGACGCAAAAGAAAGGGGCATTGCGTCATCAGTCTAAACATCGTTTAGGCGTGAGGCAATGCCCTTTTCTCCGGCTATGCGGTAGTCGGCACACGATTGTTCAAAACTCGTTTTTGGCAATGGTGTTCCGACAAACAAAACCGCTTTTACGGAAAAATCTTATGAATGAGGGGATAAAAAACGGGAGTTTATATCAAAATCTCGAATTAAATAGCTACTTTTGCATAGGAAGAGTTCTTTGAAGGTTACGCAATGCGCAGAAAGATAATGCAGTAGATAACTAACTAAATCGTAACCTATTACTATCAAGAGCAATTAACCTACGCTCATTTCCAATAAATTACACTCTTTTCGTAACTTCGAAATACAAATATACGAATTATTTTCTGAAAAAAAGTCCGGCAGCGAGGGGCATCGGTGCTGGAGAGTACACTGATACCCGCTTTTTTTTCGCGCCGGACAAGAAAACCAAAGTTATGAAGAACAAAGTAGTTCCGTTATTCGTACCGAAGTGCCTCTATCGGGTCAAGGTCTGCGGCTTTTTTTGCCGGATACCACCCGAAGAATACTCCGGTGAAAGTGCATACCGCAAATGAAAGCAGTACGCTCCAGGGTTGTATATACACGGGCCAGTGGGCAACCGTTTTGATGATGATGCTTGCGCCGCATCCCAGAATCACCCCGATCAGTCCTCCCGTTATGCTTATGAGAATTGACTCGATGAGGAATTGCGAAAGGATGTCAATTCCGCGGGCCCCCACAGACATTCTCAGACCGATTTCACGCGTGCGCTCGGTTACGCTCACATACATGATGTTCATGATCCCGATTCCCCCTACCACAAGCGAGATTCCCGCGATGCAGGCCAGAAGCGTTGTCATCAGGTCGGTGGTGGTGTTCAGCATCGAGCTGAGTTCCTGCTGGGTGCGTATGGTAAAATCGTCGTCATCCGTATCTTTCAGTTTGTGTTCGCGTCTTAGTATCGTCGTGATTTCATCCACGGCCTGGTCTGTCATGTCTTCGGTAAGTGCCGAAGCGAAAATGCCTCCCAGGTATGTCTGTGCAAGCAGACGCTTCATGACGGTTGTGTAGGGCGCCAGAACCACGTCGTCCTGGTCCATTCCCATCGAATTGTATCCTTTGGACTTCAGTACGCCCACCACGCGCAAAGGCACCTGGTTGCATCTGATAACCTTCCCCACCGGGTCTTGTCCGTTAGGGAAAAGGTTGTCGGCGATTGTCTTTCCGATCACACACACTTTTGCCGCTGTCCGGATATCTTCTTCGCTGAACATTTCTCCTTGCTCTACCACCAGCTGGCGGATGGTCAGATAACCGATGCTTACGCCGCTTACAGATGACGGATAGTTGTTTGCTCCCGAGATGAGCTGTCCTGAAGCCGAAACATTGGGACTGATAGCCGAGAGGTACATGCATTCGTCGCGCAAGGTTTCGTAGTTTTCCAGTTTTAGCGTCTGCATTTCGTCCGGATCTTGCCGCACGCCTCCACGCATTTCAGCCCCCGGGTGAATCATGATCATGTTCGATCCCATTTCAGAAATCTGCTTTTGGATGCTCCGTTTTGAGCCTTGTCCGATGGCCAGCATCGCAATGACCGAAGCCACACCGATGATGATGCCCAGCATGGTCAGGAATGCTCTCAGCTTATTGTTCGCCAATGCCCGCAAGGCTATTTTTAAAAGGTTCGTTCCGTTCATTTCTTTTCTGTTTAATCGTCGGTATTTTTCGGAAGTGCAGCAAGTGCTTCGGCTGCTGATAATATCTTGTCGTTCTTTTTGTCTTCTATTACATGTCCGTCGCGCAGGCGGATGTTCCGGCTGCTGTATTGGGCTATGTCAGGATTGTGGGTGACAAAAATGATTGTTCTTCCCTCGTTGTGCAGCTCCTGGAACAAAACCAGAATCTCGAAAGAGGTGCGTGTGTCAAGGTTTCCAGTCGCTTCGTCGGCAAGGATTACGGCTGGGTTGTTCACCAGTGCCCTGGCTATCGCCACCCGTTGCATCTGGCCTCCCGACATCTGGTTGGATTTATGCTCCAGGCGGTCACCCAAACCAACGGCAATCAGTGCGTCTATAGCGCGTCTTCTGCGTTCGGCTGCACTTACTGACGGGTTATACATCAGTGGAAGTTCTACATTTTCGATGGCTGTAGTTTTCGGCAGCAGGTTATAGTTTTGGAATACAAACCCGATTTTTCTGTTGCGAAGAATGGCTCTCTGAGGCTTTGTCATGGTCCTAACACTGACTCCGTCAAGAAAATACTCGCCGCTTGTAGGTGTATCGAGGCAGCCCAGCGTGTTCAGCAGAGTTGATTTGCCCGATCCGGATGTTCCCATGATGGTGACAAATTCGCCTTCTTCTATTTTAAAGGAGATGCCTCTCAGTGCGTGTACCGTTTCGTCACCTACCTGGAAGTTGCGTTTGATATTCTGTAGTTCGATGACTGTTTTGCCCATGGTTTTATTCCTCCGTCTTGTTCTTGTTTTTCTTGTTTCTGTCAGGAGGATCCGGCATGAACGGACTCCGTTCGCTTTCTCCCTGCGAAACTTCTGCTGACGGAAGGCTTCCTTTCAATACGGTCTCAGTGACCACTTGTGTTCCTTCTTCAAGTCCTGAGATGATTTCTGTATTTGTTCCGTCGTTTATTCCTGTTTCAACCGGATGTGCGGTAAATCCTGTTGCATCCATGGTCCATACTTTGTGCGGCGAGTCGCAGTCGGTTACCGTTCGTTTGCCTATGAGCGATTCTTCAGGAGTAAACCGCAGGGCTTTGCTTGGCACGGTGAGAACATTTTCGCGGACATTCGTGTAGATGGTCACATTGGCGGTAAGCCGCGGTTTCAGTTTGAGGTCCGGATTGTCTGCTGTTATGACCACTTCATAAGTGACAACCGATTCGCTTGTCGTTGAAGTGGAACTGCTGCTTGAACTGCTGTTGGTGCTTCCCAGACGGATCTGGTAAACCTTTCCTGTAAAGATATCGTCCGGATATGCGTCCACTGTAAACGTCACTTTTGCGCTGTCTTTCACTCCTGCTATATCGGCTTCGTCCACATCGGCCACAACTTGCATTTTTGTAAGGTCGGCAGCAATGTTGAACAAGGTCGGGGTTTCAAACCCTGAGGCCACGGTCTGTCCTTCCTCCACGTCCTTGCTTGTCACGATTCCGTCAATCGGTGAGGTGATGGTTGCGTATGAAAGGTTCCTTTCAGCCTTTGACAGCTCGGCTTTGCTCTGTTCATAGGTACTTTCAGCCCGACGGTAATTATAGAGGTTCTCTTCGTAGTCTGTATCGCTGATAAGCTGCTTTTCATGAAGTTTCCGGTTGCGCTCGTAAAGTTTCTTCTGGTAGTCGTATTCGGCTTTTGCGCCGTCGTATGTAGCTTGCGCTGATTGCAGGTCGCTGAGCAGCGTTACCTTGTCCATTTCTGCAATCACTTCTCCTTTTTTTACAACCGAATTGTAGTCTACGTATATTTTGTCGATAATGCCTGATACCTGAGTACCTACCTGTACTTCTGTTACCGGCTCAATCGTACCTGTGGCAGTGATAGAATTGCTCACCGTAGCTGTTTTTGCCGGTTCTGTAACAAATTCCACTTTGTTCTGGGCTTTCGAGGTGCCGAAAATCCAGATGCCTCCTGCAATCACGACAACGGTGACGGCTGCAGTAATGATAATCGTTTTTCTGTTCATATCTGTTGTTCTTCTATATTTTTACAGTTTGATTTCCTGGTCTGCATAAAAGTTAAGCAGTGTCCGGTTCAGTATGGCCATGTATTTGGCCTGCAAGAGTTCTTGCTTTGCGCTGAGCAGGTTGTTTTTTTCTGTCAGAAGCTCAACCGTGTTCTTCATTCCCAGATTGAACTGTTCGCTCACCATGTCAAAGCTTGTCTGGCTGCTTTTCACTTTAGTTTCTGCCGCAGCGTATTGCTGCTGGGCATTCAGTGCGTCCAGGTAGAATCCTTCGATGGTTGAATACAGTTCTTTTTCCTGGTTCATCAGGTCGAGCTGCGAGGTGCTGTATTGAAGCTTGGCCTTGCGTACAGCACTTTTGTTCTGGCGTTGGTCGTAAAGCGGGATGCTAAGGCTGATCCCGATCATGTTGTTCCAGCCGTATTTCATCTGCTGTGCCCAGTTGTTCTGGCTGGAATTGTTGGTTGTACTTGATGTTGAGGCCGAAAGGCTGATTGTGGGCATGTAACCGCCTTTGGCATATGATATATTTAGTTTTGCGTTGTCTATGTTAAGTTTGCCGCTTTGGATTTCCGGTCTTGTTGCCAATGCTGTCTGGTAGACATCGATTTGTGAGGGCAGCATTTCCATTACGTGTTCGTTGCTCAGTTCGGGCAGTTCCAATTCCATTTCAGCCGTTCCGTCAAGTTCGAGCAGCTGTTTCAGCTGGAGTTTGTAGTTGCGGAGGGTGCTTTCGGATGTTACCAGTTGGTACTGGTCGCTGCTGACCTGCGACTCCAGCTGCGCCAGATCCGCTTTTGAGATGCTTCCTTCGTTGAACAGCTCTTTGCCTCGTTCGTATGTTGCCTTGCTGACCTCAAGCGTTCCCTTATTGATGGCTATCGACTCATCGGCATAAAGTATTTGGATGAAGAGCTGCGTAATTTGTTCCTTCAGCATATTCTCTGTTTCCTCTACGGTCAGTTGGGCTATTTCCCGGTTCTTTTTTTGCTGCTTCAGACTGTTCAGCCGTCTGTTTCCGTTCCATAGTGTCCATTGGGCGCTCAAGCTGTAGCTGCCGTTGTAGGTGGTCTTGCTGTCGCTGCTGATAATTTCAGTGCCGTTGACGGTTGCGCTGTTTGAGCGGTACGGGCGGTTCACGATGTTGTGGCCGGTGCTGAATGAAAGAGAAGGAAAGAGTGCGGCTTTCGCATCTTTTACATCTTCTTCAGACTCCAGCAGAGAAATCTTGTTTTGCTGCAGCTGGATATTTTTGTCCAACGCATAGTTTATGCAGTCGTTTAGTGTCCATTTCTTTCCGTTCTGTGCCGGAAGGGAAGCCGATGCCATAAGCAAGGCGATGAAAAATACGTTTTTTCTATTCATGGATCAATATGTCTTGGTTTCTTTTTTTGGGGGGTTGCAGGCGTATTTCTGTATTCTCCTTTTCCCTTTCAGGATGTGGCTGTAAAGGTTGCGCCGGCATCCGTATTCTTGTTTTTATCTGTTGCAAAACTACTTTTCTGAACGAAAAATTGCAAAAGAGATAGATTCATGTGCAGATTCTCTAGATAAAATCTTGTTTTTTGCCGATAAAGCATTTACTTTGTAATCATTATAAAACTAGATTATGATTAAAAGGTGTATCGTTTCTGTTTTCGAATTCTATCGCGACGGTTTTAAGAGCATGACCTGGGGCCGTACGCTGTGGATTATTATCCTGGTAAAACTTTTTGTCATGTTTGTCATACTGCGGATCTTCTTTTTCACTCCTTATCTGAAAGGCAAGTCAGAAACAGAAAAGCAGCATTATGTAGGCTCCGAGCTGATTGAACGTGGAATCAAATAATTGTTTAATAACCGATAAATAGAAAAATTATGTTAGAAAGTATCGACACTTCAATGATCGACTGGTCGAGAGCTCAGTTTGCTCTGACCGCTATCTACCATTGGCTGTTTGTGCCGCTTACATTGGGTCTTGCCGTAGTTATGGGCCTTATGGAAACGCTTTATGTAGCTACAGGCAATGAGTTTTGGAAACGGACTGCGAAATTTTGGATGAAACTGTTTGGAATCAATTTTGCCATCGGTGTGGCCACCGGTCTGATTCTCGAATTCCAGTTCGGAACGAACTGGAGCAATTATTCATGGTTTGTGGGTGACATCTTTGGCGCTCCGCTGGCCATTGAAGGTATTCTTGCCTTTTTTATGGAAGCCACTTTTGTTGCTGTCATGTTCTTCGGGTGGAATAAGGTCGGGAAACGTTTTCATCTGGCGTCTACTTGGCTTACAGGCTTGGGAGCAACGATATCGGCCTGGTGGATTCTGGTTGCCAATTCATGGATGCAGTATCCGGTAGGGATGGAGTTTAATCCTGAAACGATGCGCAACGAAATGGTTGATTTCATGGCCGTTGCATTTTCTCCGGTAGCTGTAATGAAGTTCTTCCATACGGTGTTGAGCAGTTGGATCATAGGAGCGGCTTTCGTTGTAGGCGTAAGTGCCTGGTACCTGATCCGCAAGCGCGAAAAACAGTTCGCTATGGCCAGCATGAAGGTTGCTGCGGGGGTCGGTCTGTTTGCCGCATTGGTTACGGCCGGAACAGGCGACCAGTCAGCTTATCAGGTTGCTCAGGTGCAGCCCATGAAGCTTGCTGCCATGGAAGCGCTGTATGACGGTGGCACGCACGAACCACTTACGGTGGTGGGTCCTGTCAAGATTCCTGAGATGCTTTCGTTTCTGGCTACCCGTGAGTTTTCGGGATATGTTCCCGGGATCAATGATCTCTTGAATGGCGGATTCAAGCAGGCTGACGGCTCTCTTGCGCTTTCAGCTGAGCAGAAAATGGAAAATGGGAAAAAGGCAATAGCTGCACTGGCTGATTTCCGGAAGGCAAAGGAGGAAAATGATGCGAGTGCCATGCAGATAGCCCGCAGCAACCTGGAAAAGAATATGCCTTATTTCGGTTACGGATACATTAATGAGCCTTCGGAACTTGTTCCCCATGTGGGGGTAATGTTCTGGGCATTCCGGGTAATGGTTGGACTGGGTATGTATTTTATCTTGTTCTTCATGTTGGTACTGTTCTTTGCATGGAAGCATAAGCTGGCTCAAATCAACTGGTTGCACTGGGTAGCTTTGTGGACAGTTCCGCTGGCTTATATCGCCAGTCATGCCGGATGGATCGTTGCCGAAGTGGGACGTCAGCCGTGGACGATTCAAGACATGCTTCCTGTGGGTGCTGCCGTGTCAAAGCTTGAAACAGGAGCGGTTCAGACCACATTCTTTATATTCCTCGTGATGTTTACAGTGCTTTTGGTTGCTGAAATCGGAATCATGGTGAAAGCCATCAGAAAGGGTCCCGAAGCTGATGTGGTCCCGATGGAGAAACGCAATGGTTGAGCAGAGAAAGCGTGGCAAATGATTTAATCACTTTTCAATTCAAATAAATTATGGATTCAACTTATATATTCTTGCAGCATTATTGGTGGTTCCTGGTATCATTGTTGGGAGCTTTGCTGGTTTTCTTGTTGTTTGTGCAGGGCGGCAATTCCTTGTTGTTCTGTTTGGGCCGTACCGAAGAGGAGCGGACGATGCTGGTAAATTCTACCGGGCGCAAATGGGAATTTACGTTCACAACACTTGTGACTTTCGGCGGTGCGTTTTTCGCTTCGTTCCCTTTGTTCTACAGTACAAGCTTTGGCGGTGCCTACTGGCTTTGGATGATTATTCTGTTCAGTTTCGTGCTTCAGGCTGTTTCTTATGAGTTTCAGTCAAAGCTGGGCAATTGGCTGGGCAAGCGTACTTACCAGTATTTTCTGATATTGAACGGAGTGGTAGGGCCGTTGCTTCTCGGAGCAGCTGTGGCTACGTTCTTTACAGGTTCAAACTTTGTGGTAAGCAAGGCAAACCTGACTGACGAGATGATGCCGGTTATCAGCCATTGGGCCAACGGATGGCATGGGCTCGACGCATTTGCTAACCCTTGGAATCTGGTGCTGGGACTTGCCGTATTTTTCCTGGCACGCTTGCTGGGCAATCTTTATTTCATCAATAACATCCGTCACGATGAACTGGTTTCCCGCTGTCGCCGCCAGTTGATTACAGATGCTGTTCCTTTTCTGATTTTCTTCTTGGCCTTTGTGGTGTATGTGCTGGTGAAAGACGGATTTGCCGTAGATGCAGAAACAGGACAGATTGTTATGGAGCCTTATAAGTATCTTAATAACCTGCTGGCCATGCCATATTTGCTTGTATTGTTTCTGGTTGGTGTGCTTGGAGTGTTGTTTGGCTTGATAAAGAGCATTTTCTGCAAGACTTATACCGCAGGAATCTGGTTCGCTGGAATCGGAACTGTACTGACCGTACTGGCTTTGCTTCTGACTGTAGGATACAATAATACTGCTTACTATCCTTCGGCGGCTGATTTGCAGAGTTCGCTGACTATTTCCAACAGCTGTTCCAGTCTGTTCACGCTGAAGACAATGGCTTATGTTTCTATTCTGGTGCCTTTTGTTTTGGCCTATATCATATACGCATGGCGTGCGATCGACCGCAAGCCGATCAGTATGGAGGAGCTGAAGGAAGAAGAGCATCTTTATTGATAAACGCTATGTCAAACAGAGTGTGACCGGTCGTGGGCGATTGGGTCATAAAATATAAGCTGGACACAAGAACGCATGTGCATAAAGAAAATCAAGAAGTCTTTAGCCGGTGTATTCTTGTGTCCAGCTCCTTTTTGAATTTTTTGTTGCAAAAAATAGCGAAAAGACTCATTTTTTTCAGGTAATTTTTTTTCTCCGTTCGTATTCTCAATAAAAAAGCCGTGAAACTGTCGTGCAGTTCCGGCAGAAAGGGTAAGAAAAACATTAAACGTAAATTATGCTATTGAGTTATGATTCGGAAAATTCTGTATGTTATGGCCATGCTTGTATGTGCAGGCGTGGTTTGGGGAAAAGCTGAAACAGGCAGGCTTCATGTTTGGAAGGCTCCGGAAGGAGTTGCCATGAATGATAATTTTACAGTGAAAGTTCGTCAGGAAGGGACGAAGTGGCTGAACGTTCCTTCTTATCTGATAAAAGTAGATTGTGTGGAAGGCATCAGGCACCAGCCTTTACCATCGTCCATGGCCACATTTGGCTTCGACGGTAAGGTGGAGGTGTGTGTTACTTACAATAAAGGAGAGATTCATGAAGCGCGTGTAAGGCCTTTGTCAAGGGGAGTGGTTCCTGAAATTGACGGGAATACCTTGACCTTTACACTCGACAAGCCGGGAAACTTTTCAGTAGAAGTCAACGGAGATCTGTTTGACAACTTGCATTTGTTTGCCAATCCGATTGAAACCGAGGTGCCCGACAGAAATTCGGATGATGTGATCTGGTTCGGTCCGGGAGTCCATACATTTGACACCGGATCATTCCGCATACCTTCGGGGAAGACTGTTTATGTGGCAGGAGGAGCTGTCATGATGGGTCAGCTCGTTATCGATCATGCTGAAAATGTCCGTCTGATGGGGCGCGGAATCGTTGATCATACGGTCAAGGCAGGCATACAGATATCCAATTCGAAGAATGTATATGTAGAGGGATTGTTTGCAACTCAGTGCATTACGGGAGGGTCTGAAAATGTGACGATCCGCAATGTCAAGTCTGTCAGTTATTATGGATGGGGCGACGGCATGAATATATTTGCCAGCCGCCATGTCTTGTTCGACGGTGTGTTCTGTCGCAATTCGGATGATTGTACCACAGTCTACGGTACCCGGAAAGGCTTTAACGGAGCGAGCCACGACATAACCATGCAGCATTCGGTGCTTTGGGCTGATGTGGCGCATCCCATCTTTATTGGGATTCATGGCAATACAGAGAAGCCGGAGGTGCTTGAGAATCTGAACTATGTGGATATAGATATCCTTGACCATAAAGAGATGCAGTTGAACTATCAGGGATGTATGGCGATTAATGCAGGCGACAACAACCTGGTCCGCAATGTCCGTTTTGAAAATATCCGCATTGAGAATTTTCGTCAGGGGCAGTTGCTGAATCTCAGGATATTTTATAATGAAAAGTATTGTACGGCTCCGGGAAGGGGCATTGAAAACGTGTTGTTTAAGGACATCGACTATACAGGCGACCGCGCTGAGATTTCTGTCATAGAAGGGTATAACGAAGAAAGGAGAATCAGGAATATCCGGTTCAAGAACCTGAGGGTAAACGGTGTGGTGATATCCGATGATATGCAGGGCAAGCCGGCATGGTATCATACAGGAGATATGGCACGCATTTATGTCGGTCCGCATGTTGAGGGCGTTACGTTTGAGAAATGATGGATCTGTATTTTCTGCCTGTCCGGTGGTGTCTGTCTTGAAGACCGTTTGAAAAAGTTTTCGTATTTTTGTGTTTGATGGCAACCTTCATGAAAAGCGACGATGAAAAGATTTTTTTTATTGTGTTATTGTATCCTTGCGGCTGTAGCTGTTTCTGCGGAACATACAGTCCCTGTCAAGTTCCGTCATATCGGTATTTCTGAAGGGCTTCCGGACAATTATGTGAAAAACGTGTTCGGATTGCCCGACGGACGTCTGGGAGTCCGAACGACCGAACTCTTGAGTCTTTATGACGGGAAAAATTTTGTATCCTTCCCGCTTTGGAAGTCAGAGCCGTATCCGGTTGCTCAGCGGGCCTCTATTCCTGTGCAGTATATTGATGCAAAGAAACGGCTGTGGTTGAAGGAAAGAGGAGGACTCCGGATTTTCAATCTGGATACGGAATGTTTCATGAGGGCCGACACCATTTTCAGACGTTGGGGGCTGGACGATGTTTCAAACCTGTTTGTTGATTCCGAGAAGCTGGTTTGGGTGACAGATGCAGCCGGTCGCATCTATTTGCTGGATTCGGCAGATGAACGTGTGCGGGTTGTTTGCGACGTTTCTGATTTTCTGAAAAAAAACGGTCCTTTGCTGACCGTGGCATCAAAAGGCGCATACAGTTGGATGGTTCATGAAAGTGGCGTGATGCGCTGTTATGACCATCGGACGGGGAAGTTTGTGCGTCAGGAAAATTTTTTGCAGGGGCGTCTGGCAAAAGGTGCTCAAGTGCTTGTCTGTATGCTTGACAACGGCGATTTCTGGCTGGTATGGAATTACGGCGGAGGCTTTTATTCGAATGCCGTCAATACATGGACGGAATTGCCTTTGTCTGCTGAGCATTTTGAAGAAATCGCGGCTCTGGATGTGGACCGTTCGGGAAGTGCGTGGATAGGTACGTCAGGACAGGGAATCTATATCGTTGACCGGCATACGCTTATGATTTGCCGGGTGAATTCTTTCAATGCGGATTTGCGTGAATTGAATGTGCGCGGAGGCGTGCACAGCATTTATTGTGACAATTACAGCGGCACGGTGTGGATAGGCATGTTCAACCAGGGACTGGCCTTTCACCATCCCAGCATGGATAATTTTACCTTGTATAATAACCGGAACCTTTCGGGAAACTTTGCCGACGAAAGCATTCATTGCATGGTGGAGGAGCGTGAGGGAGCTATCCTGATGGGTACGTCGAGAGGGCTTTACCGGTATTCGTGTTCCGACCGTACGATTGACATGCCTTATCCGGAACTGTCGGGCCAACTGTTTCGTGTGGCATATAAGGACAACAGAGATCGTATCTGGCTGGGAACATTCCGTAACGGACTCTATTGCATCGAGAACGGCAGGGTGAAGCATTATCTTGGAAAAAGCAATATAAGGGCAATGGTGGCTGACTTTCGCGGGCGGTTATGGGTGAGCCGGCTGGGAACTGTCGGTATGTTTGTTCCCGAGTCAGACAGCATTGTTCCTCTTGCGGTGAAGTTTCCTAAAATATCCAAGTACAGGGTGGCCAATTCTTTGGCTATTGACAGCAAGGAACGTATTGTGGTTGGTGCCGACAATGGCTTCTACATTTATGATACGGAAAAGGATTCGGTATTTGCTCCCGAGAGGGATGCTCCCGGTTCGCCTTTACAGACGTTGGGAAGCAATAAGTTCAACTGTATTTTTCTTGACAGCCGGGGATTGCTCTGGATGGGGACCCAATATGGGATAAAGATCGTGTCGGATGATTTTCACGTGGATTATCTGGGTGAGGAGGCTGGCTTCACGAATCTTACGGTGCAGAGTATCCAGGAAGATAACAACGGTGATGTCTGGGTGTCTACGATAAACGGGCTTTATAAAATAACCGTGGAGAATGAGGGACAAGGATATACGTATTGCGTCGTTTGTCTTGACCGCAACCGGAGCCATAGCTGGAACGACTTGTTTGAATTCTGCTCATTGAAGACAGCCGACGGGCAGCTTTGTTTTGGACGCATGGACGGGTTTTATCTGTTTTCGCCGGAAAATGTGGTTCTGGCTCCAAGCTCTGTGCCTCCCATGTTTACGGGATTTCGTCTGTTTAACGAGCCGGTCGTATGCGGAGAGCAGTATAACGGGCGCGTGTTGTTTGAAAAGACTGTAGACAGGGTGCGGTATGCGGAACTGAGGCATGATGAGAATTTCATCACGTTCGAGTTTTCCAGCTTGAATTTTGTAAATCCGTCGCAGACTTATTTCCGTTACAAGATGGAGGGCGTGGATAAGGAGTGGATTGAACTGCTTCCTGAAAAAGGGCAGGCGAGTGTGGCGTACAATCATTTGCCTCCGGGAAAGTATGTGTTTCATGTGATGTCGGCAGGCAACGACCATCATTGGAGTGACCGTTCTTCGTTTGTGGTTGTTATCCGCCCTCCTTTCTGGGCTACAGTATGGGCCGGGGTGTTTTATCTCGTATGTCTGCTCGCATTGGGCTATTTTATTGTGCGCTATCTGCATATTCGGAGTCTGAGGAAGCTGAAGCGGATGCAGGAGGTGGAGGCAGAGCGTCAGCGGGAAGAACTGAATCAGATGAAGTTCCGTTTTTTTATTAATGTCAGCCATGAACTGCGCACGCCGCTTACACTGATCCTTACTCCGCTTGAAGTGATTCTGAAGAAGGTGACTGATGAACGTTTGAAGGACCAGCTCCGGGTGGTTTATAAGAATACGCAGGAACTTTACAGACTGATCAATCAGCTGCTTGATTTCAGGAAAGTGGAGATGAAACGTGAAAGGCTGAATCTCTTGCCCGGTGATCTGGAAGAATTTCTGCGCACGGTTTATGAGGGATTCAGGCCGTTTGCCGTTGATAAGGGCATAGACTTTGATCTGAATGTCGCTCCTGCGCACTGGTACATGAATTTTGATCATGACAAACTGCATAAGATAGTGAACAACCTGCTTTCAAATGCATTCAAGTTTACGCCGGAAAGCGGACGTGTGACTTTGTCGCTCGCAGAAAATGAATATGGCGGACGAAAGTATGCCTGCATTTCTGTTTCTGATACAGGGATCGGCATTGCTTCAGATCAGGTGAAGCATATTTTTGAACGTTTTTATCAGGTGCAGCATAATGAGCAGAACAAGGTGGGAAGCGGTATCGGACTGCATTTGGTGAAAGAATATGTTGACATGCACCAGGGAAGTGTGCACGTTTCGAGCGAACCGGGAAAAGGTAGCTGCTTCACCGTATTTATTCCGACGGATCTGGCGGTAGCGGAAGAAACTGGCATGCAGGATGTGTCGGCCGATGCGAAGAAAAGCGGCGGAGAGCGTTCCGTTCAGGAGGCTGGAAAAAAGAAATTGCTTGTGGCAGACGACAATAATGATTTCAGAAACTTCCTGAAAGAGCAGCTTTCCGAAGAGTATCAGGTGTTTGACGCTCCCGACGGAGAGGCGGCGGAAAAGCTGGCGGCCGAACAGAATCCCGACTTGATTATCAGTGATGTCATGATGCCTAACGTAGACGGTATAGAGCTTTGCAGGCGCATCAAGACAAATATGGAAACGTCGCATATTCCGATTATTCTGTTGACGGCGCGCACTTCGGACGACTTGAAGATCAACGGTTATTCGGTCGGGGCGGATTCATATATGGCAAAGCCTTTCAATATGGATATGTTGCGGGTGCGCATCCGGAAACTGATTGAAAAGCAGGAAATGCGGAAGAAGGATTTTCAGAGGAGCGTGGAGGTAAACCCTGCGAGCATTACGATCACATCCCTCGATGAGCAGATAATCAAGCGGGCATTGGGATGCATTGAAAACAATATGGACAACACTTCATATAATGTGGAGGCATTGAGCAGTGATATGGGAATGAGCCGCATGAATCTTTACCGGAAGCTTCAGTCGATAACCGGACAGACCCCGACGGAATTCATCCGTACCATCCGCCTGAAAAGGGCTGCCCAGTTGCTCGAAAGCAGCCAGCTTACCATATCGGAGGTGGCAGACCGCGTCGGATTCAGCTCGTCGAGCTATTTCAGCAAGTGTTTCAAGGAACAGTTCGGAATGCTGCCCACCCAATATCAGGAGGAAAAGAACAAATGACGTGCGGGGAGCGCGGAAGGTATCTGTATCTGTGCCTGCAGATTCTATGTTCCAGCCCTTGGACTGTAGAATTTGTCGGGATAGGCGGACAAAGTATCCGTTGAGTATTGTCCTTTGCGGAATGATATTTTTAACTTTAACATATCTATCGATGAAATCGTGTTTTAAGAAGAAAGCGTCAATTGCTTTATGTGCTTTGGGCTTCGTTGCTGGGCTTCAGGCCCAGTCGTATGTATGGGTGAGCAGTACGGAAGGAAACTGCTGGAAAGAAAGCAGGGTGAAACTCCAGACTGACGCTCTTTCGGAGCCTTTGCTGGAGATGGACGGAACAGAAAGAGGGGTTCCGTTCAGAGCCTGGGGAACAACATTCAATGAACTTGACTGGGATGCGCTGCTGATGCTGGCCCGTGACGAGCAGGACGAAATCATGTATAACCTTTTTTCTCCCGAAGGAGAACTGAAGTTTACGCGCGGGCGCATTTCCATGAATGCGAACGACTATGCGCGTTCGTGGTATAGCTGTGATGAGGTGCCGGGAGATTTTGAACTGCGGTATTTCAATATCGGGCGCGACAGGCAGGGAATTATTCCCTTGATACGGGCAGCGCAAAAGTTTAATCCAAAACTGACCTTCTGGACTTCCCCCTGGAGCCCTCCGAGTTGGATGAAGATAAACGGGGATTATCCGGTTTTGAGTAGCCGTTTCAACAAGATGGACAGCCGTCTGGACTATCTTCTTTATGGTTCTTCAGATGAAGTGGACGAGGATGAAATGAAGTTTCTGGGCGAGCGGAAAGGGCAGTTTCCCCGCAGGCTTGCCACGCAGGATTATTTCATTCAGGATCCCCGTTACCTTCAGTCGTACGCCAATTTTTTCTGCAAGTTCATCGAGGCTTACAAGAGTGAAGGAATAAACATTGACATGGTGATTTATCAGAATGAGGCATACAGCTATACGCCTTATCCGGGCTGTGCATGGACGGCGGAAGGGACGGTGCGCTTCAATCGCGATTATCTTGCTCCTGCATTGAAGAAGCATCATCCGGATGTGAAGCTTTATTTGGGAACCTTCAATACCAACCGCCAGGATCATGTGGAGCGAATCCTGAGTGACGAGAAACTGCGCGGGTGCATCAGCGGACTGGCTTTTCAATGGGAGGGACGTGAAATCCTGCCGGCTATCCGCAAGCAATATCCAGAATATCATTACATCTGTTCGGAAAGCGAGTGCGGAAACGGATCGATGGACTGGAAGGCGGGAGAGCATACGTTTTTCCTGATTTGCGACAATGTGGGGAACGGTTGCGACGAGTGGTTCAACTGGAATTTCCTGCTTCCCAAGCGGGGTACAAGCCCGTGGGGATGGAATCAGAACGCGCTGATTGAAGTGGATCCCGAAACACGCAAGTTCCGGTATACGGCCGAATACTATGCAGTGAAACATTTTTCGCATTATGTGGTTCCCGGAAGCGAAATGGTGGGATACAGTCCGAAGAACAAGGACGGCGTGCTGGCGGTCGCTTATCTGACACCGGAAAAGAAATATGTCGTTGTGGCGGGAAACTTTGGAGGCAAGCCAGGCTGCGCGACATTCCGCTTAGGGAAGAAGTTTCTGAACGTTACGTTAGCTCCCCATTCCCTGAACACGTTTGTGATGAGGTGATGCCGGAGTGTATTATACAGGCGAGGGCGGCTTTCCTCACGGAAAACCACCCTCTGTTTTTATCAAACAACCAATAAGAAATAAGGGATAATGTAAAAATGAATTATCTGATAAACAGCAGCTCTCTGTATTTTGGCAGTGTCCACATCTGGTCATCTACAATCAGTTCAAGCTTGTCGATGTGATAGCGGATTTGTTCGAGCATCGGAGCGATGTTGTCATGATAGGCTATGGCTTTTTCGCGTTCGTCTGTAATCTTGTTGGCGACTTTCCGTGCTTCCACCATTGAGTCGACATGTTCCTTGATATAGGTGGCGTGCTCTGAGATTTTGCGTATAATGGCAAGGTTCTCAGATGAGAGCCGGGATGCTTCTTCGGCCGGGAACAGGTCTTTCATTTTATACACGTTGTCTATCAGCTTGCTCTGGTATTCGGTTGCGACCGGTACGATGTGGTTCATGACAAGATCGCCCAATACTCTTGCCTCAATCTGGATTTTCTTGGTGTAAGTTTCCCATTTAACTTCGTTCCGTGCTTCCAGTTCTTTTTTGGTCATGACTCCCTCCGATTCAAACATGCGGATGCTTTCCGGTTTCAGGTATTGGTCGAAGATGATCGGACAGCTCGTTTCGCAGTCAAGTCCCCGGCGTGCAGCCTCTTCTTTCCATTCTTCGCTGTATCCGTTGCCGTCGAAGCGGATAGGCTTGCTGAGTTTGATGTATTCGCGGATCACCTGAATCAAAGCCGAAACTTTCGGTTCTCCCTGTTCGATGAGGGCATCTACTTTCTGCTTGAACTCGGTGAGCTGTTCGGCCACGGCTGTGTTCAGTGCAATCATGGCGCTTGCGCAGTTCGCTTCTGAACCTACGGCACGGAATTCAAAGCGGTTTCCAGTGAATGCGAAAGGCGAAGTGCGGTTGCGGTCGGTGTTGTCTATCAACAGTTCCGGTATCTGCGGGATGTCAAGTTTCATGCCGTGCTTTCCTCCAAGGGCAATCAGTTCATCGGTTGTGCTGACTTCCATGTGGTCGAGCACCTTGCTCAGTTGTGTGCCCAAAAACGAGGATATGATTGCGGGAGGAGCTTCGTTGGCTCCCAGGCGGTGTGCGTTTGTTGCGCTCATGATGGAAGCTTTCAGCAGTCCGTTGTGCCGGTACACGGCCATAAGCGTATTCACGATAAACGTGATGAAGCGCAGGTTTTCTTCCGGCGTTTTTCCTGGAGCCATCAGCAGGACGCCTGTGTCTGTTCCAAGCGACCAGTTGTTGTGTTTTCCCGAACCGTTTACGCCCTTGAACGGCTTTTCATGGAGCAGTACGCGGAATCCGTGGTTGCGTGCTACTTTCCGCATGAGCGACATGATAAGCATGTTGTGGTCGACGGCCAGGTTGCATTCCTCGAAAATCGGTGCAAGCTCGAACTGGTTCGGTGCCACTTCGTTGTGTCTTGTCTTTACCGGAATGCCCAGTTCGAGTGCCTGGATTTCCAGATCTTTCATGAAGGAGGCCACACGTGTAGGAATTGCTCCGAAATAATGGTCTTCCAGCTGCTGGTTTTTCGATGCTTCGTGTCCCATCAGGGTGCGTCCCGTGAGCAGCAGGTCGGGGCGGGCTGCATACAAGCCTTCGTCAACCAGAAAGTATTCCTGTTCCCAGCCGAGATAGGACACCACTTTCTTTACTTTCGGGTCGAAATAGTGACATACATCCACGGCTGCCTTGTTTACGGCTCTCAGTGCTTTCAGGAGGGGAGCCTTGTAATCCAGCGACTCTCCTGTATAGGCGATGAAAACCGTTGGAATGCAAAGTGTATCGTCAACAACGAATACGGGAGATGAAGGATCCCATGCGCTGTACCCTCTGGCTTCGAATGTATTGCGTATTCCTCCATTGGGGAATGAAGAAGCGTCAGGTTCCTGCTGGACAAGCAGTTTGCCTGAAAATTCCTCCATCATGCCGCCTTTTCCGTCGTGTTCCACAAACGCGTCATGTTTTTCGGCTGTTCCTTCTGTCAGCGGCTGGAACCAGTGGGTGTAGTGTGTCGCGCCCAGTTCGCTTGCCCAGCGTTTCATCCCTGCGGCCACCTCATCTGCTATGCTGCGGTCGAGTGTGGCTCCGTTGTCCATTGCGTCCACAAGCTTGGCGTAAACATTTGACGGTAAATACTTGAACATCTTTTCCCGGTTGAATACGTACTTTCCGAAGTATTCGCTCGGACGTTCTTTGGGGACGTTTACTTCTACAGGTTTTGTCTGAAAAGCTTTTTCTACGACTCTGAATCTTAATGTTGACATAAACTTATGGTTTTAGTTGGTTGTATTGTGTATTTGTTATTTGTTCTTTTGTTTCTCTTTATTTGTTGTCTTTTTGTTGTTATTAAACTTTTAATAGTGTCTTATTGTTTTATAACAGTACAAAGTTACGTCTTTTTGATTTTATTTCTTTTTCAAGGAGTGCTTTTTATTTCGTGTTTTTCTGCTCTTGTTTTATTTTGATTTATTTTTGTCTTGTTTGGTTTCTGTTTTACACTTATATTCTTGTATTTTGTTTATATTGTAAGTTTATGCTCGCCTGTTTCTGATTTTTTTATTTGTTTGGCTTCCTTGCCGGAGAGGATGCTGCATTGGCTTTTTAAAAAAACAGCCGATTTGTTACAGCGGTTCAACGTTTTTGGTTTGTCGGATATGTAGATCTGCATATTTTCTTTATATTTACGGCATTGAGTGAATGACGGACATTATGGAGAAAAAGATTTACTGTTTTAATCCTGCGCATGATATGGCATTGGCTAACAATACGCCTTTCTATAAGGCTCCTGCGGAGATTCAGAAAATGGCGTATGATTTGGCTGTACTGCCTGCATGGTATGCTGAAGGCGGGGAGTCGGTGAGGATTGATGACATGAAGCAGGCAGAACTGCTGCATTCGCAATTGGGGAGTGATTTCCTTTTTCCGCGCGTTCAGTGGATTCTGGAGTGGGAACAGGGAAGTTATGTTCCATGGGGGTGGGATCCGGCGTTCCTGCATCAGCTCCGGTCTGCCGGTATTGGGGAAGAGTTTCTGCTGACGGATTCTCAAGTGCAGCGTATCCGTTTTTTGTCCAGCCGGCAGCGCAGTTCAGAGATGCTTGTCGGAATGCGTAAAATTGAAGGTACCTGCGGTGAATCTGTCGTATGTCATTCCGTGGATGATGTAAACTTCTATATGTCTGAAGTGGGGGAGATTGTGCTGAAAGCTCCCTGGTCCGGAAGCGGGCGAGGACTGGTAAAAGTATCTTCCGAAACTTGGAGCTCTTCTGTCCGGGGATGGGTGGAGCGTGTGCTTCGTACGCAGGGAAGTGTTATGGCTGAACCTTTGTATGAGAAAGTGGCAGATTTTGCGATGGAGTTTTATGCAGACGGGAGCGGCGGCATTTATTTCATCGGATATTCTCTTTTTGAAACAGACTTGCACGGGAATTATAAGGAAAACAGACTGTGTACGGACGAGCAGATTGAAGCCTTTTTGTCTTCGTTTATTCCGGTGGACACACTGCGGCAGATAAAGTCGTCTTTGACTGTTCGGCTCTCCGCTTTGCTGGAGAATGACTATAGCGGGTGTTTGGGTGTAGATATGATGATTTGTCGGATGAACGATGCCTTTCATGTGCATCCTTGCGTTGAAATTAATTTGCGCATGAATATGGGCATTGTTTCTCATCAGGTGCGTGCAAGGCTTTTGCATCCCCGGTCGGAAGGATGGTTCAGAATCGAATACTTTTCGGCAGACGGAGAAGCCGTAAACGCGCATCGGGACCATAAGGACAGGTATCCGCTTGTGGTGGCGGACGGAAAAATAGTAAGCGGTTATTTGTCGTTGACCGGAGTGGATGAAACGACGCATTACCAGGCTTACATTCTTGCAGGGCATTGATCTGATATATGAAAATAAAAAACGGGAACTTCATTTGAGAGGTTCCCGTTTTTTATATCGGCTGTCAGTTTAGAAGAACAGATACCGTTGGTCTGTTACATTAGCTTTCTGATACAAATCGCCGAATATCTGATTTGCAACAGGGCGAGATAACATGCTGGCCAAAGAAGATTCTTCTTGCTTGGCATCGAATTTTTCTGTGCCCTTGTCTTTCGCATAAACTTGAATCATGTAAACTCCGGCATTTCCCTTTATCGGTGTGCTTACCTTTCCTACTTCTGTTTTTGAAGCGGCTGCGCCGATAACCGGTTCACTGGCGTGTGCTACAGAGATGTAGGCCGATGCGGAGAATGTGACATGTTTTACAGAGTCGCTGACAGCACCTTCCATGGCTTTCACCTTATCCAGTGAATTGACTCCCTGCATGCTTGCGAGAATCTTTTCAGCTTTCTTGTCACGAATGATCTCATTCTTCAGCGTAGCGGCAACTGAATTGATGTCGCGGTATCCTGTCTTATGTACTTTGTCGAGAGCTACCACCATCATGTGGTCGTTTTCGCCACATTCATACAGCGGAGAAACTTCATTCGGTTTTGCCGAGAAAATCCATCTCATTACATCGCCTGTCGATTTTACGCCGCCCACGTAATGCTCTGCGCTCGACAGATCTTTGCGCGGAAGAAGCGTGTATCCGTTTTCTTCTGCATTTTTCTGCAAGTCTTCAAGCGTTGTGTTTTGAGCTACAAACTGGCTGAATTTGTTGTATGCAGAATTATAGGTTTCTTTGCTGAACTCAACCGGGCATTTGATGACAGCCACTTTATATTTGGTCTGCATGCTCTTCTTGTCCATAACCTGAAGTATCAGATGAGTTTGTCCGACGGTCAGATTAGCCAGTTCGTTTTTCGGTTGGTTGATCAGCGTGTTGATAAATTTGGTATTGTCAGCATCCATTTCCGCGCCTTCCCAGCTTCTTGCATTTACCCAGGTTGCTTCGCCGGTCTGTCCGTAGATTTTGGCTACTTTTTCGAAGTCAGCTCCGCCTTTGAGTGCATTGTAGATACTGTCGGCAAGCATTTTTGTCTTGTCTTCGGTGTCGGCGTACACTTGAATCTGACGGAATTGGATTGAGTCGGGTGCTGATACTTTTGCCAGAACCTTGAATGCGTTGTATGAGTCGTCCGACTGATAGTAGTAGGGGCCGTATACCTCATTCAATCCTGTCGAATCCAGGCGTGCGGCAATGTCAGAAGGAAGTACAGACTTGTTGACAGGCACATCTGAATAAGCTACAGAAGAACCTGTAGAGCGGATGAATGTAGCATAATCCGAGTTGGTCTTGTCGAGCTGATTGCTGTATTCTGTCACTTCTTGTTTAACAGCCGCACGGTCAGCGTCAGAAGGCACAACTTTCACGTCTATATAATGTATGTCGCGTGTTTCAGCCAGTTGTTTGAACTGTTCCTTCTTTTCATTGTACAGCTTTTTGATTTCATCGTCGCTGACTTCAACCGTTGAATCGTTGATTGAAGAATAAGGTATGCCGGCAAGCAGCAGGTCGCTTTGTTCGGTGCGTGCTTTAAACGCATCTTCGGCTGCTACAGGATTTGAAATCAGCGATTTGGTGATCAGGTTCTGGTATTTTTCTGCCAGCGTGCTCTGTCTGAGTGTTTTTTCTATGAACATCCAGAAAGCGCCCATTTTCTGATAGTATTCAGTATATTGAGCAGGCATTTGACTGGTTCCCAAATTCGCATAGTCTACCAGAAATTTCTGAAGCATGTCCTTGTCGAACATTCCTGTCTGCGGATTGCGGAACGGAGTCTGCATCAGCAGAGGGTGAGTGCCTTGGTCGATGATGGCCTGGATTTCAGCGTCGGTGACTGTCAGTCCCAACTTTTCTGCCTGTTCTGCAATCAGCTGATTGTTGACGTAATTCTGCCATACCTGGTCTTTTACGTTGTTCAGCTGCTCTTCGGACAGTGAATTCAGTCCATTGGTCAGTTTGATGACTTCACTGAGTTCGTCCACCATTTTCTGGTAGTCCAGAGTGCTTAGTTTTTCTCCGTTTACTTCACCTACATCTTGTTTGCCTTGATGCGGCTGCAGGACTTTCCATGCGTCACCAGCGATGAACGCAAACAGGGCAAGTCCGATTACAATGACCACCAAAGGTCCCTTGCTTCTGATAGTTTGTAAAGTTGCCATTTAAGTTTGTTATTTTTTTGTTTATTGTTATTTCAGCAATTTGCGCACGAAGATACAAAAAATGCTGTTCAGTAGCTATTTTCTTTAAAAAAAAATGCTTATTTCTCCACTTTCAGCTTCACCAGTTCGATTTTTGTGGAAGTAACTTTTATGATTTTGAACTGAAATTTGTCAATCCGGATAATTTCGTTGACTTTGGGAATGCTCTGGTATTCGTGCAGAATCAGTCCTCCGATTGTCTGGTATTCGTCGTTTTCAGGCAAGTCCAGTCCGAACTCTTTGTTGGCTTTTTCAATGTCCAGTCTTCCGGAAAATATGTATTCGTTTTCTCCTATGTTTTTTGCTACCGTTGAATTTGTGTCATGTTCGTCTTCTATGTCGCCCAGTATCTCTTCCACCAGATCTTCCATTGCCACGATGCCCGAAGTTCCTCCGAACTCGTCGACTACTATAGCCAGCGAACGTTTCTGCTGCTTGAAAAGGATCATCAGCTTGTTGGCTCCCATTGTTTCCGGTACGATGGGAATGGAGCGGATGTTCTTCTGCCAGTCTTCCGTGTTGCGGAACATTTCAGAAGAGTGGATGTATCCTACGATGTTGTCGATATTGTCTTTGTAAACGATGATTTTGCTTATTCCGTTTTCGATAAATGTATTTTTCAGTTCTTCAAGTTGGGTATTGAACTCAGCCGCGATGATTTCGGTTCGCGGAATCATGCAGTCGCGGATTTTGATGTTTGAAAAATCGAGCGCGTTGCGGAAAATTTTTATTTCGTCGTCAATGTTTTCTTCATTTCCTCCTGCCTCTTCGATGCTGGTTTGTATGAAGTAGTTCAGGTCGCCTTTCGTGAATGCGCGTTCCTGATCTTTCCTGTTGATTTTGGTTCCTGAGAGTCTTAGCAGGCTTACGGAAAGAAAAGTGACCGTTTTGCCGAAAGGATAGAGTATGATATAGCAGATGTACGCCGGGATACAGAAAGCTTTGAGCATGAAGCGTGAATTGGCTTTGGCCAGTGTCTTGGGCATAAATTCTCCAAGTGCCAGAAGCACTGCGGATGCTGCGATAATTTCCAGTATCAGTGTAAAGGCCGGAGATACGTTGACTTTTGCGTCCAGCAGACCGTGCATGAAGTTTGCGGTCAGTATGCTGAAGACTGCCAGCGAAGCGATGTATCCGGTCATCATCGTTGATATGAAATCTTTGGGATGGTTGTAAAAGACGGTCAGTATGCGTGTGGTGAGGTTGTCTTTTTTACCCATTTCAAAGCGCAGCTTGTCGGTCGAGGCGAAAGCTATTTCCATGCTGGAAAAGAATGCCGCGAGCATCACGGAAATGATCAGTTGAGCGATTGTTGCCATGTCGTTTTTTTATTGTTGTTTTCCTCCAGAGCGGGCCGTTGAGTCTGCCGAAGCCGTATCTTCCACTGTAAAGATACCTGTATTGTTATATATCTGATATTCTGTCATCTGCTGGTTCGATTCAAATCCGTATCCGGTAAGCACCTTGTCCACTTGCTCGATGCGGATGAATCTGTCGGAATAGATTTTTTCCTTGTTCTGATCCCAGAACATCAGTTCCGTGTCGAATTTGTCCCCCCGCTGGCTCTGTATGTGTACATTGCTTCTGAGTTCCCACAGTTTTTTCTGTTCATAATAATAGGCGGTGTCGGCTTTGATGCTTGCGTCGACATGGAAGAGCGTGTCGAATTTTTCCAGATACACTCCTTTTTCAAAGGCCCAGAAAGGCGGATTCCTGTGGCTGTATACCAGCCATTCGTCGGTGATGATTTTATAGCGTATCATTCCGGAGTCTGATACCAGCGTCGTTACCCCGAGCGTGCGCATGTCGGGAAGCGAATCGCTTTCTTTTACGGCGGCAGCAGTTGCCTGTTCCTTTTTTCCGCACGACGGGAGAAAAACAAACATAACAGTTGTCCACACGGCAACTGTTATGAATATCCTGGATATGTATTTTTTGTCGGTCTGTTTGGTATCGGCCATACACGATCTATTTAATGGTTGTTTTTTCTTTGATCCATCCGCCTATGGTGACAGCGTTTCCTTTTTTCAGTCCCAGAAAGAACAGATCTTCTTCTTTCGGAACCTTTGTGGCATAAGTGACAATCAGCCTCTGCACTTCGTCCGTCAGCCTGGGGTCGGCGGCCTTTGCCTGCTGCAGCTTGTCGATGGCCGCGTAGTAGGTGCATTTGTTCAGCGTGGCTTCATCGCTCCAGTTTGGGCTTGAAGCATACATCTGCGCTATCAGCATATATGCTTTTCCGCATTTGGGGTCGAATGAAAGTGCTTTTTGTGCATATTCCCTTGCTTTGCTGAAGTGTTTCTTGCTGTAGAGCATGACTGCGGCTTCGTAACTGTTTTTTGCCTTTGTCAGCGTGTCTTTTTCGAGTTCGATAGCCTGGTCGAAGAAATGCTGGCTTTTTCCGATACTGTCCTGTTTGTAGAACATGTAGGCGCATCCCAGTGCCGTTTCGGCGGTAGGCTCAATTGAGTATGCAGCTTCCGAAGCAGCGAAGTAAGCTTCGTCATCCGTACATTTGAGCCTTTCCATTATCGAAATGATTTGTTTGAGGTATACCAGATTGTGTCTGTTTGCTTCAATTTCCGGCTTGAATGCTTTCTGCATATTTTCGCATCCGGCCATGCCGCTGTTGATGAAGCATGAATTCACGTCATTCTCTACGATTTTTAAAAATTGTCTGCCTTTCTCGTCCTGAGTCTTGTCCTTTATTTGTGCCAGCCGTCCGGAAACCGTCAGAAAGTCCAGTACGAATTGTTTTTTATGCGTATTGTCCGCTTGCAGTTTCTTTAGAGATATGTTTATCAGATCTTGCAGCATGTAGCATTCCGATGCTTCATCTGTTACGGGAACGGCATCTTGCAGCATTTGATATACAGTGTCAGTGTCCATCTGGTCGCCGGCAAACACAACATATTCATGTGCTTTTCTTCCTCTGATTTCCTGTAAGGTCACTGGCTTTTTGCTGATAACGTTCAATGAATCGAGCAGTTCTGCCTGCCGGTCGTAGATGGCTGTCAGTTGTTCGAACAGCTTTTGGTGTTCGGCCGAGTCTTGTTCCGCAGCTATCAGGGCATGCAGGATTTTTGTGCCGTCTGTGCATACGTCCGGTGTGGCCAATGGACTGTGAGTGAATACATAAAGCCATGGTTCGTATGCGTTTTCAAACTCACCGGCCTTAATCAGCCTGGAGTAAAGTTCGATGTTGTGTTTGATTTCCGGACCGTCTTGTTCTTGTAGCTCCGCAATTTTCCCTTTAGCCGGAGATACGGTGAAAAGCAGGATGGAACAGATAAAAATGTGCCAATAATTCATTCTCATGTCAATTAACCTTCCATTTCATGAACCACCGTTCGTTGAAAGTCAGTCCGATTTTCAGTTCGAACCGGTTCTCCGAAAGCAATCCGCTGACTGAAGGAGCTACGCGGACATATTGTCCGGTGATGCTCAATACGTTGTTGGCCATGTTCAGGTTTAGAGGGAAACCAAATCCAGCGCTGATCCCGTATTCCTTCGGTCCGTTCACCCATGCGGCGTTCGGATTGTATGACGGGGTTTTCAGATAAGGAGTTGAGTAGTATGCCCCGATCCGGTATCTGATTCTTGAGAAGTAGTTCCTTCCGTACTCTTTGGGCAGCAGTTCGGCTCCTACAGCGATTTTCGAACGGTTCTGATACATGTCCGTGCGGTTGTTGTATTTCACGTCTTCCCATTTCTGCAGCGTATAGTCTGCTTCCACGGTCAGGTTCTTCCGGTACTTCCATGCAAGGCCCACTCCGAAGGAATGCGGTATGCCGTAAGAATCTTCGGTGCTCTGGGTTTGCAGAGCTGAATAGCTTGAACCGTCGGTTACTTGTTCGCCGTGCGTGTCGTGCATATTCAACACGTGTCCCAATGTATATGCAAGTCCCAGTGTAAGCGAATTGTTTTTGTTGAGCGGCTGTGTGTATTGCAGTCCGAAGCTGGCGTTGTAGCTGCTCACCGACATTTGGTTATAGATAATTGTCTGGTCGCCTCCATTGCTTAAGGTGGCCGTTGTCTGGTAGTTCAGTTTTCCGTAGAGGTAGGCAATGTTTGCTCCTACTGAAAGATTGTCCAGAATCTTGAATCCCAATCCTGCGAAGATTTGCTGCATTCCTCCGTCGCCATAGAAGTTGTTGCTGATGGTCACCTCGCTGTTTTCTATGTTTTTGCTTCTGTCGAAGTTGTATCCGACAGTAGAAAAGGGAGTGTAGCCGATGGCCATGCCCAGACGCGGGTGCAGGCGGAACTGCATGGCAATATAGTCAAAACTTGCGTTCTTTGCGTTCGATTTGTAGTTTCCTTCTTGAAGGTTTGAACTTTTTAAAGTCATGCCTGTGTCGAACATGAATGAAAGAGAATCCACGGCCGTATAGGAGGCAGGATTCATTGGATTGATGTGCAGGTCGGAACGCAAGGCATAGCCTACACCTCCCATTGCAGCATTGTTGGCAAAAACTTGGTCGAATGTTTCTCCGAGCCCGTAGCGGGTATAAGGGGAATTGACGCTCGACTGTGCCGAAACAGCTGCTGAAACGGCAATGAACAGTGCGCCAATGAGTGCTTTCTTACTTGACATTATAATTCAAAATTCTGTTTAAACCTTTCAATACTAAAAATCTGTCTGCAAAGATGATACTTTTTAAGTTTGTATCAAAAGAAAATTTATCTCCGCCAGTTAAAAAAACCAAAAGGTCGGGATATTTCTCTTGCATCAGGCGGATATATCCGGCTATCTCAAATTCCATGCCTTTGATGACTCCTGCCCGGATTGCCGTTTCTGTGTTGTATCCGAATTCCGGCAAATCTCCCCTGCGGTCGATGAGGGGCAGTTTGTCGCAACAGGCGTTTAATGTTTTGAACCGGACATATATGCCCGGAGATATGTTTCCTCCCCAATATCTTCCTTCGGCATCAATAAACTCGTAGGTGATTGCTGTGCCGGCATCGATGACCAGCAGGTTCTTCCCGGGAAGCAGATAGTTGGCTCCCACCACCGCAGCCAGCCGGTCCATCCCCAATGTTTGCGGGCTTTTATAATGGTTTGCAATCGGAACAGGAGTCTTGTAGTTTAATTCGAGTATTTCGAAGTCTACTTCTGCCAGCTGCCGGCGGATTGTGTTGCTCAACGTGATGACAGAAGCGATGATTCCCCGTTTTATTGGATATTTGTGGCGCAGGATGGTGAGGCAGTCAAGCGAATGGTTCGAACCGCGCAGCACTTCTACCATCTTGTCACCATCGAATACTGCCAGTTTCGCAACAGTATTGCCGATGTCGATAATTAAGTTCACTTTTATGTTGTTTAAATTTGGTGCAAAGTAACTGAAAAAATAAATACATCGTAAAGAAATCGTGATTTATTAGGTATTTTTATTCTTGCGAAATGCTTTCTTCCGGTGCTTTCGTTGCATATAAAAGAGGTCGGACTGACTTTCTGGCTTTTTTTGAGGTTATTCCAGAGATTCTCCGTAATTTTGTGGCGGAATAGTTGCCGTATTCAGGAAATGCTCTGTCATTTTGTCCTGGACGGGGAATTCCTTGCGGACAAGCCTGGGGAGTTGTCCGGGTTGGTTTTTTAATAGTGCTTATATAATTAATGTATATGAATTGTAAATTGCGGTTGTTTGCGCTTCTGTTTCTTGTGTGTTCGGTCGTTCCTTTTCATGCCCGGCAGTCACGCGACAGTATTCAGCTCAGTCTGGTCACATGCGCGCCGGGCAATGAGATCTATGCTCTGTTCGGGCATACGGCTATCCGTTACCAGAATTTCACGCAAGGTGTCGATCTGGTGTTCAATTACGGCATGTTCAGTTTCAGCACGCCCCATTTTGTCTACCGTTTTGTGAAAGGTGAAACCGATTATCAGTTGGGGATTTCTCCTTACAGCTATTTTGAAGCGGAATATGCAATGCGCGGATCATCCGTATGGCAGCAGACGTTGAACCTTACTTATGATGAGAAGGTGCGCTTGCTTGGCCTGCTTGAAGAGAACTACCGCCCTGAGAACCGCACATACCGCTATAATTATTTTTACGACAACTGTACCACAAGAGCGCGTGACCAGATAGAAAAGTGCATTCGGGGGAAAGTTGTTTATTCCGCCGGTTCTCCCCGCAAAACATTCCGCAGCATCGTGCATGAATTCACTGCCGGTTCTCCCTGGGATGAGATGGGGATTGACTTTTGCCTGGGGGCAGAGGCTGACCGTCCGATAGACAACCGCCGTCAGATGTTTGCGCCCTTTTATATGAAGGCTTTTGCCTCCAGCGCATATATCCTTGGAGAGGATGGTACGCAGCGTCCGCTGGTGCTTCGTGAAGAGAAGATTGTGGATGTGGAGCCCGAAACCGAACCGCCTTTCCCTCTTTCTCCTATGATGGCAGCCTCTTTGTTCCTTGCGTTGAACGTGCTGATCGGATGGTGGCAGTGGAAACGCCGCCGCATTTTCTGGGGATGGGACATTCTGCTTTATTTGTCGCAAGGGGTGGCAGGCTGCGTCGTTGCTTTCCTTTTTTTTGTATCAGTCCATCCTACGGTGGGGTCAAACTGGCTGCTTTGGCTGTTCAATCCGCTTCCCTTGCTTTATCTTCCGGTGATGGTGTATAGGGACATGAAACGTAAAAAAGACCTGTATCATTGGATTAATGCAGTGTATTTAACAATTTTTATAGCGTTATTCCTGCTTTTACCGCAAAAATTCAATTTAACAGTATTACCTTTGGCACTCGGTTTGCTGGTTAATGCTGTAAGCCATGTTTTAGTTTATAAAAATAGATAATGAAAGAACGCATACTGACATCTTTATTGACGGTATTTGTCATTACCGGTCTGCAGGCTCAGACAGGTTCTGCCGTGCCGCGGCTGGTGGTCGGGCTTACCATTGATCAGTTACGCGCCGATTATATCGAAGCTTTTTCTGCTTTATATGGCGAGCGAGGCTTCAAGCGTCTGCTGAAAGAAGGGCGCATTTATACGGATGCGGAATATGACTTTATCAATGTGGACCGTTCGTCGGCTACAGCCGCTGTCTACACGGGGACTTCTCCTTATTATAACGGCATTCCGGGAAACCGATGGATGGACCGTAGCACTTTGCGTCTGGTGAAGTCGGTCGACGACCAGGCTTTCATCGGAGTGTATACTTCTGAAAATTCTTCTCCGAAATACTTGCAGGTTTCTACGTTGTCGGACGAACTGATGGTTGCGACTCAGGGAATGGCGGAGGTTTATTCCATCGCTCCTACACGTGAGATGGCCATTCTGGCCGCCGGACATGCGGCCAAAGGGGCTTTTTGGCTGAACGACGCAAACGGAAAATGGAGCGGAACCACTTATTACGGCGTTTTCCCCGAATGGGTGAGCACTTATAACGATCGTGAAGGGCTGGACTTCCGGATTGGAGAACTGGTGTGGCAGCCTTATCATCCGGTTACGGCTTACAAGTATATCACTTCTTCCAACAAGCAGCTTACCTTCAAGCATGACTTTGATGATGAGCGGTATGAAAAGTATAAAAGATTCAAGACTTCGCCTTATGTGAATGATGAGGTGAACCGTTTGGCTGCGGCTTGCTTCAATGCGACCAAAATGGGGCAGGATGACATTCCTGATTTGCTCACGCTGTCGTATTATGCCGGGAATTATGCGCACAGGCCGAATGCGGAATATTCGATGGAAATACAGGACGTTTATGTGCGTCTGGATAATTCCATTGGCGATCTTCTGGACCTGATTGACCGCAAGGTAGGTTTGAAGAACACGCTCTTCTTTATCACATCGACGGGCTACAGTGATCCTGATCCGGTTGATCCGGTCCAATACCGGATTCCTGGAGGCGAGTTCCATATCAAGCGTTGTGCGGCTTTGCTCAATATGTATCTGATGGCCATTTATGGTCCGGGACAGTACGTTGAAACTTATTACGACCGTCAGATTTATCTTAATCATAAGCTGATTGAAGAGAAAAAGCTGAATCTGGTGGAGATGATGAGCCGCTCGGCTGAATTTGTGGTGCAGATGAGCGGGGTGCAGAACGCTTATTCGGCGCAGCGTCTGCTTTTGGGTTCATGGACTCCGAAAATCGAAAAGATACGCAACACGTACAATCCCTACCGCTCGGGTGACATTTATATTGAAGTGATGCCGGGATGGTCTGTGGTGAATGAATATTCACATCAGGTGAATGTCGTGCGTGAGGCATACAGCTCTTCTCCGCTGGTATTTGTCGGCTTCGGCGTAAAGCCTAAGAAACTTTATAATCCGGTAAAAATTGCTGCCATCGTTCCTACTTTGGCCCACTTCATGCGCATCAGGGCACCTAATGCCTGCACAGTTCCTCCTATGACCGACATTCGTGAATAAACCGAGCGGAAGTCGGGAGCTGGCTGTTTTTATGAAAAACGCCTATCGGTTTCAATTTAATTTTTGATAATAATAAAAACTATAACATAAGATGGGATTCAATGAATTTATAAGCAAGCTGTTCGGTAACAAGGCTACGCGCGACATGAAAGAGATTCAGCCGTGGGTTGAAAAAGTGAAAGCCGTATATCCTGAGATATCGAAGCTGTCCAACGACGAACTACGTGCCAAAACGGTAGAACTGAAGAAATACATCAAGGATTCTGCTGCCGAATTGAACAAGAAGATTGATGATCTGAAGGCTTCTATTGAGAATACTGAAATAGAAAAGCGTGAAGTTATCTTTAACCAGATAGACAAGCTGGAAAAGGAAGTGCTTGACAAATATGAGGAGGCTCTTAATGAAGTGCTCCCCACTGCTTTTGCTATTGTCAAGGATACCGCCCGCCGCTTCACTGAAAACGAAGAGCTGGTTGTGACCGCTACGGATTTCGACCGTGAACTGGCGGTAAAGGGACATGACTTTGTCCGTTTGGAGGACGACAAGGCCGTTTGGAAGAATCATTGGCAGGCAGGAGGAAATGAAACTGTCTGGAACATGATTCACTACGATGTGCAGTTGTTTGGCGGTGTCGTTCTACATCAAGGCAAGATCGCTGAGATGGCTACAGGTGAAGGTAAGACGCTTGTGGCCACACTTCCGGTATTTTTGAATGCACTGACAGGAAACGGCGTGCATGTAGTGACTGTCAACGATTACCTGGCAAAACGTGACTCGGAGTGGATGGGACCGCTCTATATGTTCCATGGCTTGAGCGTTGACTGTATCGACAAGCACCAGCCGAACTCTGAGGCTCGCCGCCGTGCATATATGGCCGACATTACTTTCGGTACGAACAATGAATTTGGCTTCGACTATCTGCGTGACAACATGGCCATTTCTCCGAAAGATCTGGTGCAGCGCAAGCATAACTATGCAATTGTCGACGAGGTGGACTCGGTGCTGATTGATGACGCGCGTACTCCGCTGATCATTTCCGGTCCGGTGCCGAAAGGCGACCAGCAGTTGTTTGAAACCCTCCGTCCGTTGGTTGAACGTCTGGTTGAGGCGCAGCGCAAGCTCGCCACTCAGTTCCTTGCCGATGCGAAACGCCTGATTGCTTCTGACAAGAAAGAAGATCAGGAGGCCGGATTCCTGGCACTGTTCCGCAGCCACAAGGCTCTTCCTAAAAACAAGCCGCTCATCAAGTTCCTCAGCGAACCGGGTATCAAGGCCGGCATGCTGAAGACTGAAGAGATTTATATGGAGCAGAACAACAAGCGTATGCCGGAGGCTGTTGAACCGTTGTATTTCGTAATCGATGAGAAGCTGAAGAGTGCAGACCTTACGGATAAGGGTATTGACCTGATTACAGGCAACTCGCAGGATCCTACATTGTTTGTGCTTCCCGATATCGCCGCACAGCTTTCTGAACTTGAAAACCGGAAAGAACTGACCGATGAAGAGAAACTGGCGCAGAAAGACGAACTGCTCACCAACTATGCCATCAAGTCGGAGCGCGTGCATACCATCAACCAGTTGCTGAAGGCTTACACGATGTTTGAACGCGACACGGACTATGTAGTGATGGACGGACAGGTGAAAATCGTTGACGAGCAGACCGGACGTATCATGGAAGGACGCCGCTGGAGCGACGGACTGCATCAGGCTGTTGAAGCGAAAGAGGGTGTGAAGGTAGAAGCTGCCACGCAGACTTTCGCAACGATTACCTTGCAGAACTATTTCCGTATGTACCATAAGCTGGCCGGTATGACCGGTACTGCCGAAACGGAAGCGGGAGAGTTCTGGGACATTTACAAGCTCGATGTTGTGGTCATTCCTACCAACCGTCCGATTGCACGTGTCGACATGAACGACCGTGTCTATAAGACGAAGCGTGAAAAATACAAGGCTGTGATTGAGGAAATCGAGAAGATGGTGGCTGCGGGCCGTCCGGTGCTGGTAGGTACTACTTCTGTCGAAATCTCTGAAATGTTGAGCAAGATGCTTGACATGCGGAAGATTCCGCACAACGTGCTGAATGCGAAACTGCATCAGAAGGAAGCCGAAATCGTTGCCAAGGCCGGCCAGAGTTCGACGGTGACTATCGCTACCAACATGGCGGGCCGTGGTACGGACATCAAGCTGAGTCCGGAAGTGAAGGCTGCCGGAGGTTTGGCGATTATCGGTACCGAACGCCACGAGTCGCGCCGTGTAGACCGTCAGTTGCGCGGTCGTGCCGGACGTCAGGGTGACCCGGGCTCTTCCGTATTCTTTGTTTCATTGGAAGATGACCTGATGCGTCTTTTCTCTTCCGACCGCATTGCCCATGTGATGGACAAGCTCGGCTTCAAGGAAGGGGAGATGATTGAACATAAGATGATTTCGAATTCGATCGAGCGTGCGCAGAAGAAGGTGGAAGAAAACAACTTCGGTATCCGCAAGCGCTTGCTTGAATATGATGATGTGATGAACAAGCAGCGTACTGTGGTTTACACCAAGCGCCGCCACGCGTTGATGGGCGAACGTATCGGCATGGATATCGCCAATATGATTTGGGACCGCTGCTGCTATGCCGTTGAACAGCCTGCGTTTGATGATGCGCGCATGGAAATGTTCCAGACACTTGCCATGGAAACTCCGTTCACGGAAGAAGACTTCCGCAACAAGAAGAAAGAGGAACTGGCAAACAAGACATTTGATTCCGCAATGGAGATCTTCAAGCGTAAGATGGACCGTATGGCGCAGATTGCCAACCCGGTCATCAAGCAGGTTTATGAAAACCAGGGACAGATTTATGAGAACATCATGATTCCCATTACCGACGGAAAGCGTATGTATAACATTTCCGTAAATCTGAAGGAGGCATACGAAACGGAATCGAAGGCTATTGTAAAGGCGTTTGAAAAGGCCATCCTGCTTCATACGATTGATGATGCCTGGAAAGAAAACCTGCGCGAACTGGACGACTTGAAGCATTCGGTTCAGAACGCAAGCTACGAACAGAAAGATCCGCTGCTGATATTTAAGCTTGAATCGGTCAACCTGTTCGACAATATGGTGAACAAGATCAACAACAATACGGTTTCTGTCCTGATGCGTGCCCAGATTCCGGTGCAGGAACCTCAGCAGGTTCGTGAAGCGGCTCCGGAACCCCAGCGTCCGCAGCAACAGTACAGGGAAGAGAAACAGGATCTTGCCGATCCGAACCAGCAGGCGGCTGCTTCACGCGACACACGCGAACAGCCAAAGCAGCAGCCGTATCATGCGGAAAAGAAGATCGGACGCAATGATCCGTGTCCGTGCGGAAGCGGTTTGAAATACAAGAACTGCCACGGAAAGAATATGTAATCTTATCGGATGAAACGATGTGAACGCCGTTCCGGGATTTTCCGGGCGGCGTTTTTTGTGGCTTGCAAGCGCTTCCCCAGCAGCAGTTTGTAGGAAAATTTGAACACACGCTTATTTGCCGTCTGCATTATTTTTGTACATTTGTGGATGTAAACCAATCTTGTATGTGTATGATGAACGTACGTGTCTTATGTTTCCTGATATGTGTCTGCGGGCTGTTCTCGTGCAGCTCCATACAGACGTTCTCTTTCGAGCAGCTGTGTCCGGCGAAAGTCACCCTGCCTGTACAGGTGCAGACGGTTGCCGTGGTAAACAATATGCCTGTAATTCCCAAAGCGAAAAACAATCTGGCAACTTTGGGCACATTTGACGGCAGCGGAAAACTTTCTACCGAAGCCCTGGCCGATGTGCTTGCCGATGCCAAATATTTTGACCAGGTGATTATATGCGATTCGGCCTTGAATGACTTGCGGGCGGAGGGAAACGGCTACCGTCCCCTTACGCACGACGAAGTGAAGAAGCTGGCCGCTGATTTGGGCGTTGACGTAATCTTTTCGCTCGACAGGGTCTTTATTTCCAATGAAAAGAAGCTGGTTGAATATCCCGGGATGTTTGAATCCTGGCCCGTTGTCCGTACAAGGGTGACTTCTGTGTTGCATGTCTATTCTCCTGTCAGGGAGAAGCCTTTGTATGCGGTGGTTTCGGCAGACAGTGTCGAATGGAATCTGAATGATGTTCCGTCGGACATAAGGATGATTACTGAGATGGCCCGTTTTTCGGCTGCAGCGATGGGGCGGGAACTGGTGCCGTACTGGACTCCAGCCGAACGCATCTATTATGCGGGGGGATGCGTAGAGATGCGGGACGCTGCCATATCTGTGAACGAAGGCGACTGGCGGGGAGCGTACAGCTTGTGGAAGCAGCTGTACGACGGACGCAAGTCGGGAAATATGAAGGCACATGCTGCATTGAACCTGTCTTTGGCTGCAGAAATGGAGGGGAGGCTGGATGAGGCGAAAGATTGGCTCGACAAGGCAAAACCTTATATCAAAGACGGTTCGGAAGAAGATATGGTATGGAAGTTCAATTCCTTGCAATTGTCGAAGCGGGCAACGGATTTTCTGCATCTGCACTCCCAGATGAGCCGTTTTGAAAACAATTAATGCGAATAATTCTTGTGTAAGTCATTTTTTTTGTACATTTGAGGTATGAAAAAATTAAGGACTTATGGAACTGAGCGAACAATCATATTCTGCATTGGCTGCAGCTTTTCGTGAGGCAGTGTCCGGATATGCCGGGGGAGATGAAAACTCGGCTGTTACGGATATCCACGTGCAGCCTAATTCAGACAGCGGCGAACTGCTTGTTTTCAATGACGATGAGGAAGAACTGGCGCGGGCCATCATCGAGGAATGGGTGAATTATGAATCGGATGATTTTTACGACGTGGTGGAGCCGGTGCTGAAAAAAGTTCTGACAGCTTTGAAAGACGAAGGAGTGTTTGAGCATTTGTCGTTGTTGAAGCCCTATTCGTTTGTGCTTGTCGACGACGAGAAAGAAACGGTGTGCGAACTCCTGCTGCTTGATGATGACACTTTGCTGCTTGATGGGGAGTTGTTGAAAGGGCTTGACGAAGAGCTTGACGCATTTTTGAAAGATTTGCTTGAAAAATAACTTTTTATTGGCTTTGTCTTTATGGGGGAGCGTATCATATTCCGTCGGAATGAGAAACTTCAGTGCGTCAATCCGCACTGGAGGGGGAATCCGAATGTGAACGGGAAATTCTTCAACCGTCAGCACAGGTGGAGGCCGGGGGTAGGAAGTGTTCTGAAATGGCGGCTCTCTCCCAATCCCCAGCGCAAGGAGAAACGGACAGTCAAATGGAATCCGAAGGTGCATTACCTGCGCTCGTTGGACGCTGTTGTCGGAAATTCCCTGATCTGGCTGGGGCACAATTCGTTTTTCCTCCAGTTGGGAGGCAAACGCTTCATGATTGATCCGGTTTATGGAAGCATACCGTTCGTCAAGCGGCGGAGCCAGTTTCCTGCCAATCCTTCAATTTTCCGGAACATTGACTATCTTCTTATCAGCCACGACCATTTTGATCATCTCGACAAGCCGAGCGTGGAGCGTCTGGTCAAAGATAATCCGCAGATGAAGCTGTTTTGCGGTTTGAATACGGGCACGCTTATACAAGGCTGGTTCCCTGAGCTACAGACCATTGAGGCCGGATGGTACGAGCAGTATGCCGACGGTGATTTGCGTCTGACTTTCCTTCCTGCCCAGCACTGGAGCAAACGGGGTGTGAACGACGGCGGTATCCGTCTGTGGGGATCATTTATGATTCAGGCCGATGGCATTACCATATATAACAGCGGCGATACGGGATATGCGGCTCATTTCAGCGAGCTTCCCGGGCTTTTCCCTCATATTGACTATTGCATGATAGGCATAGGCGCCTATAAGCCGCGCTGGTTTATGAAGCCCAACCACATTTCTCCTTACGATGCGCTGACAGCTTCGGAAGAAATGCACGCGCGCGTTACCATTCCGATGCATTATGGCACATTCGATCTGTCTGACGAACCGCTGTTCGATCCTCCGCATGTGTTTGCGGATGAGGCGAAGAAGCGTGGCATAAACGTAATTATTCCGGAGTTGGGCGAAATAGTCAAGCTGCAGCGTCTGCGCTGAATGCTTATTGGCATGGGCGGGCAATAAATACTTGATGTGTTTCTTGGTTTTCTTTATTTTTCTTTTGTATTTCTTGAATGTTTTGTTTATTTTTGTTGTAAATGATAACTGCTTGGCAACAAAAATGAAAAAAAACAGTATTCTTTTAAGTGTTCTGATATGCCTTTCTTTATTGGATATCAAGGCTCAAACGGTTGATTATTCTGTTGTTGCTGTTCCCGAAGAGGCAGGCAACCAGTTTGTAAAGATTACTTCGGATGCAGACTGTGTCTGTATGCCGATAGTGAAGCGTTCGGCTCGGAATCTCAATTGGTTCTCAAATAGAATCTTGGATGTGTCCGCCGATGGTAAGAGTCTTGCCTATTTGGGCGCAAGAAATAATGCAAGAAATATTTTTGTGAAGGATTTGGGCAGGCAGGGCTCTTCTGTCCAGCGCACGAACCGTACGGGTGTCATTGATTTTTCGTATTCTCCCGACGGGAAATATATATGTTTTTCTGAGTCTAGGGGAAAGACAAACCAGATTTTTCAGACGAGTGCTGGAGAAGGATATGTCTGCCGGCAGATAACGAATGGAAGCACGGACTATTCGCCGGTCTATTCCGATGACATGTCGCAGATATTTTTCGCCCGTCAGGAAACGGAGGGTGTCAGTATATGGAGCTATAATGTGGAGAGCAATTTTTTGTCTACTTATACGGCAGGAATGAATCCGTATCCATTGAAATCGGAACCAGCTTTTGTTTGTGCCAGGGTTAATGATTTTGGGAAAAGCGAAATATGGAAAGTCAATTATCAGACTGGAACAGAGGAGTGTATTGTTTCAGATCCGGAGAAAAGTTTTACTTCTCCTGTTCTTTCGCCCGACGGGCGGTGGATTGTATTTGTGGGGAGCAGTAAAATAGAAACGGAAAGTTTCAGCTATATGAATCTGGATATTTATGCAGTTAAGACGGATGGCTCTTCTTTAGTGCAGCTTACTTATCATGCGGCCGATGACCTGAGTCCTGTGTGGAGCAAGGATGGAAAGTCTGTTTATTTCGTTTCTCAAAGAGGAAGCGACAATGGTACGGCCAATGTCTGGAAAATGAATTTTAATCTTTGAAGCCAATTGTTTTTAATTTAAAACCAAGTGTTATGAAAAATCTGAGAAAGTGTTTGTTGCTGGCGTTTGTCGCTTTGGCGACTACTGCTTCTGCGCAGTTCGTGAATTCCAAATCTTCTTCATCGTCCGTTTCTTCTCGGTTTACATCGGTAACGACGGACGGGTGGAACCGTTTGTATGTATCTTATAACCCTTCCAAGTTGAAAACGGATATCCGCGGAGCTGATGACTTGGATATGAAAGGCTTTACGCTAGGATATCTGAGAGGATTCAGTGTGACCCAAAAACTTCCTTTGTATATTGAGGCAGGCGTTGCTTTCCAATACAGGGCATACAGTGAAGATTATAATGATTACGGCTATGATGTTACGGAAAAAATGAATGCGATGTCTTTGAACATTCCTGTTCATCTGCTTTACCGTTTCAATGTGACGGACGATTTTTCGATAGAACCTTTCTTCGGGTTTGATTTCCGTTTTAATCTTTCCGGTAAATATAAGATTGAATCTGGCTATGGCGGCGGACAGACAGATTCAGAATATAACTTGTTCGACAAGGATGAAATGAATGACGCGTTGGGCATTGATGCTTTCAAGCGTTTTCAGGCTGGCTGGCATATTGGTGTGAATTTGAGCTATAAGCCCGTTTATTTCGGAGTTCATTATGGCAAGGACTTCAATGAAATCAATGACCATGTGAAGGTGGCTACCACTTATATTACTCTTGGATATAACTTCTAAAGGAATTTATATGGACTTTTAAGGCGGCAGGAACATCCGATGCCGCCTTTGTCCGTTTTTTAAAGTGTATAAGCCCGGTGGGGCGCACGTCCTTGGGGTTTGATTTTCCCCTCTTTCATCCATCTGTCCAAATCTCTCCATGCGCTGGTTTTCCGCAGTCCGGTCAGTTTGCATTATTCGTTTGGGAACGGGTCTTCAGGTGGCCGGATAGCATTTCAGATTAACGCAGATTCAAAGCAGATAATTAGCGCAATCATCTGCGAAAATCCGCGTTAATCTGCGTTTCAGAACAGACAGATTTTGCATAAACTAATTCTTGACATCTACTTGTTGTCATTGGCCTGTTTGCAAGAATATCCGTGCTTTGCTTTCCTTTTTTCAGACTTCCGTTTGAGAGTCTGAGTAGGCTGGAAGAGCGGAACAGCCGGAACCTCTGTTAATATTCCTTATGATAAGATTTGAAATGTTTTTTTATCATTGACGAATTATTGAAAGCTAAATTCGCCTCCAGGCATATCTGAAAGCATGTTATGAACAATTTTTATATGTTTCTTGCATGATTTTTATTAAATTATGCGATGTTAGTTTAATATATTTGCAAGCGTTGGTATGAATATTTGTTGCCGTTTGCAAATGAATGTTCGGCCATGTGAGAGAATTATTATCCTTAATTTAAAACTGAGAAAAACAATGAAATCAGATTCATTAAGACAAAACCCTAAATGGGTGGCGTGGATGGCATGCACGGGTTTCATGGCTCTTTCTCCTTTTGCGGTTTCGGCGGCCGGCTCTGTTGCGGAGGTTCAGGCTGTCCAGCAGCAGCAGACTATTAAAGGTATAGTTGTTGATACGAATGGAGAGGGCATTATCGGTGCAAGTGTGGTTGTGGAAGGTACCACAATCGGAGTTATTACAGATTTCGACGGCAGGTTCTCCCTGCAGGTTCCCAAGGGCGGGAAAATCAAAATCTCTTTTATCGGTTATAAGGACCAGGTCATCACCCAATACAGTCCGGGAAAGGAACTGCATGTGGTGCTTGAAGACGATTCCCAGATGCTGGGCGAAGTAGAGGTTGTGGCTTACGGCGCGCAGAAAAAGGTGACGATTACGGGTGCCATTTCTTCCATGAAGGGTGACGATTTGCTGAAGACTCCTGCCGGTTCACTTTCGAATGTGCTTTCAGGTCAGGTAACGGGTATTTCTTCGGTGCAGTATTCCGGTGAGCCGGGTGCCGATGATGCGGACTTGTATGTGCGCGGTATCGCTACATGGAACAATGCGGCTCCGTTGATTCAGGTGGACGGTGTGGAACGTGAGTTCTCGCAGATCGACCCGAACGAAGTGGAGAGCATCACCGTGCTGAAGGATGCTTCGGCTACCGCCGTGTTTGGTGTGCGCGGTGCGAACGGTGTTATCCTTATCACCACCAAACGCGGTAAGGAAGGAAAGGCGAAGATTTCGTTCTCCACTTCTGCCGGAGTCAACTTGCGGACCCGCCAGTTGGATTTCGCGAACTCTTACCAGTATGCTTCCTATTACAATGACATGATGGTGAACGACGGCGGTGTGCCTACTTTCACGGAAGAGCAGCTTATCAAGTTCCGCGACCATACCGACCCCATCATGTATCCGGACATCAACTGGATAGACTACTGTATGAACAAGGCGTCTTTCCAGTCGCAGCACAACGTGAACATCTCCGGAGGTACCGACCGTATGCGTTACTTCGTTTCTGCCGGTATGTTTACCCAGGACGGTATGTTCAAGCAGCTTGCCGCAACGGATGACTTCAACTTCAACTACAAGCGTTACAACTACCGTGCGAACCTCGACTTTGACGTTTCGAAGTCCACGCTGGTTTCAGTCAACATCGGCGGACGTATCGAGTCGAAGCGTACGCCGGAATCGGTGGGAAGCCAGGACGAATTGTTCCGCCAGCTGTATTGGGCCGTTCCGTTTGCCGGAGCCGGCATCGTGGACGGAAAGCATGTCCTTTCCAATCCGGACTATCTGCCTTTCACCGGTGCGGACGGTCTGAACGTTTACTACGGCAAGGGTGCGCGAATGCTGACAACGAACGTGCTGAATGTCGACCTGATGCTGGACCAGAAACTCGACTTCATCACCAAGGGGCTTTCGCTTAAGATTAAAGGTTCGTATAACTCGAGCTACTGGACAGAGAAGAAGTCAAGCTCTTCAAAGGCGTCCTATTATCCAGTGCTCAATGAAGACGGTTCGATCGGTTACCGTAAGGAAGGTACCGATTCTCAGCTTTCATATGGCATGAACAGCACCGGAAAAGCCCGCGACTGGTATATGGAAGCTTCATTGAACTACAATCGTCAGTTCGGCGATCATAGCGTAGGAGCTTTGCTGCTCTACAACCAGTCGAAGCGTTACTATCCGGGCGGAACTTACGATGATATTCCTTCGGCGTATGTAGGTTTTGTGGGCCGTGTCACATACGACTACAAGACCCGCTACATGGCAGAGTTCAATGCCGGCTACAACGGTTCCGAAAACTTCGCCCCGGGCAAGCGTTACGGATTCTTCCCTGCAGGTTCTATCGGATGGGTGCTCAGTGAAGAGAATTTTTTCAAGCCGATCAAGAAATATGTGAACTACGTGAAGCTGCGTGCATCAGTCGGTATGGTAGGTAATGACAACAACGGAAACAACCGTTTCCTCTATCTGCCGGACGCATACGTGCTGGGCGGCGACGGATATAATTTCGGTATGGCGGGAAGCAACCAGCCGGGCGCGTATGAATCGACAAAATCGAATCCGGACGTGACGTGGGAAAAAGCTGTGAAGCAGAATTATGGTGTAGACTTGTTTGTTTTCAATGAAAAATTAGGTATTAGTTTTGATTATTTTAAGGAAAAACGTCGCGATATTCTCAGCCAGCCGACTTACATGCCGGGCATTTTGGGTATGACCCTGCCTATCATGAACGTCGGAAAGACAGAAAACCACGGTTATGAAATCCAGTTGAAATGGAACGACAAGATAGGTGACGAGTTCCGTTACTGGGCGAACTTCAATCTCTCGTTCGCGCGCAACAAAATCGTTTACATGAACGAGGTGAAGCAGAACGAGGAATGGATGTATGAAACCGGGCGTACCATCGGCTCGCGTTCCATCTATAAGTTCTGGGGCTTCTATGACGAAACGGCTGATGCGAGATACCGGTCTGAATTCGGTATTCCTATCGCCGACCATGGCCTGACGCTGAAACCGGGTGATGCCGTGTTTGTCGACCTGAACAAAGACGGTGTGATCGACGGTGACGATGCCAGCCGCGACCTCAGCTTTACCGATACGCCGGAATATACCGCCGGTCTGAATATCGGCTTCAGCTGGAAGGGATGGGACGTGACCGCGCAGTTTACCGGCGCATGGAACGTAGACCGTCTGCTTTCGGAATTCAGACAGCCTTTGGGCGATACGCAGAACAAGGGACTTCTGCTCTATCAGTACGAGAACACCTGGCGTTCTTCTGAAGATACTTATACGGCGAAATTCCCGCGTATATCTGCAACTGCTCAGGCAAATAACTACCGTCAGTGCGACCTGTATCTGTGCAATGCCAGCTACCTCCGTCTGAAGAGCCTTGAAGTGGGCTACAATTTCGACATGCCTTTCATGAAGAAAATCGGAATGAACCAGTTCCGCCTTTATGCAAGCGCATACAATCTGTTTACAATCAGCAGTTTCATGTGGGGTGACCCGGAATCGCGCCAGAGCGACCGTCCGAACTATCCGCTGACTCGCGTGATTAATATTGGTTTAAAAGTTGGATTCTAAAATCTTAATCTATGAAACATATAGGAAAATGGTTGATGATGGCATCCCTCGGCTCCGTAGTGGCTACGTCGTGTGTGGATGAAATCAAGTTCGGCGACAGCTTTTTGGAAAAGGCGCCGAGTGTGGCCGTTACGCAGGATTCTATCTTCGGCAAGGCGGAATATGCCCGCCGCTTCCTGTGGGACACTTATTCGAAACTGTATTACGGAATACCGACATACTGGAACGATGTGGACGGAAAGATGAACCAGGGCATGTTTGAAGCCTTGTCCGACTGTTTCCACAGCCATAACTCATGGGACGGGCTGAACCGTCACTACTATTCCGGAACCTATACGGCTGTAACGGAAGACAATACGTCGGAAACCCGTTTCGGATTTACGAAAGAGGAAACCTGGCAGGCAATCCGTTCAGCGTGGATATTCATTGAGAATGTAGACCGTGTGCCCGATATGGAGGCTGACGAGAAGGAACGGCTGAAAGCGGAAGCCAAAGTGATTATAGCCGCACGCTATTTCGACATGTTCCGTCATTTTGGCGGACTGCCTATTGTGGAAGGTTCGTTTGAAGCCGAAAACGATTATCAGGTGCCGCGCGGCACGGTGGACGAAACCGTGAAGTTCATGACCCGGCTCTGCGATGAGGCGGCTGGGGTGCTTCCGTGGGATTTGACCGCCGACGGCGAATCAAACTGGCAGGGGCGTATGACTCAGGCGAGTGCAATGGGCTTGAAATGCAAGATCCTGCTCTTTGCGGCAAGTCCGCTGTTCAATGATTCGCAGCCGTATTGTACGGCAGAACCGCAGGAAGCTGTCACCAATCACATGGTTTGGTATGGCGGCTACAAGCCGGAACTGTGGTCGGAATGCCTTACCGCCTGCGAAAACTTTTTCAATACATTGGCTTCGAAAGGACATTACGAACTGATGAAGTCTGCAAAGACTGACTGCCAGAGCTACCGTGAAGCTTTCCGCCATGCATACCTGACTTCACAGGACAATATGGAGCTGCTGATCACCACACGCTACATCGGCAAGTTCAATAGCTGGGATGCCTGGAAATATTATTGGGTTGACGGCAACGGACCTGTCATCAACGGATGTAATACGCCGACGCTGGAGTATATGGAAATGTTCCCGATGAGTGACGGTACTCCGTTCGATTTCTACAAGGCGGTGAATGAAAACACAATGTTCTTCAAGGATAACGACAACAACCAGCCCACGCGCGACCCGCGTCTGTATGAAACCATTCTGGTGAACGGCGCTACGTACAGCGGCCGTCAGGTAGAGCTTTGGGATGGCGGACGCGAGAATGCCAACAGCACACATACCGAAACAGGCATGTACGCTACGGGATTCGGGCTTTACAAGTTCTATCTGGAAGGAGCGAACAGTCTTGCCAACACTTATCCGCAATGGCCTTACCTGCGTCTGGCTGAAATGTATCTGATTTATGCCGAAGCGTTGCTGAAAGCCGACAGGACAGACGATGCCATCGCTCAGGTGAATATAATCCGCGACCGTGTCGGCCTGAAAGGATTGAGAGAGAGCGGTGTAGACGTAAGTTCTTCTGACAAGGTGCTCGAAGCTATTCTGAACGAGCGTGCCTGCGAACTCGGACTGGAAGACGTGCGTTTCTTTGATATGATCCGCTACAAGCGTGCCGATTTGTTCCAGCGTCCGCTGCACGGTCTGCTGATACAGCGTGCCGATGGCGGAACAGGCTCATGGTCGGACAAGCCGGAAGCTTCAAGAGGTCCGAAGCCTACCCAGTTTACTTACACATCTTTCCAGCTCTCCAACTCAGGACGTTCTTGGTGGAACGGATTCGATCCGAAATGGTATCTTGCCGCTTTCCCGGTAAGCGAAGTGAACAAGGGTTATGGTCTGGTTCAGAATCCGGGCTGGTAATGCTTATTCTTTAAATTTTAAAACAGAAAACGATGAAGAAAAAAATATTGACTTTGACTATGCTTGCGTGTATGGGTATGCACGCGATGGCTCAGGAAAAGGTTGACGTGACCGGGGTGGTGTTCGACCGGTCGGGAAATCCTGTGTCGGGAGCTGCCGTGACTGTAGTCGGAGAGCCTGAATCGATGGTTTCTACAGATGCTACCGGCAAGTTCGTCATTCCTGCAATAAAGGATGCGAAACTTCAGATTCTTACTCCGTACGATGCGGTGAAGACCGTGGATGTGGAGGTCGGAAAGAGCATGACGATTGTCATGGATCTGGCTTCGGAGAAGGTGAACTACGGCTTCGGACTGAACCAGACATACGGTGAGTCCACCGGTTCTGCTTCGGTGGTTTACAGCGACAAGATTGACAACCGCTCTTCCTATACATTGGGCAATTCGATGTACGGCAATGTGGCAGGTCTGACGAACATGCAGACTACCGGAGTGATGTGGGAGCAGATTCCCTCGATGTTCATCCGCGGACAGAAGTCGCTGAACGGAAACAACGGAATCCTTGTAGTGGTTGACGGACTGGAGCGTGACAACGCCTACAATGTGCTGCGCTACCTGTCGCCCGAAGAAGTTGAATCGGTTACGGTGCTGCGTGATGCCGCTGCCATCGCCCTCTATGGCTACAAGGGTATCAACGGTGTGCTCAACATTGTGACCAAGCGAGGCAAATACAAATCCCGCGACATCACTTTCTCTTATGATCATGGATTCACCTATCAGAACCGTATCCCGGAAATGGCCGATGCCTATACCTATGCGATGGCCATGAACGAGGCACGGGCAAACGACGGGCTTTCTGCACGCTATACGCAGAACGAACTGGATGCCTTCAAGAGCGGACAATATCCTTACTACTATCCGAATGTCAACTGGTGGGACGAGGTTTACCGTGACAGGGGCAAGTCGGATATCGCTACGCTGACTTTCCGCGGCGGTTCTTCCAAGCTGCGCTACTTCACGATGCTTAACCTGCAGAACGGACGCGGTTTCTATGCCAACACCAATTCTCCTGAAGGATTTTCTACACAGGAAAAGTATTCGAAAGCCAACTTGAGAAGCAACCTGGACATTGACGTTACTTCGACTACCAAACTGCAGGTGAACATCATGGGAACCTTGAACGAGTTCAGCCGTCCGGGATTGGGCAGCGACGACTTGATAGGCAAACTGTATACCACTCCTTCCGCCGCTTTCCCTATCCGCACGGAAGACGGACTGTGGGGAGGTAACGCCACCTGGAGCGGTACTTCCAACCCGGTAGCGCTGGTGCAGGGACGGGGCTATTCGAAAGGCCATACACTCGGCTTGTGGGCAGACATGACCTTGCGTCAGGATTTGTCGGCCATTACCGAAGGGCTGGGCGCGTCTTTCCGCATGGGCTATGACAAGGTGGCTTCTTATTGGGAAGACCATACGATGTCATACCGTTATGGAAGCACGTCGGTGACGGGATGGACTGACGGCAAACCGAGTTCGTTCAATGAGTTTACGGGCGGTGAAGATACGGAAATGGCAGGCGGAAGCAAGCTGGACTGGCAGTACCGTTCGTTCAACTTCATGGCGAATGTGGACTGGCAGCGTCAGTTCGGCGACCACAAGGTATATACGACATTGATGTATACCTATAAGTATGACAACAACGTAAACATCAATTCTACACTGTATCACTGCAACTGGTCGTGGTATACCCATTACGGATTCAAGAACCGCTATTTCCTTGATTTCGCTTTGGTAGCTTCGGCTTCCAACCTGCTTGAAACCGGCAACCAGTGGCATGTGTCGCCTACCGTAGGTCTGGCATGGAACATCACGAATGAAAGTTTCATGAAAGACGTTTCGTGGATCAACTTCCTGAAACTGCGCGGTTCGTTCGGCATCATCAATACGGACAACATTCCGTACAACGGCTACTGGTATACACAGATGGTGGGCGGCAGCGGCTATCCCATTCAGGATAACTTCAGCAACAGCGGAAGCCCTTATACGGAAGGGCAGCTTCCTTCGTTGGGCGGAACCACTGAAAAGGGATATAAGTATAATATCGGTGTGGACGCCACGCTGTTCGGCGGTCTGACGCTGATGGTGGACGGGTTCTATGAAAGACGGCAGGACATCTGGGTTACTACGGGCGGCAAATATTCGTCGGTGCTGGGAGCTACTCCCGCTTACGAGAATGCCGGAATCGTGGATACGAAAGGCGTTGAAATCGGCCTTGACTATATGAAGAAGTTCGGCGACTTCCGACTGAATCTCGGCGGTACGTTCAGCTTCACGAAGAACATCATCAAAGAGCAGCTGGAAGAAACCAAGGCATACGATTACCTGTACAGCACAGGTAAGCCGGTGGGACAGATCTTCGGCTATCAGGCTATCGGTTATTTCGTTGACCAGGCTGATATCGACAACAGTCCCGAACAGCGTTTCGGTGAAGTGAAGCCCGGTGACATCAAATACAAGGACCAGAACAACGACGGTTTCATTGACGAGTTCGACCAGGTGGCTTTGGGCTACAATTCGAGCGTGCCCGAAATCTATTACGGCTTCAATGTCGGACTGGAATGGAAGGGCATCGGTGTCAATGCGTTCTTCCAGGGACTGGGACACTATACTTCGTGGACAACGTTGAGCGGCCTTTACCGTCCGCTGACTGACGGAAACGCCATTTCGAACTATTACTATGCCAACCGCTGGACTCCGGAGAATCCGACAGCACGCTACCCGCGTCTGACTACACAGACTGTGCAGAACAACACGCAGAGCAGTTCTGTATGGCTTGAAAACGGTTCGTTCCTGAAATTGCGCAATATGGAAATCTATTACAAGCTTCCGTATTCGCTCATCAGCAAATGGCATCTGAACACGGCGAAGGTGTATGTGAGAGGTGTCGACCTGTTCTGCTGGGACCATATCAATGAAATCGATCCCGCGTCATTGGGCAACGGAATACCTACCACGCGCTCCATCAATGTGGGTCTGTCTGTAGGATTCTGATTATTAAAAGGTAAAAGAAAAGACTATGAAACAGAAAAGAATATTATTCGGGTTGGCTTGTATGTCGCTGATGGTTTCGTGTGCCGACTTGGACTATCACGAATATACGACATACGACAAGAACTATGTGTTTACCGACTTCGACCGTACGGCAGGTGTTGTGACCGACATCTACAGCTTTCTGGATTCGGATATTCCCACCGACGGTTCTCTCTGTTCCGCCTGCGATGAGTCGGAATATGCGTGGAGCTGGTCGTCCGTGTTCGGATATACCGACGGACGCTGGAGTCCGTCGAACCCTTACAGCCGCTGGGACTTTGCAGGCATCCGCAGGGCAAACTTCTTTTTGACGGAATATGTGAACGCGGACTTCTCGGAACTGAAGTATGACAAGGATTACGAGGCAGAGATGAAACGCTTCAACCGCTATCCGTATGAAGTGCGTTTCCTGCGCGCCTATTTCTATTTCAATCTGGCGCGTGCCTACGGCGATGTGCCTTTGATTACCAAAGTGCTTACGGAAGACGAGGCGAATCAGGTGACCCGCACTCCGGTGGCCGAAGTGTTTGATTTCATTGTGAAAGAATGCGATGCGATACTTGAGGCAGACCAGCTTCCTGTGAGATATTCGGATCTGGTGGGAGATGCTGCCAACGGTTCGAGCACCGACGGAGGCCGTGTAACCAAGCAGGCTGTTATGGCTCTGAAAGCGCGCACGCTGCTTTATTGGGCAAGCCCGCTCTTTAACAAGGAAAACAATTCGGGCTTGTGGAGGCAGGCGGCTCAGGCCAACAAGGATGTCATCGATTTCTGCACAGCCAACGGAATCTCTTTGGGCAAGTATTCAGAAATCTGGGGAACCAACAATTGGCAGGCTGGCGAGATGATTTTTGTTCGCCGCGTGGGGGATATGAACTGGCCGGAAACAACCAATTTCCCTGTGGGTATGGAGAACGGAAATTCCGGAAACTGTCCGACGCAGACGCTGATTGACGCATACGAGATGCAGGCTACGGGACTTGCGTGGGATGAGCCGGGAAGCGGCTATGACCAGACAGACCCGTATGCGGGCCGTGATCCCCGTCTGGCAATGACAATTGCCGTGAACGGTGATAAATGGCCGGATACGAATCCGAATCCGCTGGAAACTTATCAGGGCGGACGCAACGGGCTTCCTCTGGCTGGAGCTACTCCCACGGGATATTATCTGAAGAAGTATCTGGACAAAACCATTGACATCAGTACATCCACGGGAAGCGGTTCTACACGCCACAACTGGGTGACATACCGTTTGGGCGAGTTCTACTTGAACTATGCGGAAGCTGTGTTTAATTACCTGGGTTCTGCCGATGCGACAGATGGGACATTTACCATGTCGGCGGTAGATGCTGTCAATGTAGTGCGCAGCCGTTCGGATGTAAATATGCCGGGCTTCCCGACAGGCTTGAGCAACGACGAGTTTACCGAAAAGTACCGTCGCGAGCGTATGGTTGAACTGGCATTCGAGGGACACCGTTTCTGGGATGTACGCCGCTGGAAGGATGGAGCATCGCAGAGAAGCATCATTGAAATGCAGATTACGAAGAATGGCGACAGATATACATATAACCGTGTGCCGAAATCGCGCTACTGGGACGACAAGATGTATCTGTTCCCGATTCCGGACAGCGAAATCCGCAAAAACCCGAATCTGACCCAGAATCCGGGATGGTGATTTGAATTTGGTTTAAACATTATTTAAACGTATTGTAATATGAAACTGAAATATATGATTGCGGCTTTTGCATTGGCTTGTTTCGGAACAGGCTGTGACGATAAGCTGGAAACATTTGAAGTGCAGGGGTACACGGGTACTCCTGCGCCCATCGAGACTTCGGCCATTACTTCGGAGGCTTTGCCGGGACAGATAAAGCTGAAGTGGACGAAACCGTCTGAAGACGCGTATGCGTATCTGAAAATATGGTACACAGACCCTTTGCTTGATGAAACGGTTTACAAGATTTCTTCATTGGAAACGGACAGTATGCTGATTGACGACACACGTGCCCGTTTCGGTGAATATGAATTCTTCTTCCAGACATTCAACGCGAACAATGAGGGAAGCGAAGTGACTTCGTTCAAGGCTGTGTCGGGTAAAGCTCCGATAGTGATTACAGAAAAAGCTCGTACGGAAGTGAAGCTGGACGCCAGCCAATTGTATACAGATGCACCGGAACTGACAGAGGGACCGATTGAAAACTTAGTGAATGGAAATACGAACGATTTTTTTCATGGAAACTGGCATAATCCGGATCCGCTTCCTCACTATATTCAGGTAAACTTTAATGAAGAGCATCAGGTGTTTGCCGTTGAGTGGTGGAATCGTGCTTCTGGAGGTAGTGGAGAAGGATTTCCTACAGTCGTTGAACTGCAAATCAGCAATGATGGTAGTGAATGGGAAACGGTGACTACATTAAGCGGGTTCGCATCGACATGGGGCTCACATATAGTTAGCGATTATGTGGATGCTGGAAAACCGTTCACACATCTTCGCTATTATGTAACTGCCGTTACGAATAATGCGGGTTATTTCCACATGGCTGAATTCAAGTTCTACGATGTTGAATTAGAAGTTTATGATCCTGAAACCGTTGAATTAGATTAAAAGCATATGAAAAAAATGACTACTATAGCTAAATGGATGTTTCCCTTTGTAGCCGGGGCGTGCATTGCTACCGGGTGCAGCGATGAGGATAACAGATACAATACAGATTATCAGTGGCTGGCCATAAAAGAGGCGAGGGATGCCTGGGATGGCTCTTCCTGCAATAAGAAAATTGTGCTTGAAGAAGAGCAGACCAGTGATACCGTAATTTATATCTCTGCTTCGCTTTATCAGAATCAGCCGGCTCCGGCTGACTGTACGGTTGATATTGTTGTAGCGGCCGATTCTTTGCAAAAGGCAATCGAACTGTCTGCTACGGAAAATACTGCTTATCAGGTATATAAAGATGCCCTTCTGATGGATGAGTCGTATTATGATTTGTCTGCAAACCAGATTACGATGAAAGCCGGTGCTACGGTTTCAGATTCCGTGGCAATCACAATTCATCGTGGCGCTTTGTTGAGAGATCCGATCAGGGCGGAGAATGAAAATGCCATCTTTGTACTTCCGCTCCAGATTGTCAACTCTTCTTCTCTGGTAATCAATGATGTGGTCAATACGTTGATGCTGATGTTCCAGCTTCCGCAGCTCGACCCGACACAGCCCGACATGACAGACCCGAAGCAGGAAATCGACGGCATGTCGCTGGTATGGAATGACGAGTTCAATGGTACGGGTGCTCCTGACCCGGCTAAATGGGGACTGGAGGAAGGTTTCCAGCGGAATCAGGAACTGCAGTGGTACAAGAAGGAAGGCAACGCTGAAATGGACGGAAACGGCAACATGGTGTTCATTGCCAAGAGAGAGCGTGTGGCAAATCCGAACTATGAAGCCGGCAGCAGTGACTGGAAGAAAAACCGTCAGTATGCTGAGTATACTTCTGCCAGCATGAACTCAAGCGGTAAGTTTGAGTTTAAATACGGACGTCTGCTTGTCCGTGCCAAAATCCCGACCGATTTGGGTGCATGGCCGGCTATCTGGACTTGCGGTAACTGGTGGGAATGGCCGTTGAACGGTGAAATCGATCTTCTGGAATATTATCTTGTGGATGGAAAACCAAGTCTTCATGCCAATTTCTGCTGGGGATCTGACACACGTTGGAGCGGGAAGTGGCAGTCTTACAACCGTCCGTTGGAAGAATTTACAGCTAAAGATCCTCAATGGGCTGAAAAGTATCATATCTGGCGGATGGACTGGGACGAAGAGTATCTGCGCCTGTATATCGATGATGAGCTGATGAATGAGATTGCACTCAGTCAGACTATGAATGGAAGTGGAGGTGACGGCAGGCTGGAAGGAGCTTATCAGAATCCGTTCTCAAACGATTTCGAAGGTTTCGGTGCCTATGTTTGGCTGAATCTTGCTGTAGGTTCTAACGGCGGCGATCCTTCAGATTCAGAGTTCCCGATGAAGTATTATGTGGATTATGTCCGCGTTTATCAATAATAGGGGATAGATTTGCAGAAGCCCGTTCAGGTTTGTTCTGTGACATCCATTGTTTCTTCAATTGTTTGTTGTTGAAAAAGGGGCAGATGAATCTGGACGGGCTTTTTGTTTTCAGTCGGTTTTCTACTATAAAATAGCATTTTGAATATGAGTTATTGGAAAGTTTTTTTATTCTTGTTACTTTTTCCATTAGCGGCGTGTAACGATGACGACAGAATAGCTCTGCCGATAGCAGAAGAATACAACTGTTCTTTGAACAGCAGTCTGAATGTCGGCGATTTTCATACTATCCGTTCCCAGGAAGAGCTGCTGGAGTTTGTGTCTGAGTCTGATGCATCGGTAAACGGGCTTCTTGACATCGATTTCTCTGCCTACACGCTTTTGTTGGGAAAAGAGAGTTCTCGTAATGTTCCGGAATGCAGCTATGCATTCTATCAGGAAGGAGGGACGTATCATCTGGATGTGGAGATTCGTCCAACCTTGGCTCCGGCCGCTACGGTCTTCGAGTACGGAGTACTGGTTGAAAAACTTCCGCAAAATGCGCAGGTGATTTGTTCCGTTACGAAGAAATGATTTACTTTGTCAGATATAGAAAAAAGAATATTTGCATGAAAAAATTAATGGGGCTGTTATTGTCTTTCTGTGCCGTTGCATCTTTTGCGCAGAAAGACTACAAACTGGTTTGGAGTGACGAGTTCAATGCCGACGGCAGGCTCGACACTTGTGTGTGGAACTATGAAAACGGCTTTGCCCGGAATCACGAACTGCAGTGGTACCAGCCGGACAACGCTTATTGCAGGGACGGGCTGCTGGTGATTGAAGCACGGAAGGAGAAGCGTCCCAATCCGTGGTACAGGAAGGGGAGTACGGACTGGCGCACGTCGCGCGACTCGATTGAATGCACTTCTTCTTCGGTCAACACCTCGGGGAAGAAAGAGTTTATGTACGGACGTTTTGTTGTGCGTGCCCGTATTCCTGTCGGAAAAGGCGCATGGCCGGCCATCTGGACATTGGGCAATGCGATGGAATGGCCGTCAAACGGTGAGATTGACATCATGGAGTTTTACCGCAAGCAGGGTGTCCCGCACATTCTGGCAAACGCTGCATGGGGAACGGATCGGCGTTATGTTGCTAAATGGAACAGCAAGGCGGTTCCTTTCGCCCATTTTCTGGAGAAGGATCCCGATTGGGCTTCAGAGTTCCATATCTGGAGAATGGACTGGGATGAGGAGGCCATCCGCCTTTATCTTGACGACGAGCTGCTCAATGAAATCTTGCTGAAGGATACGTTCAACGGGAAACTGGGCGAAGGTAAGAATCCGTTTATGCAGCCTCATTATGTGCTGCTGAACCTGGCGGTAGGCGGCGACAACGGCGGAGAAGTTTCGGATGAGGCTTATCCGATGCGTTATGAAATTGATTATGTGAGGGTGTATCAATAGCCATTATTAAGTAAGCGTGCAAAATCAAATGATATTATCAGAAACACGGATTTTCGCAGATTAACGCAGATAATCAGTACAGTCATCTGCGAAAATCCGCGTTGATCTGCGTTTCAGAACAGACAGATCTTGTATAAACAAATTCTCAACATCTACTTATTAACCATGAAAAAGACAACTTTATTGGCGTGGGCAATGTGTCTTGTTGCCCTGGCGTTTTCTTCGTGTTCGGGACAGAAGGAAGCGGGAGAGATTCGTCCCGGAGAGATATGGCCGGATGATAAGGGCGTGCATGTAAACGCGCATGGAGGAGGAATCCTTTATCATGACGGCACTTTTTATTGGTATGGCGAAAACAAGTCGGACACGACAAGCGCGGCGATGGTAGGCATCATGTGTTATTCGTCGAAGAACCTGACCGACTGGAAAAATGAGGGAGCCGTGCTGCCTGTGGTCACCGGCGATGAAACCAGCGATATCGCCCAAGGGTGCGTGATGGAACGCCCGAAGGTGATTTATAACGAAAAGACCGGGAAATTTGTCATGTGGTTCCATCTGGAGCTGAAAGGGAAGGGGTATGCGGCCGCCCGTTCGGCTGTAGCTGTTGCCGACAGCCCGACAGGACCTTTCAAGTATCTCCGTTCGGGACGTATCAATCCGGGAAAACTTCCCTTCGACATGACGGAAGAGCAGCGCGCGGTATTCGATACGCTGGATGTGGAGAAATATAAGGCATGGTGGACTCCCACGTGGTACGATGCCATAGCCAAGGGACTTTTCGTGAAGCGTGACCTGGAGGGGGGACAGATGGCGCGCGACATGCAGTTGTTCGTCGACGACGACGGAAAGGCCTACCACATCTATTCTTCGGAAGACAACCTGACCCTGCACATCGCCGAGCTGAGCGACGACTATTTGAGCCATACGGGAAAATATATACGCATCGCTCCCGCGGGGCATAATGAAGCTCCGGCAATATTTAAAAAAGACGGGACATATTGGATGATCACTTCCGGCTGTACGGGATGGGCGCCTAATGAAGCGCGCATGTTCTCCGCTCCGAGCATCTGGGGGCCTTGGACGCAGCATCCTAATCCATGTATGGGCGATGATGCGGACCTCACATTCCACGGACAGAGCACATACGTGCTTCCGATTCCCGGAAAGAAAGATGCTTTCATGTTTATGGCCGACAACTGGCGTCCGGAACATCCGAGCGATGCACGGTATATCTGGCTTCCGATTCTTTTCCGCGACGGAACGCCGGTAATCAAGTGGTTTGACAGCTGGACCTTGGATGATTTTTCTAATGGAAAGCTGGAGGAAAAGAATCTGATTCCGACGGATTCCATCCTGCTGAGCGACCCGTGCATTCTGCCCGACCGCAAGACGGCCACCTATTACATGACCGGTACGGGAGGCAAAATGTGGAAGAGCAAGGAACTGAAGCTGTGGGAAGGGCCGTTTGATGTGGTTCGGATCGATACTGCTTCGTGGATGGGAGCGGATCCGATGATCTGGGCTGCCGAACTTCACGCGTATAAAGGCAAGTATTATTATTTCGCCACTTTCACCAATCCTGCCATAAAGATTGATACGGTTGGAGGAACGCCGGTTGAACGCCGTGCAAGCCATGTGCTTGTGAGCGACCGTCCTTACGGGCCTTACGGGCCGATGGAGGATCCGGTTTATCTGCCTGCCGGAAAGTCTACGCTCGACGGAACATTCTGGGTGGACAAGGACGGAAAGCCTTATATGGTTTACTGCCACGAATGGCTGCAGAACAACAACGGAACCATTGAGAAAATCGAACTGAAGCCGGATCTGAGCGGATCGGTTGGCGAAGGCAAGCTTCTGTTCCGGGCAAGCGATTCGCCCTGGAGCCGTGAGGCGACCGCCGACGGCAGTGTCAGACCGAACCGGGTGACAGACGGGCCTTATCTGTTCCGCACCGATACCGGACGTCTGGGAATGATCTGGACAAGCTGGATACGTGACGTGTACACACAGGGAGTGGCCTATTCAAAGAGCGGTACGCTCGACGGGCCGTGGGTGCAGGAAAAGGATCCGATAACTCCGCCGGATTTCGGTCATGGAATGCTGTTCAAGACATTTGGCGGCAAATGGCTGATGGCTGTGCACAGTCATTATAACGACAACGGAAACTACATCCGTGTGCCTCATCTGTTTGAAGTCGATCTTACCGGCGACAAACTGGTTGTGGGCAAGGAGTATAAGCCTTGATCCGCGACTTCCTTAAACGGAACGGAAAAAAGGTCCGGAAAGCCGATTCTTTATCGAATCATTGCTTTCCGGACCTTTTATATGTCAAGACCTTGACGGTCGTCGGATTCTTTTTTCAACGATGCTTCATCGGAAAGTTCCGCCTCGGCATCGGGTTACTTCGTGCGAGTGTTTTCACTCAGCATTACGTAACCCCAGATCATAGGATCTGCTTTTGAAATCTGCTTGAAAATACTTTTTACCTTTTTCATAATTGTTACCCTTTCATTTGCTTTAGTTAGTTACTTTGTGTATTCTATCTAATACCTAGTTTAGTATTTCTGGCGCTCCTCGCGGAGGACCTTTCTTTTTTGTTATCCTGTTTCTTGAACTTCTGTTCGTTTAATACGATGCAAAGATAATGCCTTTTTTGTACGTAAATATGTTTTATAGCATAAAAATGAGTTGAAACAGCAAATTATTGATGTAAATCAACTTTTCGGTCTGTAGGTATGGAAGGGGGAGGACGGGATGATGTCTGTTTGTCAGTTTTCGTGAAAATGTGTCAGATTGCATGACAGACTGTCAAAAAAAGAAGCGTGGGTCCGGTTGCTTGTCTGGACACACGCTTCTACCCGAGAGGGAGCTTATTAAGAAACTGTTTTGAATTTCTCCAAAAAGTTTTTCTTGGCTTGATGTGTTCGTTTTCGTGTGTGCTTTGGGCTATTTTTTGGTCTTTTCCACTTCTGTTCTTCGTCAGATAGCCCGCTATCTTCCTCATCACACAAACGGAAATGCCTCAAAAACTCATCCCAAATCAGCACACGATAAATTCAAAACAGTTTCTAAGTCTGCTTCCCTGAAGCCTCCCTTTCGGGGGAGGTTTGGAAGGGCTTTTCTTTCTATTTTTTCAATGCAGCGATGCTTTCCTTCAGTGCGGCGATCTTTGTTTCTGCATCAGCCTGCTTCTTGCGTTCCATTTCGATGACGTTTGCGGGGGCCTTGCTCACGAACTTCTCGTTGGCGAGCTTTTTCAGCACGCTCTGCAAGAATCCTTCCTGGTATTTCAGGTCGGCTTCCAGCTTCTTCAGTTCTTCTTCCACATTGATCAGGTTGCCCAGCGGAACGGCATATTCGGTTGTTCCTACCATGAATGCAGCGGCTCCTTCTGATTTTGTTTCAACGGCCTTTATGTCAGACAGGTTGCAGAGTTTGGCGAGAGCCTCGCCCCATCCTTCTCCGGCAAGTCCTTTTGAAGATACGATCTGCAGTTCCAGCGGTTCTTTCTGTGCGAGGTTTTTCTGCTGGCGGATGGTGCGGATTCCGCTGACAATCTCCTTGAACTCTTCAAACCGTTTCAGCAATGCATCCTGAGCGTCTGAAGCTTCGGCCTGTAATGCGTTGAGAGGGCTGCACATGATGCTTTCGCCCGGCTTGCGGTCGTAGATGTGCTGCCACAGCTCTTCGGTGATGAACGGCATGAACGGGTGGAGCAGCTTCAGCAGCGTTTCGAAAAAGGCCAGTGTCTTTCCGTAAGTGATGCTGTCGATGGGCTGTCCGTAAGCCGGTTTCACCAGCTCCAGGTACCAGCTTGAGAACTCGTCCCAGAAGAGTTTGTAAACCAGCATCAGAGCTTCGCTCAGACGGTATTTGCCGAATAGGTCGTTCAGCTCTTCTGCTGTCCGGGCAAGCATCGCCTCAAACCAGTCGGTTGCCAGGCGTGCATATTCCGGCTGTTCCGTTTCAGCCACCTGCCATCCCTTGACGAGGCGGAAGGCGTTCCATATCTTGTTGTTGAAGTTGCGTCCCTGTTCGCAGAGGGCTTCATCAAAGAGAATGTCGTTTCCGGCAGGAGCGGCAAGCATCATTCCCATGCGCACGCCGTCGGCTCCGTACTTGTCGATCAGTTCCAGCGGGTCGGGCGAGTTTCCGAGCGATTTCGACATCTTGCGTCCGATCTTGTCACGCACGATACCGGTGAAGTATACGTTCTTGAACGGCATGTCGCCCATGTACTCGTATCCCGCCATAATCATGCGCGCCACCCAGAAGAAGATGATGTCCGGTCCCGTCACCAGGTCGCTGGTAGGATAGTAGTAGTCTATTTCCTTGTTGTGCGGGTCAAGTATTCCGTTGAACAGCGAAATCGGCCACAGCCATGAAGAGAACCATGTGTCGAGGCAGTCTTCATCCTGGCGCAGATCTTCCGCTTTCAGATCCTGATTGCCCGACTTTGCTTTCGCCAGTTCAAGAGCCTGTTCCGGTGTTTCGGCAACAACGAATCCTCCTTGCGGCAAATACCAGGCCGGGATGCGGTGTCCCCACCAAAGCTGGCGGCTGATGCACCAGTCCTTGATGTTCTCCAGCCAGTTGCGGTAAGTGTTCTTGTATTTCGGCGGGTAGAATTTCAGTTCGTCGTTCATCACCGGAGGCAGAGCCATGTCGGCAAAATGCTTCATGCTCAGGAACCACTGCATGGAGAGTTTCGGCTCGATGGGCACGTTGGTACGTTCGGAGAAGCCCACCTTGTTTGTATAGGCTTCCACCTTTTCTAGCAGTCCGGCTGCTTCGAGGTCTTTTTCAATCTGTTCGCGCACGGCAAAGCGGTCCATGCCTACGTACAGTCCCGCGGCTTCGCTGATGGTTCCGTTGTCGTTGAAGATGTCGATGCTCTGCAGGTTGTGCTTTTCGCCCAGCATGTAGTCGTTCACATCGTGGGCCGGAGTCACCTTCAGACATCCTGTTCCGAACTCTGTATCCACGTATTCGTCTTCAATCACCGGGATTACGCGGTTTACCAGCGGAACGATCACTTTCTTGCCTTTCAGCCACTGGTTCTTCGGGTCGTTCGGATTGATGCACATGGCCGTATCTCCCATGATGGTTTCGGGACGGGTGGTGGCGACTACGGCGTAGGAAGCGCCCTCGGAGGGAGTTGAGGAGGCCACATAATATTTAAGGTAATACAGCTTGCTGTGCTCTTCCTTATATATAACCTCCTCGTCGCTCAGGGCGGTCAGTGCCTTCGGATCCCAGTTCACCATGCGCACGCCGCGGTAAATCAGTCCCTTGTTATACAGGTCTACGAAGACTTTGATTACGCTCTTGCTTCGGGTTTCGTCCATGGTGAATGCCGTGCGGTCCCAGTCGCACGAAGCTCCGAGCTTGCGGAGCTGTTTCAGGATGATGCCCCCGTGTTCTTCTGTCCACGCCCATGCGTGTTTCAGAAACTCCTCGCGTGTAAGGTCAGTCTTCTTGATGCCCTGCTGCGCCAGCTTGTTCACCACCTTGGCCTCGGTAGCGATCGAAGCATGGTCGGTTCCCGGCACCCAGCATGCGTTTTTCCCCATCATGCGGGCGCGGCGTACCAGAATGTCTTGAATGGTATTATTCAGCATGTGTCCCATATGGAGGACTCCCGTCACGTTAGGAGGCGGAATGACAATGGTGTAAGGTTCACGTCCGTCAGGTTTCGAACTGAAAAGTTTGTTGTCCAGCCAATACTGGTACCACTTTCCCTCCACATCGGCGGGATTGTACTTGCTTGCTAATTCCATTTGTATATGTGTCTAATGATTATTTTCCGTTTGGGTTTCATGTAATCAGCCGCAAAATTAATAATTTAAATGGAAAGGAAGAACAGTAGGGGCGGAATTTTCCGGCTCCCGGATTTCCTTTGGAGAGAGGCTTCAAAAGATGAGCCGTTATTTTTATAAAATGAGCCGTCATCTTGACCAATCTTTCCCATCACGTTGAGCAACTTGTCCCGTCATGTTTTTGAGGGGCTCCGGTGGGCGGCGGAAACCTTTCCTGATGGCTTATACTCCCTTTTTGAGCGCGGATGTATTCATTTGTTACAAATGTTGCATCAATTGTTACTATAATACGGGGCGTTTTTGCTTGTTTGGCATACTTTTGCGTCAATAACAAGAACAAAGATATTATGAAAAGCTCATCTGACGCATCCTATTTGCTGGTTGACCGCACTTATCGCGAGTGTCGGGACAGCGTTTACCGGTACATCCTGAGAAAGGTGGAATGTGAGGAAGATTCGAGAGATCTGACACACGATGCTTTCCTCCGCCTGCTGGAATATCGCAGAATGCTGAATGAAGAAACGGTGCGTCATTTCCTTTTTACCATAGCAAGAAACTTGGCGACCGACTGGCTGCGCCGTCATTGCAGACATCAGGAAATCTCAGCTTATTTGATGGAAGGACTTTCCGCTTCCGTACAGGATGCGGAAAGCGAAGTGATTGCCGGCGATCTGTTGCAGGTGGAGCTGAGAAAAGTGGAGTGTCTTCCCCGCAAGTGCCGTACCATTTACCGGATGTCCCGTTTCGGCGAAATGACGGCGGATGAGATTGCTGAAAGCCTGAACTTGTCGAAACGTACAGTCGAGGGCCATCTGCTGGCCGGCCGGCGGCAGGTGCGCGAGTTTCTCAGAAAATGTATATGATATGATGTATATAATGTGTTATTAAATTTAATTGTATGAAAAATGATTTGTTAGTCTTTTCGTCTAAGAAACTGCTTTTTTCTGCATTCATGGCTTCTGCCATTCTGGCGGGAGGAGTTTTGCCGGCTGATGCCGAAACTTTCCATGCACAGACGGCCATGCAGAAAATAACGGTGAAAGGCCAGGTGTTTGACCCTTCGGGGCAAACTGTGATTGGAGCCAATGTGGTTGAGAAGGGAACCACGAATGCCGTGATAACAGATATTGACGGCAATTTTGTGCTGAACGTTTCATCGCGGAATGCGGTTATTGAAATTTCGTATATCGGTTATCAGACGGCCTCTTTTCCGGCTTCCAGCAAAGAGTTGAACCGGATTGTCCTGAAAGAAGACAATAAGGTGCTTGATGAAGTGGTTGTGGTTGGTTATGGCGTGCAGAAGAAGACCACGCTGACCGGCGCTATTGACCAGGTGGATGAAAAAGTGTTTGAGAGCCGTGCCGTTACCAATGTCGGTCTGGCCTTGCAGGGACAGACTCCGGGTTTGACCGTTACGCGCGCCTCGTCCCGTCCGGGTAACGAAGGCATTGCTTTCCAGATCCGTGGCGCAACGTCCGTAAATGGAGGTTCTCCGCTGATCGTGATTGACGGTGTTCCGGCCTTGAACGGCGTTTCTTTCCAGAACATGAACCCCGATGATATAGAAACGATAAGCGTGCTGAAAGACGGTTCGGCTTCTATCTATGGAGCGAAGGCTGCAAACGGTGTCATACTTGTCACCACCAAAAAAGGTAAAGGAAAAGTCAATGTCAACTATGACTTCAACATGCGTTTCACCACAGACGGCATCACTGCGTTCTCTCCGACGATGCAGGAATATGCCACCGTATGGCTGGAGGCGAACAAGGAAGAAACCATCAAGAACTGGTGGGGATGGCTGAACGAAGAGAATCTGCTTCTGATGCAGTCGGGGTATGAAGGAATCTATACCATAAACCATACCGATTGGGGGGAAAAGATCTTTCTTGCCAACTCGCGCCGCCAGGACGAAATGTTCCGCACGCGTTATTCTTACCAGCATAACTTGAGCATCTCGGGATCAACCGACAAGAGCGACTATCGTATTTCGGCCTTGTATGCCGACAACCAGGGTAATCTTGCCACGGCATACGACGGACAGAAACAGATCAACCTCCGTTTGAACTATGGCATCAAGCTGACCGACTGGTTCAAGCTGGAAACGGCGGCCAGTATGGTCCGGACGAACACTTCTTCTCCGTCTGCGGGTCTTGACAATACGCTTTACGGTTACGAACCGCCGCTTTTCCCGGCCAAGAATCCTTACGGCCAGTGGTATGCCAATTACGGAAAAGTGGGCGACCGTCAGCCTGCTGCGGCAACATCTGACGGCGGACGAGATGAAAACACCAACCTGACCACCCGTGTTGACTTGAAAGCGATAGTGGATATATGGAAGGGCATCAGCTTTGAGGGTATGATGTCGTTTCAGAACGAAGAATACCGGCGGGAGCGTTACGTGATTCCTGTGCAGACTTATGACTGGTGGGGAAATCCGGCAACGGAAATCGTGAACAACACGCAGCAGTCGCTCACTTATCCTACGGATGTGCTGAACATCAAGGATTCTCATAACCCCGGATATCTGACGCAGGCCAACAATATGCTGTACCAGTATTATTCTGCTTTGTTGAAGTATAAGAATACGTTTGCCGGCTCACACAACATATCGGCCATGATTGGCATCAACGCCGAAAAGTATGTGACAAAGAAGCTGGTGGCTGCCCGTGAGAACTTTGAAGACTCGGGCGTCTATGATTTGAATCTGGCATCCGGCACACAGGGAAACGGCGGGGGAAAAACGCAGAACGGCACTTATTCGTATATCGCGCGCGTGAATTATGACTATCAGGAGAAATACCTGCTCGAGCTTCTGGGACGTAGGGACGGTAACTCGAAGTTCGCTCCGGGGCATAAGTTCCAGAACTTCGGCTCTGTATCTGTGGGATGGGCTTTTACCAAAGAAAAATTCATGGAATTTGTCACTCCCGTGGTAAGCTTCGGCAAGATCCGCTTCAATTACGGCAGTTCGGGCAACGATGCCGGATTGGGTGATTTCGACTATGTGGGCACCATCGGACTGGGGCAGACTTATCTGGGCAGTCCCGTCATTTCACACGTGTCAAGCGGATATAGCGGCCTGGTCAGCTACGACCGTACATGGGAACGGGTTATTCAGAAGAACTTCGGTATTGACATCAATTTCTTTGATAACCGCCTTACCGCTACGTTCGACTACTTCATCAAGGACAATAAGGGAATGCTGTCGCAAGTCACTTATCCTTCTTTGCTGGGAGGAACTCCTCCGAAAACAAACAGCGGCCATCTGAACGTGAAAGGATGGGAGCTGAGCGTAGGATGGCGTGACAACTGGAAGGATCTGTCTTACTTTGTGAATTTCAACGTGGGCGATACGAAAAGCATGCTGAAAGAGCTGGAAGGGGCTGACACATATGGAGCCGGAAAGAACAATGTGAACGGTTATCCGCTCAATGCGTTCTTCCTCTATCGTACAGACGGTTATTTCAAGGACCAGGCTGAGGTGGACCGTTATTATGCACTTTACGGCAATGGCGGTGCGGCTTTGTCGAATGTGATGCAAGGTTCGTCCGACGCGCTCCGTCCGGGTGATACCAAACGTCTGGACTTGAACGGTGACGGGAAGATTACGGCAGACGGAAGCAAGGACAGCGACCTTCAGTATGTGGGCGATGCCAATCCGCATTATGTGTTCGGCATCAATGCCGGGCTGAACTGGAAGGGGTTTGATGTAAGCGCAATGTTCCAGGGTGTGGGCAAGCAGTATATTATGCGTACCGGCTGGATGGCTTATCCGTTCTATGCGCAATATACCAACCAGAATCCTACCTTCCTCGGACAGACGTGGACGGAAGACAATCCCGATGCCAAATATCCTCGTCTGACATCCCATCAGAATCGTGCCCACTGGAACTATGAAAACAACGACTTCATGTTGCAGAACAGCCGTTACATTCGCCTGAAGACACTGATTGTGGGCTATACGCTGCCGCAGGTGTGGACCCGGAAGGCCAAACTGGAAAAGGTGCGCATCTATTTCTCTGGAAATGACCTTTGGGAGGCTACCAGCATTGCCGACGGGTTTGACCCGGAAATGGGAGAAACATCCAACAACAACGGTTATCCGTTCAGCCGCACCTGGTCGTTCGGCGTGAATATCACTTTGTAACTAATAAACTTTAATTGAGTATGAAAAAATTGATATATATAGCAGCTTGTGCCGGTGCTGTCGCATTTTCTTCCTGCGCAGACAATTTCCTTGATCTGGAGCCGCTGGACGCAAAGACGGATCTGGTTTATTTCCAGACGGCAGAGCAGTTCAACGAGTATGCTCTCGGCCTTTATAACCAGCTTATCGGATGGCAGTGCCGTTATGACGGGATTTTTGACCACATGGACTGTGCGTCAGACCTTTCCACTTATTTCAGCAACAACAATGATGTGGGGACGGGAACCATCCAGGTTGCGGCCAACAGCGGATGGTGGGACAACTGTTACGGAAATATCCGTGCCACGAACATGCTGTTTCAGAAGGCCGCCGCTTATCCGGGCAGCCAGCAAGACATTGAACAGCCGCTGGGCGAAGGGTATTTCTTCCGCGCTTACACTTATTTTTATCTGCTGCAGCATTTCGGCGGGGTGCCTATCGTAACCGCGGTGCTGGATGTAGATTCTCCGGAGCTGTACGGATCGCGCAGCAGCCGTTATGACGTTGTCGAATTCATCCTTTCCGATCTGGACAAGGCGATCGAATATCTTCCAAACGAAGCGAGCATTCCTTCTTCCGATAAAGGGCGTATCAGCAAAGGAGGTGCAAAAGCCTTTAAGGCGCGTGTGCTGCTCTATGAAGCTACGTGGCGGAAATACAACGGCACGTCAACCGATTTTCAGGGGTCGGGCGGACCTGCTTCCGATCAGGTGAACGATTTCCTTGATGAGGCCGTTTCCTTGTGCGAGGATGTGATGGGCGACTCGTCATACAGCCTTTGGAACTTCAATGCCAGCGGCGAGCCGGCTGATGAGGCTGATGCCGCTGAGATGGAAAACTACATGAGCAGCCGCTACCTGTTCAACATCGAAGACGAAAGCAGCAATCCGTTCGGAAAAGGAAAAGACACGAACAATGAGTTTGTCATCTATTCAACTTATGATACGCAGCGTATCGCCGGACAGGAAATCACGCAGACTATCTGGAAGCTGACGGCAAGCCGCAAGCTGGTTGACATGTTCTTGTGCCGTGACGGTCTGCCCGTCGAAAAAAGTCCGCTTTTCAAGGGGTATGAACACCGCGGGGAGGAGTTTGACAACCGTGACTATCGTCTGGCGTCGTATATCGGGCGCACAGACAACGTTGCGCTGACCGGAGGAAATTCCGGATACACTTCTTATAAGTTTGCCATTACAAGCCGCACCGTAGCCAACAAGGATGAGCATCATAATTATCCGGTGCTTCGTCTGGCGGAAGTGTATCTGATCTATGCAGAGGCTCTGTTCGAACGTAACGGACGCATCGAAGACGGGCAGCTCGACCGTTCGATCAATCTGCTGCGTGACCGTGGAGGGGTGGCTCATCTGAGCAATGCTTTCGTTCAAAGCAACGGCCTGGACATGCTGACCGAAATCCGTCGTGAACGCACGATCGAACTTTATATGGAGGGCTTCCGGTATGATGACTTGAAGCGCTGGGGACAGATGGAAGCGGAACTGAATGAATCGCGTTGCGGAATGGTAGTGGGTGATGCAGACTTTAAGACTGATTTCGTGGATTATGACGGGAATGCCATTGCCAATCTCTATTCGCCCAACAACTATGTGTGGGGAACTGAAAAAGTGCAGGCAGGTGAGGATGTTCCGGTAACTTGTGTCGTATGTTTGGGAAGCTCGGAAATTTCGGTTGACAAGACTGACTATCTGTGGCCGTTGCCGTCACGTCAGATCGAAATGAATCCGAATCTGGTGCAGAATCCGGGCTATTGAAAAAACTGATTAATCCGTTTATAGAATTACAGATATGAAAAATATATTTAACCTTTTGTCAAGTTTGTCTTTGTGGGCAGTCTTTGCCGCGCTGATGGCAGGTTGCGAGAAAGATGCCAACTTCAAGATGTACGAGTATCCTATGCCGAAACCGACCGGAATCTCGCCGAGCGAGGGATATATCCAGTCGCGTGTCCTCATAACGGGAACCGATTTCGGCGATCAGGTGGAGGCTGTGAAAGTTTTCTTCGGCGGAGTGGAGGCCGACAGTGTGCTGATGTGCAAGAATAACCGCATCGTGGTGAAGGTGCCGGATGCAGCCGTCACCGGAGCTGTGTCGCTCGAAGTATGGGGCAAGTCGGTTGATAGTGTCGCTACTTTTACTGTTCTGCCGACACCGACAATCGTTTCTGTCCGTTCCGACAACGGACTGGGAGAAGGAGTGGCTGCTGCCGGTGATCTGGTGACCATCACGGGAACGAACTTCGGTACGGATGCAAGCGTAATTTCCGTAAGCTTCAACGGCACTTCTGCTGACTTTGAACTGGTTGACGAGGAGCACATCGTTGCCACTGCACCTGCGGGTTACGCTTCGGGAAGCGTATACGTCACTATTAACGGGATGAGGCTGACGGGAGATGCGATGATGAATCCTGAGTCGAAAGGAGATGTTACCATCTTCTATCTGGAGAACTATGCAAGACCGTTCCAGCAGATTCCTTACATAAGCGGACAGGAAGGGGACCGGAATATGGCGGTTCCGCAAGGGTGGACTGTCAATGATGCGGCCAAGTCGTTCGTAAACAAGAATGCTGACCAGAGTGCAGGGAAAGTGGGCGGCATGTTTACGGGCAACGGAACTTCGCTCGGCATGCAGGCCGGATGGGGCGGAAGCGGTTCGGCTTCTTCCGTAACAAACGGAAAGATGTATCAGAGCACGGTCATTCCTGCCGGAACCTATTCGATGGAAATCAGTTATGTGGAATGTAATGTGGCGAACAAGGCCTGCATTGTGCTGATGAAAGGTAATGCTGAACTGCCCGACCTGGAAGGCATCGCTTCTGCGTCCGGCATAATCGCTTCGGCATATTTCACGAGCAACAGCGTGTCCAACGATAATCCGGGAGTTGAAACGCTTCATTTTACGCTGGATGAAGGTACGGAGGTGACTTTTGGCTTCGTTGCGACATTCGGCAACAACAGCTATTTCAAGGTGAGCGACATCAAGCTGATTCTGGAATAGGCTAAGAATAAATTCATAAACTTAAACAAAACATCATGAAAAGAATATACTATTATTTATTGCCGCTGTTGTTTGCTGCTCCGGTGATGGTTGCTTGTGATGACGAAGGGCAGACGGTGGTGATGTTGCAGAATCAGGATCCCGTGGTAACTGTAACGGGCATTTCGCCTGCTTCCGGATATACGGGATCGGAGTTCACCATCAATGGCACGGAGTTCGGAATCATGGCGGATGCCGTTAAGGTGACGATGGGCGGAACAGAACTTGAAGTGGTTTCTGTAAGTGAGAATGCGATTGTGGTGAAGGTTCCGGAAGGGGCAACTGCAGGAAAAATTACGGTGGATGTGTATGGACAGACTGTGGCTACGGAATACATGTTTGATGTGTTGGGAGAGCCGGGCGTGACGAATGTGAATCCGGTTTACGGATTTGTGGGTGATGAGATTGTGTTCTCCGGACATGATTTGGGCGTATCCGAAGCGTTCTATACGGTGCTGTTTAGCGGTACATCAGAAGCTGCTGCGCTGACAAGCGCTCCTTCGGCCGAATCGTTCGCGGTGAAGGTTCCTGAAGGAGCCGTGAGCGGTCCGATAGCCCTGACCATTTCTGACCGTAATGTGAATGTGCCTCTGACGAACGGATTTACGGTATTGCAACATGCAGCCGTCACCGGACTGTCTGTAACATCAGGTTATGCCGGAAGTGAAGTCACTGTCAACGGAACGGATCTGAAGCCGGATTTGCTGGAAGAGAATGTGGAACTTCAGCCGATCAGAGTGACACTGGCTCAAGGGACAAATGTTGCGGAGGCAGTTGTAGATATTGAAAGAACTACTAACGAGGCCATCGTGGCTGTCTTGCCTGCTGACCTTGCTGTAGGCGAATATACGGTGTCTGTAGCTACCTCGTTTGAAACGGTTGCAACGGGAAATCCGCTTGTTTATACGGTGATGGCTACTCCAGTCGTTGACAAGGTTTCTGTTTCTCAGGCTCATGCCGGAAGTGATGTGACGTTTGTCTGTTCGAATCTGGCGGGGGTTACGACCGATGATGTGAAGGTCATGTTCGGAGAAACTGAGGCGGAGGTGACTTCGGTGGATGCCGAATCCGGAAATATCACAGTCAAAGTCCCGGTAACGCTGGATGCCGGATCTGTGGCATTGTCTTTGACAGTCAAAGGGAAATCGATTGATTTGGGCGAGAATGCTTTGTTTACGGTATTGGCCACTCCGAAGATTACGGCGATTAATGCGGACAGCTTCCTGCATGATGAAACCACGGCTTTGGTCAAGGAAGGTGACGAAATCGTAATTTCCGGCGAAGGCTTCGGAACAGATTCAGACAATGTAGTGCTGAGGTTCGGTGAAACTGAGATTCGCATCGTTGCTATTTCTGATACGGAAATCAGGGCATTTGTTCCTTCCGGATCTGTTGATGGCGCCATTTCTCTGACATTTGCAGGAATAGAAACTCCGGTTATGGGGATGAACTTGAAACCGCTGGTTGATGGCATGGATGTAACGGCGTATGTATTGAAGAATTACAGCCATCCGTTTATCTCGTTGGCGCAGGGCAACGGAGATTTTGAAAGACAAGGAGAATGGTCAAGGCCCGCAGATTGGATTGTAGTGAACAATTCAGGATCAAATATGGAAGGCTTTGGACTGCAGCATAATCCTAAATATGATTTGAATGCAGGAAATTCTCTTGGATTGCAGACAGACTGGGGATTCCCGAATTCTTTGACAAATGGACGGATTTACCAGTGCACTGCTGTTCCGGCTGGAAATTACAGACTGACGGGTACTGTTGCAGAATATGCTCCAAAAGGTCAGGGAAACAGAGGAACGGGGTCGGCTTGTCTGGTTGTTGATGACGCATCGTTTGAGGTAACTGCGGAGGGTAGCAATGATTGTATAGCTAAAACGGCAGTGGATGGTGTAAAGGACATTGTCGTGGACTTCGCTTTGCCCGGCAGACAGGAAATAGCTATCGGTTTTGTCGGATCATTTACCAACCGGCAGTCTTATGTGAAGTTTAATTCGTTTAGAGTTGAATATATGGGAAATAGTCAAAATTAAAAACTGAAAAAATGAGAAGGATGTATTATATAGCAGCAATGTTCGCTCTCAGCCTGGCAATGCCGGGCTGCGGCGACGGAGTAAATTTGCCGGATCTTCCGGCAGGCGTGGAAACGGATCTGTACAAGATTCCGCTGGCAAGCGACTCGCTGGTCATTCCGCTGAAGGCGGAAACCGAGCCTATGATCCATAACGGGGGCTTGCACACGCCGGAAGATTTCCAGCGCATCAAAGACAATCTCACACGTTCGCCATGGGCGGAAGGTTATGAAAAGCTGGTCAACAATTCGCATGCGCAGACAAGCTATGTGCCGAATCCGCAGACAAGCATCACACGTGGCAGCGGGACTGCCGAAAACTACAGGTATGCATACAACGATGTGGCGGCAGCCTATCAGCTGGCTCTCCGCTGGAAAATTTCGGGCGATAATGCCTTTGCCGACAAGGCCGTGGAAATCCTGAACGGCTGGGCTTCTACCTGTACGGTTATCAATGGAACGACCGATATGTCGTTGGCGGCAGGAATCTATGGCTATCAGTTTGCTGTGGCAGGAGAATTGATGCGTGGCTATGAAGGATGGGCGGATGCAGACTTCAAGGCTTATCAGGACTGGATGGTCAATGTGTTCTATCCGATGAATAAGGATTTTCTCGACAGGCATCATGATACTCCGGCCGGACATTATTGGGCTAACTGGGGATTGTGCAACATCGCTTCAATGGTGGGGATCGGCATTCTGGCCGACCGCCGCGACATCTATAATGAAGCCGTCGAGCATTTCCAAGTGGGAGAAACCAACGGTTGCATCACAAAGGCCATTTATCATGTGTTTGACGGCGAAAACTCTAACCTTGCGCAGTGGCAGGAAAGCAACCGTGATGCCGGACATACTTACATGTGCCAGGGGCTGATGGGAGTAATCTGCCAGTTGTGCTGGAATCAAGGGGATGACTTTTTCAGCTACGGAGGGCAGAATCTTTTTCTGAAAGGATGCGAATATACGGCAAAATATGACTATGCCGGACTTGATGTGCCCAATGTTCCTTACACGCGCGAATATAAGGGCCCGTGGGGAACGGCTACGGAGGAATATCCTTCGATTCATGCGCGTGCGATAATCAGCCGTCCGATCTGGGCTTTGCCGTATTATCACTATGCCAAGATAAAGAATGTCGACGAAAGTGCCATCCAATACACGAAATTTGCGATGGAGTATGAAGCTCCGGAAGGCGGTGGAGGTGATTACGGCGCGAACAGCGGTGAATTCGACAATTTGGGGTTCGGTACGTTGATGTATGCTCGTGACTAAACTGGACTGACTGTTGCTTTTTTTCGTCGGGAATGTGTCATGGTGCAGAAACGGGTTTTCTGTCTTGGCACATTCCCTTTTTTGCCATTTGCGGGAGAGGCTCTCCGGCGGACCGTCGGGAAAATTCATCGCCTTTTCTTGTGTCTTTCCGTTTGCTTTTCGTCGCTTTGAGCTTCCGGATTTTGCGGTTGTCTATTTGTAAAAATCGTTTGACGGTTGTAAAAAAGGGATGTTAATTTTTGTTCTTCATTTTCTTTTGCCTATTTTTGCCGACGAAGAAATATGTCAGAGTTTAATGGAGAAATTGAATGTTTTCCTTTTTTTATGTATTTCTTTCTTCATGCTTTCTTTGCTGCCGGGATGTTTGGTCCGCGGCACGGAAGGCAGGCATGAACCGTATGCGAATTTAATGGCGGGGTTGGAAAGTAATACGTCTGAAAGGCCGGGCGAGGTATGTGCTGCTGTCGACAGTCTGCTTCCTTCGGTTAAAGACAGTGTGTCGTATTATAGTCTGTTGGTTCTGAAGGCAAAGTCAAAGCTTTTTCTCGCCGAGTTCGATTCGTCGGAGGTTTTGCTTCGGATGGCCGGATCATTTTGCTCCCGCGATTCGTCGGATGCGCGTGTAAGGGATCTGTATGCGAATGTCTATAATATGCAGGGAAATCTTTACGGGCGTTTTGCCGTTTACGATTCGGCTGTGTGGGCTTTTGAAAAAGCTTATCAGTGCGCTTCCCACGCAGGCGCGTCGGAGCCGTTGCTGAATATCTCCTTGAATCTTGCAGACGCTTATATCCGTACGGGGCGTTTGGATCTCGGCTCTTACTGGTATAATTACGCGCTCTCGATGGCGGATTCCATACGGATGGAAGAAAAAAAGCGTTTCCCTATCTATTATGGTCTGGCTCAGGTGAATATGGAGCTGCGCGATTTCGGGACATGCGACTACTATTATGATCTGGCGGCCGCTTATTTTGATGAAATGCAGCCTTACGAGAAGCACGTGTACCTGAACAACAGGGGAAACTCGTATTATTACCGTCAGGACTATCCGAAGGCGCTCGAGTATTTCCGGCGTTCGCTGGCTCTGACCAATTCGCATCCTGAGATGGAGTTTGAGCGGAATCTTACAATGGTCAATCTGGGCGAGGTGTTCATGCTGATGAACCAGACGGATTCGGCTTCCTGCTACCTCGACAGATGCCGGCGTTTTTTCATGGAGAACAAAAACCTCAGCGCTCTTTACTATATTGATACGCAGATGATTGAACTGGCCCTCAAGCAGGGAAACACATCGCGGGCGAGGCATCTGTTGAGCTTGACAAAGGATACGGAGGGGGTGGAGCTGAACATGATCCGCATCCGCAACCGTTATTTGCAGCATTATTTTGAGGCTGTGGGAAACTGGCGCAACGCATACGAGTATCAGAAACTCAATTGGGAAATAGATGATTCTGTCAGAAACGAGCGGATCAAGATGCGTTCGGCTGAGATTGCGTTGAAATACAAGCGCGACAGCACGCTGATGAAACAGGAGCTCTTTATCGAGCAGAAAGAGAATCAGGTGCTGAGCCTCTACCAGTGGCTTTGGGGAATTATTGTAGGGGTGCTTCTGTTGGGATGCGGGGCCTTGGCTCTCGTTTTCCATCGCAAAAGGCAGCGGGAAATGGAGCAGACGAGGCTTCATACGGCCATAACCTCGTTGAGGCTTGAGAACATACGCAACCGCATATCTCCGCACTTTATCTTTAACCTGCTTAACAGGGAGATGAACCTTCGCGGCGATGAGTCGAAAAACAGGAACCTGATGAACCTGACCAAGCTGCTCCGCAGGAATCTGGAACTGACCGATAAACCGGCTGTAACGTTGGCCGACGAACTGGATTTCGTGAATACGTACGTGGCTTTGGAACGTTCTGCCTTGGGAAGCGATTTTGAGTTCGTTCAGGAGGTTGACAGTAAAATCTTGCCGGATAAAGTGCTTTTGCCGGCAATGATGCTCCAGATTCCTGTTGAAAATGCCATCAAACACGGGTTGCGGATGAAAGAGGGGAAGAAATGGCTGAAGATTTCGCTGAAACGGCGGGATGACGTCATTGTCATGAAAGTGTGCGATAACGGAGGGGGATACCGGAACAGAAGCGCAAACCGCGGAACGGGTACAGGCATGAAGGTAATAACACAGACTATCCAACTGCTGAATTTTTATAACCGCCGTCCGATTGTGATGGGAATTACTAATTTGCAGGTGGATGACGACGGCACAATGGGGTGTGAAGTAAAATATGAAGTGCCGTTGGATTATTCATATACGTTGAAAAAAATGGAATGACATGAACGACAACATTTTGAAAATCGTGATTGTGGATGACGAAGAGGCGGCTATCGACAATCTGTGTTTTGAATTGAAACGTTTCAGCAGGCTGAATGTCGTGGGGATAGCTCATAATGGGAGCGCAGGCATCCGTCTGGTGGAAAAGGAGCGTCCGGATCTGCTGTTTCTGGATGTGGAGCTTCCGGATATGCTGGGGATGGATGCGGCGGTCAGGCTGCGCCGTGTGACGGACTGGAATATGCACATCGTGTTTTATACGGCTTATGACAAGTATTTGATTGATGCGTTGAGGAATTTCGCTTTCGATTTTCTGCTGAAGCCGGTGGATTCGGCCGAGCTGGATATCGTTGTCGACCGCATACTTTCCGCTTCTCAAAGCGAGGATGCCGAACGCCAGTTGCCGGTCAAGGGGAATGAATGCAGATTGCCGGCAAGCGAAAAGTCGTTTATGGTGGTGACGCCCACCGGAGATCTCCGTATTCTCCGTGTTTCCGACATCGGCTATTTCCGTTATCTGTCCGGACGCAAGATCTGGGAGGCTGCTCTTGCCAGCGGTGTGTTTATTCCGCTGAAAAGAAACACAACGGCCGAAAGTCTGTGCGGGTATGACGACTCGTTTGTGCAGGTGCATCAGTCGTATATCATTAACATGAATTATCTGCTTATGGTGCAGGGAAACCGCTGCATCATGTATCCTCCCTTCAACTCGGTTGAGGAATTGCAGGTTTCTAAAAAATACCGGAAAATAATGATGGAGCGCTTCTACCAGCTTTAAAACTGGTCGCTGATTTGATACGGATAGTCGCTTTTTTCGACCGCTTATTCTCAAATGGTGGCTTTTGGCTTTTGTTTTGGCTTTGTTCTATTTGGCATTTGGAAACTAATGTTTAATTTTGCAAAAAAGTTAATCAATACAAAGCGGTATGAAAAAATGTAAGAGAGTTTTATTGGCGGCAGGGCTTGTGTGCGCTGCGTCTGCTGCACAGGCACAGTATCTTCGTACTTCTTATTTCATGGAGGGTACAAGTACCCGTATTCAGATGAATCCGGGATTGCAGCCGACACGAGGCTATTTCAATTTTCCGATTATCGGTTCGTTGAATGTTAGTGCATCTTCTAATGTATTGGGGACAGGTGATATCATTGACGTGCTTGACGGAGGGGAAGATCTGTTTTCGAACGACAAACTGTTTGACAGGCTGAAAGGGGAAAACAACTTGAACGTGAACTTCAATACGGATATTCTTTCGTTCGGCTGGTATCGCGGCAAAGGTTTCTGGAGCGTAAACGTAGGCCTGCGCATGGATGTCGGCGCATCATTGTCGGGTGATATGTTTAGCATGATGCGTAACATGAACGGTTTTGCCATTGAAGATCTCGCCGGTACGCGCCAGCAGTATAATATTGCGAACCAGAAGCTGAACGTCAGCGCTTATGCTGAAGTAGGCTTGGGATATTCTCGTCAGGTAACGGATAAGCTGACTGTCGGCGGACGTGTGAAGGTACTTTTGGGATTGGCCAGAGCAGAGATGAATATCAAGCAGTTCGATGTAGATCTGGATATTCCGAACCTTCCGGCAGGAGTTGATCCGGGAGAGATTTCCGGAAACTACAGTGACTATGTTTCAAGAGCCGGAGAATTCAGTCCTGAAGACTGGTACGGAAGCCATTACAGTTATGCGGCTAACGGAAGCATCACGACTACCCTGAAAGGTGGCGGCATGACATTCGATCAGAATGGAATGATTGATGACTTCGACATTGAGGCCGGCGATTTGGGCATTTCTGGAACCGGTTTCGGTATCGACCTGGGTGCAAGCTATAAGGTGTGGGATAACCTGACGGTTTCTGCTGCTGTGCTTGATTTGGGATTCTTGAAGTGGAAAGAAAGCGCGACTACAATTGCCACTGTCAGCGGAAATGAAGATGTAACCATTAACAGCGACAACTATGACAAGTATATCGGAGGTGATTTCCTTTCTTTGGAACGTTTTGACTTTGCGGAAGGAGATCCTAAGGAAGCCGATTTGAAGACTCGTCTTGCTTCTACCATCCTGCTTGCCGGTGAATACGGTCTGTTCAACAACAAGCTGAGTGTAGGCGCCATGTACACTTGCCGTTTTGTTCAGCCGAAAGCGCTGAACGAGCTGACTTTCTCGGCTACGTTCCGTCCGAAGAACTGGCTTAATGCGGCTGTGAGCTATTCACCGATTCAGGCTGCCGGCAAGTCGATAGGTCTTGCTCTGAAGTTCGGTCCTCTGTTTGTCGGTACAGACTATATGTATTTCGGAAACAACTCGAAGAGTGTGAACGGATTCTTTGGATTCTCTTTCCCGTTGGGAGCTTCAAGAGCCAGTAATAACTGATAATAGAACGACAAATCACGGCAGGTGTTGCCGTTGCAGATAGTTATTAAGGTGTGTCGCATTGAACCGGCACACCTTTTCTTTATTTGCTTTTTGCCGGCAGTGCCAGCTCTTTCAGCTTTTCGCCGTCCAGCCGGTAAACGGTTGTGACATTGTTTTCGTATGTAGCGAAGGTAGGCGGGTTTCCTCCTTTTGGGAAAGTTACCGATCCCGTATTGCAGATTATCCTTCCGTCTGTTTCTTCCAGTTTCCACAGATGTGTATGTCCGTAGAAGAATGCTTCATGCTTTCCTCTCGGCATTTTTTCTTCGTTGTAGACGTGCCCGTGAGTGAGGAAGAGCCGTTGCCCGTTGTCCGCTATCAGCGTATAGTCGGACAGAATGGGAAAATCGAGCAGCGTTTGGTCCACTTCCGAATCGCAGTTGCCGCGGACGGCGACAATTTCATTGTTCATGGCGTTGAGCCTTTCTGCAATGCCTTTCGGATCCAGTCCCTCCGGAAGTCCGTTCCGTGGACCATAGTTCAGGATATCGCCTAAAATGCAGAGCATGTCGCACTGCCTTTGCCGGTAAAACTCCAGCACCTTTTCCAGTGCCGGGAGCGATCCGTGTATGTCAGATACAATCAGGTATTTCATAATGCTTGTCTTTTTGTTTGGATTTCCGCAAAGTTACGCAATCTCGCTGGAATAACCGAACGGGACCGGCAGATTAATGCGGCGGAAATGGATCGTCTGATAATTGTTCAGGTTGTTTCTTTTCTTGCGGAATCAAGGTGCCGATACCATTTCGTACGGCTCTTCCTATCGGTTGGCTTATGAGAAAGGGGGACAATGGTATTGCACAGCCTCTTCCTTTTTGTGCAGATCAAGCCTGCCGGCACGGTTGCCGGCTCATGGTCCGGAAACAAAGTTATATCTGTTTGTGGGCAGGCTTGAAAAGTTTGTTTTTCAGCCATTCGCGGACAGGTATGTCATAGAGCCGGTATGCGGCATAGGCGATGAAGACTGCAAGCAGAAATGTAGCGGCAGCGACAAAGACGTGTGTGCCGAGAGGTGCATCCTTGTGGTTTTCCACCCATGCCATCTGCATGTAGACCAGCGGATAATGGGTGATGTAGAGCGGAAAGGATATGTTGCCGAGAAACTTGTTGATGCTTTCCGAGGTGCTTCCCTTTACACTGCTTCCGGCACCGATGGACACAATGAGCGGGAAAAAGATCAGGATGCAGACTGCTTCGTAAAGTCCGTTCGTCCATCGTGCGCCGCCTTCTGCTCCCATTCCCATCCAGGGCATGCCAAGCAGTACGACAATCATTGCCGAACACCACCAGAATCCTCCTTTTACTTTGATGAGCCTGCCGGTGCGCGACAGCAGCAGTCCGCAGAAGAAGGGGTAGAGCAGGCGGGTCAGCCCTATCTGAAGCTGGTCGGGCGTCAGCCTCCATCTCCATCCGCCTACTACTGTGTAGGCAGCATAATCGCGTGCGGCAAGGAAGCCGAATACATCGATGTTCAGACAAAGCACAAGGGTCATGATGCCGAAAACTGTTACGCAGGCAGTCAGTGCCTTCCGTGAAAAGTGCCGGAACAGCACGGCATACAGAAAATTGGCGAGGTATTCCCATTGCAGCGACCAGGCCGGACCGTTCAGGGGATTGGTTTCTGACCATCCGCGGATGTCCATCGATTGGGGTATGGGAATCATCGTGAATGCCCACAGCATGATCAGCGCAGTCTTATACCAGGGCGTGTTTCCGATGAGCGGGAAACTGGAGCAGTGGCCGAAATAGAACAGGGCGGCTCCGAAGAGCGAACCGAATATCACCATCGGGTGCAGGCGGATGAGCCGGCGTTTCACGAATCCCCACACACATCGACATTTGGTTCCAGCGGTCATCATAGGCATATCCGATGACAAATCCCGACAATACGAAAAAGAAGTCTACGGCAAGATAGCCGTGGTTGATGGGTTGGTCAGTCCCTCCGTGATAGTAAGTTTCAAGCAGGTGGTAGCACACGACCAGCATGGCAGCCACTCCGCGCAGGCCGTCCAATATTTCATAGCGGGGCTTGGAGGCAAGATAGATGTTGTGTTTCATATAGCAGTTGTTGCTTGTCGGTTGATAACGAGGCAATGTGCGGCTGGCAAAAAGACAGCCGGTCCGTTGGTACGAACCGGCTGTTCTGATTATGTTTCAGCCAGAAAAATTATTCAGCTTTTTCTTCGCTCCAGTCCATTGCGGCCATACGTTTGTATGAGTCGTAACGTTTCTTGGCCATCTTTTCGCAAGCGTCGAACAAGGCGGCAGCTTCTGTCGGATACTGTTTCATTACAGAAGCGAAGCGAACTTCACCTTTCAGGTAATCCTGGAAGTTAGACCAGTTCGGTTCTTTCGAGTCGAGCGAGAACGGATTCTTGCCTTCGTCTTCCAGAGCCGGGTTGAAGCGCCACAGATGCCAGTAACCGCATTCAACGGCCTTAGCCTCTTCTGCCTGGCTCTTGCCCATGCCTGCTTTCAGACCGTGGTTGATACACGGAGCATAAGCGATGACCAGTGACGGTCCGGGATATGCTTCGGCTTCGCGGATTGCTTTCAGCGTCTGAGCCTGGTCGGCGCCCATTGCAATCTGAGCTACGTAAACGTAACCGTAAGTAGTGGCGATCAGACCGAGGTCTTTCTTGCGTACGCGCTTTCCGGAAGCGGCGAACTTGGCGATTGCGCCCAGCGGAGTAGCCTTGGATGACTGGCCTCCGGTGTTCGAGTAAACTTCGGTATCCAGAACGAGGATGTTCACGTCTTCGCCCGAAGCGATTACATGGTCAAGACCTCCGTAGCCGATATCGTAAGATGCACCGTCACCGCCGATAATCCACTGCGAACGTTTGATGAGGTAATCCTTGAATTCGTTGATTGTAGCGCAGTATTCGCACTTGTCCTTGGCAGCTTCTACCATCGGGATGATCTTTTCGGCAGCAGCTTTGCTCTTGTCGGCATCGTTGCGTCCGTCGATCCATTCCTGGAATGCTTCCTTGTATTCAGCCGGAGTGCCTTCTGCAGCGATGGCAGCCTTCATGGCGTCTTCGATGCGGTTGCGCAGCTTCTTGTTGGCAAGTTCCATACCCAGACCGAATTCGCAGAAGTCTTCGAACAGGGAGTTAGCCCAAGCCGGACCCTGGCCTTTTTCGTTGGTAGTGTAAGGAGTAGAAGGAACTGATCCGGAGTAGATAGAAGAACATCCGGTAGCGTTTGAAACCATTTCACGGTCGCCGAACAGCTGAGAAATCAGTTTTACATACGGAGTTTCTCCACAGCCGGAGCAAGCGCCCGAGAACTCGAAGAGCGGAGTAGCGAACTGAGAGTTCTTCACGTTCGACTTGATGTCTACCAGGTGTTGCTTGCTCTTCACGTTTTCTGCGCAGTAAGTCCAGTTGTCTGCTTCTGCCAGCTGGCTTTCCAGATGCTTCATGGTCAGCGCCTTGCCGCCCTTCTTCGGGTTGCCCGGACAAACGTCGGCACAGTTGCCGCAGCCCAAGCAGTCGAGAACGTCTACCTGTATGCGGAATGTCATGCCGTCGAACTGTTTGCCGACTGCTTTCAGCATCGGGAAGCTTGCACCCTTCTGTTCTTCAGCGTCGAGCACGAACGGACGGATGGAAGCGTGAGGACAAACGTAAGCACACTTGTTGCACTGGATACAGTTGTCGGGGTTCCATTCCGGTACGAATGCAGCTACGCCGCGTTTTTCGTATTTGGCTGTTCCCTGATGCCATGTACCGTCTTCGATGCCCTTGAATGCAGATACCGGAAGCAGGTCGCCGTCTTGAGCGTTGATCGGACGAACCACTTCGTTGATGAATGCCGGATCGTTGTTGGCAGCAGCCGGTTCAACTTCCAGGCTTGCCCAAGCCGGGTCAACGGTCAGTTGTTTGTATTCGCCTCCGCGGTCAACGGCTGCATAGTTCTTGTTCACCACGTCTTCACCCTTCTTGCCGTAAGACTTCACGATGAACTTCTTCATCTGTTCTACTGCAAGGTCAACAGGGATAACGCCTGTGATGCGGAAGAATGCTGACTGCAGGATGGTGTTGGTGCGGTTGCCCAAACCGATTTCCTGAGCAATCTGCGTAGCGTTGATATAGTATACGCTGATGTTGTTTTCTGCAAAGTATTTCTTCACCTTGTTCGGCAGGTTCTTGGCAAGTTCTTCGCCTTCCCAGATTGTGTTCAGCAGGAAGGTGCCGTTCTTGCGCAGACCGCGGGTCACGTCGTACATGTGCAGGTAAGCCTGAACGTGGCAAGCCACGAAGTTCGGAGTGGTTACCAGGTAAGTAGAGTGGATCGGATGATCGCCGAAGCGCAGGTGAGAGCAGGTGAAACCTCCCGACTTCTTGGAGTCGTACGAGAAGTAAGCCTGGCAGTATTTGTCGGTGTTGTCACCGATGATCTTCACGGAGTTCTTGTTGGCACCTACCGTACCGTCGGCTCCCAGACCGTAGAATTTGGCTTCGAACACGCCTTCTGCGCCGAGAGCGATTTCTTCTTTCTGAGGCAGTGAAGTGAATGTAACGTCATCCACGATACCGATGGTGAAGTGGTCTTTCGGCATCGGGAGTTCCAGGTTTTCGTATACCGACAGAATCTGGGCCGGAGTGGTGTCCTTAGATCCCAGACCGTAGCGTCCGCCAACGATCAGCGGGGCATTTTCCTGTCCGTAGAATACGTCTTTCACATCCAGATACAGCGGTTCGCCGTTTGATCCCGGTTCTTTTGTGCGGTCGAGCACAGCGATGCGTTTCACAGTCTTGGGCACTTTGGCGAGGAAGTGCTTGGCCGAGAACGGACGGTACAGATGAACAGCCACCAGGCCGACCTTCTTGCCCTGGGCAGTCAGGTAGTCGATAGCCTCGCGGGTAGCTTCTGTTACAGAACCCATGGCGATGATGATGTTTTCAGCGTCTTCGGCTCCGTAGTAGTCGAACAGACCGTAGTTGCGTCCGGTGATCTTGTTGATTTCGTTCATGTATTCTTCTACGATAGCCGGAACAGCGTCATAGAACGGATTGCATGATTCTCTGTGCTGGAAGAAGTGGTCGGGGTTTTCAGCCATACCGCGTGCCACCGGCTTGTTCGGAGTGAGCGCACGGTTGCGGAAGTCGGCCAGCGCTTCGCGGTCGATCAGCGGAGCGAGGTCTTCGTTGTCCAGCTTCTCGATCTTCTGGATTTCGTGAGATGTACGGAAACCGTCGAAGAAGTTCACGAACGGAACACGTGACTTGATGGTTGCCAGGTGAGCTACGCCTGCCAGATCCATTACTTCCTGTACGGATCCTTCGCACAGCATGGCGAATCCGGTCTGGCGTGCAGACATAACGTCCTGATGGTCGCCGAAGATACACAGCGCGTGAGAAGCCAGTGTACGTGCCGATACGTGGAATACGCACGGCAGAAGTTCGCCTGCGATTTTGTACATATTCGGGATCATCAGCAGCAGACCCTGAGAAGCGGTATAAGTAGTAGTCAATGCACCAGCCTGAAGAGAGCCGTGAACTGCACCGGCAGCACCTCCTTCAGATTGCATTTCCTGTACCAGAACAGTTTCGCCGAAGATGTTCTTGCGACCTGCGGCAGCCCATTCGTCTACGTGCTCAGCCATGGTAGACGACGGAGTGATGGGGTAGATGGCTGCTACTTCCGTAAACATGTACGAGATGTGAGCGGCAGCTTCGTTGCCATCACAAGTGATGAATTTTTTTTGTTTAGTCATACAATTACTAAATTAGGTATTAAGTAATAATAAAAATTTCCTGTCAATACAAAAAGCCGAAAAGCCAGAGCGGAATCTGGTTGCCGTGCCCCATCTCCATCTTGTGCATGGCATAATAGGTGTTCGGGTTGCTTTTCTGCCTGTAGTGTTCCGTGCACACGCGGAACCGCAGCTCTCCGTCCACGAGGAACGAGATGCCCTTGTCGCCCTTGTTCACTTTATGGTCTTTCCACATCGTGTTCACGAAGAAAGTTTCCAGCACGTCCTGCTCTTCCACCTTGATCGGATAGATGCTGTACATCAGGTTCGTGTTGTGCATCATGATCTTTGCCGGCTTTTTCGGAAACATCTCTCCTTTGGGATAAATCATGTTGATGAGTCTGGAGTCGGCCAGATACTTGATGTAGTTCATCACGGTTGCGCGCGATGTCTGGATGTCGGCGGCCAGTTGGCTGACGTTGGGGGCGACCGGCCCGTCTACAGCCAACAAATATAGTAATTTTTTTATTTTCGACAGATATTTCAGCTCAATTTGTTGGATTAAAAGTATGTCGACTTCAATCATCATGTTCATGGTTTTCAGCAGATTTTCCGAAAAGTTGCGCTTCTCCAGAAAAAAGGGGTAAAAGCCGTGATGGATGTAGTCCTGAAAATAATTGAGCGGGTTGATGTAGGGCAATATGGTCTTTGCGATATGTTCGTGGTTGTGCAGGATCTCGTCGAGCGTATAGGGCGAGAAGTGGTTTCCAGTCTGCAGGTTCAGAAACTCGCGGAAGGAGAATCCTCTCAGGTTGTATGATTTTACGATGCCGTTCAGCTCGGGGTTCTCTTCTTTCAGGCGCATGACGGACGAACCGGTAAACACGATCTTCAGCTGGGGGTACCGTTCGTAGCACGTGCGCAGGTCGTGGCTCCAGTTGGGGAGCTTGAACACCTGGTCTACAAGCAGCACCTTTCCCCCGCGTTTCACGAACTCTCCTGCAAAGTCAACCAGACTGTATTGAGAGAAGTAGAAGTTGTTCATGTTCACATACAGGCAGGAGCGGTCGTAGCCGAACTTCTCTTTTGCGTATTGCAGCAAAAAAGTGGTCTTTCCGACTCCCCGGGTTCCTTTTACTCCGATGAGGCGGTCGCTCCAGTCGATTTCATCCATGAGGTCGCGTCGTACAGGAGCATTTGTATGTTCAACCAGATAGCTGTGCGTTCTGTAAAATGCTTCCATTCCTTTCTCAATTCTGCGTTGCAAATATACGAATACTTCATTAGATTGCAAACTGGAGTTGTCAAATTTTGAAAAAATGGGAAGAATTTTTTTGAGTGAGGGAAGGCGGGAGGGACAAGTCCGGAGGGCGGCGTTTTTGCGGGAAACCGATCCGCGCTTCAGTGTCTGTGCGCGCTTGAAAAGATGACGGGACATTTTTTTTAATCTTTCCCGTCATCTTGATTAAAATGAGCCGTTAAGTGACTTGGGCTGACGGCTTGTCTTTTGCAGCATTCTTGTAAGCTTATTTAATTAAATTAGTGCGTCATTTAACTTAAAAACATATGGGGAACCACGAAAGTCACAGTTAATGTATTGATATTCAATGTTTTGTAGAGGCAAGGGAACCACGAACGAGTACGCGAAACCCATTTTACACCTTATATATAAAGAAAAGATAAAGAAAGAAACCCCTACCCCTTGATTTTTTGATTTGGCAGTAAACTTGAAGCGGCGGATATGTTAATCGGGATGTACCGGTCGGGATGTTTGTCGGGTATGGGATGGAGCGCATATGGAAAAGCAACGAAGGCTTTGGGATTCTTTGTTATGCGCCAGAAAGAAGGCCGTCCGTTATGACGGGGAAAGTCCGCAGCATCTTGTTGCGAAAGCTGCGGACCTTGTGAATTATACTTTTCCTTCGAGCCACGCGTCGATCATCCGGCGGGCAATGCTGAGTTTCTGAGGAAGTTCCGGCAAGTGGTTCCGGTCGTAAAACGCTCCGGTATTGAGCTCTTCATCCTGCAGCCTGATGGTTCCGCTTTCGTATTCGGCGACATAGCCTATCATGATTCCGCTTGGATATGGCCAAGGCTGGCTTCCGAAATACTTCAGATTCTTTATCCGCAATCGGGTTTCTTCCATCACTTCGCGGCATACGCATTCTTCCAGTGTTTCGCCCGGTTCGAGGAAGCCGGCTACCAGTCCTTTGAATGTTCCGCGGAAATTGCGTGCATGAACCAGCAGCACGCTGTCGCTTCCTTTCTTGATGAGCACAATGATGGCAGGAGAAATGCGCGGATAGATTTCCTGATGGCATTGCGGGCATTGTTTTGCGATGGGGCCTGTTTGAACCGTCCGCACGCCACATGCCGGACAAAACTGGCTGTTTCTGTCCCATGTCAGGATTTGTGATGCCTTGCCTGCCATCTTGTACTCTTCCAGGGGGAGTACATTGAATGACGCCCGCAAGTCTTTCATCATTTGCGGAGAGTTCTCGTCACCGTCAACCGGCGATGTGATGGCGAAAGCCTTTGCCGTCATTCCTTCAACGGTACCGATGACATGCACCGTTTTTCCTTCGGGAACTTCTGCAGGCGGTTCTGCCGAATAGGGGATATGATAGCCTCCGTTTTCTTTTTTTATCAGCAGCTGGTTGCCGCAGAATACGAACCAGCCGCACATTCCGTTTTCTTTTTGCTCCATCGTATTTTGTAGATTAGTGTTTTCTGATTGATGTTTCGGCACGCCTTCTTCAGGGTCAGCTTGTTTTCATTGTCAGCTGGATGCGCTTGCGTTCGCGGTCGATGCCCAGCACCTTGACATGCACATGCTGATGAATGCTTACTACTGTCGTCGGGTCGCTCACAAAGTGGTCGGCGAGCCGGGAAATATGCACCAGGCCGTTTTCTTTGATGCCGATGTCTACAAAACATCCGAAGTTGGTGATGTTTGTCACAATGCCCGGCAGCTCCATCCCTTCTGTCAGGTCATCGATCGTGCGTACATTCCTGTCGAATTCGAAGGCTTGGATTTTTTGCCGCGGGTCACGCCCTGGCTTGTCGAGTTCCTGCATGATGTCGTTTAACGTAGGGAGTCCTACAGTTTCGGAAATGTAGTTTTCCACTTTTATCCGGCTGCGCAGCGTCTTGTCTTTTATGAGGTCGGTTACAGAACAGTTCATATCCTTGGCCATCTGCTCTACAATCGGATAGCTCTCGGGGTGAACGGCAGAATTGTCCAGCGGGTTCTTTGCGTGCGGAATCCGCAGGAATCCAGCGCATTGTTCAAAGGCTTTTGCTCCCATGCGGGGCACTTTCAGCAGTTCCTTGCGCGACTGGAACGGTCCGTTCTCCGTGCGGTAGTCCACGATGTTTTTGGCGAGTGCCGGTCCCAGTCCCGAAACGTATGTCAGCAGGTGCTTGCTTGCGGTGTTCACGTTTACTCCTACCAGATTGACGCAGCTTTCCACAGTCTGGTCGAGCGATGCTTTCAGTTTGGTCTGGTCGACATCGTGCTGGTATTGCCCTACGCCGATGGATTTCGGGTCGATCTTCACCAGCTCCGCCAGCGGATCCATCAGTCTGCGTCCGATAGACACCGCTCCGCGCACGGTAACGTCGTAGTCGGGAAATTCTTCGCGGGCAAGCTTGGATGCGGAATAGATGGAAGCCCCGTCTTCGCTGACCACAAACACCTGGATTTCCCGGTCGAAACGCAGGGATGTAACGAACTGTTCCGTTTCCCGGCTTGCCGTTCCGTTTCCGATGGCGATGGCTTCGATTTTGTATTGTTCTACAAGCTTTGTCAGTTTGCGTGCCGCCTGCTGGTATTCTGATTTGGGCGGATGAGGATAAATGGCCTCGTTGTGAAGAAGTGTGCCCTGCGCGTCAAGGCAAACCACTTTGCATCCAGTTCTGTATCCCGGGTCGATTCCCAGCACCCGTTTCTGCCCCAGCGGAGGAGCCAGAAGCAGCTGGCGAAGGTTTCCGGCAAAAACACGGATGGCTTCTTCGTCGGCTTTCTCTTTGCTTGCGGCGGCGAATTCGGTTTCGATGCCCGGCTTTATCAGGCGTTTGTATGCGTCTGCCACAGCTTCCGCTACCTGACGGGCGCATTCATTGTTTCCCTTTACATATTTCCGTTCCAGCTTTTCGGTGCAGCCGGTGTCGTCCGGAGAAATGGATACTTTCAGAATACCTTCCGACTCTCCCCGCCGGATGGCCAGCAGGCGGTGTGAAGTGCATTTTTTCAGTGGCTCGCTGAAGTCAAAGTAATCTCTGTATTTGGCTGCGTTTTCTTCGGTTTCCTTGCCTTTCACCACCTTTGCCGTGATGACGGCTTCGCGCGCGAAGGCATTTCTTACCGTGTTGCGCGCCCCCTCGTTTTCGCTTACCTGCTCGGCGATGATATCGCGCGCCCCTTTCAGCGCTTCTTCTTCATTTTCCACTTCGCCTTTGACAAAACTGCGCACTTTGGCCGTCAGATTGTTTTCGCGCTGGAGCATGATCAGTATGGCCAGCGGTTCCAGTCCTTTTTGCCGGGCAGCCTCTGCGCGTGTTTTGCGTTTCGGCTTATAGGGAAGATAGATATCCTCCAGTTCGGTCGGGTTCCAGCATCCCGAGATCCGGGAGCGCAGCTCATCGGTCAGTTTGTCCTGTTCTCCGATGGTTGAAAGAATGGTTTCTTTCCGTTTCGCCAGTTCGGTCAGTTTGTCATAATTGGCTTGTATCTCACCTATCTGCACTTCGTCCAGTCCGCCGGTGGCTTCTTTCCGGTATCGGCTGATAAAAGGAATGGTTGCACCTCCCAGCAGCAGTTTCAAGGTATTGCTGACACGGTGTTCCGGCAGCTTGAGGGCTGCCGCGATCATTCGGCTGAATTCTTCCATATAAATCGTTTTCGTTTTTACACAGAATCACGCGGACTCTTGCAGAAAGTTGCATCTGAAAAGTCCGCGCGATTCTGTTTCTTATGTCGTTTTTTTTAATGCTTTTTTGAATGCGGTCTGAAAGCTTCTCAAATCATGTGATTGTCTTTGAGCCATTTTTTCCCTTTGGGAGTAAGGCACCATAACAGAAATATGACGCATGGTAATCCTATTGCTGATAAAACAAAAATTGATTCCATTATTTATCCTCCTTTTTCTTATTTGACAGAATCAGACCCGCTATTAATGTTGCCATTGCGACTAATAATCCAAGTGTATAGATTAAAAATCTTTTGTCTTCTACATCCTTAAACAAGGATGCGATGACAATTCCCGTCAAGACATATTTGGAAATGTCTATCAGATAATTTCCTAATTTTTCTTTCCACATAGTGCAAATATACACTTTTCTTTTGGATTGGCAACACCAGGATTTAAAATTATGAACTTCGGAAAAACGCTGCCTTCAGGCTGGAGATATGCACCTCTGGGCTGGATATAAGCGGATGTTGAGAATTCGTTTATACAAAATCTGTCTGTTCGGAAACGCAGATTAACGCGGATTTCCGCAGATGATAGTGCTGATTGTCTGCTTTTAATCTGCGAAAATCTGTGTTTCTGATGATCTCATTTTTACTTAAAGATTCTGCCCTGCTGTACGGGACTCGAAGTTCGGGCCCTGTGCTTCTGTGTCCTCGTTGTTCCGCGCCAGCCGAGCGTCATTTGTAGAAGCGCAATTCGTTCTGCAGCCGGCGGATTTCATTCTGCATCTCTTCCATGCGGTTGAGCAAGTGGCGGATGGCATCGATGCCGGCTATGTTGATCGAAAGGTCGTAATACAGGTGGGTGTATCTTTCAAGTTCAGCCAGCTGGTCGGCGGGAAAGTAGCTTATGTTGTCTTTTACCTCCACGTCAATCAGTCCGTCTTCTCCCAGCATCATCACAAAGTCTGGCTCGATGTGGCAGTGGCTGCAATAGTCGTCTATAATGATCAAATCGTTTCGCATAATCTGTCGTTTTTAAAGGTTATCCTTGCTGAAGCTGCCGGAACAGGTCTTTCTGCTTATCCGTCAGGTTGGTCGGTATAGAAACATGGTAAGTCACTATCAGGTCGCCGAAAGCGCCTTCTTCCTTATAGACAGGAAATCCCTTGCCTTTGAGCCGGACTTTCGCGCCGTTCTGGGTTCCGGGGCGTACTTTCAGCTTTACCTGCCCGTCGAGCGTGTGAATTGTCACTTCGCCGCCCAGGACCGCCGTATACAGGTCAATGTTTATGTCTGTATACAGGTCGTTGCCTTTCCGTTTGAAGTCCGGGTCGTCGGCAACGGTGAATGTGATGTACAGATCTCCGTCAGGTCCTCCGTTCATACCTTTTCCGCCATGCCCTTTCAGCTTGATGACCTGTCCGTCTGCGACGCCCGCCGGAACGGTGATGCGCAATGTTTCGCCGTTGATTGTGAATGTCTGCTTGTGAGTGGTTGCAGCCTCGCGCAGCGTAAGCGGAAGTTCTCCTTCGATGTCTTGTCCCCGGTATCCGCCTCGGCCTCTTCCTCCGTTTGTAGCTCCTCGGTGTCCGAAAAGTTCCTCGAAGAAATCGGAGAAACCGCTTGCGTTTCCTCCGAATCCATGCATTCCTCCGCTTCCGAATCCTCCGGTAAAGTGTTGTCCGTCGGCAGAATACCAGTATTCTGCGTGTCCTCCCGGCCCTCCGCCTTGTGCTTCGTATGCTTTCCGCTGCGCTTCAAACTCATCCGCATGTTTCCACTGCTCTCCATATTCATCATACTTCTTGCGCTTTTCCGGATCGCTCAGCACCTCGTTGGCCTCATTGATGGCCTGGAATTTGTCTTTGGCCGTCGGGTCATTGGGATTCAAGTCCGGATGATATTTTCGCGCCAGCTTGCGGAAAGCCTTCTTGATGTCATCCTGAGTTGCATTTTTGTCAACCCCAAGTACTTTGTAATAGTCTATAAAAGCCATATTGTCTGTTTGTTTTGTTAACCGGAGTGCTGCAAAATTTATGCCAGCAGGCGGCCATGAGAGCCGTATTGTCATTCCTCTTCAATAATTTATGCGTGATGGATTTTTATGGTGTGACAAGTTTTGTATCTTTGCAGAAGTTCTGACATATTGTCGTTCGTTTTTTTACTTAATTTTTACATATGAAATATTTGATTTGTTTGATGACTTTGTTGGGTATGATGCGTGTGCAACTGTTGGCGTCGGATGTCCATACGGTAACGTTGAAACTGGTAGAAACAAGTGACGTTCATGGCTGTTATTTTCCGTATGACTTCATCAATCGCAAGCCGATGAAGGGAAGTCTGGCGCGTGTGTCTGATTATGTGAAGAGGCTCCGTAAGGAATACGGGGAGAATGTGATTCTGATGGATAACGGTGATATCCTTCAGGGACAGCCTACAGCCTATTATTATAACTACATTGATACGGCTTCGCTGCATTTGAATGCGGAAATGCTGAACTATATGCGCTATGATGTCGGCAATATGGGAAACCATGATATAGAAACCGGACATGCCGTGTACGACCGGTGGATCCGTGACTGCGGCTTTCCGGTGCTTGGAGCCAATGTCACCGACGTGAAAACCGGCAAGCCTTACCTTCCTCCTTACCGGGTGTTTGAAAAGGAGGGAGTGCGGATTGCCGTGTTAGGCATGATTACTCCGTCGATACCTTCGTGGCTGCCCGAAAGATTGTGGAGCGGACTCCGCTTTGAAGATATGGAGCAGGCTGCACGGAAATGGGTGGACATTATCCGCGAGAAAGAGCGTCCGGACGTGCTGGTCGGACTGTTCCATTCCGGGCCGGAAGGTAACAAACTCGACAATGTGGTGGAGAACGCTTCGGCTCTGGTTGCAAGGAATGTTCCGGGTTTCGATGTGGTGTTTATGGGACATGACCATGTGCGGGCGTGCGAAAAGATTGTCAATGCGGCGGGCGATTCTGTCTTGCTGGTCAATCCGGCAAACATGGCGCGGACAGTGGCGGAGGTGACTCTGGAGATTCGGAAGAATAAGATGGGAAAGGTAGCAGGGAAGTCTGTTTCCGGCAAGCTGGTCAGCATGGATGATTATGAAGCGGACGAGGATTTCATGAAGACCTTTCACTCCCAGTATGATGCAGTGAGCCGTTTTGTCGCGCGCAAGATCGGGAGCATAGACAGAACCATTTCTTCGAAAGACGCCTTTTTCGGCCCTTCTGCCTTTGTCGACCTGATTCACCGCCTCCAGCTGAAGATTACCGGTGCCGACATTTCGTTCTGCGCGCCGCTTTCCGCCACAGCCGAAATCTGGAAAGGCGACATCTATATGAGTGACATGTTCAATCTGTATAAGTATGAAAACCTGCTGTATGTGATGAAACTGAGCGGACGTGAGATCAAGGACTTTCTGGAGATGTCGTATGCGCTGTGGACCGGCAGAATGCAGCAGGCCGATGATCACCTGATTCTGCTTAATGAAAAGGACAACGGCTTCGGCCGCTTCAAGAATCCGAGTTTCAACTTTGATTCGGCTGCGGGAATCATTTATACGGTGGATGTGACAAAGCCTGAAGGAAAAAAGATAACTGTCAGGAGTATGGCCGACGGAACGCCTTTTGATATGGACAAGATTTACAAGGTGGCTGTAAATTCGTATCGTGGCAATGGGGGAGGAGATTTGCTGACCAAAGGCGCGGGAATACCAAAGGCTGAGCTGGCGGAACGCATCATCTTCTCGACCGACAAGGACCTGCGCTTTTATTTGATGCAGGAAATCGAGAAGGCCGGCGTGTTGAGTCCGGAGCCGTTGAACCAGTGGCGTTTTGTTCCGGAAGAGTGGACTGTTCCTGCGGCAAAGCGTGACTGTCAGTTGTTGTTTGGAAAATGAACATTTATTTTTTTAGCTTATGGGAAAAATTTTACAAGAATTCAAGACGTTTGCCATGCGCGGTAATGTTATCGACATGGCTGTGGGTGTGATTATCGGCGGTGCTTTCGGAAAGATTGTTTCATCGCTGGTAGCTGATGTGATAATGCCGCTTGTCGGTCTGTTGGTTGGAGGAATTAATTTTTCCCAATTGAAGTGGACCATCAAGCCGGCTGTAATGGACGGCGATGCGGTGGTTTCTCCGGAAGTCTCGCTGAATTACGGAAACTTTATTCAGGTGACTTTTGACTTTCTGATCATAGCTGTTTCCGTTTTCCTGATGGTAAAGGCCATTAACACGCTGAGCAAGAAAAAGAAGGAAGAAGCGGCAAAGCCGGTTCCGCCTCCGCCGTCGGATGAAGTGAAGCTGCTGGCGGAAATTCGTGATCTGCTGAAAAAGGAGAAAGACGGCGCACGCTGAATGTGGGCTGAAGCATAGAAACTGAAGGAGGCAAAGCGGTATCGGCTTGAGCACAAGGCTGCCAACGATACGCTTTGCCTCCTTTGTTTTTCTATGTGTCTATTCTTTCCATCCTCCGCCGAGTGCCTTGTACAGATGAACCATCGTAATCTGTTTGTCACGGATGGCGTTGCTGAGGCTGATCTGGGCTTCAAGGTATCCACGCTGGGCATCCAGCAAGTCCATGTATGCGATGACACCGTTCATGTATTGCAGCTGCGCCAGGTCGAGCGCACTCTTTGATGATTGTTCCAGCCGCAGGCGCGTTTCATAGATTTCCTTGATCTTGTTGAATTCCGCGATGGCATTGTATGCTTCCTTGAAAGCGTTCAAGACAACCTTCTCATACTGGTGGGTTGCTCCTTCAAGCGCCGCTTTCTGTGCTTTCAGCCGTGCGCGGTTCTTGCCCCATGTAAAGACCGGCTGCAGCAGATTGGCGCTCAGCAGATGCCAGGGAGATTTCAGCAGTTCGCTCAGCAGTTCGCTTTCGCCTCCGTAGCTGGCGTTCAGCGTAAGCGAGGGGAACAGGCTGGTGAAAGCGATTCCTACGTCTGCATTGGCAGCGATAAGTGCCTGTTCTGCCTGGCGCACATCCGGGCGGCGTTCCAGCAGGCTGGAGGGCAGTCCGACTGGCAGGCTGACCGGGAACATCACGTCTTCCGGAAGCACGGAGCGATTGATATGGTGGGGATATTCTCCGGTAAGGAATGCGATTTCGTTTTCTTTCAGTGTGATCTGCCGTTCCAGATCAGGCACAAGGGTAGCGGTGCGTGCCAATTCCACCTGAGCCTGTCTGAAAGCTGTTTCTGACGTCAGTCCTCCTTCATAACGGATGCGGGCCAGATGGAGGCTTTCACGCCGTGCGTCCACCGTTTGCTTTACGATAGACAGTTCGTTGTCGAGTGCTACCAGTTCAAAATAAGATTGGGCTACTTCAGCGATCAGGCTCATTTTCAAGGCCCGCTGGTTTTCGATGGATCCGAGAAATTCGGCCACGCTCTTGTCTTTCGCCCAGCGGAGCCTTCCCCAGAGGTCTATCTCCCAGCTTACGGTTCCTTTCAGATCAAACTCGTCGTCCATCGAATAATGGTTGCCCCCATAGTTTTCTCTTTCACGTTCAGCATAGACTCTCAGACCTATCTGAGGCAGCATGTTGGCCACCTGAATCCGCTTGCTCGCCGCGAGTTCCTTTACTCTTGCCGCGGCAATCAGCATGTCCTTGTTGTAGGTCAGTGTCTTTCTGATAAGTGCTTGCAGCGTGGTGTCTGTATACAATTCTTCCCATGCGTAGTCGCCGATTGAAGCGGTGTCAACGCTGAGGCTGTCGAGCGTTTCAGGCAGTTTCAGATCCGGACGTGTATAATGCTTTCCCAATTGGCAGCTTCCCAGCAGGAAGGTTGCCAATGCTACGGTCAGGAGCCGGTATGTTGTTTTCGAATATTTCATATTGAATGATTATTTTGCATGTTTCGGTTTAATCTTGTTTTTCGCTTTGTAAATCATGACAAAGAAGAAAGGAACCAGGAAGATGCCGACTGTTACAGCCACAATCATGCCAAAGAATACGCCTGTGCCGATGGCCTGGCGGCTGGCCGCTCCCGGACCCGATGCGATGACCAGCGGAACCATGCCGAGAATGAATGCCAATGAAGTCATCAGAATCGGACGGAACCGCAGGTGGGATGCGTGCAGGGCCGCATCAATCACATTCTTTCCCGCATCTACTTCGTCTTTGGCAAATTCGACGATCAGAATGGCATTCTTCGCAGCCAGTCCGACCAGCATGACAAGGCCAATCTGGAAATACGTGTCGTTTTCCAGCCCGCACAGTGCGACACCGGCGTATGCGCCCAGTGCGGCGACAGGAAGCGAAAGCAGGACGGCTATCGGGACGCTCCAGCTTTCATACAGTGCGGCGAGGAACAGGAACACGAACAGGAATACCAGCGTAAGAATCATGCCTGTCTGTCCTCCTGCCTGTTTTTCCTGATAGGAAAGTCCGCTCCATTCTACGCCTATATTGTCGGGCAAGTGTTCTTCGGCCAGTTGCTCTATCAGTTCCATAGCCTGTCCGGAACTGTAGCCGTGTGCGGCCGTTCCGCGGATGATTGCCGTGTTGAACATGTTGAACCGTTTGATGCTTCCCGGACCGGTTGTGTATTCAGTGTTTCCGAGTGCGGTGAGCGGAATCATGTTGCCCGAGCTGCCGCGCACGAAAAACAGGTTGATGTTGTCGCGGTGTTCGCGATAGGGCGCTTCCGCCTGTATGTATACGCGGTAGATACGGTTGAACATGTTGAAGTCGTTTACATAGAGCGAACCGGTGTATGCTTTCATCGTGGTGAATACGTCTGCCATGGGAACGCCCGAAAGCTTTACCTTGTCGCGGTCTACATCGAAGTAGAGCTGCGGTATTTCGGCCTGCAATGAGGATGAAAGTCCGCTCAGCTCCTTTCGTTGCGAGGCGTAATACATCAATGTGTCGGCCGCTTGCACGAGGTTTTCATAAGTAGCGTCGCCGCGTGCCTCCAGCTGCATTTCGAAACCTCCGGAAGTACCCAGTCCCGGAATTACGGGCGGTGTGGAGAGATAGACTTTGCATTCCGGATATTTTTCAAACTCGTTCTGGACATCTGCCATCACCTCTTCGATTGTTGTATCGTCGCGTTCTTTCCATTCTTTCAGAATGACGGTCAGTGTGCTTCTGGCCTGGCTTGTGCCGACACGAGGACTGGTTCCGGTTACGTTCTGCACATATTCTACGGCGGGATTCTTCATCAGGTAGCTGACGGCCCGGTTGGTTATGATGCGTGTGCGTTCGAGTGTCGTGCCTTCAGGCATTTCCAGCTCGACGGTGAAATAGCCCTGGTCTTCCGTGGGAAGGAAGCTGGTTGGAATCAGCCGGTAGAGCACGAAGATGAACACGAGCACCATGCCGAATCCTGCCGTGATCCGTTTGGGGTGCTTGATGATTCTGCTGATTCCGGAAACATATTTGCGGTTGCCCAGGTCCAGCCATCGGTTGATGGCCCGGAATACGCGGTTTTTAGGCTTGTTCGGATCTTGCGGCTTGAGAATCAACGAACACATGACAGGACTCAGGGTGAGCGCCACTACGGTTGACAGCAGCACCGAAACCGCAATGGTGATACTGAACTGGCGATATAGCTGTCCGGTGATTCCCGACAAGAAACTTACCGGAACGAATACGGCGGCCAGCACCATCGAAGTGGCGATCAGTGCGCCTGTCAGTCCGTCCATCGCTTTTTTCGTTGCCTCATACGGGCTCAGATGCTCTTCTTCCATGATGCGTTCCACATTTTCAACAACCACAATGGCGTCGTCCACAACCAGACCGATGGCAAGAACCAGTCCGAGCAATGTCAGAATGTTCAGCGAGAAGCCGAAGATAAGCATGAAACCGAATGTTCCGATCAATGAAATCGGCACGGCTATGGTAGGAATCAGGGTGGCGCGCCAGCTCTGGAGAGAGAGGAATACCACAACGATCACCAGAAACAACGCTTCGAACAGTGTCTTGTATACTTCATGGATTGACTCGGAAATGTAAGTCGTCATGTCGAACGGCACTTCATATTTCATTCCTTCCGGGAAGTTCTGGCTGATTTCGTCCATGGTGGCCTTTACCCGTTCGGCTACGTCCATCGCGTTGGCTCCGGGCAGCATGTAAACTCCCAGAACGGCAGCGTTTCCTCCGTTGATACCGCTTTCTGTATTGTATGACTGCGCTTCGAGCGATACGCGTGCCACGTCGCGCATACGGATCAGCGAGCCGTCGGAATTGGCGCGCAGCACGATCTCTTCGAATTGGGCCACCGATGACAGACGGCCCTGGGCCGTGATTGGAATGGTGATGTCGAGTCCGTTTACGGGCTGCTGTCCGAGCACTCCGGCAGCCGATTCACGGTTCTGGTCCTTCAGCGCGTTCTGCACGTCTTGTACGGTCAGGCCGAAATTAGCCAGGCGAGCCGGGTCAAGCCAGATTTGCATGGCGTAATAGCGGCTGCCTATGTTTGATACGCGGCCTACGCCCGGAATACGGCGGAGAAGGTCGAGCACGTTCAGCGTGGCGAAATTGCTCAGATAGATTTCATCGAACTTCGGATCGTTCGAAGTCAGACAGATGGTCATAAGCTGGCTTGCCGCCTGCTTTTCGATTTCGATACCGTTTTGCACCACTTCGGCGGGCAAGCGCGATTCGGCCAGCTTGATGCGGTTCTGGATTTCGACGGCCGCCAAATCCGGGTTGGCGGATATGTCGAACGTTACCGTTGCCGAAAATCCTCCGGAGTTGGAACTGTTCGATTCCATATAGAGCATGCCCGGCGTACCGTTCAGTTCCTGCTCGATGGGGGTGGCTACGGCCTGCGATACGGTCAAAGCACTTGCACCCGGATAAGACGCGCTGATTTTCACCACCGGAGGAGTGATCTGAGGGTATTGGTCGATAGGCAGCATGGTAAGTCCGATGATACCGATGATGACTATCAATATGGAGATGACGATCGAGAATACGGGCCGATCGATAAAGAAACTCACTTTCATGGATTGCTACGTTTAGAATTATGTGGTTTATTCGTCCTTGTTTTCTTCTTCTTTGGGGGCTTCTCCCAAACGCATTTTGACTCCCGGGGTCAGCTTGTGGTAGCCTTCGTCCACAATCATTTCTCCTGGTATCAGTCCCCGTTCGATTACGATGTTGTTTCCGAATTCGGGGCCCAGTTCGACAAAACGCTTTTCAGCAGTGGAGTCTTTGCGCATCACATAAATGTAGGAGCCTCCTTTTTCGATGATGATAGCCTTTTGGGGGACAACCGTCGCATTCTCACGCACATCGAGAAGCAGCCTGACTTTTGTGAACTGTCCCGGAAGAAGCACGTGCTCGGGGTTGTTCATTTCTGCGCGCACAGAGAATGTTCCGGTTTTGGGATCAACCTGCGGTTCGGCAAAGTCCACCAGTCCTTTATACGGATAAATGCTGTTGTCCGGCAATGTGATGGTTACGGTCGGTTGCCAGGAGCGGGTAGAATCCTTCTGGCCTATGATGATGTTGCGTTCTTTGCTTTTGAGGTAATCAAGCGCCGTCATGCTGAAGTCGATCAGCACGGTGTCGCTCTTGACGATGGTTGCGAGCAGCGACTTGCCCGATGTGCCTACCAGCGTACCGAGGTCGACATGGCGTTCGCTGATCTGTCCGGAAATCGGGGAGCGCACCACGGTGTATCCAAGTTCCTGCTCTGCCTGGTCCAAATCGGCCTGGCTCATGCCGACGCTGGCCACAGCCGTTTCATAGGCGGCTGTCGCATTGTCCAGGTCGAGCTGGCTGGCCGCATTCTGTTCGTAAAGCGGGCGGATACGGTTCAGGTCGCGTTCGGCCTTCCGCGCCGTAGCCTCGTCTTTTTTCAGCTGGGCGCGCGCCTTGTCTACTTTTGCCTGATACTGGTCCTGGTTGATAATGAACAGAACCTGGTTCCGTTTCACCTGTGTGCCTTCTTCAAACAGCATCTGTTCGAGAAAGCCTTCCACACGGGCGCGCACTTCGACGAACTGCTGCGCTCTTACTCTTCCTACATAATCGCCGTATATTTCCACATCCTGCTTGAGGGCAGGCGTGGCATGTACGATCGGAAGCTCGGGAGCCGGCTTGGGCTTGTGGGTCAGAATCAGATAAGCCGCGATGATTACTGCTATGCATATTGCCGCATAGATGGTTTGTTTCCTTCTAATCTTTAAATCCTTTACAGACAAAAAACGTTTCATATCTATTATTCTATTTGTTGTTTATAGAAACCTTGTAGCAAAAGCAATATATATGCCAAAGATAAGAAATTATTCTATTGGTTGATATTCAAATCCATAAATAGATCCGGGATAAATGCTTGTGTGGAAGAACTGTGGATTTATTCTACACAAACTGTTCTCTCCACATGTGCTTGAGGACTGAAACGGGGTGATGCAGCAGCATTCTCGGCCCTGCATATTTCATGACTTCCCCAATCCTCCGCTTCATCTCGGGCTTGTAGCAGTGAACCGGACATTTCCGGCAGGTTTTCTTCTTTTCCCCGAACGGACAGCGGGAGAGCCTTGCGTGCGCATATTCCAGAAGCTGCCTGCACGAACCGCACAGCTCTTCGTTGCCTTCCCTGTGCCGGCAATAAAGCCGGATCATCTGTTCTACCGTCCTTTTTTCTTCTTCTATTCTTGAATGTTTGCGCATGTTTTCTGATGACTTCGTGTGTGCAAAGGTAAGACAAAAATCGGACGTCCGCAATCATCTTCCCGAAACTCCGGGTCATCCCGATAAAATCTATGGTTTGAAGTCAGGACTGTATAGTTCGAGCGTGGAACGTAAAGTCTGGTCCGTTGTATGCCGGGAATTTCCGGTATGTCCGCCCTCTGTTCTTTGTTCCCTTCGTGTCCGGCCACGGAAAGATTTGAGTCAGTTTTCAGGCGGAGATATGATTTCCGTTCATATATTTTCGTAATTTTGCACCCGGAAAAAATCTTTAAACAACATGGAATTAGAGGAACATTTAGAAACGACTGTAAAGGCCCACGACCAGCTGCTGCATCGTAGGGTCGATCTTTTGCTGCGCACGGGGAAAGTATTGGTGGAAAGTCTGGCAGACACAAACCGTATTGTACGTAACATGAAGCGTACGGCTGCTTATCTGGGTATTCCGGAAGAGAAACTCCACATCAACGTCAGCTTCACGATGCTGATGGTGAATGTGAGCGACGGTGACTATTCTTTCACCAAGTTCCAGCGGATTGAGGGGCATGGCGTGAATATGACGGCCATTTCGGAAATCAGCAAGCTTTCCTGGCGGGCCATCGAGAATGACTATTCGCTTGACAAGTATGAGGAAGAGCTGGAAAAGATTCGTACCAAGAAGCGCAATTACACTCCTTGGCAGGTGGCCGTCGGAGCGGGTTTTGCATGCGGCGGATTTTGCGTTCAGTTCGGCTGCGACTGGATGGCCTTTCTGTATGCTTCAATCGCTGCCATTCTGGGAATGCGTCTTCGTCAGATCTGCAACGAGTCCGGTCTGAACCATTATATGGGCATTGCCATTTCTGCCTTTGTTGCCACCGTTGTTGCATGGGCTACAACCTTGCTTCCTGGCGATTGGACTTCTACACCGTGGCATCCGCTGCTGGCCTGTGCCCTGTTTATTGTTCCGGGTGTTCCTTTGATAAACTTTGTGGATGATATGCTTGACAATTACATTCAGGTCGGCATCGTGCGTGCCGTCAATACGCTGCTGATGGTTTCGGCCATGGCGTTCGGCATCGCTTTTGCCGTGAAGCTCTGTCAGGTAGACAACTTTTTCCCGACCATCAGCATGGTTCCGCACCACAATTATCTGGAGTATGCGATTGCCGCTGCCATTTCGGCCATGGGATTCTCCATGATTTTCAATATCCAGCGCCGCCTGCTTTGGGTGGTTGCCATCGGCGGCATCATTGCCGTTTGCACGCGCAATTTTGTCAATCTGGGTCCCAGCACCGACAATATCGGTCTGGATATGGGATTGGTTATCGGTTCGTTTACCGGCGCTGTTGTGGTCAGCCTGATTGCCATCAAGGCGGTCCACTGGTTTCATGTGCCGAACCACGTGCTGACCATTCCTTCGGTGATTCCGATGATTCCGGGAGTACTTATGTATCGTATGCTGTTCGGACTGATCAACATGAATGTCCAGACAGCCGAGCAGGTGACTCCGTTGATGAAAGCAATCGAGAGCGGCGTAAATTCCGGCCTCATAATCATGTGCATTTCATTGGGAGTAGCCATCCCTAATATTTTCGGCCGCCGGTTTATCGCTCACTCGAAGAATGCCCGTCTGCACGAGCTGCTGAAAGAGCGCAAGGAACGCGGCAAGTTTATCGAATGGTAATTTTCATTTTTAATTTCAAGAAATATGATTAGACTTAATGTTTTTATTCAGGCGGACGAGAAGAATCACGCCGCTGTGGTTGAAGCCGCAAAAGAACTTGTTGCCGCTTCGTTGAAAGACAACGGTTGCATAGCTTATGATCTGTTTCAGAGCGCAACCCGTCCGGATGTGCTGATGATTTGTGAAACGTGGAAAGACGCTGAAAGCCTGAGTGCACACGAACAGTCGGCTCATTTCACAGCATTGGTTCCGAAAATCCAGAGTCTGGCTGAAATGAAGCTGGAGAAATTTCAGTTCTGATTTTTCGGGAGAAATATAAAGAAAAAGAAGGTGTGTCGAAATATAATTAGCTTTCATTTTGTCATCCTGAACGAAGCGAAGGATCTCGGAAATATAAGCATGATACATGCTAGATGTTTACTTCATTCAATATGATATTACTTTTTGATAGCCCAATTTGTTTTGGCACGCCTTCTTTCTTTTAGTCAGTTGCTCTTTGTTCAGAGCTTTTTCAAGCCTTTTAATTCAGATGTATCTTTTGCCTCTATGATGCTGATGGCATATCCTCCGGCAGCGACAGCTCTTAAATTCAGTTTGGTTTTGTTCGTAACGATTCCTTTTTTGATTGTATACGATTGAGGGTTGGTCTTGTAGTCGGCATCCTTTCCATCTGCATAGACTGTTGCGATATATTTCTTGTCGGCATCCAGAAAATCCAATGTAATTTTTGACGTGTGTTCGGCATCGCCCGCTACACACCCCACAAACCAGTTACCAGTGTCTTTTGCTTTGCGTGCAACGGTGATAAATTTGCCCGGTTCTGCTTCCAGGTATTTGCTGTCATCCCAATCCACAGCTACATCTTTGATAAACTGAAATGCGTCCATAAATCTTTCATAGTTTTCGGGGATGTCTGCTGCCATCTGCAGTGGACTGTACATTGTTACGTACAGAGCCAGTTGGTTGGCTATGGTTGCGTTTACATGCGAATGGTTGTTCGGATTGATCTTTTCAATGTCCATTTCGAATATTCCCGGCGTATAGTCCATCGGTCCCCCCTGTAAACGGGTAAACGGGAGTATTGTTGTATGAAAAGGTTTGCTTCCGCCGAAAGCTTGGTATTCGGTTCCTCTTGCAGATTCATTGCCTATCAGATTCGGATATGTGCGGCACAAACCTGTTGGGCGTACAGCTTCGTGCGCATTTACCATAATCTTATGTTTGGCAGCTTCTTTTACACAATGCAGGTAATGGTCGTTCATCCACTGGCCGTAGTGATGTTCCCCATAAGGAAGCATGTTGCCTACATATCCGCTTTTTACGGAATTGTATCCGTATTTGTTCATCAGTTGGTAGGCTGCTTCGAGGTGCCGTTCGTAGTTGACGGAAGAGCCTGAAGTTTCATGATGCATCATCAGCCGGACACCTTTAGAGTGCGCATATTCGTTCAGTGCTTTGATGTCAAAGTCAGGGTAGGGAGTTACGAAGTCGAATACATAATTTTTTTGATTGCCAAACCAGTCTTCCCATCCAATGTTCCATCCTTCCACCAATACTTGGTCGAATCCGTGTTCCGCCGCAAAATCGATGTAGCGTTTCACATTATCGTTGTTGGCAGAATGTGTTCCATTCTTTGGGAGTTTGCTGTAGTCGCAGTTTTCTAACTTGACAGACGGCAAGGCATTTGTGTATGACCATGTTCCTTTTCCGGTAATCATTTCCCACCATACACCTACATATTTTACGGGTTTTATCCAAGAAGTGTCTTCCAGTTTGCAAGGTTCGTTCAGATTCAGAATGAGATGTGATGCGAGAATGTCGCATGCATTGTCTGAAACGATAATCGTACGCCAAGGTGAATGGCAAGGCGTTTGAAGCCGGCCCTTGTAACCTTCTGCATCTGGAGTCAGCCAGGATTCGAAGATCATGTTTTTGTCGTCCAGATTGAGATGCATGCATGAATAGTCTGTCAGTGCGGCTTCATGCAGGTTGATGTACAGTCCTTCTGCCGTTTTCATTTGCAGAGAGGTTTGTACTCCTGTTTCTGAGAAAACAGTCTGCGAGGCATTCGACGTGACTGCGTTCCGGAGAAGTCCGCGTATCTCAGACAGTTTGGATTGTGTATAATCATATTCTTGCGTGTCATAATCGCCGGGAATCCACCAGGCTGTATGGTCACCTGTCAGCGCAAATTGGGTATGTTCTTCCTTTATGGTAAAATAGACCAGATTCTTCTGTTGCGGGAACTCATAGCGGAATCCTACTCCGTCGTCGTAAACACGGAAGCGAATGTTCATGTAGCGGTTGGTTGCAGGCTGTTTCAGCTCGGCCACCATTTCGTTGTAATGGTTTCGGATTTCTTTCACTTCTCCCCATACAGGTTGCCAGGTTTCGTCGAAAGAAGATGTCGAGATGTTGACTTGTTCAAAGCCGTCCATGAGGTTGTTCCCTTCACGCAGTTCCACTCCCAGTTTGCTTTCTTTGATGACCGGTATCTCTTTGTAATTAACCTTATAAGTCGGTATTCCGTTTTTCAGCCGGAAATCTATTGATATTTGTCCGTTAGGTGATTGGATAACTTTTGCATGAGATGTGATGGCTCCCAGCAAGAGAACGGCAAGTGTAAGTTTGATTTTCATGGTGTCAATAATATTATGAGGTTATTTATATTCAATAATCAGCATGTCCCAGTATTTTAATGAGGGGAGTTTCATTTCCAGTCGGTCGCCGTTTGTTTTGAATCCGATAGGGCACAACGCTCCTCCCGCAAAGTCCGGCGAAGCCATCCAAATTCCTTTGACTGGGCGTGAAGGACGGAAACTGAACTTGGGGTTTTCCGTAAGAATAGGTTCCGGCATGGTTCCGTCGTCGTCACGCCATTCGTCGCTGTTTGCCTGCGAGAAGTTCAGTAGATGGATGATATCTTTGTCTTTCAGATTGCGGGCGATGACGCATAGCGTTTCTGTTTGTGGAGGCCATTGGCTGACGGTAAACTTTCCGTCGGCCGATTCAAGGTCAACTGATGTGTTTAGGGTGCCTTCATCACGCAGGACATTCTGATAAGCGGTGAGAAAGTCGTAGTAGTGTACAATAGCTTGCTTTAATTCTTCGCTCATGGTCAGGTTGTTGTTCGGGAAGTATTCTTTGCACAGCATGTGCGGTCCGAGTTCTAAATGCGACCCTCCCAAAGCGAACATTACAGCATCAGTGAGCAGTACGCCCGGAGTGTTGAACTGTCCTTTGTTGTCGGCAAGCCTATAGTTCATGTAGGCTGCGAATACCGTATTCAGTCGGTTGCCACTGTAGTTTGCATTTTCGTCGATGATTTGTTTGAGGTGGCTGAATTTCGCTTCAGTGCGGTCGGCATCTTTTCCCCAGACTTCATTGTACAGAAAGTCTACAGCTCCGCTTTGCGCGATATTTTTACTTCCATATCTGCTTACGGCATTCATGACCAGACGTTTGTCAGGATGTGCTTCTTTCATTGCTTTGATGAATGACGCGTATCCTTCCGGAAGATCCACTTCTTTACCGTATACGTTGAATACCGTTCCGCGATCGCCTAACTGATCAATCTGATACCCGTCGAAATCAAACTGATTATATACGTCTGCATTCCGTTCTGCCAGATACTTTTGCCAGGCAAGGTTTCCCGGGTCTGTCAGGTAAATGTCGCTTTTCCATCCGTCAGGCAGATCATGGGAGTCGCGAGTCTTGGCTGCATAGTCTTTATAGAGTCCCCATGAATCGCTGACCCCATCTTCGCGTGCATCTGCGAGGGCTCCGAAGCAGAGGTTGTAGAAAATTGATTTCATGCCATATGTATGTTGTATGTTGATGTATTTTTCGATGGTTTCAGCATATACGTCCCGATTGGCAATATCTTTGTATATGTTGAGAACCTGTCCGTCGTGCGTGCTTCCAAGCGGCCAGTGGTGTTTGTTGTGCCAATCCTGAAACTGCACGCCGTTGATATGGCAACGCTTCAGGAAGTTCATTTCGTCTTGAATGGTTTCATCGGTCTTTTTTCCAAAATCCGCTACAAAGCCGTATCTGGGGAAACGTTTCCAGTCGCTCGAAGCATCTATGGCAATGGTTCCGTAGATGGTTTCTATACCGTTTGATGACGAATAGATTTCGGCCATATAGCCGGTAAAGTCTTGTTCCGGAAGAGCCCAGTTCCATGAGTTTCCGGTATAGTCCTGTTCTGCAATCACTTCCTCTAATTGACGGTAACGGATTTTTGTTCCGGCAGGGATTTGTCCTTCTGCAGTGAACTGGACGTTTTCTCCCGGGGCGTAGCAGGCTTTGTCTGTGGTGAGCCGGATTTTTGGACCGGCTGTAATGCTGACAGACACATCTCCTCCCGAATGGTCTGACGGATTGATTCCCGTTGTTGCGTTTTCATCTTTGCATGAGGCAAAAAGCATGAAGCATGATACTAAATAAAATATCTTTTTCATGGTGTACGTATGTTTTAGTTTTTAATGATGGTAAGCGTTTCTGTTGCTTGATTTAAAGTGATGGTGTAGCTTCCGGATTCTGTGACCTTCCATTTGTTGTCAAGTGCACCATATCCATAATCGGGGTTTGTCTTGTCTATTAGATACATGACATGTTCTCCCGGTGTGAGCTCTTCTCCGGCTTCTTCTGCCATGAACCATGCGCCCATCCAGTCTTCTTGGTTGTCGCAGCTGAATTTGATTTCTCCAGCATTGAGGTTTCCTGTCCACTGCAAGGTGTGGCTGTCGTCTTGCAAGGTCATTGATGTGCTTGACGGCATATCCCATCCGTTTGGTGTGGCATCTCCTACCAAATAGATTGTTGTATAAGGGGTAAACGGGTTCATAATCATTTTTTCCTTTCCGTCAGTAATGTCAAGGCGTATTTTATAGATTTTTCCACATTCATTTTCGTTTAAAACCCATTTTTGGTCGCTTCCTCCCAGTTTTACATTTTGGTCGGTATAAGGAGCTTTGTCTTGTGTGGACATGTACATATTGTCCCAGCTTCCCGCCATTGTCCCGAATTTGAATTCTCCCTCTGCTTTCCATTCGAAGTAACGGCTGTAAAGGAAGACGAACGGATTGACAGGATCCTTTTTGAGTGGATCAAAGCTCCAGTCGTTGAAGCTTCCTACAAAATAGATCATATCATATGCTGGAGCAAGAGGTTCCGATTTTTGCAGGCTTAGCGTATTGTCCAGCAGGTTAACTGTCAGTTTGTAGAGGTTGGTTTCGCTGACGGTGAATTTCAGATCCTCCACACTGTTGTCTGTTTTCTTGACAATCGGGCATACGGAGCCGTCAGTCAGTTCTGTTCCGTTGTCGGCAGTCCGGACATAAGCCGTAGACAGAAGATCTTTTTCTGTGAAAAACTTGAATTCCTTGTCGGCTGTCAGTTGGGCAACAACGCTGAATATGCCGGGTTGCTGGTTGTTTTCGAGAGCCAGAGCTTGCATCTGGCTTGCATCCCATCCGCCATCGGTTGCGTCGCCGCACAGGTAGAGTGTTTCAGCTACAGGTTCATAAGTGGCTATTTTCAATGTGACAGAAGAGGTTTGGGTATATTCTTCATATCCGGAAACTTCTGCTGTAAGTTTGGCTTGTACGTCGAGTGTTTCTCCGTAGTTGAGGCTGATGTTTGCATTGTGCAGGTAGTCATTCAGTTCTCGCACGGTGAATGTGTACGAAAGCTCCTGGTCGTTGAAAGATTTATCAAACAGAGGTGCTGTTTCCGTATCGTTGGCGGTGTTATTCAGTTCCAGTTTGTAATTCATTCGGGCACTGGTGCCATAATTTGTACCGCTGGTCCACTTCAGAGTGACCGCAGTCTGCGTGGCATCTGATTCTTTCAGGTTGATTTCCTGTTTGTCGGCAGTCAGGACTAATGTATTGTTTCCTTTGTTAAGTTCGGCCAGCTCTTCAGCGCATGACGTGAGCAGGCAAATTACGCTTAACAGTATTCCCGTTTGTGCGAATATATGTTTAAGTTTCATAATCTGTATGTTAAATGATTTATAAACGGTTTGTTCTGTTTCGGGCAACAAGTTGTCTTTTTAATATCCCGGGTTTTGTTCCATCAGTTTGTTTGCGTCCATTTCCACTTGCGGAATGGGAAGCAGCAGGCGGTCTTTGGTTGCGTTTGTCTTTCCGATTGACTGGAAGAATTTCAGCGCATAGTCACCTCCGTCAATGCGAATAAGGTCGAACCAGCGGTGGCCTTCGAAAGCCAGTTCCATGCGGCGTTCATGGATGATCTTTTCTTTCATTTCCTCTTTATCCGTACCTGTATAGTTGTTCAGTCCCGCGCGTTTCCGGACGATATTCAACGGCTCTTGGGCCTTTGCGGTTTCTCCCAACTCGTTCAATGCTTCTGCTTTCATCAGCAATACATCCGCATACCGGTATACGATGAAGTTTTGTGGGCTGGTTTCTGCATCTTGATACAGGTTCAACGACATTGGGATAAGAAATTTGCGTACATTCCTTCCTGTCATGAAAGCATAGCTGGCTTTATATTCTTTTCCGTCAAAGTTGGGGCAGCCTTCATAAAGAACGGTAATGTCCTTGCGGATGTCGCCTGGTTCGTAGGCATTGAAAAATTCATCGGTGGGCTGGTTCCATCCGTATGATCCGTATGTGAATCCGGAATTTCGGGGTCCCATGTAGGTAGAACACCATGACGCTTGTCCGTCGTTAGCCCAGAATCCTCCTGTTCCTGCGTTTTCGCCTGAATATTGAACCTCGAAGATTGATTCGGCACTGTTCTTGTTGTTGATAAGATTTTCGTTCCAAAGGTCAGCGTAAGCGTAATGGCTCAAGTCGTATCCCATATCCTTTATCTGATCGCAGAGATTAACGACAGCTTGGAAGAATCCTTCTTCGGGGGCAAGCAGCTGATAAGTATCTCCGTATGATGCCAGTGTCAGATACACTTTCGCCAGTTGGGTGTATGCCGCATCCTTTGTGGCGCGTCCTAAATCAGCCGGAGCCAGTTCGTTTTTCTGGGGAAGTCGACTGATAGCTTCTTTGCAGTCTTTGATGATCAGGTCATAAACTTCTGTAATGCTGTTGCGGGCTATATCCTTGGGATCGTCCACTTCGGCGGGAACAGTACGTATGGGAACACCTCCGAAACAGCGTACAAGAATGAAATAATAGTGTGCCCGCAAGAAGTAGGCTTCTCCCAGACAGCGTTCCAATATGTCGGGAGCGATGTTTCCCGTATTTTCTGAAAGCGTTTGGAGCGTTGTGTTGCAATTGCCGATGCCTGTATACCCCCCTCTCCATACGCCTATGGCAAGATTGTTGGTTGGAGTGGCATAGAAGTTTGCGATTTCTTTGGTTTCTACGCCGTCGGTTCCGGTAGAAGGGTCGCCGCCTACCTCACTGTTTCCGGCGCAGATGTCGAGTGTCCAGATACGTTGGTTGTAGAGGTTCATTGATTGGAGCGACTGATAGCATCCGTTGGTCATGGCAATGGCAAGTTCGTCGCTGACAGGCATATTTACGTTAGGCGAATCTTGCGGATATTTTTCTAGAAAATCGCTGCAAGATGAGCATGTCAGCAGTGTGGCTGAAATAAAGATATAAAATAGACGTTTCATAATCGGCATTACATTTGGAGGTTAGAAATTGAAGTTAAGGCCAAGGTTGAATGTCCTTGAAATAGGGTAGCGGTTGTTGTCGATGCCATTGACATCCACTTCCGGATCGAATCCGGAATAACTGGTGATGGTGGCCACATTTTCGCAGGAAATGAATATGCGGGCATTTTCCAAAGTCAGTTTGCTGGTCCATTTTTTCGGGAAGTTATAGCCCAGTGTGATGTTTTTTATACGGAGATAGGAACCGTTTTCTACCCATCTGTCGGAGTTTCTGTTGTTCTTGGCCGGGTCATTTAAGATGGCTCTCGGCATAGAATAGCTTGTGCCTTCTCCTGTCCATCGGTCGAGTACGGCAGTTGTCTGGTTGGCAGCTCCTGCCATGCCTTCATTGCTGATATTGTTGGCATTGAAGATGTCATTTCCGCTCACCCCTTGCAGGTAGATAGACAGGTCGAATCCTTTGTAACTTAGATTATTCATCATAGAGAATATCCATTTCGGATTCGGGTCGCCGATAGTGGTGCGGTCTTCCTCGTTGATCTTTCCGTCGTTGTTTAAGTCTTTGAAGCGGATATCTCCCGGACGGGTTTCAGTGCTTTGAAAGGCATGGGCATCTATTTCTTCCTGATTCTGGAAAATTCCGTCAGTCACATATCCGTAAAACGTATTGATGGGGAATCCGTTGGCGAGCCGGGTGACGTGTTCGCCTCCCAGCTCGTTCCGCATCATCGGAATATCGCTGTTCAGGTCGATAATTTCATTCTTGTTGTAGGTGACGTTCAGGCTTGTATCCCAGTTGAATTCTCCTCCGGTAAAGTTGTAGGTGTGCAATGCCAGTTCAAACCCTTTGTTTCTTACTTTCCCAGCATTGGTCTTGCAGCTTGAAACGGTTTCATCGAATCCGGCTGTGATGGGTACGGATGCTTCTACAAGCATATCTTTCGTGCTTTTTATGTAGCCGTCTACCGACAAGTTGATGCGTGAATTGAACAGGCTCAGATCGATGCCGATATTTGCCTGATGAATAGCCTCCCAGCGTATGTCGGGATTATACAAGCTGGTTGTTGTCAGTGCATCCACCACTTTTCCTCCGAAAGCATATTTGCGTATGTCGAACAGTGCGGCAAAGTCGTAGTTTCCGATGGAAGCCTGGTTACCAGTCACGCCATATCCGGCGCGCAGCTTGAGGTCTGAAACGATGTTGTTTTGCGGAAACCATGATTCTTTTGATATGCGCCATGCCAGTGATGCGGAAGGGAATGTTCCCCATCGGTTGTTTTTTCCGAAGCGCGAAGAACCGTCGCGGCGGACTGTGGCTGTGACGAAATATTTGTCGTCGAAATTATAGTTGGCACGTGCCATGTATGAAAGCAATGCCCATTCGTTCATGCTTCCCGTGAGGCTTGTTATATTTTTGGCGTTGGAGAGTTGGTTGAACTCATCGAAGAGAAATTCGGCAACGTTTCCGTTCATGTAGTCGTACTTGTTCCACTGTGCGGAGCTTCCCAGCATGGCATCTACATGATGTTTCCCGAAATCCTTGTTGAATGTGAAATAGTTGTCCCACAAATAGGTGAATGATTTGTCGCTGCTTTGATACTTGCTGCTTTCTCCTGTTTCGCCGGAAGCTGTCCAGTCGTATTTGGGGAAGAAGTTATTGCTGTACCAGAATTTAGCATCGTATCCGAAGGTGCTTTTGAATTGCAGCCATTCGCAGAATTTGATTTCGGCAGAGATGTTTGCCAGAAAATTGTATCCGTCTGTTTCGCTGCTGTCGTTGTACATTGGTCCTATGGGGTTGCGCATTGTTCCGTACCAGTTGGCTTGCGAGCGGTTGTCGTAGTCTGGATATCCCGGATAGCTCCAGCCTCCGTCTTCTGTTTTTACCGGCTGTGTGGGCAGTGCCTTCATGGCATCGGCAATGCTGTAAGTTCCCTGTTTCTTCCGGTCGGTCGAGAAAGTGAGGTTGTTTGAGAATTTCAGCCAGCTCAACACTTGTGAGTCGGTGTTGGCCTGAAAAGTGAAGCGACGGTAGCTGACCGTTTCTACGGTACCGGTCTGGTTGATGAAACCTCCTGAGATATAATAGTGCGACTTTTCGTTTCCGCCCGAATAACTGAGCGTATAGTTTTGCGTGACACCGCTATGGAACATTTCGTCTAGCCAGTCCGTGCTTTGTGTCAGGCTGTTCGGATCAGTCCATAACGGGTTGGTAGCTTGTCCCGCAGCAGAGAGCATATCGTTGCTGTATGCTGCATATTGTTGTGCGTTCAGCATTTCGGGTTGGTTGGTGATTTGCTGTATCGCCCAATTGCCGCTGAATGAAAGTTTTCCTTTTCCGCTTTCTCCTCTGCGAGTGGTAATCATGACTACTCCGTTTGCTCCTCGTGAACCGTAAATGGCGGTTGCTGATGCGTCTTTCAAGACATCTACACGATCTACGTCTGCCATGTTGATGGCGTTTAAACCCAAATCAGTCGGTACCCCGTCAATTACGACCAGTGGGTTGCTGTCGTTGATCGAACCTACGCCACGTACCCGGATGGTTACATTGTCGCCAGGTTTTCCGCTGTCTACGATTTGGAGTCCGGCTACTTTTCCCTGCAGGGCTTGTCCGATATTGCTTGCCGGTGAGTTACGGATGTCTTTTGATCCGACAGATCCGACAGCTCCGGTCAAGTCGCTTTTTTTCATGGTTCCGTAACCGATCACCACAACTTCGTCAAGCAACTCTGTGTTGTCTTTCAATGTAATGATGATGGGTTGGTTTCCGCTGACTGTTACGTTTTGGTCGGTGTACCCGATGTAGGAAACTAAAAGTATACTCCCTTTGGGAACATTCAGAGAGAATTTTCCGTTGAGATCGGTAACGGCTCCGTTGGTTGTGCCTTGCTGTACAACGTTTGCTCCAATGACCGGTTCGCCGGCGGAATCAAGTACGGTGCCCGAAATTGTTAGTTCTTGGCTGAATGCGCTGGCGGTTACCAGCAGACATCCAAGCAGGGCAGGCATTCGTTTCTTCAGAGAAATAAAAGCATTGTTTTGCATAAAATTAGACTTTAAAATGATGATAAAAAGGATTTTACCTGATGTTTGAATCAGGTGTCACAAAGGTATCTTATAAAAGATGACACATCAGGCTTGTGTATAAAAAAAGTAGTGTTTATGACTATGGCGTAATTGATAAAATATTGGTTTATAGCCTATTGCTGTTTGTGCGTAAAAATAAAAAAGTAGTTCCTTTGTAGCATTTTCTCAAACATTTCTGAGAAATCTTTTCTCAGTCTGATTCTGTGGGCTAGAAAAAAGAGAAAGTTTAAGCATTGGAAATTTTGCGGAATGCTTTTTTGATGAATGTTGTGGGTTTAGGCGGTAAAAGGGAGAGATTGCTTGCGAAAATAGCAGAAAGACATCTGAAAAGAATGACAGTTTGTGAGAGCTCTGTATATCTAACCTGAATATATAAATATTCAGGCCAGATATATATAACATGGAGATATATGTCTTTAGGCTGAAGATATGCTTTCATACAGGTTCTTGTTTGTAGCCTATCTTTATGACGTTTTTTTCAAATTCTTCGCGATTGCCTTTCGCCTTGTTTCGTGCCTTGGTTCGGTAGTTATATATAGTCGTTACCGAATAGCGAAGGAATTGTGCGATTTTTATGCTGTCCGTTATGCCGAGTCTGATAAGTGCAAAAATGCGTAATTCGGTATTGAGCCGGTGCGGGTTTTTTAAATGAATTTGTTCATCCTCGACAAGCAGTTTGTTGAACTCTTCCACGAAATGAGGGAAAAGTTGCAGGAAGGTGTCGTCAAAGTTCTCGTAAAAATCTTTTAGCTGGTCATCTATATACTGTGACGACTTCAGTTTCTGAAACAGTTCTTCTAATTTGCCGGACGCTGCTATTTTCCCCAGACTTTTTCTGTATTCATCCATCTTGTCTATATAAGCGGAGCACTGGTCCATGTATCTGCCTATATATACTTCTTTAAGGGTTATGTTTTCTGCAAGCGAATGGTTTGCATCCTGAAGTTTGGAGTTTGACTTATGCAGGTTATCGTTTGCCTGTGTCAGTTTGTTGTTGGCTTCGATAACTTGGCGGCGTGCCAGAGCCAGCCTTTCCATTTGTTTGTATAGATAATAAATGCCTCCCGAAAGGCATAAGGCCAGCGCAAAGATTACGTATAGCATGATTTTCAGTTTCTCCTGTTGTGCTTCTTTTTCTTTTTGATATGTATCGTTGATAACCGGAAAAAGTTCCAGTACCTCTACGATCCGCAGGCGTGCATTGCATATAGAGGCATCCTCCATGCAAAGTTTTATGCATGTATATGCTCTGTCGATATCCCCTTCTTTGTAGAGTATGACCGCCAGTTCACGTAATGCCGAATATTCGCGAACGGCCGACTTCAAGTCGGCAATGGATGATTCCAGCAGGCAGCGTTTGCGATTTTCATTGTCCTTCTTCAGTTTGTATGCTTCAGAAAGCGTGAACATGAGCATAGCTTTTTCGTGAATTTGCAATGGGTGCGTTCTTGAATATTCTTCCAGCAAGTTTATGGCTTCATCCCATTTGCCGTGTACATTGTATTGGTCCGCTTTTACAATCTGAAAGGTTATTGATTCCGGGTCGTTTACAGTAAGTATTGAGTCGCGGTACAAGTCGGTCTGTTCGTTGTATAATTTTTTCTGGGAAGGGGTGACGGCATAATCATCCATGTATCCGTAAATTGTTCTGCAAATATGGTAATAATACGGAAGCAGATGTTTGGGGAGATTGGGGACTTGAATATCTTTGAGTATGTCTAGGGCTTCTGTGAACATGCCGGCGACTCCCAAAACTTCTGCCATGTTTAAACGTGCGTTGACTATGTATTCCTTGTTTGAAGTCCTTTGTGCTGTTTCATAAAGTTCCCTTACTACATGTAGTGACGAGTCTGCGTTGAACAGTCGATATTCTTCATATAAATTCGAAAGAATCTTGTAGCGTTGTTCCTGAGTGTCCGATTCTTCGAAACGGGCTTGCAAATATGACAATTGCTTTTCTTTGTTTTCCACATAGATATGCCTTTGCTGCAATGCCTGATCCAGTTCATGCAACAATGTCTTAATTTCTTCGTTTGCAGACAAAGAGATGGAGAGAGTCAGATATATTAAGGTTATGAAAAGTCTTTTATTCATCTTTGTTTAATCTTGAAATACAAAGTTAGAAACAAATATGAAAAACAAGATATATTTAGAAAGATATTTGCTGTTTCATTTATAGGCTGGATTTGTTTATAAAAACAAACCCGGCCATCCGTCTGCAAACGGATGGCCGGGCAATTATGTTTCAGTCAAATAATCCTAGCGATTATTTCTTGCCTTCCAGCTTTTCTTTCAAAGCAGCCAGTGCATCGATATCACCCAAAGTAGTAGAGGCAGCCTGATTCTGGATCAGCGGAGCTTCTTCTTTCTTTGAAGCCTTCTTTGCTTTCTTTTCTGCTTTTTCTTCAGCCTTGGCTGCATCTTCGAAGATACGGCTGTGTGACAGGATGATGCGTTTTGCGTCCTTGTTGAATTCGATCACCTTGAACGGGAGCTTTTCATCCAGCTGAGCCTGAGTGCCGTCTTCTTTTACCAGATGTTTCGGAGTTGCGAAACCTTCTACACCGTAAGGCAGAGCCACTACAGCACCCTTATCCAGCATTTCTACAATAGTACCTTCGTGGATAGAACCTACCGTAAATACGGTTTCGAATACATCCCAAGGATTGTCTTCCAACTGCTTGTGACCCAAGCTCAGACGACGGTTTTCCTTGTCGATTTCCAGAACCACTACATCAATGTCGGCACCGATCTGAGTGAATTCAGACGGATGTTTGATTTTCTTGGTCCATGACAGGTCTGAGATATGGATCAAACCGTCAACGCCTTCTTCGATTTCTACGAATACGCCGAAGTTAGTGAAGTTGCGTACTTTTGCAGTGTGCTTAGAGCCTACAGGATACTTCTCTTCGATAGTTTCCCACGGATCCGCTTTCAGCTGTTTGATACCCAAAGACATCTTGCGTTCTTCGCGGTCGAGTGTCAGGATGACAGCTTCTACTTCATCGCCCACTTTCATGAAGTCCTGAGCAGAGCGCAGATGCTGTGACCAAGACATTTCTGAAACGTGGATCAGACCTTCAACGCCCGGAGCGATTTCGATGAATGCTCCGTAGTCAGCCATAACGACTACTTTGCCTTTCACGTGGTCGCCTACCTTCAAGTCCGGATCGAGGGCATCCCAAGGATGCGGAGTCAGCTGTTTCAGACCCAAAGCGATACGTTTCTTTTCGTCATCGAAGTCAAGGATAACTACGTTCAGCTTCTGGTCGAGCTGTACAACTTCATGCGGATCGCTTACACGGCCCCATGACAGGTCTGTAATGTGGATCAGACCATCTACGCCGCCCAAGTCGATGAATACACCGTAAGAAGTGATATTTTTGACAGTACCTTCGAGTACCTGGCCTTTTTCGAGCTTGCTGATGATTTCTTTCTTCTGCTGTTCCAGTTCGGCTTCGATAAGAGCCTTGTGAGAAACAACCACATTCTTGAATTCCTGGTTGATCTTGACAACCTTGAATTCCATTGTCTTTCCTACGAATACATCGTAGTCACGGATCGGTTTCACATCAATCTGAGAACCCGGCAAGAATGCTTCGATGCCGAATACGTCAACGATCATACCGCCCTTCGTGCGGCATTTGATGTAACCCTTGATAATTTCTTCGTTTTCAAGCGCAGCATTGATACGGTCCCAAGAGCGGGTTGCACGCGCTTTCTTGTGTGACAGAACCAGCTGGCCTTTTTTGTCTTCCTGGTTTTCGATGTACACTTCAACAGTGTCACCGACTTTCAAGTCCGGATTGTAACGGAATTCGCTCAACGGAATGATACCGTCTGACTTGTAGCCGATATTGACTACAACTTCGCGTTTGTTCATTGCGATAACTGTGCCGTCAACCACTTCATGGTCGCCTACCTTGTTCAAGGTGTTGTCGTAAGCCTTTTCCTGATCTTCCTTGCTTACGCTTGACAGTGTTTCACCGTTTTCATAAGCATCCCAGTTGAAGTCTTCAATAGGATGTACGTCTTTTAAGTTTTCCATTAAATAAAAATAAGTTGTTAAATAACTAATTGTGTTAGACTTTATATTGATCTAAATCGGCTGCAAAGGTATAACAATTTCTTGAATATTAAAACCTTTGCAGCCTTTTTTCTTCTTTCCGGCATTTTTTTGCGCTTCGGAGTGCGCCTGTCGGTTTCAGGTTCAGTCTTTCAGCGAATATTCTACCGTAGTGACTACACGGACCTTCTTGATATAGGGTGTGTTGGCGTCGCGGTCGCTGATGCTGAACTGTCCCTGGTTGGCATGGCGGATTTTTCCGAGCTTGCTTTCAGAGTCCTTTGCAAACTTTTCGGCGGCTTCGCGTGCGTTTTTGGTGGCTTCCTCAATCATTCCCGGCTTGATCTTGTTGAGGCTCGTGTATTCGTATGAAACATTGTAGCGATAGTCGCCGCCCGTGATTGCGATGCCGCGTTTGAGCAGTTCTCCCTGTTCGCTTATCAGTTTCCTTACCAGTTCCACCTTGTTTGACGTTACGGTGATGACTGAAGTAACATTATAGCGGAAAGGTGAATCGTTGTTGCTGTAGCGTTCTGCTTTCTGGTCGATAATGTCAGGAGCATTTACGCTGATTTCGTTTTCATCTATTCCTTTTTCCTTCAGAAATTCCAGAATGGTCTGGTTCGAACGTTTGATGTCCGTGTAAAGCGCGTTCAGGTCATTGCCCAGACTTTTGTACACGAGCGGCCATGTCACTTTGTCGGCAGGGACTTCCATTTCGGCCAGTCCTTTTACGTTTACGCTGCGGTCTTTTTCAGAGAAGTTGTTTAGTCCGCAATTGATGAACACTCCTAGCAGGAGGAATCCCAGAGCCAGTATAGAGGCTTCAATTTTCCAGCTTTTCATAACGATAAATGTTTGTTTAAATGTTTTTAAAATGATACCTGGCCAGTTCCTGTATGGGGTTTTTCAGATAGAGCGAGGTGGTGAAACCAGACTTTCCGGCGCTTTCGTTTATTTCTTCCTGAAAAAACCATGCGACAGATCCCGTAAAGGATACCGGCCATTCTTTTCCGTAAAGATAGACATTTCTTTTGAAGAAATCATCAAAACATCTGATGAGAAAATGATGTACCTGTATATTTTTTCTATATTTATATATGTAAGGTGTAAATCCGGCGAGAAAACGGTTGGCTAAAGGTTCGCGGTAGATGCGGTCCAGCAGAAGGGAAGGGGTGAGATTGAATTCGGCCAGCAGTCCTTCAAGCAGTTCCGGAGGGAGCTGTCTTTTCATGCAGTCGCTTATGAACCGTTTGCCCAGGCAGGCGCCGCTGCCTTCGTCGCCGAGAATATAGCCGAGAGGCGGGATGTTGTCCAGAATCTTCTCTCCGTCATACAGGCATGAGTTTGAGCCGGTGCCGAGGATGCAGGCGATCCCTTTTTGGTTCTTGCACAAGGCTCTTGCGGCTCCCAGCAGGTCGCTTTGCACTTCGATAGCATGGCACGAAGGGAACAGGTCATTCAGGCTTCGCAAGATGCCGGCGGATTTTTCCGGAGTGCATCCCGCTCCGTAAAAAAAGATGTGAGAGATATTTTCCGGAGAGAAGGGGAGTTGTCCGACCAGCTGTTCGGAAATGATCAGGCGAATTTCTTGTTCTGTCAGGTGAAAGGGGTTGATTCCTTGTGTGTGTATAGGCTGGGATCCGGTGACGCTGTCACCGAACACCCAGTCTGTCTTGGTTGCGCCGCTATCGGCTATGAGTATCATATCTTCATCTTCTGATTAGTGGCAATGGCCGCATCCTCCTCCGCAGCAGCTTTCGTCGTTGTGGTGTCCTTCGCCGCATTCGTGATCGCCGCAACCGCCTCCGCAGCCTTCGCATCCTCCTCCGCAGCCTCCGCTCATCGCGCTGACAATCTGTTCGATTTCTTTGTTGGTTGCGTCGCGCATTTCGATTACCGAACCTTCAAATATCAGGTCTTTTCCGGCATGGGGATGATTCAGGTCGATTACCACCTTGTCGTCTGTAATCTCGCCTACGTTTGCATAGAAGCGGTTTCCTTCGCCGTCGTTCATCATGATGATGTTGCCTTCGAATATGTTGTCGCTGTCGAACTTGCCGTCAGGTCCGTTGAACACGGATTTCGGAAGCTGTCTTACGTTGTCTTCGTCGCGTTCGCCATATGCTTCAGCGCAAGGGATGGTAAAGTTGAACTTGTCACCCTTGTTCAGTGCCAGAATTTCCTTTTCAAAACGGTCCAATGTATATCCCAGTCCTGAGATGAACTGGAAAGGGTGTTCTGCGGATGCTTCTTCCAGCAGTTCCTTTTTCCCGTCAGTGATGGCATAGAGCTTGTATGCCACCGTGATGTACTTATTTTCCATGAATGAATCTGAATTAAAAATGTTTCGTGCGCAAATATACGAATTTTGCCATAAAATAATGGGATGAAAGGAAAGTTTGAGCAAAATTGAGCATTCTTATCAGGCTGCAGGGGACGGCTTGGAGTGCCGCATCACTTCTTCCTGGCGTGGAAAAACTTCAAGTCTGTTATCATGTCCTTGTTTGTTGGAGAAGTGCCGTAGCGTCGGGAGGTTATGGGGACAGACTGCTGTGTCTGGCTTCCCCAGTTCACTTTGCCGGAATAGACAATCCTGTTTTCCCAATACAGCGTGCCTTCCACAAAGACCGTATAAGTACCTTTCGGTACGGGGTTTCCTTTGTCGTCCGTACCGTCCCATGTGTAGTTTACTGTTCCGTTGCGTGGAGTGGCTCCGGTGAGGGCATCAATCTCGTCGGCAGGCATTTCTGCCGGCTTTGCCTTGCGGACCCATGCGGGAACAGCGTCTTTCCGGTAGGCGTATCCGCCTTTGGCTGTAAAGGAAGTAACATAAAGCGTGCGGACCAGCCTGCCGGTTTCGTCCTCTATCCAGATGGCGTACTGGCTGGAGGCAATGCCTCCCCGTTGGAATCTGAACGAAATGTCCAGGCACTCTTTGGACGTGTTTTCCAGTGCCCCTTCTTTTGCATAAGAAGGGGTGCAGCTCTGCATGCAAATGCAGGCAGGCAGCAGCATTGCGGCTAATAATCTGGCTTTCATATTCTTCTATTCGTCTAGTTTGTAGCAGTTCAGTCCGATGGCAGGGTTGTAGGTGCGTGTGACGGTTTCTTTGAAATCTTCCACCACAAACTCTCCCGCTCCGTTCAGCGTGGCGGAAAGCAGATGTCCGGCCAGTGCCGAATAGTCGCTGCGTCCTGCAGTCACATGCAGGTGCAGGTAGGTTTTTCCGTCCATTGCCGAAATGTTTCCGGTCAGATTGGCTATTTCCATCTGTTCCCGGAACGTTTTGTCCTCATATTGCTTTGATTCCGGGTTGAAGAACCGAAGTGTCAGTTCGTTGACTGCGCCTATGCCGCAGACTGTTCCCGATTTGATGCCTTTTTCATCGCAGAACGCTGTCAAGGCTCGGACGATTTCTTTGCGGTTCTGGATGCTGACGACATATCTGTTGCCGATTTGTTTGTATGTATACATGTCATGCAGGTTTTGCGCGCTTGCCGAAGCAGACAGCAGTCCGGCAAGCAGCATGGTGAATACTGATATTTTTTTCATGCAGGTAGAATCAAAAGAGTTGGGATGAAAACTCCGGCCGCTGGTCGTGGTGCCAGTAGGGATAGGGCTTTTGTGTCCGGCTGGCTGCATCGAGGCGCTTTACCTGCTCTGGCGTGAGTTTCCAGTCTACGGCTCCAAGATTCTGGCGGAGCTGTTCCTCGGTGCTGGCTCCGATGACAAGGCTGCATATCGTGGGACGCTGCAATAGCCAGTTGAGAGCGACTTGCGCTACGGCCTTCCCTGTTTCTTCCGCCAGTTCGTCCAATACGTCCACAATATTGTACAGCCGTTCGTAAGACACGATATTGTCCCTTACCGGCGCACCTCCGCGTGCCACCCGTCCGTCTTCCGGGGCGGGGCAGTTCCGGCGGTAACGTCCCCCGAGCCGTCCTGCGGCCAACGGACTCCAGACCACAGTGCCCACTTGCTGGTCGATTCCAAGTGGCATAAGCTCCCACTCGAAGTCCCTGTTCAGGAGCGAATAATATACCTGATGCGCAATGTATCGGCTCCAGCCGTAGCGTTCGGAGATGGATAAGGATTTCATCAGCTGCCAGCCGGAAAAGTTAGAACAGCCGATATAGCGTATTTTGCCGCTTGCTATCAGATCATCCAAAGCTCTCAACGTTTCTTCGACCGGCGTGTTCGAGTCGAAACCGTGGATGTAGTAAAGGTCGATATGATCCGTGCCGAGCCGGCGCAGGCTTTCCTCACAGGCTTCTGTCAGGTGAAAACGCGAGGCACCCTTGCTGTTCGGGTCGTCCCCCATGGGGAAAGTTCCCTTGGTGGCGATGAGCAGCCTGTTTCTCTTCTGTGCGATAGCCTTTCCCAAGATTTCTTCAGAGAGTCCGCGCGAGTAGATGTCTGCCGTATCAAACATGTTCAGTCCGGCATCCAGGCACATGTCTATCATCCGGGCAGCTTCGTTAGTGCCGGTGTGCCCCCAGCCTTCAAAGCCGTGCGATCCGCCGAATGTTCCAGTTCCCAAAGTCAAGGCCGGGACAAAAAGTCCGGAGCCGTTCAATCTGCGATATTCCATAATTGTAAGCGTTTAAAAGTTCTGCCAGGCATGGGGAGGCAGCGGTTGCCGGCGTTTCCGCTGCCTGCCGTTTGCTGTTTGACATTGCAAAGTTAGGATAAAAAAAAGAAACCGGATTCCACTATATTTGCAGTATGATTCATTATATTTACATGCTGATAAAAAAATGAGTATGCCTGTATTAGAACGTAAGATCATACATGACATGGCGACTTCGTGCAGCCATGTGTCCTATCCCCGCTTTCTCCTTCCTTTGCACAAGCACGTGGAGTTCGAGATCATGCTGTTTACCCGGGGAAGCGGCAAGCAGTTTGTGGGCGAAGGGGTGTCAGACTACAAGGCGGGCGACGTGGCTCTCATCGGGAGCAATGTGCCGCATCTGCATTTGTGCAATTCCAAGCTGCGTCCTTCCTCTGTAGGGAATCAGGAAGACGAGTGGTGTGCCGGCGAAGCCATACAGTTCAGGCCGGATGTGTTTCCCGGGAATATGGGAGAGCTGCCGGATTACCGGCTTATTTATGACCTGTTGCAGAAGAGCCAGTACGGACTCCGGTTTTATGACGAAGGGCTGTTTGCCGAAATGCTGGAGATGGTGAAAGCATTTGACTCGTGCGGATACACCTCGCGCCTTATCTGCCTGTTCCGTATGCTCGAAAGGCTGCACAGCTGCCAGCATGTGGAATTGCTTTCCGGCACGGCATACAACCGCGCCAATCACATTCCGGACATGGAAGAGCCTGTCGACAAGGTATACGCGTATCTTTATAACCATTTCAAGGAAAAGATTACGCTGGAGGAGATAGCGGAATATGTCAGGCAGAATCCCGCGGCGTTGTGCCGGTATTTCAAGCGGCGCACGGACAAGAGCATTTTCCGGTGCCTTGCGGAAATACGCATCGAACATGCGTGCAGGCTGCTGGTTTATTCGGGGATGAACGTATCGCAAATCGCTTACGAGTCGGGGTATAATAGCGTGACGCATTTCATTTCCCAATTTGAAAAGATTGCCGGACGCACTCCTTCCGAATACAGGACGCAGATGAAGCTGTGAGAAAAGGAACGGGCGGAGCGGCAAAAAAAGAGGCATGTCCCGGAATTGAACCGTGGCATACCTCTTTTCAAATTTCTTTTCCGAAAAATTTATGCTTCAGCTTCGAAAGGAATTACAGAAACAAAGCTTCTGTTATTGGGACCTCCCTTTTTGAAGCATACAGTTCCGTCTACCAATGCGTAAAGCGTATGATCTCTACCCATTCCTACGTTGTTGCCCGGATTGTGGACAGTTCCTCTCTGACGGACAATGATGTTGCCGGCCTTGCATGCAGATCCGCCGAATATCTTTACGCCTAATCTTTTGCTTTCTGACTCACGGCCGTTCTTAGAGCTACCTACACCTTTTTTATGTGCCATTTTCTTCTACGTTTTAAATGATTAAGCAATAACTTGTTTGATAGTCAACTCAGTGAACTGCTGACGGTGACCTCTCAATTTTTTGTAACCTTTTCTTCTCTTCTTGTGGAACACGAGCACCTTGTCTCCCTTTACCAGCGGAGATTTTACTTCGCAAACCACTTTGGCTCCTTCTACGGTAGGAGCGCCTACTGTAACAGTACCGTTGTTGTCAACCAACAAAACCTTGTCAAATTCAACAGTTGCTCCGGCTTCTACGTCCTGCATGTGCTGAACGAAGAGTTTCTTGCCTTCTTCAATCTTGAACTGCTGACCGTTAATTTCTGCAATTACGTACATTTTATTTTATATGTTTAAACGGTTTTTCTCCGCAAGGTGAACCGTTCTCTCCGGCTGCTTCGTCTACCTCCACGGAATAAATCGGCTGCAAAGTTAGGCTTTTTATTTGATTTGGCAAAAGGTTGCGGCGAAAAAAATGCTTCAAATAGCTTTTTCTTCCGGGTCGGGTTCTTATTTGCATTCCGTGTTGCCTGTCTGTTGTATGCAGGTGCAGGTTAAAGCAGTTCGGTCAGATCCTTCATTATGGCAACATGCGGATAGGCTTCCAGCTCTTCGGCGGTTGTGGCTCCATGCAGTACGCCGGCGAAATCCATTCCGGCTGCCTGCGCCGTTTCGGCATCTACAATGCTGTCGCCTATATATAAGGTAGTGTCCTTGTCTGTTTCGAGATTTTTGAGAGCCAGAAAAACGCCTTCGGGCGAAGGTTTGGCGGTTTTCACGTCTTCTCCTCCGACGATAAGGTCGATTATGCCTTCAGGAATATTGTCTTTGGCCAGCTCCATGATCCGGTAGCGGTATTTGGTGGAGATGATTCCGATGTTGGCTCCTTTTTCTTTCAGAGCCTGCAATACGGATACCGTTTCGGGAAACAGACGCGTGTTTGCGGTCATGAACCGGTCGGCTTCTTTCACGTATTCCTTGCGGTATTCTTCAAGTATGGCTTCATCCCCGATGCCCGTAAGTATGGAAAACGAATCCACCAAAGTCTTGCCTATGGTCCGTTTGATCTGTTCGTCTGAGATGCCTGTGTGGCGGTGCCGTTCCAGCACGTTTCGGAAACAGATGACGATGCCTTTTGACGAGTCTGCAAGCGTGTAGTCGAAATCGAAAAGATAAGTGTGATAGCGTTTCATTTGTCTTTAGGTTTGTTAAGCTTGTTTCGGCCGGCAAAGTTACGGAAAATGAGGCGAACTTCAAAAGCCAGGCTCTCGTGAAGATGAAGAAATGCGCCTTCGCGCTTGTCTTTATTTACAGTTAAACAGGAATGCTGAAACTGTTAAAATAGACAAAAAATGAAAGCTTCTAAAGTTACGTTTTATTTCTTTTTTGGCTAATTTCGCCCCGCAAAAGATTTAAAGGCGATATGAGATTCAATATAGTCCGTTATAAGAATAAAATTCACGAATTTCACTTCTGGGGCGTTGCGGCTTTGATTTAGTCGCAAGCCTCTTTCGCTATGCCTTATTCATTCATTCTTTAATATAATCAATACAATTTTATGAGCAAAAAGAACAGGCTCATAGTGCTGTTGTATGTCGCAGCGCTATGCAGCCAGAATTTATGTGCCCAGCCGCGTGTTATGGGCGTTGAAGAAATGTTCCGCCTTGCTGATGAGAACAGCAGGAGCGTGCAGGTGTATGCAACGGGAAAAGAAGCTGCATCCGAGGCTTTGAAAACTGCCAGAAATCAGCGGCTGCTTGATATCACAGCTTCCGTTTCAGGCAGTTACTGGGGAAACGGCAAGCTTTGGGACAGAGATTTCGGTAATGCGATGAAGATAGACATGCCTCATTGGGGAAATAATTTTTCACTCGAAGTGCAGCAGATGATCTATACCGGAGGTGCAGTCAACAGCGGCATCGAACTGGCTTCGCTTGGAAAGCGGCAGGCGGAACTGGGCTGGGAGAAGAACCTTGAGCTTGCCCGGCAGGTGATTGCAGACATGCAGGCAAGGCGTGGGCAGGGGACTGTCTTGCAGAATGACATCACGCGTTACGAGTTTCAGCAGGAGAGCCTGAAACTGCAGCTGGCAAGGGTGACTGACGCATGCAAAATCATGAACCACAGGCTGGTGACCGCCTTGCGTCTGTCTGAACAAACACTTGTGGTGCCCGATTCCGCGCTGCTGGAAGTTGAGGTGCAGGCACTGGCCGAAAGCGACTGGCAGGAACTTGCCATGCGGAGCAACATCACCCTGAAACAGACGGAAACGGACATTGAGGTGAACAAGCAGCTGGTGAAGCGCGAACGTTCGGAACGGCTGCCGAAAATCTCGCTCTTTGCAGCCGAACACCTGGACGGACCGATAACCATCGAAGTGCCTGTGCTGGACAACAACTTCAACTATTGGTATGTGGGAGTGAATGTGAGCTACAACTTTTCGGCGCTCTTCAAGAATGCCCGCAAGCTGAAGCAGGCGAAGTTGAATGTACGTCGAGCGCAGGAAACGCATGAACTGGCGCAAGAACAGGTGGAGAATGCCGTGCAGGCGAGCTATACTGATTTCCTGACGGCCTTTACCGAACTGAAGACGCAGGAAAAGAATGTGCAGCTTGCCAATGAAAACTACAGTGTAACCAGCAACCGTTACCGGAACGATCTGGCGTTGCTGACCGACATGCTGGATGCCGGAAACACCAAGCTCAGTGCCGACCTTGCTTTGGCGAACGCACGCATAGATTTGATTTACCATTATTATCAGATGAAATACGTGACACATACATTGTAATAAGGAGTTAAAGGAGTTAGAGAAGTTATCACTCCGTTTCGCTTCGTTAGGAGTTAAAGCCAAATAGTTTTTACTTCTCTAACTTTATTTCCCCCTGCTGTTCCGGATGAAGTTCCGCTTCACCAACAAGACGTTGCTTTCGGCGGCGGCTGCGGGCGTGCTGGCGTGCAACCTGGCTGCTCCTCATGTCACGGTTCTGCCTTTGCTTTGGGCGATTTGTTTCGTGGAGGGAATCTGCAAGATACAGGGAACTTTCGAGTGCATGTCGAACATCCAGCTGTGGATGACGCCGAAGCGTGACTTTACGGTATTTTTCCCGATGCTGCATATCGTTATTCTGGGCAGCATGCAGGTGTCCGATCTTCTCGCCACCCATCTGATGTATCATTATCATTGGACGTATATGCACTGGTTCGTGGCGGGGGTGATGATGGTCGATTTGCTGGTCATCACCGTCTGCACGCGGCATTTCCGCATCGTGAAGAAGTTTCCGCTCTTCGGCATCGACTGGCTTGGCGGGCTGCTTTGGGCCTTGTTCCTGCTGGAGGTGGCCTTTTTCTTCTGTTATGGCGACTGGTATGACTGGTGGAACAGCCCCGTCATCCGTGTGCTGGCCGCGGTCATTGTGCTGACGCTTGCGGTGTGTGTCGGGCGTATGCTTCATGTGCGCCATCCTTTCCTCGAGCCTAAGATGTGGACCTACCGCAACCTGCTTCCGGTGCTTGCGCTCATTACCCTGGTCGAGGCTTTTCTTGCCACGGAACATGTGCTTGAAGAAGTGTTCTACGAAGACGTGATGCACTACGAAGCGCTTGTCAGTGTCCGCCTTGACTGGCTGGTTCTGGCGGGAGCGGTTGCCGGATGCCTGTTTGCCTGTTGGTGGATGCATGTCAGGCGTTTCAGCTACCTGCGTCTGATTGCGATCGGCATCGCTTTCCTGACGTGCTATCTTGTCGGCTTTTACTTTACGCTTTCTGCCGACATCCACATTTCGCAGCTCTATTTGCCGGTGGCGTGCCGCGGATTTGCATACGCGGTGTTGAGTGCGACGTTTATGGTTTGTCTGGAAGAAATCATGACATTCCAGCACTTTTTTCAAGCCTTGAGCGTGTTCAATATGCTGCACATGGTGGTGGGAGGAGTGCTGGGGGCTGCCATTTATACCGAAGCCTTTTCGCACTACGTGTCGGACAATCTGGCACGCTACGGTTCGGCCATCGACCATGTGTCTTCCGGATGCTCCGCCGTCTTTGCATTGGGTGAGTATATGGAAGGTTTCATGTCGCGCATGATGGAGGTGAGCATCAAGCAGATATATGGATGGGTCATTTATTCCTGCCTTTTTCTGCTGCTGCTTTTCCTTCTTTACGATGCGCCGATACGGAGAGAACTCAAACGGATGCCGTATTGGCGGAAGTTAAGGAAAGAAATAGCGGATTCTTTTAAGGGAAAGCAGGATGCGGCATAGTCTTTCCGGCATACCGTATACAGGCGGGCGTCGTTCGGGAGCGTATGCCTTTGTGATGCGGATATGTCCGGTTTGCTTTCAGAATGTTGCGGAAACGCCGTTTTCTCTGAACCGCATCTGGTGATTTTTCTTTCTTCCAGAGGGCTTTTGAAGGTAAATGCAGGGCATTTATCCCTCCGAAAGCTTTCTGAAAGGGATAAAGGATGAGGAAAATGGGAAAAACAAGGCGGTTATAGCCGAAAAATGTCCCGTCATTCCGGGCAAAACACCGAGGTATTTTGTCTGAAATGACGGGACATTTTGATTCGGATGACGAAACATTTATTTGTGTGGCATGAAATGCGGCTTTATTTTGTCTGGAAGCGCAGTTCCGAACGCCGTTTCCGGTTTGTTATAATGACAGGTTATGGCAGGATTTTCCGGCTGTCATGTCCGACAATCCGCAATGTGATGCTTATTTTGCTTTCAGTTTCCCTTATCTGCTGACATGCTGCATTTTTGCGGGCGCATCAGCCTGCGCTGTTTCCCGCCTCCTCCTGCCTGGCATCTGAAAACGCCGTTCTCAAGGCTTTGAACTACCATAATGTCAGCGGTCGTTTAATAGCTGACACTGCTAATTCCCTCTGCTGAATAAGAAACATTTGTGGTTTTGTCTGGCCTTATCTGCACCCCCACATCTGAATAGAGGATGTCGGCATTGAATATGCTTATTACGTAATTTCCGATGCAGAGCTCAAAATCGCTTTCTTTCGGAACCTTTTTTTCCATGAGGACGATGCTTGGATTTTCTACGGCACATATCGTGACAATTCTTTCATTGTCCTCCGAATCGAAGCGCACGTGCAGTTTTCCCATCAGTGATTCTTTCGAGCAAGATGTGCAAATGACGGCAATAATGGCTGTCAATATAAGATAAGCAGGTTTCATTGTGGCTTTTGTTTTTAATATGACAATTGTTCCCCCCCGGTATGTATCAGTTCTTGCGTTTACTCTCCTTCGGGAACGTAGATAATCTCGCCGTTTTCAAGTTCGTAGGCGATGCCCACCTTCTTCCCGCGCTTTCCGCCGGACGACTGGTCGTGGCTCGGCGTGTAGCGGTTGATTTGTTTTCCTTCCTTTGTGATGATTTCCATGTTGTCTTTTCCCGGATTCTTCACGATGGTGAAGTCTTTGTCGGTAAACACTTCGGTCATGTTCATGTGCATCACCATAGCTACCATGAGCGATACGGCGAATACCATGGCCACATCGAACAGGTTCACTACTACGCTCAACGGATCAGAGTCTTCTTCTTTCTTGAAGAAGCTCACACGGCGGCCTCGTCTTCTCATGCTTTTCCTCCTTTCTCAATCAGCACACGTGATACATAATCGAGGTTGTTGACACACTTGGCATACCAGCGTTGCTTGAACTGCAGGGAAACAAGTCCCACGGCACTGATAACCAGACCGACAACGGTTGTGGCGAACACCACCTGCATGTTGTAGGCCATTCCGGCAATGTCACCTGTAGAAAGTCCGACGAGTGCCGGGCTCATGGCAATCAGCGTTCCGATCAGCCCCAATACCGGTCCCAGTTTGGAAAGCATCTTCGAGAGCGCCACGTCTTTTTCGGCCTCCACTTCAAACTTCGACAAGACGAAGTCGGCGTAATCCTCGTTCACCGGACGGTTCAGCATATCGCGCAGGTAGCTTACGTAAAGCGAGTTGTCCTTTTCCGGAAGCGCCTGCTTCAGTTCTTCGGTTTTCCCCTCCCTGATAAGGTCGTCGAATGCCCTGTCGTTCTTGCGTTTGGTTATATACATGTTGTAGGTGCCTCCGATAAGGATGAGGGCGCGTACAAAAAGAAAGAGCAGAATGACAACATCGGGTATCAACAGGCTGTTGGCTACCCAGAAAAGCATTTTAGATATAAATTCCATGATGATAACGAATGATTATTGGTTAATAGTGATTTTGTTTCTTTCCTTTTTCTTGTTCCGCTTCTGGATGAGCGGATATTTGATGCGGCTCCATACGTATCCCACGATGAACAGCCCTGCAAACAGGGACAGTGCGAGTATCACCGCATTCCAGTTGACCGGCTCGTCTACCGCTGCATAGACCGTTTTCCCGTTGACGGTGGTGAGCAGTCCCAGGATACAGACGAAGAGGCTGACGAGGAAATGAATCTCCAGGCGCAGGTCTTTTTCCGGAACGAAGTATTTCACCGCCCATGCCAGTGCCGGAATGAGTACAAGCACAGATGCCGCAACGATGCAGGCTATCGTAGTGAATGACATTCCCACAAAAGTGAAGATTGCCTCTGTAAGGCAGCAGAACACGACGGGGAAAAGCAGCAGGCTCGGATACCACCAGAGCAGTTCCGCCCACCACGGGTTCTTCTTTCCGTAAAGCCCCCGCAGGTATGTCACGCAGAAGCCGAAGCAGAGCGCAGACTCCAGCGTGATGATGACCGCCATGTTCTGCAAGGCTTCCGTGTTTTGCAGGTAGTCGGCTATTTGGGTTTTTGATTGCAGGATGGCATACGGACAAGCCAGCAGGGTGAATGCGGCTACAATCAGGCTGTAGATCCCTGCCTGCCACCATTTCCATAAACTGAGCTTGAACGCGCAGTTTATGGCGATGAACAGCATGAGTATGAGAATTATTTGTTCCATGTCATTCTTTTTTGTCGTTTTGTTGCGAACGCTTTTTCTTCAGTATAGCCAGCAATGCCACGAACGCCGCCAGCACAATGACCGCGGCAAGCGTGCCGCTCAGCTTGTTTTTCTCTCCGGCAGGCTGTTCAACACTCCCTACCGTGTTCTTTTTTAAAGTCATTCCCTTCCGGTTTCCTTCTTCCGAAACGGCAGCTTCCTTCATTTCATGGATGCGCTGCCTGTAGGCTGATGCCTGCTGCTGGCTTACGTTGCCGGCAATGAAGTCCTGCAATCTGGCGTTGTTGTCCGAGAAGCCTCCTCCCGAAGTGCCGAACTTGTCCACCAGTTCCGTATGAAGTCCCGCAATGTCTTTCAGCTGTTCGGGCGACGCTTTCCAGTATCCTTTGCGGGCGGTTTCCATCATTACGGCAGTCATATTCTCCAGAGCGGCCGGATTCTTTCCTTCGAAATAATCCTGAACCCCCAGCTTGTACTTGTCCTTTACGTACACGTTATAGATTTCATTCCAAAGCTCCTGGTCGACTGCTTTCGGTTTCATCACATTCCATCCGTACGTGTTCTGCACGACTTCAGCGATGGAACTTGCGCCGCTGGCATCTCCTTTCATCTTTTCCCTGATGTAGGCAGGGTTGAGTATCGTGGTGCGGCTTTCCACGCCGATCGCTTCCTTCACTTCCTGCATCCGCACATTGTTCCGGTTGCGGTAGTCGCTCAGATAGGCATCCGGGTCTTTTCCCGTCACATTGCGTACGGCCAGATTCATGCCGCCCATGAATTCATATACGTGGTCAAGGCTCAATGCGCCCCAGGTGTTGCTCTGGCGTGGCTGGATGACGGCATCCGTGCGGGTTAGCGCGGCTTCGAAAGCATACTGGCGGAATGCTTCCCAGTTTTTCTCGCTTCCGTAATAAGCTCCCATGTTGTTCATATAGGTATCGGCGATATCCTTTTCGTCGTTCCACCGGTCGCCGGCTTCCACCATGCTTTGTATGCCCGTTCCATATCCGCCGTTGACACCTCCGAATACGCGGAAAGTTGACATCTCGCGTGCGTCTTTCGGCGTAAGCCCTTTTTCGATGAGCGTGCGTTCCGTTTCTACGATGCCTGCCGCCACCTGGTTTTCATACGCGTCGTCTTTGGCCGAAGCAGCCATTTCTACCGCCCGGTTGATGAGGAACAGCCGGGAAGCCGCAAGGTCGCGGAGCTGGCCGCTGGTCTGTACCACGACATCAATGCGCGGCCGTCCCAGCTCTTCGGAAGGAATCAGCCGGATATCGCTTACACGTCCGAAGGCATCGCGTATCGGCTCTACGCCAAGCATATACAGGATTTGGGCGATAGTGGCTCCTTCCGTTTCGATGAACTCGCCGCTCCAGAGCGTGTAGCTGACCTTGCGCGGAATGGAATCATGATGCCGTTTCTTGTACATCTCGATGGTGTTGTTTGCCAGGCGGATGCCTTTTTCCCATGCAGCTTCCGAGGGAGTTGCCTCCGCATTGATGGAGTAGAGGTTGCGTCCGGTGGGAAGTGCGTTCGGATTGGCGATCGGATCTCCTCCCGGAGAGGGCTGCGTATATCCTCCGTTGAGCGCATTCATCATGCTGGCCAGCTCTTTTTCGGGACTTTCCAGCAATGCGTTGCGGTAGTTGTTCACATTCTTGATGGTGCGCTCTACCTCCATGATGGCCAGCGCTTTGTTTATTTGCTCTTTCGAGTATGCTTTCTTTTGCGTCATCTTCTTCATCATGTCGGCCATGCTTGTTCCTGCCGGGGCTTTCGGGGCAGGCGAAGAAGCTGTTTTCTGATGTTTCATGGCCGCTTCCATTTTGCGCAGGGCAGTTGAGTCGGCACCCATTTTCCTGGCCATGGCCAGTGCTTTTTCCGGGTCCATGCCTTTGGCGGCGTCGCGCATTTGCGCCTTCATGCCTTCGCTTATCTTCCCTGATGCCTGAAGGCCGGCTTGTTTTTTATTTCTTTCTGCCATGCCTTTCATCATTTTCTTCATGGAAGGATTGTCTGCCATTTCTTCCGCAGCAGCCATCATCATTGCCATCAGTCCGTCAGGATTCTTGCGCGAGGCTTCCACTTCACGGGCTTCTTTCAGCTCGTCCATGCTGATGCCGGCTGTGCGGCAAGTCAGTTCGTCGGTCGCCACAGCCGGATTGGCCAGCAGATGAGCTACCAGCGTTCGTGCCGGGTTCAGATAGCGCTGGGTGAAAAGCGTGCGATGTTTCTCGGTCTGAGGGTCGGCCTTGCCTTTCAGCTTGTCGAGTGCAAGCAGGCTGTAGGCTATCGGTTCGGTCGCCATGGCATAAACGCTCGACTCAATGCGTGCCTTTTCGTAAGGTACGCCCATGGTGTAGAGCTGTCCCGTAATCTTTTCGTTCGCCAGTTCTTCTGCGAAGTTTTCTATGCGTGCGATTTCATCTTCTGCATAAGGCCGGGTCAGGATGCTGTCGAGCTCCAGTTCGCGATGGATGCCCATCTTCACCGTCAGCTCTTTTACCTTGCGGGCAGCTTTGCTGATCATGTCTTTGCTGCGGTTGCCTTCACCGAGCAGATTGTTGTAGTTCTTGATGGCTTCGTTCAGTTCGCGGTATACTCCACGCACGTTGCTTTCCATAAACGGCGGAGTCAGATAGGATTGGAGTCCGGCATACGAACGGCGTTTGGCGATGATTCCTTCGCCCACGTTGCCGATTGTGTAGATGTAGAAGTGGGGAAGTGCTCCTACCAGGCGGTCGGGCCAATCCCTGCTTGACAGCGCTACCTGTTTTCTGGGCGTGAATTCCAGGCTTCCGTGTGTGCCGAAATGAATCATGGCATCCGCCTTGAAGCCGTATTGTGTCCACAGGTAAGAGGCGATGTAAGGGTAGGGAGGTGCAGTGTTAGTACCGTGTACGATCTGGAACGAATTGTTTCCTCCTCCTGCCGCCGGCTGAGGAAGAAGGACCACGTTGCCTAACCGGATGCGTGCTATACCCAGCCTGCCGTCTTCGGTTGCCATGAAGGTGCCCGGAAATTCTCCGTTGGCAGCTTTCACTTCAGCGTTGATTTCCGGACGGATGCACTGCTTTGTCCATGCTTCATATTGTTCCTTTGTAATCAGTTCGGGGTTTCCTTCTTTCAGGAACTTGTCAAGGGCACCTTCCGCATAAGTGCTGAAAACAGTTCCCTGTTCCTGAATCAGCTTGCCGAGTTCTTCGCTGCTTGAGGGAAGTTCTACCTTATATCCTTCCTTCTTCATGCGTGCCAGCAGATTGTAGAGTGAAGGAACCACTTCCATTCCGGCAGCGGCCAGTGCATTCTGTCCGGGACCTTTATAGTAGTAGACAGCTACGCGTTTCTCTGAGTTCGGCTTCTTTTGCAGGCTGATGTAGTTGTTGACTGTCTGTACGAATGTTTCCAGTCTTTCCGGGATGGCAAACGCATGCTGCATTCCTTCTTCGTCTGCGTAATGTCCGAACAAGGCGAACGGACGTATGGCTCCGTCAATTTCCGGAGTCACTACGCTTTGGGATAGAAAGCCTCCGCTCATGCCCATCGCATCGTTTTCCCAGTTTTCTACTAATGTATTCACGTTCAGCGGAGCAAACAGCGGTATATTCTGTTCCGACAGGTAGCTTACGATATAATCTCCCATACGTCCATGTGCCATGTTGATTACGGCAGAAGGCTGCACCGAATCAATCTGATGGCGGGTGATGAAGCTCTTCATCCGTCGCACCGGATAAACTACGTTGCCGGTTTCTTCCAGTTTCTTTATCAGACCGGTCGGTTCACCCATCTGTCCGGTAATGATGATGCGCGGCGCGTTTTCTTTCCATAAGCCGTTGTCCTTTAAAAAACGGTTGTATTCGCTGATTGTATTGAATCCCATCGCTTCCTCATCCGGATTCTTCGGATCCGTGTGGTAAAGCATTTCGCTTGCCGCTTTCTGTACTGTTTCCGGTTCATGCACGGAAGTGAGTTTTCTGTCGATGGCCTTGCGGACATAGTTCAGCATGCTGCGATAATTGCGTCTGCCTCCGTTTCCTAAATATTCGCGCAAGGGAGCGGCAGTGGCAGAGTCTATCGAGCAGATGTTGTTTGCCGGATTGGTGACTGCTGTAGAGAGCACCGGCAACCCCTTGTCTGCTGCTTTCTGGATGACTGCACGCTGCTCTTCTGTGATGCGCAATCCCATCGCATTGATGAAAACCATGTCGTAGCTGTTCAATTTATCCAAATCATCGGTGCTTATTTCGCCCAGCTTGATGAATGGATTGTCGTTGGCTTTTGAGATTTCTCCCAAATTTATCACCTGATAGTTGATGAAGCCTACTTTTGTGGAACTGAACCAAGAGTTCCATGCCACGAAAAGCAGAACAATCACAACTGTCAGGCCGCCAAGCAGGATGATTCTTTTTTTCTTTTTCATTTTCTCTGTTTTTTATCAGGTTCTCTTCTTTTTCTCTTTAAAACAGCTTGTCCACATCAAGCGAAATGCCTGCTGTAAAGGTTGTGCCTGTTGTGGAGGGCGTGCTGCTGTAGTAATGGTCCGGACGGTAGTTGAACAGGTTGTCAATGTTGACGATGACATTGATGCCTTTATATACTTTCTGTGAAATGTTCAACTTCCATATTGTATATGCAGGATAGGTGACAGCTTCCGTTGATTCGAACGAGTTTTCGGAAATATACTCGTCGGTTGTGACTTCTGACAGGAAACGCCCGTTCAGCGCGATGTTGAATCCGTAGCTTTTCCAGTCTTTGCCATACTCAAAGCGGGTTGTCAGCGAATGCGGACGTGTGCTTGACGTGTAAGGCTGTCCGTATTTCACGTGCTCGTGGGTGAAGGCGTACGAAACCCGCATGCCGAATCCGCACGGGTATTTTGCCGCTGCGGTTGCATCCAGTCCGGAGATGTTCATCTTTCTCATGTTGGTATATACCATGCCGTTCAAAGCCTGGTTCCAGGCTGTGTTGATTCGGTTGTCTACAATATTGAAGTATCCTGTAAGGGTTACGTTGTAGCGGCTTTTCATGTATTCGGCAGACAGTGAGAAGTTCTGGCTGCGTTCCGGTTTCAGGTCCGGGTTGCCGTAAATCATGAAAATGTTGGCCATGTTGAAGTCCATATACATTTCTTTCAGGGTAGGGGCGCGGAATCCTCCCGCATAAGAGGCGCGCAGCGAACAGCTTCCCAGTTTGTACATGAAATTTACTTTCGGCGAGATGTTCTGTGCCTTTGCTTCTGAGAAATAGTCATAGCGTATGCTGGCCAGAATATTGAAATTCTTGACCGGCGCCCAGTCATACTGTGCGAAAGCGTCGGCCATATATTGCTTGTAGTTTCCGTTGTCTGTAAACTGGTAGCTCATCAGGTAGTCCCGCATGAAGTCGCCTCCAACAGTCAGTGTGTTGTTCTTGTTGAACGAGCGGGTGTACAGGGCGCGGACTGTGTGCTGCACATTTGTATAATCCCGTATGTCCAGATTCTGTCCGGCATCGAAATCGCTTTTGTCGTATTGGTCGAAACTGTAGGAAAGTTCCAGGTTGTTATTCTTTCCGAACGAGTAGTCCCCTCGCAGCCCTCCGGAGAAATCCCGGTAGCGGTCTTTGCTTGATGCGCTTTTGTCACGCTCGCGGAAGAAATATCCAAGCCTTCCGGTCAGTTTCAGATTCTCAAGCGGCGTGTACACAAGCCGTTCCTTGAAGTTCCATGTGCGGTTCCCGTATACTTTGCTGAAAGCATTTTCTTCTCCGTCTTTGCCCACGGAACCCACTTCAATCGGATCGGTCGAGGTGTGCTGCACGTTGATGCTGTTTTTTAAACCTCCTGCCTTGAATGTGAATGTTCCGCCGTAGCGCTGGTCATTGTGCGAACCGTATCTTCCGTTCAGATTCAGTGTCCATGGCTCAGACGACTCTTTGCTGATGATATTGACCACACCGCCTATCGCATTGGAGCCATAGAGTGAAGAGGCTGCGCCTTTCACTATCTCTATGCGCTCCACATTGTCCAGATTCAGCCGGCTGTAGTCGATGTTGTCCAGTGTTTCTCCGGCAAGCCGTTCGCCGTCCACCAGAAACAGCACTGCGTTGCCTCCGAATCCCTGCATGTTGAGCGAAACCTGCTGGTCCATCGAGTAGGAAAATTCAATGCCGGGAAGTTCCGCCTGAAGCAGTTCTCCGATGTTGGTCGCATCCACTTTCTGGATGTCGTCGGCGGTAATGACTCGTGTGACGATGGGAACATCTTTCAGCAGTTTCGGCGTTCGCGTTCCTGTTACCACCACGGTTTCCATGCCGATGGCATCTTCTTCCATCTTGAAGTCGTGCTCTTTTTGCTGAGGCTTTATCCTGCAGCTTTGAGTTATGTATCCGATGTAAGAAGCCTGCAGGGTGTATTCGCCGTTGTCGGGCAGCCGGAGGCGATAGCATCCTTGCGCGTCGGTAGTCATGCCGACGCTTCTTTTTTCTTTTACAAATACGGCAGCTCCCGCCAGCGGTTCGTTGTTTGTGTCGACCACCTTTCCTGCAATGAAGCGTTGCGCAGAGGCTGGCAAGACAGACAGGCAGCATCCGGCGGCTATACAAAGCGCGGTCAGTATTTTTCGCATAGTCATTTTTTGTTTGGTTTTATTGGAATGCCTTTTCAAGCGGGTATAGATATTCAAATGTCATGTGTCCTTTCACATTTTTTTCGTTCATATAGTTCAGCAGGTGGATGGCCGCATGCGTATTGTCTTGCAGGCGGAGGATATAGATCTTGTTTGACATCGTATAAATGGGAGGCATTGTGCTTGTGTCTACATTCAGCCATCTGCTCAGCACTTCGTTGTATGAAGATTTCGCGTAGATGATGTTTCCGTTCATCATGTCCGACATGTCTATGGCGATCCGGTCGGTTGTTTCGATGTCTTCCGCATATTCTCCCGCAGGGATGCTTCCGGAATCGAGCAGTTCGTCCATGCTAGCATAAGACGTTTCCAGCACGGCACCTCCGTTGGTCTTTACGTCATACCGGTGGATGGCGATATCCCATTCGGCAGGGAGGCTTCCCTCTTGGTCCCACGGCTCTTCATCGCCTTCCTGGTTGAGGATGCGGACGGCTGTCGTTTTCTGTGTCTTCAGGCTGATATAGTTCCATCTGGTATAATCCGTGCCGTCTACGGTAATTGACTCGCAGTTCTCGGCCGTAACGATCTGGTAAGTATCGTATATGCCGTCAAATATGCCGTCGCAGGCCGGGAGCGGCAAGAGTGTCGCTCCCAGCAAGACGGCAGCATGAAACCGAATTCTTTTCATCTGCTTTATGGTCTGTGGTTGGTTTATTCGGCTGCTTCTGTCGTTTCCGGCGTGAAAGTGAAGGTGATGGCAAACGGCATGGCTCCCGGCTGGATTCCCATTGTCATGTTCAGCTTTTTATCGCTGACTGTTCCGGTAAGGTTGCTCCCTTTCAGATTTGTGCTGCCTGCAAGCGTTTCGAAGCTTTCCAGCGACAAGGTGCAGGTGCCATCTTCCGATTTGCTTACGGCCACTCCGGTTATGTCAAAACTTCCCATTGACATTGCTCCTTCGCCCATGGCCGGCACGGATATGGTGACTGTTCCGTCTTCCGCTTCGGTCAGATTCAGTGTCATTTCGCTTGTGCCTTGCGAGCTTCCCATGACAGACATGTCCATGATACCTTTGTATTCGCCCGCTATTTCGCTTGCCGGTGAAACGGTTTCGGGTGTCGGTTCAGCCTGTGTGTCGAATGTGAAGGTGATGGCGAATGGCATGGATCCCGGCTTGACGTCCATTGTGATGCGTACTTCTCCGTTGCTGACCGTTCCGGCAAGGTTGCTTCCTTCGAGATTTATGCTGCCGGAAGTGGCAGAGAAGCTTTCCTTGCTCAGTGTATACGTTCCACTTTCGGAAGCTGCTACAGACACTCCGGTCACATCAAACGCTTCCAGCTGCATTGAACCTCCGTTTCCCATTGCCGGAAACGATAATGTTACGGTTCCGTCTGCTTCCGCAGTGATTTTTACGCTTGTTTCCGATTCACTGGCAACGGTTCCTGATACAGCCATTGACATCAGTCCGCTGTAGCTTCCTTCTACGGCTTTTGCCGTTTCCTGTTCCGGTGTTGTCGTGTCGTCATTACCGCATGCCACCGCAAATAATGCGATAGCAGCCATTGCAAAAAAGTTTTTTAAGTTCATGGTTCTGATTGATTTTTTTATTTGTCGGTGCAAAGTTAGATCCGGTAAAAAAATCAATCAATACCTAATTTTTATGAAAAAAGAGGGGTGAAATAGCGCACGGTTTCCGATGCGTGCGGAGTGTGACTGATTATTTTTAGGTATTCGGCAGATGCCTGGAAAGCTCCTGAAAGAGCGGATTCCTTTTTTGATACCTATATTTTGTTAGTTTGGAGTGAGTATCCAGCCTGGACCGTCGGGCTGGATGCCGCTCTTCTCGGAGCGTAAGAATGGAGTGACCGAAGTCACTCCATCGGTTTGTAGTCTTTGGCAAGTCCTCCTTCGCTGGTTTCCTTATACAGCGACGGAAGATCATGTCCGGTTTCTTTCATTACTTCAACGACACGGTCGAATGATACGCGGTGGTGTCCGTCAGTGAAGGCCGAATAGGTGTTGGCGTCAAGGGCACGTGCCGCTGCGTATGCGTTCCGTTCGATGCAGGGTATTTGTACCAGCCCGCATACAGGGTCGCATGTCATGCCCAGATGATGCTCCAGTCCCATCTCGGCTGCATATTCGATCTGTGCGGGACTTCCTCCGAAAAGCTGGCTTGCCGCTGCCGCCGCCATGGAACATGCCACTCCCACTTCGGCCTGGCATCCGGCTTCGGCTCCCGAGATGGACGCGTTGTGTTTCACGATGTTTCCTACCAGTCCGGCGGTGGCAAGAGCGCGCAGGATGCGTGCGTCGCTGAATTCGCGTGTCTTTTGCAGGTGATACAGCACGGCGGGAACCACTCCGCACGCTCCGCATGTAGGAGCCGTTACTATTTTTCCGCCCGAAGCATTCTCTTCACTTACGGCAAGCGCATAAGCGAACACCATGCCCCTCGACCGCAAAGAGTCTTTGTATCCTTTCGATCTTATATAATAGGAAGAAGCTTTCCGGCGGAGATTCAGCGGTCCGGGCAGCACTCCTTCTGCGTCCAGCCCCCGGTGTATCGCTTCCTGCATTGTTTTCCACACCTCGGCCAGATAATCCCAGATTTCTTTTCCCTCGCATTGCTCTACATATTCCCAATAGCCCCGTCCCGTATGTTCGCACCAATACAGAATCTGGCTCATGGTACTCATGTTGTACAGGTCGGGAGTGGATGTGTTGTCGTGTCCCTCTTCGGCGAGTGCCCCGCCTCCTACACTGAACACAGTCCATTCGTCCGTTTTCTTCCTGTCAGCGTCGAATGACTTGAAAGTCATTCCGTTGGGATGGAATGGAAAGAATACATGGGGTTTCCAGACAATTTCGACTGGAGCGTGCGGCTGCAGTACATCCAGAATGGCGACATCGGTCATGTGTCCTTTCCCGGTAGCGGCAAGGCTGCCGTACAAGGTCACTTCAAACGATGCGGCTTCAGGATGTTTGGCCAAAAAAATCTCTGCGGCCTTCCGCGGCCCCATGGTGTGGCTGCTGGAAGGTCCTGTTCCGATACGGTACAATTCTCTGATTGATTTCATTTGCGCTTTATTTATGTTCTGCAAAAATATGAAATATATGCCAGTTGTTTCATTTTTTAGATGTTTTTGTGCCGGTCGGATTTTCAGTTTGCGCTGATCTCTTGTTCTAGTCAGTTTTTTCTGTCATCTTTAGTTTTTGGCTGGCTATGTCGAATTTGATTTTCAGTTCGGTCTTTTCTTCGATCAGTTTTTCTATCTTTTCGTCCTTTTCACGCAAATACTGTATAAGTTCAAACAAGTCCGGTGAACTTGTGGTTCTGCCGGATTTTCTCATTTCTCCGTTTCCGGTCAGAAGCCATTCGGCGTTTATCCAATCAAATGTTTGAATGATCTTGACTAAGAGGTCAAAACTTGGCTTGTTCCTTTTCTGTATTACAATTCCTCTAATCGTTTGATCAACAACACCTAATTTCTTAGCGAATCCTGAAACTGTAAGTCCTTCACTCGTAATTAATTCTTGTAGTCTTTCAATTATGTCCATAAAATCTCCTAGAAAAAATCAATCAAATATTTTGTTGTTTAAAATAAATGTTTGATATTTGCATTGTGTTTCATTTTCTATGTAGCTAAATTATAAAAAAATGGTAAGAAGTGGAGTTTGTAGTCTTTGTTTTTTATACTTATTTGTTTTGGCACGGATTTATGCAGTGGGGAATCGGGGAATGTTGCAGTCCGTGCAATCTCAGGGTTTGATCATTTTTTGATTAATGTATAATTGTTTAATTGCTTTATTTTATGAAAAAAAGATTTATTAGTGCGATGCTCTTCGGAGCATTGGTGCTTGCAGCGGGTACGTCTGTGACAAGCTGCAGTGACTATGATGACGAAATCCAGAATCTGCAGACGCAGATCGACCAGATTACATCGTCAAATCCTGTGACAGCCGATGACATCAAGGCTGCTGTAGATGCGGCAAAGGGGGACTTGCAGAAGCAGTTGGATGAGTTGGAGCAACAGCTTGCCGGCAGTGGCGACGATTCGGGACTGGCAGCCAAGGTGCAGGAACTGGAACGTAAGATCGCTGAACTGGACGGCATAAAGAACCGTCTTGATGAGCTGGAACTGGCTGAAAAAGAGTATGCCGAAACGGGTTCGCTGGCTGCATATCAGGCGAAAGAAGGCTTGAACGCTTTTATTAACGAAAAAATTACGGATGCGCTTGACGGAAACGGCGGGGCCATCGCTGCCTACATTGAAGAAGCTGTAAAGACAGGAGCTTTGATAGACCTGAACAGGCTGAACGCCGAACTGGCTGCAATCGTGGGTCCTGCGGGTTCGCTGACCTTGTTGCAGGCTGACTTTGAAAAGTACATTACGGGAAACGGCGACGAGGCTTTGCTGAAAAGAGTATCCGGACTGGAATCCTATGCGGCCTATATCGAGAAGTTCATTGAGAACGGAAACGGGCAGTATGAAACATTTGCTGATGTGCTGGACCAGATTGAGGAAACAAGAGCCTTGGCGGCATCTTTGTTTGTGCCGGGAGGCGAAGCGTACAATGCTGTCCAGGCAATCGTTGCCGGGGAAATAGGAGCGGTAGACAGCCGGATTAAAACCATTGAGAGCGACATTGAAAAGCTGGGGATTGATGTGGAGGCTATCAAGGGCATGATTCAGAGCATTGTGTATGTGCCGGCCTATGCAGATGGGAAGGTTCAGTTCACAACGCTCTATGCGGAACCTGCCAGCGGCAGTGATTGGGATCTGATATCAAGCAGTCAGGAAGTGGAGGTGAAGTTCCGCATTTCTCCGGCCTCTGCCGTTCAGAATTTCGTCAAGAACTATGAGGTGAAAATACAGAGCCTGGAGGTAGAATCGCGTGCTGATGAGCCTCTGGCGGTTAAAGAAGGAAGTGTGGTTGTGGCGGATGCGGACTTGGGTATCGTGGCAATGAAGCTGAGCGCCGACAACTTGACGGGCAACCGTGCTGCCTGTCTGCATGTGACCGGCAAGCGTCAGGAAGGTGCTTCTGATTTTGTGAGCGATGTCGCTTCGGATTACTTCGATGTGGTGGCGGTTGAAAAATACATGAAGAACGTGAAGTATGAAACAGCCGAAACGGAAAGAGAACTGGTTTACAACGCCGGAGAGGGTGAAGAGCATGCTTCGTTGGATTTCCTGGCCGGAGGGCATTATGAACTTTATGTGTCAGACTCGAAAACCGGAACTTTTGGATGGGAGAAGGCCAGTGACGAATTGGGCATTGACATGGATTTGTTCCATCTTACGTTTAAGGTTTCCGGCGACATCAATTATTTCAGTCTGGATGCTGCGGCCGGTGTGCTGAAGGTAGCCAATGTGGGTCAGACAAGCTCCGTGAACAAGTCTGTGACGGTGGGCTATGAAATTGCGGTAGACAATGCTTCCGGCTCTCCTTATTCCGGCACATACGACGATAAGGTTACGATTGTCCGCAGGGTAGGTGCTGCAAATATCGGCAACTTTGATTTTGAATGGAATAATGTGGGCGGTTTTGAAAATTCTTACGCTTTGTCTGCTGATGAGATGGATGCCGTTTACAATGCTGCGGGATTGACCAAAGAAGAGTTCAACAGACTGGCGCACAATGCCAGCGTTTTCGATTTCGCGGACGGTGACGCGTATTTTGCTTTCGTTGGCGGTGCTGACAATGACTTGAAATTGATCGTGAAACAGGGTACGAACGGCGGAAAGGCTATTGCCCGCATCAAAGTGACCGAAACGCTTTCCATCACAATCGAAGCCGTGGCAAACGTTGCTTATCCGGAGGTTGACAAGCTTGCGAAGAAGGCTGAAATGTGGGACGGTGATGTGGTTTATCTTCCGGTAGCTGTAGACGCAGCGCAGGCATCACAGGTAAACATCGGCTTTGATGACATCACGAGGATATTCAGCAACTATTCAGACGTAGAAGCTGCTGTTGTAGCAAAGGCAGGCGGTACGATTGAGTTCAAGCCCGAAGTTGGCGAAATGAGAGGAAACAAATACATTGTTGATGTCAACGATTACCTTGGCAGCGGTGAGAATCTGGCGGAAAAGCTGAAGATGGACGTAGTGGTGAAGTTTGGCGACGATCATGTGGTGGAAACAATCCCGGTTGTATTCAAGTTTATCGATGACATAAACTTGTCTGGTACATGGGCTGTTCCTGCCGCTGGAGAGATTGTCATTGAAGACAGATATCAGTCTGCATCCCTGACTTCCGGCACAACCGGCGGAGAAAAATGGGCTTTCTCATGGACAGACTATAGAGGCAGCGAGATGTGGCCTGCAATAGACAAGAATGCATTTGGCTCTTCTCTCGCCGGACGCGATGCTTTGCACCTTTATGGCCTGAATGTAGAAATGGTTCCTGTAGGCGAAAATGCCGGCAAATTTATTGTCGACCAGAATGCAGGTACTATCAAGCTGACCGACGATCAGGCCAGTCTGGAGTCGGTGGCAGGCGATATTACCGTTCAGGTGAAGGTTACGGCCACTTCTATATGGGGCACTGTTCCGAACAATGTGGTTACGCTCAATGTGCGGGTTAAGCAATGGGCCGACTGATGCCGGGAAGTGCAAGATGTAATTTCTGATACTTAGGCTTTTGTGAAGGTCTTCTTCCGGTTCCGGAGGAAGGCCTTTTTTGCAGGATGTTCGGGACGGGAACGGAAGGCGTGGAGGTGAGTTCCGTATGCTGCGTGGCCTGCCGGCGAAGATGTCCCGCAGGACTTGTCTCTTCACTTTAGTGATACGATCGCCTCACTCCAGTGATACGTTCTCTTCACTCCAGCGATTCGATCGTATCACTGGAGTGAAGAGGTAAAGATGACGGCATGAAATCCGGACGGGTGCAGGGCTTTGTGCCGGATGTGAAAGATTTGCCCGCAATGTGCATCCTGACAGGCCGTGCGTCTTATTTCAAGTCGACCACTGTGATTCCGGCCCCTCCGAACTGCACATGCTCGTCCTGGAAATGGGCGACTCCCGGCACCGTGGCAAGGTATTGCCGGATGAGTGTGCGCAGGATGCCGGTTCCCGTTCCGTGAAGGATGCGGACGCGGCTGATGCCCACCTGAACAGCGTCGTCGATGAAGTAAGTGACCGCCTGGATGGCTTCATCCCCCCTCATGCCCCTCACGTCAATGTCCTGCTTGAAATTCAGTTTCTTCTTGTGCATCAGTTCCTGCGTTTCGCTGCTCACGAAGGTCGACTTTACCGGGGCGGCCGGTTTGGGGGCTTCGGCGCGTTCCAGACGCTCTGTCTTGACATTCGTCTTCATCAGTCCGAACATGACTACCGTATTTCTCGGATTTGTTTCGAGCACCTGTCCTACGCTGGTCTGTCCCTTGATCCGCACGTAATCGTCTGCCATTATAGGCCTTGCTTTAGGCGTTTCCCGGGCTGCATCTTCGGCCTTCTGCTGTTCTTTCCGGTTTTTTTTCCGCTCCTGCTTCTGGCGCAACTGCTCCATCTTGCGTGCGATTTTTTCTTCTGCGGCTGCTTTTTCCGCCTCTTCCACCTGGCGCTTGAAGTCTTCCAGTTCCTGGCGTGCCTGCCGGGTTTTCTCTTTTTCCGCCTGCGATTCCTTGATGGTCCGGATTGTGTTCTCGATTTTTGCGTTTGACTCTTTCAGCAAGAGTTCGGCATCTTCTTTCGCCTTTTTCAGAATCTCTTTCCGGCTCCGCTCCAGTTCTTCAATTTCGCGCTGGTATTTTTCGATGACTGCGTCCATCTGCTTTTCCCTCTGGTGGATTTTCTGGCGTTTGGTTTCCCAGTACCGTTTGTCGCGCACGATGTCCTGCAGGTATTTGTCGCTCTGTATGTATTCGCTTCCTACGATTTCTGAGGCGTCGGCTATCACCTCTTCGGGCAAGCCGATCTTCCGTGCAATCTCTACGGCAAACGAACTTCCCGGGTTTCCTATCTGCAGCTGGAACAGCGGGCGCATTTCGTGCCGGTCATAAAGCATCGCTCCGTTTACCACCCCTTCGTGGTCTTCCGCAAAGTGCTTCAGGTTCTGATAGTGCGTGGTGATGACCCCGAAGGTACCTTTGTTGTTCAGCCGTTTCAAGACGGCTTCGGCGATGGCGCCTCCGATTTGCGGTTCCGTTCCTCCGCCAAACTCGTCGATCAGGATAAGGCTCCGGTGGTTGCAGTATTTCAGCATCATCTTCATGTTGGTCAGATGCGAAGAGTAGGTGCTCAAGTCGTCTTCAATGCTCTGTTCGTCGCCGATATCGATGAATATATGGCTGAATATGCCGGCATGGCTGCTTTCGCTCATCGAAACAAGCATTCCGCACTGCAGCATATACTGAAGCAGTCCGACGGTTTTAAGGCAGACGGACTTTCCGCCGGCATTCGGTCCGGATATGAGCAGGATGCGGCGTGCTGCATCCAGTTCGATGTCTAGCGGCACTACCTTTTTCCCGTGTTTCTCAAGCGACATTCTCAATAATGGATGAACGGCTTCGCTCCAGTCAATGACCTGTGCGTCCTCAAACGCTGGCTTTATCCCTTTCATTTCGATGCCGGACAAAGCTTTGGCGCGGATGAAGTCTATTTCAGCCAGAAAGTCGTAAGATTGCAGGATTGCCGGTATCTGGGGGCGGATTGCTGCGGAGAACTCGGTGAGTATGCGGATGATTTCCCGTCTTTCCTCTCCCTCCAGTTCGCGGATGCGGTTGTTTGCCTCCACCACTTCCGCCGGTTCTATGAATACGGTCTTTCCGGTGGCCGATTCATCGTGGACTATACCTCTTATTTTCCGTTTCATGCCCGGAGCGACGGGGATGACAAGCCGCCCGTCGCGTACGGTCGGAGTGATATCCTTGTCGACATATCCTTCAGACTGAGCGTTCCGGAGGATTGAATTCAAGCTCCGTGATATGCTGCTTGCCGTGGCAGACAACTCTCTCCGGATGCGCAGCAGTTCTGCCGAGGCATTGTCCTTGATTTTTCCGAATTTGTCGAGAATGCCGTTGATGCGTGCTATGATCTGTGGAAACACGATGATGTCGCCTGCCAGCTCACGCAGTGCGGGGTAGGGGGATTTGGTGTTTTCCGTTCCGTTGCCGTCCGGATCCTCGTCTTCTTCGGTTTGCTGGAGAAAGCGCACGATGTCGCGTATCGTTTCAAGCGAGCGCTTCAAGTCGAACACCTCCTGTTCGTCCAGGTACAGTCCTTCCACACGTATGCGTTTGAGCGGCGTGCGCACGTCAAAGAAATACTGGTCGGGAAAACTGTTTTCTTCTTGGATGATCCGTACAAACTCCGTTGTCTGCGCCAGTCGGGTGCTGATTTCCTCAAAATTGTCAGAGAAAGCCATTTCATCCACTCGTTCTTCGCCCAATGTGCTAAGACATTTTGCTTTCAGCAGGTCGCGGATCTGGTTGAATCCTATTTTCTGTTCAAAGTTCTGCGGGTATATCATGAATAAACATTTGTTCTTTTGATTTCTGCTGCAAAGTTACGACAATGAGAAAAAAGAATCAAAAAAAGCGGTCAGATATTTGCATATTCAAAAAATATGCGTACCTTTGCATCGCTTTTGAAAGGAAGCACTCCTGAAAAGAGTTTTGGAGAGGTGGCAGAGTGGTCGATTGCGGCGGTCTTGAAAACCGTTGTACCGCGAGGTACCCGGGGTTCGAATCCCTGTCTCTCCGCTTCTAACGCTGAATGTCAGCAAGTTAAGAATTAAACGCCCATAAAAACGCCCATTTTTGGCTTTTTGTGGGCGTTTTTACTTCCCAGCCTTAATCTTAAAGCGTCTGACGGCGTAAGTAATTCCGGCGGCGCAAGCTGCCACTATCCCGGCTAAGAAAATCCAATCAAGCAAGCCCCTTTTAGGCTTCTTTTCCTGTTCCGTTTCTACGGTCGCGGTCTTGTCCGCGCTTACTCCGGTGGTTGTCTGTGTTTCGGCTTTCTTTTCGCCTGTTTCCGTCGCTGTTGTCGCTGTCGTTTCCTTCCGGTCGCCGTTGATGGTTATTTTTCCGGTGGTAACTGACTTTATGCCGCCTTTGCTTTCCGTTCCCGGTTTCGGTTTCACTTTTTCGCCGGGATGTTGTTCGGGCGGTTCTGTCTTCGTTTCCGTACTCCCGTCGGCATACTCCGTCTTCGTGAACTCGATAACCACGTTTGTACGGTCGTTTGTTTCTGTATTGGTTATGACTTCCGCCAAACGCTTTTCTTCTTCTGTCCGGTCTGTTTCCTGTATGGCGGTTACGTTTGTCTGTTCCGTGCCTTTTGCGGTCTTCCGTGTCGTACTGCACCCGGATAACAAAGTCGGCAATGTTAGACAAATCAATAATGTAATACGGGTAATCCATTTCATACCTATTATTATATGTCCGTGAATGAATGTTTTTGTAGCGGTACGGCGTTGTACGTCAGACTTCCGTAATTGATGTACGATAGTCTTCGTAACCAACCGGCGCGGAAAACTTTCTGTGACGGGTTGCGCCTTACCAAATTTTCTATAAACTCTTCCCGTTTCCGCTTGATCAGGTCGAAAAGCTGGCGCGGTTCTTGTGCGTTGATGGCGGCTAAGGTCTTTTCCCCTACAATTCCATCAACGGCTACGCCTAACAATTTCTGCACGTTCGTAATTCCGTGCTTGCCGCTTCCCCATACCCAATCTACCACAATGTTTGCGACTGATTGGCTTTCTATCCGGTCGGCTTTCCACCTGTCCCAATAGTGCGGCTTCATGACACGGCTAACCGCGTCTTCCTCTGTAATCAAACGCAAGTCGCTTACGTCTATATCCCCGTCGCCGTCCTTATCGTAGCCTACTTGCTTCCATGTGGCGATGGTTACTCCTTTGTTCGTTGCTCCTCCTTTGTCGTTTGGATGGTTTGAAAATCCGCCTTCCCAACTTAAAATGAAGGGTGCTAAAATTTCAATCTTTGCCATTGCTGTTTACTTTTTCGTTAATATGCTCTTTGTTAATACTACGCTTCCGCTCTGAAAGGGCTTTGTTTACTCCACCTCCTGCCATGTATGCGCCAACGCAAAGAAGGAATATACCCAACCCTTCGAGGTCGGTTTCCAAATGCCCGTTACTGCACACATCCCACACGAGGCAAAAGCAAACGCAAAGCCCTATCAATGCGCCAACCAATACGGAAAGCACGAGGGCGAAACTCTTGCTACTGTCATAGCTGTTAGCCCTTATTAGGCTTTTCAAGTATTCCGTTATCCTCATTGTTCCTTTCCCTTTGGCTGTCTGTTGCTTCTTCCGTGTCGCCTTCTTTATAGAAAGCATCGTAATCGCCGTTCGCAAGTTTTTTTAACCGGCAATAAGTCCGCTTGGGCAAACGCCCTTTGAAACATTCATCATCGGGTCGTACACAAACATTGTGTTCCGCTTCCTTCAACGCGAGCCGCAATTCGTTGTTTTCGCGAATTAGGGCGTTATTCTCTCGCTCCTGTTCGTGCAACTGAACATACAGCTTATCCATGCGCCCGTTAAGCTCCTTAATCTTTTGGTCTTGCTGTTCTATCCGCTGCTGCAAACTTTCTACAAGTTTTTTCATTACGCCCAACTCACGTTCTTCTTTCTCAACTTCTTTAAGCCCGGCTTCCGCCTGTGCCTTGCGCCTTTCCGGACGCATGAAGAAAAGGAACTTAATCAGACTTATGCCGCCAAGTGATGCGACTATGCCGACAATCACGTTTACCGTTTCTGTTAATGTCCCCATAGGCTTATGCGCTTTCGTCCAATCCTACCGTAGCAAGGTCATCCCTTACCATCTGCTTTATCTCCGCAACGTGCGCGAGGTAGGTCTTGTAGTCGTTTACGGCTTTTTTCTTGCGGTCTTCGTCCGTTTCTATTCCCAACTGTGCGGCGTAGTAGTCGTTAATCAAAGAAAATTCTTCGGTTTCGTCTATCTCGCTGCGTATGATGGCGCGTGTCAAGTTCTCGTAAGTCGGCTTTTCCCACACCTGCACAGTATCGTAGTCGTAAACGGTCTTTTCGCCTACTTTTTCGTCTTCTATCTTTCTTTCCGTTACGTTGTAGTTGTAATGGAACGATCCGTTACCCAAATCTTGAATAATAGCCGGTCTAACGTTTGAATTTGATTTCATAAGGTGAAATTTTATTTAACTTGTTAATAAAATACTCGCTATCGCTATGTTTCGCCCAGCCCCACCACGCGGCAACGGCTTGCATAAACTGCGCTTCGCCTATCGGCTTCTTACGTTTCCTCAACTTGGCTACCTTCCGGCAAAAGTTCTGTTTGATACGCTTTCTTAGCCGTGTTTCGTTGTGGTAAAACACATAACCCAAAAAGTCAATGCCGCGCCCGTGCCGGTCTTTGTGGTCTTTCGCTACCTGGAAAATCTGTTTGTTGTCTTTGACAAACAGATTTAGTTCCGTGTTCAAATACCGTTCAAAGTCGGCAAGCAAGGCACGTAATACCCTTTTGTCGCTGTGCAATACTACAATATCGTCGGCGTATCTGAAATAATACCTTACGCGCTTGGTTTCCTTAACCCAATGGTCAAAGTACGCAAGCATGAGGTTTGCTAAGAATTGGCTTAGGTAGTTGCCGATGGGCAGTCCGTCCGCGCTATCTATTATTTCGTCAAGAAGTCTAAGTAGCCGTGTGTCCTTAATCTTCCGGCGAACAATCCGTTTTAATATAGCGTGGTCAATGGAAGGGTAAAACTTCCGTATGTCAATTTTCAGACAATAGGCGCAACCGGGTTTGTCCCGGTCTATCACGTGCCGTAACTTGTCCGCTGCCGCTTGTATTCCTCGCCCTTTGATGCAACTGTATGTGTCCGCCGTGAATATGGACACCCATACAGATTCTAACACGTTCATTACTGCGTGGTGTACAATGCGGTCGGGAAAGTACGGTAGTCTGAAAATCTCACGTTCTTTTGGTTCGTAAATAAAGAAGGTGCTATATTCCGAAGTCTTGTAAGTTCCTGCCTTCAATGCTTCGTGCAAAGCCAAAAGGTCGGCTTCGGCGTGGCGGTCATGTACCTTAACGCCGTAGGTGTTAAGTTTGCCCTTACGAGCCCGCTTGTCTGCGAGCCGTAAGTTTTCCAAACTTATAATTTTATCGTATAGGTTGCCCAACCTTTTCATAACTTGCTTTGCTGATTAAATGGGGTTCTTCGGTTTCCCTACCAAATCCCGTTAATGTTTACTGTTTTCCGCCTTTTTGTCGGCGCGGTCTTTGTCCTTATATTGCTTTACAAAAAGTATCAGTATAGCTGAGAGCCGATGTTCGCATTCGTATTCGAAGCCGTGTTATTCGTATTCGCATACGAGAGCCCGGCATTCGCGCTGTTATTCGCGTTACCACCGAACAAGACACCCGAAGAACAAACAACCGTCATATTTTTACTCAAAGTAATAGCGTGTTCCGCTTGCTCTCATCGTAACCCGGCGAGGGAAAGCGTTCCGTTTCTTTATCTCCTTCAAAACGTACTTTATTTCGCTTGAATTGGTAAAGAACTTTTCGGCTTCGCTGTCTTTGTCATCCCGGTTCTTCTTTATCTTCACTAAGAAGCGTTCCGCGCCGAATTTCGTTTTAACTCCTTCTATGAAGTCGCAAACCCAAAACGTAAGGTTGATTAATTTCTGCTGGGTCGTTTCCCTGCAGTTGAAATGCTTGTTTCCTTCGTCTTGCGGAATTGCCAAAAACGACAAACTGCCGTCATCTTCCTGCTGTTCCTTCCGGGTATTGTTATTTTCGTTCATGACTGAATTTGTTTTTAGTTCTGTTATACCCCAACCGCCAATAATGGCGCGGCGGTTGGGGCGTGTTTTCTGTTGCCGTTTCGTGACGTAATGCTACGCCGGAATAAAGCAAAGCCGAGAGCCGAAGTACGCAGACGCAGCCGAAGCCGCGTAAGTCGTAGCCGCAAACGAGAGCCCGGCAGACGCGCCGTTATGCGCGCCACCACCGAACAAGACACCCCTCATAGCCGCTCCGGAAGCCGGTATATTGGTATAGAAGTAGTCCGCAAAGTGGGTTGTAGAACTTGCGCCTACCTCCGTCGGCATAATGTCGCCGTGTTCGCCTATCATCATTCGCTTAACGTACCCCTCTTTTCTCGGCAATTCTCCGCGCAAATCGTAGTTGTTATAACTACTGTCTTGGAACTTGGAAGGGTCTAAGCAAACGTAGAACTTCGATAAAGCTCCGTCCGTGTCGCTTTGTATCTCGCACTTGCAGCCGTCCGTCCACTTCCACAAATGCCCAAACGGATTTTCTACACCTCGATAAGAAGGTACGTTTACCTTGGTTACTACCCCCGTGTCGTATTCGTCCGGCATCGTGAACTCAACTATTCCGGTACGGTTTCCCAAACTGTTTGTAAAGCCGCAAGGCACAAACGGGTAATAACCGTTGTAGTTGTTCCATTTCGTACTGTTCAATGTGGTAACGCCGTCTCCCAATCCGCCTTGCTTGTACCCCTCGCTTGTAGGTTCTGCGTTGTATGCGGCTTGGCAGTTCCTGTTTGCGTATTCAATGACGAAAAGCCAATACAAAGCCACTTGCGCGGCGTAAAGGTTGCAATTCCAACCGCAACCGTTAAGCCCGGCTTCGCCTCTGTTCCGTGCGTACTTGCGGAAGTTGGTTAGGCTCGTTTGTGTAGCCGGAAGTCCTAACAGGCTTCTATAAGTTCCGTCCCATGCCGTATTGTTGTTACCTCCCCGGAAGTTGGCGGTTTTGTTTACTACGCTTGCAAGTTTCGGCGTTGCGCTTGCCGTCCGGTCTATGGTCGCTTCGTATGCGCTGATGTACATCTTCGGTACTTCGTGGAAGCCCGGAAGGTTGTATAAGGAAATAAGCGCGGTTATTACCGTCCCGTCAAACTCGAATTTGCGGTAGTGCTTCGGTATCTCTACCATAACTTGCCCGGTAGTTCCCGTAAGGTCTGCCGTTGCGCCTGTATCTGTCTTGGTGCTGTCTGTCGGGTGCAAGTATGTTACTACTTCGCCGCTGTCGTTAATCAAGCAGCGGCGCATCAATGACTGCACCGGCAGCGTTACGTGCAATTCCGGTCGCCCAACTCTCGTTAATGCGGTGTCCGCTACATTCACGTCAATTTGCACTCCGTAATAGTAATCGTAGGGAAATGCTGGCTTCGTGTTGCCAATGCCTATAAATATGCCCATATCCAAATGTTTTAATAGCCCCAAACAAGGGCGGTTGCTGAACTCGTTTTCTTAATCTCTCGTATGATTTCGGGATTCCATCCCGTTTCAAACCGTGTGCTTATAAATTCCCCTTCGGGCATCCCCCAAAGGTTCACTTCAAGCGTTACCGCCGTTTCGCCGTCGTTCTTCAAGCAAAAAGGCGTGTCCATCCGGAAGTTTCCGGCGGAAAAGTCCACCGTTCCGGCTACCGATATTTGTGCGCTTACTAAGTCGCCGTTTCTGTTCTGCATAATTCTATACTTTAAGTGTCCTACAAAAGTACCAATAAGCAGTATTAAGTTGATACGTTCGCTAAGTGTTGGCGAAGTGTTTGTACTCCGAAGCCGTGAAAATCGGGGTACAAACCACTTTTACCGCTTATTCGCCGTGATTTCTATATGTTATTCCCTTATGTTGAGCAAGTATGCGTAATAACCGCTACTTCCGTCCCAAACTAAAAGAAATTCGCGAATATCGCCCTTAGCCATGTTCCATTTATTGGTATTGTTGTTGCCGTTATTATCCATCATATATGGGTAATAGGTGCTGTTCATCGCGTTACCTCCCGAACTGTTCTTTACGAAAGTATTCCTACCACAAACGTAACCTGTTTGCGTACTTGTTCGGTCGCAAATAATAACTACCCGTACTGCGAACGGCGTAGAATTGCTTATACCTAACATGGTACAAATAGAGTCACGTCGTGGTAATCCTATACCCGAATTACTGTAAATAAATCTCGGCATCAGCTTGAACAAAGTAGGCTTCGTAGCATCGCCGGGTACAAGGCAATTATTAGCGGATGGAGTGAGCTTGGCTATCCCGTAATCTACGACGTAGCTATTACAAACTACCGCTCCGTTGCTTACGATTCCTATGTTGGTATTTGCACCTGAAACGTTGATAAGTATTCCGTAGTTTGTCCCGTATGTGTTCGGCGTATTGTTTGTAAAACGCCCTACACCTACAACCCCCGTTGAAGCAGGAAGCACGTTTGTACCAATAGAAGCCCAACGGTAGGAGTCCGAGAACTTTATAAAGCTGCCGTACAAAGAAAGTCCGCTACCACTTGTTGCACCCGAAGTTGAAGCAACGCCAATTCTTCCGCTTGAAATGGCAAAGCCGCCAATAGTTCCGGCATTGGCGTATATAGTTCCGGTAATCGTTCCTTTGGTCGAGTAAAAACTTCCGTCCTGCAATACCCGGTAGGGTGCGGTATTCCGGTTTCCGTAGCTGGCACCAGCCCAAAACCTAACGCTTGATTCCGCCGTTCCATTTCCCGTAATGCCTGCCTTTATACTTTGGTCATTTCCTGCAAGCTGCACCGTTCCGGCGGTTACTATTCCACCGTCTATTACGGTTTGTGTGTTGTCGTAATAAACGGCTTCTACCCAGTCGTTGGCTATATAGCTACCCGAAGTTCTTGCCCTTATGCAACGTTTCAAAATCCCGTCTGCCTTTCCGCCTGTCAGCCAAAGGTCGCCAATATCGTAAGGAGGTCGCGGCGTGGAAACAAAAACGCGTCGTTTCCCGTCCGCCGTGTCCTGTGCTTTGCTCGCTGCTTCGTATGCATCTATGGCTTTTTGGTCTTCTATCGTAGTCCATGCGTAAGATGAACTATACCGCTTTAATAGCTTGGTCGTTGAACTATACCACATATCGCCTACGTGCTTTTTCTTCAAAGCCGTAGTAGTCCATGCGCTTGCCGGGTCGGAAGTCTGAAACCAACTTTCTATTTTCCCGTCTATTTGGTTCGTCAAGTCATTGACTTTCGGGTTAAAATTATTGTTTATAAAGTTAGTCAGTCCGCTATCGTCCGTGTACTTGCAAGCCTTTACCCAATCTGATGCATTGTAGCTGCCGGAAGCTCGCGCGGTTCTGCAACGCATAATGTCGCCTGTACTTCCTTGTACCCATAAGTCGCCAACGTCGTAGGGTGTTGTAGGCGTTGATACGAATATGCGCCGTTTTGTTCCTGCAAGTTTCAAAGCATCGTTAGCAAGTGCCAACGCTTGCGCTACTTCGCTGTCCTGTAATTCCTGCCAACTGTAAGTATTCCCGTTTTTTACCCAACGGAAGACCTTACCCGTTTTCGTATTATAGAACAGGTCGCCTAAATGCTCATCTTTCAGCTGCGTGGTATTCCAATTTTTCGCCGGTGCGTTGCTTGTGGTCGGGTCGTATTCTTCAAAAAATTGCTCTATCTGCCCGTCTAACTGCGATTGCATTTCGTTCAATATGCCGGGCAAGGTATTGTTTATATAGTCCTTTACCTCATTGGCTTTGTCATCAACGTCCGTAACGTTTACTATCGTGCCGTCGTTCTTTACGAATTTTATAACGCCGCCTATTTCGTCATTATCCAAATCGAAGTAGCACTTTCCGCCGCCGCTGCTTTCGATGCGCCCTGTGCGGATGAAACGCCCGTTTACGGTACTGCTTCCGTAAGTAAGGCTTACAAGCCGCCCCGGATTCTTCCCTCCTGCGTCCGTTACCACCGAATTAAGCACACCTACAAGGAAATTGTAATACCCGGCTTCTCCATCTACCGTTCTTGCTCCTTCTACAAGTATAATGTTTCCTGTATCTCCGTTTATCGGACATCTTGCGTAAATGTAAAATGCCGCTGCCGGTGTTAGCCCGGAAAAAGTAGCCCCTTCCAAAGCCCAATACTTCAAGCCGTCCGGGTCTATCGCGTAATGCACGAGCGTACCGTTTGAAACGTATAGTGTATTCGCGTCCCCTCCGTAGTTGGGTTGGAATATGATGTTTTGCAGCGTGAACTGCGTACTTTTCGCCCCTACGCTCAACATCTGCGTTTCAATGGAAAGCGGTTTTATCTTCTCGCTGTAATAATCGCCTTCCGGGTCGAAAACCATATTTAGAAGTTCCTGCGTAGCTTTCCACCTACGCCGCGCTTTTGCCGGGTCTGCAAGATTGTTTATTCTAATTATTTCGTCTATCTCCTGCAACTCGTTCCAAACGCGCACTGTCGTAGTTTTGGTTACTGTGTCGCTCAGCGTGATGTCGTAGCTGTGCGGCTTCAACAGGTCGCGCTCAATCTGCGTAATCCTTACGGCTTTGTTCACGCCTATTTGCTCATCCTCAACCTTTATAAAGTCCCCAACGTGCAACACTTCCGTTTCAATATCTTTGCCCCACATCTTGATAAAGAAGCCTTCGGTAAGTTCAAGTTTGTAGCTTACTTGCGGCTGGCTGACGGTCGGGAGGTATTTGCTCCCTTCTTCTTCCAAATCTTCTTCGGCTTTTTCTATGTATTCATCCGGTAGCCGTATGTCCGAAATGCTGTATTTGTCGCCTACTGCTATTTGAAAAGCAGCCGAAGTTTCCGACGGGAATACCGTACCGTTTTCGTCTTGGAACTTGTTTATAACGAAAGTCTTTGTAGCGTGGTCGTAACTATGCATGTCAAACTCGTAACCTGCAAGTCCACCGCTTTCAAACTTTATCTTCGCGCTTGTGTCGCCTATGAGGTATTTCGTAGTTTTCCCGTCCGGTTCTTTCGCGTTCAAATCAAACATCGTGTTGTCCGCGAATGTGATAACATCTGCGCCCAAAGCTGTAACCGTACCCACGCGCTGCGGCTTTATGTCGTAAACCTTTTCTCCCTCTTTGACACCGTATAACGCGATGGCGTTTTCATCGTCAATATATGAAGTAAGGCGCGTAGTTCCCGGAAGGCACAGCCGGGTATGTCCATAGTTGCTCCTTAAATTTTCCGTACCTCCGTAAACAAAAAGCCGTGTTACTATCCCGGAATTGTTTACGTTCTTTCGTTGCAGCTTGTATAGACCTAATCCGCGCCCATACTTCAAAGTAAAAGTGTGTGTTATTCCTACTTTCGCTTTGAAATTGAGCGTGTATTTCTTTCCATCGGTAGTTATCTCAAACTCTACCCCGTAATTGCTGCAAAGTTCCTGTACGACTTGAAGGCAGTTTTTCCCGGAATTGGTAATGTTCTTGTATTCCGTGTTTTCCGGGTATTCTCCCAAAACCCACTTACCCGGAAAGATGCGGTTTATGTTCCACATCAAAACCTGCAAATGCCCTGCAAGGTCTGAATAATAGGTTTCCCCGTATGCATCTTCGGGCAAATGGTAGTGTGCATCGATTAAATCGTACTGCAATCCTTCTAACTTCAAATCGTAGGTGTAACGGCGTTCCCCTTCTTTTGTCGGTTCGGGCAGTTGATTCAACTTGTACGGTTTCCCGTATAGTAGTATGTGGTCGCCTATACCAAAATTCAAAGGGACAGCGGAAGTTAGGGAAATGCTTACAATATCTTCCGAAAGCAAGGCGGTTTTTTGCGCCGCCTTGCTTACACAGCTTGCATTCTTCCGGCTGAATAACGGTATTTTTGTCCCGTCTGCCTTTATAATTACAATTTGTTCCATACTATAATGCCGTTCGTGTCGAAGTCTGTTATTTCCTCAATTACTCCGCCTACAATGGCGTAATATATTCCGTTTTCTGCGTAGGTATGCTTCAAAGCGTTTTTCCCGGTACAATCCCCGTAAACATCTTCGCTTATCGTGCCGTCCCCCCAATAGACATTAACCATCTTGTCGCTTTTGAACTCTATCGTAAGTTCCGCGTTTGAAGCGTTCAGCCGCTGATGCCTTACCACCCGTTTAACCGGGTCGGGTTCTTTCAACTTCAAAGCGAAAGTTCCTATCATCTTATCATCGTGCCAACGCTTCGAGGGTGCTACCCCGTCTTCGCAATATACCTCAAAAACTAACGGCTTGGTCGGGTGTATTGAAATCATAAGCCGTTGCGTTCCGTCTTGTCTGAAATGCTCGTACAGTCTGTTTACGCGCTCCGTGAAGTCCATCTTTCCGGTTGCCCTTAGCCAACAGTTCAACGTTATTTCCCTTTCTTGGTATCGCTTTGCTGTCAAGTCTATAACCTTGCCGTGATAGTCTGCCCAATCCACGGAAGCAGGCGTTTTTAACTTCGGAAGGTCAAGCACTCCGGTAGAACTTTCTACATGCAGGTCAAACTCTTTGAAGTTTACACCGTTCAAAAAGTATTCAAGCTGCGAAATGCTGTTTAGTTCTTCCGCTATTTCGGCTTCACTTAACGCAACATTGTATATTTTCAGTTCGTCCAAATCCCCGAAGCCGTAGCCTGTACTATAAACGTCTTGCACCAACGCAATTCCCGTTAGCGTGGAAGGAAGTACCACCGTTTCTATAAGCTGCGTATCTAAGTACAGCCTAACTTGGTTTCCTGCTTTCCGTATGACAAAGTAGCCCCAACTTCCCGGCTCTATGTCTATCCATGCTTCCCGGTAGCCGTTTTCGGTTTGGTCTGTGTTGCAAAACAAACCTATCCGCGTTCCTGTAAAGCCGTCTTCAAAAAGGATGCTTTTTAGCCATGCGAGGATAGTGAAGTTTCCCGAAAGCGTTACTATATTACTATCTATTTCGGCGCGTCCTTTGCCGTCGAAATGGATGCAATTACCTTGCTTCCCGGTTACAAAACTGCTTTCTATTACCGTTGCGTCATGGCGGTTCTGTGCGAAGTCGTAGGCTGTTTGCGAGCCGTTGGCTTCGTCAAACGGTATGTTCAATATCAAATTTTGTTCTAATGCCATAATTAGTTACGTTTATCGATTACTTTAATCCGTGCGTTGTCGGTCGTGCTTCCCGTGTAGTTTCCGCCGTGAAGGAATACACTTACACGCGCCGCGTCGCTTGCTGTTATCTCTACTTCTGCCCGGTCTGCTATATCAACCGTGATATAAGCGTAACCGCTTGTCTTAATGCTGATTTTTACGTTATCACGTGCCCATATCTGCGCTACGTGAAAACCCGTAAATTCTGCTGTGCCTTCCGAAGTCCCGAAAGCAACAACGTTACGCAAGTCTTTTACTTCGATAGGTTCGTTCTTGAATACGCCGTAGTGCTGGCGCATTCCTTGAAATTCTGCCCATAAATCATCCGTAAATTCGTTTTTTAGGCAAAAGTCCAACCCCTTCACAAAGAGCGTCAAAAGCCGTTCTTTTGAAGGCGCGTTTAGAATGTGATTGTACCATTCTTCGCAAATCCCGTTCGCCTTGGCTTCTTCCGCAAGCCTTTTTTTTAGCTGTTGAAATTCCATAACTTATCCTTTTAGTAGTCCGTTATGCCCTGTGAGCGTAATCCATCATCGGCAGGCGTTGAAAGCCTGTTTATAATCCGCAGCAACCTTTCCGCTATCACGCTTATACCCCTGTCCATGCTCGCAAGGTATGTAAGTTGTTCGCGTATGAGTGCAATGCTCGTTACTTGGTTCTGCCTTACCGCGTTTGTCTGTCCTGCTAACAGGTCTATGCTTTCTTGGCTCGCCGTAGCGTAAGCACCGCTTAGGGTTGTCGGGTCGCCTTCGTCTTCTATTTGCTCGAAAAGGTCTTTGTACATGTTCATGGCTTGCTCGAAGTTCCGCCCGGCGGCTTGTATCGCTGCCTTAAACCTTGCTTGCTCTGCTTCTGTCAAGCCGTCAAACGTACCGTTCCCTTCTTCGTCAAAGCCCATATCTTTTTGAAGCTGCTTAATAGCCCTTTGTAATGGCTCTTCCAAAAACTGCAAAGCCAATGCGTTTTTTACGGCATTCTTTATTACGTCGTTGGCTACCTCGCCGAAAGATTCCGCCGCGCTTTCTCCATTCTCGAACGCTTCTACAAGCGCGTCCGCTAATTGGTCGGCAAGTTCCGGCGCGGAAGTCTGTGTAATGCTCTGCGTAATCTCGGCTATTATATCTTCAATCTGCCGCCCTATTTCGGCGTATTGCTCTTTCCATTCATCAATCCTGCCCCAATCGGTGTCCTTTTTGCTTTCTTCGTCCCTGATCATGCCGTTTATTTCATTCTGCTGTTGGCGTAGGTTCTCAATCATAGCCGTTTGGTTCTGATAGACCGTTTCGCCCAAAGCGTTATCTACGGCGTGTTCCAATGCGTTGTAGGCGTACCCCAACTTTGTAACTGCTTCTTGATGCCGCTTTATGGATTTTTCCGCTTTCCTGTCCCGGAAGTTGAACAAATCGAAAGCAGAAGAAAGCAAGCCGATAGAGCCTTGAATAATCCCCAACGGGTTGCCGGTTGCTATTCCTGTGGCTAACTGCCCAGCTCCTTGCATAATGCCGCCAATGTCGCCCAATATCGCTTGTGTTTCCTCGCTCATGGAAATACCCATATTCTTTATTCCGCTTACCACGCTGTCAAATGCACCGGAAACAAAGTTTACGCTACTTCCAATATCGCTAAACGTGCTTTTGAACGCTTCGCCTACACTCTTTGTTTCTCCTGTTTCCTTGTTGAGTGCGGCTTTCAATACGGCTAATTGTTCTTCTCCCTCAACTTCAAGCCCTACGGTAAGTTTTACGTTTTCAAGTTCCGCAATTTTCCGGCGCAACATATCAATGTACGATGAGCCTTCTTTAAGAAGGTCGGCGTATGCCGTTTTTGCTGCACCGGCTAAAATTTCGTCAGTGCTGCTTATCGCTTCTGCATATTGCTCGTACTGCTGCTTCTTATCCTGCAATGACTTTACAAACGGGTCATCGCTGTCTAATAGCTTTTCGGCGTTCATAGCTGCCCGAAGTTCCGAAAGGCTGTTTTTTAACGCCAAAAACGGATTACGGTTTTCCAACTCGTTACGGGCTTTCTCTAATTGGTCGTTTATGGCTTTTAGGTCTGCCGGGTTAAACTGCGTGGAAAATGTTATCTTCTTGTTGTTGATGTCTTCAAGAAGTTTGTTTATCGTGCTTGTGCTTAGCCGGGAAAGGTCGCTAAACAACTGATTCCAACTTTCCGTAGCCATAAGCCGTGAAGCTGCAAGTTTGCTTAATTCTTCCTGCTCCTTGGCGTTTATCTGCGTAATCATGGATAAATTGCCCTGCTTTTCCGCTTCTGCGCGTTGCTCGGCATATTTCTGCAAAATCGCCGTTTGTTTCTCTTGGAAACTTTGGTATTCGGTTAAAAGCTGGTCGTATTGTTCGCTTCCGCTCCGGCTTTCGTATTCCTTCCGTTGCTTTTCCAATGCGGCTAACGCTGCTTCTGCGGCTTTTCTCTCCTGTTCGTTGCTTGCTTCCGCCGCAGACTTGCTTAGAAGTTCACGCTTCCGGGCGTAGCTTTCTTCAAACTCTAATTTTTCCTGTACATAGCTTGCGTATTCCTGTAACAATTCGCGCGTTTCCTGCTTAGCCTTTGCCTTTGTGTCTTCTTCCGCAACGTCCAAAATATCCGCCTTCGCGTTATCTACGTCCGAATTGTCGCCGCTCAGTTCTTCCCTCCGGCGTTCTATCAATGCTAATTGTTCGCTTACGGTTTGGCACATAGAAAGTTCCCTTTGTAGCTGCGCGTCAAAATCCGAAATAACGGCTTCCTTCGTTGCGTTTGCTATTTCGTTGTTTAATGTGGCTATGTTCTTCAAGTCGGTAGCCGTTTTGTTCGTCTTGCTTGAAATCTCATCGCGTATGTTCTCCAAATAGTCGAGGTAGCTTGTCCCTTCTTGAAGTAACGCGGCAAACTCCGTATTAGCCGCCTTGCGTACCGTTTCGTCGGAACTTGTTACCCATTTTAGGTACTTGGAATAAAGTGCCTTTCGCTCGTTCAGTTGTTCTGCGAACGGGTCAGTATCTTCTTTACCTCCGCTTTTGTTCCCTCCGCTGTTATAGCTGATACGGTTCAACTCCTTTTGTTGTTCGGCTATTTGTTTGGCAATGTCCGCGCGTTCTGTGTCGGTAGCCGCTTTCTTATATAGTTCCTGCAAACGCGAAAGTTCCTTTTCTGCAGCTTCCACGCTCCCGGCTACCACCTTCCCCGTTTGGTTGCCGATGGATGCTAATATCTCTTTTTCCTGTTGCGTGAATTTGATTTGTTGGTTTACAAGCCGGTCGTATGCTTCTTCGGCTTTTTGCAATTCTTCTTCCGCTTCTTTCCAATTACTGCTTTTCTCCAAAACAACGCCTTCGCGTTTAACTCCGTAGCCGTCCGTATAAGTGCCTTTCTTTGATACATAAGCCTTTGGCGTGGTGTCTAACTTGTTCTGCGCTTCAATGACTTTTTTGTATTTCTCTACGGCTAATTCGCTTGTCGCTGTCGCCTTTGCTCGCAACATCATTGCTTCTACAAACTTCGCGCTGTTGGTAACTAACAATTCTTCCGCTTCCTTCGCGTTGCGCACGGAGTAGCCTAAATCCTCGAATTTGTCGGCGTTATCCTGTACCCACTTTTCGCGCTCTTTCAAAGCCCCGGTAAGGCTTAACCATTCCGCCTGCAACATCCGGTAAGCCGTTACGGGTTCTGCTGCTGCTTCCGAAACCTTGTTATTAAATTCTTCCGCCTGTTTTTTGGCTTCCGCTTGTTTGCTCTGCATCCGGGTAAGAGCCACGATTAGGGCGGTAATTGCCACGGAAAGCCCCAAAGTAAGCGTAGCCATCAATGCTGCCGCCGCTGTGTTGGATATGTGCAAAGCCGCCGCAAGCCGAACGTTTGCCGCTGTTAGCAAGTCTTTTGCCTTGGCTACTGTTACAAGCCTAAACGCGCTATCCTTGTTCAGCATTTGTTCCACCTGCTGTAAACCTATTGTAATGCTCATAAGGCTCTGCACTTTAAGCATTACTTTCTGTAAGTTTTCGTTTTCACCTATAAACAGGCTTGCCGCGCCTTGTGCCGCTGCAAACCCACCGGACAAACCGGAAAGACCGCTAATAAGTCCCTGCATTCCTCTTTGGTCGTGCGCTAAAATGTTGGATTGGTCGGTAGCGTCTTTCCACGCCTTAGCCAAACGCGCGGCTTCTTCCTGCATTTCCCGGAACTCCGCCGTACCTCGTTTGCCTTCCGCTTCCATCGCTACCAATGCTTCCCGGCATCGGCGTAGCTGAACTTCTAAGGACTGTTGCGCCCTCGCGCTCCTTTCGGCTGCTTCACGTTGTTTGTTCAATTCCTGTTCCTCTTTCATCAGCGCGTCGGCTTGCTTTTCCGCTTCGCTGATTACTTGCTGACGCAGGTTTATCTCGCTTTTTAACGTGGCTTGCTGTGCCGCCATTGCCCTATATTCTTCATCGCGTCCTTCCGTAAACGCTTTACCGGCTTTCTGCCCCAATTCCTCGTATTGTGCTTGCAGGTCTTTCAAAGCCGCTTTGTTTTCCTCAAAAATACGGTCTATCGTGGCAAACCCCGAATTTATCACGGCTGCGGTAGCTTCAAATGCTTTATCTATCCCTTTGCCGTTCTGCACCGCCGACGTGCTGAACTGCTGTATAGCCCTTTTGCTTTCTTCAAGCACCCGGAGCAGTTCCCTGTTTGTTCCCGAAATGTCAAAAGACAAACCGCCGCCTTGTATGTTCATCTATTCAAGTTGTTTATTAGTTTCATTACTTCGTCCGCGTTATCGTCCGTAAGCACTATTTCGGTATCGTTCTTCGTAGTGTCTTCGTCCTCAACGCCGGGCGCGTCTATTAACATTCTCTGTACCGTTCCCCACGGAATACCGTGTAGAAGGTAGTCCAACGTCCAGCCGAAGTGCGCACACACCGAGCCACGCCGTCCGTGTGGACTTTTTAGCCCTGTTGCTCTATAAGACTTGTCATCGGGTCGCTTGTGCGTGTTGCGCTCATCAATCTTATAGAGTTTATAAAATCCCCCAAGTTGCTTACATTGGTTATCAGAATGGCAAGCGTAAGAAGCTGCGAGGGTGTTACGGTATGCTCAAACAATGAAGCAAGCCTATTCAAACGCTGTTCGTTAGGCTTTCGAGTGAAGTAACCGCCGCTTTCTGTCACGTCGTAGTATTCTTCGCCCAACACAGCCACCGCTACCACCTTTGCAAGTTTTTTCGCTTCCTTTGCCGCCAACTTCTTAGCTGCACACAAATAATCAGCGTCTTTTAGCTTCGTTTCGTCTATGGTCATTTCAAGCCACAACGCGCTAAGCCTGTCAAGCGTCGATAGCGTAGGTTCTGCAACCCGGAAAACTTTCTTTTCCGTTACCTTTTCGCGTTTCCGAATAAAGCCCAATAATCCCGGCTTGCGTTTCTTGTAGGTTATATCCACGTCAAACGTTACGCCGCTGTTTATCATCTGCCTTAACTCGTTCTGCTCGCGTGTTAGGTTATCCAATTTTTCTTTTTCGTCCATACTCTGTTAAATGAAGAAAGACCCGGAACAAAGTAGCGGGTCTTTCCGGTTAGAATTCGTTTAATTCAAACGGACAAATAGGTTTAAGACCCTGTTTGTTTGGTCTAAGTAGTAGCTAACTTACCTACTGCCATTTTCTTTAATCCGGTCGTTTTCGGTTTCATTACTGTACCGGTTACTTCAATAAGAAGCAGCCCTTTCTTGCTGAACTCTCCGTTAATTTTTGAAGTCAGCTTCATTCGCGGAACTTGGAATTTCAAGCCTTTACGCGGAATGATTATAACGGATTCCTCAACCGAACTTACAACGTCCGGGTAACTCCAAACGTCGGATGCTACTTCGCCGCCAAACAAGCGTTTAAGCGTGTCTAAATCCGGGTTCATGATTGAGAACGTGAAGGTAATCTTACCTTGCTTCTCTACCGTTTCTACCGGATCATCTTCTTCCTCGGCGTAGAACTCGGTCGTTTCCGGGTCTTCCTGCGACATTTTGCAGGTATCTTCGTAAGTCAAGCCGAAAACCTTGTAGTCTGTTTCTACGAAGTCCAACTTAGTGGGTTCGCCTTGCTTGCCCAATATCTTGGAAAGTCCCAATGTAACTAATGATGCCATATCGTTTAATTTTTAATGAATGTTCCAACCTATACGCAAGTTGCGGTAGTGCTGGTAAACCTGTTGTTCTTTAACTACTATGTCGCTCTCTATCCAAAATTCGAGGTCGGCTATGTTCTGCGCTTCCAAATAAGCTACAACAGCGTCGCCAATTTCCCGTAGCCGTTCCCGGCATGCCTTGCGTTGCTCCCGTCCGCGTATCTTTACTTTCTTGTCTGAAACGTAAATGTTCACGTTAGAAGTTCCGCTTTGCGGCTTGTCGTGCGTTACCGTGATAGTGTTAATTACAATATCTTCGGTTTCGCTGTTGTCCGGGCGTTCGTCTTGGGGGCATACAATGCCGGAAACCTTTATTTTCCCGGCTTTAACGCCTTCCGCAATAATCTTATACAGAATATCGTCGGTATCTATACTGCTGCACTTCTTCATTACTTGAACGCATTTTTAATGTTTGTAATCAAGTCTGCTAACTCTCTTGCTATTAGTTTTTCGGCTTGTTTCTCGGCTGATGTAAGGACATCACGCCCTTTGCTTTCAACGTGTACGGCGTAGTTCATACCTGCTACCACAACAAGCGTATAGCCTTCTTTGTGGCTGCTTCCTACCTCCTGCGCCAATCTCAACCCCTCTTTTGCCCCGGTAAACTTTGTTCCTTCCCGGTTTACTTTCGGTGGTACGGTCTCAAATGCGCTTTGTCGTATTTGCACACCGTCTTTGAATACCACGTAACCAACGGAAGAACGCAAGTTGCCCGTTTGGTCTTGCCAGTCTTTGGCGTGAGGTCTTCTTGCAAGCGATACGGCTTCCTCTCCGACGCGGCAAAGGCTTTCGATTATCTGCCTTTCCACTTCGTTAAGGAACGCTTTTAGAACGTTGTCTATACTGCCTTTGAATTTAGCCTTTACACCCATAGCCTACAATGTAACCGCCCCTTATCGAATTTCAAGCATTCGCCGGAAACCCTAACTAATCCCGAAATCTTAGCTTCTTCCATAACCGTTTGGTCAAGCAACGCCGACGGCTCTAACGGTTCTTCCGTTACCGCTATTTCCACCCCTTCGGGTATGCGCTCAACTCCTACCGGAATTTGAACAAGCGAAGAAAACGTAACAAACTTTCCGCTTGCAGTATTTATCTGCGTACCCTTCCCGTTGGTTTCCTCCCTGCATTTGCTATGAAAAGCCCATGCGCTTTCGGTCGTTTCCCAACTCCCGTTAGCGTTCTGCACGGCTTCGCCGCCGGTAGTCCGCTTGTAGAGATAGTGTGGGTATTGGTTGTTTACTACGCTTGTTACCATCTGTTACTTCTGTTTCTGACTTTCGGCGTATTAACCGGCGTAATGCCCAATTCGCCGCAAGTCTGATTATACCAAAACTTGATGGCTTCCCAATTCCACGAAAGCGAATAACCGCCTTCGCTCACGTTGGCAAGCGGAATAATAGAGCCGAACTCAGCACAAAGCGCACGTTTGGCGGTCGTAATATCTACTTCCGCTTCTGCGTCCGGGATTAACCCCTGTTGGTTGGCTAATATCAGTTCTATATCTCCGCCCTCAACGCCAAAGCGTGAAACGGTACGGGTAAACCATTCTTTGTATGTCATAAGCTAAACGGATTATGCCGGAAGGCGGCTTTTGCTACCTCCCGGCTTTTAGTTAGTGATTCCAACTTGAATTATCGGTACTCATCAACCACGAGCGCGAAGAAGTAAGCCACGCCGGGAAAGCGTTAGCAATACCCATTGTTACTTCCTCCAACGGTTCTTCGTTCGCAAACTTCTTGATAAGCGTATGCCCGTTCAAAGCCTTTATAGCTACCGAGCCTTGTACGTTCATGTCTGCCGGTTTCTTCCAATAGGTATTGCCCAAAACCTTGCTTTCGCTGAACATTACTACGTTCTCGGTAAACGGGTTGCCGCTGAACGGTCGGCTACCGTCTTCAAGCTCGATAGTAATATCTTGGTCAATAACTACCACCTGCAAGCCGCGCAAGTAAGACAAACCGCGCAAAGCGGTATTTACTTGCTCAACGCTCGGCGTTTGCTGAATACCCAAAGCGTTAGCCGCGAACGATGCGCAAATCTTCTGCACTTCTTCGCACTCTGTGAAGGTTGCGAAAGTGTCAAGCGACATAAAGGCAAACTTCAAGTTATGCCCTTTCTTCTTGGCGGCTCTAACTACTGCCTTGAAGTCTTTGGTAATAGGCTTAGCCGAAGCCGAAGTAGCCCAATTTGCCGAGCCTGTTTGGAAGCCTACCTTTTGGTCTGCCGGTAATTGGTAATCTACGTCGTATTCACTGATAGCCGATACGTTGTTGGTGTTGGTAAGCGTAATCTTTCCCAAAGAGATAGACTGCAACGCCATCCATTCCAAACGTGCGGCTACGGCTGTCCAGCAAAAGTCGGTATCTTCTGCCCACGCTTCAACCAACCGGCGTAAATCCGGGTTCTGTGAAGTCATGGCTACCATGATGTCGTACTCGTTCAGTTCTTCGTCGTTCTTGGTGCGCTTTACCGCAATCTTGGGGATATCTCCTTGAATACGGGCAATAGCTTCGCGCGTCTTTTTATCAACGCTTGCGCCACGCGCTACCAAATCGGCGGCTATCTTTAACCCTACCTGCGTTTCCAATGCCTTCCACGTCAAAGTATAGGTTTCTTTCAACGGGAAAAGCGTAGGGTAGTAGTAGGGCTTCAAGTCGTAAGAATTTACGACGGCTTGCATGTCTTTCTCTACAAGCCCGCGCATTAAAGTTCCTATCATAACCTACTGCGAATTAAATTAAAACAATTCCGGGAAGCGCGGCTTTAATGTCGCCGCTCTGTGCCGGGATAACACTCTCTTTGAACTGCCCAATAGTAACCGCTACTACGAGGTGGTTATCAAGTGCTTTCACTTCGTAGCTGTCGCCTACTAAGGCTTTCGGGGCATACTTAAACGCGCTTGTCGTGCTTGCGCTTTGCGCTGATGCCTGTACAAGTGCGTCGCCAACGTTCACGGTTTCGCCGAGCGTAGTTCCTACGGTAATGGTGTCGTAGGTCGCTTCGGATGTGTCAATGGCGGTAATAGCGTAAGCCTTCGCGCCAACTTTCAGCATCACGAAATCGCCCTTTTTGAAGTGATGCCCTTTCTCTACCTTATAGGCGGTAGCGGAATTATTGGCAGCTTCCGTAACTTTCGCCGTCTTAATGACGTGGTAAAGCCCGGCTTCGTCCTTTCCGATGGCTGTGCCTTCCCTCAATATCCCACCGGGGATAAGGTCTGCGGAACAAACGGTTACACCGTTCGGAATGTCCGCCAAATTATGCGTACAAGCGTGTACTACACGCTCATCTTTCTTGCGGTCAATTCTCAAACCCATTTTGATGCAATTTTAAGTTAGACTTCTTTACCCGTTAGGGTTTTGCTCTCTGTGCGCTCCTTGATGAACTCTGCAACTCCGCTACTAATCCCTTCTTTGTTCACGGCTCCAAATATGGGTTTTTCGTGTCCTTGCAGTCCTTGGTCTGCGCGTTCCTGCTGCAAAGCTGCGATGTCGCCTTGCGCTTCGGTTAGGTAGCTGTTGAAATCTTCGTCGTTGGCAAAGGTGTTGATACGGTCGAAGTTGCGCAACATCATTTCCCGTTGTCTTCCCTCTACCTTGGCTTCGTCCAACTTGGCTACAAATAGTTTACGTCGCGAGTCTGCCACCTTATCGGCGTTAAGTGTGGTAATACTGTCTTGTACGCCCTTTAACTTGTCTTCGATAAGTTTGCTAATCGCTTCAAGCGTCACCGCTCCGCCTGCTCCTTCGGGTGGTGTCGGCTGTCCGGTCGGAGGTGTCTGCTTTCCTTTCTCCACGAAATCATACTTTTCTTTAAGGCTGTTTTCGTAGGTTTGGTTAGCCTTGCTAATCTCCGCGTCGGCGGTACGCCGCCACTCCGTTACAAATGCGCTAACCTTGTCGGCGGTAAGTTTATCTACGACTTGATTAGCTTCTTCTTCGGTCGTTACTTGTAAGCCGATAGCGGCTGCCAAATGTTGTAACCCGTCTTTGCGCACGCCTTGGAACTTTGCTACAAGTAGTGCTAAAATTCTTTCCTGTAATTCGTTCATAAACTATTCTTGCTTTAACTTTCTGCAAAAATAGTCGTATTAAAGTAATACTTATATAGGTGGGATGCTTAAACACTTCGCCAATACTTCCAAATAGTTTTAGGTTGTTTCTGCTTGTATTTGCTTGTTGTATTGGCTATTTGTACGCTTTTCGTTTGCGTTATGCTAATAAATTCATATCTTTGTGCCGTTGCTGGGGAGAAATCCGGCAATGAAGGGAAAGCGTTAGGTCTTTTGTATTTGAAAATCGCCAAATTAACAAATAACGAAAAGAGAACCTACTACGCGCTGATGTCGTATATCCTTATCCGATATACAGGCAAAGCGCGGCTATACGGTTTATTTTCGTTAGGCGTTTGGCGATGCCTCAAATACTTAAACCTATATAGTCCGCGCTTTTTCTATGCGGTTAAAATAACACTTACTTCGGGCGGTGGGTACAAAGGTATCAAAAATCGATGAAGAAGCTAATTTATTTCTTGCTACTTTCTGCGTCGGTGGTAATGTTGTCCGGGTGTTCCTCTGAAACAAACGAGCCGGAAGAACAAAATTACGTTAGCACAACCGTAAGGGCTTCCGCCTATTTTAGCGAAGTTGGCAGTACGGAGCAACTGAATACTATTTATGTGGGTCGTACTTATTCCGTGAACTTCTCGCCATTCTGTAACGCTGATACGGAAACGCTGAAACTGATAAACGGTTCTGTCGAAGAAGTAGCCTATTTCCTTGATACTCCTTATGTCGGCAATGAATGTATAGGCGTTTCCACTACGCAACCTTTTACAATCCAATACACGCCGCAAAAGCCCGGTCAATGCAAACTAAGCACTACTTTTACTATATCCCCTAATGACCATAACCAATGGGTCGAAGTTGAAAGTATCGTAGAAGTAATAAACCCGGAATAATGGAAGCCTATTTGTTTTATTTCGCCGGTGCGTGCTTTGGCGTTTTCTTTATTTCTCTTGTGGTCGCATTCCTAACAAAACCATATCGCCAACGCAAAATAAAACAATCGGGTAATAAAGAAGCCGTAAACAATGCCGGTATTATCCGGGCGCGTCTTGTTGTACATAAATTGAAGCTATCCGGTCTTGAACGGCAAACAAAGTGGCTCAATGAACAGGAGGAAAAGCACAAATCAGAAAGCAAAGTATCATCTTAATACGTTGAGTAGTTTTTGCTATTGCTATTTCCCTTTGGTGTCTAATGGGGCTATTTAGTTATTCCCGTACCTCTTGCGCTGTTACTGTTTGTTTACGTTTGCCTATGCTATTCCCTATGTTTTTGCTTTGGCTTAAAATCGTGGTTTTGTTTTGTCCGTAGTAATCCGTACTTTTGTTGCTGAACAACAGATTAAAGCGTATGGAAGAAGAAAATAAAATCACGCCGGAAGAAGCCTTTTTTAAGACGAAATCCGAATTAGAACAAAAGTTAGTTGCCCAACTGAAAGAATTTGCCGGAATGTTTTCAACATCGGTTGTCTTTAAGTGTAACGTAGAAGTTCAATCTATTTTCACCAATACCGGGCAGCTTGTCGAAACCCGCATTTCCCGTGTGGAAGTGGAAACCAAAATAGCGCAATAATGGATAACGTAACCGAAGCATTAAGGAAAGGCAATAGGGCGTATAACTCAGCTTATACTCTCGCCGCTCGTTTGGCTCTAAAAGAAGCCGTAAAAGATATGTTTGCCAAACCTTCGCCTGTTGAAATTATAGGCATTCTTCTTTCTCGTGCCGAACGCTCAAAGGGAAAGAAACGGCGTGAAGCGTTGGCAATGCTTGATAAGTATGTAACCGATACCTATCCGCCCGTCAAAGGTGCTCCGCTTCCGTCGGCTGAACTTGAACGGGAAAACAATTATTCCAATGTCCGTTATACAAAAGGGAGGAACTATGAACTATAAAAACTTGATAGGCAAAACCGTTTTTGACTTCTGCAATGATGCCGAAATCCTTGTCAAAGTAACCGGGTTTTCCGCTCCGTTGGAAAGCAAAGAATACATAGAAGGCTGTGCGCCGGTAGTTCATGCCCAAATGCTGCAAAGTTTGGCTATTGAAACCAAAGACAATGAACTTTACAACGCCGCACAAAAGTATGAGTATGAATGTTGGAAAGAACAATACAGCCAATCGCAAGAGGATGGGTGTATAATTGACTAAACCGGGAAAGGGGCAAATTACCCCTTTCTTTATGCCAAATATCCGTTTTTCTTTAACCATTTAATCATTTGTTCTTCCCGGCTTTCCTTTACCCATTCTCCGTTTATGTTCATATAAACCCTTCCCTTCGTTGTCCTTATTGCTTTTAATAGGCTGTTTAGTTCCGAAGCCTTTATTTTCTTTCCATCCAACCGTTTAAGTCCACCACTTAAAAGACCTTGTTTTAGCCCGGTTGCTTGATCAGAGTAAACCTCGTTAAACAAATTCTTCCTAACGGTCGCCAATGCCTTATCTGCGTTAAGTCCCAGTTCCCTAATTACCAAATCGTAGTTATTAACCATGTCGTTATAGCCTGTTGAATTGCGGTTGCTTATGAATTGTGGTTGCGGCGTTTCTTTGCACCCCAATACCCGGTAGAACTCCGGCAAAGACTTACGCGATACAAACTCGTTGGCTAATTCCATGAAAGCCCTTTGCGTATCTGTTAAATACATATTTCCTCGTTTGTTCCTGTTGTGTGTAATCTCGTGCCAAAATGTAGCCATCGCGTCGGCTTCAAGTTCTGTAATCTCTGCCGATTTTCCTTGCCCGATTTTTCCTAATGCTGATTTAACCCGTGCAAGCCTATCCGTTGTTAGGTAGGTTCTGCCGTCCATCCACGTAGAGCCGTTATTACCCTTATGCGTTTCTACGCCTAATTTAAGGTCGCCGTTCTCAAACCATTTTTCGGTAAGCCCGTCGTTTATCTCCTTGAAAGTCTTATCTACCTGTGCTTCGGTAGTGTAATCTTTAAGTAGTGCCTTATGTGGCTTATCTCCGCTTTTGGCTTCTTCCTCCTTCGCCTTTGCCAGCTTAGCCAAAGCGTCTTTTACCGCCTGTTTCAAGCGGCTAATACAATCGCCGTAGTACCTTTTTGTTGAAGATGCGTTGTCCTGCAAAATCTTTGAGAACTCGTTCTGTATATCCGAATACCCTTTTAGGCTTACCGTAATAACTCGGCTTAGTTCGTTCTGCGCATCGTGCCATTTGTCTAAATTGCCGTCCATGACATCTCTAACCTTTTCTATTTCGGCTTCCAATGCTTCCCGGTTTCCTGCGGTTCTAAGCGCGTCAATGTTTGACATATCGCCGCCCAAAGCGTATGCCCAACGTTTGAGGTAGTTTATTTCCCTGTCAAATTCCGTACACGGTTTTACGTTGTTCATCGTCTTTGTCGGTATGTTTGCGTTTAGTCCGCCTTCTATCTTACCACCTTTGAAATTATCCCGAATGTAGTAGGGCATAGACTTCCAGCCCTTAGCTCGTTCCTTAATACTGTCTATGTATTCCCGGAACTTAGCCGGTACGTCCGTAATGGTACGGCGTGATGGCAAACTTTCATAATGCGCTTTCCTAACAATCGCTTTAAGCCTGTTCGCCCTGTCTTGGTTATATTCGTCGTAGTCCGACAAAATAGGCACAACAAAGCAACGGCATTGCGGATGCCAACCTGTAAACTTGAACGTCTTAGGGTAATCCCCCCATAGTTCGTCGCAAATATCTACAAGCGGAATTTTTTCCCCTTTGCTGTTTGTCGTTGTGTGGTTGTTGCTCAGCATGACGCGCAAGCCTACAACAAAGTCCAACTTCTGCCATCTTAAAAACTCGCTTTCCCGGTATGCCATGTTTACCTCCGTCCGTGCCAACCTCTGCGCGTTCTTTGCCGAAGAACGGTAAACGCCTTGTCCGGGATGGTATAGCTTAGCCGCCTTGCTCAAACGCAAGTTTCCGCCTTTGTCGCGCACACGCCTATAAAGTCTGTGCGGTTCTTGGAGGTAGCTGCGCAAATCCCGGCTTAATTCCTGTGCGCTCTTGCCTTCCCCTAACGCTACGTCTATGCCCAATTCCATAGCGTCTTTCAATTCTCCGGCGTACTTCCATACCCTCTCGCTTAATCCCAATCCCTCAACCTTACGGCGTTGGAACGTGCTAAGTGCTTCGAGGTTTCGGCTTTGGTATTGCTCTACTTCTTCTTTGGTCAGTTTGGCTGTGCGTAGTATTGCGGCTATAAAAGCGTCATTCTTTTTGCAAGCTGCCAACCATTCGGCTTTTGTCCCGGTCGTAATGACGGCTTCCATTTTACCGACAAGCCGGGTTAATATCCCTTGCGCTTGTTTCTTTGTCTTCGGCAGCTTATCGAATGAAAACGCGGCTTCCGTTTCTTCCATTCCTGCGCCAATACGCGCAAACTCATCGCAAGCCGTATTGTATAGCCGTTCAATCTGCCGGGCGTAACGTTCCGTTGCCGCGTAATGTTCCGCGTCAAATCCTCGAAGCTGCGCTATTATGCTGTTTTCTTTGTCGGGCATAGTTATTTTTCTAAGATTTGGCGTTTAGGCGCGTCTTATTCCCTTGTGGTATATTTACTCACATCAGTAGTTAAAACGCTCCCAAAACGCCTAATTTGTATTATATTGATACGTTTATGACTATAAAGTCGGTTCACCTTGGTAATATGACCGCTCGCGCGTTTCTTCCGCTTCGATTGCGGCTTCTTCTTCGTCGGCGTTGTCCGCCCAGCCCAATCTCCGTATAGTGGCTTTCCGGCTTGCTATCTGTTTTTGCCCGTTAGCCGCTTGCAGGATATTTATCTTGCTTAGTTCGTCCTCAATTATGTAAGGCGTTATTTCCGGCTCTACGATTAAATGGCTTGCGGCTGTACGCCAATTTATGTTAGCTTCTGCCATATATGCTTTAAGCACGTTTACGCGCCGTTGCAAGTATTCGGAGAAAATCTCGTTTTTGTCCTGCACTTTCAAATGAGCGTCCATGAAAAGAAGCTGCAACGCTACGCCGCTTATCGCTCCTAATCCTTTCACGGTATCAAATGAAATATCGGGCGTTTGCGTAATCGTGTAAATCATTCTTAGAAGCGTGTCTATCTCTAACTTTACGCTTTCGGGTGCGTTCGCCCATGATAGGTATTGCGCTTCCGCTCCGTCTTCGCCTTCAATGATGCCGCCAGCTTCCCCTTTCCGGCAAAATCCTTTTATCGTCCCTCGAACAAAGATTTTCGGGCTTGCGTGGTAGTCGTTTGTGTCCGCGAAGTTGGATAGCAACTTTTCCAACCGGTCTATAAGGCTTTGCACGTCTTCCCATTCTACTTGCGGCTGGCTTGCGTATATGACGGGAATTTTCCCTATTGTGATGTCTTTCGGATAACCCTCCACCAACTGCCAATTTGTGCCGCTCGTTGCCGTTTCCAAACCCTCGCAACTCCATAAGTAGTGCTTATCCTTTGTGTATGTTTCAAAGTAGGTTCGCGTAATGAGGTCACGGTCTTTGCGTGTGAACTCACGCGAAAAGGCTACAAGGTCGCGCGATTCGTCAAAGTACGGGTAAAGCCTATCGCCAAACATCGGGCTGAATATGGCTACTTTGAACTTGATGTTTTTCTTGAAACCGTAAAGTTCGTGCGGTTCTGTTTCTACCGGATACCAAAGTTCGGCTACTTCCGTTGTGCTGAACAAACTACGTGCTACACGGCGGTTTAGGGTCTTTTCTTTCACGTCATAAAATACCCGGTTTAATGCCTGCAAAAGTGCCTTTTCTTCTTCTCCGTCCGGGTTGGCGTTATATGTAACCGGGTTTCCAAACGTGAAGGCTACGGCGCGTTTTACTATCAGCTTTTGAATTGCCAACGCTATACGGGCTACCCGTTCAATCCTAAAACCTTGTTCGGTGGTAAGCTCCACGTTCGGGTTTATGTTTTTGACTTCGCCGTATTCGTCGCTGTCCTTGTCAATCACTACAAGTTTGTCCGGTCGTTTTGACTGGTCATTAATGTCGTGCGTCTTCGGGTCATACTGCATGGCATAGTTAATGGAGTCCGGTTCGGGTGTGTTCCGTCCGTTCCTCAACTCGTTAATAACGCCTGTCAGTTCGTTCTCACTCTTTGCCAAAAGTTCTTCTATTGTCATAATTGTAAGTATTTAGTTATCTAAAAATGTTTGCCAACTTTTGCGGCTGTCCGCTTCGTTTCTCCACCGTTCCCGTAAGTGCGTCCGGTGCATCATCGTGGGCGTTTTTGCCGACTTTCATATATTGGGTTATGTCTTTGTAGAATTTCGGGTACAAGTGTTCCCAGCCTTTCGGGAAATAGGTTAGGTTCTGCACTTCTGCCGAATGATTGAAGATGCGCACGTCCTTGTTTTCCGACTGATGAAACCACGTTATCGAAGTCTTGCGGTTGCCCAACAAACGGCATTGTGCTTCCACGTTCCGGGCAAATCCGCGCCCGCCGTTGTTGCTCTCTATGATAGCCCGTTCTACTTCGTACTTGGAAAGCCGCCGCGCCGTTTCCGGCTCTGTCGTTTCCATCGGGTCTTGCGTATAGTACACGTCAAGAATGAAGTTACCTATTTCCGTTTCTATGTAGATGATGCAACAAAGGAAGTCCGCGCCCGTGTCCGCCGTATCTATATAGGCTTTAACCGTATGTTTCCGGGTTACAGGTATCGTTTCGTAGGTCTTAAAACTGCGTTCGTACATCAAACCTGTAAGCGGCTTCGGGTTCTGCATGTACTGCGTTTCAAATACCCACGAATTTTTTTCTTTAAGGTCGTGCAGTTCCTCTAAGGTGTGTTTGAACTCCCAAAGCGGTACTTCTTTCCCGGCTTCGTCCATTTCTATAACCGGAAGGCTTAAAACCTCCCATTCGTCCGGCTCTAACCGTTGCAAATAGCCGCAAAGGTCATCTTCGTCCAAACGCTGCATGATGATTATTATCGGGGTTTTCCGGCTGTTTACGCGGTTTCGTATGGTGGTTTCAAACTTTTGGTTTACCTTGTCGCGTACTAACGCGCTTCTTGCGTCATCCGGCTTAATCGGGTCATCTATGACTATCGCGCCGCCAAAGTCCCCGTTATCTATGCTGCTTAGTTCCTCAACTTCTGCGGCTAATTCTTCTTCGTCTTCCTTATCCACCAAACCCGCGCCGAAGCCTGTTACCTGTCCGGCTGAACTCACGGCGTAAAGTCCGCCGCCTTCCGTCGTAAACCATTTGCGCGTGTTCACGCTTGTAGGCATAGTTCCGGGAAACAAACGCCGGTAGCTGCTATCCCGTATAATTTCCTGCACTCCGCGCGAGTTGTCACGCGCCAAATCATCGGAATACGACAAGTGTATAAACTTCGCCTTTGGGTTTATTGCAAGCCCCATAGCTATGAAGTTCTTAACCGCTAATTCGGTCTTTCCGTATCGTGGTGCTATGTTTATGATAAGGCGCGTAGATTCGCCGCGAAATACCCGGTCTAAGGCTTCCGCGATTTTAACGTGATGCTTGCCTACGACAAACTTACGCTTGTACTTCTCTTTGAAGAAGTAGCGCGTAAAGTTCAGCGTACTTTGTAGCGTCCACGTCTTTATTACGTCTATGTCCCTTATCTCCATTGCTTAGTAGTTTTCTTGCAAGTCCTTAAAAAGCTGTTGCGCTTCTTCTTTGGTAAGTGTCCGCGCCGGTATAAGCTCCGCGCCGTCCTTGCCTGTTACCTCCATCCGCTGCGTAGGCTTTCCGTATTGGCGTTCCCGTAGCTTGTCAAGCGTCGTAGTCTTTCCGTTCTTCATATCGCTTAATACTGCTATCGCCAGCCCTTTCGGGTATGAAGGTGCGCCGCTCCACTTCGCCAATACCTTCAAGTCTTCGGCTGATAGAGTAAGTATGGCGGCTTCCCATTCGTTTATTTCGGTCGCGCTAAGGCAATAGAACTTCTTAGCCTTAGCCTTGCTCCCGAATATCGTTACAAGTTGTTCGGGAACTCGGTTTTTCGGTCGCCCTTTCGGGTTTCCGCTTTGTCCGGGTTTCCACGGCTCGCGTAAATTCTGTTCATTTGCCATTTCTCGGTGTTTTTATTCTTTTTGTTCGGTGTTCCCTTCTTTGGCGCAATTCCCCAAATACTTTGCTTTCTCTCCCGTGTATTCTTCCCAACGTTTGATAATAACGTCTATATAACACGGGTCTAACTCAACCATATAGCAAACGCGCCCCAACTGTTCCGCTGCCATCAACGTGCTACCGCTTCCGCCGAAAAGGTCTAACACTACTTCGCCCGGTCGTGTGCTGTTCCGTATCAAACGCCCCATAAGTTTTAACGGCTTCATTGTTGGGTGGTCTTCGCTTCTTAGCGGTTTGTCTTCGTCTATTACGGTCGTAGGGATTGAGCCTTGAAGGAACTTTTTAAGTAAGTCTTTCATTTCCGCTTTCGTAAGCGCGTCTATATCGATGTCTTTTTCTTCGTACACCGTAAGCAAATCGCGCCGGGCTATGAAATAATGCCCTGCACCGGGTTTCCAACCGTACAAACATGGTTCGTGCTTCCATTGGTAATCCTGCCTTCCTAAAACCATGTTGTTTTTGTTCCAAATAAGTATCTGCTTTAAGTCCCAACCTACGCGCTTTACCGCTATTTTGAAGTTAAGCCCTTCCGTTCCTGCATGCCAAATGTAGAACGCGCCGCCTTGTTTAAGGTGGTGGTTCGCGTTTGTAAAAGCCGCCGTTAGGAACTCTTGAAACTGCGTATCTTCCATTTTGTCGTTGGCGATGTCCTTCTGTATGCGGTTGCCTTTGTCTGCGGCGTTTAACGCTTCGTTCTTGCTTGAATAGTCCACGTTATAAGGAGGGTCGGTAAGGAGCAAATCTACTTTGCTGTCTCCAACCAATAGGCTAACCGTTTCCCCGTCCGTGCTGTCGCCGCAGATAAGACGGTGTTTGCCCAAAGCGTATATGTCGCCAAACTTCGCCTTTGCTTTCTTTGGCAGGTGTTCCTCTACGTTGAAGTCATCTTCTTCGGCTTCTTCCTCTACTTCTACCTTATCCAATTCCGGCACATCTACGCCCCAATTAGCAAGGTCGGTAGCGTCCCAAACGTTGCTTAATTCGTCCCAATCCCATTCCCCAAAGCCGCTATTATCCTTTATGACAATGGCGCGTAGCTTTTCCGCCGTGAATGTTTGCGGCAATATCTTTACTATTGCTTCCGTATATCCCAATTCCTTCAATGCCCGGTAGCGCATATTTCCGCCTACGATAATGTACTTTCCTTTGTAGGAGTAAAGTAGTATTTCCCGAAGCCCCAACATTTCCGGGTCTTCCTCTATACTGCGCTTCAATAGCTTAAACTTATCATCGTGGATAAGTCTTGGGTTCTTAGGAACGCCGGGAATTTGCCCCTTATTCGGGGTTATGTCTGCCAACGGCAAAACTTGGCTTTGCACCATGTCGGCTACGTTCGCTTTCCTGCTTTGCTTTTCCGTCGTTTCTTCTTTCTTCTTCTCCATCTGAAATAGAATTAAGAGCCGCGCCGCGCTTGTAGTTGGTCGGTGCGGCTCTGTTGTTACTCACTGCTAAAACGGGGTGTCCATTGAAGGATTCCACGGAACGTAACCCCTTTGGCTCGCTGCGGTGCTTCTTCTTATCCGGCTACCGCCGCTTCTGCTTTCGCTACCACTCGGCATAAAACCTCCTTTTTTAATCGTTGAACTTCTTTTTAATTAACTCTGCCCATAAGTCATTGCCGCGTACCGGTTTCCTTATGGTTGCGTACTTCTCGACGATCCGGCTTAAATGGTCATCGTAGAAGTCGTATAATTCGGGATTTTCCTCTATCGTGAATTGCTCTATATTGCCGCTGCTTCTTAGGTTCGCGCTTCCGTGTATTACTACTTTGCGCCCTCCCAACGTTTCAAACTGTGCGGTCTTGGTATGTATCGACGCTACCGATAATTGGAATTTGTTGCCGAAGTCAAGTTTACGGTACATGTAGGGGATAAGGCTTCTTATTTCGTTTCCCCAAAAGTAAACGCTTACTATTAGGTTCAATTCGTCTATGTAGTTCCCTGCAAGAAGGTTATACAGGCTATCTACGTTGTTTTGGTTTAACGAAGGTGTGCTTACCGTCATTTTCTTGCACTTGGCGTTATTCCCTATGATGAACGCTTCTAAGAAGTCGCCAAAAATGAAGCTGCCACTAACAAACACGTCGTAACGTGCGCCAAAGTCCAGCCGCAAGTCCTTAGCCAACTTTACCGCGTTGTCGTATAAGACATATTCCGGCTTCACTTCGTAAACCTTCGGCTTTATGTAGCGCGTTTCCTCGTTATATTCGTCGTTAAGCACATCGAATAACGACAAATCCAAATCGGGCAGTTCTATGTTTCCGAAATCAACGCCGCTTATACGCAGGTCGCTGTCTTCTTCGCTTTCTCGTTTCTTCTTCCTCATGTTTATCTTACGCTATCGGTTTATTAAAAAAGGGCGTGGTTTGGTCGCCGCGCCCTTCCGCTTCGGCTGTCGCCGTTGCTCTCAGCTATATGATGCTTCTTGAAAAGCCTAAATAAAACGCATGACAAAAGCGTAAAAAAGCAATGTAATCAATGCCGACACAATAAGGAAACAAACCGCGCCTACCGCCGAGTAAATGAAATCGGCAAGCTCCGGCGTTCCTTTCTTCGTAAAGTAGTCGTAGGCTTCTTTACCAGCAGCGGCTACCAACGCTAAAATAAAGCCAATAATGTAGCCAAAGAACATGCTTACAATGGCGCAAACAATAAATCCGGCTATAAGGTGCTTCTTTTTGTCTGCCGGGATGTTCTTAATGAAGCCCCAAACCTTTTCTTTAATCTGTTTTATGTTCATATCCGTATTTCTTTTTCCGCAAAATTAAAGGGTTTATCGTATTATTATGATACGGTAAACCCTAAAACACTTCGCCAACACTTCACGTATTGCGCTTATAAGGTGGAGGTAAGTAGTTCTTTACCTCGGTTCTGAAATCGTCAAAGCTGCGTATTATGGCGTATTTGTTCCCGGCTCGTTCCGCTGCCTGTTGCCATAGTTTTTGCGTTTCCTGCTGCCGTCCCTTTTCGGTCTTGAACTCCATACAAAGTGAAGCGTAGCCGCCGGAAGGTATCAGTAGTATTATATCCGCAACTCCGGCGGTTACTCCTTCCGCTTTCATTATCCCGGCTTCTCGCTTGTTTCTTGCCCCTCCGTTCGGTACGGCGAAAAGGAGTATAGCCAATTCCGGGTATTGAAGCCTAAACCACTTTACGCAAATGCGCTGCAACTGGCTTTCCTCATGGCGTGGCTTTGCCCTCGTTGTTTCCGCGTTGGCTTTTGCCAACAATTCTTCAAAGGTCATCTTCGCCATACTCAAACTTTCTTATATTCCAAACCGAGCAACCACTTAATAAACTTTCTTTGAAGCCAATTTATAGGCTTGAAAACCGGAATAACCGATTTTGTAGCTTCGTGGTGCAAATATGCTACCGGTTTCTGTACCTCTATTCTTAAACTGTTATCTTCCATCGTCTTACTTTTAATAGTTATCTACTCTGTTTATCAAATCCCGGTCAAATACCCCAAACAAAGAAGTTTGCCGGGCTTTCTCCCTTTCTGCCAATATGTTTTCCACGCGCTTTATTTCCGCGTCTATCTCGGCTTCCAACTGCTTAGAACTTTGTAGCGCGGAAGGTAATCGCGTCTTGAAGTATTCCTTTTGCGCCTTGCGCATGGCTACCACCTTGTCGAAAAATTCTTTATGCCCCATATCAATAACCGAAAATTTGTAGGTGTACGGAATGTACCGAGCCGCGAAAAGAGCCTTTCTTGTTCGTGGCTTTTATGTTCCGCCCTAATCGTTCCACTTTGTAACCTGCCCGAATTAGCCGGGCTATCTTTTCTTCGCGCGTCATAATCCTACCGTTTTATTACCATCGTCTTTGCCCTCCTTCAATTCGTTTTCTATCGCTTCCGCCCTTGCGTGAAGCTCCTTTGCTACTTTTTTCAAGTAGTTTGCAACTGCTGCAAGAAATATCTTATCTCCCTTTATGTAGCAAGAGGTATATTTCCCGGCTTTATCCTTGTCTGCCGTAAATACGGCGTATTGCTTCGCAAAAAGAATGTAGAAGCAGCATATTATCCTTTCCTTCATGGCTCTTAATATCTGAAATCCGTAAAATGAATGACGGCAAACGTTGTTTCGTTTCCTTCTGATGTCTTCAAAATAGGTCGTAAGAACTCGGCAAACTCCACGCTGTTTAATCCATCGTTTTTCGCTATCTCTGAAATCGGGACTTCGTACCCATCAACCTGTGCCGATAGCCGGTTTACGCCCGTCTGCGCTATTTCTACTTTCTGAATACCAACAACCGAAGCAGGTACTTCTAAAACTGTTTCCTGTTGGCTTCTATATGGCTTTCCGCTCCATTGGCGTATGCAAAGCGTCCCGCCTTGCTTTTTTAACGCGGCTATCTTCTTTTCCCAATACGCATAATTGCTTCTTACCGTGTGGCGTTTGCAACCGTCTTTTACACTCTTGGCAAAATTGGTCGGTTGTCCTGCCTTCGGATGCCCCTCAAAGAATACTTTACTAAGCAAAACTACTGTTTTCATACTCACTCCTTAAAATGGCAAATCATCTTTATCGTTTGTTTCTCCGAACGGGTTATTACTACCGTATGCCGGTGCTTGTGGTTGCGCCGATGCTGGTGCCACCGGTTGCCCGGCTTGCGTCGTGGCTTGTTGTCCAGCGTCCTGCTTCGTACCCAATAGTTGAAGTTCCCTTACCCGGCAGTTTACTCCAACCTGTATGCCGTTCGCGCCCGTAAAGGTCTTTGCGGAAAAGTCGCCCCTAACAAATACCTGCGTACCTTTCTTCAAGTATTGCACTACCGCGCTTTCTCCGGGCTTTAAGCAGCTTACCCACGTTGTACGGCTTACCGTGTTCCCCTGTGCGTCCTTGTAACGCTCGGAAGTCGCTACGTTGAACGAAATAAACTTTTGTCCGTTAAACTCCTTAATCTCGGCATCGTTACCCACGTAGCCGCAAAATTCAATCGCTAACATAATTCTTTAATTTTATGGTTAATATATTCTTTCCAATCCGGCGTTATTACCTCCATCACGTCTTTACCCGGATTCCGCTTCTGCCAAATCCTTGCTTCCCGTACCATTTCGTCGGCTAACGCTTGGGGTGTTTTATATCCGCTCATAGCCATCAGCCCGGAACATTCGGGAATGGGTACTATTTCGTCTATGAAGTCAAAAGTTAGTTGTTCCATAGTCTTATATCATCCGTGAAAGTCTTGTTTGATTGTCGTCGTATGAACGTAATAGCTTGTTTACCCTCAACTTTTGGGCGTAAAGCGTTCTAATAACTTTCCGTATATACGCGCTCACGTTACAAACAAACGAGCCTTTGTTGCGAATGTTGGTATGCGTTACTTTGGACTTCTTTTGTTTCTGTATTTATCCGGTATCTTGAAAATCCGGGTATCGTCTTATATTCACTCATAATCTTGAAATAAATTTAGTTGTCTATATTCGTCGGGTAAAACCACACCGACGGCGCGTAATGCTTCGCGGTAAGTAATCCCGTTATTCTCATATCTCATGAATACTTCGTAGGCTTTCGGGTGTAAGTCGTAAAGCATGGCAAACCGTGAAGAAGTCGGCTTTTCCAAATGTGCGCCAAATCCGCAAAACATACATCCGGTTCTAACTGCTCCTTTGTTGTATAATTCGCAATATGGTACGTTGAATTTCCGTAGGTATGCCCATATATCCGCGTCCGTCCAAATACTTAACGGGTAACTCCCTAAATGACCTTCACGGAAAGAATTACACCCACCACGCCTAACGTATTGCTGCTTTCTTGCTTCGCTTTCCGTTGCCAGCGTCCCAATAATCGGAACTTCGCCCGTTTCCTTCTGATATTGCTTAAACGGTCTTTTCTTTAAGCACTCGCAGCATTGCTCTGAAACCATGAACGGCGCGTTTATAAGAAACTGCCACTTATCGGATATTTTTCCGGAAATATACCCTTTGTTCCTGTCCGTCCCGTAAAGGCGTATCTTACGCAGCTTGTCGCTTTTGGTTGTTCTCGCTTGCCTTATCCCGTGAGCCTGCTCTTTGCTTATCAAAGGAAAACCGTATGTTGCCAAAACAGCTTTAACGGTTTGTTTGGGGTGTATAACTGTAACGTTTGGCGTTGAACGCGCAAAGCGCACTATTTCGGGAAACTCATTGCCTGTGTTACAGAAAACGCCCTTAATATCTTTGCTGACAAATCGGCGTACCAAATCAAGTAAAACCGTACTATCTTTACCACCGGAAAAGCTGACGTAAGGCGTTTTCCCGGTTCTTGCTATATAGCTTTCTACGGTTGCTACTGCATGGTCTATCTTTTGTTCTAACGTCCACCTCTGACGCTTTTGTAACGTTTCTATATCCATTATCTCAATCTTAATTGCTTTTTAAGGTGTAAAATTGCGCTTCTCAAAGTCTTTCCGTAGCCAACCAAAAGCCAACAGCAATTATCGAAATTGTAATAACCTGCGCTCCATCTGTCCGGTTCTTTATTGTCCTTTCTTCGTGTGAATAGTATCTGATATTCTTCTTCATCGAATACCTTGCACGGTTTTAGTGACGATATCAGCTGTTGCAATGACGGTTGTTTGCACTCCCTACGTTTTTGTCCTATCTTTTCCATATCGAATTACTTTAATACGTCCGTTGGGTTACTTAACTTTTCACTTAGAAGGGTCGCAACCTTTTCGGCTGCGGCTCTGAACTCTCGGTTAAACCGGTATTCCGTATCGTAGTTGCGCAAATAGTAGCAAATCGTACTTTGGTCGTGGCTCGTTTCTTCCGCTATCCCTTGTGTATGTTCCCCGCGCTTCTTGCAATGGTGCGCGTAAATCATCCGGGCGTAAACGTGCCAGCGGTTACGGCTGTCTTCCGCTATTGATTTGAAATCAACGCCCATTACTGTTAGTATCGCCGCTTTTATATCGCGGTGCTTCGGCGTTTTCTCATACTCAATAATCAAACCCAACCCCTTTGCTATCTCGCGTTCCAACGTTGCCCCGATGCTTTTCTCCCAATTTGCAAGCAAGTAAATCGCGCCGCAATCAAGTAACAGCCTAATGTCCGCTTTCATTTGTTCCTGCCAACGTGCGCCGGAAGGTACGCCGTTGCGAAGTGGGTTTACTACTTCGTAGCCTTTCCCGGTAAGGTATGCTTCCGCCTTGTTAAACCTTTCCGTGTATTCCTCAACCGGAAGCCCGGTTATCTGTCCGCTTATGTATATTTTCATTCCTCGTTTTTTTGAAGTTTCCTAATTAGCCTTTTCCCTTCTATTTGGCGCGTTTTCCCACTTCGCACGTCCACTTTACTGCAATCGCCATTTTAATCGAAAATCGGGGTGTTTCTGTGCGCCTACGGCTTGTTTAACGCCGTTAGTCTTGGTCTGTAACTTGGGTTCTCAAAACCTATAAGGTCGAACATTTCTACAAACCTGTCGGCTACGCGTATGCCGTACCGTTGCGCTATATCTTCGTCGCCAATCAAATTTGAAGTAATGACCGTAAACAGTTGGCGGTCGTAACGGTGGTATAGCAAATCAACCAGCGGGCTAACCTCGTTACCCCAAACCTTCACGCTCGCAGGTTCTGTTCCTACATCGTCTATGTAAAGAAGTTCGGTTGCCTTCAAGCGGTTTAACAAATCCTGCTTTTCGCCCCGTGCCGCTTCCGTAAGTGCTGATGCCGGAATGGTCGTTACCTCTTTCCTTTCCGTGGAAAGGCTGCTATAATACAGCGTCCCTATAAGCTGCACAATCGAACGGGCTAAGGTCGTTTTCCCGTTTCCCGGCTCGCCGTATAGGAATAACCCCGGCTTTGTACTTACGCCGAGCAGCCACTTCGCCGCGCGTATTATGTGGTCTTTGGTCGCTTCGTCTTCGTTGAAAACATGCCCCCTTCGTTCCACTTCGTAGCGGTAACACTCGCGCAACATCGCCGGTACGTCTTGCGTATAACGGTCGATTCTAAATCGTGCTTCGCAGTTTCTTCCTTGCCTTATTGCTTTCGCAAACAGTTCCATGTTTACCCGTTGGGGCTGTTTCGGCTGTTGCTTTTCTCGTTCTTGCTGTTCCATCGTTATTCGCTTTTGAACGGTATTTTATCCGTAGTTGGTTTATCAAGTGCCGCGCCTGTTCGGTGTAATCGCTGTGCTTGGCTTCTGTTAGTTCCCATTCCGCTATGACTTCTTCGGCTTCGCTCCGTAAAGTTTCCGGGTTTGTGTGAAGCTGCATACAAATAACCTCAATTTGCGCCCGGTTCGTTTCTTTGAAGAACTCATCTAAAAACTTCCTGTTGTTTTCTCTCTCTCGCGCGTGCGCGTTATCATCAACAACATCAACAGAATTATTATTTATAGATTCAGATACTGATATAGATATAAGGTCGTTTTTAGTTGTTTTGCCTTGTTCTATATCTTCGTTAGCTTGTTTCACCTCTTCACAACTTGTTTTAGCTTGTTTTAGGTTGTTTTTGCTTGTTTCAAGTTGTTTCGTTTCATCGCTTTCTTCTTCCTTTGGCATCTTCCTTGCGTTGTTGTTCCCTTTCGGTGCGCCGCCTTTCTTACCTCTTTCCCGGTAACTCTCATACCGCTTAACGTTGAAGTCTATTTGCGGCTTGAAAGAAAGGAACAAAGCAAGCGTAGTCGGTTCTGTGCTTTCCGGCGGCATGATGCCGTCAAAAGCGTATGCGTAAACCAACCGGGAAACTTCCTTATACAATTCCGGCGGTAACACGTCCAACGCCTGTATGATGTTTCGGAATATAACTATACTGTCTTGGCTCATCGCTTGCTGTTGTTTATGGGGCACGCCGGAAGACGCGCCCCCGGTTAATTACTTTACTTCTTCGTCTTTGTATGCCATGCAAAAAGCCTTTTCAACAATAGCGTTACAAGCAAACGGAGCGGCTGAAAGTATGGAAATATCCACTATCTTACGTTCGTCCCCGTCCTTTTCTGTCCGTTCTTTAACCTTGGCATCAATCCACGCCGTTATTACCACCTTAGCCGTATCTACGTCTTTCGTGCGTACAATGAAGTCGTAGCAGGTCTTATTCGGTTCTTCTTCGTCTTCCGTCTTGATCGTTACTTCCGCTTCAACCTTGTAATACTTGACATCGCCGCGCTGTTCCTCCGCGTTGTCTTCTTCTTCCCCTTCTTCGTTCGCTCCTTCCTGTGCTTCTACATACTTTCTTAACCTGTCGTTAAGGATAACAACGTCGTCCATCAGCTTAACGCCTGTTATGTCGAAAGACTGGGAAAAGTTCAATTCTATAAAGTCGGTTGCTACTTCTATTGCCTTTGTTGCGTTCTGCGCCTGTAAAATGAAGTTATGCCGCTTCATTCCAATAGACGCGCTTACTTTAAACGGGTAAAGTCCCGTCCGTTTGTTCTGCGTGGCTAATCGGCGTTGGTTGCTTACCTCTACCTCCTTGATGTCTTCTGCTTGGATGCTGAAATTTATCCGAGTAGCCAAATCGTTATCTATATACTTTCCACGTTCAAACAAAATCTCATTGCGCTCAATCGTAATTACTTCGCCTGTGCTTTCGTCTAAAAAATCTTCTTTCCACGTTTTCAATACGTTTGCCGCCAAATACTTTCCTATAATCCGGCGTATGTCCGAAGTCTTAAACCGTACTTCGTCCTTGCGTGTCTGTATCTTTTCGGGCTGTTTCATATCTTCTTACTTAAATTTGTTCATACTATGAATTAAAACAATGTTCCTTCTTTCGGCTTCTGTGCGTCGCCGTACAATATCCTACGTTGCCTTGCTATGGCTAAACGCACTTCCTTTATTGCGTTTTCGCGTCCTAAAAGGCTTTCTTCGTAGTCCATCAGTTCATTTTCGGTCGTTGCCAAAAAGTAGCCGCCGGAGGTGGCTATCAATCCGGGCAAAGCGTCGGTAGTCCTTATGTGGTTTATTATCTTCCTGCATCGGGCTTCGTCTATCTTGTACCCGGCTATGGTAAGCCGCATTACAATCGTCCGGTTTGTTACCGCGTTGTCCTTACCGGTTTTCGTCTTCAACCCGGCTAATATGACGGGCAAAAGTTCCTTTTCTTCGTACTCGGTAAGCGGTTGCGTTTCCTTATCAAATCCTTTGAGCATGGCTAAAATGGTGTTTTGTTGAATTTGATTTTTAATCCGGGCTTCGCTATATGCACCGTTTTACCGGTTGCTTTCGCTATGCCTTCCCGAAATGCCACACCGTCGCCGTTTCCGTCGCTGATATGGATTAACACAATGTTGTTTACCGCCGTTAGGTCGTTCGCCCTCAATGCGTCTAAACAAGTGTAATAACTGAGGTGGCTGCGTCTTACCCGTTCTTGCAGAACTTCCGGTATATCTCCGTCCGCAACCCTACGCGCCAATATGTCCGGGTCATAGTTGCACTCTATAAGAATGTTGCTTAACCCCTTGAACGTACAAGGCAGATAGTAGGTGTCGGTAGCGAACAAGATACCGCCTGTTTCTTCGTGCCAAATGTAGAAGCCGAGCGGTTCTGCCGCATCGTGCTTCGCCGGGAACGGTATAACCGTGAAGCCGCCCAAATTCAAACGTTCGTAACCTCCGGCACCAGCTCTTATCGCGTTGGGTTGGTAATTGCTCCTTATGTACTTTTCCGCTCCTTCTATCGTTCCTTGCGAAGCGAATACCGGAACAGCGTAATTAAGTACCTCGCTAATGCGTCCGGCATGGTCGCCGTGTTCGTGCGTTATAAGACATCCTACCACCTTGCGCAAATTGCCGCCCAATGCCGCTAATGTGTGCTTGAACGGCTTACCTGCTTCAAGCAGCAAGGCTTCCCCTGCGTTTTGTAAAACGTAGGAGTTGCCTTCACTGCTTGAACCTATAACGGTAAGTTCCATAATCAGAAAGCCGGTTTAGCGTTGTTGCTTCTTTCGGTTGCCTTCTGCGGTTGTGGTCGCGGCTGTGGCTGTGGCTGTGGTTGTGGCTGCGGTTTATCCTCTGCAATAACGTTTTTTTCCTCCGTCGCTTGGTCTATCCCGATAGCTTCGCCCTTGTTCGCTTCATCCCTAATTTCAACTGCAACAGCATCCACCACTACCGTACTTGATTCGTCCCCGTCCCCGAAGTCCGAGCCGGTAATGTATTCGTATAACGCTTTCTTCGCCTTGCGTTCCGCTTTCCCCCGTATCTGGTCGTTGCTGCTGTAAGCGTTCTTTGCTACGGTTGTGTTCACGGTAAAACTGTTCTTTTCCCCGTTGTACTCGTAGTTAATCTTACAGGCAAGTTCCGCGTATTGTGGGCTTTGGCTCTTGTCTTGCCCAATCTCAATAATATACCTAACGCCCAATTTTTTAAGAAGCGCGGTATATCCTTCCTTCGTTGGGTACATCCTTTCCGCCAATATGTTAAATTGGTTTCCTGTTGGAAGCAAGCCAATAATAACCGCGTCTATAATGCAATCGCGTACAACGTCGCGCGAATAAAGCGGCAAAGTCTGTCCCTTGCTGTTTGGCTTTCCCGTGTGGTCGGTCATAAAGCCTATTTTAGTGTTCATAAGCGGCATAAAAACTGCGTCCATTATGTCGTTTGTTAATGCTTCGCGAAGTAGCGTTACAACTCCTACCGCGTTGAACGCTGCCGCAACGTTTCCCACTATTTCCAACGTCATAGCTTCTTTGCAAGCCATTTCAAACTTGCCTTTGGCTTCTTCTATGGCTGCACTTGGTAACTCTTTTATATTGCACATGGTCATTTCTATTTTTCTTGTTGTGTGAATAATTCCGCGAGGAACTTCGCGCCCTCTTGCTTAATCCGCTCTTGTAGTCTTTGCATCGCTATAAGTTCCGTAGCCTGTTTTACAAGTGGTGCGGATTCTTTCCGCGTCATAAGTTCGGCTACTCCGTGTGCCAACGCTTTTCCGTTTCCGACAATTCCAATAATTGCCCCGGTTGCGCTTTCTCCTTTTTCGTCCGTCGTGTCCGTGTCGCAAGCAATCAGCACAACACCGCGCGTTTTCTTTTCCTGCGCCAACGGCTGCAACTGTGTTTCTATAATATCAGTTGCCATTTTCAAGAAGTCGCCGGGCTGCTTGTTACTCTGTTGGCTTTCTTCTTTCTCCACCGAAGCCGGAAGGCAATAGAAGTCCGTGTATAGGTCGGCGAACGTGGCGGCGGCGTAGTCGCTCATCGCTTCCGTTTGAAAGCAAAGCCGAGAGCCGACGTTCGCATTCGTAAGCGAAGCCGCGCTACTCGTCCCCACATACGAGAGCCCGGCATTTTCGTAGTAGAATACTGGGTAATACTTGTATTGGCTTCTGTTGTTCCAATCCGGCTTCCACCCTCCGTTAATGGCTCGTGCTATTATTGTCAGCTTATGGTAAGCTGACATACTTTTTCGGTCTTCTGCCGGGAAAGCTGCTACCGCGTTTTCACTGATGGGCTGAACGCCCAAAACCTTACAAGCGTCCTCGTAGGACTTGATTCCTTTGTAATTCATATTGCTATTCTTTTATTGGTTAGAAATTGTTTACCTTGAAGTCTTCGGTAGTTACCACCAACTTTACGAGTTGGCTGTTTACCGGTATAAATTCGTTGATGCTTTCTGCGTTATCCACGAAAATAGGTGCGCTTACCCCGTGGAACGCGCAAAGCGTGTTAATCACGTCAAGCCCGGCGTTTACTTTCCCGGCGGCGTTCTTGTCTGAATACTTCACGCCGTCTATGTAGCAAATGCAGTCCGGTACTTGCTTCGCGTCTTCTATCTGCGTCCGGTACATCTTGAACTGTACCCGGCTAAACAATGCGTTTACGCGCCGTTCTACTTCGTTCATCTGCGCCGTAACAAAATCGTCTATTGTGGTTTCTTCGGTCTGCAAGTTGGCTTTTTCCTGCGCCAGCGTTTCCGCTTCCGCTTTAAGCTCCTTAATCCGCTTTTCGTTGGTTTCAATGGTTGCGCGAATGTTCAATTTCTGTTTTACTTCGTCAAGCCGTGCGGTTATTTCTGCCTTACGCTTGCGAAGTACGGAGGTATTGGTCGCTGTTGTGCTATCCTGTTTCGGAAGCCCGGCGGAAAGCGTTTCTATCTCGCTTTGAAGCGTAACCCATTCGGGTATGTCTTCCCCTTTGATATTCGGTTCTGTGCTTACACGTGGGTTAGCGTCCATCGTCTTTTTCAACTGTTCGCGCTTTTCCGCGAAGCCGGAAACTTCGGTTTTGTGCTTTTCTTCCGTTTCGGCTAACAATCCTTGAAGCCGTGCTATTTCCGCGTCTTGTTCCTCTATCGTTTGGGTAAGCTGCGTTCCGGTCTTGTTTATGTTGTCGAGCCGCGCCTGTTTGTCTTCGTAGAACTTGTTTCGAGCTGCTTCCCGGTCTGCTTCGTATTTTTCTAATGCTTCCCGGTCTGCGCATACGTGTTTGAACAACGGACATACAAGGTTGGAAGTGTCTGTAAATTCTTCCGCACTTACCGAATACCACTTTTCGCGCAGTTCGTCCTGTTGCGCCTTGTATCTGCTTTTGTTTTCTTCCGTGCGTCTGATGTCACCTTGAAGCCGGGAACGCTCCGCGTTGTACCGCCGTTCTTCGTTCGTTTGGTCTGATTCCACTTGGCGCAGTTCACGTTCTGCCTTGTTGTAGGCTTCGTTTTTCTTATACGCTTCGCTTCTCGCCTTGTCTTTGGCTTCAAATAACAGTTTCTGTTGCTGTGTCCGTTTCGCGTTAATCTCCGCTTGCGTCTTCGATGCTTTCTCGTAGGCTATCCGGTTGGCTTCCGCTTCCGATGCTACCGATTCGTCTATTTGTGTAAGCTCCACTTCCAAAGCTGCCTTTTCTTTCTCCAACGCTTCGTAATCCGGTGCTTCCGGCGTAACCTGTGTAATTGCGTTTATGGCTGTCGGTATCTTTTCGAGTTGTTCGTTTACCTTGGCTTTCTTTGCGGCTACCTCTCGCTTATAGTCTTCCAATGATTTTCCGGTAAGCTGCGCAAGCAATAGGGCAAAACGTTCGCTACCTCTCGCTACTTCTTCTTCGCTTACGTTCCCTGCTATCTGCAAAAGCATTTCACGCTGTGCCTTCCAATGAAGCGTAAGGAAATAGTAGGGGTCTGTAATAATCTTAAAGACTGCTTCGGGAATGATGGCGTTAATCCGCGCTTCGTATTCCGCTTTCGTCTTCAATGGCACACCGTTATAGAAAAAGTCGGTGTGGTGTCCTTTCAGCACACGTTTTGTTTCCCCGTTGGGTACTTTCCATTCCTCTACAAGTACGCGGCGAAGTTCTACGGTTTCAACCGCTCCCGTTTCCTTGTCTATGATTTCAAACACACCCGTAACGCCGTGTTCGAGGTTGGGAATAAAATTGCCGTCTGCGTCGTTGGTCTTGATGCCAAACTTGCTATCGGTGTCGCCTTCGCTGTTCTTACCCCAAAGAAGCCAACTAAAAGCGTCTTTGATAGTCGTTTTACCTGTACCGTTACGTCCGCTAATCGTTGTAACATTGTCGCTAAAATCTATTGCGACATTCCGCAAACCCTTGAAGTTTACAAGCGTCAAACGCTTAATGATTACTTGTTTATTCATATAGCTGAATTATTAAAAAGTTATTGTTTCCCTTTATCTTTCCCGGCAAGTTCCAAAGCCATATCAGCGTCGATTATTATCAATGCCCCAACCTGCGTTATTGCCTTGTCAATCTTGCCGGATGCCTTAATGCGTGAAGCGGTTGTTTTGCTGCACCCAAAAAGTTTTTGCAATCCCTTCAACCCGTAAACAAACCGTTTCGGCTTAGGCATATTGCTGTCTTCGCCTTGCGCGTCTTCTTTCCGGGTTTCCCTAATTCTCGCGTCTATTGCGTCCAAAAGTTCGCCGAGCGTGAGGTCTATTACCCTTGTGTTAATACTGTTCTTGCTCATAGTCTGTAATTGGTGTTATGTAAAATTCCGTTTCGCAATCGTAGCAGTAACACCTTTCCCCATGCTCGCTTTCCCCGAAGTCTAAAACTTCGCAACTTCCGCAAACCGGGCATTCTGTGTCGGCGTAGTCTATTTGTGCCTTTAAGTGGCTTATCCAAATCGAGCCTAATACGATTATAGCCGCTAACAATGCTATTTCCTTCTTCATGATCCAACCGTTTAATATGTTCTGAAAAAATCTTCTGTTCCTTCATCCTCTCCGTATCGCCGGAAAGTCCTTGTTACCCGTGCTATCCGTCTGTCCCTGCCTATTCTGAACAAATCGCCGTTTCCTGTCAGTTCTCTTGGAAGCAATACCAAAAGAAGCAGGACAGCCGTAAATGCCCGTTTCAACGGGTCAAGACTTACGGGCACTCCGCACTTTGTGCAAAACCACCATACGCACAATTCCGTAGCCTTCTGTATTCCCAATTTTGCGTATATGTTCCGTGCAGTATTCTCTACGGTTCGCGTGGAAACAAATAACTTGCTTGCCACTTCCTTTTTGCTCGCGCCCCATGCAAGCAATTCGGCTACCTGCGTTTCCCGTTTGCTCAATAGCGCGTGTAGTTTCATGCTCCCCAAATGTTTTCAGTAATTCCGTACCGGTTAAACACGCTTTCCACCGCTTCGGCTTGCGTAACCTTGGGCTCTATCTTTCCGTCCCTGTATGCGTAGAAGCTGTTACGGTTGTTTATTCCCAAAGCCTTGTACAATTCGGCTACCACCTCTTTGTAAACGCCCATCTTCACTTGGTTCAGTCCGCTAAGGAAACCGAGCCGTCCTACCTTTCTATTCGTTTCTGTCAATACCATAATGTTTTTGTTTTATAGTTACTATTTCGTGCGCGGCGGTGGGTTTGCCCCACCTACGCCCGAAGCGTCCGCGCTGCGGTGCTGTTTCCGCCGTCACCGGTTTATAGCCTTTACAAGAGGGGTTCTCTTTCCGTTGGCTTATATAGTGTTATCCTGTTAATCGTATTATATTGATACGTCATATCGGAAAATACGCCCTTACCCGTCAAGCCTTTTTAGCGTTGAGCCATTTGTCCCGGCGTTCCCTGCACTCTTCCAATGTCCCACCGATGCAGCTGAACAGTTCGCCGTCTGTATGCCTGTAATCGTATTGCACACGTTTAACCCTTTTCCTTCCTATCCGGGTACTGAATGTTTCGTAGTTCTCACTTCCTGCGGCGCAAATGCTGCACCCGTTGTTATCGTTCATTGCCATAATACCTCCTTTATTATAGTGTAAATTCTCGTTTGAAATCCGCATCATATTGTATGAACTCCACCAAAGCGGCTATAAGTCCGCGTTTGCTTCCCGGTCTTTTCACGCTACAAACGCCCCTATTTTTCTGCTCTTTTGTAGCTATGAACATATAACCTTTGCGCCCATTGAAGCCTTCTTCCGGCTTGAAAGGCTTTATCTGTGTTTTTAGCTTTTTGAAATTAACAACCATAGTCGTGATTATTTGAAATAAAATGTAATTCTTAACCCACGACGTAAGCAACAGCGGCAACTGTCGCCGTTCATCGTGTTGAACGCCCTTGTTACAAATTTGTCTGCTAAGACTTCGCCAACCAATTCAAGAAGTCCGGTAACGCCTACTAATTTGTTTATGCGCTTTCCTTTTCCGTCTATACCGCTTGCTTTTATCAAGAAATTGCGGTTAATTGTTTTACTTGAGTGTACCATATAGCTTTTATTTTTCTGTAATTTAGCGTGTTTACGCTATTGCTGTCCGCTAATTTTTTGCTTATCTTTGCGAATGAATAACTAACACGGTGCAAATGTAATGTAAAAGCATACAATAAGCAAATAAAAAGCATACAATTTTCGCCGTGCGCTTGATTTTTAACGTTTAGATACATTAGGATACAATATGCAAAATGAAAGTGGTGTAAAAGAGCGAATTAAGAAATTCATAGCTTATCTAAATATAAGCGAAAGGGAATTTTGCCGCACAATCGGCGTAGGTTCTGCGTATATTGCAAGCATTAAAAGGTCTATAAAGGCAGACAAATTGGAAGCAATAACCGAACAATACCCACAACTTAACCCCGTTTGGCTAATGCGTGGGGAGGGCGAAATGCTTCTTTCTGTACGCCCGGAAGCGGACACGGAAGCAAAAAGCACCGAAATAACGCCTTCTGAAATGCTGTATAAACTTCTTGAAGATGCCAAAGAAGAAAAGGCGCGTTTGCTCTCTATTATAGAAAGCCAACAGCGTACCATTGAAATGCTCGCCGAACAGAACAAAAAAGCCGCTGCCCAACCGGAAAGCAATGCCGGATGTGCCGCTGCCGTGTAGCTTTCGGCAAAAAGGTTTCTTTGTGGTAGTCGTTATACATTATTATAGAGAGTGTTAGGCTATGAAATCGGGAAAAATAATATGTATTATAGTGATACCCTCAAACGCACAGAAACGCCCCTAATTTCGCTTCTTTTTGTTTGGGTGGGTAACACTGCCATTTCAACAAGAAATGCGCTTAAATCAAAAATTCGAGAAAAATAACTGTCCTATGGTAGAAATAAATGTAGATATGTTTTATAGCAACCGGGCTTACTACCCGTTTATCCCCGGTTCTGTCTTTCAAGCCTTGGAAGATGCTTATTTGGCTGGAAAAGAAACGGCGTTAGTGCCGGAAGATGAATACAATGTAATGATGTTTAATATAAACGCTTCGCTATGCCCCGGACAATAGTAAAGACTTCGCCAATTAGCGAAGCTATAAACCGCCGGTTCTTCGTGGCTATTGATATGCTTGTCAATCTTGGCAAAATAGATTCTTTGAGCCACTTCTGCGAACTGCACAACCTTAGCGCACCGCGTTATAGGGAAATGCGGTTAGGCTATGGAATAACCCCTAAGCCGGGCTATCAGCCGAGATATAAGAACTTGGAAGTAGAAGCCTTATATATTATGGTGGCTAATTATCCTATATCTGCGCATTGGTTGCTTACCGGGCGCGGCGAAATGATGACCGATAAGAAATGAAGTATAGCGTTAAGTTTCAACTATCAACCCGTGAAGGGATGAACGCAAAAAGCGTTCCTATCCGTTTGCGCGTATGTTATTCCGGGTATCGTATAGATATTCATTCCGGGTATGTAATTGAGGCTAACAAATGGGATAAGGAAAGCCAACGGGTAACGCTCGGTTCTAAGAATTGCTATAAGCAAACTTCGGGCGAAATAAATAGGGGTCTTTCTAATATGGTTTCTAAGGTCGAAGAAGTCTTAACGCGTTTTGAACTTGAACACCACCGAACGCCAACGCCAAAAGAATTTAAGCCGCTTTTCTATGCTTCAATCGGTCGGCACGTTACCGATGAAAAAGAAGAAGCCCAGCAACAATCGCCGGGCTTCTTCGAGGTCTTTGATAGGTTTACTTCTGAAATGGGTGTTACGAATAATTGGACGAAAGCAACCTATACCAAATTCGCAAGTATCAAACATCACTTAATGAACTTTCGCCCGGAACTTTCCTTAGATGATTTTTCAAAGTCTGACTTTGCCGCCTTTGTATCATATCTGCAAAAAGAAGAAGGGCAACTTAATACTACGGTCGCCAAAAACGTAGGTTTTGTTCGTTGGTTTTTGCGTTGGGCTTCCGCTAACGGTTATTACTCCGGTGCTGCTCATTTGCAATATCGCCCACGCTTCAAGGGATTGGACTGTAAAGAAGTCATATTTTTGACGTGGGACGAATTGCAGCACTTTATGAACTTTAAGTTTCCCCCTAATAAACCGTCGTTATCTCCTGTTCGCGATGTGTTTTGTTTCTGTTGTTTTACCGGGTTGCGTTATTCTGACGTAGCGCGGCTTAAATCTTCTGACGTAAAACGCGATGCTGTTCCTCCTTATATCTCTATTGTTACAAAGAAAACAACCGATAGGCTACATATTGAGCTAAATAGCTATGCTCTTGCAATACTTGATAAATACAAGGGAATACACTTGCCCGGAAATAAGGCTTTGCCCGTATTAAGCAACGTAAAAATGAATGAGCATCTACATGAAGCTGCCGAAATCGCCGGGTTGGATGAGCTTGTTAGTGTCGTGTCGTATAGTGGTAGTGAACGCAAAGAGGTTGTAGTACCTAAATATGCGGTTCTTACCACACATTGCGGAAGGCGAACTTTTATAGTTAATGCGCTTCGCCTTGGTATTCCTGCTTCGGTTATAATGGAATGGACGGGACACAGCGACTATAAAGCTATGAAGCCTTATATTAAAATAGTAGATGCGGCAAAAGCCGAAAATATGGCACGGTTTGACAACTTCGGGAAAACTGATAATAATGGGTAAAATGCACACGCCCAAAAATACGCCCAAATACTGATTTAATGTTTGATTATGGCAGTTTCAAATGGTATCAACTAAAACAATAAGACATAAGCAGTTATATACTTATTGGGTACGTCTGCCTATGTCTTAAAATAAACCTCTTAGAGCCTGTCTCTCCGCTGAACGTTACGGACAAAACCGGACAACGAACAGACAAGTCCCACAAATTCAATGATTTGTGGGACTTTTTTTATCCCCTTGTGTCTGCCTTAAAGTACATTTTTTCGCCCCTAAAAGACAAGGTTTCTAACCTAACTCGTACCCCGGACAAACAAAATCAAAAAGGGGGTACAGATAGTCGGAAATTGGCGAACTTCTGTCGGTGTTTGGCGAGCCTGCATAAAACTCATTTTTAAGTATTTACAGTATTTTTGTAACTAAAAAGTGAGTATATGAAATCGACATTCAACATTTGCTTTTACGCAAAGAAAGACAAGCAGAAAGCGGGCGGTGCGTACCCCCTTTTCGCCCGTATCACAGTGGACGGTGTGGCAAGCCGTTTTAATACTAAATTGGACGTGTTGCCTGAAATGTGGGACGGTAAGGCTGGCAAGGCTATCGGACGCACGGCGGAAGCCGGACGTATCAACCGTATGTTAAGCGATATAAACGCATCGCTGAACACCATCTACCACGAAATGCAGCGGCGTGATAATTACGTTACTGCCGAGAAAGTTAAAAACGAGTTTTTGGGACACAGCGAGAACCACGAAACCATCCTTGCCTTGTTCCAAAAGCACAATGAGGACGTGAAACAGCTTGTTGGCATATCCAAGACGATAGCGACCTACCGCAAGTATGAGGTTACACGCCGTCACCTTGCGGAGTTTATACAGAGTAAATATAACCTTTCTGATATTTCCATCCGGGAAATAACCCCGATGTTCATTACCGATTTCGAGTTATATTTGCGTACAGCCTGCAAGTGCGGTTACAACACCACCGCCAAGTTCATGCAGTTTTTCAAGCGCATCATCATCATAGCCCGAAACAATGGCATACTGGACAAAGACCCGTTCGCCAGCTATAAAATCCGGCTGGAAAAAGTGGACAGGGGCTATTTGACGGAAGACGAGATAAAAATCATCCTCAAAAAGAAAATGGCTTCCGAGCGTTTGGAACACGTCAGGGACTTGTTCATCTTTTCCTGTTTCTGCGGTCTGGCTTACAGTGATGTCGCCAACCTGCGGCAAGAGAATATCCGAAAGTCATTTGACGGTAATCTGTGGATAATGACGAAGCGGCAAAAGACCAACACGGACGTGAATGTTCCCCTGTTGGATATTCCCAAAATGATATTGAAGAAATACAAAGGCAAGCTGCCGGACGGAAAGATATTACCTATAATCAGCAACCAAAAGCTGAATGCCTACCTGAAAGAGATTGCCGATGTGTGCGGGATTAAAAAGAACCTCACATTCCATCTTGCCCGGCACACGTTCGCCACGACCACCACGCTGGCAAAGGGTGTGCCCATTGAAACCGTCAGCAAGATGCTGGGACATACTAACATTGAAACAACACAAATTTACGCCCGCATCACTAACAACAAGATTAGCAGCGATATGCAGGGGCTTGACAAGAAATTTGTCGGTATCGAAAAGATTTATAAGGAAGTCGCCATGTGATTTTGATTATAGGGAACAGGTCGTAAACTGCGACCTGTTCTTGCTGCATTATTCCAACATTACTTAATCCTTAAAATATACAATTATGGGCTTGCAGATGCTTTCCCGGTTATTCCATGTTTGAGTTGGGCAAAGACGAGTGATGATCGGGAGCTATCACAATTTGTGATAACTCCTGACAACATTCGTCATACGCCTATTTCGCCAATGGCTATCATCCATCATGCGGGCAGTCTGTGGACTACCCGTATTTTTTATATCCTTTTCCAAAGCCACATTCCTCGAAACGCCAGCGGTGCATGGCATCGCAGACTGTCTTTCGTGAAAAGAGCCTTTGGAAACCCGCACAAGAGTATCGGAAGGTGAACTCCCGATACACTTGTTTTTCCCGCCCGCATAGGCAATTCCCTAATGGACTGAATGGGGAACAAGAACTTTTCCCCTGTTTCCCAACCTGTAAATCTTCCTCATTAAGCAGTCCTCCAACCGGGAGGTCGTTTTTATCATTTCAATAGGCAAAGGTAGTTACGTGTTCTTCACGGGTTTGCAAGGTCAAGCCTTTTCAGGTTTGGCGAAAAAATCTTCCCTGCGACATTCGTTGCGAGGTATTTTTTCCACAAAACCCTGCAAACTCTAAACACTGCCCTTTTAAGCCTATGTGAAACGAAAACGACCGACCCGACCGGAAGACGCATAAAAAAAAAGTCGGATTTACGGGAAACAGGAAAAAAGTTCAGTGAAACTTCAACTCCCTCACCTCTCAAATCCGCATAAAATTAAAAACTTAAAAATTACAGGATATGGAAGCGGCAACATTATCGGAAGCAAGAGTTTATGTAGGCACTTATGGCAAGTACAACAACGGTTCATTGTTCGGGGCATGGCTTGACCTGTCGGACTATTCGGACAAGGAAGATTTTTACGAAGCCTGCCGGGAGCTTCACAAGGACGAGGAAGATGCGGAGTATATGTTTCAGGACTGGGAGAACGTACCGGAAAACCTAATCGGCGAAAGCTGGATTTCCGAGAACTTCTTCACCTTGCGGGATGCGGTGGAAAAGTTGGGCGACACCGAACAGGAAGCCTTTTTCGTGTGGTGCAACTACAAAAGCCATGATTTGAGCGAGGAAGATGCGGACGACCTTGTACGGGACTTTCAGGACGAATATCAGGGACAATATGACGATGAAGAAGATTTCGCCTACCAAATCGTGGAAGAATGTTACGACCTGCCGGAGTTCGCAAAAACCTATTTCGACTACAAACAGTTTGCCCGTGATTTGTTCATGTGCGACTACTGGTTTGATGACGGGTTTGTATTCCGGGCGGCTTAAACGACCATTCGGGCGGGGTTAAAAGCCCTGCCCGCATAAACAGAGAAACGATGAAACGGAAAAGCATTTATAAAATCATCCTGCGGGTGTTATTGTTCTGCCTTGTGTGGCGGCTCGCCTGCACAGCCGGAGCAATCACGGCGGTAACGGCATATCTTGTATTTCGTGCCGCCTGTTTCCTGCTCCGGGTCTGCCTGTCGGCGTTTTATGCGTTGTGCGTGGCTCTGCTTTTCCTGCTGTTGCTTTCCCTATTGAGTATATAACGAATAAAAAACAGAATATCATGCAATCATTGAACAGAAACGGGGTGAGCATCACCCAAGCACCGGGAGAGGAAAAGTTTGTAAAATACCGTCCGGTCGCATTCAAGGGACGGATATTTTACCAGTACGACTACCGCCACACGGACGGGGAACTGTTTTCCACAGTGGCTAAAACGCTGGCAGAGTGCCGCCACAGGCGGGATAAATGGATAGAAAAGAAAGAACAGGGTAATAACAGATAAATTTTAAGTGTATGAAAACGACAGAAGTAAACAAGAACCTAATCGGCAGACGTTGCGAGTGTATTTTTACGGGCATGATGGTAACGGGCGTTATTGAGGACATCGAGGAAAACAAGTATTCTGTAAACGTGAAAGTGCATTTCGATAAGCCGCAGCAGTGGGGCGATGATTTGTACACGGAAGATTGGGCATGGGGACGCAAGACGGACGAGTTCGGCACGCTGCATCATTTGCGACTGTTGGCAGACGAACCGGACTTTCAGACGATGACAGTAGTTTTCGGTGAGCCTATCAGCCAGATAGACCGCAGCGTTTTTGAAGATGTTTCCACTTGGGGTGTTTCTTCTTTGCAAGGTTGGATAAACAGCTATGAAAGTGTCAGGTTTGTAGCCATAAACGACCATACGGCGGTCATAACGGGAGAATACAACTTTGAACAGGTAAAGGTGTGGTTAGAGAAAAATATACCCATACAGAGCCTTAAAATCAGTTGATACAAAGGCGGCAGAAATGCCGCCGCCACTTTCTTTCATGAGTGCCGGAAAATAAAGTAGCCAAAGAAACCCGACCGTGTTCCCTAATAAAAAAACACCCGCCGATATTTTCGGCGGGTAGATTTTCATAACATACACATTGTGTATCAATCCATTTCTTTTCCCCATAGCTCCTTGTCTGCCGGGGCGTTTATCAATTCATGCCTGAACCAAGTTATAAACAATACATGGTAAACGCTTATTCCGATAAATATCCACAGGGTCATTCCGTTTCTTCTTCGCTGCTGTCATTGTTGAACGAGAACGAAACCTGCTGCATCTGCCCGAAGCTGTCAATGATATAGATGTCAATCGTCTGCTGGTCGGTCGATGCCGATGTGTAGTAGAGCCGGAACGTTTCTTTCTCCAGCGGGTACAGGTCATTGGGCAGGAACACCGTACCGTTATCCATTTCCAGCTTTCCTTTGCCGTCAGGCTGGAAATAGCGTATCTGGTAGGTCGTAGGCTGGTAGTCGCCGCCACGCACCAGTTGGCAGCGTATTTCAGCTGTTTCGCCCACTTTCAGTTTCTTGGGTACGGGCAGCGTTTCCACCGTGAACGGGTAAGCCTGCTGAATGTCCAAGCTGTCATTACAGGCGGTTACAAGCACGAGGGCGGCCACGATGTAGCAGCCCACGATGATTTTATACATTACATTCTTCATATACATTATTATATAGTGGTCAGTTGATAATGAATTTCAGTCCCATGCCTACCTGCGTGTGGAACTTGCCGATGTCCGAGCCGAACAGCATACGTTCCCTCGCATTGACGAGCAGCACCACCCGGTCGGTCAGGTAGGTTTCCAGTTCCAGCGTGAGCGCACCGCCGTAGATGAAACAGTCCTTGTCCAGCAGCGTAGCCCCGTCCGGCAGCAGCTTGTCGCCCCGGTTGCTGGTTTCATACCCGGCGAGAGCCGACAGCCCCAGCGAGAGGAAAAAGGTCTTTCGCCTGTCCGAAAGGAATTTCAGGTAATAGCCGCCCTCCGCCGTGAACTGTTCTACCGGAATGCGCATATCCTTGTAGTCATACTTCTTATGCAGGTATTCCCCGCCAATCACCCAGCGGTTGGCGTTCTTGGTATAAACACTGTATGCCGCCCCGAAATGGCAGGCAAAATCCGTATCGGAGTTCCAATGTACCCCGTCCGCCATGCCCGCCGTTACCTGCAAGGCTTTCATGCCCGGAAGGTATCTTTGCGCGTGTGCCTGGTTCAAATGCAGGCACAGCGCAAAGAGTGTCATTATAAAGATGTGTTTCTTCATTCCCTACTTTATTTTCAGTTCGTTTATCATTTCGGCGTTCACGATGTCGGCATTCTCTACCCGTATGGTCTGATGCCGACCGCCGTTCTTCTCGTAAAGCTCCACCAGCAGCAGCTTGTCGTCCGGGATGGTGAACTTCGGCAGGGCGTACACCGTCCGGACGGTGCTTTTCCCGGCAATCTCTATCACCTCGTTGTAGCTGCGTACCGCATCCAGTACCGTTTCCTGAATAGCCGTGCGTTTGGGCACTTTCTTATCGACAATCTTAAACTTGATGAAGTCCGTGTCGAAAGGCACGTTGGAACTGTTCTTCGTCTGCGTATGCACGTAAAGCATCCCGTTATAGGTGTAAATCCCCTTGATTAAGAACTGTATGCCGAAACGCTTGCTGCCCAAGTGTCGCACTTTACGGTCATTGTTCTTGTAGATGCTCTGCATTATCAGTTTTACCAGCAGCGGGCTTTCATTTCCCAGTTCCCGGAAATAGATGTTCATGCGGGTATGCGAAAAGTCGGACGTATCTTCATTTTCCAAGAAGTCCTTCATTTCGATGTTGAGCATTTCCGGCTCACGGGCATACTTGGCGTTGAATGAATAGAAGCTGCCGTCCTCGCAGATGACGGAGAAGTTCGTTTCTCCCGGAAAGCCCTCTGTCGTGGCTTTCACCCTGATTACGTTTTCCGCACCGTCAGCCTTGCCCGCTATGATGTGGTTGCTTCCCAAATCTACATAGCGGACGGCGGAGGGGAAAATGATATGCACCGTTTTGGCGAAAGTCACTTCCACGCCGTAGGGCGTTACCATTTGTCGGTAAGGCAGCTTTCGGGTGATACCCCGGTACAAGTCGTTGCCTGCCGCATACTTCACCGTGTCGGTTTCCTGTGCGTTTGCCGCACACACGCCCAGCAGGAGGGCGCACATTACAAAAATCTGTTTCATCGTTAATTGGAAATTTTAGTGGTTTGTCAAATGATTATTGCTGTTTGGCGTAAAGCATCACCTTGTACCCAGCTTTCAGCTTCACTTTCACGGTTCGGAACTTCTTGGCAAGGTAGCCGGACGCACCCTGCATCAGCCCCCTTGTAACGTCCATCGCCACCTGTTGCCCGGCGTTCTGCGTAAAGGAAATGCTTGTACCCAGCCCGCTGCCGATATTCGCCATCGCCTCGTTGAAGGCTTCCTGCTCCATCGAGGACGGGACGGAAAGCCCCTTTTGCCCGTCTGTGTCGAACACGGCGAGTTCCACCGGGATGATGTTTCCCGCATACTCTATCGAGGACACCAGTATGTCGAGACGTTCGCCCTGTACCTTTGCCGTGCCCGCCACAAGGGTATTCTTCGGGATGACGATGCTGCCCGCCTGCATGGGTTCAAGCAGTCGGAGTTTTACCGTCTGCCCGTCCGTCAGCGTCTGGTCTTGATGGATGCAGGCGGCTATCGTGTTCCTGCCCATTGCGTAACCCGTTCCTACCGCCGTGTTGAAGCCGTAGTTGCGTGGCTGGCTGTAAGCACGGATAAAATCGGCATCGCTCATGGGCTGTTGCAGCCCTGAAACGGCGTTTTCCCGTACTGACTGCACGGACACCGCTTCCGGCTTCTTTTCGATGTCGCCCACGACTGGCACTTGTGCCGCCTGCCTGTCGCCGCCTGCATATTTGGCGGCAAGCTCGTATGACTTTTCCAATAGAGCCATCTGTTCGTCAGCGGTGGGCGTGGCTTCCCGCTGACGTTCCAGCTTTTCGGTCAGTTCCGCCACCTGCCGTTTCAAGTCCTCTTTTTCCCTGTCCTCCGGGGGCGTTTCATAGAACGTGCTTAACTGGCGGTTGATGTCCCGGTAGGCGGTCGCCGAGGAAGAAGCGCCGCCGCCCCGCACGGGCTTCGGATCTTCTTCCGGCATCAGTCCGGCTTCCGCCTGCGGTTCTTCCGTTTCATCGTCCCCTATGAAACCGAAGTCCTGAAGGGATTGTATCCTGTCCTGCCGTTTCCGGCTCATCATCGCCTGCTCGTAGGCGGTCTGCTTGTCCGCTATAATCCCGTCCTCTGCGGGCAGCGGGATGTCGGCATTGAAACCGCCCACGCTTTCCGTTTCCGCTGTCTCCTTGCCGGAGGGGGCGAATATCAGGTACATGCACCCTGCAAAGGCGAGGAACATCAGCGGGAAGACTATCATTTTCCTGCGCCGCTGCACCTCTTTCGGGGAAAGTTCCCGTTTGGGCTTCTTCTCCTTTTCGGGCTGTCTGCCCGGTTCATTTTTCTGTACTTCTTCCATATTCAGGTCTGTTTGTTAAATTGATACTGTCGTTACCGTGCAGCGGGAACTGCCGGATGTGTTCGATTTGCAGCCTTTGCCCGTCCCGTTTCCCGATGTTGTAAATGGACGAAACGGTGATATAGAGGGACAAGCCGCCGAACAGGGCGGACATCACGAGGATGACCGCCAGCCGCTTACCCGGCGTGATACGCCCGAACAGGCGGCGCAGGCGTTCATCCGCCCAGTCCCGCACCGTTTCAATGTAATTTCGCTTCCTCTCCATAAGGCTATCGTTTAATGGTTTGCAAATCCCTGTTCTCGTCAATCGTAAACGCTTCCATGATGAAGCCGTGCGGGTTGTTGTCGCTCCGTGTGGCGTTCAGGAGCCTGCACGTGGTGACAAGGCTTCTGACCGTCAGGCTGCTTTCCCGGACAATAAGCTGCCGGGCATAGGTTCTCACCTTGTAGGGGTACTGGTTGAAGTCGCATTTCACGCTGTCAATCTCCACCGTCTGGTTGATGTTGCCAGAAATGATACGGTTGTAGTAGCCCTTTTCCGACAAGTCCTTGTAGTAGTTGAACGCACTCCTGTCGGCGAGGAACAGGGAGCGTTTGATGTTTCCCTCGATGGCGTCCTTGTCGGGCGAGAGCGTGAAAAAGAGTTCGTGGAAACGCTTCACGTGCGATTTCGCTTCAATCGGTCTGTTCTGCGCCATGTCCTGCGAGAGAGCCAGCATCAGGCTCTTGCCGTTGTCGAGGACGTATATCTTCTGCCGCTGCTTTTCGGCGAAGCTGTACGAGTTCCACACGGCAAAGCCCGTGACCAGTGCGCACAGGCAGATGAATACCAGCGCAAAGAGCCGGATTTGCCGGAAGCTCGTTTCGATGTTCGTCAATGACTTGAATTCCATATTCTAAAAATTGAAGTTGGTTATTTGAGAAGTTTTCCTGCAATCTTTCCGGTTGCCGCACCCGCCGCCGCACCCGTGAGTGCGCCCGCACGTGTCAGGTTGCGGTTGTATGCGGTTGTACCCCCGGCTGACACAATCCAGCCTGCCACTGTCGGAACGGTGAAGTAGCCCACGATGCCGATAATCATAAAGATTACATACACGGTACTGCTCCCGTCCGGTATGAAGTTCGGGTCGGAAAGCTGCTCGATGTCCTTCTGGAGCATCAGTGTCTGTATGCGTGCCAGCACGCTGCTGAACAAGTCCGACACGGGAAGCCACAGGTAAATCGAGATATAGCGTGAAATCCACTGGGTCAGCGTGCTTTGGAAACCGTCATAGACGGAAAGGGCGAACGCCAGCGGACCCAGTATCGAGAGCACTATCAGGAAGAACGTGCGCAGCGTGTCGATAATCAGCCCCGCCGCCTGAAAGAGTATTTCCAGCAGTTCCCTGAACCAGTCCCGGACGGATTTCTTGATGTTGTATGCCGCCCTGTCCATGTACATGCCCGTCATGGTAACCATGTCGGAGGGCGACCAGCCCAGTTCCTCCAGTTGCCTGTCAAATTCCTCGTCTGAAGCGAGGTATGCCGTTTCCGGGCTTCGCATCAGGGCTTCGTACTCCAGCCTGTCTTTCTGTGCCCGGTACTCGTTCATGTCGAAGGTCTGCGTTTCCATAAGCTGGCTGCATCCTTTCACAATCGGCGACAGCACCGTGTTGATAGTCCCCAGCACGAACGTGGGGAAGAACATGATGCACAGCCCCAGCGCAAATGGGCGTAGAAGCGGGTAAACGTCTATGGCTTCCGCCCGTGCGAGCGACTGCCATACCTTGGCGGCTACATAGAACAGCGCACCCAGCCCGGCTATCCCTTTGGCTACCCCCGTCATGTTGCCGCACAGGGGCATCATTTCGTCATACAGCACCCGCAGCACTTGGTGCAGGTTGTCAAAATCCACTGCTAACAACATAGGCATGTCCGTTTGATGTTACCAGTAGCGTTCATCCGCCGAGCCGTAGAGAGCCAGCACCCGGTCGGTGTCGTTCTTTTTCTTTGCCCGCAGGTAGGACACGGAAATGTTCTTGCGGGTGTAGTAGTTCACGAGATTGCGGTAGTTCATCAGGCTTCGGTAGGCATTGTCGATGATTGCCAGCCGTTCGGCATCCGTCAGCGACATGCCCGTGATGTTCACGACATTTTTCAAGTCCTGAAGCACGTCCGAACTCTCGTCCAGCAGCATGGCATAGCCGGAGGATATGGTCGCCAGCTCGTCCGCCGTGAAATACGGGTCGGCGAGCATGATTTGGTAGTTCCTGACGTAGATTTCGGAGATTTCCGCCACCAGTTCGATGCTTTTCTTCACCTTGATACCGCCCTTGACGACATCATGCACGGATTTGAGCGCATCGTAATAGGCTTTCCCCTGCTGGAAAATCTTCTGCGTTTCCAGAAAGCCGTTCAGGGTGTTGGCTTTCGTTCCCGCCGTTTCCACAATCTGTTTGGCGGTGTTGATGATGCCCTGAGCCAAGTTGCCGGGGTCTGACACCACCCACTGGGCGGATGCCCTGCCCATGAAGCACAGGCATACCGCCATAAGAAGAATCGTTCTTTTCATCATTTTTTGTTTTTAGGATTTGTAACACGCCTGTATTCGCCGCCGGGCAGGAGCGTTATCCGGTCGTTCTTTTTGTCGTAGGTGAACTGTATGCCGAAGCCTGTTTCAATGAACAGGCAGCCGTTCCGCTCTGTCACCGGATAAGTAGTTTCCAGTACCCTGCCCCTGACATTCGCTTTACGGGTGACGGTGTATCTGCCGTCCGTTTCCGTGAGTGTGAAAGCCGGGTGTCCCCTGACGTGTACCCAGTCGCCCCGCATCCTTTCCAGTTCCTTGCTTTCACTGTCCTTGCAGCCAGCCAGCAGGCAGGCGGACAGCAGCGTGTAAATCAGATTGTCCATTAATTTCATATCGTTTATTTTTAGGTGGTTGATAATCCGGGATTTCTTTTGCTCTCCGCAAGCCGTTTGACAGCCAGTTCAAGGTTGCCGCCCAGCTTGTCGGCAAGGGCGAACAGTTCCGTTTTCTCGCTTTCTTCGGTCGTGTACGTGTAATATTCCTCCAGCGAAACTTCCGTTGCGTACACCGCCGACTGCGTGCCGCCCAGCGAGAAGAACACTTCCTTGTACTTCCGTCCGGGATGGTTCGCCATGTTGATGGACAATATTTGCGAACGTTCCTTGTCGGTCAGTCCCAAGAGGTTCTGTATGCTGTCGAACTTGTTGAGATATTTCCTTTGGTCTAACAGAATCTTGCAGTCCGAATTGTTGATGATGCTCTCTTTCACGATAGGCGAGGAAATAATATCCTCCACTTCCTGCGTTACCACAATCGCTTCCCCGAAATACTTTCGGACGGTTTTGTACAAATATTTTATGTAGTCCGCCATGTTCGCCGACGCTATCGCTTTCCACGCTTCTTCAATCAGGATTAATTTTCTTATTCCCTTCAATTTGCGCATCTTGTTTATAAAGGCTTCCATGATGATGATGGTCGTTATCGGGAACAGTATCTTGTGGTCTTTGATATTGTCCAGCTCGAAGACAATAAAGCGTTTGTGCAGCAAGTCCAGTTCCTTGTCGGAGTTGAGCAGGTAGTCATACTCGCCGCCCTTGTAATAGGGTTCAAGCACGTTCAGGAAGCCGTCAATGTCAAAGTCCTTTTCCCTGACATTCTTCCGTTCAAGCTGTCGGCGGTATTCGTCCCGGACAAACTCGTAGAACGTGTTGAAGCAGGGTGTTACCGACCTGTCGCCCGTGATACGTTCGATATAGGCACTTACCGCATTGGACAACGCCACTTCTTCCGACCGCTTCGGGGCTTCATCGTCCCGCTTCCACAGGGTGAGTATAAGGGTCTTGATACTCTCTTTCTTCTCGATGTCAAATACCCCGTCCTCGACATAGAACGGGTTGAACGCTATCGGGTTCTCGTTGGTGTAGGTGAAATAAATCCCGTCCTCGCCGTGCGTGCGGTTGTGGATAAGCTGGCACAGCCCCAAATAGCTGTTGCCCGTATCTACCAGCAGCACGTGCGCCCCCTGCTCGTAATACTGGCGTACCATGTGGTTGGTGAAGAAAGACTTCCCGCTGCCGCTCGGCCCAAGTATGAACTTGTTGCGGTTGGTCGTGATGCCTTTCTTCATGGGCAGGTCTGATATGTCGATGTGCAGCGGTCGCCCGCTCACCCTGTCCACCATTTTGATGCCGAAGGGCGAAAGCGAACTCTTGTAGTTCGTTTCTTCCACGAACAGGCAGAGAGCCTGCCCCAAGAACGTGTAGAAACTTTCTTCCGCCGGGAAGTCCCCCTCGTTGCCCGGTATGCCCGCCCAAAAGAGCGTGGGCGTATCGACCGTGTTGTGGCGTGGCTTGCATTCCATCAGGGCAAGCTGGCTTCCCACATCGTTGCGTATGCGTTTGAGTTCCTCCCGGTCATCGCTCCAAGCCATGACGTTGCAGTGGCAGCGCACGGAAACAAGCCCCTTGCTGTGCGCTTCGTTCAGGTACTCGTCTATCCATTCCTTGTTTATCTGGTTGGCACGGGAGTAGCGGGAAAGCGACTGCATGTTCCGGGCGGTCTGCTCGAACGTTTTCAGGTTTTCGGCATGGTCGTCTATGAAGATGTATTGGTTATAGACGTGGTTGCACGACAACAGCACGCCCACCGGGGCGGCGAATGACAGGCGGCAGTCGCTCCGGTCGGTGGACAGCTTTTCAAACCGTGTGTCCGTACCGACCTTTTCCGGCAAATCTTCCACGTCCGAAAGCGTGTGCAGGCACAGTATGTCGTCCCCGACACGCATTTCTTCCGGGTAAAGCCCGATGTCTTTCAGGCAGGTGGTATCTGTCTGTGAAAGCGAGAAGTATTTCTCGATGATGCCAGCCTTTCCGTCCTGCCCGGTGATTTCCGGTACTGCCAGCCGGGTAAGCGTGATAAACCCGCTGTCGTTCATGATTCTTTCAAACTGTCCAACCGCTTCGATGAATTTCATAGCCGTTTCCCTGTCCGCTATCTCCTGCGGAACAATCCTGCCCCGGCAGAGGGTGGAGAAGTCGCTCTGTCGGCGGCTTCTCTCCCTTGTCGTCTTTGTAAGGAACAGGTAACAGTAATGGTTCAGGAACGGGCGTTCATTGAAGTGCCGCTCAAAACTCCGGGACAGGAAACTGAGTTCGTCCTTTCCGGTGTCGGGCTGGTAGTTCTCCGTGATGAAGAAGTCCTGCTTGTGTACTATGGAATAGTCGGGCAGTACCTTGATTGCCTTGTACCATGCCGAATGTATGGCTTCATATTCGGCACTGGTGACGGTGAACAGTTCGGGCAGTTCCACCCGGAAAGCCACCGTTATGTCGGCATCCTTTGAAATGATGCAGCCGTTCTCCACCGCCAAAAGGGGAAATTTCCTTTCCAGCGTGGTAGCCTTTAACATATTCCTCATGGTCTTTCTTCCTTCCTTTTTTTATAGGTGAATAATCTGGGTATCGCCTTTCGGCTGATGATGAAGCGGGGATGTCTTTTGCGGGCGGCAGCTTTCATCAGTCCGTGCGTGCCGTACTTGGCATTGAGCCGGAAAGTCTGCCATACGAGCAGCAGCGAAGCCGACACGATGAAACCGATACATAGCCACTGGTTCACGCCTGCCATGAACAAGACGATGAACACCACGAACACGGCGAGCAAGCCGCCCGCAAAGATGAAAAGGTACTGGCTTTTCAGCCCCTTGAACTCCACCGGCTTCCCGATACCCCTGTTTACCGGATATTCAGACATAGCCGCCGTTTTAGAGGAAGAACGAACGCAGGATAGTGGCGGCGACAATCAGGAAGATGCACGCCCCGAACCAGCTTGCGGCGGTCTTGCTGGTATCGGGGTCACCGCTTGAGAACTTGTTATACACTTTTACACCGCCAATCAAGCCGCAGACCGCCCCGATTGCGTACACCAGCTTTGTTCCGGGGTCGAAATACCCGGTTATCATGTTGGTGGCTTCGGTAATGCCCGCCTGTCCGTTACCTTGTGCGTAGGCACTTACCACAGCGGCAAGGAGAGCCGCCGACAAAAAGATTTTCTTTTTCATTGCGAATTGGATTTTAATGCCGGGACAGCGGGTGGATAGTCCGCTGCCGCACGGCGGATGAATAATTTGAAATTTTAGTGGTTGCGGCACGGATGCCGTCTGTTGGTGTCAGTATTGCCAATCAACCGTAATCACGTTGCTTCATATCGTTACTTGTTATGTTACAGATACTCGTTCATGTCGAACGCTTCGTATTCCCCGCTGGTATTGCCAGTTCCGGCGGGAGCAGCCGCAGCCAGTTCCGCTTCGTTGCGTCCCAGCAGTTCCGCCACCTTTGCCAGCCCGCCGTTGATGTTCTCCACTACCGCATCGTAGAGGTTCGTCCCCTCAATCCGAGCCAGCGTCACGGCGGCTTGCCGCTGTTCCGTTTCGGTGGAGTTGTCGGCGTTCGCCGTGCGTACCGTTTCGCCCAGTTCCTCAAAGCTCACGCCCGCAGCCCTGCCCGTATCATCGTACCCGTCCATGTACCCGGATATTTCTTCGTCCTCGTAATCGGGTTCGTCATCCCCGTAGTCGGGCGTTTCGTCCGGCTGTCCGGCAGCTTGCGCCGCAAAAATAGTATCATTTTCAGCCGCTTGCGGGAGATGTCCCGATTTGTCCTGCACTGTCCCGATTAGTCCACCCTTGTAGCGGCTCTCGCCTATCAGCGTGTAGCCGTCCGCCTGACTTTCGGGAACGGTTTTATCATTTGTTCCCTTTTCGGAACGCCTGTTGTCCGCATGGCGATACCACAGCCACAGGGCGATATAGTACACCAGAAGCCCGGTAAGTATGCAATAGGTTATCATAGTCAGACAGGCTTTTGGAAGTGGCTTTCGTACAAGGCGTTTATCTCGTCTTGGTACTGTTCGAAGTGCCGCAGCAGAATATTTTCCACGTAGCTGCTTACCGTCACCTTGCGCCCGCCTATCACCGTCACGATACGCATCAGTTTCTCGTGGGTGGCTCGGCTCACGTACAAGGGTTGTCGGTCTGCCAGTTCCACTTTCTGGAAGTAGGTTTCCCGGTAGTCGCCCGTGCAACCCTTGCGCCTGCGGGGTGTCGGTTTCTCCATCCGTACCGTTTCCGTTTGTTGTCCCTCTTGGGTGATGCCCGTTTCGCCGCCGGGGTTCGGTATGTCCTCCGGCTGCTTGTCCTGCTTGGCGGGGACACCCTGCGAGATAAGTTCCCGCATGAAATCCTCGTCTATTTTCGGCAGAGTGCCGTTTTGCTTTGCCATATCATTGTAATTTAATGTAATACATCATTTCTGTTATCAGTTCTTCCAAGTTGCTGCCCCTTACCAGCGGGCGGCTGGCGGGAAAGAGCGTGGAGCGGAACACCGCCTTCCTGTCCGTCACCAGTTCTTTTTTGTAGCGTTTGGTGTCGGGGATAAAGGTTTTCATCAGCGGCAGTTCCAGTTCCTTTATCGTCTTGTCATAGGCGGCATAGAGGTCGGTTTTCTCCCGACCGTCCACCATGTTCCAGAAGAGGTACAGCCCGGCAAGTCGGCAGGCTTCATTCCTCACCAGCAGCTTTTGGATAGCCACCGCAAACGACAGGCTGCTTTCAAGAACCACCTTATCGGCGGAAATCGGGGTGAAGATATAGTCCATGCCCGCAAGGGAGTTTATCACGCCCTCGCTGTTCACCGTGCCCGGCAGGTCAAAAAACACGATGTCCGGCACGTGTCCGGCTTCTGCCGTATATCCGTCAGCCGTGGCTATCGCCTTTTCGGGCGAACTGCACAGCACCGGGTAGGCTTTCTTCCCCAGACGGGTGAACTGTTCATACGCCATGCGCTTGTAATCCTCGTCCGCCCCGACCTGTTCGGCATCACGCTTGCGCATCCCGGCAATGGAGTGTTGCGGGTAGTCGCAATCGACTACCGCCACATCGTAGCCTTTGAGGTAATAGAGGTAACTCGCCGCAAGCACGGTAAAGGTGGTTTTGCCGACCCCGCCCTTCTGGGTGGAAAAGGCGACATAAAGGGGTGTTTTCTCGTTTTCCATATTGCTTCCGTTCATTATTGGTTGATATATTTGTTTATTGCTTCCAATCATTCGGGCTTTCCATATTGCAGGCTTGAAATATGGAAAGACTGCTTTATTTCAATCTTGCTTTCCTGCTTTCATTCTTTCTTGAAATCCAGCAATCACGTTTTCTTGAAATCCTGCTTTCAACCGTTCCTGCCTGATTGAAATGTGTCTTTCAATCTTGCTTTCAATCTTGAAATCTTATGCAAATAAAAGGAGAAAAAACGTCCGTTTTTAGATGTGTCCCGATTTGTCCTTTCGTGTCCCGTTTTGTCCACCAACTGCCTATTTTACAGCATTATAAATCACCGTTACTTTGCAGCGGAGTAACGAGCCGCAAGGGGTAAAGACGTGTAACGGTGCTGGTGAACGGCAGGGCTTGCCGTCTGATGCAGACCCCAATCCGTCCCGGACGGATTTTCGATTTTCGCCAGAAAATAGCAAGGTGTGTTTCGTGGCACACGAAACCGTTTTCCGTGCCTGAAAACGCCTTGCCCCTTGCGGGGGTAAAAAACACTCCGAAGTCGTGATTTTTTAATTCAAGGAAGTATGGAAACAAGGAAAAACAGCAAGGGCGGTCGCCCTGCCCTCCAAGACCCGGCGAAACATCGCCATGTACTTTACCTGAACGACCGGGAGAACGCCCGCTTCCTCTCGCAGTGGGAGCAGTCGGGTGTTTCGAGCAAGTCCCGTTTCATCGCCGCACGTATCTTCGGCGAGCCGTTCCGGGTGGTGAAAGTGGACAAGTCGGCGGTCGAGTATTGCGCCCGACTGACCGAATTTTATGCGCAATTCAGAGCGGTAGCGGTCAATTACAACCAAGTGGTAAAGGCTCTAAATAGCAACTTTTCGGAGAAAAAGGCACTCGCTTTTCTCTATAAACTGGAGAAAGCGACTACCGAACTGGCTATGTTGAACCGTCAGGTTATCGACCTGACAAACGAGTGCAGGGAACTATGGTTGCCAAAATAAGTACGGGAAGTTCCATGTTCGGCGCACTGGCATACAATCAGGAAAAGGTGGACAACGGGGAAGCGAAGGTGCTTTTCTCCAATAAAATGCTGTTGGACGAGGACGGGCATTCCAGCATCGGCGGGTGTATGCGCAGCTTTGAAATGCAGATGCCCGTCCATTTGTCCACCAAGAAGCCGATATTGCACATTTCCATAAACCCGCACCCGGAAGACGTGCTTTCGGACAGCCAACTTTCCGACATCGCACGGGAGTATATGCGGAAGTTGGGCTATGGCGACCAGCCTTATTTGGTCTATAAACACGAGGACATCGACCGCCACCATATCCACATCGTGGGCTTACGGGTGGACGAAAACGGCAAGCCGCTGAATGACAGGTTCGAGCACCGGAGAAGCAAGCAGATTACCCGTGAACTGGAACGGAAATACAACCTGCATCCGGCGGAGAGAAAGGAGCGTGCCGAACGCCCCGAACTTAAAAAGGTCGATTACGCAGCCGGGGACGTGAAGCACCAGATTGGCAATACCGTAAAAGCGGCTTGTTACGGCTACCGCTTCCAGTCGTTCGGGGAGTACAGGGCGTTGCTTGCCACCTGCAACGTGTGCGCCGAGGAAGTCAAGGGGGAAATAAACGGCAGACCCTATCAGGGCATTGTCTATTCCGCCACGGACGATAAGGGCGAAAAGGTGGGCAACCCGGTAAAGGCATCCCGCATCGGCAAGTCGGTAGGCTACGAAGCGGTGCTGTGCAGGATGGAAAAGTCTGGCAAGACGATTAAGGACGGGAAGCTGAAAGAGCGTACCCGGAAGATTGTCGCCGCAGCCATGCAGACCGCCCGTAACCGACAAAAGTTTGAACAGGAACTGAAACGGCAGGGCATTGACGTGGTGTTCCGGCAGAACGACAGCGGGCGCATCTATGGCGTTACGTTCATCGACCACGACAGCCGGGTGGTATTGAACGGTTCACGTTTGGGCAAGGAGTTTTCGGCGAACGTGTTCAATGACCTGTATTCGGATGTCCAAACGGGACAGACCGAAAGCGTTGCTCCGCAGCGGGGACAAGGGCAGGACTTCACGCAGCAGCCGCATACGGCGGCACGGCTTCCGGTCAGCGGACTGGGCGGGTTGTTCGGCGGATCTTCCATAGGAGAAGAACCGCCGCAGGACACCGCCGGGCAAAAGAGAAAGAAGAAAAAGAAGCGCACAAGACGCATCGAATAACTTAAAAACATACGACTATGCAACAGGAAGATGATTTGAGGGGGCTTGCAAGGGTCATGGACTTTATGCGGGCAATCAGTATTTTATTCGTGGGAATAAACATGTACTGGTTCTGTTACTCCAGCCTGAAAGGATGGGGAGTAACCTTTGAGGTGATTGACAAGATTTTGTGGAACTTCCAGCATACCACCGGGCTGTTCTCGTCCATGCTGTGGACGAAACTTTTTGCGGTGGTGTTTCTCGCCCTGTCGTGCATCGGGACAAAGGGGGTGAAGAACGAGAAGATAACTTGGACGAAGATACATTGCTGCCTTGCGGCGGGTGTAGTGCTGTTCTTCCTGAACTGGTGGCTGCTGGAACTGCCCTTGCCGCATACGGCGGACACGGCATTTTACATCGCCACGCTGTCTGCGGGCTATATATGCCTGCTCATGGCGGGTACATGGATGTCCCGCCTGTTGAAGAACAATCTTATGGATGATGTCTTTAACACCGAGAACGAGAGTTTCCAGCAGGAAACCCGGCTTATCGAGAACGAGTATTCGATAAACCTGCCCACCCGTTTCTATTATAAGAAGAAATGGAACAACGGCTGGATAAATGTGGTGAACCCGTTCCGTGCCAGCCTTGTGCTGGGCACGCCGGGAAGCGGAAAGTCATACGCAGTGGTAAACAATTACATAAAACAGCAAATCGAGAAGGGTTTTGCACTCTACTGTTATGATTATAAGTTTCCCGACCTGTCGGAAATAGCATATAATCATTTGCTCACGCATTTGGACGGCTACAAGGTCAAGCCCAAGTTTTACATTATCAATTTTGACGACCCACGCAGGAGCCACCGGTGCAACCCGATAAACGCCAGCTTCATGTCGGACATAGCGGACGCTTACGAAGCCAGCTATACGATTATGCTCAACCTCAATCGCAGTTGGATAACCAAGCAGGGCGACTTCTTCGTGGAAAGCCCGATTATCCTTTTGGCGGCTATCATTTGGTATTTGCGCATCTATCAGGGCGGCAGGTATTGCACGTTCCCCCATGCCATTGAACTGTTGAACAAGAAATACGCCGATGTGTTCACGATTTTGCGCAGTTATCCCGAACTGGAAAATTATCTTTCCCCGTTCGTGGACGCTTGGGAATCTGATGCCCAAGAGCAGTTGCAGGGGCAGATAGCGAGTGCCAAAATCCCGCTTTCCCGTATGATAAGCCCGGCACTTTACTGGGTAATGACGGGCGATGATTTCTCGCTGGATATAAACAACCCGAAAGAGCCTAAAATACTGGTTGTCGGCAACAATCCCGACCGCCAGAACATCTATTCGGCGGCACTGGGATTGTATAACAGTAGAATAGTGAAGCTGATAAACAAGAAAGGTCAGCTTAAAAGTTCGGTGATTATAGACGAGTTGCCCACTATCTATTTCCGTGGTCTTGACAACCTGATTGCGACCGCCCGAAGCAACAAGGTGGCGGTTCTGCTGGGCTTTCAGGATTACAGCCAGCTTACCCGTGACTACGGGGACAAGGAAAGCCGTGTGATACAAAATACGGTAGGCAACGTGTTTAGCGGTCAGGTGGTCGGGGAAACGGCAAAAATCCTGTCGGAGCGTTTCGGGAAGGTGTTGCAGAAACGGCAGAGCATGACAATCAACCAGCGGGAGAAGTCCACCTCGATAAGCACCCAGATGGACAGCCTGATACCTGCCAGCAAAATATCCAACCTCACGCAAGGCATGTTCGTGGGGGCGGTGGCGGACAACTTCGATGAACGGATAGAACAGAAGATTTTCCACTGTGAAATCGTGGTGGACAACGAGAAGGTGAAACGGGAAACTGCCCGTTACGTGAAGCTGCCGCAGATTATCGACTTCACCGACAAGGATGGCAACGACCGGATGCAGGAGGAAATACAAGCCAACTACGAACGCATCCGTCAGGAAGTCCGGCAGATTGTCGAAGACGAGATAACCCGTATCAAGAATGACCCGGAGCTGTGCCATTTGATTAAGGAGGAGGAAGAATAACCGATATTCTTTCCTGACACACAGTATTTTTGCTAATTTTGCAGACAAAGAAATGATTATGAATGAGAACCAAAATATAGAATGGAAAGAAAGCTGGCGGGACGACTATCTGAAATGGATATGTGGTTTTGCCAATGCCGCAGGCGGCAAGATATATATAGGCATGAATGACAGCGGGCAGGTGGTCGGTGTTGCCGATGCCAAGAAGCTGTTGGAGGACATACCGAACAAAGTCCGTGATGTGCTGGGTATCATTGTGGACGTGAACCTGTTGGACAAAGACGGGTTGGAGTATGTGGAAATTGACGTGCCGCCTTATTCGAACCCTATCAATTATAAAGGTCAATACCATTACCGCAGCGGTAGCACGAAACAGGAGTTGAAAGGAGCGGCATTGAACCGCTTTATCCTGCAACGTACAGGCAGGCATTGGGACGAGTTTCCCATAGAAAGAGCCAAAATAGAAGAACTGTCGGAAAGCGCATTGAACCGTTTCCGTAAGGAAGCGGCAAGGAGCGGACGGGTGGACGAGGGTGTTTTGAAAGATAAGACCGAACACCTGCTGCATGATTTACGTCTGATAGACGAGGACGGACATTTGAACCGTGCAGCACTGCTGCTGTTCCATCCCGACCCTGAAAGGTTTGTGTTCGGTGCATATATAAAGATTGGTTTCTTCCGGGATGACAAAGGCAATCTGGAGTTTCAGGACGAAATTCACGGTGCTTTGATGGAGCAGGTGGACAAGGCTATGGATTTGATAAAAAGCAAATACCTGATTTACCGTATCTCATACGAGGGAATTTCTCGGCGTGAAACGCCGCAGTTCCCGGTAGAAGCCATCAGGGAATCGTTGATGAATGCCGTAGCACATAAAGACTACGCCAGTGCCGTGCCCGTTCAGATTAGCGTATTTCCCGACCATATCACTTTTTGGAACGCCGGGCAGTTGCCGGAGAACTGGACTACCGAAAGGCTTTTTGAAAACCATCCATCCTCTCCATATAACCCGTTAATCGCCAACGCATTTTTCAGAAGCGGGGACATCGAAAGCTGGGGACGGGGCTACAAGCGTATCTTGGAAGCGGTCAGCGCATACAAATTGCTGCCGCCCCGACTTGAAATGTTAAGCGGTCTGATGATTACCTATTATACCGATATACGTTCTCAACTGCTGGTGCAGCGGGTGGATGAAAGGTATATTCCTGTTATAGAGTATGCAGCCAAGAACGGGCGTGTGACAAACTCGGACGTGCAGGAAATTTTGGGAGTAAGCAAACCGACAGCTTCCCGCATACTCCAGCAAATGAACGGCTGGCTGGATATGCAGGGAAAAGTGGGTAAGGGAACTTATTATACACCTAAATGGCTCACTAACGTATCACGGATATAATGCCGTTTTTTTGCAAAATGCTGATTATTAGCCGGAAGAGACATGGTTAAATGGCTCATAAATGGCTCATCAAAAGAGAGTGATTGACTTCGCTCTCTTTTTTTATGCCCTTTTTAATTCTCCAATCATCAGTTGGAGATTTATCCTACCCGGACAAACCGGGACACCGCAGGACAAATCGGGACACTCATTGCCGCCTGTCAAAATATAGCATATTTAGTCGTTACCTTTGGATGGGAATAATCCCGTAACCACTAAAATTCCAATTATTTATGGCAAACAGAATGAACCCGCCCGCAGAGGGGCAGGAAAAAGACGTGCTGCTGGTCTTGGATAAACAGCAGGGGAAAGTGAGTGCCGTTAAAGGTATCGACAACGAGGGCAATTTGCAGACCGTAGAACCGACCCAATCCCATAGCGGTGAGTTTATGCAGGTGGACAGGAACAGCGATGTGTTCAGCAACTTCATTTCCAATTTTTTCCGCAGGTATCAGGACACGGAGGGACTGGCTTTGTTCCGCTGCAAGGCTACGGAAGCGGAACAGGACGCAAAAGCTATCGAGGACAACCACCGCAACCCCACGCCGGAGGGCGACAGACGGGCGGAAATGTTGCGAGTTCCGAATCCCGACAATAACGGGGGCAGGCAGGACTACCGTTTCGACCCGGCTAAAATCAATTGGGAGGACTTGAAGAAAGTCGGCATTACCGCCGACACGTTGAAAAACACAAAGGATTTCGACAGGGTGATGCGTGGCTACAAATCCCGCAACACCTATACCGTTTCGGGGACGGTAGGCGGCTTCTACCTTAAACCTACCGATGTCAAGCTCTCTTTCTATCAGGCAAAGGACGGGACGGTAGTGCCTAAGCTGCACGGCGTGCAAATGGATGAAAAGCTGCTTCAACGCCCGTATAACGGGCACGAATTTTCCAAGCAGGAACAAGGCAACCTGCTGGGAACTGGCAATCTGGGCGGTATTATCCAAATCAAAGACCCGAAAAACGGGGAGCAAATCCCCGTGTTCGTCAGCCGGGACAGATACACCCATGAACTGGAGTACATGCGGGCAGACAAGTGGAAATGCCCCGATACCGTTTGTGGCGTGAAAGTGAGCCCGGAACAGAAAGCCGCTTTTGAAGCTGGGAAACCCGTCAAGATGGAAAACCTGCAATTCAAGGACGGGACGAAACGCAGTGCCTATCTTCAAGTCAGCGCAGTGGAGCGTGGCTTGGAGTTCCTGCCGAGGTCTGCCGTCCAGTTCTTGCAGCAGGGGCAGCAGCCCGCACAGCAGCAGGTCACAGGATTAAAGGACGGCAAGGGTGTGGAGTTCAACGGTCATGTGCAGCCCGGAGTACAGGGCAAATCCTCCGGCAAGGTGCAGCCGAAAGATGTTATCCCCGTTTCCGAGAGCCGGACGCAGGTAGCGGTCAATTCTGGAGGAAAGACCGATGAAGCAACCAAACAGACCAAAGAGCCGCTGAAACAGGGACAACAGAAACCCACCGCCAAGCAGAAAGAGAAACAGGAAAAAGCACAGGACAAGAGCCTGAAAACGGACAAACCCAAGAAGTCCAGAGGGATGAAAATGTAGTACCTACCATTAAAAAGTGAAGAATTATGATTGCATTGATAGCGGAAAAGCCCAGCGTGGCAAAAGACATCGCCCGGATTATCGGGGCGACACAAAGGAATGACGGGTATCTGTCCGGCAACGGGTACATGGTGACATGGGCGTTCGGGCACTTGATACAGCTTGCCATGCCCGAAGCCTACGGCGTGGCAAATTTTCGCAGGGAGAGCCTGCCCATACTTCCGTCCGATTTCCGGCTAATCCCCCGTCAGGTGAAAGCCGAGAAGGGCTACAAGGCAGACCCCGGCGTGTTGAAACAGTTGAAAGTGATTAAGGAGGTGTTCGACCAGTGCGACAGGATTATTGTCGCCACCGATGCCGGGCGTGAGGGGGAATTGATTTTCAGGTATATATTCCATTACCTGAACTGCCGCAAGCCTTTTGTCCGGCTGTGGATAAGCAGCCTTACCGACAAGGCTATCCGTGAGGGGATGGACAATTTGCAGCCGGGCGGACGTTACGATAACCTCTACCTCTCCGCCAAGTCCCGCAGTGAAGCCGACTGGCTGATAGGGATAAACGCCACCCAAGCGTTGAGCGTAGCCGCCGGACAGGGCGTGTTCTCGTTGGGCAGGGTGCAGACACCCACGCTCGTGATGATATGCAGCCGTTTTTTGGAGAACAGGAATTTTGTCCCGACCAAGTTCTGGCAGCTCAAAGCGGCGACCGCCAGCGGGGGAATAGGTTTCACCGCCCAATCGACCGACAAGTGGGAACAGCAGTCCGATGCCATAGCCGCCCTGCAACGGGTAAAGGATGCCGGGCAGCTTGTGGTGAAGTCTGTTGAGAGGAAAGAAACCAGCCAAGAACCGCCCCTTTTGTACGACCTTACCACATTGCAAAAGGAAGCGAACACGAAGCTGGATTTTTCAGCGGACAAGACGCTTTCGATAGCACAAAGCCTGTATGAAAAGAAAGTGATGTCCTATCCGAGAACCGGAAGCCGTTATATTTCGGAGGATGTTTTCGAGGAAATGCCGGAACGCATCGCACTGTTGGGACAATACCCCCGCTTTGCCGGATATGCCGCCAGCTTGAACAGCAACACACTGAACCGCCGCAGCGTGAATGACGGCAAGGTAACCGACCACCATGCCTTAATCGTTACCGAGAACCTGCCCGATGAACTTTCCGAAGATGAAAGGGCGGTCTATGAACTGGTAGCCGGGCGTATGCTGGAAGCCTTTTCGGACAAATGCGTGAAAGACGTTACCACCGCTGTATTGTCCGCCGGAAATACCGATTTCACCGTAAAAGGGGCGATAATGAAAGAAGCCGGATGGCGGGCTGTGTTCAACGAACAGGAAGCAGGCGAGGACGGAGAAGCTGCCGGACTGCCACAGCTTCAGGAGGGAGAAACCTTGTCGCTCTCCGGCGTGGATCTGCTCGAAAAGCAGACCAAGCCGAAGCCGCTGCATACGGAAAGCAGCCTGCTTGCCGCAATGGAAAATGCGGGCAGGGAACTGGAGGATGCCGAGTTGAAAGCCAGCCTGAAAGATGCCGGGATAGGTACGCCAGCCACTCGTGCGGCGATTATAGAAACACTGTTCGCACGCCAGTACATCGTGCGTGAGAAAAGGAATATTATACCCACAGAAAAGGGACTTGCCGTTTACAGGATTGTCAAGGACAAGAAGATTGCCGATGTCGAAATGACGGGTATGTGGGAAACCGCCCTTGCCAAGATAGAAGCGGGCTGCATGGATGCCGACACATTCAGGAAAGGCATCGAGGTCTATGCCGCCCAAATCACGGCGGAACTGCTTTCCGTACAACTGTCCATTGCCGGAGGTGAAACCTGTCCCTGTCCGAAATGTGGCAGCGGACGCATCCTGTTCTACCCGAAAGTGGCGAAATGTTCCAACGTGGATTGTACGCTTACCATATTCCGTAACAAGTGCGACAAGCAACTGACCGACAAGCAGGTTGTCGAACTGGTGACGAAGCGGAAGACCGGGTTAATCAAGGGCTTCAAGGGAAAGAACGGCAAGGTTTTCGATGCTTCGCTGGTACTGGACGAACAGTTCAATGTCGCTTTTTCATTCCCTGAAAAGAAAGGAAAGCCGAAGAAATGACTTATCTTTACCGCTGAAATTTCATTGTGATGGGTTTTAAGGCTTATGATAATTGAAATTTTAGTGGTTGCGCCCGGAGGGAAACCGGGCGCATTTTTTATATGTCCCCGTCAAACAGGTAGGTCGAACGGACAATTCCGTTTCCTAATACGTTACTTTCCGACAACTTCCACTGCGAGCCGAACGTTTCCCCGACAAAGCCGATGCCTTTGCCTACCATGACGGGAACGGTATAGATTGTCAGACTGTCCAGCAGTCCGGCTTTTACCAGCGAGGTAATCAGTTTTCCGCCACCCACCACCAGTATGTCATGCGTTTGTTTCAGTTCATAAACCTTTTGCAGCGGTTCTTCGGTCAGGAACTCCACCCCGTAGTCCGGCGTTACGTTGGTGTCGTAGTGTGACACCACAAAAGACCTCTTGCTTTTGTGCGGCCACCCGCCCCAGTGTTCAAAAATGTAGTTGTAGGTGTTCGCTCCCATGAGCAGGCAATCCGCTTCCAAGTATTGCTTGCCAATGATGTTTTTTATTTCACGGGGTAACCAGTCCAGTTCCTTGTCTAAGGTAGCTGTATGTCCGTCAAGAGATACGGCGATGTGCGCTTTTATTTGTTTCATACTATCAGGTATTTAACAGTTTGATGTCCATGTTCAACTGTCCGCCAGTACCTAAAAAAAGAAGCGTGAACTTACACTGCTCCACTACGAGGTACTGGCATACCTAAATGACGAAACAGGCAAGCCCACGCTATGACAAAGCATAGCATAGACATTGCGCTGAAAATCTCGTCATTTTTGAAAAGTGCCAGTTTTCGTAGTGAGATATTCGGCGAACGAATATGTTATATATAAAGACGAAATCACAGTCAAAGCTGTTCAATCGCCGTTATTCTCTTATGTTATTTCTGCAAATGTAATGAAAATCATTTAGAAATCATGGCATACAATAAAAAAATCCTGCCGTGTTATCACAACAGGGCAGGACACGACTAATTGAATGATGACAAAAAACACGGTCTAATCCGTGCGCTCACGAATAAGCCTGTGTATGTCGCTTGCCCGATAGTAATATTTTCCGTCCAGAAGAAGATAGGGCAATATGCCTTTCTTCCGGTAACGCTGCAAGGTCTTGACGCTCACTTTGAGCATAAAGCACAAGTCCTGATTGTCGAGCAGCTTTTCACCGTTCAGGCAGTTGTGGCTGTTCATCAGACGGTCTATCTTTTTATCCTGCATGTCGAGCCTGTCCATGATACGCTCCATCCATGCCACGAAGTTGTCATTGTCTATATACATAAGCTACCCCCGATTGAAATTAAATGAGACCTATCATAAAATAACTCTGGTTTGCCGGGTCTTTCAGGATGATTTCTTTCTCCCGCATGAAACGGATATAGTTCTTGGCTGTCCGCTCCTTGATGTCCAGTACCTGTTGCAACTGTTCGCAAAGGTCTATGTAGGTGATGTGTGTCTGCCGCCCGAAAATATCACGGGCTACACCCACCAGCTCCCTTTCCTTGCGCTTCTCTTTTTCTTCACGTGGCTTTTCGCCCCGGTACGTGTGCATCCCAGCTTTCTTGTCCCATGCGAAAAGCATCAGCGGCACGTCCAGCGGGCTTCCGTCCCTTACTTTCAGGGCTTTCACTACCGATTGCGTGGGTTCATCGTCTTTCTCGATTGACAGGATGGTAGCTGCCTTCCTTTGTAGTTCGCTTCCCAGATGTCCACGCAGCTTTAATCCGTTCGGGACAAAATGAAGCACGCAAAGTATGCAGGTGTTGTAGATACCCGCCAACCGATACAGTTCATCTATCACCGCCACGCTTTCCGCTTCATCGTTGGCACTCTTTACGAGGTCGGCGATGCCGTCAATGACAACCAACTGGATGCCGCCATACTGGTAGTAGAACTTATCCATGCTTTGTATTATGGCGTTCAACCGTTCCTTTCGGGACATTCCCGTAAGGCAGAACGCTTTCAGTTCTTCCGGCTTTTCCTTTTGCCCCGCACGTGCCAGCAGGTTGCTTACGTTCTTGAAAAGCTGTACTTCCGACTGTTCGGTATCATAGAACAAGACCGCCTTGTGCCTGTCGTTAGCGGTTATCCGTATGCCCAGCGTGTCTGTTTCCGTATCGGGAGGGCTGATACAGCCTGCCACGATTGCGGCTACATAGTTGCTCTTGCCCGTTCCCTCGCCCCCGGTGATGCCGAACAGGTTGCCTTGTGTTCCCAGTGGAACATCGCCCGCCGATATGATGACCTGTGCTTTGACGGGCGGGTTGTTGAAGTCTATCTCGCATGATTTAAGCATAATCAGTGTGTCGCTATATAGGTCGTCTAAAAATCTGATAAACAGTTTCAGGAAATCTTCACGGGTGTTACCCGCCCTGAAATAATCCGATATGTCCTTTTCCTCTTTCGTGCCCGGAAGCGGTAGAGAAAGGCGTTTCACGCCAAATTCCCCCAGCAGTCTTTCCTGCCTGCTTGAACTCTCCCTGCCTGTCTTGTCCATGTCGAAAAGCAGGACAATGTGCTTGAAACGGAACGTCAGCCGATAAACCAGCGTGGACGGTATCATTACCGTTTCACTGTTGAAGCAGATGGCATGAAAGCCATGTGCCGCCAGTGAAAGTACGTCCTTCTCGCCACCCGTGATAAACAATGTGTCACCTTTGGCGGGCAGTTGCTCCAATCCGAAACAGTAGTTTTCCCCGAAGCTGCCGCCATATAGGAAACGGGGTGTGGAAAAGGGACGGTACAGCTTGATATACTGTTTGCCCTTGTAGCCGTACATCGGTTCTGCCGCCGATGAAATGTAGGTGTATGGCTTTCCCTCTGCCGTTTCACTGCTGTATTCCCGGAGTGAGCAGACCTTGTAATGTTCCAGTACTTCGGGAGTGATGCCGTACTGCCGCCAGTATTCCATTTCGGCGGAGGAAAATTTCTGTTCCCTGAACTGGTAAGGCTTGACAGGCTTTTCGGGCGGTTCAACAGGTGTGTTCGCCGCAAGACGTTTGTCAGTAGTCTGGGATATAGGAACGGGTGTCCCGGAAGATAAGCCCAGCCCCAAGTCCCGGTCGATGGTTTCCAGTATCTCGATGAAGTCCAAAGCCCGGTTACAATCCAGCCCTTTCAGTTGCCCCACGAGGAAAAAGCAGTCGCCGCTGTAATTGTCGTTACCGAAGTCTTTCATCTTGTACATACCGCTATGGCGGTCGAAGTAGATGTTGCAGGATGCTTTTCTATCTTCGTATAAGGGATTAAGGAAATGCCTGCCTATCCGCCATTCACCCGGTAAATAATGCTTGAAAACGGATAAGCCGTTATTTGTTCGGCTTAGTATTTCTTCTTTCTTTAACATATTGATGATGGTTGGTTATCAGGTCGTTTATATATTCCTTGTCCCGTTTTATCAGGCGTTCTTCCAGCAGACGTTTTATTTCCTTGATTTTGTAGAAATAATGCCCTTTTATATCGGAATAGGAAACCAGTCCTGCCGCCCGCAGGCGTTGCAGTGTACGGTCGCTGATTTTCAGGAATGTGCATACTTCGTAACTGTCCACCCAAATTTCATCTTCATCGGGTTTGCCGGAATCCAAATGGTTGAAGATGTAATCCGCTATGGCGGTAATCTTGTTGTCAAGCTCCTTGTAGGCTTTTGACTCGAATGTTATTATTTCCATATCGCTAACTAATTGGTTCGCTGCAAAATTCGGGGTTGCAGAAAAATAAATCGCCACAGGCGAACCCACCTGTGGCGAAATAAATTTTGTTAAAATGAAATTGCTCAATCCTGTTCTTCCATACGTTGCAGCAAGCGTTCTTTCAGCATGGAAAGGAAGCTGGTACGGTCTTTCATCTTGGCTTTCAATTCCATGTAGGTATGGTAGAAATCTCCCAAATCTATATCCAGCATTTCTTCAAAGTAGGCTACAATGTCCTTTATGTCAGCCGTTCCCTTGTTCAGACAGCCTGCCGTGTCCAGTGAGTAGATAAGTTCCACCAATGACCGTTTCGTGCCAGTCCAGCGTATGGGCTTCCCTGTAAAATTATTCTTTATCCCTTGCCGTTGTTCCCGCCGTTCCAGTTCGTTCAGCCTGTTTGTCAGGTATATTTCCAGCAGTTGGTTCGCCCTGATTTTGGCGACCTTGAAATCGTAACTGGTGCTGAACTGTGGGTCTGTTTCATAGTAGAAGTTATCTACAATTATCTGTATGTCAGGTTTCCCACGCAGGAAGTATTTGCTATCCAAGTAGGTGGCATCTGTGCGGTAATATTCGTGGAAACTCAAATTGCGGTGGAAAAATACGGAAAGCCTGTGGGTTTCAGAAAGGATAAATTCTTTCTGGACTTCCATGCTGCCGCTTGGAAAACGTAGTTCTATCCGATAGACAGTATTGTAATAGATGATTTTGCTTACTATGAGCGGCTTTTGAGCTTTGAAGAAATGTATTTCTTCTTCCGGGCTTTCAAAGCGGTAAGCCATGATAAAGGCTTTCAGTTTCTCCAGCACGCCTTGCAGGTAGTCCACAACCATCTTGCATAAGGACAGGATGTCAGGCGCTTTTTCCTCATAGTCACGTATCTGTAATTCTGTTTGTTGCAGGAGTTCCGCAAAATATGTTTTCAGGGGCTTTATATTTTCCATAACTTTGAACCATTATTTGATGCAAAGTTACAACCGACTGAAAATCATTTTATTCTTCGTTTTTTACATTACATTCTTATATCTGTGCATTTTCTTGTTTCCTGCGCTTTCCTTCGGATTTCTCCCGGTGTATCAAGCAGGTAAGCCCGGCAAAAGTCGTTCAGGTTCGATGTGGATGCGAATCCGGTTGTAAACGCTACTTCGGTAAGTGTGAAGCTGGTATTCATCAGGTAATGTTCCACGTCTTTTGCCCGTTCCTTTATTACCCACTGTTTGGCGGTATATCCGGTAACCTTTTTCATCTTACGCCGGAAAGATCCGTATTCCATACCGCACTTTTCGGCAAGCTCTTCGGCATTATATATTTTATAACCTTTCATCCGAACCATTTCGATGAATGTTTGCTTGCCCAGTTCCGGCAACATTCGTTCAGCGTGACGCAATTCCTGTTCCGTAATCAGCAGACGGTTGTCCCTCACCGGGTTTCTTCGTAGCAGATGGAAAGCATGACATACGGTATTATATACGTTGCAGAGGTATTGCCGTCCCGGTCGCATCCAGTGGAGGGCATCACAGTAGGCGGTCAGCTCCGGGATGTCGTTCCGCTTGCGGTGTTGTTCAGCCAGTTCGTCCAAGATGGCATAGTGCGTGGTGGATATGCCAAGCAGGACAATGATTGCCTTGTAGTCCTTGTATGCCGCCAGTGTCGGGGTTTCCGGCAGGCTTCGGAGCGTGTCGCACACGTAACCGCACAGACGTTCGTCCTTGCTGAATGTTTCCAGTTTCAAATAGTTGTCCATCTTCCGGTTGTTGTGTAACAACCATGTTACCTTGTTGTCCAATTCCTTGCTGGATGTTTCCAACTCCGTTTCAGGAGCGGGCAGCAGTAGTGATGTAATTCGATGTTCCATATCTTCTATTATTGTTGTTTCTTTCACACATACTTCTTTTCTGTTAAAAGATTGGATGAACGGAAATAATCATCCACCACTTCATTCGTTTGCCTTGAAGAAAACAGTGCTTCTTTATGGGAAAAATCCGCAAGTTGATAGGTGCTGTTTTTAATAGATAAACATATCCGGATTTTCTCTGTATCAATTCTACTCATTTGCAAGATATGTCCATTGGCGTTGTTCTTCACAAACAAGAGAATTTTTACATTCCAATATTCTGAGGAAAGTAACTCTTTGACTTGTTTGGCGTCTGCATGACCTATAATAATGTTTTCCACTTCTCCCATTGAAATGGAAAAGCCTTTCTGCCTGTTCTGCCACCTCCATAAGAGGGTGTAAAAAAGCATGCCAACAGCTATCATAAGAACTCCATATCCGTTGATTGTCCCTTCCAACTTATCACCATAGCGACCGCCCCAAATAGTTCCGTGACTGCTGCCGCCCGAAACCAGAAGATATGCCGCAATGCCAAACATGACAACCGTACAAATCACTAACAAATAGAAAGAATGTTTTTTTGTTCCGTTCATAATTTTGGGGGCTTCGTTATAATGGTTCAGCAGGGAACGGCTTGTCCGTTATCCTGCGTTGTTAGCATTATTTTTTTGTTGTTCCGTCCATTAAAAGCAAATCTTCTACTTCTTTTGCACCTATTTCCTTTGCTAAAGCAAGAGGGGTGTTGCCGTTACTATCTTTTATATTAAGATCTGCATGATATTCTAAAAGCAACTTTACCAATTCAATGTTATTATTGGCAATGGCTTCCATAATCGGATATACTTTATATGTATCGTATGGACTTTGGTAACCGTTTACATCAATGCCATGTTCCAGCAATATGCGGGCTAACTTCACATTAGACAATTTACAGGCATATGTCAGGAGCGTCAGCCCATATTCGTCACTATATAATCTGTTATTAATGTCCTTATACCTGGTAAGGGCATATTTCAGTACATCCTCTTTATCAAAGTAAATCGCCGTATAGAATATGTCAAACTCATAAAAATCGTTACTCATTGCCATAGGTTCATCTTTTCCTGCCAGCAACCGTTTTATGGTTGCCATGTCATTGTCACGGCAGGCAACCCCCAATGGATAAAGTTGATAGGTTACATCCCGTATAGTATCTTGCCGCAATGGATTTGCTTTCACGCTATCAAAGCAACAAAAAAACGCTGCAAGAAAAAGTAATGTCCAATTTATTATCTTCATATTTACTTTTTTAAGTCGAACATTAATGGTTTGGTGAGGAACAGCGTTCAGCTGTTGGCTCGACCTTGTTATCAATATATTGTTATTAAATGGAATAATATTCACATAGAGATTATCTCTTTTTAGTGGATTTCTTACCAAACTTCATGAGCAGTTCTTTATAAGCCTGTGAGTATTTTTCTCCCCATACCATTTTGAAACATCTTCCTCGAGACTTGGCTTTAGCGTTTGAAAAATATTCAAATGCTTTCTGATATTCTTTCCTTTCAAAATAAACGATTCCGACAAAATAATCTTTTTGGCCAGAGTCAAAACGTCCACTTTCTACATAATTATATTTATCAAGAATATTTCCCCAATATTGGGCGCTTTCAAAATCATTTAATGTAATATAAATGACAACAATATCTAATAACACATGAAAAGCTAATTCTTGCGATAACTTAGGTTCCTCTAATTCATCCCAAATTTTTTTATCAATAGATAAAACTTTTTCGTAATCCTTATTTTTATAGTATGGACTAATTTCATTTGCCCATAAAATGATTGGATTATTTGGTGATAATTTATTTTCCATAATACTAAGAGAATTATAATTATTGATAATGGTTTGGTGAGAAACAGCGTTAGCTGTTATCTCAACCTTGTTATGAACTTATTTTATTATAAAAGATTAATATGGCATATAAAATTTATCTGCCATAAACAGCAATACAATTAGAATAATAAACGGTAATATTAAAAATAGAATAGCCCATACATTGGAATATTTCTTATACGATTCGTCCTCTCGAATTTTCAAATACCGTCGTTTATAATGATAATAAATATACAGAATAATCCATACAAGAGGAAAGGCAAGCAGAAAAAGTGGTCCCGGATTAACACTTGTAGCTGCCCAATATATCAAAGCTATATCTACTCCGTAAAATATAATTACAATACTTAACACATCTGGGACATGCCAAGAATCTGAATGTCGGATTAAGTATTCTGTCTTATACCATAAATATCCTAATATTCTATGTATCATATATTGCTACTGTTCATAATGGTTCAGCAGGGAACGGCTTGCCGTTATCCTGCTTCGTTAACATCATATTTTATTCTCACTCCAGTGTACCATATCGTATGGATAATATGGCAACCCTTTCAGGCTGCTATCATCCAGCCCCAAAACCTTGACCAATGCACCGCTCTCAAAACTCCAATATCCATCATGTATTATACCATATTTGTGGTCGTCATGCCAAGCACAATCGGAATGTCCTCGATACCATTCCCTTTTTAGATACTTTTCCAATCGCTTCGTCGCTTGAAGCTTGTTTGTTTTAGCCAAATCCGACACTTCCAAGATTGCCCGATAAGGCACAGCATCAAACACACAATCCGCCATTTCCTTCCGTTCCGGGAAACGGTAATTCAGCAATACATCATAAACACGGTCTTTAACTTCTTTCATGTCTATAAGTACGCGGAGTTTATCAATAACATTATTATCATACTCCAACATGATTCCTATTGAAAGCAACCATAACATCTGAACATAATAGCCATACGGAGTCCAGCATTTTTCTAAAACATTGATTGTTAAAATATAATTGGATTCTATAGATTCTAAATTCTCCCCCATAGAATACATAGTTACGATAGTATAAACTCTACAATCAAATAAACGTCCATACAAATCAGGGCTAATCTCATCACCATCTTTTTCTGATTGTTCTATCATACTATTAAGTTTTTCTATTCTGGTAGTATACTTAGCCAATTGCTTTATATACTGTTCTTCGGTAAAAAGTTTATCTCTTGTTTCCATTATGGTACACTGTTTTTGATGTTAATTTGTTTATAAATGCACCTTTAGGTGTAGGATATTTCGATAACCGACACCCGGCAGGTGTGTTTCCTAATCTCTAATAGCTGCACCCTATGAATCATCCAACGAATCAAGCGGGTTTGGAATTTTAGCTTTATGTGCATTCGAGGTATGAAGATATATAGCTGTGGTCTTTATATCATTGTGCCCTAACAGTTCCTGTATCGTATGTAGGTCTGTTCCTTGTTCCAGCAGATGGGTCGCAAATGAATGGCGCAACATGTGTACATGTACCCGATGCTTGATGCCCGCACGTTGTGCGGCTTCTTTCAGCACTTTCACCAATGCGCTTGCCGAGTATTGAACTCCGGGCGTTTCGCCTTCAAACAGCCATTTTTTCGGGCGGTATTCACGAAAATACAGCCGCAGTTCTTCCAGTAGTTTGGGCGAAAGCAGCGAATAGCGGCATTTCTTTCCTTTACCCATGATACGCACAGACATCGTTTCACTGTTGATGTCTTTGGGTGTGAGGTTCAGCAGTTCACTACGCCGCAATCCGGCAGAATAAACTAAGGAAATCATACAGCGATGCTTGATGTTGGATAGCTGGTCAAGAATGCGTTTTATCTCGTTCTTGCTCAATACCTCCGGGATTGTCTTATACTCTTTTGCCCGTGTAATGCCACCGTAGTATTGCCGTTTTCCGCCTTTCACTTGCTCGTAATAGAACTTGATGGCGTTGATGCGCATATTCTGTTGTGATACGGAAATTTTCTTTTCGTTCACGAGGTAGAGAATGTACCTGTTGATGTCTGCCACTTTCAGACGGTCAATGTTACGTCCTTTGTGGTATTCCATGAAGTCGCTGAAATAGGCTCGATAGGTTTTTATGGTCGATGGGCTGTACCGTTTCTGTTCCAAAAGTTCAAGATAGCCTTCCGGTAGCGTGTATTCTCTTGTGGGTTTGGGATGCCGCACGTACACCCGGCTGTAATCAATGTAAGCATAGGGAGAATAACGGTCGTAGAAATCCGATAGCTTGAATGTTTCCGCCGTTATGTAGGCAGAACCGTTGCCAGCCATTTCCACGGCTTTATCTTGGGAGAGTAGTAAGGAGATTTCCCCGTTTTCTGCATACTCTACCCGTATGTAGTCCGTACCGTCCTTTTGCTCCTTGTAAAGCACGACATTTCCTCTCTGTTTTTGAACATTGTCCATGTAGCTGAAAATAAAATCGTTGCTACAAATATAGAGAAAAGGAAAATAAAAACAAATCGGTCGGTTGGTTTTGTTGTGTTAAAACTGCTTACAAGAATGATATGCGGTTGTAGGTTTGCATTGAAAGCCCGGTTTCAGGCTTTCAACAAAGAGTAAATGGAATGTAGTTTTTGTTCCAGTTGCTTTATGTTCACCCCTTGAAAGAATGACTGTTCAAAAGAAAAACCGAAAAAGACTTGCCAGAACACCGAAGCGGTTTCTTCCACATTTACATCCTGTCGGATTTCTCCCTTTTCTTTTGCTCTTTGGATGGCAGACTTCCATAACTGATAGTTCTGTTCAAATATGGAGGCTATCTTCTTTTCTGCATTGGGATAATATAACCGTACCTGCATCAGCAAGTGGTAGTAGTAGAAATTGAAGCTGCACCCATAGGGATTGTTCCCGTCATCGAGCAGGCTCACAAGGCTGTTCATGGTATTTTCCACCCCAGTTACATACTGGTCGATAAATTCCGAGAACGAACTTGCCGTGAACTGGAACTTGTTTTCTAACTGTTGGGTGTGGAATATATATTTGTCCACGACCGCTACGAACAAGTCCAGCTTGAACGGGTAATAATAGACCAGTCCTGCTTTTGACAGACCGCAGGCTTTGGCTATTTCCATCTGGCTTGCTTTCTCATAGTTCATTTTTGCGAATACTCGCAAAGCATTTTCCAATACTTCTTCCCTGTTGGTAAACATACGCATCCATTTTCAATTTCAATCACGAAGATACGGATTTTCTGTTTTCAAACATTTGTGTGCCAGTAATTTTTTAGTGCAAGGTGCAAGTCTATATTTATATATATAGCTTGCACCTTGCACTAACTGGGAAATAATTATTATCAGATATTTGCGCGAATCAAAAACAAATTGTATCTTTGAACCGAAGTTTTAGGCAGACAACTAAAAGCCAAGAACAGACAAAATTCAGTCTTTTTTGTAACCTAAGTTGTACCCCCTAAGGCATTGACATTTTGATAACGAATTGAATTTCAAGGATATAGGAGAGCAGGTTCATAACCCTGTCTCTCCGCAATAAATGCTGAAAATTAGCACATTGCAAAACAAACACCCAGTTTTACACCTAAGAATGTAAAATTGGGTGTTTTTGTATTATTTAAGAAGGGATATTCAGTAAATATAACAAAATTAGCCAACTAATTCATACACAATGTATTGCGAATTAGC